>NZ_CP192697.1:1042500-1291542 GCF_021462805.2 Allorhizobium sp. Av2 | reverse complement strand
TCTCCCGGTAAAGCGCGTGCCTTAGCTTCGAACGGTTTGACCATTCAACGCTTGCATACGCCTAAACTTTCGTCACCGCGCAAACTGACTGATTCTCTTCTGGAATGATATACGCACCAGCGGAAAACTAACAGCATACACAGCTTGTTACGGCAACAACAGACATATCGAACGTTTCATCGTAAATGTGCCGCATACAGTGAGTCGCGTCAAGTCTGCGCCAGAAGCTGAAGAAAAGCTTAGCCGACCAAATCTTTCAGAGATTAAAATTATTTATTAACAGCTACTTAAGTCAAAGATTTCACGTTGTGCGGGAGTGAGATCCCATCCGCCGCATTTTCCTTCAAGTCCACACCTGTGAGTTTCAACCGTAAGGCTTCCTTCACCAGCCAGGAAATCTTTTCCGCCGCCGATTCGTAAGACAATCCATCGTCATGAATATTGGAAATGCAGTTGCGCTCACTATCGCGTCGTCCTTTACGCGGCGCAAAGGTAATATAGGCGCCAAGACTATCGGGAACGCTAAGGCCGGGCCGCTCTCCAATCAGGACAATAGCCACTTGCGCGCCGAAGGCCGCCGCGGCTTCATCGCCAAAAGCGACACGCGCTTGTTTTCCAAGGACGACCGGGGCGACTGAAAACCCTCCGAGCCGGCGCACAGTCGCCTCATAGACCGAAACCGCATGGCGCTCCACCGCCGCTGCCGAAAGGCCATCGGCAATGATGAACGCGATTTCGTAGGTCTTGCCCGGTGCCGGAAGGTCATGGCTATCCGGCATGCGCCCAAGATCAGGGCGGGTCAGGTAGGTCGCCCGATCTTTTGCCAGGGAGTGGACCAGCACTGTTTCAATCGGAGCAAGCGCGGTGGCTATTTTCTCGAAATCCACTTCCCCGTGGACGGCATCACGCGCCCTGGCATGGGCCAATTGAAACTCCAGCACCGCCTGTGTCGGCATCGCATCGCCTGCCCGGCCAAGTCCGATACGCGCCCGAGTGGCGCTGCGAAACCTTGCAAACGGGTCGAAATCGACGGAATTGCTCATGCCGATGCCTTGTAAGACAGAAGGTTGCGGGAAAATGCGTTGGACTGGGGCAATGGCGCCAATCGACCGGACCGATCGATCATCCCCATCCGCTTTAGCCACGCTTCGAACTCCGGCGCGGGCGGACGGTTGAACTGGTGACGAAGACCGACAATATCATGATAGGACAGGCTTTGATAATTGAGCATGACATCGTCTGCACCCGGCACAGCAATCAGGAAATTCACCCCTGCCACGGTCAGGAGCACCATCAGGTTGTCCATGTCGTCCTGATCAGCTTCGGCATGGTTGGTATAACAGACATCGACACCCATCGGCACGCCCAGCAATTTGCCACAGAAATGATCTTCCAGTCCGGCGCGGATAATCTGCTTGGCATCATAAAGATATTCCGGCCCAATGAAGCCGACGACCGTATTGACCAGCAGCGGCTTGACCTCCCGCGCCACGGCATAGGCCCGAACCTCCAGCGTCTGTTCATCGACGCCGTGATGGGCATCAGCCGACAACGCGCTGCCCTGCCCGGTCTCCAGATACATGACATTGTCACCAACGGTACCACGTTTCAACGAAAGCGCTGCCTCGCGTCCCTCACGTAAAACCGCAAGATCGACGCCAAAGCCCTTGTTAGCGGCCTGCGTTCCCGCAACGGACTGAAAGACGAGATCGAGCGGCGCGCCTGCCTTGATCGCCTGGATCGAGGTTGTCACATGGGTCAGGACACAGGACTGTGTCGGTATTTCGAAACGGTCCCTGAGTTTGTCGAACAGATGCATCAACCTTATGCAGGCTTCGAGATTATCACTGGCCGGATTGATGCCGATCACCGCATCACCAACACCATAGAGCAGACCGTCCAAGGTCGAGCCGGCCACCCCTTCCGGGTCATCGGTCGGATGGTTGGGCTGCAACCGGCTGGAAAGCCGGCCCGAAAGCCCGATTGTCGAGCGAAATGCGGTGATAACGCTGCATTTCGCCGCAACTGTAATCAGATCGTGATTACGCATCAGCTTGGAAACAGCCGCCACCATTTCCGGTGTCAGACCGGGGGCAAGCGCTGCCAAAACTTCGCTCGTTGCCTCATAAGACAGCAGCCAGTCACGAAATTGACCAACAGTCATATGGGAGACAGGCGCAAACGCTGCGACGTCATGGCTATCGACGATCAGCCGGGTAACCTCGTCGATCTCATAGGGGATCAGCATATCCTGAAGAAAAGTCTTCAAAGGAAGATCGGCAAGCACATAGCGGGCCGCGACCCGGCGTTCATTGCTGCTTGCGGCGATCCCTGCCAATTGATCCCCGGACTTTAGCGGGGAAGCGCAGGCCATCAGGCTTTTCAGATCGTCGAATACATGGCGTTGCCGCCCAAGGATGATCGAATAAGATGCCATCACCGTTCTCCTTGCAGACAAAGCGGGCAAATGCCCGATATGCCTGTCCATGCCATTCCGACCGCATGATTATCATGAGCCGGGCGCTCGACCTACTGTAAATGCAGCAAAGCAAAGCGCATGCCATATGAACAAACGGCTGTCTGCGTTCAATACCCGGTCATTTCAAGATAGCCCGCACCAGCATGACTACCCGAAAAGCGGATAGGACCTTCCCAATAGGGAAAGGCCAGGGGCATCCAGCTTTGCGCATTCACGGGCGTGGTGCGGATCGACATGGCTTTTTCAGGCAGTTCCAATTGCCACTCCACTGGCATGCTGCGGCCGGCAACCTGAACCTGCTTTACTGCCGTCAGCTTCAGGGCACCAGGTGGCATCGGTTCCGGCACCCCCTGCGGCGTGATCCAGGTGGAAACGGTATAATCGTCACCTTTGCCGCGCAGATGATAACCCATCAGTTTTGCACCATTCTCAAAGTGAAGAGAGAACCAATCCCAGCCTTTCTGGTCGGCGGAGAGCGGTTGGGAGGACCACTCCCGGTCCAGCCAGGCCTTACCAGTCACCGGGACAGGGCCATCCGGCAGATTCAAGACACCGTTCACCGCATAGAAGGGTTGGGAATAATAATAGCTCGCCTGCCCTTCCGCAGATTTCACCGAATAGCCATGATCTCCCTGCGCCACCAGCGGACCGGTGGCATGCAGCGATAGATCGTAAGAAAAATCGGCGCCCTTGGCCTTCATAGTCAAGGAGGACAGCGCATCGCCAGTGCTTCCCGTCAGTGCTCCTGCCATGAGTGACCAATCGTCGATCCAGGCGGAAAACGGCGCAAGCGTCACGCCCGCCTGGCCTATTCCTCCACGCGCAAATTTTTCTGCAGCATAATGATGATCCGCCGTGGTCAAGGCCGCATGGCCCATCCAGATTTGTGGGCTGTTCAAACCCTCTGCCTCGCCCGGTTTCAATGCTGAACGAAACAGCGTCCATTGCACCCCGTAATCGCGCCCACCCGGTCCGGTCAGATTGGCAGTCACATACCACCATTCGATCCGGTAATCCGGGTGCGGGCCGTGGTCAATTGGAAAGGCAAACGGGCGGCCCGGCTGCGGCAAGGCGAAACCATCGCCAGCCTTGGCACCAAGACCGGCAAAGCCCTGGGCAAAAACCGGATGACCACCCAGCAGCAGCACCAGAGCGAAAACCATGAACCGACTGATATTAGCGCTCATTGGCAAAGACTTTCAATAAATCTGACGGCTTCAATCGGGCAATGCCAGCAAGCGGGATGAGGGACGAGAGCACCGAAGCCAACAGTGCAAACCCTACCAACCATAGCCACTGGACAGGAAATACATGCATTGGCAAGCGCCAACCGAAGGCCTCGACATTGACCACGGCCAACAGAACCCAGGCCAGCCCAAGTCCTACCGGCAGCGCGGCAACGAGTGTAAAGCCCGCAAGGATAAGGGTGCGGGCAAGCTCCAACCCGGTTATCGCGCGACGGGTCAAACCCATTGCCCAGACGGGGGCGATCTGCGGCAGCCGCATGCCTGATAGAGTCATAAGGCTGGCAAACATCGCAAGCCCAGCCACCCCCAGTGTCAAGACATTGAGAGCGGCTGTAACAGCGAAGGTTTTTTCGAAAATCGCCAGTGATCGCGCCTTGATCACGGCCTGATCCACGACGTTATCGGGCGGCAAGCCGAATTCGGTCATCAAAGCCTCACGCAGCGCGCCGGTCTGTTCAGGCTGCACCCGCAGCCCGAACCGCAAGCGCGAGAGATCGGAAAAACGGCTGACCAATTCCGATTGAGCGACGATCACATCCTCATTGGGATTGCCGTAATCGGAATAGACACCAAGAATACGCGTCTTCCAGCCACCGGGTAGCCTGATCTCATCACCCACCGCCAAGCCCTCGCGGCGCATCATCTGTTCATTGATCAACGCCCCCTCACCCCGTGCCAACCTGCCCCAGACATCCGGCGTGGCGGCAAGCATCGGCCAGTGATCGCGGTAGGTCTCATCATCGACCACGCCATGAATGACAACTGTCTTGCCGCCGACATCTCCCTGCGTATTCCAGATCGGCAGAACGGTCTTGACCCGAGGGGCAAGCCAGGCCTGCAAACGCTCGGCCTCGCCATCGTTGCGCGCCGTCACGTAAAGCTCTGCGGCCAGTCTTTGATCCAGCCAGCCGACAAAGGTCAGACGAAAGCTGGACACCATGGTTCCAACCCCGACATTGGCCGATAGCGCCAAAAGAAGCGCCATCAAAGCCAGGGACAGGCTGGGCAATTGCTGGCGGGTATCGGCCCAGAACCATTGCCACACCGGTCGCCTTGCCAGGGACTGCATCAACCGCAGCACCGGCACCAAAATGACCGGAAGCGCAAGCGCCGAGGCCAACAAGAGCGCTCCCAATGTGGCAAAACCAGCCACCAGGCCATTGCCGAATTTCATCAAGATCAGCATTACCGCAAATAGCACTGACGAAACCAACGCCTGGAGAAACCAGGCTCGTTCCGAGGCTAACGCCCAGGCGCGTGGCTGGGCCGGTGCAAGCAGAGCCATGCGCCAGACCTGCCAGAGACTTTGCCCGGCGGACGCCAGCGTGCCGACAACCGCAATACCGATCCCTGTCGCCCACCATTGGGGCCGAAAAGCCAGCGTACCCGGCACATCGGCACCATAAAGGCCCCGGAGGGTCAGTGCCACATCCGGCAGCAAAACCGAGGCAACGACATAGCCAAGCGCCACGCCCGCGACGCCCGCAGCCAATGCAAAGACCAGCAGTTCCAGGAAAAGCAGAAGCATCAAGGCGCTGGCCGAGAGACCGAGGGAGCGAAGCGTGCGAAAGGTCGGTCGTCTCTGTTCGAAAGCCAGCCGCACCGCTGCATAGACGATGAACAGGCCGACTACGAAGGACAGCAGTCCGAAGGCAGTCAGGTTGAGATGAAAACTGTCCGTTAATCGCGCAAGATCTCCTTCGCCATCAGGGGATTTCAGACGCAAATCAGGCGCCAATGCCGCCAGTTGCTGTTGGGAAATCGGCTGTTCAGGCGAGACGATCAGCCGGGTCAACCCATCCCGCTGCGCCAATAAGGCTTGCGCCCTGCCGATATCGGTAAACCCGGTTGCAAAAGGAATATCCTTGACGATATCAAGTGGCGGCAACTCTTGCCCCAGAAGAGCATCGGCAGTGGCTTGCGAAACCGCGATCTGCCCCGGCGGAAGCAGGAAACGATTGATATTGCCATCGCCGTGCAAATCAACAGGCTGGGCCACCGACGGAATTGTCAGGGGGTCTATGCCGATCAACCGCAAGCGAAACGTGCCAAGTCGCATCTCCCCTTCAAGAACCGGGGAAACCAACAGCCCCGCTCGACGCAGCGCGACATAGGTCGAGATGGGGATGGGCCTGCCATCCTTGCTTTGGATATCCGACAGGCGGTTTTGCCCCAGAATGGCGGCAGCCCGCGCATAAGAGGCCCGTGCCTCGGCATTGATCGCCTGCACCCCCGACCAAAGTGCTGTCGCCAACGACAGCCCGAGGAGCAGCATCGCCAATTGAAGCGGCTTGCGCCGCCAATGCGACAACAACGCCAGAAAAGCCGTGCGCAGCATCAGGCAACCCGCCCGGCACGCAAATGCAAGTTTTCATCCAGCATGGCCGCCAATCGGGGCGAATGCGTTACCATCAACAGGGCAGCACCGGTCTCCCGCACCAGAGAGAGCATCAACGCCATAACTGCGTTGCCTGTCTCTTCATCGAGATTGCCCGTCGGCTCATCGGCCAGAACCAGTTTTGGCCGAACAGCTAGTGTCCGACCAATGGCGACGCGCTGTTGCTGGCCGCCGGATAGCTGCTCGGGATAGCGCGACAGAAGCGCCGCAAGCCCCAAACGTTCCGTCAATTCCGTCTGCCATTGCCCATCGTAACGCTCGCCTAGCCGGGCATGAAATGCCAGATTGGCCCGCACATCCAGCGAAGGGATCAGATTGAACTGCTGAAAAATCAACCCGACTGTCCCACGACGCAACCGGGCGCGACCTTTATCATCAAGCGCATCAATATCTTCGCCATCCACCCGGAGCGTCCCGGCATCGGCGCTGTCCAATCCGCCCGCCAGATGAAGCAATGTGCTTTTCCCGCTGCCGGATTCCCCGGTCAATGCCATGGTTCGCCCAGCGGCCAGGGTCAGGCTGACACCTTTGAGAACCTCCAAAGGACCTTCCGATGTGCGATATGTCTTTTTCACTGCATCCAGTACCAGCACCATCAGCCTATCCAGTCGTTTGTATGCTCATCAACGCGAGACCATAATCCGTCTGGCGGATATGGCGCTAGAGGACAGCCGGGAAAGGCTTGCTTAGAAATTTAGACTCCGCCAAACCGAAGCGCCAAGGGTGATCGACCGCTTTAGTAATGCCAATGCGAGGACCGATCGCCACACTTGGACGGACCTTGGCAGCCAGAAGCTGAAATGGTGGCAAGGCGAGAGGCAAGCCATCGTGTTGAACAGTGATGCCCAAGGCCTGTGCCAGACGGCCAGGCCCAGCGCATAGAAAACGCGGCGCCACATCGCCACGCCGCGCCTGCATGACATCCACACCCTGGCTTGGCGCGAGCGCCCGGATCAGAACTGCACTGCCGGACCGGCAAACGATATTTAAACACCAGTGAATGCCGTAGGAACGGTAGACATAGACATGTCCGGCTGGACCAAACATCGTTTTATTGCGCGGCGTAGGACCCCGAAAACTATGGGATGCCGGATCATCGCGCTCATAGGCCTCGGTTTCGACGATCATACCGCCGACACCGTCCACGAAAAGCTCAGCCCCAATCAGCTCGCGGGCAATATCGACAGCACTGCTGTTGAACTCAATCATGGCCTAGTGTTGAACTTTTCCACCTGTGGGACGCTTCTGAGTGCCTGTCAGGCGAATTCCACGCCGATTTCCGTGATTTTCCGCCACCGGACGATGCAGTGAACCTTGCGACCGCCATCCAACAGCAAATCAAATTCATCGGGAACATTGACAAAATTATCGCCCGCCAGTTTCGCGCCACCGGAGGAAATATTCTTGACGGTGCAGCTAAAGCTCGAAAATCCATTTTTCAAGATAATGCGTGCCGCTTGTAAGGTCCGTCCCCGATGGTCTTTACGCTTATTCTCCATTTTAAACCCCCGCCGATCCCAGATATAGACCATCCAGCAGTTATTACAATTTCATATCATCCCGATCACATCCAACCGGTCCAGCAAGACTTTATTATCTCAGCAAAGTCGTAAATATTTCATCCATCTGCATGGCCATTGCTTTTGGGCTGACTTGATTCAGGAGATGATCCATGGCGCGGCGGGCGCGCAGCCAATCATTTTTACCATGGGTGCTTCGCGCCCGTTGTAAAACATCGATAATCTCGTCCTCCCCATCTCCTTGGACGAGATAGGGATAATCCTCACCCAGAAATGCGAGAGCATCGTCCTGAGCCGCATTCACCAGGACATTTGCACCACAGGCCGCCGCAATCACACCCTTGGTAAAAGGTTTATAACACCTCGCCAACGTCTCTGTCTGGGGTGCGCGAATGCAGTAATGCAAACTGTAGTCACCCATACGCGTAATGGTCTGGCGCATGGAATCGCTGAAAGCCGCGTCGTGAAAATCGACTGATTTTTCAATTTGAGGCGTCCTGACGGTATTTTTCAGAAAGCCGAAATAACCGGCGCGATAATCGTTACGGTGCTGGTTGCCCATGGCATAGATGCGTTCATCGGCACCATGCAGCAGCAGTCCAACCTGCCCTTTTGCACCAGGCGTGTTTGTCAGCCTGGCCCGCATTGCATCACGCGCCATATGTGAGCTGGCGAGATGCATATCGACATGATTGAAAACCATCTTGTCCAGTGGCGTATCGACATAGTCGAAACATATGCCCCGGCTTCGGCCATGCAGAATTTCCAGCGCCGAAGCGCCAATGGAAAGCGCCGCCCGCTTGGTAAACACATAAATCGCATCTTTAGGCTGAAGGCTCGCCCAGAGCATTTGCAATCCAGGTATTCGCTTGTTCGGCAGAGCCGCCATTTCAAACCGGTATTTGTCGCCGAGATAGGGCCTCGTCAACCTGGACAGTTGAAATGACCGCATGGTCGTACTGCCGAATTTAACCGAGGACCGACGATAGACGAACCTCACTGGATAAAGCATTTCAAAAACCCGCCGCACTACTATGATCTGTCAGGCGGTGGAATCGCTGCCCAGGACAGACTATTCTCTCCAATGCTAAATTCAAGATCTACGACTCGCATCCTTGCCTGACTAGCACCTGAACCATTCGGTGCTGACTTGAACCTGACAAATCGTCCACAAAAAGGCCAAAAGGGCGCTAAAGACCCAACGCATCTTTCAATGCCAGACCTTCCCGAACCCGCAAATCCAGATCCGCTTCAATATGATCAATGTGATGCAGCATCAGCGCACTTGCACGCCTGGCATTCCGCTGCGCGAGAGCCTCAAGTATCTGTTCATGCTCGTTGTGACCGCAACTAGACGCACCGGAACCACCATACAGCGCGATAACCAATGATGACCGGGCCACCAATTCATCCATGAACTTCTGCAGGATGGCATTGCCGGCAACTTTGGCCAGCATCAGATGGAAATCGCCCGAGGCCTTTATTTCGGCGCGCCTCGCCGCAGGCCCGCGCTGGTGCAGATGGCGTTGTTCATCTTCCAACTGGGCGCGAAATGCCGCCAGATCATCCTCCGTCAGCCGCTCGACAGCTGCCAGAACGATACCGGGTTCGATCATTCGGCGGCAGGCGAAAACCTGCACAGCCTCTTCAGGGCTCGGATTGGATACAAAAGCACCCCTGTTTCGTTCCGTCTTTATCAGTCCTTCGAATGCAAGCATTTGCAAAGCGCTGCGCACAACGGTGCGACTGACATCGAACAGAAGGCCCACTTCCGCCTCCGAAAGCTTGGTTCCAGGCGTCAAACGCCGGTCTATAATCGCATTTCGCAGGGATTCTCGGATGGTGAACGCACGGTCTTCCAAATTTGAATCGTGAAAACTGATTTTTTCGTCAAGCTTCATAGCGTCACCCGTGCTGATGCCTCCCTTTGTACATTGAACTGGCAAATTCGGAAAGTCACGGATTGCTGACAGGCAAGAAATCTATTGCGTACAATTTGACCAGAGAATGCAAACAATCGCACGTTTTTTGCGCAACAGCGACCAACACCCCGGAGATTTCATGGGCATTCCCTCGAATGCCGACAGGATTATCCAAGTTTTCCAAGGGTAAAGAGCATCTGGCACGCAAGATGCTTGTAAGAAAGCGGTCATCAAGGGATCGCAGCATGAAACAAGCCGCCGCCATCGACATTGCCGCCGTTACCAAGGTTTACGGTAACACGACAGCCGTTCACAGCATCAGCCTGAAAATTCCGGCCGGCACCTATTGCTGCCTGCTAGGCCCTTCCGGTTGCGGCAAGACATCGACGTTGCGGATGATTGCCGGCCACGAGACCGTCACGACAGGCGATATCCTTTTGGGCAACACCAATATCACCGATCTGGCGCCCGCTGCGCGGGGCACGGCGATGATGTTCCAGTCCTATGCGCTGTTTCCGCATCTCGACCTTACCGAAAATGTCGCGTTCAGCTTGAAAATGAAGGGTATCGACAAAGCCACCCGCCGCGCAAAGGCGATGGAGATGCTGCAATTGATGCAACTGGAGGCCTATGCGGATCGCCGCCCCGCCCAGCTTTCCGGCGGACAACAGCAGCGCGTGGCGCTGGCACGCGCCTTGATTACCGATCCGGAAGCGCTTCTTCTGGACGAGCCTTTGTCAGCACTCGATCCATTTTTGAAAATCCGCATGCGGGCAGAACTGAAGAAACTCCAGACCTCGCTTGGCATCACCTTCGTGCATGTGACCCATAGCCAGGAAGAAGCGATGGCGCTGGCCGACCTGATCGTGATTATGAACGATGGCCGTATCGAACAGGCTGCCGCGCCCCGCACCGTATTCGAGCGTCCGGCCTCAGCCTTCGTCGCTCGTTTCATGGGCGATCACAATGTCATTTCGGGCCGCGTCACCAGCGTTGCCGATGAGATCGCGATGATATCAGTCGCAGGCGGCGCGGATTTTGCGGCCACCGGCAAAGCGGTCATCGGCGAGCCCGCCGATATCGCGGTGCGCACCGACCATGTGCGGATCGGCCAGAGCCAAGTCCCGGGCCTTGGCTTCACCGGCTCTGTCACCAATGTCGAATATCGAGGTTCCACCGTGAAGCTGATGCTGAGTGGTGCGGGCATCGAAGACTTTACTGCCATCCTGACCGATGCCGCCTTCCATGCGCATCCGGTCAAGGTAGGCGAAGCCATTGCCGTTTGCTGGGAGGCGGATGACGCTATCGTTCTCGGCAAACCGGCGCAGAAATAACCAACCAATAACCAGAGGAGAACTTCCATGACTGATACTAAAAAGCCAAAAGCCAGTGTAACCCGCCGTTCGCTTTTGAAGACAGGGGCAGCGGCAGCGGGTCTTGCCGCCGGGTCCGGCGCCATCACCGGTTTTCCGACCATCTGGGCGCAGACCAAGATCACTCTTCGTCAATTTGGCACCGGCGTTTCAAACATCAATGCCATCGCCGAAAAGTGCAAGGCCGACCTCGGCATCACCCTGGAAATGACCGCGACGGATTCCGACGCCGCCGCCCAGCGCGCCGTGACCCAGCCGAACTCCTATGACATTGCCGATGTCGAATACTGGATTGCCAAGAAGGTCTTCCCATCAGGCGTACTTCAACCGATGGAAGTCAAGAAGCTCAAATATTACGACAAGATCGTACCGCTGTTCATCAACGGCAAGCTGAAGCCGGAAAGCGTCATTGCCCAGGGTACAGCCCCGCATACCGTCGGCTTCGTCGAAAAGCCCGGCGCGAAAGCCTTCGCCAAGGCCCCGACCGAGTGGATGACGATGGTACCGACCATCTACAACGCCGACACGCTTGGCATTCGCCCCGATCTCGTTGGCCGCGACATCACCAGCTGGGCCGATATCATGGACCCAGCGTTCAAGGGCAAGACCTCGATCCTCAACATTCCATCGATCGGCATCATGGATGCCGCGATGATCATGGAAGCCATGGGCAATATCAAATATGCCGACAAGGGCAACATGACCAAGGCCGAGATCGACAAGACCATCGATTTCCTGATCAAGGCCAAGCAGAGTGGCCAGTTCCGCGCCTTCTGGAAGAGCTTCGATGAAAGCGTCAACCTGATGGCCTCAGGCGAAGTCGTCATCCAGTCCATGTGGTCGCCAGCCGTGGCCGCTGTCCGCTCCAAAGGCATCGCCTGCAAATATCAACCGCTGAAGGAAGGCTACCGCGCCTGGGGCGGCGGGCTGGGTCTTGCGGCGCATCTGAAGGGCGCGCAGCTCGATGCGGCCTATGAATATATCAACTGGTACACGTCCGGCTGGGTTGGCGGCTACCTGAACCGCCAGGGCTATTACTCTGCCTGCATGGAAACCGCCAAGAACTTCATGTCCGCAGATGAATGGGGCTACTGGATCGAAGGCAAGCCCGCCCAGGGCGACATCATGTCTCCTGAAGGCAAGGTGATGGAAAAGGCTGGCGCCGTGCGCGACGGCGGCTCCTTCGAAGAGCGCATGGGCAAGGTTGCCTGCTGGAACTCCGTCATGGACGAGGACCGCTACATGGTTCGCCGCTGGAACGAGTTCATCGCCGCCTGATCATATCAATAGAAACCATGTCTTCCCCGTTCGCGGGGAAGACACACAGCAGCCCCGAAGACAAAAGGGAGACGAGCCATGGCAACAGTGCGGTTTATAGGCGTCGGCGAGCCGAAGCCAAAGCGCGATATCCGCGTGCCTGCCTGGCTGACGGCCTATCTCCAGGCCGCACCCCTGGCGCTTATCCTCGGTGGCTTCCTGCTGTTGCCGATCCTGATGATCGTCATTGTCAGCTTTTGGGATTATGACTTCGCCCAGATGTATCCCGGTTTTGTCACCTTCAACTATACCGAAACGCTTGGCTCCTGGGTCACCTGGAAAACCTATCTGAACACGCTGAAATTTGCAGGCATTGTCTGGCTTCTGACGCTGTTCATCGGTTTCTGGGTCGCCTATTTCCTGGCTTTTCACATCCGCAGCGCTGCCATGCAGAGCGTGCTTTTTCTTGTCTGCACCGTACCGTTCCTGACGTCGAACATCATCCGGATGATCTCCTGGATTCCGGTTTTGGGCCGCAATGGCTTGGTAAACCAGGCGCTGGTTGGCACCGGCATCATTCCCCAGCCGCTGGAGTGGTTGCTTTATTCCGACTTTGCCGTGGTGCTGGCCATGGTGCATCTCTACACCCTGTTCATGGTCACGCCGATCTTCAATACGTTGATGCGGATCGACAAGGCGCTGGTGGAAGCCGCAAGGGACGCGGGCGCTTCCAGTCTGCAAATCCTCACCAATGTTATTCTGCCGCTCGCCAAGCCCGGCATGGCTATCGGCACGATTTTCGTCGTCACCTTGACCATGGCCGATTTTTCGACGGTGCAAGTGATGTCCGGTGGCCAGAGCGCCTCGGTGGCGCTGATCATGAAGAACCAGATGTCACTGCTGCAATATCCAGCCGCCGCCGCCAATGCCGTGGTGCTGCTGATCCTCGTCCTGCTGATGGTCGCGGGGATCTTGCGCATCGTCGATATCCGCAAGGAGCTTTGAGCCATGGTCCGGGAAAAACGCAGCCGCGAATTCTATCTGCTCGCTATATTCTTTGCGCTCTTCGTGCTGTTTCTCTATGGCCCGCTCTCAGCGATCCTGATCCTGTCTTTTCAGGGAGAAAATGGTGGACTGACCTTTCCGCTCAATGGTGTCTCGCTGCATTGGTTCGCCAATCTGTTCGAAACCCAGGCAGTTGGCGATTTTGGCGGCGCCATCAAACGCTCGATTACGCTTGGGTTGATGGTAATGGTGGTCACCGTGCTGGTGTCGCTGCTGGCAGGTCTGGCGTTTCGCCGCAAATTCCATGGGGCGACCGTGTTATTCTATCTGGCCGTTGCCAGCCTTGTCGTTCCCTCGATCATTATTTCGCTCGGCATTGGGGTCGTCTTCCAGCAATTGGGCTTCCAGCCCAACTGGTACAGTTCCGCCTTCGGCGCGCATTTGACCTGGACCCTGCCCTTCGGTGTGTTGATCATGTTCGCTGTCTTCAACCGCTTTTCACCCGCCTATGAAGAGGCCGCCCGCGACCTTGGCGCATCCTCCTGGCAAACCTTTCGCTACGTGTTGCTGCCGATGATCGCGCCCAGCCTGATCGGTGTCGGCCTGTTTGGATTCTCGCTCTCCTACGACGAATTCGCGAGAACGCTGATGACATCAGGCAGCTTCAACACCCTGCCACTGGAAATTTATGGCATGACGACCAATGTGACCACACCGGTTCTCTATGCGCTGGGTACGGTGACAACGGTGTTTTCCTTCCTGGTCATTGCCCTGACGATTTTCCTCATTCGCCGGGTCAGCCGGCCTCGTGGCCATGCCTGAGTGGGCAACCCCCGATCGGATTTTCATGCGCATTCTGCTTATCAATCCCAATACAACTGCAAGCATGACAGCGACGGCCGCGGACGCGGCCCGCCGCGTTGCCCATGCAGGCACCGAAATCCTGCCGCGCACCTCGCAGATGGGCCCGGTTTCTATCGAGGGTTATTATGACGAGGCGCTGGCTGTTCCCGGCCTGCTGATGGAACTCGCCGACGGAGAGAAACAGGGCGCAGATGCAGCCATTATCGCCTGTTTCGATGATACTGGCCTTGATGCCGCTCGTGCATTGGCCAATATCCCCGTCATCGGCATTTGTGAGGCAGCGATTGCGACGGTCAGCTTCATTGCCCGGAAGTTCAGTGTGGTAACGACCATGGAACGGTCTCGGTTACCGATCGAACATCTCGTTCGCCGTTATGGCGCATCCGACCGCTGCAAAGTGCGCGCCGCCGATATTCCGGTTCTCTCTCTGGAAGATCCATCCTCGAACGCACGGGAGCGGCTGCGAGCGGAGATTGCCAGAGCGCTGGCGCAAGACGATGCGGAAGCCATCATTCTCGGATGTGCCGGTATGGCCGATTTGACGGAAGCCTTGAGCGAGGAATTCGGCATTCCGGTCATCGATGGCGTTGCTTGTGCCGTCAAGCAGGCGGAGGCCCTGATTTCCCTCGGACTGCGGACAGCTAAAAACAATGCCTATGCCACGCCCATCAACAAGCCCTATCTCGGTTTGCTTAAAGCGTTCGAGCCGGCTGTTTTATCGGCAGACAAAGCTGACGAGAATCGACAGATAGGTCATTGAAAAAGCGTGCATTTAAAGAGCTGCGCAATGACGATGGACGTTGACCGAGAGACTTGCGTCGCAACATGGCTGCCGCTTCCTTGCGATCCACCGCCTTGGAAAAGAGATAGCCCTGCCCCTCTTCACATCCCAGCCTCAAAAGCAAATCACGCTGCTCCTGTGTTTCGATACCCTCCGCGATGACGCGAAAATTCAAACGGTCGGAAATAGACAATAACCCGCCGACGATGACCGATGCAGGCTCTTCCTCCAGCAACCGGGCAATGAAAGAGCGATCGATTTTGATAATATCGAGCGGAACGGTCAGAAGATGCGTCAAGGACGCAAAACCGGTGCCGAAATCGTCGAGAGCCACAAGCATGCCCGCCTGACGCAATTGCTTGATCTGGTCTACGACATTGCGCTCGCGACTGCCGAGATAAATCGACTCCGTCAATTCAACGACAATGCGATCTACCCCGACACCAGCCCTGTCCATTGCGCCGACAATTCGCTCGGTCAGGGAGCCGTCCAGAAAATCGCCTGCCGATACATTCAAACCGATACGGCCGAATTCAAGTCCGCTGTCCAGCCAATCGCGCGCATCCCGCGCCACATTTTCCAACACGCAAGCCGTCAATGCCCGGGCCAGACGAACATCGCTGGTCGCTTCATGAAAATGCGAGGCGGAAATGATATCGCCGTTACGGCTGGCAAGCCGGCTGAGAGCCTCAAATCCGACAAGGGAGCCAGAAGCAAGATCGACCACCGGCTGATAATAGGTCTCGATCCGATGTTCCCGCAATGCTTCGCTGACCTGCTGGAAAGAGCGAAACCGGCGGGCTATCGTCGAAACAGAACCGACCGAATATTCAACAAACTGCCCTCGGCAGCGTTCCTTGGCTTCATAAAGAGCGAAATCGGCATTCTGGCGTACATCATCAACGCTCTGCCCATGACGCGCAACCGCTCCGCCAATGGTTCCAGATGGATAAACCGTCTGGCCCGCGCAGATGCAGGGTTCCTTCAGGACAGCCAGGACATGAGCCGCATGGTAGCCGAGATCTACACAATCGACCCCGCGAACGATCAGAGCAAACTCGTCTCCACCGAGCCGGAATGCGGTGTCGCAATCCGTCATTGCTTTCAAGCGCATGCCAACGGTACGGATCAGATCATCACCGGCCTGGTGGCCGAATGTATCGTTGACCTGCTTGAGATTATCGAGATCCACCAGCAGCAATCCCCAGGGATTGCGCTCCACATCTTCATTGATCACAGCTTCATTGAAGCCCGTGCGATTTGGCAATCCCGTCAGCACGTCGGTATAGGCAAGCCGTCTGCGCTCCTTCACCCGCAACTCGCGCTCCAAGCCGATTGCGCAAAGATGCACGCAGGCAGAAACAATGCCTTCTTCGATTTCGCTCGGACCGCGCTTTTGGCGGAAATAGAAGGCGAAGGTTCCCAATACCCGGCCATCGGAAATAATCGGCGTCGACCAGCACGCCAGAAAACCCAGTGGTAAAGCAAGCCCCTTGAATTCAGCCCAGAACGGATCGTTCTCAATGTCGGTCACCAGGACAGGGCGACCACGAAACGCCGCCGTGCCGCAAGAACCGACACCTTCACCGCAGGCCAAACCATTGATCGCCTGGGAATAATGCTCTGGAATGGACGGACCGGCAAGATGCTGAAGGCGCCCCATATCGTCCAATGTCAAAACAGAACAGACAATATCACCAATCAGCGCCTCAACAGAGCGACAGAGGAAATCAACGGTCTCTGCCAAGGGGTCGCCTCTGGCGATCTTTTCCAAGATCCTGTTTTGCAGCTTGATCAACATGTTTCCCCATTCCCTTTCACTGACCTAGCTTAACCAATAGGAATTAAGGGGCAGTTACAAACATTCGAACTTTCTTTAATACATGATGTAGCGTAGAAAAGCTGGCTGGAAAGCGCGGCTCCCGGCCCTGTTCTAACGATGATTTACAAATTGAAAAAAATTCCGTTCCATTTTGTGGACCGGAAAACATGGCATGGGCGCTCAATCGCGGCACGTCCAGACGGCAAATGCTCCCCCGCAAAGGGCCATTCTGGACGGGCGCAAGAAAGCCCGCCCAGAAAAGGCTATCGCCTTAAAGCGCGCCAATCACCGGGTTGACCAGCAAGCCAACACCAGGAATATCCACTTCAAACACATCGCCCGGCTTCATGTACAAGGGCGGCTCGCGTCTCTCGCCAACGCCACCAGGCGTTCCGGTGACGATTACATCGCCTGCCGACAAGGGGGTGAAGGCGGAAAGATAAGCAATCAGCGCAGGAATGGAGAAGATCAGATCGGCCAATGTCGCCTGCTGAACGATCTCGCCGTTCAGGCGCCCCGTGATGGAAAGCTGCGTATAATCCTCCACCTCATCCGCTGTCACCAGAGCCGGACCGAAAGCGCCAGTCGCTGGAAAATTCTTGCCCGGCGCAAATTGTGAACTGTGGCGCTGCCAGTCGCGCACCGAACCGTCATGATAGCAGGAATAACCGGCAATATGCTGCATGGCATCTTCCTCGGCGATATCCCGTCCACCGCGCCCGATCACCACAGCAAGCTCGGCTTCGAAATCGAGGCAATCCGACTGGCTTGGCTTGATCATCGGCTGGCCATGGCCAATCTGGCTATCGGCAAAGCGAATGAAAACGGTTGGATGACCAACTTCAGGCCGCTTGGTTTCTTCCCGATGGGCGACATAGTTGACGCCGATGCACAAAATCTTGGCCGGGTCAGGAATGACCGGCAGCAGAGTAACATCCGAAAATGCCAGTTCCGGTTTGCGGTCTCCGGCATAGTCGGCGGCGATTTCCAGGAGATCATCCAGGATCGCCTGTTTCAGGGTCAGGCAATCATAGCTGAGACGACCGGTAAGATCGACGATGCCACCGCCGACCACCGCGCCGAATCCGGCCCGGCCAAGCCGGGTAAAACTGACGAATTTCATGAGGATGTCTCCGATCTGCATGCTGAAATAACGATGAGACTGGTTCCTATCGGAACACGCCACCATCACCGTATGTCTAACAAGCCGACAAACACAAACCAAGCGGGTAAAATCGTCCGCACTTCACGTTGGCGTGGAGGCTTCGGGAAAAACAAAGCTGCACCGTTCCTGAAAATCCTGAAAATACGTTTTCAAATCAAGCTGATCCGGGCCGACATGGATCTCGCCCGGCATCGGCACTGACATGCCTGTCAACAGCGCGGCCCCTTCCGCCGTCCCCGTCGGCGTTCCACCTTCAGCCACCACAACCTCACGCCCGGTACATGCGGCAAGAGCACGAAGGTAGAGCCAGTTTTTGGCAAACGGCCCTTCGACGAGAACAGGGCCTGTCGCACTGATCAACGACAGCGACGATGCCGTCATCATCGCCGTATAAAGGCTCGCCGCTGCATAGAGCTGTGCCGCACCTTCCGGCACCACCGTCCATCCACCGTTTCGGGTCGGATAAGGACCGGAGCCCTCGACCACGCTTGGCAGGCGCATGACATCACCGCTTATTACCTGCCCCGCCGCGCGCTCGATCTCAGCCTCATCCGGGGCCTCCAATCCCTGGATCAATATTTCGAATTCCCGTCCGCCCATATAGCGGCACGAGGGTACGGCCTGGCCATGCGCATCGACATTGGCCAAGGTATCGCGAACCGGATCGAGATGCGCGACCGTGCTGCCGACCGCAAACCCAATGATCCAGGTGCCGGTGGAAACCACAGCGAAAGGTTTTTCACGCCGCAACAGATGCGGCAGCAGCGAGGCATTGCTGTCATGAATGCCACAATAGACCGGAACAGGGCGGAAGAGCCCTATCTGTTCGGCCACAGATTGCGTGACATCCCCCAAAACGTCGAAAGCCGAGCGCAAGGGAGCGAGATATGGACCAAGCTCTAGTCGCTCGACCAGACTTGAATAACAACCCTGCTGTGGTCTCCATAAATCCGTATGGCATCCCAGCGAGGTTGCCTCATTCGCCGCCACGCCGGTCAGCCTGAAAGCCCAATATTGCGGATAGGTGACAATGGTCGCAACCCTGGCAAAAAGCGCGGGAAAGCCGGTTTTCTGGTAATGCAACTGGGCGCCGAGATTGAGACCGCCCGGCAGGAGCGGTGAAAATGTTTCATCAAAACTCGGCCGCAAAGCATCATAGGCAAGAGTGATAGCTTCAGGATAGCGGTATTCGTAATCCAGCACCGGCATTGCCAGTTCATCGTCACCGTCAAGCAAGGCAGCACTTGCGCCATGGGTGGTGATGGAAATTGCATCGAAACCCGGCCCGGCAGCGAAGGCTTTCAAGGCGTTCAGGATAAATGACCACAGCGTATCCGTATCGAAATGCGGATAAGGCCCCTCCCCGACAACTATATTTGGCATACGCCGACAGCCGAGTTCCAAGCCCGTCGAGGCCTGCAAGACGACAACCTTGGCATTGGTCTTGCCAATATCGATGACGGCGACGGTTTCGGATATCCTGCTCATGGCATATAAAACACTCATGACATGTAAAATACCGGCACGAGATCGACAGCGACCGGCGATCCATCCGGATTGGTCGCCATGATATCACCCATATGCGCCCACCAGCGCTGCATCACCGGGTGCTCAGGCAGTGCGGCCATGCCATGGCTTTTGTGACGGGTCAGTAGGCCGAAGAGCGTGTTTGTTTCCCGGTCGAGGTGGATGGAATAATCACTAACGCCAGCCTCATGCAACAGAGCCACCAGTTCCGGCCAGATTGCATCATGCCTCTTTTTATATTCGGCCTCCATGCCTGGATGGAGCTGCATCTTGAAGGCATATTTTTCTGTCTCTGCCATGCTCATGTCCTCATATCCCGCATCCGTCGCGCCAGAATTGGCAGGGCGATGGTGATGATCAGCAACAAGCCGATGAAGATCGACATAACGATGCCCGGCACATTCAACAGCCCCAGCCCAAAGGTCACCAGCCCCATGACGAAGGCTGCAATGACCACTCCGCCAATCGTGCCAGCCCCACCGACAATCGATACGCCGCCCAGCACCACCATGGTGACGGCTTCCAATTCCCATCCTTGGGCAATGGATGGCCGTGTCGAGCCCAGCCGGGAGGTGAGGCAAACGGCAGCAATGCCACTCATCAATCCGGTCAGCAAAAACAGGATGAATTTGACCCGGTCGACCGGAATGCCTGAAAATCGCGCCGCCAGCGGATTATTGCCGATCACATAGACCTGTCGTCCAAAATTGGTGGCATGCAGCAGCACCGCAAACAGCGCAGCCAGCACAAGGAAGAGGACGAATTCGAAGGAAAACACCCAGGCCACATAGCCCTGGCCGAAATAGGCGAAGCTTTCCGGGTATTTTCCATAGGCCTGATCGCCAAGCACGATATAGGAAATGCCGCGAAACAGGCTCATCGTGCCGATGGTGACGACGATGGAGGGCAGTTTCAGCCCGGCAACCAGCACGCCATTGAACACCCCGCATAACAGTCCAACGCCGATACCAATCATCACCAGGCCGGGCGTGCCGACACCCAGTTGGGCTGCGGCGCCCATGGCCGTCGAGGCCAGAGCAATGATCGCAGCGACCGAGAGGTCGATCTCACCGGCAATCACCAGCAATGCCATGGCAAAGGCAATCATCGCCTTTTCAGTGAAATTGAAGGTGGCGTCCGACAGGTTCCAGGCATCCAAAAAATAAGGGGAGGCCAGCGCGTTGGCGATGAAAATCGCCACTGCGACACCCAACAACAGCACTTCCCAGCTGGCCAGCAGGCGGCGTATCGGGGTGCCTAGCTTGTCGGGAATGCGGCGCTTGGCCGGGGTTTGTTCAACAGGTGCCATTGTCATGCCGTAACCTCCTGAACCGTACTGCCCGCGGCCCTATCCCGCAGGATGATCCGGCCCTTTCTGCGTTCAGCCCGGGCGTTGAACACCACGGCCAAAACAATCACCACACCGGATATTGCCATCTGGGCGAAGGGTGAAATGCCGATGACTGGCAATGCATTCTTGATAACGCCCAGAAACAAAGCCCCCAGAACGGTGCCAGCGACCGAGCCGATGCCACCGGCAATCGAAATGCCGCCGATAACGCAGGCCGCGACGCTGTCCAATTCAAAACCACTGGCAATATCCACATAGGCAACCGCATAGCGCGACACCCAGAGATAGCCGCAGAGGCCAGCAAGTCCGCCGGACAAAACGAAGGCCAGAAATCGCGTCCAACCGATGTCGATGCCGGCATAAACCGCAGCCGTCGCATTCCCGCCGGCGGCATAGGCGGCGCGGCCAAAGGTGGTACGCCCCAGCACGACAGCCATGGCAATGACCACGATCACTGCCATCCATGCCAGGACCGGAAGCCCCATGATAACAATGCGCGGCAGATTGAGGAAATCCGGCGTCATCTGATGGGCGTTCACCCAGGCCCCGCCAGACAGCACGAAAGCCATGCCGCGATAGATCGTCAGCGTACCCAACGTCACGACGATGGGCGGGATCTGCAATAGCCAAACGAGATAGCCATTAACAGCGCCAAGTGCCGCCCCGATCAGCACCGCCGCCGCAAGCAGCAGAACCAGCGGCATGCCGGGAAAGTTCGAATCCAGCATCGCCACCGCCATGCCGGAAAAGGCCAGATTGGCGGCAACCGACAGATCGATTGATTTGGTGAGGATCACAGTCATCTGCGCCAGCGCCAGAATGATCAGGATAGACGTATCGTTAAAGATCGTCGCCAGATTGCCTGGCGAGGCAAATCCGTCTGCCCGGGTGGAGAACCCGGCGATCAGCAACAGGATAATAACACCCAATGCGATCTCGCGGTGTTTCAGCAGGCTTTTCATTGTCACACCTCACGCATTGCCGGTGGCGGCCCGCACCAGAACTTCCGGTGTCAGCGCCTCCCGCTCAAAAATTCCAGCCTGCAATCCCTCCCGCATCACCATCACCCGGTCGGACATGCCAAGGATCTCCGGCAGTTCGGAGGAAATCATGATGATCGACAGGCCCTCTGCCGCGAGTTCGGAGATAAAGCCATGCACGGCCGCCTTGGAGCCGATATCGATCCCCTTGGTCGGCTCATCGAGAATGATGACCTTCGGCTTGGTGGCCAGCCATTTGCCGATCACAACTTTCTGCTGATTGCCCCCCGATAGCGTGCCAACCGGTACGGACAGCGCCGCCGCCCGCAGGTCCAGCCGCTCGGCATAATAGCGCGCCAGAGCGAATTCGCTGACGGCCTTGAGAAAACCACGCGCTGAAACCCGCGCCAGAGAAGGCAGCGACATATTCTGGTAAATCGGCATTTGCAGCGCCACCCCATGGCGCCCGCGCTCTTCCGGCACATAGACGATGCCAGCGGCAATGGCATCCGCAGGCGAGCGGATATCGACCACCTTGCCCTCCAGCGTCACAGTTCCCGAGGCTGGGCGGGTAATGCCAAACAGCGACTGGCACAGTTCGGAACGGCCCGCACCGATCAACCCGTAAACGCCAAGAATCTCGCCCTTGCGCAATTGAAAGGAAATGTCGCGAAACTCGGTTTCATGGCAATACTGCGAGACAGAAAGCACCGGAGCGCCGATGGCAACGTCGATTTTTGGAAAAGCGTCATGCACATCGCGGCCGACCATCAAGCGGACGATCTCATCCTGCGGCGTCTGTTGCAGCAGGCCGGACCCGACCATTCTTCCATCGCGGAACACCGCGTAATTCTCGGCGATTTCATAGACTTCATCGAATTTGTGACTGATAAACAGGATCGCTTTGCCTTCCCGCTTCAGCCCTTCAACGATGCGAAACAGATCATCGATTTCCCTACGTGACAGGGCCGCCGTCGGCTCGTCCATGATAACGATCCGCGCTTCAACCGAAAGTGCGCGCGCAATCGCCACCAGATGCCGCTGGGCGATGGAGAGATCCTTCAATTTAATGGTTGGATCGATCTTGCTTTCCAGCCGATCCATCAGCGCCCTGGCTTTGGTGTTGATGCCGTTCCAGTCGATGAAGCCGAAACGGGTTTTCGGCGCATGGCCGAGGAAGATGTTTTCCGCAACGCTCAACTCGTCAAACAGCACCGTTTCCTGATGGATGGCCGTCACGCCCGCATCGATGGCAGCCTGGGCATTGGCGAAGGTTAGCGGCGAACCATCGATGACGATTTCCCCCTCATTGGGCCGGTAAATACCGGTGAGGATTTTGACCAGCGTCGATTTACCGGCACCATTTTCGCCGATCAGTGCCGTCACCTCGCCAGGATAAAGGGCGATAGTCACACCATCCAGCGCCTTCACACCCGGAAAGATCTGCGAAATGCCGCGCATCTCCAGTATCGGTGCGCGATCACCGAGCGGTACTGCATCAAGCTTTGTGGTTTGGACACTCATCATCGATTGCACCAGATCAGGCCAAAAAGACCAGGAACGGATAAGGGTTCCCGGCGGCAGCTGCCGCCGGGTTCGATTGCCTTAGACTTCAAGATAGAGGACTGCTGGATCAGAAGATTTTTGAGAACTGATCGATATTCTTGGCATCGTAGACGAAGGGATCGGCCATCGCTGCCTCACCATTGTCACCGATCTTGATCTTACCCATTCGTCCAGCCGGAACCTCGCTGCCGGGCTTGCCGGTCGCGTCACCTTTCACCAGATGATAGGCGATCTGGGTGGCCGAATAGCCGAGATCGATGGGGTTCCAGATCGCAAATTCCTTGGTGGCACCGGACTTGATTGCGCCAGCCATTTCAGACGGCAGGCCAAGCCCGGTCACATAGACCTGACCGATCTTGCCAGCATCCTTCACGGCCTGCGAGGCAGCCAAGACGCCGACCGTGGTCGGAGCAACGATAACCTTCACATTTGGATGCGAGGTCAGAATGCCATTGGCTTCACGATAACTCTTGTCGGCAAGGTCATCTCCATAGACTGTGGTGGTGAGGTTGAGGCCGGGGAAATCCTTCAACTGCTTCTTCATCTCGGCAATCCAGATATTCTGGTTGGTCGAGGTCGTGGTTGCCGACAGGATGGCGAAATCGCCCTTGCCATCAGCCAGATGGTCGGCAGCCAGTTTCAGGCACATCTTGCCGATCAGCTCGTTCGAAGACGGGTTGAGATGCATGATACGGCCAGCAGGCGCCACGCCGGAATCCCAGGAAATCACCTTGATGCCACGTTGGGCAGCTTTCTTCAGGGCAGGAACCACGGCATCCGGATCATTGGCGGAAATGGCGATGGCATCGACGCCCTGGGCGATCAGGGAATTGATCACCTCGATCTGGCCTTCGGCAGTCGTCGTGGTCGGGCCGGTATAGATGATCTTGACGCCACCCAGTTCCTTGGCCGCCTCTTCCGCGCCCTTGTTGGCCGCCTCGAAGAAACCGTTGCCGAGCGACTTCACCACGATGGCAATCTTCATATCGGCGGCATGCGCCATGCCAGCCGTCGTCACGAAGGCAATCGCTGCCGCCCCGAACAATCGTCTTGAAATTTTCATGTTGTTATCCTCCCAGATGTTAAAACCGTTATCCCCCAAACGGCGTATCGCTTCCTCAAGCGACCGAAGGGGCGTCCTCCCTGTCGGCCGAGGTCGAAGCCCGGACCGTCAAAAGCTTTATTCCAGCCGCCTCCACCATATGGGCCGCCTCTTCAGGCACGCCGTCATCGGTGATGATGGTTGAGACCGCATCCAGCCCGCATAAAATCATGCTGGACCGCCGCGTGAATTTCGTCGAATCGACCATGACAATCAGCTCATCGGCCTGGCGCATCAGCCGTTGCTCGCTCTGGATCACCAGCGCATCCGGCTCCATCACGCCCAGCGCCGAAATGCCCTGCGCACCGATGAACATCCGGCGAGCATAGAAATTGCGGATCGCATCATTTTCGAAAGGCGACAGAATCAGGCTTTGATCCCGGTAGATCGCGCCGCCCGGCACGTTGATCGTGCATTTCGAATGCTTGACCAGATGCTCGGCAATCGCAAAGGAATTGGTCATCACCTGCAAGCGACGCGCTGACATGAAATGCACCATCTGAAAGGTGGTGGTTCCACCATTGATGATGATCGAGTCACCTTCCTCGCAGAGTTCAACAGCGGCGCGCGCAATTGCGCGTTTCTTATCGATATTGACCGATTCCGAAACCCTGAACGGTCGGGCGGCCAGATTGCCTTGCTGCGGAGGATGTACCGCTTCTGCCCCACCCCGCACCCGGCGTAATTTCCCCTGGACATGCAGCGATGCAATGTCGCGCCGGATGGTTGCTTCGGACGCATCCGTCAATTCGGCAATATCCTGCACCGTCACCACAGGCTTTTCCTGGATGGCGCTGAGAATAATGCGATGGCGTTCGCGTTCGTGCATGGGGTCCTCCTTGGCGTGTTTTAGGCTTAACAGATTGAACATGTCAATCAAAAACGATCAAAATAGATTATATTGCAACGCACAATGAACATTTATGATCGTTTATGATTGACACGAGCGATAAATTTGCGCGATACCCATAACAGGATGGAGCGCTCGCCGATATGGCGGGCCTTAAAATCACATTTGGGAGGACTTCCATGACGGGCCAAACCGCAGCGGGCCAACCGCGCCTTCTCGACAATCGCTGGGATGATGTCTACGCCGAAACGCTGGATGAGGCAGGCAAGCTGCTCTACCGGTCCAACCTGCTTGGCGCCGACAAGCGCATTACCAACTATGGTGGCGGCAACACCTCGGCCAAGGTCATGGAGACCGATCCGCTCACCGGCCAGACGGTCAAGGTTTTGTGGGTCAAGGGTTCTGGCGGCGATGTCGGCACCATCAAACTCGACGGTTTCGCAACGCTTTACCAGGACAAGCTTGAGGCGCTGAAAGGCATTTACCAGGGCGTTCACGATGAAGACCGCATGGTCGGTTTTCTCCCTCATTGCACTTTCAATCTCAATCCGCGCGCGGCATCCATCGATACGCCACTGCATGGTTTCGTTCCGTTCACCCATGTCGATCACATGCATCCGGATGCGATCATCGCGATTGCCGCGTCGAAGAACTCGAAAGACCTGACAAAGGTGATCTTTGGCGACGAGATCGGCTGGTTGCCCTGGCGCCGCCCTGGCTTTCAGCTTGGGCTTGATCTGGAAGCCTTCGTCAAGGCCAATCCGCAGGCCAAGGGCGTCGTGCTGGAAAGCCATGGCCTGTTCACCTGGGATAATGACGCCAAGGCCTGCTACGAACTGACGCTTGATATCATCAACAAGGCCATCCAGTGGTTTGCGCGCGAAACCGAAGGCAAGGTGATTTTCGGTGGTGCGGCGACGCAAAGCCTGCCGTCCGCCGAACGTCGCGCCATTGCCGCAAGGCTGATGCCGGAAATTCGCGGACGGATTGGCAAGGCGGAGCGCAAGCTTGGTCATTTCGACGATCAGGATGCCGTGCTGGAATTCGTCAATTCCAATCATCTCCAGCCACTCGGCGCGCTGGGCACCTCATGCCCTGATCATTTCTTGCGCACCAAAATCCGTCCGCTGATCGTTGATTTCAATCCGGGTCAGCCGGATGTGGATGCAGTGCTTGCCGGTCTCGATGCCGCCCTTGAGGCCTATCGTGCTGATTACAACAGCTATTATGAGAGCTGCAAACACGACAATTCTCCGAAAATCCGTGATCCCAATCCGGTGATCTTCCTCATTCCGGGTGTCGGCATGTTGTCTTTCGCCAAGGACAAGGCAACGGCGCGGATCGCCGGTGAATTCTACGTCAATGCCATCAATGTCATGCGTGGCGCATCGACCGTGTCGGAGTATCAGGGCCTACCGGAACAGGAAGCCTTCGATATCGAATATTGGCTGCTGGAAGAAGCAAAGCTGCAACGCATGCCCAAGCCGAAAAGCCTGGCCGGAAAGGTCGCTTTCGTCACTGGTGGTGCTGGTGGCATCGGCAGAGCGACAGCGGAGCGGCTGGTTGCTGAAGGGGCTTGCGTTGTATTGGCTGACATCGACGCTGCCGCACTTTCCGACACGACAGCTGATTTCACCAAACGCCTTGGCGGCGATGCCGTCCGCTCCGTCCTACTGGATGTCACCCGCGAAGATGCCGTGATCAGCGCCTTTGCTGAGGCCAGTGTCGAATTCGGCGGGGTGGATATTCTGGTATCGAATGCCGGTATTGCCTCGTCTGCACCCGTCGAAGAAACCACGCTTGCCATGTGGAACAAGAATATCGACATTCTCGCCACCGGCTACTTCCTGGTGTCGCGGGAAGCCTTCCGGCTGTTCCGCCGGCAGGCATTGGGTGGCAATGTGGTGTTTGTCGCCTCGAAAAACGGTCTTGCCTCCTCCCCCAATGCCTCGGCCTATTGCACGGCCAAGGCGGCGGAAATTCATCTTGCCCGCTGCCTGGCGCTGGAAGGCGCCGATGCCGGTATCCGCGTCAACACCGTCAATCCGGATGCCGTGCTGCGCGGCTCAAAAATCTGGAACGGCGAATGGCGAGAACAGCGCGCGGCATCCTCCAAGATCGAGGTGGACGATCTCGAGGAACATTACCGCAAGCGTTCGATGCTGAAGCTGAACGTGTTTCCCGAAGATATTGCCCAAGCCATCTACTTCCTGGCTTCAGATGCCTCGGCAAAATCGACCGGCAATATCATCAATGTCGATGCAGGCAACGCCCAGAGCTTTACCCGCTAAACCTCTGGCAAAAAACCAATGCATCCCCGGGAGGAAAGCATGACAGACCTGAACATCACTGCGGACGCGGTTGCCGTAGACAATGACAAGCGGGCAAGCGCCCTGACGTCGGACTATAGCGCGCTTGGTGAAAAGCTGGCGCGCAGCAATATCGACATCGACGCCGTCACCAAATCCGTTTCCGAGTTTTTCGTTGCCGTCCCCTCCTGGGGGGTCGGCACGGGCGGCACACGCTTTGCCCGCTTTCCCGGATTGGGCGAACCGCGTCACATCTTCGACAAGCTAGACGATTGCGGCGTCATCCAACAATTAACCCGCGCTACACCAAAAGTCTCATTGCATATCCCCTGGGACAAGGCCGATCCGAAAGAGCTGACGGCCAAGGCCGCCACCCTGGGCCTCGGCTTCGACGCCATGAATTCCAACACGTTTTCAGACGCCGCCGATCAGGCCCATTCCTACAAATACGGGTCGCTCAGCCATGTCGATGCCGCAACCCGGCAACAAGCCATCGAGCATAATATCGAATGCATCGAACTTGGCGATCAGCTTGGCTCGAAAGCCCTGACCGTCTGGGTCGGCGACGGCTCCAACTTCCCCGGCCAGAGCAATTTCACCAAATCATTCGAGCGTTACCTCGCCTCAATGGCCGAGATCTACAAAACGCTGCCGGATGATTGGCGGCTATTTTCCGAACACAAGATGTATGAACCGGCCTTCTATTCCACCATCGTTCAGGATTGGGGCACCAACTACCTGATTGCCCAGACGCTGGGGCCGAAGGCACAGTGCCTTGTCGATCTTGGCCACCACGCGCCCAATACCAATATTGAAATGATCGTGGCGCGGCTAATCCAGTTCGGTAAACTGGGAGGCTTCCACTTCAACGACTCGAAATATGGCGACGACGATCTGGACGCCGGTTCCATCGAACCTTACCGCCTATTTCTGGTGTTCAACGAGCTGGTGGATGCGCAGTATCGCGGCGTCGAAGGCTTCCACCCCGCCCATATGATCGACCAGTCGCATAATGTGACCGATCCGATTGAAAGCCTGATTGCCAGCGCCAACGAAATACGCCGAGCCTATGCCCAGGCATTGCTGGTGGATCGCGCCGCACTGGACGGCTATCAGAACGACAATGATGCGCTGATGGCCACCGAAACGTTGAAACGCGCCTATCGCACCGATGTGGAGCCGATCCTGGCAAAGGCTCGGCTGGACGCCGGCGGCGCAATCGACCCGGTCGCGGCCTATCGTGCCTCAGGTTACCGTGCCAAGGTCGCGGCGCAACGGCCAGCGGTCAAAGGCGGCTCTGGCGGTATTGTATAAGGACACCGCGATAGCACATGACGGGCATTCGCTACGTTACAGGCTCACAAACGGCTCTTTGCTTCCCGTGAATTTTGAAGCTATGCATCAGGGGGCTGGGGCGGCAATTTTGTCGCGCCCGGTCTTTTCTGTCGGAGCCCTGCGTGTCCAACATTTCTCCCGCGTCCAGCCATCAGTCGCATCAATGCTGCCTCTGTCATAAAACCGTTCCGCCAAGGCATTTGCATGCCGTCAACTCGATGCGATCTTCGTTGATAGAATTGATCGAGGCGCAATGCGGCCCCGTGGCCGCCGATGCCCGGATCTGCGACGACGACCTGTCAGCACTGCGTCGCCAGCGGGTCGAAAAACTGCTTCAGGAAGAACGCGGTGAGCTTTCGGACCTTGACCGACGCGTGATCGCCGATCTTGGCCGCGATGTTTCCACGGTTCAGACCGCTGCGGCGGAGAACGAAAGGCCGCTTCGGTTTGGGGATCGCGCCTCGGACGCCGTCGCCTCTTTTGGCGGTTCGTGGCGATTCATCATCATCTTTTCCATCATCCTCGTCACCTGGATGGCAATCAACTCTATCGGGCTATTTCTTCGGCCTTTCGACCCCTATCCCTACATCCTCCTGAATCTGCTACTGTCCTGTGTCGCCGCAATGCAGGCGCCAATCATCATGATGAGCCAGAAGCGCCAGGAGGAAAAGGATAGGCAGCGGGCGGAAAACGATTACATGATCAACTTGCGCGCCGAACTGGAAATCCGCCAATTGCATGAAAAGATCGACCACCAGATGGCCCATCAATGGGCGCGCTTGGCAGAGTTGCAGCAGATACAGATCGACCTGCTTGAGGGACGGATTTATAAAAAAGATATATGAGGCTCCATTTTATTAGATTTATTTAATATTAAGGTAAGAAACTGGTTCTACATTGTTTCTCACAGGGAATGGATCTTCCTCCGGCGTCCCCTCTGCCATTCTGAGATCCATTCGCCCAACCTGTGGCCGCCCGAAGAAGTCCCCTCGACTTCGGGAATTGATTTAGCGCCGCGCCTCAAAACGCGGCGCTTTTTTTGCCCAACGTTGTGGTTCCGCTATGGAATGGGGCAATAGATGACCGTATCAAAGTGCTCAGTCTTTCTGGTCAATCGGCTTAAACGTTTTCGGATCGAAATAAGCTTCGACGGCGTTGCCGCTGGAATCGACAGCGTGGGCCTCATAGCACCCGTCGCCGCTCCTGATGGAGCGAACATTCCAGCCCTCTCCTTCAAGCTTTCTCTGCAAACTCTCTCGGGGTTGCCATTCTTTCAGCGGCACCGCGCATTTTTCCCCAGCCAGAATCGGGCCTACCAGAGCCAGAGTGATAGACAACGCAATCAGCACAATCTTCATATCGACCCTTCTGTCTACCAACCCATCAACTGCTTCGGGGAACTGTCGCCGCACGCAGATAACGAACGTAGAAAATGCCGTTTATCGACGCGACTGCCCTTTATCGTCGGTTGCGCTGACACCAAGCTGAAGATCCGCTGTGTGCAGCCTTCCAAGATTTTTCTGAAATTTCGACCCGCTTAAGCTAGGTGTCATAAAGAACGTCAAAAGCTTTTTATTTCGGGCGTCTCGCGCCTCTGCCGTTCTGATCGGAGATATGCATGCGGGTATTACTTGTAGAGGACGACGCTGTTCTGGGTCAGGCCATTCGCGATCATGTCGGGGCAGCCGGTCATGCGGTGGACTGGATGAAGGAGCTACAGGACGCTGAGGCCTGCACCAGAACCGTTGCCTATGGCCTGATCCTGCTTGACCTGCGTTTGCCTGATGGCAACGGCATCGACTTTCTGAAACGGTTGCGCGAGCATGGCGACGTAACCCCAATCATCATCCTCACAGCTCATGACCAGATCTCGGATCGGATCGAGGGCCTCAACTCCGGCGCTGACGACTATCTGGTCAAGCCATTCAATCTCGATGAGTTGACGGCGCGCATATTGGCTGTTGCGCGCCGCTACGCCGCAAAGCCAAATCCAATCATTCGCATCGGCACATTGGAAATCAACCCCGCAGAGCGACGTATTGCCGATGGTGCCGAGGCCATTAGCCTCTCCAGCCGTGAATGGGCGGTGCTTGATGCGCTTTTGGCAAGGCCTGGTGCCGTAGTCTCCAAAGCCCGCATTGAGGAAGCCCTCTATGCGTTCGGATCGGAAATCGAAAGCAATACGGTGGAAGTCTATGTCAGCCGGTTGCGCAAGAAGATCGGTAAGGATCGCCTACTAACCGTCCGAGGCGTTGGCTACAGCATTGCGGGAGCGGCATGACCATGCCAAGCATTACCCGCAAACTTCTCTTGTGGCTTTCCGGCGCGATTACCGTGCTTTGGCTGGTCGCGGCAAGCTGTGGCGCCATCGTCATGCAGGCTGAGTTTGGCGAGATTTTCGACAGCGCTCTGCAGGAGACCGGCGACAGGCTTTTGCCATTGGTCGTCGATGACATCATGCAGCGCGACCCGCTGAAAAGCCCCGTGCAAATCCTCAGCACTGTCGATCCCAATTCCGATGGATATCTGATCTATCAGGTGAGGGACGCAAGCGGTCGAGTGCTGATGCACTCCCATGCCGAGGCAGCAGCCCCCCTGCCCGCGCCGCTGACACCCGGCTTCTGGCAAAACGACAAATACCGGATCTATACGACCACAGCGGTCAGCGACACGATCATCGTTCAGGTGGCCGACTCGATGAAACATCGGCATATCTCGGCTCTTGCGGCGGGTCTTGCCATGTTGCTGCCGGTGATTGCGCTCGTCCCACTCAGCGTTTTAGCAGCATGGCTGATCATCCGCCGTTCGCTCCGTCCCGTCGAACAGTTTCGGCAGGAAATCAGCGAGAAAGATCACGGCAATCTGGCGGAAATTGACCTTAGCCCGCTGCCCAAGGAATTGCAGCCCATAGGACGTTCCGTCAATCTTCTGCTCACCCGATTGCGGGCCGCTTTGGATGCCGAGCGCGAATTTACCGCCAATAGTGCCCACGAATTGCGCACCCCCATTGCCGGCGCCCTGGCGCAAACGCAATTGATGCTGGCCCAGTTGAAGGAGCCGGAAGCCCGCGCCAGGGCGAGTCAGGTGGAAACTTCGCTGCAAAAGCTTGCCAGCCTCGCGGAAAAACTGTTGCAATTGTCTCGAGCAGAAGCGGGTATTGGCTCGACCGGGCAGCCTGTCGATCTGGTACCCGTGCTCGATCTTGTCGTGGAGGATTTCCAGCGCGCCACGGGAAATGACATTTTTTATCGCCACCCGCCAACCGCAACCCTGCCACGCGCCGTCAGCGAAGATGCCTTTGCCATCGTCATCCGTAACATGATCGAAAATGCTGTGCGACATGGAACACAGGGTGTGCCGGTTGAGGTGACGCTTGGCGAAGATGGCACGATCCGCGTCGTCAACGGTTCACCGGTTTTACCACCCGAACAATTGATAGCCATCCGAAAACGCTTCCAACGCGCCAATGCCACCACGCCGGGATCTGGCCTCGGCTTGTCGATTATCGAGCGTTTGGCAGAGCAGATGAATGCCCGCTTCGACATCCTGTCACCCGCTAGCGGGCGACAGGATGGATTCGAGGCTCGCCTGACGATTTAAACCACCGATCAGATCGTCCTGTCACCGACAGCGCCAAGCCATTCCTGCGGATTGATAATCGTGAGCGCGCTGCGGATGTCCTGGGCATGGGCGCCAATCAGCAGCCGATAGTCACCCGCTGGCGCACGGAATGCCGCCGCATCGACATCGTAATAACTGAGGTCGCGCGGGTTGATTGCAAGCGTCACTTCGCCGCTTTCACCTGGCCCCAAGGCAATTTTGGCGAAGGCCCGCAACTCCTTCAATGGGCGTTCAACACCAGAGACAGGTGCCTCGACATAAAGCTGCACCACATCGGACCCCGCCCGTTTTCCGGTATTGGAGACCCTGACGGAGACTGTCACGCCGGATGCGGTCATTTCTGATGCGGAGGCCTGAGGCTCATCCCAACGAAAACTGGTATAGCCAAGCCCGAATCCGAAGGGAAAGAACGGCTCGATATTGCGGCTATCATGATGGCGGTAGCCGACGAAGACCCCTTCCTCATAACGCACATGGCCATTCTTGCCGGGATAGATCGACGGGTCATTTGTGATGGCGGAATTATCCGACAACTGCTTTGGAAACGTCTGCGGTAGACGCCCGCCCGGTTCCTGTTCGCCAAACAGCATATCGGCCACAGCATTGCCAAGCTCCTGGCCTGGATACCAGACCTGAAGCACGGCTTTGACCTTTCCCAACCAAGGCATTTCAACGGGGCCACCGGTTTGCAGCACAACAACGCAATTCGGATTCACGGCGCTGACGCGCTCGATCAATTCTTCCTGACGGCCCGGCAGACGCATGTCGGGCAGATCGAGACCTTCCGTATCCCATTGCCCCTCGCGCCCGACAAAGAGAAGCGCCACATCCGCGCCTCTTGCACATTCTACTGCTTCCACCATCGCGTCTTCACCGAGAATTCTTTCGATGCCGAAGCGAATCGCGGTGATATGGATGCCGTATTCCTCTGGCGGTGGCGACAGGTATTCAACTTTGATTGCGTAACTACGGCCAGCCTTCATCTCCACCGAGTGCCGAATTTCATCATTGGCAGTGCCAAAGAAATTCTCACCGCGCTTCCACCCGGTATAGCCGTCAATGACAAGTTCTTCATCGACATATAGCTTGGCAAGACCCGAGTTGGTCATGCCCAGCAGATGCGGCCCATCCTCCTGCGGCGTGAAGGTGCCGGTGAACCGCACCGAGAAATCCGTCAGAGACAGATCCGGCGATGGCAGTTCGAACCAGAAAAACTCCCCTGTCTGCACCGCTTCCGTTGCAACAGGAGTACCCTTACAATTGACTCCCTTGAAATACTCGACAGTGACCGGCTGCGAGAACAGCTTGACCAACCGGCTATTGCCGCAGGCCACACTGTGCTGCACATCAACAGTGCCTTGCAAAACCGCGCGAATGCCCTCCAGCGGGCTTATTGTATAATGTGCATTGATCTGGGCGCTGCCGCCGCCCATCACCCGGGCAACAGCCGCATTTGGCCCGATAACCGCGACACGCTTCAGGGATGTCTTTTCCAGCGGCAAAATACCATCATTCTTCAGAAGGACCGCACCTTCAGCGCCAATTTTGCGGATTAACGCCCGGTCAGCGGGCAGATCTTCGGCATGTTCGGACAGGTCAGGCGCGGAGAAAAACGCCCCGACACGCTCCAGCAGAGTGAGAATGCGCCCCGCCGCTTCGCGCACCGTTTCCGGTTTGACAGCACCGTCGCGAACCGCCTGCACCAGCTTTTCGCCACGGTCACGGGTTGGGCCAGGCATCTCCAAATCAAGCCCGGCATTGACGGTTTCGGATGTGGAATGCGAGCCGAACCAGTCGGACATGACAATGCCGTCAAAGCCCCATTGCTCGCGCAGCACATCCGTCAACAGCCAGGCATGCTCGCTCGTATAAGTACCGTTCAGCCGATTATAGGAGGACATCACAGCCATGACGTCAGCCTTTTTCACCGCCTGTTCGAAGGGCAGAAGATAGATTTCGCGCAAGGCGCGTTCATCGATATCCGAGGACATCGTCTGCCGTTCGATCTCGGATTCATTACCGGCGAAATGCTTGATCGTGGCCGCCACACCCTGGCTCTGCACGCCTTTGATATAAGCAACAGCCAAAGCCGCCGTCAGCATCGGGTCTTCGGAATAGCATTCGAAATTGCGCCCGTTCAACCCGGACCGATGGATATTGACAGTTGGCGCAAGAAGGACGCTCGCGCCCTTGCTCTTTACCTGTCCCGCCAGGGAAACACCCATGGCTTCGATAAGAGATGGGCTCCAGGTGGCACCGAGCGCAATCGCAACGGGATAACAAGTCGCCTTGACGCCGCCAACCAGGGACCCGCCGCCGCGCGCGCCGTTTGGCCCGTCAGTCACCTTGATCTTTGGAATACCGAGCCGCTCAACCGGCACAGTGGTCCAGAAATCCGCACCGGACAGCACGGAAACCTGCTCCTCAAGGGTCATCTCATCAAGCAGACGGTCGATCATGTGATACTCCTCCCTATTTACCTACCAACTACTCGGTATTATTATTTCTCGCAAGAGATCCTGTCTGCCTTCACCCGGTTTTCGATTGAGCTCTAGAGGCGATCAGGTTCGGATTGAGCCTTCATCCCTGGCCTCTTACGTTTTCGTTTGTCTTTTCAGAAAATTGGGTTCCACTTTTCCCAAGACAAGCTCTAAGGAGGGCATGCGATGCAACCTGAAAGTGAGACAAATGGCAAGACAGGACATATCCGATGCAGGCCTACCTCCCGTCGATACGGTCGCAGGCCGCCGCCGAAATTCGGTGAAAGGGGCCGCACGGCGAGAAGAAATCCTGCAGGCTGCGCTCAACCGTTTTGCCAAGGATGGCTTTCAAAATGCTGCAATTGCAGACATTGCTGAGGATGTCGGCCTGTCTCTTCCTGGTCTTCTGCATTATTTTCCGACCAAGGTTGACCTTCTCCTGGCGATCCTGGAACGGCGAGACAAAGAGACAGCGCCGGACTTAAACAAGAAAACTCCCCATTGGCGCGATTTCCTCGGCCTATTGGTTGAGGTCACCAACCAAAACATGCAATCGGAGGGGGTTGTGCGGGCATTCTCGATCCTTAACGCCGAAAGCCTGCTTGCAGGGCACCCGGCCCAGGCGTGGTTTCACAAACGTAGCCTGCAACTGCGCCACAAACTGGCCAGTATCTTTGCAGAAGGCATTCTGAATCATGAGATCAAATCCGACATCGATCCCCAAGGGGTCGCAACGGAAATTATCGGTCTGATGGACGGCTTGCAAATGCTCTGGCTGCGGCTGCCCGACAGTACCGATATGGGCGTCCTGTTTTCCGCTTATGTCGAGCGGTTGATCGCATCCATTGAGGTCGCTGAAAAGCCGTAAAATCGCAAGGTAAAGCTTTTCGGCAAACCCGCAGTGCCGCAGGCGCATGCCTGCACTCTCGACCTTTCCGCGCGGAGAGCCTATTTCTCATTTCGATTAGATGGAGGATTGCGGCGATAGCGCAGAGTCCACCATCCTCTAGGCGAAAGTTGGAAGACAATGACTGAGATTGACGAGCCTCAGGGCGAATTGACATTACGCACACTCGCCATGCCAGCCGATACCAATCCCGCCGGAGATATTTTCGGTGGCTGGGTTCTGGCGCAGATGGACGCAGCCGCTGGCATCCGCTCTTCCGAGCGTGCGAAAGGCCGCACGGTCACGGCGGCGGTCAAGGAAGTTAGCTTCAAACGCCCGGTCAAGGTCGGTGATACCGTGTGCATCTACACATCGATCAGTCACGTCGGTCGCACCTCCATGACACTCTATGTCGAGTGCTGGGTCCGCAGGCAGTTTACGCAGGAGCGCCAGAAGGTCACCGACGCCCATTTCATCATGGTGGCGCTGGACGAAAAAGGCGCGCCGCGCCAGGTGGAGCCGGAAGCCGTATAACCTATCAGGGCAGAGTGCGGCAGTTTTCGATTGCCTCGGCAAGTCTGCGGACCACATCGCTATCGGTCTGCGCCTGCCCCGCCCTGGCAAAACCAAAATCGACCAGAACGGGATCGACCGTCGCTGGCACGCTGCAAGAGGCGTGAAACTCCCGCAAGCCGGCCTGCCAGAACGGCGCGATGCGATCAGGCCTCAATCCACCACCGGGCATGATGATAATCCGGCCATCTGCCGCCCTTGAAAGCGATTTCAGACGATCGAAACCGGCGACGACGGATTGCGCGCCACCAGACGTGAGAATTCGACCAAATCCGAGCGCAACCGCCTGCTCCAGCGCTTCGTCAAAGTCCGGCACGAGGTCAAAAGCCCGGTGCAATGTCGTGGCGAGGCCAGACGCGACCGCCGTAAGTTTGCCAAGCACCTCAAGGTCCAATCGTCCATCAGGCAGAGACGCCCCAAGCACGACACCGGATAGCCCCGCCTGCCGCGCCGCATGGATATCCGCTGCCATGACGGCGACCTCATCCGGCGAAAACACGAAGCTACCTGCCCGTGGCCGGATCATCGCAAAAACCGGGATGGGTGCCTGAGCGGCACGCAGCATCAGACCTGATGTCGGCGTCAGCCCCCCGCAGTCAAGGGCGGCGCACAGCTCGATCCGGCCTGCGCCACCGGCAATCGCCGCCTCCAGCCCCGCAACGGAATCGACGCAGACTTCTAGCAAACCGCCTTCGTTCTTTTCTGGTTCACGTCCTGCCATGATGGTCTCTTTTAAGCATTCCGTTCAATGGACACCTTGAAGGATCTGGGTTTTTCGAGAATCAGCAACAGTAGAATACCGCAGAATCCTGCCAACGCGCCGAGCATTGCTGTGCCTGAATAATTGCTGATGCCTGTGCCGAATGCAAAAAGCAGGGAGTTCAATCCGCCACTCAAGAAGATATTCACCGCAATGAGCGAACTGCCAAGCCCGGCACGATCGGCAATCAGGTTTTGCAGATAGGTAATCGGCACACTGATAATCGCCGCCGCCCCGAAACCGGCAATGCCGGAGAGCAGATAGACATGTTCTGGTCGCGAGGCAAAACCGAGACCTAGCAGATAGACGCAATAGATCAACGCACCGGCAACCAGCGTTGCCACGCTGGAGGTCTTGCGCTCCACCCAGCCCCAGAACAGAATGAAGACGATTTCCAGAAAGGCGACGATACCGACGATAATACCGACATCGCCGGTCGTGCCATGCGCTGGCCCGGTCATGACAAGCGGCAACACCACGCCGTTCATTTGCAGCATGGCAGTGATCAGCGCGATGGCGCCAAGCCGCAACAATAACCCAGGTGAGGCGATTTTCGACAGGGATGAAAAAAAGGCAAGGCTTGCCGAGGGTTCGGCCCGTGCCTCCGCCTTCGGCAACCAGACCAGAAACAGCACGAAGCAGGCGAGTCCGCCAAGGCTGGCAAACAGAAAGGCAGGCAACATGCTTTTCTGACCAGCAAGAAAGAAGCCAACCAGACCCGGCACCAAGACCCAGGAGGCCGAGATAACGGCCCGCACGCCGGAATTGACTGCAATCAGTTCACGCACCGGCATATCCTTGGATGCGGCACGCACATTGGCAAATATCAGCGAATTCAATGCGTTGTAAACCGGCAGCAACAGGAGCGCGGAGCCAACGAAGATGATCTGGTTCGGTTCGAGAAACACCACCCCATAACCGACCACGCCAAACAAGCTGACGATGACCATCGGCATGCGAAAATGTCCAAGCCTGTCGGCCAATATTCCCACGGCAACGCTGGCGGCGACATTGACGCAAGAAGCGATGAAGATCAGCAGCGAGTAATGCGCATTGCTCAATCCCAACTCGTGTATGCCGATGATCGACATATAGGGAGCCGTGGTCGCGCCGGACAAGCCGAAGAAGAAAATCGCAATCGCGCTAATCCGGATACCCGGATTGGCGGCGATAATGGAGAGAACTGGCGGCATGAACGCGCTATCTTTGTCAAAACAAGCTGCCGCTGGTTTTACCGGCGGCATCTTTGGGGAAGGAGATTGCTGATCTCTCGTTTAAAGTTTGCCTGGGTGCCGGGCGGATTCAGTCTGTCCCTGAACGATTGTCACTACCCGTCCACCGTGCTGAGGTCGTCGCTTTCGGCTGGTAATCGAAATCCTTGACGAAGGGATAGGTCGGTTGTTTGCGGCGCTTGCTCGGCAAGGCTTCGATATCCTGGTTGATGACCCCATCGGTCAGCGCCATCAGGTTCGGATTGGAAATTGGCTGAAGCTCGGGAGAAAGATAGCCCGACTTTACCACCAGCAACCGCACCGCTTTCGGATCAATGCCATGCCGGGTGAAATCGGCCAGATTGTGGTAGGGCCTGCGCTTACTGGCGAGAATAAGGGTAATACCACCGATTTTGACGATGGCCTGGCGCTCCGTCGCCACACCCGGATCGTCCAGTCGAAGCACCTCGCAATCCACCTCAACCGACGGGCTTGCCGGATCGAGTGATCCACCGACCTTCAGCGCCAATTTTGCCCCCTCGCCCGCGGAAAAACAGGCATCGACTGCGGGCTTGTCGGTAATCCCGCCAATCACCGCCCCGTCGAAATTGCGTGCGATCAATGCCCCCAGGACATCGGCGCGGTCGCCAACGCCACCGCCGGTGGGGTTGTCGCCCGAGTCAGCTAGAACAATCGGCCGGGTCTGAGTTGTTTCGGCGATGTCGAGCATATCCTTCAGGGACCCCGTCACCGGGCCGAACCGGAAGGCATGGCGCGCTTCCCAGTAAGATCGGGCAATCTCCTCAGCCACCTTTTGCGCCTCGCTTCGATCCACGCCTGTGACCACGGCACAGGCCGTGGCGCGCGGCTCGTCGGCCCAGACATAACCAACCATCAGATTGGCATCCCATATCCCCGGTCGCTGATCATGCTGCGGCAATTTCAAGTAAAGGCTTTTGGCTGGTTCGTCTTCGGTAGAGGTTCGTTCTCCGGGAAGAAGAACCGGCACAGGTGCCCAGGCGACACCGGGCTTTTCGCCAGTCCGCAGTGCCTTTACCAGCATGTCCCAGGCCCGCACCATGGTTTCGCGCACATCGATATGCGGCGCGGTCCGGTAACCCGCGAAAATATCGAGCTGATCGATGATTTTCTGGGTGACATTGCCATGCAGATCATAGCTTGCAGCCACCGGGCAATCCGGGCCAACCACAGCGCGGGCAGAAGCGATCCAATCACCCTCGGCATCGTCCATGCCCTCGACATTCATAGCGCCATGCATGGCGAGATAGAGCCCGTCCAGCGGCAGCGCTGCCTGCAACCGTTCCAGGAATTCGGCCTTGAAACTGTCATAGGTCTGGCGCGAAACCGGGCCGCCTGGAACGGCGCGGGCATGCAGCAAGGGCAAAGGCTTCACCCCATCCGTGCCAAGAAAGCTGAAATAATCGGCACCTAAGAGATCGTCACCGCGCAGCACGCGAAAATCCCCGATCTGCATCAGCACCGGCGATGACGTGCTGCATTCCGTGTGAATGCCGCCAACGGCAATTCGAAATTCCATGTCCGATTTCCTTAAAAACGTGGCATCAGCGGCACGAGAGCTGCAAACCGCTGCCAGTCCTTCTGATCCCTGGGGGTCCAGGCGGCCTCTGCAACAGCTGGCAGGCGGGGGAAGACGAGGTGGTTGAAGTAATCCCGGTTCAGGAAATGCTCTGACCAGATACAGGCCTGCACACCCCGCATCCTCGGCTTTAATTCCTCAGGAAATTCCGCGACGGCTTCATAGGTGTAGGTATGGTGCGGCGGCACGGTGCCGGCCCAGCTGGCGCCCGGTTCCTGCCACGCTTCGTCCTGCACCATATCGAGATAATAGGCCTGACCCGGCGTCATCACCACGTCATAGCCCTGCCGCGCCAGATCCAGCCCAACCTCCGGCTTCTGCCAGGCCATCAGCAGCGTACCCTGCGGATCGACACCGCCACCATGGGATACTTCGTCCCAGCCAGCCAGTTTCTTGCCGCGTTCTTTCAACATCTGCTGAATCCGCTTCATGAAATGGCTTTGCAGCCCAAATGTGCCGTCAATGCCCTCCTGCTCCATCAGCTTTTTCGCCAATGGAGAGGCCATCCAGGTATTGGCCGCAACCTCGTCGCCGCCGACATGCACGAGATCGGAGGGAAACAGCATCGCCATCTCATCCAAGACCTTGCCGAGAAACACATAGGTCTGCTCGATGGCCGGGTTAAGCGCGTTATTCGGATAGCCCTGGACGGGCCGGTAGCTGTCAGGTGCTTCCTGGCCATCGACCAGCTCAGGCAAGGCTGTCAAGATCGCCGTGCTATGACCCGGAATGTCGATCTCAGGCACGACTTCGACATGCAGCAAGGCGGCGTGGGCGACGATGTGGCCAACATCCTCCTGGGTGTAAAAGCCACCGACCGGCTCCGCGCCATTGCCAAGCTGCGGCAACATCGGCTCATCCGGGCCACGCAGCACACCAACAGTCGTCAGTTGCGGATAGGCCTTGATTTCCAGCCGCCAGGCCTCGTCATCGGTCAGATGCCAGTGGAAAATATTCAGCTTCATCCAGGCCATAATATCGATCAGCCGCAGAACGTCCTGCGTCGGATAAAATTGCCGGGATACATCAAGATGGCAGCCGCGCCAGCCGTAACGCGGCGCATCCTTGATCTGGCCGGAGACCGGAAACCGGAACTGCGCGGGGTCCCGTCTTACTCCATGCAGCATTTGCGCCAAGGCCGTCAGTCCATATTGCCGTCCCGCCTCGTCGCCATGAGATAGGGTAATCTCTTCCGTAAAATCGAGCCGATAGGCGGATGCGCCGAGTGCGGGATCATGGGCGAGTTTCAAGGCTTTGCCCTGATCGACCGGGGCCAGCGAAAATGGCACATGGCCGACTGCAAACAGCCGCCGGTAAAGCGCATTGATCCGCTCAACCGCCTGTAAGCTGGGAAGATCCGTGTCCGTTGCGGGATAGATCGCCACGGGAAAACCATCGCCCGCAGCAAGGTTCGCCTCGACGGGCCAAGGCAGCAGTGAAAAAGGCTTGCTGACTTCACCCTTCGGCAACAGAACGGGGGCAGGTTCGCTCACCCGGCCTTGTAGCATAAGATCATCGACGGAGACGGCGACATGGCGTCCATCGGTAAGCGTCAGATAGGCCGATTTTGCGCCATCCGTGCGGTGGCGCGCAGGCCGCCAGAGGCCCTGAACCGTAAACCGCCAGCACGCTCCTGGCACGAGGACCAGTCCTTCCGGTGGTGCAAACTGGTGAAAATTGGCGTTGCGCCGCAGGAAAACCGCGTTGTCGCAGACCGGACCATCTTTCACCCGCGTCAAGGCGGTATAGGCAAGTTTGAAACCGCTGATAGGCTCGGATGATAAATTGTAGAGGGTGAAGACGAAACCGCCGCCATCATCGCCATCGACAGGATACCAAGCATTGTCCAGACGAAAATCTGCTTCAGCCATGACGGTTCTCCTTAAGGTCTGACAGGATGGAGGATCAATAATGCTCGGACTGTGAAAATGTCCGGGCGAGTTCGCTTTGGCCTGCCGTCAATCCACAATCGACGGGAAGGCAGACGCCGGTAATGGCCGCAGCTTGATCGCCAGCCAGAAAAAACACTGCATTTGCAACATCCTGCGCGGTGGCGATCCGCTGCAGCGCATACCAGCGCTTGGCCTCTTCGAACACGGCAGGATTGGCCGCGGCGCGCGCTTCCCAGGCCTGGGTGCGCACCGTGCCGGGTGCCACGGCATTGGCGCGAATGCCGAATTTCCCATATTCCACCGCGATCAACCGGGTCAGATGGATCAGCCCAGCCTTCGCCGCGCTATAGGCGGGATGTCCGAACACGGCCATGCCATTGACCGAAGCTATATTGATGACCGAGCCTTGTGACTGCTTCAACTGATTTTCCAACGCCCTGAAGGTCAGAAATGCCGCTTCGAGATTGAGCGCATTATCCTGGCGCCAGATGGCCGCATCGGTATCGTGCAGACTGACTGCCCTTGCCGCTCCAGCATTGTTGACAAGGGTCTTGGTAACCCCAAACGTCTGCACCGCAGATGCCAGAGCGTCGATGCTGGCCTCGTCGGTGACATCACAGACCACAGGCACGAATATCTCCCCGGACCCAAGACTGACCGCAGCGGCATTCACCGCGGTCTCATCAATATCGGCCAGCACCACCACATCGTGGCTTCCGGCCAGACGGCTAGCAATTGCCCGCCCGATATCACCGGCGGCACCTGTTACCACAGCCACGGATTTCGCCATTCTAGTCTCCGAGAATCTGACGGTCGTCGCCATCGCGATGTTCGACCAATTGTTGTTTGATATGGCGCAGCGTCACCAAGGAAAGCTTGCGATTGCGATAGGCAACCAGGCTGGCGATGACATCGACCATGGCCAGATAGGCAAAGCGGGTCGAAGTCGGGCGAAAGATATTATCGCCCTCCGGCAGGTCGATACCAACAACCATCTCGGCAGCCTTGGCGACAGCGCTGTCACTCTGGGTAAGCGCGATCGTTGTAATGCCATTGTCACGCGCCAGCTCGAAACAGCGCGCCAGCTCCAGATTGCGGCCAGAGAAGGAGGAGCCGACAATGATATCATTGCTGCGCGCCGCCGCTGTCAGCATCAATTGCATATGGTGGTCGTTGCAAGCCGTAACCCGTGACCCCAGCCGAAAAAGCCGGTTCTGCAATTCCGAAGCAATCATCGAAGAATTGCCGCCCGACCCGAATGCATAGATCATTTCGGCCCGGGAAATCCGGTCCGCGACCTTTTCGATCATGGCCGTATCCAGAGAGCGATGCATCATGAACAGGGCGTTCTGTGCCTTGGTGATGACGTCCTCAGCAACATCCTGCGGCTCGGTGCTTTTCGCTTCGGGGTTCAGGTAACGCACGCCGACATAGGCGGTCTTGGCCAGATTGACCTTGAAATCCGAAAAGCTCTGGCATCCAAGCCTGCGGCAAAAGCGGGTCACCGTCGGCGGCGACACTTGCGCCCGCTCCGCCAACTCGATGATCGACGCGCCGACGGCAAAATCCAGCTCACTCAGGAGGATGTCGGCAATCCGCTGTTCGGAAGGCGAAAATTGCGCACGATCTTCCTGTATGGTGGCAAAAATATCCATAAGTGCTCACGAACCGACCCTATTTGGTCGCCTTATAGGCTATGCAGTCGATCTCGACCTTACAGTCGACCATCATTGAGGCCTGCACGCAGGCGCGGGCTGGCGGATGTTCGCCGAAATAGCCCTGATAGATCTTGTTGAAGCTCCAGAAATCACGGGGATCATCAATCCAGACGCCGCAACGCACGACATGCTCCACGCCATAGCCAGCCTCATGCAAAATGGCGATCAGGTTGCCGATCGCCTTATGGCTCTGCTCGACAATCCCACCCTGGATGATTTCGCCGTCTTCCATCGCTACCTGGCCGGAAACATGCAGCCAGCCATCCGCTTCAACCGCTCTGGCGAACGGCAGTTTCTGCCCACCGGCACCTGCTTTTTCCGCACCATACCGCTTGATCGTCATCTCGCCCTCACGCAAATTATTTTCTTAATCAATTGACAATTCACCATAGAAAACCGAATTTGACTAGGGATTTTCATAGAACATGAAAATAATTTAGACAAAGGTGGCTGAGATGCGCGATCCCTTCAAAAACCCCTTCCCGGCAACCGATGCCGCGCGCCATGCGATCTGGGAGATGCTTGTGCCGCGCGACATCGATGCTTTTCTGGCCGCAGACTGGTCGATGGTGGAAGGTGATTTCGTCGAGGACGGCTTCATTGGCATCAATGGCAATCGCGACCCCAATCCGGACCATTGGCGTCTGACCTTCCCCAATCTCGCGGCCTATCGCGACGAATGGCTGCGCCAGGCCCAGGATTTTGCCGGTCAGAGCCATGGTGAAGATCCGCGCACGGCGATTTTCTTTACCACCACGCTGGAAGAGATCGAAATAGAAGGCGAGACGGCTTTGGTGCGCAAAAAATTCGATGGCGGCATCAAAAAAACCGATGGCGGTTTCGACACCATGCAGTGGCAAACGCTCTACTATTGCCGCCTGCATCAAGGCCGCTGGAAAATTTCAGGCTTTACTGGCTATTTGCCCAACCCGATGGGCTCAACCCCCATTAACATCGCCTGATCGCCAACCATCTGACCGTCAACCGTGATTGGAGGCCACTCCGTGCGCATTTTTACAGCCGCCTTTGCAACGGAAACCAACACGTTCTCGCCGATCTGCATCGACCGGCGTGCTTTCGAGGCTTCCCTTTACGCGCGCCCCGGGCAGCACCCGGCAACCCCAACGCTGTGCACAGCGCCAATCACCGTTGGCCGGGAGGTATGCAGGGAAAAAGGCTGGGTGCTGATTGAAGGCACCGCGACCTGGGCCGATCCGGCCGGGCTCGTCAATCGGCAGACCTATGAGAGCCTGCGCGACGAAATCCTCGATCAGTTGACGGCAGCACTTCCCGTCGATGCCGTCGTGCTCGGCCTGCACGGCGCCATGGTGGCGGATGGCTATCTCGACCCGGAAGGCGATTTCCTGAGCCGCATCCGCGCCATTATCGGGCCGGATGTGCTGCTTGCCGCAGAACTGGACCCGCATAGCCACCTGACGGGCAAGCGGGTTGAGGCGGCGGATGTGTTCGTTGTCTTCAAGGAATTTCCCCATACGGATTTCGTTGACCGCGCCCATGATCTCTGGCGGATCGTCGTCGACACACTGGAAGGCCGCATCACCCCCGTCATGTCGGTGTTCGATTGCCGGATGATCGATGTCTTCCCAACGTCGCGCCAGCCGATGCGCGGTTTTGTGGACAAAATGATGCAGATCGAACAGGACGATCCCGATGTCCTGTCGCTCTCGGTTATTCACGGCTTCATGGCCGGGGACGTGCCGGAAATGGGAACAAAAACCATCGCCATCACCAATGGCAAGGCCGAAAAAGGCCAGATGCTGGCCCGCACCCTTGGTCTTGAACTGTTTGAAAAACGCGGCACGTTCATGATGCCGCAGATTGATGAAAAACAGGCCGTGGCCGAGGCGCTCGCAAATCCGGCCGGGCCTGTCGTGATTGCCGACATGTGGGACAATCCCGGCGGCGGTACGGCTGGCGATGCGACGGTCCTGCTTGAGGAACTTCTCGCGCGGAGTGCAACCAATACAGCGGTCGGAATGATCTGGGACCCGATTGCGGTGCAGATCTGCATGGCGGCTGGCGAAGGGGCGGAAATCCCGCTGCGCTTTGGTGCGAAATCCGCACCGGGCACCGGCAACCCGATCGATGGGTTGGTGAAGGTGGTAAAACTCGTAGCTAACGCAGAAATGCGGTTTGGCGAAAGTGTCGCCCCGTTTGGCGACGCCGCTCATATCCATCTAGACGGTATCGACATCGTGCTGAGTTCCGTTCGGGTGCAAAGCTACGACCCTTCGCTGTTCACAGCGCTCGGTATCGATCCCACGTCCAAACATATTCTTGCGATCAAATCCACCAATCATTTCTACGCGGCTTTTTCGAAGATCGCCTCTGACATACTTTACTGTTCAGCAGGATCACCTTATCCCAACAATCCGGCCACCAACCCTTATCGGCGCGTTCGCCGCGATATCTGGCCGATCATTGCCGATCCCTTCCACTCTGCCCAGGACACGGAGACTGCCTGAAATGAACCGCCCAATTGACAAACCAGGTCCAAGACCCGGCGATACGGTTCTCTCGCTGTCGACCCCGCTGCCGCTGATCGATGAGGATAGGCTTGCCGCCAATATCGCGCGGGTCCAATCCTATATGGACGCTCACGGCCTTGCCTTTCGCCCGCATATCAAAACCCACAAGATTCCACCCCTGGCCCGCCAGCAGCAAGAAGCCGGTGCGACCGGCATCAATTGCCAGAAAATTACCGAGGCGGAAGTGTTTGCCGATGCCGGGTTCGAGGACATATTGATTACCTTCAATATTCTTGGGCCTGAAAAGCTCGTGAGGCTTGCTGCCCTGAATGAGCGGATTTCCGGCCTGAAGGTGGTGGCCGACAGCATCGTGACCATTGAAGGCCTTTCAAGCTATTTTCAGGATCGCAAACCTTTGACCGTGCTGGTGGAATGCGACACCGGTGCCGAACGCTGCGGGGTGCAGACACCCGCCGATGCCGTGGCCCTCGCACAGGCGATTTTCGCCAGCAAAACCCTTCGGTTCGGTGGGGTGATGACATATCCCAAGGCGCGCACAGAACAGGCCGTCGAAAGCTTTTTTGCGCAAATCCTTGCCAGCCTTACCACTCTCGGCATTGCCTGTCCGATTGTCTCGAATGGCGGAACGCCAAGCCTGTTTTCCGCCCATCTCGTGCCATCGGCAACCGAACATCGGGCCGGAACCTATATCTATAGCGACCGGAGCATGGCGAAGGCTGGACATGGCACGCTTGACGATTGCGCCATGCATATCCTAGCCACCGTCGTGTCACGCCCGACGCCCGACCGCGCCATTCTGGATGCCGGCTCCAAAGCGCTGACATCCGACCTGCTTGGCTTTAACGATTATGGCTTGATTGTCGACTACCCGAATGCCGTCATTACCGGCCTGTCTGAAGAACACGGAACCGTCGATCTCTCGAGGATTACTGGCAGACGGCCCGAGATCGGCGAGAAAGTGCGGATCATTCCCAACCACACCTGCGTGGTGTCAAACCTGTTCGACATCATGACATTTCACCGGGATGGTGTGGTGACGCGGGTGGAAGATGTGGCGGCACGCGGCTTGGTCTGGTAGCCGCGCTTCCGCCTATTCGCCTGCCCTTATTCCTGAACCGCCTTCAGCGCATCCGGAAGCGTTTCCGCCTGCCAATTGATATGGCGTTCGAGCGCCTCGCCATCGGCATCGAACAGATGGCAATCGCTGGCCTTGATCGTCGTTGTCATGGGCTGGTCTGGCTGAACAGGCGCAGAGCCGGGGAAGACCGCGCAATAAGGTTCACCATTCGCCAGGGACGCATAGGCGATTGTGCTGGCACCGAGCCGCTCGACAACGCTGGGCATTACAGTGATGGAAAAATCACCTTTTCCGAGCGCCAGATGTTCTGGACGGATGCCAAGCGTCAGGTCCTGTCCCAGCATATCGGGACGTCCGGTCACGGGAATGGTCACCATCCGGCCTTCATAGGCGACGGTAACACCATTGGGACCAACCCCCTTGCAGGCGACCGGCACGAAATTCATCTTCGGATTGCCGATAAAGCCAGCAACGAACAGGTTTTGCGGCTTGTGATATAACTCCAGCGGCGCGCCGACCTGGGCAATATGACCACCATGCAGCACGACGATCCGGTCAGCCATGGTCATCGCTTCGATCTGGTCGTGGGTGACGTAGATCATCGTTGCTTTCAGCTGCCGATGCAGCCGCGTCAGCTCGATGCGCATGTCGGCACGCAAGGCTGCGTCGAGGTTGGAAAGCGGCTCATCGAACAGGAAAATCTTAGGCTCGCGGACAATGGCCCGGCCAATCGCCACACGCTGGCGCTGCCCACCGGAAAGCTGGCCCGGTTTCTGCTGCAAGCGCTGATCGAGCTGCAAAACCTTGGCCACCGCATCGATCTTTTCATGGATCTGCGCCTCCGGCATTTTCTCGACTCGCAGCGGAAAGGCGATATTTTCAAACACCGTCATATGCGGATAAAGCGCATAGGACTGGAACACCATGGCAATGCCGCGCTCAACCGGCGGCAGTGCATTGACCCGTGCCCCGTCGATAACGATATCGCCGCTGGTGGTATCGTCCAGTCCGGCGATCATCCGAAGCAGCGTGGACTTGCCACAGCCGGATGGACCGACGAAGACCATGAATTCGCCGTCCTTGATGTCGAGCGAGACGCCCTTGATGACATCGAAATGGCCAAAGGATTTGACGACTTTGTTGAGATAAAGCTGGCCCACCGCGCTGCGTCTCCATACCAACCGGCGACCAAACGGCGACCGGCGAAATTCCAAACAAAAACCGGCTGCGAACCCGTATGATCCGCAGCCGGAACCCCGATGATTATTTGTACTGGTCGATAGCAGCCGACGCCTTTTTCAAGGCATCCGCAGGCTCAGCCTTACCGGTGACGACAGACTGAACCATTTCGATCATCACATTCTGGAAGCCTTTGTAATCCTTAAACAAAGGCTCAGGACCACCGAAGGCGATACCATCGATGAACGGCTTCCAATAGGGCTTGTCCTTGATCAGTTGCTCAACCTTTGCGGAAGGACGAAGCGGCGTCAGACCGGAATCGGTCGTCAGCTCGTATTCTTCCTGTGGTTCCGGCGAGGTGATGTATTTGGCAAATTCGGTTGCCTTGTCCTCGACACCGGAGCCCTTGAAGATCGCCAGGCTATCGGTGATCAGCAGCGTGCCTGGACCCTTGGCCGAAGGGCCGAGCGGCAAGGTCGTCACACCCCAGTGAATGTCGGTCTTCAGCAGGCGATAGGCCGCACCCGTGCTGTTCTGGATCATGCCAGCCTTGCCGTCGAGGAAGATGGCGCGGATTTCGTTCTGCTCATAGGCAGTTGCGCCTTCAACCGAATAGGGAGCGATGTCCTTGTAAGCCTGAAGCGCTGCCAGCACTTCCGGGCTGTCCATGACGATCTTGCCGTCCTTGTCCATCACCTGACCGTTGTTGGTATAAACCCAATGCATGAACTGGTGCATGGTGTTGTCGAAGGTCTTGGCTGGCATGCCGTAACCGGCAATACCGGTCTTTTCCTTGATCTGCTTGGCAAAGGCAATTTCTTCGGCCCAGGTCTTCGGCGGGGTTTCCGGGTCAAGACCGGCTTTCTTGAACAGGTCCTTGTTCCAGAACAGCGCCTTGGTGGAGAAGGCAATCGGCACACCCCACTGGGTATCGTCGAAGGTCACGGTATCGACGATATTCGGATAATAGCTCTTCTTTTCGGCATCCGTCATCGGCACCTTGACGATCAGGTCGTTCTCGGCGAACTCCTTCAATGTGCGCGAACCGACATAGGCCATGGCGACAGGCGTTCCAGCGGCAGCCAAGGTAGTGGCCTTATCCTGGCACTGTTCCCAGCCGACCACTTCCGGCGCAATCTTCCAGCCGGGGTTTTTGCCTTCCCAGACCTTGATATATTTCTCATGCACCGGATCGATCTTGTCGCCGCAATAGATCCAGCTGATTTCCTTATCCGCCGCAAAACTCGACAGAGCCGAGCTTGCCAGCAGCGCCAGCGCGCCCGCCATGATGGTCAAAGTGTTTTTCATCGATGGTTCCCCTTTGTTGACATTAAACGTGTCTTGGTTGTTTCGAAACCGGCTGCCTACTTGACTGCACCCGCCGTCAGGCCACTGACCAGATAGCGTTGCAGGAAGAAGATCATGATCATCGCCGGCGCAATACCGACGAAGCTTGCCGCCATCAGTTCGTTCCAGATCACTTCCTGACGGCCGAAATAGGCAAACAGGCCAATCGGCAACGGCATGTATTCCGTCTTCGAGTTGAAGGTCAGCGCGAAGATGAAATGCTGCGCATAGGCGGTAATGAAGGTGGTGATGCCGACGACGGCAATCCCTGGCATGGCAAGCGGCAGAACCACGCGCCGGAATGTATAGAAATAGCTGGCCCCGTCCACATAAGCTGCTTCCTCAAGCTCGCGTGGAATCCGCATCATATAGGTTCTCAGCAACCAGATGGCAGTCGGGATCAGGAAGGCAATCAGCGGCACGATCAGCGCGAAATAGGTGTTCAGCATTCCCGAAATCCGCATCAGCCGAAATATCGGAATGAGCAGGACCGCGCCTGAAAACATGTTGACGGCAAGAAAGGTTCCCAGCAACACGCCCCTGCCCCGGAACTCGAAACGGGCAAAGGCGTAGGCCGCTGGCACGACGAGCAGCAGAACCACCACCGTTGCGGTGATCGAGATGAAAAAGGAGTTGAAGATATAGCGGCCAAAGCCCGGAACATGGTCCCACATGGTTCGGTAGGCTTCGAATGAGCCATTTTCCGGCCAGAATCGATAAGGCGACGAAAACAACTGACTGAGCGGCTTCAACGACACCAGGAACCCTTCCACGAAAGGCGCCAGCACGAAGGTCAGAAACACCGCAATACCGCAATAGATGCCGATGATTTCATACCATTTGTAGCGATTGATCATCGCCTGCTTGTTGATGCTCATCGGGAGTGCTCCTGCGAAAGGCGGCTGGTGACGCGGAAGTAGAAGTAGCTGAAGATCGACAGGAAGATGCAGATCAACACGGCGCGCGCCGCCCCTTCACCGTATTTGTAAGACCCAATCGCCGTCTTGTAGGTATCGATGATCATCGTCGTCGTGCCGCCGCTTGGGCCACCGCGCGTCAATATCCAGATGATATCGAAGGAATTGAAGGTCGAGATCAGCGAGATCATCGACATGGTAATCATCGCTGGCATCAGCAGCGGCAGGGTGATGCGGCGGAACCGGTAGAACCGCCCAGCCCCGTCGGTCCAGGCCGCCTCGTGCAGATCCTGCGGGATCGCCTGCATCGCCGCCAGCAGATAAAGCGTCACCATCGGCACGCCGATCCACACATCGGTGAAAATTGTCGCCCAGAACGCCGTCGATCCATACGCGAGGAAGGCAACTGGGCCATCGACCAGGCCAACACGTTGCAACATGCCGGAAATCATCCCGAACTGGCCGTTATACATCCAGCCCCACATGAAAATGCCAATCGCCATCGGCACGATCCAGGGCGGCATGGTCAGGATGCGAAACAAGGTTCGCCCCGGCACGGCTGTATTCAAAAGCGTCGCGCCAAACGTGCCGATAATCATCTTGAACAGCACGGAGAAGAACGTCCACACGAAGGTGCGGATGATGACGTCTGCAAAGGTGGCGTTGAAGATCTTGTTGTAATTATCCCAGCCAACCCAGTTCGTTACCCGCTTCAACGACGCATCGGTGAAGGACAGGATGAAAGTATCGACCAGCGGATAAGCAACGATGATGGCGATATAGATGGTTGCCGGCAACAGCAGGCACCAGGCGAAGAAAACAGCTCTGCGTTTCGCCTCCATGACCATCCCCTATGCCGACTCTGCAGGAGCGGCGGACGCCTCGCCATGCAGGCAGGCATCGTAACGCCCCCAGACAGGTGCGAGATCCACCACCTTGCGCTCGGCCCGGGCCTGATCCAGCGCCAGGGCCAGAATACCGGCCTCAATGGCATCGAGAGCGGAAACCGGTTGCTTCGCTCCGGTCTCGATGAAGGCCAGCACATCGGCTGCCATTTGTTCGTCGGCGCCGTAATGCTGCGACTTCTCGGAAGGTGCGCTATAGGTCTTGGCAATAACCTTGTCGTTGTTACGGGCATTGTGGACATCGAGGAAGCCGCGCACGAAATCGCCCTCAGCCATGCCCTTCGAGCCGATCACACAGAAACGGCGAAACTGATCGGGCACATTGAGATTGGTGTGAAATGTCATCGCCACGCCATTCTCATATTCGATGATCGCGGTCTGGTAATCGATAATGTCGGCATCACTATCAAAGACCTTGTCGGAGCCCAGCCAACCGCTTGGTTTGCGGTGATAGACTTCCATGTCGTTGACGCCATCCTGCTCCGGCGCATTTTCCGGAATGAAGCTCTTGCGACCACCAAAGCTCGCGACGAACCGTGGCCGAGCGCCAACAACACCATTGTAAAGATCAAGATCGTGGCAGCATTTCTCCAGCATGAAACCGCCGGTATAGCGTCCGTAGCGGCGCCAATCGCGCATGAAGAAAGCGCCGTGATAAGGCTCGATATGCTCCGATGCTTCAATGGAGACGACATTACCAAGCAGGCCATCCGCCTGCGCCTGGCGCAAATCGCGGTAGAGCGGCGAATAGCGAAGAACGAGGCCAACCAACAACCGGTCATGACCATAGGTATGCAGAAGCGAGGCGAGTTCGAGGCTTTCCTCGATGGAAATTACGATCGGCTTTTCGGTAAACACCGTCAAACCGGCCTGAAGTCCTATACGGATATGCTGGAGATGCAGATGATTGGGAGAGCCGATCATCAGCAGATCAAAACCGCCTTGCGCAATCAACTGCTCCGGCGTCTCATATGTCTTGCCGGGCGATACACCAGCCTCAATCAAGCCAGGCAGACCTGCTGGATCAGGATCGACATAACCGACAATTTCGAAAGACGGATCGATCTCACTGAGCACTCGTCCGAGATAACCAAGCCGGAAACCAAGCCCGATAATGGCGACTTTCATGCTGGAATTTTCCCCGTTCACGTAATTTATTTTCTTGAGACTGCTAATTTTCAGCAGTTTCGTCAATAGGAAAAGCAATTCTCCGCAAGGTCGTGAAATTTATTTTCACACTCAGCGATGACCGCCTAAACCCTTCACAACTTCATCATCGTCTCCGTGCGCACCACTGGGAATGCTGAGTTCGAAGAGCTATGCACGATTGTTCCATTTCTTTATTCTTGTTAATGAATAATACCAAAAAAATGCCAATCGTCCAGACTGAATGATAGTTACCCCTATTTTTTTAGGGAAATATCTGTTTTCTCAGCGCAATCCACCCTGCTTCTCTGATCTTTGAGAAGACCAATGAAACATTATTGCTAAATTGGTATTGCCTTGGTACTGTAAACAAAAAACAACCATAGGCATTCTGGCTAGGATACGGGGAGCGTGACATGCAAACGGATGTGCTTGCTTTTGCGAGCCTGCAATCCAGCCGGGGCGGCCCGCTTTATATCAAGTTGAAGACGCTGATCGAAGATGCCGTTGAAGCTGGGAAGCTTAAGCATGGCGACGCCCTGCCTGCGGAGCGTGACATCGCAGAAGCCGCAGGTATCAGCCGTGTCACGGTGCGCAAGGCGATAGACGACCTCGTTGCTGAAGGCCTCCTGGTTCGCCGAAGGGGCGCTGGAACCTTTGTCGTCAAGCCCGTCAAGCGCATGCAGCAACCGCTGACACGGTTGACATCCTTTACCGAGGATATGGCCCGGCGCGGCATGGTCAGCGGTTCACGTTGGCTGGAGCGGGGCTTGTTTTTGCCAACACCCGAGGAAACCATGGCGCTTGGGCTTTCCGGAACGGCTCGCGTAGCAAGGCTGGTGCGGCTGCGTACCGCCAGCGACATGCCGATTGCGCTGGAACGCACCAATCTGCCGGATGATCTGTTGCCGGACCCCTCCCGCGTCGAGAACTCTCTCTATGCAGCACTTGGCAGTGTCGGGATTAGACCTGTGCGCGCCAATCAGCGCATTTCGGCAGTCATATTGACGGATGATGATGCCAAACTGCTCGGCATGCCGCCGGGCTCTGCTGCGCTTTCGGTGCAGCGGATCGCCTATCTGGATACAGGCCGGGTAATGGAAGTGTCGCGAGCGCTATACCGCAGCGACGCCTATGACCTGGTTGCGGAATTGACCATCGGCTCCTGATCGGACGCCGCAGGATAAGGAAAATACGATGACGACCACCATGCGCCAGGAAATAAACGAGATTCCACAGGCGGTCAGCAGGCTGCTGAGCGATAGCCGTGCGAGTTTGGAGCAAGCGGGCGCAGCACTCCGCAAGCGCGATCCGGCGGTGCTGGTCACCATTGCGCGTGGTTCTTCCGACCATGCCGCCCATTTCCTAAAATATGCCGTCGAACTGGAACTCGGGATCGTCGTCGCCTCGCTCGGCCCGTCCCTCGCCTCGATTTATCAGGCACCGCTGAAACTGGACCGGGCGGCGGCACTTGCCATCTCGCAATCCGGGGCCAGCCCGGACCTTGTGGCGCTCGCCAAATCCGCCTTAGCCGGTGGGGCAACCACAATTTCACTGCTCAACACCATTTCTTCACCGCTGGCCACAGCCTCTGATATCGCCATCGACATTCAAGCCGGACCGGAAATTGCGGTTGCGGCGACAAAATCCTTTGTCAATTCCATTGTTGCTGGCCTGTCCTTGATCAGTGCCTGGAGCGACAACGCTCGCCTGGCAGCCGCGGTCGAAGCCCTGCCCACCCATCTTGAAAAAGCGCTGGCTCTGGATTGGAGTGGCCTGGTGGAGGTGCTGAAAGATGCCGATTCGCTCTACATGCTCGGGCGCGGCCCGACGCTGGCCATTGCCTGCGAAGCGGCGCTGAAATGCAAGGAAACATCTGAGCTGCATGCGGAGGCCTATTCTTCGGCTGAAGTGTTGCATGGTCCGGTCTCCCTGGTGTCTGCGAATTTCCCGATCATCGCCTTTGCCGCCCGCGACAAGGCGGAGGCTTCTATCGCCGCGACGGCCAATGGACTTGCCGCCAAGAATGCCTCTGTTTTCCTGACATCGTCTTTGGCAAAGGAGGCCAACCATTTGCCCTTCATCGAAACCGGCCATCCGCTGACCGATGCGCTGGCATTGATTGTACCCTATTATGGCATGGTGGAATCACTATCGCGCGCCCGTGGCCTTGATCCGGACAAGCCAGCCGCTCTGAAGAAAGTAACGGAAACCCGATGATCTCGTCTCGTAAGGCTCCCTCTTCATTCGCTGTGACAGGCGGCCGGATCTTTGACGGCACGCGTTTCCATGACGATCAGGCCCTGATTGTCGATCAGGGGCGGATCGCTGATATAATCTCCGAAAATACCGTGCCTGCTGCCCTTGCCAGGGTCGATGCAGGATCGGCTCTGGTCGTGCCAGGCTTTATCGATCTGCAAGTCAATGGCGGTGGCGGCGTGTTGTTGAACAACCAGCCGGATCTGGAGGGTATCCGGACGATTTGCGCCGCCCATGCAAGGTTCGGCACCACAGCGCTGTTACCGACATTGATTACTGACCATCCTGCCCTGCGCGATCAGGTTCTGAGCCTTGGCAGCCAAGCTCAGACCGAACAGATCCCAGGCTATCTGGGGCTTCACCTGGAAGGTCCGCACCTTTCACTGGCGCGCAAGGGCACCCATGATCCCGCCCTGATCCGCCCCATGAATGATGACGATCTGGCAAAGCTTATTGCCGCTGCCGACACATTCGGCACCGCGCTGATCACCATTGCGCCGGAAAGCGTTACCCCGCAGCAGGTGAAAGCCCTGCGAGCAGCGGGTTATCACATCAGCCTGGGCCACACGGATGCAAATTGCGCGCAGATTGGCGCCTATGTCGAGGCGGGCGCGACGCTCGTCACTCATTTGTTCAATGCCATGAGCCAGATGGGCAACCGCGAACCCGGCCTTGTCGGAGCAGCCCTTTCTTCAGAAACGCTGTCCTGCGGGATTATCGCTGACGGTTTCCATGTCGATCCGGTCTCGATGGAGATTGCCCTTCGCGCCAAACGCGGGTCTGGCCGGATTTTCCTGGTCACCGACGCCATGTCGAGCATCGGCACCGATGAAATCGGCTTCATGCTGAATGGTCGCCCGGTCTACCGCCAGGGCGGACGGCTGACTTTAGCCGATGGAACCCTGGCTGGTGCCGATATCGATATGCTGTCCTGCATTCGGTTTGTTCATGAAAAACTTGCAATAACGCTTGAGGAGGCGCTGAACATGGCGTCGCTTTATCCGGCCCAGTCGATTGGATGCGAGACGAAAGGCCAGCTAGCGCCTGGCAAGGATGCCGACTTCCTGTTGGTCACCCCGCAACTCGACCTGGTTTCCACCTGGATCGCTGGAACATGCGTTCACAGCACAGCAACACATTCCGAGGCCCGGCGCGCATGATTGTCTGTTTCGATATTGGCGGAACGGCCATCAAGGGCGCGATTGCCTATTCGCCTGAGGATATCCGTCCCTTTCCACGTCAGCCGACGCCGGGACAGGATTTCGACGCATTTGTCGGCGTCATCAGGTCAATCATTGCCGAGGCGGGAGAAACCCCAAGCTGCGTGGCAATTTCCATCTGTGGTATTATAGATGTGGATACCCGTCGTGCTGTCGTCGCCAATATACCCTGTATCCATGGCCGTTTGCTGCAACACGATCTGGAAGAGGCCCTGGGCCTGCCTGTACTGATTGCCAATGATGCCGATTGTTTCGCAATCGCCGAAGCCGGATTGGGCGCCGGTCGCGGCCACCGCGTAGTGTTCGGCGTCATTCTCGGCACTGGCGTCGGTGGCGGTCTGGTGGTGGATGGCAAACTGATCAATAGCGACGGCGGCTTTGCCGGAGAATGGGGCCATGGACCAATTGCCGCAACCGAGGTCGGCGAACCGCCTGTCGCCATTCCTCGGTTTCAATGCGGCTGCGGTCAGAAAGGCTGTATCGATGCCATCTGTAGCGCGCGCGGCATGGAAAAGCTCCATACACACCTGAGCGGCGAAAACCGAACCAGTGAGGACATCGTCAAGAGTTGGGAAATCGGCGAACCCAAGGCAAGCCAGACCATTGCGGCATTTGTCGAACTGCTTTCCAGTCCACTGGCTCTGGTCGTCAATACGACAGGCGCAAGTATACTGCCGGTCGGTGGCGGCCTGTCCAATGCCACAAAACTGGTCGAAGCCATCGACTTAGCCGTCAGGGCCAAGATCTTGCGACGGTTCAACTATCCTATCGTGGTTCCAGCGCAATGCCGACTGGAGCCTGGCCTGATCGGGGCCGCCTTGCTGGGGCTTGCAAGGCAAAATTAAACGCCGCCATCAATTGCCGCTTTTCCTTTCAAATACCCTTTTCCTGTCAAATGCCCACAATCATAGCCGCGACAAACAGGAAGGCGGCGGCGCAAGCAACAAAAGGAACTGCCCCGGCAATCCTTTCACGAATGCCAATCGATTGGTCGGTGACAGGCTGCATGGCGGAGTGAGAGGTTCCGGCACTGGCCAATATGGGCGAGACGGCATCAAGCATCAGACGTTCAACAATACTCATCACAGCCTCCTTCACAAAACGTGCGTTTACAAAATCGGGAAAAAACCACCGAGGAGAATTGCGTGGCAATTCTTGCGATCTTCCCGAAGCTTTTGCTCCTGCTCGGCATATCGATCCTTGCCGGGCTGATCGTTACCTGGGTTGTCGTTCCAAAACCTCGAAAACAACGACGTCTTCTTCTCACTCCGGATCGTCACAACAGGTTTATGTGTATCGCCCTCAACACGAGATTTGCTGTCTTCGGCCAGATCGAAGGGAACCCGAGTCAACCCAAACAGGTCGTAAGAAAACATATTTACAGCTATCGGCATCGTCACCCCTTTGAAAATTGCAGGACGTCCGCCCCGTTTATTTTCATTCCAACGCCACTCAATGGTGACAGTGATGTGCGTTTTCGTCAATATAGTCTATAAAATTACTATTCTACCTATTCACACAAATAGAGAAATTTTGTTTTCAAAACATCGAAAAGCCTAAAAGATCCTGTCCAGATCCGAGCATCGGCATTTCAGCCGCTCACTCCTTCCGTATTCACCGCCTCCAATCACAATTTACAGACTTTGCATGCACGTAATTAACCGACGCAATGTATTTCATGTAAGTCTAATTTTCTATTTCAAAATACCATGAAGTGAGATTCCCATGACAGGCCAACGGCTGGAACAGACTTTCGAGGAAGGGCCTGAACCTGACACCGAAAGCCCAGAACCCTTGCAATGCCGTCAGGCGCGTATGATTCGCCATCCCGATGCAACCCGGGCCATCATTCTGGATGCCGCCATTCAGGAGTTTGCTGCCAAGGGTTTTGCTGGCGCCCGGGTGGATGCCATCGCATTGCGCTCGAAAACCAACAAACGAATGCTCTACCATTTCTTTGGAGACAAGGAGGGCCTTTACGTGGCGGTTCTCGAGGTGATTTTCTCGAATGTCACCGCTGCGGGAAAAAGCCTTCACCTGTCTCGCCGTCAACCGCTTGATGGCATACGTGAACTGGCTTTGCACACCTGGAACTACTTTCTGACCCACCCGGAATTCGTCAGCCTGCTTGCCACCGAAAACATTCTGAAGGCTGAATATTCAAGCCGGTCCAAGACCATTCCCTCGACCCATGGTCCATTGCTCGCGGAAATCGAAAAACTGTTACAGCGGGGGATCGAGCAAGGCCTCTTCCGTTCCGATGTCAATCCGGTGACGGTCTACATGACGATTGCTGGCTTAAGCTTCTTCTACATCAACAATCGCTACACACTGGCGCTCAATCTTAACCCGAACGTCTGGCAACCGTCTGCTATCGACGCCTGGGGCGAACATATTGTGATGGTCACGCTGGCTTTCCTTGCGCCGGAAACCAGAACAGGAACCTGACTTGCCATCACCGCATAGAGCTTGTTTGCTCAGCCTTCCTCCCCGCCCGCAAATGCCTTGCGCACAATGCCATGACGCTGAAGTTTGTCGTAAAAGGTCTTTCGGGGAATTTTCAGCGCCTCGATGGTTTTGCGCACATCACCCTCATAGTGGCTAAGGGTCTCGCGCATGATATCCGCCTCATAGCGATCCAGCCGCTCCGGCAAGGATAAATCAGGCAAGTCGATCAAAACGGCACTACTGCCACCCGCATCCATATCTTCCAACCCCAGAACAAAGCGTTCGGCAAAATGCGTCAATTCACGCACATTGCCCGGCCAGTCGTGGTCCCGCAGATAACGCTCGACACCGGCTGACACCGGCGGTGGCTCGCGGCGGAACCGGCCCGCGGCCCGCTCAATGAAATGGGCAAACAAAAGCGGCACGTCATCACGGCGTTCGCGCAACGGCGGGATGGTCAATGTCACCACATTCAGGCGGTAATAAAGGTCCTCGCGGAATTCACCGCGCTGCGCAGGGTCACTCAGATCGACTTTGGCTGCGGCAACCACGCGCAGGTCCACCGGGCGTACTTCGTTGATCCCGAGCGGCGAGACTTCCCGCATTTCCAACACGCGCAGCATCTGCACCTGGGTCGCCGCAGGCATGCTCTCGATTTCGTCGAGAAACAATGTGCCGCCGCTGGCATGTTCGATCCGGCCGATCCGCTTTTTCTGCGCACCGGTAAAGGCGCCCGCTTCATGGCCGAACAACTCGCTTTCGATCATGCTTTCAGGCAGAGTGCCGCAGTTCAAGGCGACAAAATTGCCCTTGGCGCGACGGCTCCAGCTATGCAGCAGGCTTGCCACCACTTCCTTGCCACTGCCGGTTTCCCCCGTCACCAGCACATCGACGTCGGTATCGGCGATTTGGCGCAAAGTGCGCCGCAGCCGTTCCATCGCGGGGGTCTGGCCAATCAGTGGCAATCCATCCTGGGCCGCATCGGCCACCTGGCGCAGCTTGCGATTCTCCAGAACGAGCCGTCGCATTTCCACGGCGCGATGGACGCTCTGTTGTAGCCTGTCGGTGGCAAAGGGCTTGGTGATAAAATCATAGGCCCCATCCTTGATCGCCTGTACCGCCATGGCGATGTCGCCATGGCCCGTCACCAGAATGACTGGCAACTCGGGGTCCAATGCCTTGACCCTGCTGAACAATTCCAGGCCGTCGATATCAGGCATACGAATATCGGAAACGATGACGCCGCGAAAATCACTGGAAATCCGACGAAGCGCCTCCAGCGGCGCTGAAAAAGCCTGAACGGAAAATCCCGCCAATTCAAGGGTCTGCCCCGTTGCCGCCAGCAGATCCTGATCATTGTCAATCAGGATGACATTATTGGTAGCCGTCGCCTGCGCTGACGTCATGATATATCCGCTTTCAAGAGAAGGATGGTAAAACATGTACCGGATGGCGTGCTCTCGACGCTAATCCGTCCGCCATAGTCACTGATAATGTCACGGGAAATGACCAGGCCGAGACCCAGGCCTTTTTCCTTTGACGTGGTGAAGGGGGTAAAAAGCAGACGCCTGATGTCCTCTGGAATGCCCGGACCGTTATCCTCGATGGTCACCACGACATGTTGTTCTGTTTCTTGAACCGAGACCTCGACGTGGCCATCGCTGCGATGCTCCAATGCCTCGAGCGCATTCTGCAGTAGATTGATCAGAACCTGCTCCAGGCGAACCCTATTGCCTTTCACGGTCAGATCCGACGCAACGTCGGGAAGAGAAAGCGCCTCCAACCGCCCGGCAAAACGGCTGCGCAGCAGCATGACCGCCCCCTCGATCGCCGCCCCAAGCGGCACTGGCTCCGGGGCGGTCCGGCCCTTCCGGGCAAAAGCCTTCAATTCTTCGGTGATCGTACCGATCCGCTCCGTCAGCGAGGCGATGGCGCCTAGATTGCTGTTTGCCTGCTCCGGCTGGGCACGCTCCAGAAACACCCTGGCATTTTCGGCATAGGCCCGGATCGTAGCGACAGGCTGGTTTATTTCATGGGCAACGCCCGCCGCGACCTGCCCCAGGATCGCCAGCCGGTTGGCCTGGACCAATTCCTGCTGCACGCCTTGCAGCCGCTGCTCGGTGGTTTTGTGGCCAGCGATCTCCAATTCCAGTCTGTCTCGGGCCTGTGAAAGATCGCGTGTTCGTTCATCTACCCGCCGCTCCAGCTCCAGTTGGTCGGCCTCCACGCGCGCAAGGCGGATAACCGTTGCCTGTCGTCGCCAAAGCACCAGCGAGACGACCAGAAAAAATGGCGCCAGCAGAGCCAGGGTCAACAGTCGCCATTCCCGCGTCGAGGCTGCGATTACCGGTTCAGTCGGGACGAGATAATTGAGATGCCAGTTGGTGGTCGGCACGGCAACCGATAGATCAAGGTAGTCAGCGGGTATGGTGCCGGGAAAAATCGTCCGCACCAGAAGCTCATCCGGTATAGCGCTGCCTGGCACCTGCTGGGCGCGATTGATCGGCAAGGCCTGCAAAGGCGCATCGCCGAACTGCAAACTGTTGCGTATTTGGGTCAATTCCTCTGGCTGCAACGTCGATAAAGTCATGAAGCGCCAGGATGGAAGACTGGAAATCAGCACCACCCCATTCCCGTCGGTGACAAAAGCCGCTCGCCCCTCTTCCCGCCAATCGCTTTCCAATTGCGCAAACTCTGCCTTCACGACCACAACCCCCAAAGGGGCATTAACCGGGCCGACACGCCTTGAAATATAGAGGCCTGGACGCTTGCTAATGTTACCGAGCGCGAAATGTTCGGCGGCACCGATCGCCATGGATCGACGAAAATAGTCCCGAAAAGAATAATCGACACCAACAAAGCTCACCGGCTCGCGCCAATTGCTGGAGGCAATGGCATGTCCTGTCGCGTCCGTGACATAAAGAACGGAAGCACTTGTGCCAGCAACCAACCGCTCGAGCTTGTCGTTCAACCGTTCCGTTGCAGCGACTGTGCGGAGGCTCAATGCATCGACAACCTGCTGATCCTCCGACAAGAGCAGTGGCAAGGAGCGCGGCCTCTCCAACACTGCCCGCAGGAAGGCGACCTTAAGATTGGCGCTAGTGCGCGCCTGCTCAGACAAATCCTCCAAAGCCGCAGTGCGGGCGTAAAGGCCAATCAGATAAAGCGCCAGAACGGTGACCAAACAGGCAAGAAAAGCCAGCAGAAGCCATGGCTTTCTTGGACGCCTGGCATAGGCCGGGCTGGATCTGGGCTTGTCATGCGTCATAATCATTACCGACTTTGTGCATTTTTCCGCACAACACACAAGGCACTGAGCGAAAGATCGCGCGAAAATCCGCCATGGATCATGGCTTAAACGCGGCTTTTCAATGGCTTGGCGCAGCGCTCCACTCTGGCACGGTGATTGCATTGACGAAACCGAACATCGGTGTCGATGTTGACACGTTGCATAAGCTCCCGGGAGGCCGAAGACATCGGTTGGGAGCACCTACCGGAGGATCCGATGCATATTTCTACCACCACCGCCCCGCAGGGCGGCAAGCTCCCATTTTACCGCCATCTGTATTTTCAGGTTATCGTTGCGATTATCGGCGGCATCCTGCTCGGTCATTTTTACCCGCAAACAGGTGAATCTCTCAAACCCCTCGGCGATGCTTTCATCAAGCTCGTCAAAATGGTCATCGCGCCTGTTATCTTCCTGACCGTGGCCACCGGCATCGCCGGCATGTCCGACCTGAAGAAAGTCGGTCGCGTTGCCGGCAAGGCAATGATCTACTTCCTGTGCTTCTCCACGCTGGCGCTCGTTGTCGGCATGCTGGTGTCGAATATCCTGCAACCCGGCGCAGGCATGCATATCAATCCAGCGACGCTGGATGGCAAGGCTGTTGCCAGCTATGCCCAGCAGGCCCATGATTCGACGATCACAGGCTTCTTGATGAACATCATCCCCGACACGATTGTCGGCGCTTTTGCCAAGGGTGATATTCTCCAGGTCCTATTCTTCTCGGTGCTGTTCGGCTTGGCCCTGGCCATGGTCGGCGACCTTGGAAAGCCGGTCACGAACTTCCTGCAGGCTTTGACCGCGCCGGTCTTCAAGCTGGTCGCTATCCTGATGAAGGCCGCACCAATCGGCGCTTTCGGCGCAATGGCCTTCACCATCGGCAAATACGGCATTGGCTCGATCGCCAACCTGGCTTTCCTGATCGGCACATTCTACCTGACGTCTTTGCTGTTTGTCCTCGTCGTGCTTGGCGGCGTTGCCCGCTATAACGGCTTCTCCATCCTGGCCCTGATCCGCTACATTAAAGAGGAACTGTTGCTGGTACTGGGAACATCGTCTTCAGAAGCTGCCCTTCCCGGCCTGATGGCCAAGATGGAACGCGCAGGCTGCAAGCGCTCGGTTGTCGGTCTGGTCATTCCAACCGGTTATTCCTTCAACCTTGATGGCACCAACATCTACATGACTCTGGCAGCCCTGTTCATCGCCCAGGCGACGGATATCCAGCTTTCGCTCGGCGACCAGATCCTGCTGCTGCTGGTAGCGATGCTCAGTTCCAAGGGTGCCGCAGGCATCACTGGTGCCGGCTTCATCACCCTGGCTGCAACGCTGTCCGTCGTCCCTTCGGTCCCCGTCGCTGGCATGGCGCTGATCCTGGGCATCGACCGCTTCATGTCAGAATGCCGGGCACTGACCAATTTCATTGGCAATGCCGTCGCAACCGTGGTCGTTGCCCGCTGGGAGAACGAACTCGATCAGACACAGTTCCAAGCCGCCATGGCAGGTGAATTGCCGGAAGAAATCGATGTCGTAGCCGAACCGGTTCCAACGGCCGCCTGATAAATCTGGACCCCAAGCACAACAAAGCCCCGGCATATTCAGCCGGGGCTTTTCTTTGGACAATCAAGCAGAATTAAAGAAGATTATCGCTGGTCGTTGTCGTCGCAGCCGCATACTCCTCAAGGGAATAGGCCTTGATATAATCGACCTTCAACTCTGAGCCATCGCTGAAATCGGAACTGCTTGGCGTCCCAGCCATCCCGCCAACCGCCAGATTGACCACCATATACATCGGCTCATGCATATCTGACGGCGTATCCGTCTGATGCACCGCAACGTCGTCAATATACCAGGTTAGCGTCGTTTCCGTCCACAACACGCCGTAGGTATGATAGCCTTCGGTGTCGGTGTAAACAGTCGTGGAATCGGATGTTTGTTCGCCAGTTTCATTGCTGTGCGCGGTGACAATTACTTCGCCCTGATTCTGGCCACGCATTTCAACCACATCGAGTTCAGGTGGCCAACTCCCGTCCGCCGGCAGCAGCCAGAATGCCGGCCATGCGCCCTGATCATCAGGCATATCGGCGCGGATTTCGAAATAACCGTAGGTCTGGCTAAAAGTAGATTCGGTGCTGAGCATCCCCGAGGTATACTCATAGCCATTGATCTCGCTCTGGATATCTTCCGACGCAACGGATGCGGTGATGGTCAACACACCGTCAGAGATGGAGAAAGGATTGACCGACGACGTCCCCTCATAGGAGGGATTTATATACCATTGCAACTCGCTGTTATCGACCAAAGTGCCGCCATTGGACGCAAACCAGCTATAGCCCGTATCCCACGTTCCGCTCGTGCCGTCATGCAGGGACAAGCTGTTAAAATCATCTGAAAATGTTTGCGTGAGATTGGTACGATCCAGTGTCAGCTGAAACTGGTCGGAGGTAAAATCAGAAATTACGGTATCGCTGAATAGGATGCTTTCGCCATTGCCGAGGTCGAGTGAAACATCACTTCCTGTCTGGGTCATATGACTTTGCACCTCGGTAAAGTCCGAGAAATCATAATTCTGCAAGCGCACGGTATCATCGCTGGAGAAATCAGTGATCCTGTCGCTGCCATTGCCACTGCTGAATACAAAGGTATCAGCCCCGCCGCCGCCGATCAGGACATCGTTGCCACCATAGCCGTCAATGGTCTGGATACCTGTGCCGCCGGTGATGATGTTGTTCAGGCTATTGCCGAAAGCATAGCGGTTATCGCCTGTCACGACCAGGTTTTCAATGCCATCACCAAGCGTGTAACTCATCCAGGTATTGACTGTGTCAACACCCGCCCCACCTGATTCACTGGCCCTATTAATACTGGAATAGAGATAATAGACATCGTCACCCGTGCCACCATTCATGGTGACATTGACCGAGCTATCCCCATACATTGCGTCGTTTCCGCTTGATCCATTCAGCGTCAGGCCACTTCCCGTGGCTGAATACCAATGGGTCGGATCGCCACTATAATAAAGCGCCTCGCCCAAGCTGTTGAGAAGATATTTGCTGGCCATGCGAACCTCTTTCAGTTGCAGTCAACACCTTACCCCTTTTGGAATGATAGGACTTTATTCGCCGAGAACCAAACGATCTTTCCCGTAATGGTAATATTTTTTCAATTTCGCAGGCCCCGAACGACCCACCATGGTTGTTTTCAAAACAGGTGTATCAAAATAGGGCAATCATCTTGTTTAAACCCCGTAAAGCGCGAGCAGCAAGGGATCGACACCGAACAAGACTTCATGGAAGGCAAACAGCAAAGCGAAGGTGCCGGCTGCGGTCAGGACAAGCGCGATCGCCATGTCACGGTCCAGACGCAATCTGGCACGGCCAGACAGAATGGCGGCGAAGGGCAAAACTGACGTTGCGGCACCCAATTCAGGGCCGGCTACGTCAATAGTTCTCCGGTTTCGGCGGTCCAGTATCGCCATTCCCACCAGCGAGAAAAGCGAAAATCCACCGAATAGAATAACGCCACGCATTTCACCATTTGGAAAAATATGACCGAAAGCCCAGAGAAAAAAACCCCACAAAACCGGATGACGCGTTATCGAAACGATGGCTCCAGGCTTTCGCCCTGCCCTGAAGGTCACCGAATATGGATTGGGGCTGATCAATCCGCACACCACCAGAAAAAGACCGATCGGCACGAGCACCAGCGTCAACCAGGCCTGCCAGGCCCTGTCCATCCACAGCGCCACATCATCCGCTTCCATGAAGGCGTAGAATATCCAGAGCAAGCCTGCCAGCGACAGAATTGAATAGAGAACCATATAGGTCGTCCGACCCAGGCAAGACACAAGCCGACCTTTGATGCTGGGTATTGCCGGGACGGAATGCGTCAATACAAAGAAAATGAGTGCAAGCAACAGGTTAGACATGCAACCATCCGGTAATGTAGACATCAATGAAAGACAGCAAACCACACACTCCTAAGGCCGAAGCGCTGCATCAGGACCGCAGGCACTCGCAAGGTCCAATCTGGACCCAAGCCCCCCAGGGTTCTTGATAGCACGTCCCTTTTCAAGAAAACCGCATTCCACTTTTCTCAGATAAACTCAAGCCAAGCCCCCACCTTTTGAGGGTCACAAATGCGCGATTTGCGCAAGATCAAAGTGATGCCGCATCCGGTGACTTAAAAACGTGAGCGAAGAGACACAAAAGAGAGTGAAACACCATGCATATCGCCTTGAAGCGCCTCGCCGCCCTGACCATCATCGGCGCGATGTCAACGGCATCGGCTTTCGCCGCTGATTACGAAATCCATATGTTGAACAAGGGCGCCGATGGCACACCCATGGTATTCGAGCCCGCCGCGCTAAAAATCGCGCCTGGCGACACCGTAACATTCATTCCGACCGACAAGGCCCATAGTGCCGAAGCGATCACCGGCCTTGTGCCTGAAGGTGCGGAGGTCTTCAAAGGCAAGATCAATGAAACAGTGAAGGTGACATTCACCCATCCGGGTGCTTACGGCGTCAAATGCGCACCGCATGTTGGCATGGGCATGGTGGCTGTTGTAGTGGTCGGCGACGTTCCACCCCCCAACGCTGCGGCCTTCGCGGCCTCAAACCTGCCCAAAAAAGCCAAGGACAAATTGCTGGCTGAACTGGATACCCTGCACTGAATCCCAACTGAGGAACCCGAAGGGTCACCATAAACATAGAGCCGCCGATCCCTCAGGACCGGCGGCTCTTTTGTCTCTATTGCATTTCAGCGAAGACTATTCACGTTCACCGGTGAAATTCAGCAGAAGCTGGAAGATATTGACGAAGTTCAGGTAAAGCGACAGAGCGCCGAACACTGCCAGTTTTTGGCGCGATTCCTGGTCGATATTCTCCGCATACTGCTCCTTGATATTCTGGGTATCCCAAGCCGTCAGGCCGACGAAAACCAGGATACCGATTACCGAGATCGCAAATTGCAGGGCGCTGGAGCCCAGGAAAATGTTGACGATGGAGGCAATAACCACGCCGATCAGGCCCATCATCAGGAAGGAGCCGAATTTCGACAGGTCACGCTTCGTGGTGTAGCCGTAAAGGCTCATGGAGCCGAACATGGTTGCGGCGATGAAGAATGTCCGGGCGATGCTGGTGCCGGTAAAGACCAGGAAGACTGAGGCCATCGACAGGCCCATGACCGCACAAAACGCCCAGAACGCCATCTGCGCCGCGCTGGCCGACATGGTCTGAATGCGGAAGGAGAAGAAAAACACGAAGGCGAGCGGTGCCAGCATCACCACCCATTTCAGCGGCGACTGGAAAATCGGCACATACAGCGCTGGTGTCGAGCCGACAATAAACGCAACAAGACCGGTAATGACCAGGCCAAGGGCCATATAATTGTAAACGCTTAGCATATGCCTACGCAGGCCCTGATCGAACAAGGCACCCGCCTGCGCCTGCGCGCCGCCCCCTTGCGCCTGTGTACTGAAAGGATAGTGTTTATTCACAGGTTCCATAATTGAGGTCTCCTCTTGATGTTCAGGCTGACAATTGGTGTCACGCCATAAGTCATTACAGGCCCGCCGCTTTTTAACGCGGCGCCAACCCGGTTTCAGTAAAGCGTCCTGGCAAGCTGGCCAGCCACATCTGTCAATTCGTCGCCCGAGCGGTCCTTGGATACCAGCGCGTAAGCCACTTCGCCGATCTGCCAGTAAGCAGCCTTTGCACCATCCGTCTGGGCGAGCGTGACATTCTGCACAGCGAAAGAGCCAGTGCGGGCCGCAAACAACGTCACTTCCGAACCCCGCTTCGGCTTGACGGCGATTTCAACACTCGGCCCGTAAGCCGACGGGAAAATCTGGCTATCGGCAATCGTCCAATTGCTGGGCAGATCCGGCATGACGATGCCAGTCGCAGAACGGATTTCCTTGCGGTCGAACATTGGCGCCTCGGCTTGGCCCTGCCCCCCTTGAACCTGCGTGACCTGATGAGGATGAAGACTTTCCCGCAACAATGTCGTTTCATGGGCTTGTAATGCTTCGCGCACGAAGGCCGGTGTCGGCACGGAGGCGATAACCTGGGTGGCCGCGAATGGATTGATAACGGAATGCGCGACCCAACCAACGCCGATAAAAATAGCCACCGCAGCCGCCCGGCGCAGCACTGTCATGCGGCCTGCCTGCATCAAAGCCTGCTCCAGCCGGCGAGCCGCATCCCGGGTTGCCGGCCGCGCCGCGCCCAAATCAAGCGCCAGTCGGTCATGGGCCAGCCCCAAGCGCAACTCGTCGCGCACACGCAGATCAGCCATCATCCGCGCGGCTGCATCGGGATGCCTGGAAAGATAGGCCTCGACCTCGATCCGCCGCTGAGCGGTCAGTTGATCGTCGATATAGGCCTGTAGATCGAAATCCAAAACCGGATCAGGATGGTGTGTCATCGGAACCTCCAACAATGCGAAGGCCTACCGGTTTGGAGCCGCCCTGCCCTCTCTGGGCTGGCTTCTCCACCGGTGGCGGTAGCGCCCGCCGTCCCGCATCTGTCATTTCAAGATCGCGCAGCCGCGCCCGCGCCCGCGACAGCCGCGACATCAGCGTGCCAACTGGAATATTCAAAACATCGGCAGCCTCCTGGTAGGAGAGCTCTTCGATCGCCACGAGATGCAGGGCCTGGCGCTGCTCTTCCGGCAAATCCATAAAGGCCCGGCGCACCTGCGCCAACCGCACCACATGCTCCTGCTCGGCTCCTATGACCGGATCGACAAGATCGGCGGCCAGCGCATCGCGTCTTGCCGCAGATCGCCTGCGTCGCAAGCTATCCACGTGGGTATTGTGCAGGATCGAAAACAACCATTGGCGGATATTGCCGCCGCGCCGGAAGCTGTTCTGGTGCTCATAGGCCCTGACCAGGGCATCGTTGACGAGATCCTCGGCTTCATCGGTATTGCGCACAAGCGACAGGGCATAACGCCTCAGCGCTGCCAATTGTCCAATCACGTCAAAGGGGCCGGATCTGTTGTTCATACCCCTATATACGCAGGAGAGGCTGTTGATATTCCCGGGGACGAATAATTTTTTGCCATTTTTCCGATTCCGGGTGAAATCGTTGGCGCACACGCAATGGCCTGCCCGTTTTTCAAGGGTGCGACAATTTGATTATTGCCATTTCGGGCCTTTTGCCACGACAAAAAGTGGCATTTGCCATCTCGCAACTGCGAAGAGAACTTTGAGGGAACCCACTGAATCGCAAGGGTTTTTGAAAGGCATCCCCGCACTACTGCGATAGCACACAACAACCATAGGAGGATATATTTCCTATATTAGCGACACTCCCTGCGACAAAACGCGCATTTAATCTCACCGGAAAAGGATTAATTCGCGCTTATGCGCTTGATGAGAGTCAAAGTAATGAAAAAATTCCCGATCCTATCCTCCCTCCTGCTTTTGCCCATGCTGCTGCTTTCGGGCTGTAACATGGTGGTGATGTCCCCCGCCGGTGACATTGCAGCGCAACAACGCGACCTCGTGGTCTTCGCCACCGTGTTGATGCTGATCATTATCGTCCCGGTGATCCTGCTGACGTTTTTCTTTGCGTGGAAATATCGCTCTTCCAACACCTCGGCGGTCTATCTGCCGGACTGGAACCATTCCACCAAGATTGAAATCCTGATCTGGTCGGCACCCGTCGCCATCATTCTGGTTCTGGGAACGGTAACCTGGATCTCCACACATAAGCTCGACCCCTACCGCCCTTTGGAGCGGATTGATGCCGAGCGAACCATTCCCGCCGACGTGAAGCCGCTGACTGTTGAAGTCGTCGCTCTCGATTGGAAGTGGATGTTCATCTACCCGGACCTCGGGATTGCCACGGTCAACGAACTGGCAGCACCGGTTGATGTTCCGATCAATTTCAAGATTACCGCTCAGTCGGTGATGAACTCCTTCTATATCCCGGCGCTTGCTGGCCAGATCTACGCCATGCCTGGCATGCAGACCAAGCTGCACGGCGTGATCAACAAGGAAGGCGTTTATGACGGTTTCTCAGCCAACTATTCCGGCGCTGGTTTTTCCAACATGCGCTTCAAGTTCCACGGTCTGACCGATCAGGGCTTTGCCGACTGGGTAGCTCAGGTCAAGGCGAAAGGCACCGCGCTTAACCGCGACGCCTATATCAAGCTTGAAAAGCCAAGTGAAAAAGATCCGGTGCGCTACTTTGCATCCGCCGACAAGGATCTTTTCAACGCCATCATCAATATGTGTGTCGATCCTGCGAAAATGTGCATGAGCAATATGATGCATATCGACATGATGGGCGGAGCTGGCAAGGAAAGCGCCGAGAACCGCGAGAAACTGCAATATGACAACCGTGGTGTCGATCTGAGTGTCACGCCAGGCCATGGCACCGACGCGAATGCGCCACAGGATCATTCGCAGGCTGCTCCTGCTACCGACAGCATGCCCGTCGCATCCACAACTGACGCCGGCAACCACACAATGCATCATTCGATGGCCGATCATTCCATGCCTGGAATGGACATGCCTGACACAGATAACGGCGCGACCGCGCCAGCTCAGCCTAAAAACTGAGCCGGCAATCTCGCGATATTCAACTTAAACGGGGCCTCCCATGTTCTCAAACCCTGAACTTATGAAGTTCATCTTCGGCCGGTTGACCCTAGATGCGATCCCGTATCACGAACCCATTCTCGTGCTGACCTTTGTGGCTGTCGCGATCGGTGGCATTGCCGTGCTCGGCGCCGTTACCTACTTCCGCCTCTGGGGCTATCTCTGGAATGAATGGTTCACCAGCGTCGATCACAAGAAGATCGGCGTGATGTATGTCATTCTGGCGCTGATCATGCTGTTGCGCGGCTTTGCCGATGCCTTGATGATGCGTGGCCAGCAGGCCATGGCCTTCAATGGCAATGAAGGCTTTCTGCCGCCGCATCACTATGACCAGGTCTTCACCGCCCATGGCGTGATCATGATCTTCTTCATGGCCATGCCGTTTGTAACCGGCTTGATGAACCTCGTCGTTCCCTTGCAGATCGGCGCGCGCGACGTGTCCTTCCCGTTCCTCAACAACTTCTCCTTCTGGATGACGGTTGCAGGTGCGGTGATCGTAATGATTTCGCTGTTCGTCGGTGAATTCGCCCGTACCGGCTGGCTGGCTTATCCGCCGCTTTCGGGTGGCGATTACAGCCCCGGCGTCGGCGTCGATTACTACATCTGGGGACTTCAGGTGGCCGGTGTCGGAACGACATTATCAGGCATCAACCTGATTGCGACCATCGTCAAGATGCGCGCTCCGGGCATGACCATGATGAAGATGCCAATCTTCACCTGGACCTCGCTCTGCACCAACGTGTTGATCGTTGCCAGCTTCCCGATCCTGACTGCCACGTTGGCTCTGCTGACGCTCGACCGTTATGTCGGCACCAATTTCTTCACCAACGATCTCGGCGGCAACCCGATGATGTATGTGAACCTGATCTGGATCTGGGGTCACCCGGAAGTCTATATCCTGGTTCTTCCCGCCTTCGGCATTTTCTCCGAAGTGGTTTCGACCTTCTCCGGCAAGCGCCTGTTTGGCTATACATCGATGGTTTACGCCACGGTCTGTATTACGGTCCTGTCCTACCTGGTGTGGCTGCATCACTTCTTCACCATGGGTTCGGGCGCCAGCGTCAACTCGTTCTTCGGCATCACCACGATGATCATCTCGATCCCGACGGGCGCGAAGATCTTCAACTGGCTGTTCACGATGTATCGTGGCCGCATCCGGTTCGAAGTGCCGATGCTTTGGACCATGGGCTTTATGGTGACTTTCGTTATCGGCGGCATGACCGGCGTTCTTCTTGCCGTGCCACCAGCCGACTTCGTCCTGCACAACTCGCTGTTCCTGATCGCTCACTTCCACAATGTCATCATCGGCGGCGTGGTGTTCGGTCTGATGGCTGGCGTCACGTTCTGGTTCCCGAAAGCGTTCGGCTACAAGCTCGATCCGTTCTGGGGCAAAATGTCCTTCTGGTTCTGGTTGGTCGGCTTCTACTTCGCCTTCATGCCGCTGTATGTTCTCGGCCTGATGGGTGTAACCCGCCGCATGAGCCAGTTCGACGATCCGTCGCTGCAAATCTGGTTCATCATCGCCGCATTTGGTGCCTGCCTGATTGCGCTTGGTATCGCTTCCTTCGTCATCCAGCTCGTCGTCAGCTATTTCAAGCGCCACGAACTTGCCGACCTGACGGGCGACCCATGGAATGGCCGGACCCTGGAATGGTCGATTTCCTCGCCACCGCCAGCCTATAACTTCGCTTTCACACCTGTTGTCCACGACACCGATGCCTGGGACGACATGAAGAAGCGTGGCTATAGCCGTCCTCTGCTGGGCTTCAAGCCGATCCATATGCCGAAGAATACCGGCACGGGCGTTATCCTTGCAGGTCTCAGCGTTGCCATGGCATTCGGCCTAATCTGGTACATGTGGTGGTTGGCCATCGTGTCTTTCGTGGCGATCATTGCAGTGTCGATCTCGCACACGTTCAACTACAACCGTGACTTCTATATTTCCGCCGAAGAGGTGGTGAATACCGAAGCAACGCGGACCGCGCTTCTGGCAAGGAAGGGGTGATCAGATGGATCCCAGAACTTTAAAAACTGCAAAGCCGGAATTCTACCTGACGGAAGAGCATCATCCGGAAAGCAGCACGAACCTTGGGTTCTGGCTCTACCTGATGAGCGACTGCCTGATCTTCGCAATGCTGTTTGCCACCTATGCCGTGCTCGGTCGCAATTATGCGGCTGGCCCGGCTCCGGCCGACCTGTTCGACCTGAAACTGGTAGCGATCAATACAGCCATGCTGCTGTTTTCCTCGATCACCTATGGCTTTGCCATGCTGTCGATGGAGAAGAACAACAAGGCCGCTACGCTGATCTGGCTGGGCGTGACCGGTGTATTCGGCGCAATCTTCCTGGCGCTCGAACTCTATGAGTTCGTTCACCTGATCCATGAAGGAGCAGGTCCAAATCGCAGTGCCTTCCTGTCAGCCTTCTTTACGCTGGTCGGCACCCACGGTTTGCACGTTACCTTCGGCATCATCTGGCTGGTGACGCTGATGGCCCAGGTCGGCAAGCATGGACTGGTCGAAGCAAACCGCCGTCGCCTGATGTGCCTCTCGATGTTCTGGCACTTCCTCGACGTTATTTGGATTGGCGTATTCTCCTACGTCTACCTGCTGGGAGTGATCGGATGAACGACAATTCGCACGCACATTCGCATGGCCACGGCCATGATCATCACCATGGCGGCCACGAGGCCAGCCACGGCTCGATGAAGACCTATATGATCGGCTTTATCTTGTCGGTCATCCTGACGTCGATCCCGTTCTATCTGGTGATGAGCGGCAGCCTGACCAACAAGGCCTTGCTGGCTGGTATCGTCATGGGCCTCGGCGCCATCCAGGTCGTGGTTCATATGATCTACTTCCTGCATATGAATACCAAGTCGGAAGGCGGCTGGAACATGATGGCGTTGATCTTCACCATCATCGTTGTCGTTATCGCGCTCTCCGGCTCACTCTGGGTCATGCATCACTTGAACACCAATATGATGCCGATGAGCCCCGAAATGATGCGTAACGTCCCGTAAGGACGCCGATATCCGATCGGGCGGCATATCCATGTCGCCCGATCCGTTTCAGGACGATTGATACATGTCAGACCAGCAGGCCATCAGGCGTATTTCGATAAAGAAGGTTGCCCTATCCGGCTTTCTCCTGCTGGCAACGGCCTTGTTCATAGCCCTCGGCATCTGGCAAATTGAGCGTCTGGGCTGGAAAAAAGCATTGATCGCTCGTGTTGATGCTCGTGTTCATGCCGAACCGGTGGACGCACCATCCCCACCTCAATGGCCTTCCGTCAATCGCGACGCCGATGAATACCGCCATATCAAGACTTCCGGCATTTACGAACACGACAAGGAAACCCTGGTCTACGCCGCCACGGAATTGGGCGCGGGCTATTGGGTCATGACCCCCCTCAAGACTGAAAAAGAGGGAACCCTGTTGATCAACAGGGGCTTTGTACCGATTGACCGCAAAGACCCGACCCGCCGGGCGGAAGGTCAGATTCTCGGAAGCGTGACCGTAAGCGGCCTTCTGCGCATCAGCGAACCAAATGGAACCTTGCTGCGCTCCAATGATCCAAATGCCGATCGCTGGTATTCACGCGACGTTTCCGCCATTGCCGACAAGCGCAATCTGACCCAAGTGGTGCCGTTCTTTATGGACGCCGACAAAAGCGATGTGCCGGGCGGCTATCCGGTCGGTGGTTTAACGCAGATCCGTTTTCCCAATAGCCATCTTCAATATGCAGTAACCTGGTTTGCCATGGCCGTGATGAGCCTGGCATTCCTCTGGTTCCTGCTGAAACGCAAGAACTCCACAGAAGACGCGCACGACATGTGATCGAGGCCAAGGCTGCTGTAAACAGCAGCGCTATTTCCTAATGATCACCCAAGACGCCCCTCCCCTTCGAAGCAGCAGGATGAAACGAGAACATAAATTGTCAAACCGAGCCTAATAGTTTGACAATTCAACATGTAACTATTTGATTTAATTTATTTACTTTTCGGCATGGCGGAAGAGGTGTCCGTCATAGTTGGGTATTTATCTGATTGAAAACGTTTGGCCCGGTGCCGAAAAATGCGCGCTGTTACCCACGCCATTGCCCACCGGTAGAGCATGCAAAAACTGCGGGTTAATCACATGAAATTTTGATTTGGGATTTTGTTTGGGTGCCAGGACTGCGGCGGTGCTTGACACTCACCATAACGCCGCAGTCCTGGTTTGGTACGTGTAGCTATAGATCTACACTTAAGGAAGCTCGGCGGACGCCAATCTTCAAGCCTCATCATTTTCCTTCATGTGGCGCTGAAAAGCAATATCGGTTGTTAACCGGCAAGAATGATCCGAACTGCGCAAAGGCCCTCACGCGAGGCGTGGAACTGGCGCTGGCTTTTGTCGAGATCGTTTAGGCTCTCAAGCGAAAGCCTGGTGCATTTATCGGCATAGACAGCGGCATTGCGGTTGATCTCTTTGAGGCGGCGCTCCATCGCGATTGCCTCGTGCATCATGTCGGCGAAAAGCCGGAGGTCGCTCATAGTTGCTCCTTGTTCTTCTTGATCGCGTTGCGACTGGTGACCATAGTGTATCCGTCAGAAAAACGGACAAGGCAGGAATTCATGGTGCCGCGTGCAAGCACCTCGCATGTTTGCCCTTTGCGGCCTTGCCGGTTCCATCGATAGATGTAAGGCAGCTTCATTTGACGATCCTTGGGCCCGTGTAATTTTCGGGAATTTTCGGCCTAGCGTCATCGCCCTGCACCTGCATGGCCTTATTGAGCGTGGGGTTGAATGGGGCCTTTTTGAAATTCAAACAGCCCCATCGATTACGCTCTCCTTTGAAGAAATCCTTTGGCTCATCTGGGCTTGCCATTGACCAATAGTCGGATGACTGAACGAAATGTAAGGCACATTTCCATTTTTCTGGGCAAGACCAGTCATCGCAATAACGCTGATCGCTCATACCCGCCCCCCTCTTCATCGCGCGGATCGCGGCGGCGCTGATCTGATGCAGCGCGATTTTCTTGGTGTAGCGGGCTGGTTATCGTCCATTGATTGATACGTCTTTCAATGCGCGGATATCGGCAAGCGCCAAAGCCGCAATCCGTAGAGCGTAGGAGCGGTTGAACTTTTCCAGCGCTTGCATATCGGCTATGATCTTTTCAATCCGCATGGCAGCCGATTCCAGCGCATTGTTGCGTTCCTCTGCTAATTGGCTGGCGCTGATATCGGCGCGGATAAACGCAATGCCGCCACCTTCAAAAGCATCATCTTGGCACCAGCACCGATCCGGCGCACCGGGTTGCTCAAGGAAAATTCGTTCGTGGTCGCTCATTGCTCCACCTTCCCATCAGCGGCACATTTCCGTTCTTCGTGGGCCGCGTTAAGCTTTTCAATTTGTTCTGCAAGACGGACATTTGATGCCGCAAGTTCTCGCCTGGCGGACGCCCCTTCAATATTTACATAAGCAGAGAACAGCATGACGCCGCACATTATTGGTGCGGTAATCAGCCAAACTTTATCCATTGTGCTCATCACTCTGCCACCTCTCAAAGATCGAATGCGCGGAGAACGTCTTGTGCCGTCCAGTATTCCCGCTTTAGCCAATCTGGCGCGTCGTCTGGCATCGGCGTGGCCGGATACCAGCCAAGACGGACATAGCGAGCATCGCCGGGGTGGGTTGCGGCCATGTCCCTGATTGCTCTTTTTGCCGCGCCGTAAGCGGCGGTCCTTTCGTTTTGCTCTCTGTCATCCGTGATAGGATCTGCCCATGATGAGCCGCAGAGATACACCTTTGGAACCTTAGCCTCTGCGCACCAACTGAGAACGCGCTTTGCAAGAGTTACCGTATGGACATGTTGTTCGATGGCCGCATTCGGATCTGCATTGCCTGCGCAATGATAAACTACGGCGGGGGTGGTCAGTAATGAAAACGGTATGTCAAGTGATCCGTCTATCCCGAAAACGGTCTCACCTTGCGCGCGTAGAGTGTGAAACAGCAAAGAGCCAATACGACCATTGCAGCCGAATATGATGCTTGTTTTTTCAGCCATCACTCTGCCTTTCCTTTGTTAAGGGCGGCCCTGGCATTGCGGAAATCGCCGTAGGTGATGCCAGTTCGCATGACCAAACTTTCTACGCGCCGTGGATTGGGCAAGCATGAAGAGATGTGATCGGCCTCTTCAGCGAACGGCTTGAGCGACGCCTCCAACTCTGCAATACGCTCGTCTTTCCCCGCCATTTGATCGACCGTAGCCTCAATGAAATCAGCCTTGATATTGATCTCTGTCTCCAGCTCGGCAATGCGAGTTCGGCTACGAACCAACTCCTGGCAAGCCATATCCATCACAGCGTAGGCTTCCGGCTGATAGCCGGTTATGCCTGCGCTGATGATCTTCATCCATTTGTCAAGATCCCCCTCAAAACGGAGCCTTTCTTGCTCGTCAATGCGGGCCTGTTGGTCGGGTGGGTCGATGCGTAGAAAGTGTATGGGAGAATCATACATGTTCGGCTTGATTTCTTGCTCCCGGGCCTGAATATTCCGAAATACCAGAGTTGGTTCCTGCACTGCGTCATAGACGTTGCTATACTCTCCCTCTGACCGGCTCGAATCGTCCACAGTCGGCTCCTGCGCTGGCGCTGTGGTGATGGCAGAGCGAGCAGCATCAAGAGCATCCTTCGACCAATTAAGCCCAACGTCTCTGTGTCCGTATTTCTCGATTGCACACTTGAAGGCGTGGACAATATAGAACGGGCGGTTTTGGCACGAAAACCCACCAAGTTTGTTTTCCTCTAGGTCTTTCCAGAGGATTTCGGCTTCGCGAAGCATCGATTTTTTTTCATCTTCAGAAAGCAGTTCTGGGAAATTTGGCGCCACCGTCTGCGGCTGGGCGGATTTCGCCTTATCAATCTTGTCAAGGTGATCAAGTAGGACATTGCGGTCAGCGACATGATCATCGTACCTTACATACTCGCCGTCTTGAGTTGGCTCGATATCCCATCCCTCTCCATCGCGGTAAATTCCCGCATAACGCTGGATTTCACTTTCTATTGGCTGCGGCTGGGCGGATAGGGCGGCTTCAATCGCCCGCGCAATATCGCCAGCGCGCACGTTCCCGACGATCCGCGCTTCTGGAACCCACGCCTTCGCGCATTGTAGGACTGCGGATAAGACTTCTTGCGATGTACCATTGTCGGGGGCGACGATAGTTTCCAGCATTGCATGTGTGCGATCTTCTTGGGTTGGGGCCTCCGCAATAGCCGCCGCTATCGCATGCCGAATAACCTCATCTGGGATTCCAGGCCGCGACCTCGAAAGAATGCTGTCGGCGCGGTTCACCATTTCTTCTGTGACGATCATGTGTTTGCACCTTCCTTCAGGAAATAGCATTTGGCGCTCGTGTCGTAGCGCATCAGGTGTGGGTGAAGTTTTTGCACGGTGCCGAAATCCTTGGAGGCAACTTGCTCCGTGACCCCGAACTTTTTCACGACGTGGCTGCGGTTGATGAAACCGAAAATTTCGACGGTCTCGATGATCCATGCAACGCGGAGGTTTTCGAAATACCTCATCGGTTATTCCTCCAAAAAGCAGTCGATTGCACCGGAAAGGCCTTCAATCGCTGCGTTGTATCCCTCGAGATAACCTTCAGGCTTCCCGTCAAAAAAATTGTCGGCCCGCGCTTGGTCGGGCGTGACAGTCCAATTTTGGGCGCACCAAGCGGCAAACTTTTTCATTTCGGCGCGGCAGAGTTCCGAAACATGGTGTTCAAGGCTGGCCATTATCTTTGCCCTCCTGGGCTGGTGTCTCAGCTTATGCGAGGCCCTTGATAGGCCTGCTCGATTGTGAATTCCGGGATGGTGACGCGGGTCACCACTTCGGTGGTTCTCTGCCTGTCTTCGCGGACATGCGCCCGCGATCTGCCGCGGATCGGCTTGTATCGTCCGGTGAACAGATGGCCGGCCTGTTCGGAAAGTCTGGCGCTGAACGCCTCGGCCAACTGCTTGACGATCTCGGCCAAGAAGGCGGCGCGTAGATCGTCCGGTAAGGCGCCGGTTGGATCAGCGGCCAAGAGGCGCATGATCTGCTGCCCCTTCACCTCGGCGTCACGCTGGGCCATCTTGCTGTTGCGCTCGGCTGCAAGGCGCGCTTCCTGATTGGCCTCTGCCCGTTCACGATAAAACTGCTCGAGCGATGTTTCCGGCCGGTGCCGTCCGTTCTTCAAAAGGACAAGCACCTTTCGTTTCGGCTGTCTCATGACAGGTTCTCCATCAGTCTTTTGCGTTTGATGTTTCGCGGATCGGCAAGGAATGCCTGATGCATGGATAGCGCCGGCAATGTCGGCTTGCGGTGGCTGGTCTCTTCGTGGACGGCGGGCGGGCGGCGAACCCAAAGACCGCCGCACCGTGGAGCTGGGCAAAACCCTTCCTCTCGCAACCATTCCTCGGCAATGATCTTCATCACGCCATAGGCCCGTGCGATCTCGAATGGGGTGTATATCTCGGCCAGGGCGAGAAGCGTTTTTGTGTCGGGGCGTGGAAGTGTTGATGTGCCGCGCACGTGGGCAATACAAGGCAACTTGATTTCGATCTTTTTGGCCATGTTAGAATCCTGTAATAGCCGCTGCCTTGCAGCGCTCCCAAATCGCATCGATGCGCTTCCACATGGCGACGGCGGCAAGCCGATCCGACGATCCTCCCGGGTATTTCCAGTATTCCCGGTAGAGTGGTTTGCGGGTGATGATCTTGCGGGTCTGGCGCTTCTCGGCTGCGTATTCAGCGCGGAGTGTGCGCGGGACACGGCGCCAATGCACGGCGCATATCCATGTCTCGGAACCGTCTCGATTGTGATAGGTGCGACGGCAAAACGGAACGCAGCAGGATATGCGGGTGGTCATTTGCCGATCTCCGCAAGACAAGCCTTAGCCTCGGCAAGCTCGGCGTCGTACCTGGCCTGATCGATCACGACGATGCGCTTATAGTCGATGATGTAACTGCGGAGATTTTGCTTGGCGATCCAAGCATTCCAGAATTCCCAAAGCTCCTTTTGGTCGACAAGCCAATCGCGGGCGTTTTTATGGTGATTGTCGTCGAGATAGCTATCGAGCTGCGATTCAAGATCGAAATCGAATCCATCCTCCTGGCAGCAGAAAGCCCATGCTGGAAGGTGTCCGGCGATTTCTTCATCAGGAACGCCAGCCCAAGACAGCCGATCGCTGTGCTTCTCCAATAGCTCCGCGACGTCCTGGGCGTAATCATCCTCGTCGCCCGTGACGGTAACCCACCCATCGTAGCCTTCAGCAACCTCGGCGCGGACAATGCGGCCAGCGTCGATGCGCTTTCGCTGGGCAGCATCGTATTCCGGCGTATCCATTTCCATGGCCTTGACGGCCCACTCTTCGGAATTGAAAATGCGCTTGCCGTCTGGCGTTGCCCAGCAGTTTGGCTTCTTCGTATCTCGCTTGATGCGCAATGGTACCGGCTTTTTCGGGTCATACTTGCCGGTGATCTTCACGGTGATGAATTGGCAGTTGGTTTCGATCTCTGTCACGATTGCACCTCTGGGAATCCGTTATGCTCGACCCCATCCAGCAGGCGACCAGCGGCTTTCTTGCCCACGGAGTACATGGAGTGGAGCCCGGGCCGGTCCTCTTCGGAAAGAGATGAACGCGCCTTTCCGTCTGGGTAAGCGAGGTCAGCTGATTTTACGAGCTTTCCGCTATGGCTGATGGCAAATTGCTCATGGCTGCCAACGGTCTCTTCAATCGGTCCCCACTGTCCCCATTGCTTGAACAGGAACGGCACGCCCGCTGCTGCGCATTGGTCGCGCAGGGATCTTGCCCAGTCCGGATGCATGGGCCGGGCGTTGCGCCCGCCTTCGCCACCGGCAACGACCCAATCGAGGCGGGGAAGGATTGGGTCATCTTCGTCCGGAAGTTCCCCAAGATCGAACCAGTCAAGGAATGACGCTTCCCAGTTTTTATCGGTATCTCGCCAGTTGGCGATTTCTTCGCCCCATGTGTGAATATTCAGGGCGTCAAGAACCCCATCGGAATCTATATCAATCGAGGTTAGGTTAAGCGGACCAATTAACGGCTCTGCGGAAACCCATCTAATAGCTGCTGGCGTTTGCAACAGGGTTGTAATGCGCTCTTTCGCTCGCGGCTGATCTTCGACGGACACGCCAAGCCAGATGTTTGGAAGAGGCCACTGTGAAAAGATCGGCCACCCTTTCGGGCTGTCAGCCGAGTGGATGCCATCTCGGGTGATAAATCCATCAAGGATTGGGGAGGGTTTGAATCTGACGAGATACTCCCGCATCCGTTCTGGGCGCTTCGTGAGTACCTGAAAGGTATGGTGCGGGGCCAGCGCCATAATAGCGAAAATCTTGTCAATCCATTCGTCCGGCACACCTTCGGCAAACAGATCGCCATGGGCGCAGACGAAAATCATCCTCGGCCTTTTCCATTTCAGAGGTTCGGTCAACCATTGTTCGTTGAAGCGAACCTCGCCGGTCCAGACAGGTCCGGCCTTGCTGTCCTTTGTCAGGCGCGCACGGCTGGGATGGTGCTGCAAGCGCGTTCCTGCCAGCTTCATGGCGTAGCAATTGGTGCAGCCGGGCGAGACGATGGAACACCCGGTGATCGGGTTCCAGGTGGCGTCGGTCCATTCAATTTTGGTATTGTCGGCCATCACGCACCTGCCTTTGATGCGGCGATAATTTCGGCAACGCGCTTGCGGTCCATCCAGACGACAAGCGCCATTCGGACGGTGCCGTTGTGATCAAAAGGCTCATCGGTTCCAAAGGTAATCTTCGTCCCCGCCTTGGTCATGTTGATGGTATCGATTGCGCTATCGAGAGGCTGGAATGTGACGCTCTCGTCGCCGTATGTGGCGATCAATTCGGAAAGCTTCATAGAGAGTTTCCTTGTCCTGTGGTGAATGCGGGGAGATGCGACGGGGGCCGGTGCCGCGACGTCAGTAATCGTCAAGCGACGTGGAAACGTTATCCTCATCAATGATCAGCGTAGAACCGCAGGCAAAGGCGCTGAAAAGAAGCTTCTCCCATTCGCTATACGCGCCGAAATGAATGGTCTTGCTGGCGTCCCTGCCATCGATAACCATGCGGAAGATCTTGCCGTCGCCGGTTACGGTCAATCTAGCTTGGCAATCCTTGGGCGCCTCGGTTCTATTGCGATCAAGATAGATGTCGCACCATTCACTCATAGTGCCGTCCGTGCGCTCAACGCGGCATGTCACACGGTCATGAGAATGATAGAGCCGGCTTTCCTTGGCGTCTTCCACCAGCTTTTCCACGACTTGAGAAAGCTTCAATTCCTTCGGCGCGATCGATAGAATTTCGTCCATCTGCGCTTTGAGCTTTTGGTTCAAAAGATCGCCAATGGTTTCATCCATTGACGCTTTCAGCGCCGTCATGATCGTCTGACCGAAACTCGGCATATCGAGCCGGTGACCTTCGGGAAGTTTGAGGCTTTCGGCCACCATCGCCCGCAGTTCCTTGCCGAACTCCGAATAGCTGCGGAACGCATCATCAATGACTTCCGCAATCAGGCCCTGCGTTTTTTTCTCGATCAGCTCCTGCACTTTGTCGCTCGCAACGTTGCGATTGATGGCGTCGGTAATGGCTGTCTGCAATGGTGTTTCCTGTGTCATGTCCCTGTCCTCATTGGTCGGTTTGGGAAACCGCAGCGCGATGCTGCGGAAACCAAAACGGATCAGCGCTGATGTTCGTTGAGGCTTGGTCTGTCGCATCCGCGCATGAAAAGCTGACCTGCTTTAATCTGTCGCGCATAGCGGGCTTGCTGGCGCTTATTCGAGTGCGGGTATTTTTTGGTGATGCGGACGCGAGTTGTCTTCTGGCCAGGGCCAAAAGACAGTTTGAAGCTGATCGGTGGTGGCGACATAATGTCTACTCGACCAAATGGCAGTTCCATTGCAATCTCCTGCTTGTTAGAGAAACCCGGCGCGGCCTCGTACCGCGCCGGCAGGCCCGCCTTACTTGGCGAACCGAAACGCTGCGAAGAGCAGCCCACCAGCGGCGGCGAACAGGAAGAAATCCAGCACCGCCCCGGTGATGAACGTTGCCAGGCACAAGCCTATAGCAACGAAAATCAGACCCTTGCGCATCAGACCGACAGGTACTTGTTCAAATCGAGGTTCAGCTTGCCGGCGATGGTCTTGGCCACGGCCTTTTCATCGTCGCTGAACGTCCCATCCGAATCCGCCACATCAAGCGCGATGGACAAGGCGATTTCGGACATTTCAGGATCGGCCTTGATGTCCTCGATTTCCTTGTAGAGCGACAAGCGCCCGGCCCGCCCGGTCTTGGCGCGGTCCAACATGGTGTTTACGGCGTTGTCGATGTCTGTTTCCGAGAAGGCCGCCTTGAGGTTCGGGTTTGCCTTCGCAGCAGACAGGACCGTCAACACTTCGTCATCACTGACGCTACCGTCTGCCGACGCCATGAGGGCAGATGCGGCGGCCACGGCCTCAAGAAAGTCCTTGCGCCCGCTGATTTTGTTGGTGGCGCCAGACATGGCGGATTTGAGTTTTGCAAAAATGGACATGATGTCTCCTGTGGTGAAAAGCGCAGTTCCCCGCTGCGCCTCGGGATAAATCCCGGCTCACTGCCGGGGTTATTTGCTTGGTCGGCCTTTGCCTTCCATGATGTTCTTTATGGCCAATGCGGCGTCTGAGACGTCGATCAGCCCTTTGCTGTCATCTTGCATTGCGGCTGCGAGAGTGGACGCCGCCTTGATAAGGCGGTTGATTTCGTCTGTGGTCGGTGCCGGTTCTGTCGTTGCCTTGCGGCTGCCGCCAAAGAACTCGCGTTTGCAGGCCCTAGCCGGGCCGCGTCGGCAATCCTTATCGATTGGAGTGCCACAGCCATCGCAGCAGCTGGGCCGGATCTCGTGGCCGTATGGGATGGGGTGAAGCATGGCCCGGCCTCAAAACGGAATGTCTTTGTCAGCTACTGGCGGACGCGGACGCATCTGATGCAGACGCTCTTCTGCAATGAGCGTCTTTTCGATGATTTCTTCATGAGAAAAGCGGGATGGATCCTGAAACCGCAGCGCATTGCCGCCCAGCTCGATCCGTCGCGGTTCCGGCAGGTCGACCTGATATGCTTCGACGGCTTCCAGCACAAAGAAGCGTTGGCCGTGGTGTTTGCTGGCCAGGCGCTTGGCCTCGTCGATTGCCGACTGCTTGCCGCCGTGCATATAGGTCGGCGGATTGGCCGCCGGGTTGAACACCATGTAGAAGCGGGCGGGATTTGGTTCGCTCATCGCCGCGCCTCCAAATCAAGGAACTCGGCAATGGCGCGGCAGCTCGATTGGAGTTCGGAAAGGCTTCCGTTATTGCCAATCACGCAATCGTAATGATAATCCCACACGCCGGAATCTGCGGCATTAGAAAGACCCTGCTCGGTGCCGGTTCTTTCGATGCCAAGCGTGGTAACCATTGTGTTGGACGCCGTTTGCTTTATCCAGTTGATGGCGCTGATTCGCCGAACATGAAGGAATGCTACCCGGTTAAGATAGGTGTCTTGGCTGAGGTGTCCCTCTATTCTTTCCAAAACGTTCATGCTCAACGCATGATCATGCGCCTCAAGACGATCGATGATATCGGCCATCAGCTTTCGCTGTTCCGGCGTTTTGTCGATGCATCTGACACCGATGCGAAACAGGAAATCGCGCACTGGATCGATGATGCTGAAGCGGGCGCATGACCAGGCCATTTCTGTCATGGCTTCAACCAGAAACCCCGTGGCCGTATCCTTGCCAGACTGCGGATAGCCATTGACGATGACGATCAGGTCGGTCATTGCCCGCCCCTCTGCTCCAGCTCTTTGCGCACAGCAATGGCGTGCTCGAGCCAGTCGATTTCGACACCCTGCTTCAAAAGGTCGACGAGCTTTGGATACGCGGGCGGGGTGAGGACGGCGGCGGCGACAGATGCATGCATCTGAAGGAAGTATAGCCAGAGACCATAGAGAAGCGCGGTATGTTCATCACGCTTCAATTCCGCATTCACAAACGCTTCAAGCTCGACCTGCATCGTGGAGAGGCCAGCACGGGCCATCACGCCCATTGAATCCGTTTGGTTCGATATGTCTTCAGGGTTCGGTTGCCCCTCTAGCGCAAGCAGTGTCATGGTAACCCCTTGTGGTTATGGCCTGTCGTATGGGCCTGGGTATAGAAATGGGTTTGGCCCTTTGGGCGGTGCCGGTGGCATGATGATCAGCAGCAGCCCTGCCACGCTGAATGGCAGCAACAGGATCCACGGAAAGCCGTCGGCAAAGATTGCGGCGCTCGACATGGTCACGCCTTCCAATCCATAGACAACGCGTCCTGCGCGCACATATGGCTCCAGAAGTCAGGCCAGAGACGGCGAATGGTCTGGTAATCACCAGCGGTATAGGCCACCAGAAACGCCCGGCTATCGTCGATCTCACTGGCAAATCTCAAAGCAATCCGGTGCCGGCGCTTCTCGATCTTGTCGGTGCTTGTGGCCTTGGACACGGCCACAAGGCCAACTTTGGCGCAGTACAGGCCCGCCATGATGCCGACGGTGAATGACAGCAGATAGAGAAGGTAAAACATCACGCCCTCCCCCCGGCGTCGGCAAGCCAATTGGCAAGCGCTGCCATCAGCACGCGGTCACCGTCATTGCATCCCGTTGCCAGGATGGCCGCCATGGTGGCGCCCACTAGCTGGCGGATGATCTCGCCACCAGTGTTCGTGGTGACCTTAAGGTCAGCGCCAGGGATGGCCAGAAAGCTGTTGGCAAGCTGCGCATCCTGCGCCGCTGCCGTGGCAAGCTTGGCGGTCTCGGCCAACCGAAACCGGACAAACGTCGCGATGTCCTGGTGGTTGACGGCGCGGGGCCGATCGAATGGAATGATCTGGGCGCTAGGCCGTGACGTGTTCATGCGTCACCGTTGTCCTGTGCGACCTCGGCCAGGCCTTCGATCAGCTTCAGGACGGCGGCGCGCTGGCCGGTCGGCAAGGCGCGAAACCCGTTGATGAGGCGGCGCGCTTCGCGGCTCGAAGTGAATTGAGCCTCCTGCACGTCGGCAACGGTTGCGGTGCCTTCGCCTGTAACGCCTTCGAAGAAATAGGCGACAGGCTTTCCGAGTATCTTGGCGATCTCGGCCATACGGCTGCCCCCAACACGGTTGGTGCCTTTCTCGTATTTTTGAATCTGCTGGAAGGTAATGCCCAGCGCATCGCCAAGCGTCGTTTGACTTATGCCAGCACTGTTTCGCGCACCTCTGATCCGGGCGCCAATCAGGATATCGTCCGGCTTTGGTGACTTCGTTGGTGATTTCAGGGTATTCATGCGGGGGTGCCTCCTGATTGCGCGGTCAGATGCCGCGCGGGATTGGTTTCTTGATGTGAAAGGATGGTGCGCATGCCGCGTCCTGCGCAAAGCGAAACCATGCGTAGCGCTCCTTGCTGGCGTGCTTGGTACCCGCGAACCACTTGATAGATCCGGTCGGGACGATGTCCGTGCAAAGCCGCATGTAAGGGGCGGATTGATCCGTATAGGGAAAGGTTGCCTCCAACAGCAGCCACGTTGGCGCGATGGTTGGAAACAACTCGAGCATGCGCCGCAGAACTGGCCACGTGTACGGTGGGTTGGTAATGATGCAATCCACCACCAGGCTGCGAAGCGTAGAGCATTCCAAGACGTCGGTGCCGGTTCTGATATCCCCGGAATGAATGCAGAGTGGTCCATGCTTTTCGATGTGGCGGATCAACTGGCCATTGGCCGCGCAAGGCTCGGCAAAGGTCGCTACATTGGCAAGATACGGGATCAGCGGGTAGGCCCCGCGATAAGGCGTCAGGTATTCGTCGTGCGCCCGACGGGCGAAGTCGCTATGCTTGCCCATCGTTACACCGCCCGCCAGGTCTGCGCCGCCATGGCGATGCTGTTGGCGGCCATCATGTCGCCAACGATTGCCTTCTGCTGGGAGCTCAGTGGGTGGCCCTGCTGCCAGAGGCGTAGGATCGCCCCGGGTTCACGGATTGCACTGGCTGGGGCCGGTGCCGGGACCATTGGGAACCGGCAAACAGCACAAATCGTGTCGCACTTATCGGTTGTGCGATTTCCGCAGTTGCAGCAAAGAAACATGGTCAGTCACCGCAACGTATTGATGCAAACGGCATCGGAGTGTTGCTGACGGCAGGCTTCAAACGCTGCGTTCGGTTGGCTCACAAGCCAGACCACAAGGGCAACGGAAAAGGCCGGGAAACAAATGCGCATCGGGGGAAGCCTCCACAAGTTTTGTTGTGGGTAAGCTACTAGAAAACGGGTAATGTCGTCAACTGTAAATTTTGTATACGTGAAAAAGAAATAACCAATAATGCACTAAACTGCCGCTTGCGTTTATTCGTCACTTATTCGACACTAATACGCGAATATTGATTATAAATGGTGCATCGACATGAGTTTAAAATGGGTCGATCTCTGGTTATCAAGCAAGAAGCCAGAAGAATTTCAGGAAAATAGCGGAGACAGGGGCGCCAACCGCCTGCCCGATTCCGTGGCGGCAGCATACTATGCAACCTTGTGGCATGAGATGCGCCGAATAGAGGCGGAGCACTGTTACGAGCCACTTGATTCGGATGCGCTGGCGCTTGGTAAAGCGTCTGGTGCGCGGGCGCTGGAACCAGAAGAACGGACGCGCGTCATCGTTTCCATGGGGCTTTCAAAGCCTGTGGATAACCTGTGGATAACCTGTTGATAAAGTTTTGGCCGATTTTCATCAAAATGAGACTTCGAGTGGAAAATCTAATCGAAGTCTCATTTAAATTTCGGTGAAAAAACCGAAAACGCGAATGAAATCAAAGCATCATGATTACATGAGTGGCACGGCAGCGGCACTAATATAATATATATATAATAATAACCCTTATACTGTTACGTCGCGCGTTGGGGATAAGTGCTGTTTACAAGCTGATAACGGCCTTGATGATGCGGCCAATAACCATAGCGCCGGGTGACAGAAGTTCGATGTCTTCGGAGGGGTTGTTGCTGAACGGCTGAATGCGATCCGGGTTTTCTCGGTATCGACCGATGATGCGCTTTCCCTGATCCTCGACGAGGTAAAACATTCCGTCCAGCATGGCTGGGGCTGATTCCAGCACGATAGTGGATCCTGGTGGCGCCACGCGGTCTAGCCGATCGGTCCGCATGACGGCAGCGACATGGGAAGCTGCCGGTCGGTCGATGTCGAGGGTGATTGCCTCTTGTCCGATCGGCGGGAATGGCGACTGAATTTCATCGAACCGCACAACCGGAATGGTTTTTGGTTGGTTCGCATTGCCGCTACTGCCTAAAGCGCGGGACAAGGCCAGGGTTTCGCGCGATACCGTGTCCAGCATCTTGCGAATTTCGGTCAGGCGGTCGCCTTCGAACTGGCCCGCAATTGGTGCATTGCGAAACCTTTCATCAAGATCCGCAACATCACACCCAAGTGCGCGCGCGAAATCGATCAATGACGGCGGATTGGTCAATTCGCCGGCCTCGATCTGTGAAACGAGCTGCTGACTTCTCCCCGCCAATTTCGCCAATTGGCTTTGGGATAATCCAGCGCTAACCCTGAGTTGCTTAAAGTTATCTTTTAACATGGTGCGATTGTACAAGAGAAAAAGGCAGCGCAAAAGACAAATTTCCTTGTTGCTTTGATCGTAGTTAAATACTATTCGTCTGGTATTGATCGATGATGGTGACGCAATGGCGCTGAAAAAACCTGGGACTTACCCGCTTTCGAAGGGCTTTTTGGATGCCGTGGAAAAGTGTGGGAGTGCCACGGCTCTTGCCAACCGGATTGGGGTAACCCAGCAACTGTTGTCGCTTGTGTCGCGTGGACAGCAGCGGATTTCCGGTGAGCTTGCCATCAAGATCAGCGTTGAAACCGGGGTGAGCCTGACCGCGCTCATCCCGGATCGTTTTGAAAAACCAGCCAATCGCGAAAAGACATGCGTGCAAAAGCCTCCCAAGCGGCGCGCATGACCTTTTCGTCCAGCGGCGGCGGGCCATGATTTCCGCTCAAGGCCAGTTAGCGGACTGATTGCCCCGCCGCCGTTCGCTTCTCAGGGGGGTATCATGACCAAGCAATACCAATCGACCTCAAGTGTGGCTGAAGATCTAGACCGTCAACGCACGGCGGACGAACGGTTTAACGCGAGAAATGCCAATCTATCGAAAGCAGAAATTATTCAGGGCCTGGATCGTCTTTGTGTTTCCAAGGCCCGATGGATTGTGAATTTCAGCCAAGGGCGCAATGCCCGTCCCGCTCATGAAATTCAGGCCGCCCGCCACAGCCTTGCGGCTATGCAGATGGCGCTGGATGTCATCCAGAACATGTCAGTTGATCAATTCGATCAAGCTGGTGGGGAGTTGATTGCACAAGGCGTGCGCCTGGGGCGGTCCAATGGTTGATTTTTACCCCATGGCGATCGGCATGCCGCATAGCGCTAAGACGAACGCGGTTCGGGCTGTTGCCCGGGTTGTCCAACATGGTGGCGAACCGGCTGATGTCGGCGGCGCACAAGTCGAAGCTTTCAACGAAAAGGAAACCGGAGTGAGCGATGTCCATGGTGTCGCGCGCGATCAGTTGCGCGCCTATATCGAGCGGATCGAACGGCTCGAGGAACAGAAGAAAACCGTCGGGGACGATATCAAGGAAGTCTACGGCAAGGCCAAGGGCATGGGCTTCGATACCAAGATCCTGCGCAAGGTGATTTCGCTGCGCAAGAAGGATGAACAAGAGCGGATGGAAGAGGATCTGATCCTCGACACCTATCTGCATGGTGGCGAACCGGCTGATGTCGGCGGCGCACAAGTCGAAGCTTTCAACGAAAAGGAAACCGGAGTGAGCGATGTCCATGGTGTCGCGCGCGATCAGTTGCGCGCCTATATCGAGCGGATCGAACGGCTCGAGGAACAGAAGAAAACCGTCGGGGACGATATCAAGGAAGTCTACGGCAAGGCCAAGGGCATGGGCTTCGATACCAAGATCCTGCGCAAGGTGATTTCGCTGCGCAAGAAGGATGAACAAGAGCGGATGGAAGAGGATCTGATCCTCGACACCTATCTGCATGCGCTGGGCATGATAGCCGAACCGCCGTTGGATGGTGTGTGATCCCATGCAGATCGACGATAGCACAATTTACGGCAGGATTGATCTGAACGCGCACCGGCTTCGCATGCGCAATGCATTGGCAGATGACATGCATTCCTTCGCGCGGTGGGATCTGCGGGACGGTGGCACTGTGGTGTGTACCGTCGGCGTTGATCGGACGGCTATGGCTATAGTTGAGGGCGGCCTTTGCTGGCGCGACGTCAGGGCTGAACGTTATTAGCGCGATCGCGCGACACTGCCAGTTTATAAATTACCCGGCCCGCTTTATCTGGCGGCTTCCGGTGGCAAGCCGAGCATACCAAGTCCCGATGCCAGCGGCGTAAAAATGGATGGTTGCAGCCATTCAGGCCGGTCCCACCGGAAACAGTGGGGCATTTAACGCTAAATCGGGGCGTGCCACCAAATTTCATTCATGTAGGCGCGACGGTAAACTTAAGGGGGACGGCTATGGCATTTGATGAGGTGGTTGTTTCGAAACGGTCTGGCAATGTGGCCAGTACGTCGAAAATTTCGATCGGACTGGATAAGCGTGGCGTCGGCCCAGCGTTAGCGGTTATTACGATTGGGGCCGATGCCTGGATGGCGTTGGGCATACCGTCCGCAATAGATTTTGTCTTGCTGATCGGGCGCGGCCCAGATAGCGGGCGCATCAGGCTACAGCGGCGTGACAGCGGTTCCGTGCAAGTGTCGGTGCGGAAACTTGCTGGTGGAAAAAAACTATATCAGCTTCCGCTTGGTCATCGTCCAGAATTTCCAGATCGAAGAGAGCGGGCGGTACCGGTTGAATGGGCGATCATTGATGATCAGACATTTGAACTTTGTTTGCCTGAAAGCTGGAGTAAACCCACCGAATCCGCGCCAGCATCGATGCCCGTGAAGACGGGCAAACAGGCGGTGAAAGGTGACGCTCAAGCGAACAGCATGTTTCGCGCTGATCTCGGATTTTCGCCGTACGCGCAAGCCGTCCTTGCAAAGATGGTTGCGAACCGTGGACGATTTTTAACAGAGGACAATCTTCGTCGGGTTTTTGTTATTTCTGATGGTGAAGAAGCGGCACCGTCCTTGGCTACGGTTATTGCGCAGATTCGCGCAAAACTGCCTGTCACTGTGTGGATCAAGTTTGAAACCGGCAGAGGTTATCAGATTTCTGGTGACGTTGGATTGGTGAAGGCTGGGGAGGTGGCGTGAATGTGGCTCTACATCCCCAACGCACCAACATCATCAGCCTCTGCACGGGAGGAGGCGGCCTCGATCTCGCCGTCGAACTGGCAATTCCAAGTGCTCGAACGGTCTGCATGGTCGAGAGGGAAGGCTTTGCCTGCGGCGCGCTGGTATCAGCAATGGAAGCGGGCCATATGGCTCCAGCGCCTATTTGGAGCGATGCCAGAACCTTCAATGGCAGACCATGGCGCGGCCTTGTGGATGGCATCATTGGCGGCATCCCGTGTCAGCCTCACAGCCTTGCCGGAAAGCGGCGCGGTCAGGAAGACGAACGCGACCTCTGGTCGGTCGCCCGGCGCATCATCGTCCAGTCCGGGGCGTGGTTCGTCCTCATCGAAAACGTCCGTGGGATGTTGTCTTCGGGCGGTGCGGAACGTGTCTGGCGAGACTTTCAGCGATTGGGCTTTACGGTTGAGGGCGGATTGTTCCGCGCGTCAGAAGTTGGTGCGTCGCATGAGCGAGAACGACTCTTCATCCTCGCGGTGGCCGACCGCCAGTTCTGGCGATGGCTCGAAGGGTGCAGACCGAAAGCGGAGGGATTGCAACTCCCCCAACTCGACGCTGCCTACGGCGGTAGCGCTATGGCCGACAGTATTGGCAAACGAAGCCCGGATTGGATTTCAAGATCGCAGCAACCCAATAAAAAGGGGATCACAAGAGAGCCTTTCGACGGTAGCAGCGTTGTGGCCGACGCCACAGGCGAGGGATGGAAAGGGCGCGAACCAGCAGGATTTGTGCGACAGGGAGGGCAAGACGCCACCTCAGAACGAGGTGGCAGTCCTTTGGAAAACACCCCGCGCCATAGAGGGCGAGAAGGGGGGGCAGTGGCAGCGATCCGGGAATTCTCCCCCTGTGGAGACATTGACGGGGCAGGCCTTTTCCCTCCTCGACCTCACGATCTCAACGGATGGCGAAACGCACTTGCGGCCTCGCCGGACCTTGAACCCGCTTTTTGTCGAGTGGCTGATGGGCTGGCCTCCAGGTTGGACATTGCTCGCGTGGACCGACTTAGGCTGCTCGGCAACGGCGTTGTGCCATTGGAAGGCGCGTATGCGCTCCGCACTCTTGTCGCTCGGCTTGCCGCCAGAGGCTCCGCCGGCGCAACTCGGCTTGTTCGGATGATGATGGTGGATGAAATATGACCAGCCTTCACGTTGCCAAACTCACCAAGCAAGAAAAATGCCCATGCTGCGGGGCGTTACGAATTCGCGCCCTGACGATCGGCCCGCATTACGAGGCGTTGTACGGCTGCGGTGCATGCTTCCTCGCTGTGGGCAGCGCCGACGGCGTCATTGAATCCTATTTGGCTTGTCGGAATGTAACGGCAGTTGCGGCAATGATGCTCAATCGGGAAATCGAAGAAGATGAGCATACAGCAGGCGTCACATGAGCAAGCGTCTCGCCTATCATAGGCGATATCATGCGGAAGCCCTTGAGGGCTTCCGGGGCCTGACGCTTGAACAGCGCGGCGCATATCAGACAATCCTTGACCTGATCTATGACAATGGCGGCCCGCTGGAATACCGGGAACGGTGGCTGGCTGGGCAACTGAATTGCTCGGTGCGTAAAGCCAGGAGCTTGGTCACTGATCTGGTGGAAATTGGTAAGCTGTACATGAGCGACGATCACCGGATCGCCAATCGCCGCGCCGATATCGAATTGCTGGATGCTCGGGCGGTTTATGATGCGACGAGCCGGGCGGCGGCTGATCGCGAAGAGCGCAAACGCGCAACGAAACACACGGACTTTGCTCCGTCGGATAGACATCGGAAAAACTGAGGGGCGGGACATGGAAAAGGCAAAGTTAGAAATAATTTGCTTCGATGAAGCAGCAAATATCAGCGAAGAGGCGTGGGGCAAGTTGTTCAAAGTTATGGCTACGGCGGAACAACACGCCAATGACCTGCACCAGGCATCCAAGGAAGTGGCCGATAGCTTTGGCCCTCGGGCTGGTTGGTTCTGTCTGCAAGTGATGACCGGCCATGAATTCGCAGTCCTGGCGGATCTCGCTGCCGTTGACGTCGAAGCTTACGTGCCGCGTCGGCCGGGCGGTGAAGTGGTGCGACGTGGCCGCAAATGGCAATTGCCGGAACGGCCATGGATGCCGAACTATGTGTTCGTGCGCGTCTACCCTTCCCTGCCCGCCCTTCGCGCGCTGTTGCGCCGTCAGCATGTCCTGGGCGTCGTCGGTGGCATGGCGCGGGCTGTGCCGATGTCGGGCGACATGTTGGCTATGGATGCGGCGATTGCTGTTGCATTGGAGCGCATGAACCATGATGGGCGCTATAAGTGGGGAAAAAACGAAAAGCTGCGGGTCTCGTGCGGCCCGTTCTTGGGTGCGGTTGGTACCGTCAAGGGCCTGCGCCTGGTGGGCAAGGGTTTCTTGCAAGTGGAACTGCGGTTCCTCGGCCAACCCGTGACCGTTGAACGTTTCCCGGTGGAGTGGGCGGAACCCATAGCCAAATAGGAATTCCAACCAGTTCGCATAGTGGATAAGCGACCGAAACCATTGCATTTTGTCTCATCTTGTGGTTTCACTTGTGACGGATGATCCGCGATCTCTGAGCAACCCTGCGCTAACGCGCTGAATGTCTTTGCAAGACGAAGACAAAGTGACCGCCAAAAAGCGGTTCGGGATGGTAGCCGGGCGGTCCCAGCACACAAAACGATATTGTGTGCGCATATCCGAAACATGCCTGAAATTCAGTTGCCCCTTGTGGGCCTTGGGTGTGCCGAACATTGGCCTTGGTCGAGCGGGGGCTTGTCTGGCTGGTGGCACCCCTTCCGCGTCGTTCTCCTTTGGCGACGTGTGCCGGTTGTTGAGTACGAGGGCAACCGTCACCCCTGAGCGGCCCGGGGCGGAAGGGTCAAATTTCTTTTCACTTTGAGGTGTGTCATGGACAATGCAGCAACAGACAGCACTGCCAGCCTTCGCGCGGATGCTTTTGCCCAAGAGCTTTCAGAGCTTGGCCGCAAACACGGTATTGGTATTGCGGAGCCAGTGACCCTTTATGTCCTCGAAGACGAGGACAAGATGTTTAATTATGCTTGCGACGAGAACTCTGTTCTTCGGCTGACGTAATTAGGTTCCGCCCCGAAATTTCTTTTACTTTGAGGTCTGCTGCCATGGCAAAGTCGTTCCTTTCTCGCCTGCTTTCGTCGTTGCGGTTCTTCCCGCGATCCGAGCCTACACCATGTGTACCAGTCGTTGTGGTTGATGAAGAATGTGCGAGGCAACGAGAGGCTTATCGGATCGGGAAATTTACGCGCACTCCAGATGTGAATGATCCGAGGTTGAAAGGTCTTGGATTGACTGAACTTGAGGTGAGAGACATGATCCGTGTTTTGTCGCCACTTGAAATCAGCTTGGTGATTGAAAAAGAAAACGAACGGGCTCGACGCAAGGAAATGTTGCGGCTGATGTCGCAAAAAAGAGTTTCGGTATCTTCAAAGTTTGATGACAGTCGCGCCGCAAGCATTGACGACTTGCGCGAACGCCCTGCGGATTTCCCATCCACACAAGATTTGCTTGTCGGCCTCACGGCCTATTCGCTGATGGAATCGTCTCCAAGCGCTCCGTCCTGCTCCGACAGCAGTTCGTATTCGTCCGACACGAGTTCATATTCATCGTCGGATTCCGGATCGTCGTCATTCGAAAGTGGTTCCTGCTCGAGCGACTGATCATTCTTCCCGTTCCCTGAGGCCTATGGCCAGCCTGCCCCGCCCAAGCGATTGGGTGGGGCTTTTTTTATGGAGGCGATGTTCCCTTCATGATGATGGTCTTGTGTGAACAGGGCGCTCCCAGCGCGCCGCCGCGTGTTGGGGGCGCTCGCCACGCCACCATCCTTCTTTGCAAAAACTGCAAAGAATTCCCTTCGCCGCTTGGTGCGGTTTTCCTTTGAGGTTTCCCATGTCGCAACTGACCGAAAAAAAGCGGCGGTTTGTCGAAGCTTATGTTCTCGACCTTCGCAGCAACGCTACGCGCGCCGCAATCACTGCCGGCTATAGCGCGAAGACGGCTGGACAGACGGGTTATGAACTCCTGAAAAAACCTGAAATTCAGGCCGCAATTGCAAAAGAGCGCGCCAAGATGGCCGCCCGGTACGATGTATCGAAGGATCGGATCGTCAGTGAGCTGGCCAAGATCGCTTACGGCAATCTCTCGGACTTCATGAAAGTCACATCGGACGGTACCGCATATATTGATCTCAGCGAGGTCGACCGCGACCAAATGGCCGCCCTCACGGGTATCGAGGTCGAGGAATACGCGGAAGGCCGGGGTGAGGATAAGCGCGATATCATCAAGACGAAGATCAAGATGGCCGATAAGCGCGCCGCCTTGATGGATCTCGCCAAGCTCTGCGGCCATATCGTCGAAAAGGTCGAGCACACTGGCGCGAATGGCGGTGCGATCGAAACCAAGGACGTCTCAGAAAACGAAATGGCGCGCCGGGTTGCTTTCATGTTGGCCAAAGGCATGCGCAGCGCCAAGGTGGCGGCTGCCATCGCCAAGCCGGACGCACCGGCACCGGATGACGACGAATGAATCTTGACGATGTCCTTGCCGCCTTTGGTGCGCTGGATGAGGATCAGAAAGACGAGCTGAAGGCTATGGCGCTTGCCCAGACCGGGCAGCAGCGCTTTGTTCCAAATCCCGGCCCGCAGACGGAAGCCTGGTTCTCGGAAGCGGACGAACTGTTCTACGGCGGTGGGGCTGGCGGTGGCAAGCGTCTTGACGTTGACACGCCGGTACCGACACCATCCGGATGGACAACGATGGGTGATCTTGTCGCTGGCGATACGATCTTTTCCTCTGATGGATCGCAAACGCGGGTGCTGGCTGTCTCGCCGATCTTGCAGGCGGATCGATCCTTCGAAGTTGAATTCGACACAGGTGAAGTCATCTACGCAGATGGTGATCATCTTTGGCTGACGGAAAGTAAACGTGAACGCGACAATGCGATACGATTGACGGAAGCATTTCGCGTGGCGCGGCGGGAATCAAGGCTATCGCGGCGCGTTGAAGTGTCGAAAAAGCCCTGGGTTTCAGCGGCGATAACGGCGATCAATGCAAGCCGCGTCCATGATTACAAATTGCCATCGACCGGCAGTGTGCGGACCACGGATGAAATTGCGGCCTCGTTATTGTCTGGGAAGTCCGCCAACCACGCTATTGCCGTCGCCAAACCGCTTGATATTGATGCCGCGCATGTGCCTATCGACCCGTATTTATTGGGTCTGTGGCTCGGAGACGGATATTCTGCAGGTGGTTTGATCGGCATGGACGTCGACGACATGTCGGAGATCTTGCCGCATATTTCGTCAGAAATCGTCAGCCGGCGGACAGACACGGTAGGACGCAAGCGCCCGTTTGAGGTTGTTCGGTTTGCTGGCCTGCAAAAGCAGCTTCGCTGCCTGGGCATTCTTGGCGACAAGCGGATACCTCTCCCATACCTGAGGGCCGGTTTCGAACAGCGGTGCGATCTGCTACGCGGCCTGATGGACACGGATGGCACTGTTGATCGGCGCGGACAGTGCGAGATTGCCCTGTCAAAGCAGGATCTGATCGATGATGTGCATCATCTTCTTTCGACGCTGGGCATCAAATGCACGGTGCGGACGCATAAGGTAGAGCGCGGCAACACGTCGTTCCGGATCAAGTTTGTCTGTCCTTGGCCTGTCTTCAAGCTTCGGCGCAAGCGCGACCGGCAAAAGATGGACGGCCTGCGCACCACGACGTTGCGTCGGTATATCGTTGATGTCAGGCCCTGCGCACCGCGAATGATGCGCTGCATCGCTGTTGATCATTCAAGTAAGCTTTATCTTGTTGGTCGCTCGTGCATCCCGACGCACAACACCACATTGATCATCGGTCTTGCCACTGAGGTCCACAAGAACAGCCTGGTGTTCCGGCGCAATTACAAGCAGATCTCCGGTCTCGAGCAGGAGGCGGCCCGTATCCTTGGTTCACGTGATGGCTACAATAGCCAGCTCAAGCAATGGAAGCTGGGCGCCGGTCGCATGATGGAGTTCGGCGGCCTTCAGCTCGAGAAGGACAAGGAAAACTATCAGGGCCGCCAGAATGACCTGAAAGCGTGGGATGAAATCACGCAATTCACGGAAACGCAGTTCCGCTATGTGAACGCATGGAACCGTGATGCAGGCGGTGGCCGGTGCCGGATCGTTGCCACGGGCAATCCTCCGACCACGCCACAAGGCCAATGGGTCATCAAGTATTGGGGTCCATGGCTCGATAAGAACCACAAGAACCCAGCGGCGCCTGGTGAGCTGCGGTGGTTCACCACAATCGATGGTGAAGACACGGAAGTCGATGGGCGCGGCCCGCATTTCGTCAACGGTGAATGGGTCGACGCTGTATCGCGCACCTTCATCCCGTCCCGCCTCGAGGACAATCCGGACTTGATGCAAACCGGATATGCGGCAAGGCTCAACAGCCTTCCCAAGGCATTGCGGGAACGGCTTCGCGCTGGCTCGTTTGATGTCGAGGAAGAGGACGACGAATGGCAAGTGTTCCCGACGTCCTGGTTGCGGCAGGCACAAGCCCGTTGGACAACGGAACCGCCTGCGGAAGTACCGATGACGGCCATCGCCGTCGATGTGGCGCAGGGCGGCAATGACCGCACGGTGCTGCAAGCGCGGTACGACTGGTGGTACGGGCGCCCGGAAAGTCATCCCGGCAAGGATACGCCTGATGGTCCGACGGTTGCGGGCCTGATTGTTCGCAAGATGCGGGACCGGTGCCGGATCATCGTCGATGCTGGCGGTGGGTATGGTGGCGACACCCTGACGCAATTGGCCCATGCGGACCTGAATTGCTTCGGGTTCAAGGGCGGCTCCGGCTCGGCGTCATCGACGCGCGACGGCATGTATGGGTTCTTCAATGCCCGCGCCCAAGCCATCTGGCAGTTTCGTGAGCAATTGGACCCGAACTTTTTCAGCAAGATCGCGCTGCCGCCGGACGAAGAGCTGATCGCCGATCTGGCCGCCTATCGCTTCGAAATCGTCGCACGGGGCCAAAAAGAAGAGATCATCATTCTTCCCAAGGAAGAGATGAAAGAGCTGCTGGGCCGGTCACCGGACAAGGGCGACACCACAATCATGCTGTCGGTCGCGAAAATGGCCGGGCTCAAGCGGCCCAAGGCAGCGCAAGAGCGCCGCGATCAGAAGCTTCAGAGCTTCAAGGCAAAAACATCGAGCAGCGCTTTGAAAGACAAGTTGAGAGGAAAGGCGAGATAATGGGCAATTTGTTTGATCAGCCGGAAACGGACCCTCCGGCAACGCAGCCGGATCCTGAGGATAGCTTGGCAAAGCGCAACAAACGTTTGAAGGGCAATCAGCTCGCCAGCTCTTCTTCGTCTGCGAATAACAAAGTCGCATCGTCCGCTATCGGCGGCACGATTTCGAGCGGCAAGGAATATTCCCGCTCCACTCTTGGCGCGGCATAAGGAACGCTGATGTCTGATCAGGCCGGTCGCGATCTGCTGGAAATCGATACTCGCTTGTTTTCTGCGAAGGAAAGCATTGATTCCCTCTATCAAACCATCTGTGAGTTCTTCTACCCCGAACGGGCCGAGTTCACGACGACGATTGATTACGGGGATGAGTTCGCCTCCCACCTGATTGATTCCTATCCCGTCTATGTCCGTCGTGAGCTGGGGAACTCCATCGGCTCGATGGTGCGTGATGGCAATTGGTTTAAGGCCAGCGTTACCAATCAGGATGTGATGCGACAGGCCGACGCATCGAGCTTCCTGGAATTCATGACGACGGTGAACCGGGCTATCCTTTATTCCCGTGATAGCGGCTATCGCCGCGCCGCCGGCCTGGTCGAACACGATTGGGCGACGATCGGCATGGGCTGGATGCAGGTCAGCTTCAATAAAGCCCGCGATAACCTGATCTTCCGCAATCATCATCCCAAGCTTTGCGCTGCTGCGGAAGGGCCTGACGGTCATATCTGGCACGTGCATCGCAAGGCGGACATGAACGCGATCAGCATGGCACATCAGTTTGGGGAGGATAAGCTCACTCAGCCGATGCGCGACAAGCTGAAAGACAAGGATTTCAAGCACTGCTTCAAGGTCCGGCATTGCTTCGTTCCGCTGGAAATCTATGAGCCGTACCGGAAATTCCCCAAATGGGCGAAATGGGCGGATGTCTATGTGACGGAAGAGGGCAAGATCCTTCAGGAACTGCCCGCCGCGACCTTTGATTACGTTGTGCCGCGCTGGCAGACGATCTCCGGTAAGGTCTATGCGTTCTCCCCGGCCTCGATCATCGCCCTGCCCGATGCTCGCATGATCCAACGCATGATGCTGTCGATCATCGAAGCGGCGGAAAAGGCCAACGATCCGCCATTGGTGGCTGTGCAGGACGCAATCCTATCTGAGATCGACATGTCGTCGGCTGGTATCACCTATATCGATGCCGAATATGATGAGCGTCTGGGTGCTGCCATCCGGCCTATCGACCTCGGCAAGAACCCATCCGTTGGCGAAAAGCTGATCGTCGATGTTCGCCAGAAACTGAGCGATGCATTCTTCTTGAACAAGCTGACACCGCTCGCCAATGCGCAGCGCACGAAGACAGCTTACGAGGCCAGCCAGTTGGTGCAGGAATACATTCGCCAGGCGCTGCCACTGTTTGAACCGATCGATGACGAATGGACCGGCGCCACACTGGATCTGGTCACGGAAAAGGTCATGCGGTCGGGCGGATATGGCCCGGTCGATAAATCAGGCGTTCCCGTCGATATGCCGGACGGGCTGCGCGGTCAGAACCTGGTCTATGAATTCAACAACGCGCTGAAACAGGCACGGGATCAGCAGAAGATTGAAGGCTTCAAGCAGGGTGCGGACCTGACCGCCATTGCAGCACAGATGGATCAATCCATCGTGCAGGAAGTTGATATGCGCACCGCCTTCCGCGATGCCTTCGCCGTGGTGCCTGGCAGTCGGGTCGACTGGCTGCGCAGCGAAGAGGAAGCGCAGCAGCTCGCCCAGCAGGCCCAGCAGCAAGCGCAGATGCAACAGCAAATGGCGATGGTTGGCCAGGGGGCCGAGATCGCCGGACAAGTGGGCAATGCCGCCCAACAGCTACAGGGAGTGGTTTGATATGACGACGAAAGACGAATCCGCGATTGAAAGCGAAATCCAGCAGAAGGGTTTGAATGCGCCTCGGCTCACGCCTGCGAAGATTGATGCCCAGATTGCCAGTGAAGCATATTACGTGTTTCCCGGCACGACGCTGACGATCTGCGCGCTGACGTTGGAAAACGGTTTTATCGTCACCGGTGAGAGTGCCGCCGCCTCGCCGGAGAACTTTGACGAAGAGATTGGCCGCAAGATCGCGCGGGAGAATGCGCGCGGCAAGATCTGGGCATTCGAGGGCTACACCCTTCGAAACCAGCTTTCGGGCCGTGTCTCTGCATGACCACCGAAGTCGTCGACTTCCCAAAACCGGAACGACTGATCTGGCTGTGCGGAGAATGCCAGTCGTCGACGTGGTTCCTGTATGACGACGACGTCTGCGAATGCGCCAACTGCGGGAACGTCAGTGATGCCAGCCGGTGGGTGACACCCATCCGGGATGCACCGCAAGCCCCGGAAGAGACTGACGGCGGCACCGTTGTTCGAACGTTTGTCGAGTGTGCCGAACTGGCAAAGCGGCGCGTCATGAAAAAGCTGGCCGATCAGTCTGGCAAACTGGCCATGCTGATCAGCTATTTCGAGGATGGTTGCGGTTCGCACTGGATCGCTGCGGAGACTGTCGAGCAACGGGATTGGACGGTGCGCAAGCTGCGGGAACTGGCCGATAGTATCGAGAAAGACCCGATGAATGGCTAAACCCGTCAAGCGCCCCTACCGCCCTTGGATGCCTGTCACGGTGCAGGCGGACAATAACCAGCCGATCAGCAACCTGAGCATTCGCAAAGCCGACGCTATTGCCATTAAAGCCGTTGCCGGTGGCCATGCGAACGAAGAACAGCAGCGCAGGGCATGGGCGGCGTTGCTGCATATCACCGGGGCGAACGATTTGCCCTGGATGCCGGACGAACATGGCGGCGAACGGGATACTGCTTTCGCCGCAGGTAAGGCCCATGTCGGCAAGCAGTTCCAGAAGATCGCATCAGTGCCGATCGAAGTCCTGACCGGTGAAGCGATGGAAAAGACTGCGGCACGAGTGGCGGCCGGTCATACCAGGCCAATGCGTGAAGAGTGATTTCATTTTCTTTGAGAGGAAAGTTTGATGCCTGATGTCGAGAACGTTTCGACCGGAACAACAGCGGCCACCGGGGCCGTGGAAACTGGTGGCGCGCCAGCGGGCGGCACTGAAAGCGGCACTGCGGCGCCTGGTACCGGCGCCCCGCCCGTCGTGGAAGCCGGCGGCGCGGCGAAAGTAGAGCCCGGCAAAACGGCGCATGGTGCGGAAGAGACTGCAAAGCCTGGTGCTGCCGATCAAAAGACGGATGCCACGGAGCAACCCGGCACCGAGCCAGGCACTGAAACGCCGGACGCCGGTACCGATGAACAGGCCTTAGGCAAGCTTCAAGAGCTGCGGGCCATGCTGGCCGGCGGTGATGAGAAGTTCCTGAAGCAGCTCGAGCGCTTCAAAACCCCGGAAAGCCTGGCGCGCGGATTGCGTGAGGCTTACAATCTCGCCAAGAAAAGCGGGGAGAGCAAGGCTCCGGCCCGATTGGGCGACAAGGCCACCCCGGAAGAGATCAAAGCATTCCGTGAGGCCGTCGGCATTCCCGATGATCCGACGCAATATCCGGTCTCGTACCGCGAAGAGTTCAAGGCATCGGAGCGCGATGGCCAGATCCTTGAGGATGTCAAAGCCTTTGCGGTTGAACGCAATATCGATCCGAAAGCCACTAGCGCATTTGTGGAATGGTATGAGGATCTGAGCGTTGCCAATCAGCAGCGGCTTGACGAACGTCTGGCCCAGACGGCCAAGGCCACACAGAACGAGCTGACAGCGGAATGGGGCGCCGAGTACAAGGGCAACATTACCGGCGTGCAGGAACTGCTGAAAACCCATCTTGGCGAAGAGGGTGCCGATCAGTTCTACAACATGCGTCTGGCTGATGGCTCTCGGATCCAAGACAATGTTGGCATGGTCAAGATGCTGGCCTCGATTGCCAGCGATTACTATGGGTCGAATGCGATCATCGTTGGGGATGTCGAGGCGGCGGGACAGACGACGCAACAGCAGATCGACGATCTCTTGCAGCTGCGCATTACCGATCCCGACAAATACAACAGCGCTGACGTGCAAGCCAAGGTCAACGCTCTGTTTGCCCGCAAGTCGAAGCTCGACGCGCGCAAATGACAATTGCCTGCCGGGGGTTCCCGGTGGGCCGGCTGGCGGGGGTTCCCGCTGGCATAGACTGGCGCCGGTTTCGGCGTTGATACTCTCTCGCACGGCGCCGGAAACGGCGCGGCGATAATGCCCAGACGATCGGTATGGAGCCCCGCGAAAGCGGCATCCTTCATCCGGTCGCCCTGGTGAGACTGCCTTGCGGCATCCCGGCAACGGCCCCGCACCCTTCCTTTCCATGATGTCCGAATGAAGCCCCGTAAAAGCGGCGGTGCGGCCCCGTGAGCCATCCTTGTGGTGATCTCACGGCATCCCGCGCCAATGTGGGCGGCATCCTTCATGCGGCTCTGAACCCTCAATCCACACTTTGAAACGGAGATTTCCGGATGACTTACGTTATCTCGAAAGAGCAGTACGTTTCGGAATGGGTTGTCGCGTTTCAGCGCGGCGAAACCATTCTGAAGAGCCGTGTGACCAAGCAGGTCATGAGCGATGGCAAAGCGGCTTACTTCCCCATCCAGGGCGCTGCCGGTCGTATGACCCGGCGCGGTTCTGATGGTCGCATTCCATCGCGCCAGCGCACCGATAGCCTGGTCAAGGTCGATCTCGAAGAAAAGCACTCGAAGGAAGAGCGCACGGGCTTCGATATCTTCACTTGCCCGGCACCGTTGCGCACCGCGATGCAGAACGCTGGTGCGGAAACGGCGGCTCGAGAAGTCGATTACACGATTATCGAGACGCTCCAGACCGCGACCAACGAATACAATGCAAATGCTGTGACGCTGACCTACGGCACCACAACCACCTTCATGGCCAAGTTGTTCCAGAACGACGTCATGACCGGCAATGAGATCACTTGCCTGTGGACGCCAATGGCCTGGGCCAAGTTGATGACCTTCGATCAGTTCATCAATGCCGACTATGTCGACATGAAAATGCTGAACGGCATTGCCATCGACAAGCCGAAGTTCTGGAACGGCGCGCTGCATATGCAGCATACCGGCCTGCCCGGTGTCGGTACCAACAAGGCCACCAACCTGATCTTCGCAAAACCCGCAATCGGTCACTCGATTGCGGAAGGCGATGTGAAGGTTGCTGCCGGTTACAACGACGAGGACGATTATTCGTATTCCCGTCACACGATCTTCGACGGCGCCGTGATCCTTCAGCAGGCCGGCGTCATGAAGCTCTACACCGACGATACCGCCGTTATCGCCTGATGACGCGGCGCCCCGGCGCTGGCGTCGGGGCGCCATTCGTCTGCCGTGGCTTTGCCCGGCACTTCCCAATCCTTGAGAGGAAAAGACAATGGCTTATGACAAGAAAGGCTTACGCCTTCTCGTCCGCGCTCCATCTGGCGGCGGCTGCAACGTATGGAATTTGCAGACCGTCGATGCGATCGCGGACGTCAATACCAGCAACTACATTTCGGATGGTGTTCGGCAGGGCATGCGCAAAGGCGATGTCGTCTATGTCAGCATCGGCGCGGCCCTCAACACTGCCGGTAACCTCGCCGCTGGCCCCACGTCCGTTGTGATGTGCTGGGTCATCGATGTCGGTACTGGCACCGATACGCTGGGCGTCGACCTGACCGACGGCCTGGCAATCACCGCAACCGATACCGATTGATCGGCTGAATAACTGGCCCGCGCTGATGAGGCGCGGGCTTTTCCTTTTTCGTTTCCAGAGAGGTTAACGCGATGAGCGTTCCAACAGATTTTAAGTCGGTCTCCGATGCATCGGTCAATCAGGCAGATTTCGAGGTCAACCGGCTGGCGGCCCGGGTGCCGAGCGGCACGACTATCGAACATGTCATGCATCCGCTGTTCTTCCGCAACGTCTTGAGCCGCCTCCGTCCCCGGATGCAGATCATCGTCTTGTCCGATGATCTTGAGCTTGACTGCGAAGTGCGGGTTGAGCGGATCACGCAAAGCACGGCGCATGTGCGGCTGCTGCGGCACTACGAAGTGCCGGACGAAGACATGCGCACGCCCGCTACCTTGCCGCCGCCTGTGGTCGATTTTGGCGGTCCCAAGCATCAATGGCGGTTCGGCATGCCGACTGGCAAGGGTGTCGACATCGTCAAGCATGGCTTCTCCTCGGAGAAAGAAGCCTGGGCAGCAGCCAAGGAATATTACGCCACGCTGACGACGGCACCGATGCCGGAACTTGCCGAGAAGTAAGGAACTGAACCGATGGCGACAAAACTGGAAATCTGGAATCGCGCGCTCATTGCTATGGGCCGGGCGGTCATGACCAGCACGGACGATGACGTCGAACCGAAATATATCTTCGATGTCGTGTGGGATGCCGTTGTTGATCAGGCCTTCAGCCGTGGTGATTGGAACTTTGCGAAAAAGATTGCCAGCTTGTCGCCGTCGGGGTCCGGTTCTGCCGGCTTTGCCAACGCATTCGATTACCCTGACGACTATCTGCGGACTGTTTCTGTGGGCTGCACGGTCAATCCGCGCAATGAACAGTTCCGCGAATTTGCCGATCAGGACGGGCAACTGCATGCCAATGCCGATCCTCTGTATCTGATCTATATCAGCAGCGCGGCAACGACTGAATTTGCATCCTGGCCACCGGCTTTCGCTGAATTCGTCGTTGCTCATCTCGCCTTCACCACATGCGGGTCCCTGACCGGTAGCAGTGACATGCAGGATCGTATCGAGAAACGGGCTACAAAAACGCTGCTGCTGGCCAAGAACATTGATGCCCGCAACGAAAACAACAAGAGCATCGGGCGCGGCTCCTGGATCAAGGCCAGGCAGGGCGGGTGGTGTGGCCCTGGCAGCTCGAGCAATTCGCTTGGCGGTGGCGTCAATGCCGAGATCACTCCCGGTGAAGGGGACGTCTGATGCCAGTCACCAATGCAGCAATCTATTCGGTCAATGGCGGCGAAGTCGGGGAGGAAGCGCTATCGCGCCTCGACCTGGAGCGCATGCAGTTTTCCGGCGCGCTCTATGAAAACATCCTGCCGCGTGTTGTCGGCTCCATGACGGTGCGGCCCGGCATGGAACATTTGATGAAGAACACGATCGGGGAAGTGATGTTCCTCGAATATGCCTATGGCGGTGCCGACACGTACATGCCTGTTCTCTCCAATCTGGCGATGCGGATCCTGAAGAACGGCTCGTTTATCAACCGTGTCGCGGTGTCAACGGCCATTACCAACGGCGATTTCAATTCCTTCACCGGTTGGACGAATGCCAGCACCGGCACGTCAACGGCGTCTGTTGATAGCGGAACGCTGGCATTGATCGGCTTTGGCAATGGCCGGGCCAGCGCCAAGCAGACGATCGGCGTTTCCGGGGCCGATCAGGGCAAGGTGCATGGCCTGCGGATCAAAGTGAAATGGGGGACGGTGATCGTCAACCTCGGCACCGCGAGCGGCGGCACCGATCTGATCAATGGCATATCCCTTCCCCCGGGCGATCATTCCATCGCGTTCATTCCGACCGGATCAAACGTCTATGTCGAGCTGTATCACGACACGCGGCGCAATGTGTATGTCGAGAGCTGCACGATTGATGTCGCTGGGCAGTTGGCGCTGGTGACGCCATGGACTGGCGATGATCTTGCCGCCAACATCATCCGTTACGATCAGTCGAATGGTGTGATCTATGTTGCCTCGGGCTCGTACCAGCAGCGCGAAATCAAACAGATTGATGATAGTGGCCTGTCGTGGGGCATTGCGCGCTATGAAAGCGACGACGGCCCGTTCAAGCTTTACGATGGCAGCATTACGTTGCGACCGGCAAGTTATTTCAATTTCCAGCTCATGACGGCAAGCCAGGACTTTTTCCGCGCTGGCATGGTTGGCCGTCTTTTTCGCCTCACACAAAGTGGTCAGGCCGTCTTTGAAAACTTTTCATCGGGCGATGTGCAGGGTGATTATATCCGCATTTCCGGCGTTGATGCTGCCCGACGGTTCTCTTATTCGGTGTCAGGCACATTCAGTGCGACCGTATGGCTTCAACGGTCTGTCGACGATGGGTCTGGCAATCCGACGGGCTGGGTGGATCTTGCATCCTATACCGGTGCCGCATCGGGCAATTACACCGATAGTGACGACAACGTGATCAAATATTTCCGTTTCGTTGTGAAGTCCGGCAACTATACCAGCGGTACCGTTGTCACGTCGCTGACGTATTCAGGCGGCAGCAATACCGGCATTGCGCGTGTCGTGCAAATCAACAGCTCAACCGAAGCGTTAGTTGACATTATCTCTCGGTTCTACTCCCTCGATGCGACGGCGGATTGGGATTATTCCTATTGGTCCGACTATGATGGATGGCCAACAGGCGTGCAGGTCTTTGGCGGACGTGTCTTCTGGGGAACCGGCGATATGGGCAATGGGTCCATATCCGATGATTACAAATCCTTTGATGACACAGAGGAAGGCGATTCCGCGCCGATCGCGCGCAGCTTTGGCTGTAACTCGCGCAAGGGCGTCCTGTGGTTTCTTGGGCTGCAACGGCTGATCGTCGGAACGGATGTGGCGGAAATCTCCGTCAAGTCATCGTCCTTCGACGAAGCATTGACAGTGACGAATTGGTTTCCGGTCAATGCATCGACAAAAGGCTGTTATGGCATCCGTGCGGTGAAGTGCGACACGGATGGCGTCTTCATTGACGCAACGGGTGTTGGCGTCTTTCGCCTGACATGGGCGCAAAACGGCACCGATTACACGTCGACGGATCTGCTGGCCCTTCATGAGGAACTGTTTGACAATTCTCCCGTGGTCGACATTGCCGTCCAGCGGCGGCCCGATACCGTGATATGGTTCATCCTGGAGAATGGCGAGGCGCGCACGCTGACCTATTCCCCATCTGACCAGGTGCTTGGTTGGGCTCGGGTGTTAACCGATGGCCTGATCAAGCGGGTTGGCGTGGTGCGCAAGCTCGAGCAAGACACTGTTTTGTTCGATGTCGAGCGCAACGGAACAAAGCGGTTCGAACAACTGGCCATGCTGAAAGAATGCCGGGGCGGTGCCGTCCAGTGCCTGGCAGATGGCTTTACCCGTTTCACGGCGTCCGCCACTGAATTTTCCGTGCCGCACCTCGATGGGCTGGATGTCACAGTGTGGGCAAACGGTGCCGCGATCCACGATCAGAACAATCTTTATACCGTCACGGACGGCAAGGTTGTGCTGACTGAGGCCAAAACAAACGTCGTGATTGGTCTCCCATACCGGGGCCGGTGGAAAACCACAAAGCTGGCCTATGGTGCCGGTGGCGGTACCGCGCTGTTCATGCGAAAAAAGGTTCCATTGCTGGGGCTTGCCTTGGTCAACACCATGATGGACGGCCTGCGGATCGGGAAGGATTTCGACACGCTGCGCCGGTTGACGGTTACGAGCAAGGGGAAGCCTTTGGAGCCGAACACATTGCTCAAGACTTATGACGCGGACCTGACGTCCATCAGTTCGGATTGGGACACAGACAGCCGCGTTTGTATCGAGCACAAAACGCCGTATCCGATGACAACGGCAAGCCTGGTCATGAAGGTGGAAACGAACGGTTGATGCGCTGCCGGGTGGAAAAAGCGACGGATATGGATGTAGCGGCCTTCTATGGGCCGATACAGATCAACCAGCGTTTTGAATGCAAGGTCATGCGGCGTGGCTTGCGCGTCGTCGGGCTGGGCGGATTCATCGAAGTCGAGCCGGGTCACTGGTGGGGATTCCTCGAAGTCCAGCCCAGCGCCCGGCGCCCATCGCTGTTCCGGCATGTTCTTGGTATATTCCGGTCCATCGTCGAAGATGGGGCGATGGTGGTCAGGTGCAGTCTTGATGCGCGCATCCCTCGGGCGCGTGACATGCTGGAACATATGGGGATGCATCCGACGGGTGAATGGATGCAAAACGGGCAAGAGGTGTGGCAATATGAGCGGGCTTGAAACAATTGCATTGCTTGGTGCGGGCCTTGGCGGCGCTGGCTCCATTGTCAGCGGGGTGCAGGCAAACAACAATGCCAAGTACCAGGCTGAAAACCTGCGCCAGCAAGGCACGGAAGCGCTCGCGTCGTCTCAACGATCCTCCATGGAAAAATACCGCCAAGGCAAGATCACCATGAGCGGGCAGCGGGCAGCCATTGCCGGTTCTGGCGGCTCCATCGCGGACCCTGGTGTCATCGACATGATGAGCGACACCTATCAGCAGACGGATCTGGCTGGTCGTACCGAAATGTACAAGGGCGAACAGCAGAAGCGCGGCTATGATGCGCAGGCCTCGGCGGCGGAAATCAGCGGCAAGAACGCTCTGACGAATGGCATTATTGGCGGCGTGTCGTCGACGCTAAGTAATAGTGCCACAATCTTTGATCGGTTCGGTAAGCCGGCAAAGCAAGGTGGTCAGGGTACAGGCATCGTCAAGCCTTATGGCTAAAAAGGTGGATTGGTAAAATGGCAGTGCGCATTCCTACTTCTGCGGATATCCAGCAGGGCGGTTATAATTCGGGCCGCTCGAATGGTAGTGGCGTTTCAGTATCAGTCGGTCAAGGCATGGCTGCCGCCGGCCAGGCCGTGCAGCAAATTGCGGACGGCGCTCATGAGCAAGAACAGCAACAGGCTGTTTTTGATGTGCAAGCGAAGTTTGCGCAATGGCAGCAGAACGTCAACCAACAGTTAGAAGACGCACGGCGCAACGGAGATTCATCCGGTGCCGGTCTTACGCAAAGCGTGTCCAAACCATTGGAAGAAAGCGCCAATCAGTTCGCGGAACAAAATTTCGGAGGTCTTGACCGGCGGCGGCAACAGATCATGGCTTCGCGGCAGATGGATGTTGTCGAAGGACTGAAAAATAAGGCGAATGCATACGAAACTGCGGCTCGCGATACGGCGAACATAAAACAGGCCGGCGATAGCCTTGACGCGTATCGTAATGGTGTCCTGACTGGCAGTCAGGATTACGATACCGCGCGACGTTTAGGTGAAGATCTGATTTCATCGGCACCATTGCCACCGGAGCAACGGACGGTGCTGCTCGACAAGTTCAAGCCAGCGATTGCTGAGACTTTGGCCCAAAGGCAGTATCAATTGAATCCGCAAGGCACGATCGAAGCTCTACGCGGTGTTGATCCGCGAGAGGCGTTCTATCGGGCAACGGAATGGGCTGAAAGCAAGGGCAAGGCAGACGCCGAATCCAGCAAGGGTGCGTCGGGCGTTATGCAGGTCATGCCCAAGACAGGCGCCGACATCGCCAAGGCGTTGGGCGACAGCAAATTCCCGATCAACGGAACGGAAGAAGAACAAAAGACGTACCTCAAGAATGAGGACGTCTCGCGCAAGTATGGTCGCTATTATCTCGACCAGCAGATGCAGAACTACGACGGCGATTATGCCGCTGCTGCCGTCGCCTATAATGCTGGCCCATCCGTTGCGGCTAAGTGGATTGCGTCAGGCAAAGATGACAGTGTTCTGCCGGCGGAAACCCGCGCCTATAAGGCCAAGGTGCTTGGCAATATGGCCAACGCCACGATCACCACGGAAGACGTTAGAACTGCCAAGGCTTCCTTGCTGTCACGCACGGACAAGGGGCCGGAAGCGATTGACGGATTGAATGACGGCTTTGCCGTCAAGCTCAATCGCATGTTCGATGGCGCGCCGGATGACATCAAAAAGGGCCTCGGCCTGTTCTCTGCCTATCGCCCGCCGGAGCGTCAGGCGGAAATCATATCCGAATCCATGGGCAAATATGGTTTCAATGCGGACGATCGATCCGCATGGCAGCAGGATGTCCAAAGCCTCGGCCCTCAAGCCGCTGGCGAGAAGTGGGCCGATCGGTTTAAATCATCCGGCATGTCGCAATGGGTGGCCAAGCCCGGCTACAGCCAGCATCAGAAAGGCGATGCGGCCGATCTGTCATGGAATAGGCAAAGCCTGGCCAAGGCACCACAAGCGGTCAAGGATTGGGTGCGCGCCAATGCCAGTGACTTTGGCTTGTCGGTGCCGCTCTCGAATGAGGACTGGCATATCGAGGATGCCGACGCCCGGGCAGGAAAGCCGGTCAAGGTCGCATCCGCCGATCGGCGGTTTGACGATCTCGACCCTGACAAGCGCTATGCTCTCGCCATGAATTTTCAAAACCAATATCACCAGCAAATTGCCCAGCAGAAGGCGTCACAGCAGGATGATTGGCAGTTAAAGATTGCCACCGATCCAGCGAGCGTCAATGCCAAGGATATCATTGATGATGCGTTGCTTGATAACGGCCAAAAAGCATCCATCCTCAATACCCTGCGCGAAGGCCGTGACAAATTCTTCAGCCAAACGCAGGTGGCTGCAGTCATGGCCGGGACCGGCGGCGTTCTCAATCCAGAGGATGAGAAAATCCGCAAAGGTGTTGACGGCTTCTATAACCAGGCCATGACCAATGCTGGCAATAATGGCCAGCAGCGCACGGCCATGGAACGCGATATCGTCACCAGGACGGGTGTCGTGCCAACGCAGGTCAAGGATCGCGTCACGATGGGCCTTGCGATGAACGACGCCAACAGCGCCGTGAACGCGCTCAACACCATGGCGTTCGTTCGCCAGTCGGCACCGGCTGGATATGCGCAAGCGTTCAATGATCGCCAGCAGAAGGATTTTGAGCTTTACGATCATTACAGGTCAGCCGGCTTTTCCGATGCCATGGCAGCGCAGCGCGTCGTCGATAGCCGCGACCCGGCCCGGGCTTTGCAGAGAAAATCTATTGTCGAGGCCTATTCGAAAGATTTGAAGAAGCTGGATTCTTCTGACTTTGCGTCTGCGCTCAAGAGTGTCGAGGGGAGATTTTCCACGCCAGGAACGCAAGGCGATAAAGCGTCTGAACTGGCTTCGGTCAATATTCCTTCTGTGGCGAATTCTGTCGTGGCTTCCGACTACCGCACGTTTGTCGAGGATCGGCTTGTTGAAAATGGTGGCGATATGGATGCGGCGAAGAGAACCGCCGTCAATGACATGAAACGTGCTGGATGGGCCGTATCGACGTTGGTGCCGGGTGGTAACGTGTTGGTGAAGAATCCACCAGAGGCGCATTTCCCGGCTGATCCTGATGGCAAATGGGATTGGATCAAGGATCAAGCCACGGACCTCTTGATCAAGAACGGGCTAGTGCCTGACCCACAGCAATCTCCGCAGGCAAAAGCCGGGATCAAAGTAACTGATAGTCCTGTTGTTTACTTGCAACCCGATTTGGAAACTGCGGATAATTTAAGGGGTGGAGAACGCCCCACATACCGTGTCTATTTCAGGGATGAACATGGCGCTTATCAGGTGTGGCGCAAGCGGTTTAGCCCGGATATGCAACTTGAGAAAGAGCACAGAGCGAAGGTGATTGCTGAACATGAAGCGGTATGGCAGGCCAATCGCGCTAGAGATCAAGGCATCTCCGATATGATCAATTCTGGGTCGACGTCAGATGTTGGGATGTCTCCTATGCCTCAAGATGCAATTGATCGTACTCGCACCGATATCAAGACCGGAGACCTTGGCCCCGTTGCTGGCCCAGTTGTTGATACCGTTGGCTCGATGCGGGATTACATGGGCAAAAAGGCACGAGAAAACAACGCGGCATTCGGCGGGCCTATCCCCGCCAATAACGGCATTGGGGGTTGGTAATGCCTATTTCTGATTTCAAAAATCTGAGTGATGCACAGGGGAGTGTTCTGGAGCTGTCCCCTTATGACAGCGGTCCTAGTTTCGGCCAAACTGTCGGAGCTGGCGTGCGGCAATCCAACAGTTTGGTGAGTTATATCTCCGCCCTACCCGATGGCGTGGACGAAAATTTCTACAAGCCCAATCCGGAATATAATCCCTACCATGATCCGGATCTGACAGAGTATGTCCAAAAGCACCCTGCCGCTTTCACGGAAGCTTATAACAAGCAGATGGGGGATGCCGTCCGCCAGCAAATCGATCAGGAAAACGAGGACCGCAAGACGCTGTCGGCGGGTGGTATCGTGCCGGGCCTGCTTGGCGGTATAATCGGCGGACTGACCGATCCGGCAGCGCTGGCCGCGTCCATGGCGCTTGGCCCGTTTGCGCCTGCTGCTACTGCCGGACGCGCAGCTCGGGTTGGCTTCATGGCTGGCGATGCTGCTTTGTCGACCGTTGCCAATGAAGCAGCGCTGCAAACCGTCCAGCAGACGCGCACCATGGAAGAGAGTGGCGCCAACATTATCGGTGCTGGTCTGCTTGGCGGTGCGATCGGTGGTTCAACCATCCTGGCGGGAATGCTGGGCCGGGCCGGTGATCACATGGGCTCATGGTTGAGCAATGACGAGATTTCCGCCGCATCCCGTGCTTTCGACGATGCAATGCGGGTCGGTGACGGGGAAGACGCACTTATCTCCGGCGCCCGGTCCATGGATCGCCCGCTTGATACTGTGGACGGCGCCCGCCTCGATGCGCAAGGTCGTCCGATCGACGATATGGCGGCTCGCGCTGGTGACGATCTTGAACCCGGTGCCGTGCGGCCTGACAATGGCGAAACGTTCCTTGGTGGCAAGGGCAGTGTCGGTGCTGCGGCTGCCGATGCTGCCATGACGCGCGAAGACTTGGGCATGGCCCGGCAGGGATTTTTTGGTTGGCTGGGCGGCAAGATCATGGATGCCACGGCGCCATTGTCGCCAAACCTGCGACTGATGAACAGTCCGTCACAAGTGGTGCGCGAAACAGCAGCGATGATGCTGGATAACCCGATCTATACCGCTGCCAACATGGAAGGCCGCACCCTCGGCACCAATGCCGAATCCGGGACGCGCTATTACATGGGGCAGGCTGCTAGCTGGCAGAAGGAATTTGAAGAGCTTTACCAGGATTTCCGCAAGGCTGGCGGGCGGCTGACCAAAGATGAGTTTGGCGAGCGGGTATCAAAGGCCGCCCGTCGTGGCGATGCTGATCCTGCTGGCGTGCCGCAAATCACAAAAGCAGCGGAATCGCTGCGCGAACGGCTTTATGATCCCATGCTGATCGAAATGAAGCAGCTAGAAATGCTGCCGCCGGATGTCAAGACGACGACGGCGGCCAGTTATGTGACGCGCTATTGGGACAAGGCCAAGCTGATGGCCGATGCTCCCCGGGTCAAGCAGATTTTCCAGAACTATTTTCAGGGCGTCGTTGCCGCGCAAAAGGCGCGCTCTGAGGAAATCAAGCTTGGGCGCAAGGTTGTCCAGGCCATGGACGTCGACGAGAAGTATGGCAAGGCTTCGGAGCGGCTGGCTAATTATGAGGATCGTCTATCCTCCCGGCAAAAGGTGCGTGACGGCAAGCTGAACGCTATCAAGGAAATTGAAGCCCGGCGCTATGGCTCCGGCGCGCCGTCGGACAAGCCTGCCAAGGGCGTTGCCGGTGTTGATGAACGCCAGGATGCTTTCTTGCAGGATCGCGCTGCCCAGCGTCAACGCAAGCTTGATGGCCTGCGCAAGCTGGAAGATGAGCGCTATAAGGAACTGTATTCGCGGGCGGATGATACCGTTGTCGAGGCGCTGAAAAGTGCTGCTGATGACGACACGTTCATGGACTTCGTGCGCCATGCGCGGCGCAATGTCGAAAAGGATTTCCCAAGCAATCCCGTCATCGACATTCTGAAAACCCGTGGCGGTGTGCGCCGTGGCTCCATGCTGGCCCATGAGCTGGCCAAGATGGATATCAACCCCAAAGCCTATCCCGGCCTGTTTACCAAAGAAGGTGGTATTGGTGCGGTTGACAATCTTGTTGGGTCGGAATTCCCCGTCCTTGCCAATCTGCCGAAAGATGCAAACGGCTATGTCGATCAACAGGCTATCCTTGACGCGCTGCGCGAAGAGGCTGCCGGTCGGCCGCTGCGCAGCTCCGAACAACTGGCGGCGATCGACAAGAACAGCATAGCGCAAGAGAACCTTGTCGACTGGCTTGAGGGTGTGGGCCTTTCACCCGATACCAGGATCAAGGACATTCGCGCCCGGATCAATGATGTCACCGGTCGGGAACGTCGGCTGCTGGCGCTGGATGAACGGATATCCAAGGCCGAGACTGATTTATCGGCCCATGATATCGAGACGTCGAAAAAGCAGAAGGAACTGCTCAAGACCCGCGATCAGGTCGATGATGCTGAGATTGAACGGCTTGACAAACTGATTGCCGATCTTGAGCGTTTCGACACCATGACGGATGGCATTCGCAATGAGCATATGATTGCCAAGGCAGAAGCCAGCAACATCCTTGAGCAACTGCGGGCGCTGGAAGACGAGATCTCTGGCAATGAGGCGAACCTTGGCCAGGTGCAGGCCTCGCCTCGCATCAAACAGATGGTTGATTTCGCCAACGCCCGCAAGGAATACCGGGACGCACGATACAACATAACGCGGGTGGAAAGCCGTCTCGATGCCTTGAAGCGCCTCGAAAAACAAAGCCCGCTGCCGCCGGAACTCGATGCGGAGTTTCCGAAGCTGGAATCGGATTTGCGGAAATTCCGCGAGCGTGAGGAAAAGGCCAAGGTCAAAACCGAACGGCTGAAAAAGCTTATGCCCAAGCAGTCGGAAGAGCTGCCGGAATTCATGGATGAACAGGACGAAGCCGATTACGTCAATGACATTGTTGAATCGGTATTCGGCAAGCTTACCGGTCTCGATCCGGAGGGCGCCCTTGCGGAGGTGCCGGATTGGATCGTGCCGGCGAAAGCTGGGCCGCTGAAAGAACGCACGTTCAATATTCCGGATAACCTGGTTGAACCCTATCTCGAAAACGATCCGCGCAAGATCGTTGAAAAGTATTCGCGCGTCGTGGGTGCCGAGATCGAACTGACAAAGCGGTTTGGCCGGGCCGATCTGAAAGACCAGATCACGCGCTTGGTGCAGGACTACAATGGGTTGATCGATAAGGCCAAGACCCAGAAAGAACGGCTTGACCTGGCCGAACGGATGAACAAGGACAAGGCGGACCTGATGGCGATGCGCGATATTCTGCGCGGCCAATATTCCAAGCACTCCGGTGCCGGATGGGCAACGGAAGCAGCCCGCACCCTGACCGCATTCAACTTTGCCACCAAGATGGGTTCTCTGGCGCTGAACAGTTTTCAGGACGTCGGTGGTATCCTCGGCAAAAACGGCTTGCGTCGGACGATGGCGGATTCCACGGCGATGTTTGCCAGTGCATTGAAGCGCGACGGCTATGCATCGATGACAAAGGCAGAAGCCCGGGAAATGGGCGTGGCGGTCGAAAGCATCATGGAAGCCCAGATGATGAGCCGGGCCGAACTGGTCGATCCGCTGCGCCCCGGCAATCCATTTACCCGGGCGGTCGAAAACTCGGCCCGGTTCGTTGCCAAATATTCCTTCGGTGCGCAGGTCTCCGACTGGATGCGGACCATGGCTTACCGCGTCAATTCGAACCGGCTGCAAAAGGCCATTGCCGATGCCGTGCAGGATGTCGAGATTGCTGGGCGTTCGCAGCGCGTGGCGGACTTTGGGCGGCTCAAGCCCGATGATCGGACATTGCTGGCTCATCTGGGCATCAATGAGGACGGCGCCATGCGGATCGCCGCGATGCTGCGGCAGCACGCTGTTGACGACGGATCGTTGCGCATTTCCAACGCCATGAATTGGGAAGACGTGCAGGCTCGCAAGGCCTGGTCGGCGGCCATGAATAAGTTCGTTGATCAAACCGTGATGTCGCGGGCTGGCATCGGTGACACGCCGTTGTTCATGCGCTCAAACTGGGGACGTGTCATGCTCCAGTTCAAAAGCTTCATCATGGCGGCCCATAGCCGTGTGCTGCTGAATGGCTTGCAGCAAAACCAGCATCGACTGCTTGAGCATCTGGTGGGTGTCGGGGCGCTGGGCATGTTGAGTGTCTACCTTGCGGCCCTTGCCCGTGGTGACATGGATGGTGCGCAGAAGATGCTTGATAATCCGGGCAAGTGGATTTCGAACGGCATTGACCGGTCCGGCGTCTTTGCCTTGCTGATGGATACCAGCAACACGGCAAGCAAGGTGGCGCAGGAATGGGGCGGCAATATTCCGGGCCTTCCCGATGCGCTGGGGGCCGCCCTTGGCGACAAGGACGCTGGCGGCCCAACCTATCGCTACACCTCCCGCAACTGGGTTGGCGCTCTTGCCGGACCGTCTGTCCAGACAATCCAGGATCTTGGAATGTTAGGTGTGGGTTTGGCAAAAAGAGACATGCAAAAATCTGACGCTGGCCGTATAATGCGAAATCTTCCGGGTGCAACGCTTCCCGGAATTCGGTTTGGTACCAACGGCATTCTGAGGCCGGCGCTCGAGCGCGAATTCCAGAATTAATCCGACGAGCCCCCGCTTGTCCAACTGGCCTCGATGTTTCGCATCGGGCCGGTAGAACTGTGGGGAATGCCGGTGGCAACCGAATTCGACGATAGCGATCATTGGGGCCTGTTCTTAACGAACAATAACAAGGCCGATTCCACGACATTGAAATTTGTCCGCATGTCCGCTTTGACGCTCGCCGCGTTGCGGGCTGCCGGGTTGCTGGACAATATGGTTGACGGCACGGTGCCGCCAGCAACCGATAAGCTTTGGCTCGACAAGAATTTCGACCCTCCGCGCCTCAAGGAATATGACAGCGTTTCCGCCACATGGCAGCAGATGACATTTGAACGGATGTTCAACCGAACTGTGGTCATTCCAGTTTCTGTCACGGGCGGTACCGACAACGCGCCGACGATCGCGGAGCCATCGCCATTTATGGCGGGGAAGGTTTATTCGATCACGCCGATCTCTGCGAATACCGGGGCGGTCTCTATCTCCGTTACCGGTGTCGGCAGCTATTCGGCTGTTTATCCATCTGGCGGCGCCCTGGTCGCCAATGAACTTTATTCTGGCCTGCCGTCACTCTTCATTTTCCAAAATGGCCGCTTTGAATTGTTGTTTGGCTACAGTGCTGCTGCAAGTGCCGCAGCCTCGGCTGCCGCTGCTGCTGCAGCCTCGGCTGCTGCTGCAACCATTATTGCGGGCGCAGTCCGGTTCGATGAAGTTCAAGTGATCGCAGACGCGAAGCAGGTTGTTGCGCGTGCGAACATCGGTGCGGCAGCCCTTGGTGTCAATAGCGATATTACCGATCTTACCGCCCTCACGCAGGCAAAAGCGACAAATGCAAGTGGCTTGATCAAGCTTCTTGTTGACGACGGCGACAGCGAGTTTATTGGCGGGGGGGCCAAGGGGATTCTTCGCGCAAAAACGACGGTGCCAGGCGGGACGGCAGCCACTAAAAACGGTTGGCAAGCGGTGCTTATCGAAGTCTTTGAAGGTGTTGACGCTAACCCCGTAGCGCCAGCACAGAAGGTAGATGCGCTTCGCGTCATTCACTACCTGAATCAGTCAAATGCGCGCGGTGGCCGCCATGTTGGGCATTTCAATTTCGTGCAGCAAGTTGCGACCTTGTCGACGAATACCGACAGAAACTATGTCGGGTTTGTAGGTCAGGCGATTACCGAAAGCGGTGACGGCGGCACGTCTGCTGCTGATCGGCGAGGTGCGTATTTTGGCGGCAACAGCTACGCGGCAACGCGCGGCACGTCGAACTATATGGCGAATGTTTCTGGCCATGAGTTCAACACCGAAACGCGCGTTGGCGGTGAAATCGGCTATCACTCGGGTTTGCAGATTGCAAGCTACATTTCCCGGCGCGGGACAGATCTGGATGCCGCGATTGCTATCAGCAATCTTGGAACGACGAACCCTAGTGACAGCAGTTCTGCAACGCTTGGATGGAAGTACGGCATTGCGTTTACTAACCGCAACGGGCGGGCTCCTTTCGATACCGACAGTGTCATTATGACTGTTGATTACACTCAGACAATGACGGGCGGTTTCGATTTTTCAAAAGTAACCTTTAGCTCCTACATCTTGAAAACTGCGACAATGATTCTTTCTGACGCCGCTCTGTCTCTTGGCGCGGAGAACGCAAGCGTTTCGATTGGTAAAGTTGGTGCTGCCAATACACCTTATATTGACTTCAATTCCGGGGCGACTGGCGTTGACTATGATGCGCGTATTCTTGGGTTAGGTGGTAGCGGGTCCGCTGGCGGCGGAACGCTGAAAATTCAGGCGGCAACGCTCCAGGTGCAAGGCGTTTTGCGCTTTGGCTCTTACGTCACGTCGACTGCGAAAGCTATCACAGGCTACGTCCCGTACGTGGATGAGACGACCGGCACTACAAAATATCTTTTAGCTTCAAGTTAAGGTGAGGAAATCATGAAAATCGACTTTACGCAAAAGCTTCTCAGTCTCGACGGATTGCCAATGAACGGTGCGCCGCTGGGCGTCGAAGGCGACACTACTTTGTCACATGTTGCTGTGGCTGCGCTGATGATGACATTCCCGGATGAGCAGCATTTGGCCGGCACTGCAAAGTTCGAACGCTATCAGCTGGCCAGACGGGTGCATGATGTGAAAGAGCCAGTTGATCTGAAGGTCGAGGAAGTCGCATTGCTCAAGGATTTGATTGGCCGCGCTTTCAGTCCAAGTGTCATTGGCCCCGCTTACTCGCTGCTTGATGGCTAGCAGTGATGAGAAGTGACTACGCTCTTCTTTTCGAATGCCGGCTGTCTGGGCAGGTTGCTGATCATAAATGGTATTGGCACCTGTCCGACAATCATTTTGCCGCGTGGATGAACCTTCATCATCCCGAGCACATGAAACGTGGATAAAAAAACCATGAATCACCCACGCCTTATCCCCGAATGGAAACAAACGCTCAAAAAGAGCGCAGTCGTTTGGGTATCCATCGCCTCGTCTCTGCTGACAGCGGCCCCGCTGATCATCCCGCAATTGCAGATGATCCTTGATCCGGTTCTCTGCCTGAAAATCACCTGTGGGATTTTCGCGCTGATCCCGATTCTTCGCATTATCCAACAGAAAATTGGAGCGCCAGACGATGCCGCCGATCAATAAAATCAAGTCCAGCCCTCGGGCAAAGACGGCCATAGCTGCTGCAACCGCTGCCGTTATTGCTGGTGGGTCCGCAACATACTATGTCGCCAATGAGCCGGTGCCGGTATCGGTGCAACTCGCCGTCGACGCGATCATTACCCCATGGGAAGGCCTGGTGCTGAAATCGCACTGGGATACCTATGGCAAGCGCTGGGATATCTGTTACGGCGAGACCAAGGGTATCGGCCCGAACATGGTCAAGACCAAGGCCGAATGCAAATCCATGCTGATCAAGCGAGTGGTAAACGATTTCTACAGCCCGTTGACCAAATGCGTTTCCGGCTTCGAAAAACTGCCGATCAGCCTTCAGGCATCGATGATCAGCGGCGCTTATAATTTCGGGGTGTCCGCGTCCTGCAATTCCACGGCGGCCCGCTATGCCCGTGTTGGGAAATATCAGGAGGCTTGTCTTGCGCAGACAGCTTTCAATAAGGCAGGCGGCGGCGTTGTGCAGGGCCTGGTCAATCGTCGTGAGATGGGAGACACCAATCGGATCGGAGAAGCCGAACTCTGTGTTACGGGGTTGTCCGATGTTCGCTAGCTTCTCCGATATCGTCAAGATCCCGGCTTCCATCGCAATTGGCGCTGTCGTCGTCTTCCTGCTGATGTTCTTCCATTATGAAGGGGTCCGCGTCTTTGGCTGGCAGATCGTCGATGGGCGGGTATCGTCCGCCGTGGCTGTGGCGACGTCTGAGCTTGTCAACAAGGCGGAAGTCACCGCGCTCCAAGCCCAGCTCGACCGCGAGCGCGAATTGCGCACTGCCGCCGAACAATCGGCCACGGAAGCAAACAAGCGCGCCGAGGAAGCCCGTGCGGCAAAAGATAAAGCCATGGCGGATTATGCGGCCATGGTGGCAGCGGATCCAGATGGCGGCGAAAGCCGCGTAACAAAGGAGGATCGCGAATGGATCGCAAAGCACTCGCGTTAATCCCGATCGCGTTCCTCTCGACCGGTGCCGCATGCCAGAGTGATAGTGCGCGTATTGCCGCTGCTGCCAAGGCTCAAGGCCAGGCCCGGGCGTCTCTCTCGCTGCCGGCTGATTTGCCGGACGCCTGCACTGCGCTGATCGATGGCGTCATTCCGGCGGATGGTGAGAAGTGGGTTCATGTGCAAACGCGGTGGGGCATCGTTATCGCCAACCGCAATCAGCTCGCAAAAGACTGTGGTACCTGGTGGAAAGACTATCGCCAGCAAGCAAGTAAGGAAAAGGCCGATGGCTGATGTCGACCCGCTGCACAAGCGCACCCGGATGGAATGGAATTTGAACACGCTGCTCAACCTGATCACGCTACTCGGCATGATCGGCGGCGGTGGCTGGGCCTGGGCAAACACGACGCGGGATATTCAGGAGCTGCAAACATGGCGCGTCCAAGTAGAATCGCGCTTGGCCAACTCTGACGGCAAGCTTGATGAGCGGTTCAAGGCGACGGACTTGGATCTGCGCAAGATCGACAATCTGTCCTATCGTGTCGCGGCTGCCGAGCAATTCTCACGCACCACTGAAAACGCGATCAAGGATTTGCAGACAACCGTTTCCGGGCAGTCTGGTGATCTCAAGGTGATTATGCAATTGCTTGAGCGGATCGAGGCGACACAGCGCGGGCGACCGCCGCCTTATAAGTGAGGTGCGCCTTTGTTGCCATTCTCATCTGAAGCGTGATAGGCAGAAAAATAGTCAATTCTATCAAATAGATTTTTAGAAAATATTTCAATGTGCTTCGGATCGGCCATTGTTTTGTCGCTGGATAAGGAAATCATTTTTTCAAAATATTGACGTTTTTGCCAAGTGAGTGGCTGCTCTTTAGCAGAGATTTCTTTTGTTTTTAACTGTCCGTTTATGTGGGCGGTAATTATCTTTGCCTCATCCTTGTAAATTCCACTCAACTCATAGAGTGAAAGGTCGCGGGCGTCTTCTGAAAGAAGCGTGTAGGACTGCGCAATGTATTTTCGCGCCCATAAATACCCGTCGCTTTTATTTTCCGGGTCAGCCATGATTTTTGCGATCTTATCCGAAAGCAAATTTTCCGTAGTCTTTATAAAGAATGCACGCTCTGGTTCTGAAAAATTATTTAACTCATGTAAATCCGAATCTTGCAGCATGCCGCCTATGGCTGCAAAAGGCATACTTACAAACAACGCGATAGCTGTAAAAATCGAACCCACCCTCATAATTATTCCTCGATATGACTGCATGTCCTGATGGGTGATTATGAATAAAAGACAACCTTTTGTCGAGTTTCGTTGTGTGATGACGGCTATCTTGGTAAATAGCCGTTTGATGCCAGCCACTGTTGCAAGATGTGGCGGATTGCTTCGGACTGATTTAATCCTGCGCCATCGGATTCTCTGAAGGCTTCAACGCCATCGAGTATCTCTTGATTTAAGGCAATAAGTTTTTTGATCGGAAACTCTGCCGGTCTGCCGCGATTTGGTTTCATCTTAATTTCGCATATAGGTAATTGACCTAGTTTGCAATAACCTATATATGAAATGCAGGCCGATGGGAAGCTCCAACTTCACCATCGACCCTAACCGAAACGCTATCATCCGAGGATAAGCGAATGGCTACTCACGCCCATAGCATAGAGCGGCGCGCCGATGAAGTGCGCTCTGTCTCCAATATCACCCCAATCATGATGCTTTTTTGCGAATGGGAATTGTCCCTTTCTCGCGGGGACGGCGCTGACGCGGCTACGGTCTTCGAGGAAGAAAACCGTCGCGCCGAACTTGTGCAGCAGATGCGCCGCCAGGCGGTGACCTGCGCCGCCGACATGGCGGCACTGATCCTGGCGGAAACGTCCTATGGCGCTTATCCGCTCGATCCGCGCGGTTCCGCGCTGATTGCCTATGACCTGCTGCATTGAGGGGCGCGCCATGAAAAAGGAAATCAGCAAACAGGAAGCCTTTACCCAGTTGCAGAAGGCCGAGAAGGAATTGTTCGGCCATGCCCTGCCCCAACGCTCCATGACCAATGAAGAGCTGGTGATTTACTATGCTCATTGCTGGCAGGAGCTGTGGGGCGTCTCCAAGGCGCTCGGCGTTGGCATGATGGACGCCGAGGTTGCCGCACCCGGCAAGCAGGCCGCCAAGGATATCGCCAAGGCCACGACACTGGAAGAGCGCGCCGCCCCGTTGCTGCGCAAGCTGGGGAGGGCCTGACATGTCAGAGATCATCAACAGCAATGCCCCGCAGGTTTTCGTTCGTGACGGCCATGTGTTCGCCAACAGCCGCGACGTGGCGGCTGTGTTTGAGAAGCGTCATGATCACGTACTTCGCGATATCGACAAGCTGGCTGCGGACATGAATGCAATTTCGGCGGAAGAAGGCGGGAAAGACCGTCTCCCCAATTTTGGGGAGACGGTCACCAGTCGCCCGAATCCCGCTGGTGGCGCACCAATTCAATCGCGCTCCTACGACATGACCCGCGACGGCTTCACTCTGCTCGCCATGGGCTTCACCGGATCGAAAGCGCTTCGGTGGAAGCTGCGCTATATCGAGGCCTTCAACCGGATGGAAGAGGCGTTGCGATCCGGGACGGTGCCGGATACGGAAGTTGCCAGCGAGCGGGATATTTTCGTCTCCAGCTGGGATGTGGCGCAGACATTCAGCATTCCCCATCGCAATGTTCTCGACACGATCGCCAGGCTTCGCGCCCCTCGGCGCTTCATTGAGGGGAATTTCTGGCTGCGGGAACATCGCGTCGAAAGTGGACGGCAATGGGAAACCGTCGACATGACGCGCTTGGGCTTTGCTATCCTAATGCTCGAGTATGGTGACGAACGCGGGTTCGAAGCAAAGGAAAGGATGGCGCAACGGTACGCGATGGTGCTGGGCGAGGATACATTCCCGGTCGGCAATCCTATGGCCGCGTTCGCGCTTCGTGAAAAGGCATTTTATGGGATGTCTTTAAATGGAAATGGTAATCCACAGTCATCTAAATTAACTGGACATGGTGCGGCGATTGCGCATAATGAGGTGACTGGCCTCCACACGAAACGCGCTGCGGCGCGCATAGGTAAGGCCATGTCTTCCCCAAACCCAACTGCAAGCGACAATCTATTGTCCGTCCGCCAGGTCGTCGCAAAGACCGGTATCAGCCGTCCCGAGATTTACAAGCGGATGGATGCTGGCAAATTCCCGTCGAAGATCTCGCTTGGTCCGAAAACCGTTAGGTGGTCGGAAAATGAAATCAATGCGTGGATCGACGCCCTCAAGAAATCGAGGGCGGCATAATGGCATTGGCATTTAAAAAGCAACCGGCACCGCTCGAGCATGATGAACAGAAAGCCCTGTTCGATTGGGCGGCTATGAGCTGCGGAAAATATCGCGGGCTTGAGCGGCTCTTTGCCGTGCCGAATGGCGGCCACCGATTGAAGGCGACTGCCGGCAAGATGAAAGCGGAAGGCGCCAAGGCTGGCGTGCCGGACACTTGCCTGCCGATACCGCGTGGCGGCTATCTCGGCCTGTATATTGAAATGAAGCGCAGGGGCTGTGGTGGACGGGCGCTGGGCGGACGCTTCCAAGAGCAAGTCGATTGGCAGAAGTTTCTGGTGAGCCAGGGCTATGCCGTCTGCACATGCTACGGCTGGGAGGAAGCAGCGGCGGCTATCAAGGCTTACTTTTCCGAAACGCTCGCAATGCCTGATGATGGCGATTGCGCATTCTGGGGGCGGTGACGATGGAGCGTAAGCTTAACGCCGCTGTACTAGATCCATGTTGTGGAAGCCGAATGTTTTGGTTTGATCGGGAGGACGATCGCGCCGTGTTTGGAGATATCCGACGCGAAGAGCATATCCTTGCAGATATTTCGAGCGCGGGTGGATCCCGTAAACTGATCATTGATCCTGAAAAATTAATGGACTTCAGGGCAATTCCATTTCCAGATGATTCGTTCAGCCTTGTTGTCTTTGATCCGCCGCATCTTGTCCGGAATGGGAAAAACGGTTGGCTTGCCAAGAAATATGGAAAACTTGGTGATGATTGGCGTGAAGATATCAGCGCGGGATTTGCTGAATGCTTTCGTGTGTTGAAGCCTCACGGCACATTGATATTTAAATGGAATGAGCATGAAGTGAAGGTGTCTGAAGTTTTGCGCCTGACCGCCGAAAAGCCGTTATTCGGCAACCGGTGCGGCAAGACTGCAAAAAGCCATTGGATTGTGTTTATGAAGCAAGAAAGCGATGACCATGGCGACCGCTGAAGCTTGGTGCGCTCACACGATGTCCGCAAAAGATGGCGCGGAAATTGTCTGCTGTGACTGTGGAAGGCGGTTCACGAGCGCCCAACACTTAGAGCATGTGCAGAATTACGAAACCGAAACAGGTCTCGTCATGGATGACGACATGTCTTCCCCGCAGCCATAACCCATAGGGAGAGAAAAGATGGCGACTATCGAAACCATCCACCGAGCCACGATCTTTTATGAGGCAAAACCAGATGTAGTTGAGGCTGTCGAAAACAAGGCCTTCAGCCTTCAAGGCGACTTGGAAGTCGAAACCATGTGCGGGAACGGATGCTGCTCTCCTCACATCATGGTCGAGGGGTCGTCACTCAAAGACGTAAACGCTTGGGTGAAGAAGGTCGAGAGCTACATCACGCGCCGCAAGGGTGCCGAGCTTATCCCCACCACCTAAAACCACACCCACCACGCTTTACCCGCGCAATCAAGGGACAAGACAAATGGCATACGATAAAGCATCCCTATTTCCCGCCAATTGCTCAACCGTGTTGCACATGGAGGCAGAATTAGAAGCGGCACGCAATCGTGAGCGCCGCACCGCTATGGCGAATGCATTCCACGCCATGGCATACCGCGAGATGCCGGCAGATCTGCGCGAGCGCGGCAAAGCGTGGGGCGTGGAAGCGCTGATGGACGCCGTTTGGATGAGCGCATTTGAGTGTGGCTATAAGCAGGCGGTGCGCGATCGCCAGGCCTCTCCTATAGAGGGTGGTGATAATGGCCTAAACGGATGGCAAGAAATAGCGTCTGCGCCTCTCGACGGGACTATGGTTGACTTGTGCGTTGTGTGGTCAAATAGGGACGCTATACGTGTGCCAGATTGCTTTTATGATCAGCGTTGGTGCAGTGATTCTGAATCAAGCATTATGATGTTGAAAGACGTAGACGAGGGTATTGCTAAAGTTGAATTTTGGTTGCCCGTGCCGCCCCTGCCTATCGGTCAGCATTAATCCGCCTGGGCAGATTTAACAGCGCCGCCGCGTCCGGCGCATCAACCATGATCATATCGGCCCACAGTTGCGCAAGCTCGCGGCGGCGCTCGAGGTAAAGCGCCCGGTTATAAGCCGCCTCGACTTCATTTTTCGGAACGTGGGCAAGCATCATATCAATGACGGCGCGATCTGCCGGATAGGTCTCATTCATGATTGTCGAGAAGCTGGCGCGGAAACCGTGCGGAACATGCTTTCGATGGTACCCGGCCCGGTTCAACAGATAGCCCATGGCGTTTTCTGACATGGGGCTGGACAGCCGGCGCCAGCTATTGGGGAATGCATAAGGGGCGGTGCCGGACAATTGCCTGAGAACACCAATGGCATCGATAGCCTGGCGTGGCAGCGGGCATAGATGATCCCGGCGCTCGTCGCCCTTAGCGGATAACTTCAATTTCATCCGCTCGCTTGGGATTTGCCATAGGCCATCGTCGAGCGTTTCTTGTTGCCATTCCGCCCAAGGCGTCGTTGCCAGCGTGCCGGGGCGCACGGCGGTGATAGCCAGGATCCGGATTGCCAGCTTGGTGACAGGGTGGCCTGGCGTCGCCTCGACGGCCCGCAGCATCTTGCGCAGCGCCTCGATGCTGGTGACGGCCGGTTGCTTGCGCTTGATCGCTCGGGTGAATGCCTTCTCCAGTGATGCCGACGGATCGGACGTGGCGCGGCCTGTGGCGATCGCGTAGACGAAAACGGAGGATATGCGCTGCCTGATCCTGGTGACGGTCTCCACCGCGCCCCTGGCCTCGACAAGGCGCAATACGGCAAGCACCTCCGGTGCCGTGATCTGGTCGATTGGCAGGCCCCCCATATAGGGGAATACCTCTTTCTGAAACCCGCGCATGACGTCCTGAATGTGACGTGGGGACCAAAGGCCTTTCTGGCGCTCGTGCCATTCGCGTGCGATCGGCTCAAAGGTGTTTTCGGCGGATATGGCCGCCATGACCTTTTGGAGTTTCTTGACCGCGTTTGGATCTCGCCCGCCTCGGCGCTCTGCCTGCGCCTTCTCTTTGGCCTTGCGCGCGTCGGCAAGCGAGACGGCGGGATATGGCCCGATCGACAGAATGGATTCCTTGCCGTTCGTCTTATAGCGATACTGCCATGTCTTGGCGCCGGATGGGGCAACGCGGAGATAAAGCCCCTCGCCGTCTGGCAAGCGGTAGGCTTTTTCTGTAGACTTGGCGTTCTTGCATTTGTTGTCTGACAGCATGTCCGTTACCCGCGCACCTGTTACCCATTACCCGCACCGTTACCCGAAAAGCGTTTTACTTCGTGCAAACGGATAGAGACGAATGGAGACAGATAAACAGCTAAAAGCCTTGCGCTTCAAGGGGAAAATAGATGAGTGTAGACTAATGAAGACAGTACATTGGCGGAAGAGGTGGGATTCGAACCCACGGTACGGTCTCCCGCACGCCGGTTTTCAAGACCGGTTCCTTAAACCACTCGGACACTCTTCCTAAGCCCGATGCCGTATGCCGACATCCAGACTCTGTCTGGTTTTCAACAGAATCTCTGGCAGGCGTTATATCCAGCCGAACAGGAACGTCAACCACTTTACAGCGCGTCAATGACACAACATGCGGACCGGATTTGGCTTCAGCGCTGCTTTTGCGAGGAATAGTCCTCAAGCATCGGGTAGAGAGCGGCAAGCGCCAGAGGTATCGCCAGAAACCCCGCAGCGGAAACGCCGATTCGTTGAAACAGGATAGCCCCAACCACGCCGCCGCCGAAAAATAATCCAACCATGCGCACCAGCAGCCAAAGCTTCGCTAAATCGGCCCGGACCGGTGGGTATGTGACGTTACCATTTGAGTATCCGTTCCAATAGAACAGCTTACCAAGTTCGATGCCGGTATCGGTAACCAAGCCCGTCACGTGCGTCGTTCTAATGCGCGCACCGGAGAGTTTTGTGATGATGGCATTCTGCAGGCCCATGATGAAGCAGAGAAGCATGACGATGAAAGCGATGGCCTCGCTCTTTTCGCTGAAGCTGATCGCTCCGGAAAGGGCAAACACCCCCATCAACCACGCCTCGACCGCCAGCGGTAACGCATAGACCGACTTCAAATCCCGCCTGCGGCCCCAATTGATCAAAATTGCAGAAAAACCAGCGCCTGCAAGAAAGAAACAAAGCGCGAGCAACCCCATCAGCAAAAGTTTTAAATCGCCCAACACCAGATTGTCAGCCATAGACGAGACAATACCCGACATGTGAGAGGTATATTGACCGACCGCCATAAAGCCGCCAGCATTGGCCGCGCCAGCAATAAAGGTCAGATAAAACGCCAAATGGCGGTCGCTCGTTTCGGTGCGATCGCGATGGGCAAGACTTTTCAAGTGGCTTTTCATGATGGATACGAGTCGGGCAAGCGCCAAGTCGGCGGGTTAAAGATGCAGTTTGAGTCCGGGCTGATCGCTTTGCAAGCCCAGACACGGGCCACAGCAGCCAATCCGATGCGCCGTGGCATGATTGTGGCTCTAACCGAACATGAATAGCCGCCACATGTCGGCACTCCATCTACCATAAGCACGTAAACTTATGTAAAACTTGAACCCCTTGGTCGATTTTCACTTATAACAGGCCACCGCCACGAAGAGCTGAAAAATGACGCGTGTTCTTTTGATTGATGACGACCTGGAATTTACCGGGTTGCTTTGCGAATATCTGACGGATGAAGGGTTTGACGTACTCTCGACAGACGATGGCGCCAAGGGGCTTGCTTTCGTCGACAGTGGTGCAACCGATATCATCGTTCTCGACGTCATGATGCCGATCATGAATGGTGTCGATGTCTTGCAGAATATCCGAAAATCCAGTGAAATTCCTATCGTCATGCTGACAGCGAGGGGGGATGACAAGGATAGGATTACCGGGCTAGACCTTGGTGCCGACGACTACGTCTCCAAGCCCTGTTCGCCTGGCGAACTGGTGGCGCGGTTGCGGGCAATATTGCGTCGTACGGGCAAAACACCGCCAGAACATCCATCTCAACCGCTCAAAAGCGGCGAACTCGTTCTTTATCCGACAAGCAGGCAAGCGCATATCAATGGTGAGGCTCTCGCCTTGACCGGGACGGAATATAATCTCCTGGAACTTCTAGTCCGCAATGGTGGCAAGGTCGTTTCCAAACATGACATTTCCCAAAGCGTATTCGGCAGGCCCCTGACGCCTTTCGACCGGCGTATTGATGTTCATCTCAGCAGTATTCGCCAGAAACTCGGCCTCAGAAAAGACAAGCAAAGCTGGATCCAGTCTGTTCGTGGGCAGGGTTACATTCTGCTACAGGATAGCTGATGCCTCGGCTTTTCTGGCGTTTTTTCGTCATTGTCTGGCTTACAATCACGCTGACAACCATGCTGGGCATATCGCTTCCACGATTCAACGGCCAGCTGCCGCCGCATATGCGCATCGCTGAGGTGCAGAACGAGATCATTGCCGCACAAATCGCCGAGATGCTCCAACGCGTCGGGCCGCAGGAGACACAGGCGTTTATCCACAGCATAACACCCACAGGAGACGAGGGGCATTTCCAACTCCAGGCAGTGCCGGCAGCTGCCCCGCAAACCTGCGCCAAGGATCAATTTCCAGGCAGCATTGCCATATCCTACGCCAACCAATGCTACACCCTCACAATTGATGAATCGTCTATCAGCAATGACTGGCCACTTGTGTTGCCTTGGCTGATCGGCCTTGTCGCCAGCCTGTTTTCCGCCTACCTGTTGACGAAATACCTACTGACACCCATTGAGCGGCTTCGCCATGGGCTGAAAATGCTGGCAGAAGGCCACTTCAGCATCCGCATCCACGATCCTGTCAAAAATCGAAAGGATGAAATCGGAATTCTGACACAGCATTTCGATATCAGCGCCATGCGCCTACAGGAACTGCATGAGAGCCGAGAACGACTGTTTCATGATATTTCCCACGAACTACGCTCACCCTTGTCACGCCTGCAAGCCGTTACCGGTATCCTGAGGAAGAACCCAGTGCGCCTACCCGGCCTGCTGGATCGCATGGACCATGAAATCGAGCGGCTGGACAGGCTGGTCGGTGAGATCCTGACCATGGCCAGGCTGTCCTCCAAGACAGATGAAGAAAATCAGCTCCTGGTTATCGATATTCTCGACATTCTCGATGAGATTGTTCAGGACGCGACTTTTGAGGCACAGGAAAAGGCTGTATCAATTGATTTTCAGCGGAGTGGCAGTTTTGTCGCCGCTGTCAATGGAGAGCTTATCTATCGCGCCATCGAGAATGTCTTGCGAAACGCGATCAAATATACCGGAGAAGCGACAGTAATCCGGATTTCGGCAACCGTTTCACCGAATGGCCTGACACTCACCTTCACGGACGAAGGTCCTGGCGTCAAAGAAGATGACCTTGAAAGTATCTTTCGCCCATTTATCAGTTCAGGCAGCAGCGGCAGTGCCTCCGGATACGGTCTTGGCCTGGCAATTGCCAAGACGGCCGTCGAACGGCATGGCGGCAAGGTCTTTGCCGGCAATGTCAAGCCGAAAGGCTTGCGGATCACCATGATATTGCCTGGCGATAGCGACACACGGTCAGAATGCCACAACGCTATGCGGCAGACCTGATACCAAGGGCCATTTTCAATGGCCCTTGGTATGACGCAAAGCATTTTTGTCGTTGGAAAAGCCTATTCTCCGAAGACCATGCCCTTGGTCAACTCCAACGCCTGGCGCTCGAAAAGACCACGGTAAATGCCTGACTTCATCCTGATCAGGCTCTCATGCGTCCCCTCCTCAGCGATCCGGCCGTGATCGAAGACCAGCAGCCGGTCGAGCGCCCGCACGGTCGACAACCGATGCGCCACGACCAAGGTGGTTCTGCCCTGCATAAGCCGTTCCATAGCTTCCTGGATCAGCATTTCCGATTCCGAATCCAGGCTTGACGTTGCCTCGTCCAGAATAAGAATCGGCGCATCTGCAAGGAAGGCACGGGCGATCGCAATCCGCTGGCGTTCACCACCTGAAAGCTTGATGCCGCGCTCACCCACCAGCGTGCCGTACCCCTTCGGCAAGGCCTCGATAAAGCCATGGGCGCTGGCAAGCCTTGCAGCGGTTTCGATGTCCTGCTGGCTGGCCGAGGGCCTTGCATAGGCGATGTTTTCCGCAAGCGAGCGATGGAACAGGATCGGCTCCTGCTGCACGATGGCGATCTGCTGGCGTAACGAGGTTTGGGCAACGAGTGCGATATCCTGACCGTCGATCCGGATCGCCCCACCGTTGACGTCATGCAAGCGCTGAATGAGCTTGATGAACGTCGTCTTGCCAGAACCGGAATGGCCAACCAGCCCAACCTTCTCACCGGGCTGGATCACAACGGAAAAGTCCTTGTAGAGCGGCGCAAAATGATTGCCGTAATGAAAGGACACCCGATCGAATTCGATCTTGCCGCGTTCGATGACAACAGGTTTTGCACCGGCCACATCCACGACGCCAAGGGGTTGACCATGCAGGAAAACCAGTTCCTCCATATCATTGACTGACCGTTGCAAGTTACGGATATGCATACCAATTTCCCGCAAGTAGCCCTGCAGGATGAAAAAGGCTGTCAGCACGAAAGTGATGTCACCAGGGCTGGCCTTTCCAGCACTCCATAGCCAAAGGGCCAGACCCAAAACCCCACCGCGCAACACCATCAGCAAGGCTGCTTGCAGGCTGCCATTCAGCGTGCCGCGTGTCCAGGTGCGGCGCGTCCTGTCCTGCCATTTTTGCAGCACCCAATTCAAGCGGGTTTCCTCGCGGCTTTCCCCACCGAAGGCCTTGACCACGGCATTACAGGTCACTGCATCGGCCAAAGACCCACCCAGTTTTGTGTCCCAGCTATTGGCCATACTGGCCATTGGCGCGACGTAACGTAGAGCCATGATTGCGGTAAACAACACAAAGCAGATGGACCCAACCCCGACCAACAGGCCCATCATCGGCCAATGCCACGTCATCAGCACAGTGGAACCGATCAGCATGACAAGCGAGGGAAACAGCGCCACGAAAACCGTATCGTTCAACAGGTCGAGTGCCCACATGCCGCGCGTCACTTTGCGCACCGTCGAGCCAGCGAAGCTATTTGCATGCCAATCGCTGGAAAAGCGTTGAATGCGAGAGAAGGCATCGGCGGCAATGTCCGACATGGAGCGCAGCGTAAAGCCGATAATGGCGGTAAACGTTGCATGGCGCAGCAGGACCGCTCCGGCAGAGAGCGCCATCAACCACGCGAAAGCGGCAATAGCGCTGTCCCAGGCAAGGCTGTCATCGGCGCGACCGGAGACGACCGCGTCAACCAACCGACCGGAGAACAGTGGCGTTAACACATCTGCCAAAGTGGAAAGCAATACGGCAAACAGCATGAAAACCACACGCCCCGGCTGCCGGCGCCAATGAACCGCACAGAAACCGAAAACGCTGCGAAATGCCCCGCCACGGCGAGATTTATAACCTAAAGCCATAGGAAAATTCCGGCGCGAGCCGGCTCCGACATATGAATAGAATGGAAACCGCGCGGAAACGCGATAAAGTGGCGTTAGAGGGAGAAAATTCTATTCCCGGACAAACCTGATTCAACACAAGGTAACGGACTGACCGTTACGCACACGCAGCTTAACTGCGGATGGCGCCTGCCAACATTAAATTGGCGCTGGCCACCGGGGAGGTGGAAAAATATGCCATAAAGCCTCCCTGATTGGTGTTGAACATAAATGGTTTTTAGATCGACTCGATTCTGAAGCCAATAAGTGATTTGCAATTTTGGGATAAAACGCACTGACTGCGGTATTTCCGCAACAGCCGACCTTTCTACAAGGAGGACTGTTGCGCCGTTATTGGATGATTTCAGAAACGTCAATGACAAAGAGCGCCTACACGATAAAGCATTGTTTTCGCTTATATATCTGAAATATCCATTTCTATCATCTCACTCAGATGCTGAAAGAAGAGCTTACGGATTGGCTTGGCTGGAGCTGTTGAGTGGGTTGTCTGGTTCCACTTCACCAGGATGATAACCAATCACGTAATAGCCACCGATAAGGCACCCAATGATGAAAAGTGAGCCGACAAAAATCTGCATGCGGCGTCTTGGTTTGCTAGCGTGTTGTGTCATGTCACCTCAAAATTGTGTTTAACTTGCAATGTTTGGCAGGCATACATTCCCAGCTCCGAAGTCCACGTCTCAGCAGTGCTTCAAGGAAATGCATAAGAGCCGTCACTTCCTGTTCATCAACGCCTGCATTTCCTCGAAACGGCGGCGGCGGTCGTCTGCGCGCTCACCCGGCGAATAGCAGGTGCTGGAAATGCAGAACTTGGTCAGACCGAAAGGTGCAGTCGCTTTTTGAAACTCGCAATCGATGACATCATCCATCTTCGAGGCATCGGCATCCTGTCGCTCGGAAAAGGTGATGCGTGCCCCTGGAGGGGTCAATTCAGGAAAGCTCTGCGTCTGGCCGATTTTCACATCCGGCTTCATCAGAAAATTTTGCAGCACCGTATGACAGGCCTGCTCAAGCTGCGGCGATTGGGCCATGGCCGGCATGGCTGTGGCCAATAGAATTGGGAGAACATATTTCATCGAGAACCGCTCGCGTTTGTGAAGTCCGCAATAAAGCTTCCACAGAGGATTTTGTTCCCGAGAAGGTGAGTTCAGGCGCGCTTTTCACCTAGACGTAAGACGCCATCCCTTATGCATCGGCATATGCCCTAAAATGCGAGGCCCTAAACGCCCAGACCAAGGAACTTTTCTTGGTGGCAAACAGTTTACGGGTGAAATCAAAGACGGAAACAGGTGAGGAAATGAAAAAAATTGCCGCAATTCTGCTGTCAGCCGCGACACTGCTGACAGGTATGGCGCCGGTTGGCGCATCCGCCGCACCAACAGCGCTTTCGCAACCTGCACAGACGCAGAGCATTCCCAGTGCCACAGCACAGGGCGGCGTCCAAGTTGCGGAAAATAGTTGGGCTGACGATCGTCGCCAGCGTCGCTATGTTCCTGGTCCACGTCGCCATAGCGATCGCAATTGGGACGGCCGTCGCGGCTATAACCGCTATGATCGTGACAGATATCATCGTCGCCATAACCGCAACAACGCCGGCGCAATTATCGGTGGATTGGCCGCAGGTGCTATCATTGGCGGTGCCCTCAGCGCACGGCCACAGGGTGGAAACTCGCACACTCAATGGTGCTATAATCGCTACCGGTCCTACCGGGCCTCGGACAATACGTTCCAGCCCAATAACGGCCCACGCCGCCAATGCGTTTCACCGTAAATATCTCTTAATAACTGGAAAATGGCGCGAGACTCGGTTTCGCGCCATTTTTGCATGAAAATTCCGATCACATCGCGATGGCTTTGCTGATTTTTCAGAAAATCGCGCTAATACTTCCCAAGGCATAGCATAGCCGGATGGCTAAACGCCGGGGGGAAGAGATGACACAGCTTATCGCAAAGTGCCGGCATACCGGCCTGATCATCGCCATTCTCCTCCTCTCAAGCCTTTCCATTGGATTAATGTCAGGGGTTGCCGCGCAAGACAGCGCTAAGGTTCCGGCCAAAGCTGCAGCAGAACAGAACAATCTAGTGCCCCAGCAAGCCCTACCCGCAACCACCCCTGTATCGTCCCCATCACCTGAAGTAACCACTGCCCAAACTCCGCAGACGGGTTCCGCCACCATGGAAGCCGACATGATGACGGCTGCCTACGGGGAAGTGGCAACTGCCCTTCGGCGCGGCGGGACCGTCGCATTGACCGGCCTGCAAAGCTTGCCAGCGGCGTTTAGCAACAGCATGCAATCTTTGCATGAAGAGCAAACGGGGATGAAGGAACTCAGCCTGACGGCCGCCGGCGCGATCGTTGCCGGGCTCGCGACGGCCACCGTGTTCCTGACGGCGTTCGCACGGCTCATGCCGCGTCTTGGTCCAGATCGTGGGCCACTTGCCAAGGCCTTATTTGCAGTCCTGCGGCTTGCTGGAGATCTGCTTGCGGTCGTCATCTTCGTGGTTTTGGCGCGCAATGGCGCCAATATGGGCATGGTCTCCGGCTCATTTGGCAAAGAGGTAACCTCCAGCTTCATTCATATTGCCATGACGACCGCGATCTTTGCCAGTTTCGGCCGCCTGCTCTTCGCCAAAATCAACGGATTCGAACCGTTATTCGATATTGCCGACGCATCCTGGCACCTAAAAATGATGGTCGGCTTCGGCTTTCTGTCCGGCTTTACCCATAGCAGCCTCAATCTTGCCGACGCCCGCGGGCTAGCCCCGATGGCGGTGGATGGCTGGCTGTTCCTCAGTTCCACCATCATCACCGCCTATCTGCTGGTCTGGTTTATCGTCGGACGGAGCGACATCGCCAATTCTCATTCCGGCCATGCCAACGGATGGCAGCGTATTACCGGCAATCTCATCGCCAATTTCTATATCGTCTCCACAATTGTTATATGGCTGCTCGGTCTTCTGGTCGCCGGCACGGCTCAAAACGTCCTCTGGGTGCGCGTGTCGGGCATCAGCCAAATCGTGTTCATACTGATTCCCATCCTGCATCGCGGTGTCTCTGGCTTGTTTCAATATCTGGCAATACGACGGGAAGCCGTCTATGGTCCGGGTTTCCACTCGGTCCTGCTCTGGGCGTTGCGCATCCCGTTTTCCGGCGCAATCTGGCTGATTGGAATTCACATCACCGTCATCTTGTGGCAACCGCTTCTGGCCAATGCGGGGGTGGATGCCTCCTATTGGCTGAATCATTTGCAACAATTTGGCATTACCATTGTCTGCAGCGCCTTTGTCTGCGGCTTCCTCTGGAAGTTTTTTGACACCATTTCACCAGTCAATACTGTCAAACTGCCGGGTCACGAGGATGATGGAGAACAGAAAACCACCAGCCGATTGTCGACGGTTCTGCCTGTCGTGCGCAATCTGGTCATGGGGGCCGTCCTGGCGGTCGCGTTTCTCGTCATCCTGACCTCCCTCGGTGTGAACGTGGCACCGCTTCTCGCGGGCTTCGGTGTGCTTGGCCTGGCCGTATCATTCGGCTCGCAAGCCCTCGTCAAGGATGTCGTTTCCGGCATCTTCTTCCTGGCGGAAGATGCCTTCCGGATCGACGAATATATCGATGTCGGCAAGCTACAGGGCACTGTTGAACAGATTTCCCTGCGCTCGGTTCGTTTACGCCACCACAATGGCCCTGTGCATACAGTGCCGTTCGGCCAGATCGCCGCCGTTACCAATTACAGTCGCGATTGGGGCACGATTAAATTCGAATTGCGCTTCGACCGCGACGCCGATCTGGAAATGATCCGCAAGACTGCCAAGAAAGTTGGTCTATCCCTGTTGGAAGAGCCGGAATTTGCGGGTGATTTTCTCATTCCTCTCAAGATGCAAGGCATTCAAGAGGTCAACGAAAATTCCATGGTCATCCGCTTCAAGTTCACGTGTCGGCCCGGCAATCCCAGCCTGATCAAGCGCGAAGGCATCAAGCGTCTGCTCGCAGCATTCAAGGCGGCTGGTCTCAATCTGGCCTCCAATGCTGTTGTCGTGCGCTCCGATGGAACGGCGATCAATGATGCCGCTGCGGCCTCAACCCTATCCGCAAAAGCCGCCAACGCGCCTTGATAGGCGTTTGGATTAACCTTCTCCAATCGACGGTTCCCTTCTGCAGGGTACAATTCATCGTGATCAGAAATGCAAGACTGATTGCAACCGTAATGCGACAACGGTCGTCAGGCCCTTCATTCCCATGCGAATAGGCGTTGGCAACCGTCATTTTAGACAGAAGATACAGCTAAACCGTTCAGCAGCCGCAGACCTTCCAACCGAGAGTAACTTGACTTCAATACTCAGCTTACCTAACCAAGGGTCAGATTTGTGACTTCCTTCTGCCCTTCGACAAGGAGACTGACTTGAAAATCTCTCGTATTTCTAGCTTGAGCGCTATGGCTGTTCTTTCCGCCCTGTTCACCACGACTGCAATTGCACCGGCTTTCGCCGCCGATGGCGATGGCATTGTGGTCTACAATGCCCAGCATGAAAGCCTGGGCCGGGAATGGGTCGAAGCCTTTACCAAGCAGACGGGCATCAAGGTCACGATGCGCCAGGGCAGCGACATGCAATTTGCCAATCAGCTCTTGCAGGAAGGCGAAGCCTCACCCGCCGATGTGTTTCTGACGGAAAATTCACCAGCCATGGCGCTGGTTGATCAAGCTGGGCTGTTTGCTCCTGTTGATGCCGATACGCTGTCGCAGGTTCCGGAAGAGTTTCGCCCCGCCAATGGCCAATGGGTCGGCATTGCCGCCCGCTCCACGGTGTTTGCCTATGACAAGACCAAGCTCAGCGAAGACAAGCTGCCGAAATCCCTGCTCGATCTTGCCGATCCGGCGTGGAAAGGCCGTTGGGCAGCCTCTCCCTCCGGTGCGGATTTCCAGGCCATCGTCAGCGCTCTCCTGGAGCTGAAGGGTGAGGAAGCGACCGCCAAGTGGCTGAAGGCCTTGAAGGAAAATGCGACCTTCTACAAGGGCAACAGCGTTGCCATGAAGGCTGTGAATGCCGGTGAAGTCGAAGGCGCGGTGATCTATCATTATTACTGGTTCGGCGATCAGGCCAAGACCGCAGAAAACAGCGGTAACGTGGCACTGCATTATTTCAAGCATCAGGACCCGGGCGCCTTTCTCAGCATTTCCGGCGGCGGCATCATCAAGTCCACCCAACATATGAAGGATGCCCAGGCCTTATTGAAATTCATCACCAGCAAGGAAGGTCAGGCGATCCTGAAAACCGGCACGTCTTATGAATATGCCGTGGGCAAGGGTGCGGAATCGAATGCCAAGCTGGTGCCGATCAAGGATCTGGACGCTCCGAAGGTTGAGCCGACCAAGCTGAACAGCAAGAAGGTCACTGAAATGATGACGGCAGCCGGCATTCTCTAAAACAGAAGGCACCTATTACGGCAACCGGCCCCGCCGACTGCAAGGCGTCTCCTTCACTTCGAAACTATTGTCTTTCCCTCAAGAAAGGCTTAGGGCAATCGCCAGTCGGCGATTGCCTTTTTTAGAGTGATTTTGGCTTTTCCAGACACCGCCCGCATCGATATTGCCATAACAAGAAGATCGAATACCGTTGTTGCAGGACAATAGGCAAACAGCGCCAAAAGCGCAGACAAAGATAACGGCAGGGCGCCAGCACCGGCCCGCCGGGCATATCGGTCTGCTGGCGATTGCCGGTCTCGTCGCCGCCTTCAGCCTTGTGCCACTTGGTTTTATCGCCTGGGTCACAGTCGATGTCGGCTGGGAGACGGTGAAAGCCCTGGTCTTTCGCGGTCGTGTCGGCGACCTGCTGATCAATACGGTCCTGCTGGAAGCAGCAACCATTCCCATTACCATCGTGCTTGCCGTGGCCCTCGCCTGGCTGATCGAGCGGACACGCCTGCCCTGGGCCGGGCTTTGGTCCTGGCTGATGGTGACACCGCTTGCTGTTCCGGCTTTCGTGCACAGCTATGCCTGGATCGGCATTTCACCCGGCATGCATGGGCTGTGGAGCGCTGTGTTCATTTCGGTGCTCGCGTATTTCCCGTTTCTCTACCTGCCTGTTGCCGCCTCTCTTCGTCGGCTCGATCCGGCCATCGAGGATGCCGCAGCCTCCCTAGGCCTTGGACCGTGGCAAGTGTTCTTCCGCGTGGTCTTGCCGCAATTGCGTCTGGCCATTCTCGGGGGCGCATTGCTCGTGGCGCTGCACCTGTTGTCCGAATACGGCTTGTTCGTAATGATCCGGTTCGACACCTTTGCGACCGCCATCGTCGACCAGTTTCAATCGGCCTATAACAGCCCCGCCGCCAATATGCTGAGCGGCGTTCTGGTGTTCTGCTGCTTGCTGCTCCTGGGTCTTGACGGGCTTTTGCGGGGCAGCGAACGCTATGCACGTGTCGGCTCCGGCGCCATCCGGCCGTCTCCGCGTCACGAGCTGGGCGGCTTTGTCGTTCCAGCCTTGTTGCTGCTGCTCAGCGTGACGGCGCTGGCGCTTGGCGTTCCTGTCTACACACTGTTGCGGTGGCTCTATATTGGCGGTTTGCGGGTCTGGCAGAATGACATGGTCAGCGCCGCCTTCTTTGAGACCATCGTGCTGGCACTGACCGGCGGCATTCTCTCAATGCTGGCCGCAGCACCGATGGCCTGGTTGTCGGTGCGCGCACCCGGACGCCTGCAAAAGCTGCTGGAGGCCTGCCATTATTACGTCGGCTCTCTGCCCGGCGTCGTCGTGGCATTGGCATTGGTGACCATTACCGTTCGAGTCGCGCTGCCCTTCTACCAGACATTCGCAACGCTGATCGCTGCCTATATCCTGCTTTTCCTGCCGCGTGCCATGGTTGGTTTGCGCTCCAGCATTTCGCAAGCGCCGGTGGAGCTGGAAAGGGCCGCCATGAGCCTTGGCAAAAACCCGACTCAGGCTGTCTGGCTGACCACGATGCGGCTGGCAGCCCCCGGAGCCGCCGCCAGTATCGCGCTGGTTGCCATGGGCATCACCAATGAACTGACCGCTACGCTGATGCTCGCCCCCAATGGCGTCGACACGCTTGCCACCAAATTCTGGTCACTGACCAGCGAAATCGACTATGTGGCAGCGGCGCCCTTCGCCCTGATGATGGTGGTCCTCTCCCTGCCCCTTACCCTGCTTTTGCAGTCGCAATCCAAACGCACGGCTGGCCAATGACTTTTCTCGATATTCAATCCGTCAGCAAACACTATGGTCATGTGCAGGCATTGAACGATGTTTCGCTGGCTATTCCCGCCGGCAGTCGCACCGCCATTGTCGGACCTTCCGGCTCGGGAAAAACAACGCTTTTGCGGCTGATCGCCGGCTTTGAAATGCCAGATTCGGGCCGGATCAGCCTTGGCGGCGCGCTTCAGGCTGAGCCGGGCTTCATGCAGCCTGCCCATAAGCGCGGCATCGGCATCGTTTCTCAGGATGGCGCGCTGTTTCCTCATCTGAGTGTTGCCGACAATATCGGCTTCGGATTTGAACGCGGCTTGAAGAACCGCGATGAGCGGATCAGGAATTTGGCCGAAATGGTCGAGCTCGATCCCACCATGCTGGCCCGGCGTCCTCATCAACTCTCAGGTGGCCAGCAGCAAAGGGTGGCACTGGCGCGCGCTCTTGGCCGTCAACCACGATTAATGTTGCTGGATGAACCGTTTTCCGCACTGGACACGGGTTTGCGGGAAACCATGCGCAAGGCAGTGTCGAAACTGCTTGCCTCAGCCGGGATCACCACCATTCTCGTCACCCACGACCAGACAGAGGCACTGTCCTTCGCTGATCAGCTTGCAGTCTTGCGTGACGGCAAGCTGGTGCAGGCTGGCGCCCCCAGAGACCTTTACGAGCGCCCAATTGACCGCCAAACGGCGCTTTTCCTGGGCGAAGCCATCGTTGTTCCCGCAATATTTGCAGCCGGGAAAGCCAATTGTGCGCTTGGAGCAATCCCGGTGGAAGACGACAACACCGGCAACGGCGATATCATGTTACGCCCGGAACAGATCTGCATCAAACCGGTGATGACAGATGCAAGCAGGCCAGTGAGGGTGCTGGATGTCGAGTTTTCCGGTGCGAGCGGCACGGTGACCTTGCAATTGCAGGGTAACGATGCGGCAACGCCAACCCTTTCCGTGAGGATGTCGCGCCTTGATCTGCCAATGCCGGGCGATCTCTCCTATTTGACCGTCATCGGCAGCGCCCACGTCCTGCCGCCAGAATAAGCCGTATGATTAGCTGTTAAAATGCAAAACGCCGTGCCTCTGTCTGAGGCACGGCGTTGATATGCATTCTGCGCCTAGGATCTGTCAGGTTCAGATTGAACCAGACAGATCCTAGGTTGTTTTGTTTTCGTTTGTCTTTTCGGGAAAACCGGGTTCCATTTTTCCCTGACAAACTCTCATCATCTCCATCATCAGGAATGACGCAGTCGTCATCGGTCTCTCACGTCAATCGACGTCATCAAAACCTATGCCGCTCCCAACTGGATCAGATGAAGAACCGGCAATGATTTCCCGCTTGCCGACATGATTTGCTGGACCAACCAGACCTTCTCGCTCCATGCGTTCCACCAGTGAAGCGGCGCGGTTATAGCCAATCGAAAGACGACGCTGGATATAGGAGGTAGAGCATTTTTGATCCCTCAGTACCACCTTGACGGCCTTTTCATAGACCTCATCGCTCTCATCGCTACCACCGCCAACCGGGGCGCGGTCGTAAGCCTCTTCAACGGCCGGTGCGCTGGCCATGGGTTCGCCGCCGTCTTCCTCGGTCACCGTGCCGAGATATTCAGGACGACCCTGCGTTTTCAGATGCGCCACGACTTGCTCGACTTCGGCATCCGAGACGAACGGACCGTGGACGCGGCAGACCCGGCCACCGCCAACCATGTGCAGCATATCACCCTGGCCCAGCAGATGTTCCGCACCCTGCTCGCCCAGAATGGTGCGGCTGTCGATCTTGGATGTCACCTGGAAGGAAATCCGGGTCGGGAAATTCGCCTTGATCGTGCCGGTGATGACATCAACGGACGGCCGCTGGGTCGCCATGATCAGGTGAATGCCCGCAGCGCGCGCCATCTGCGCCAGACGCTGGATTGCGCCTTCAATTTCCTTGCCCGCCACCATCATCAGGTCGGCCATTTCGTCAACAATAATGACGATATAGGGCATGTGCGACATGTCGAGATCCTGATCCTCATAGAGGATCTCGCCCGAATGACGATCAAATCCGACCTGGACGCTGACGGTAATCACCTCGTTCTTCTCGCGCGCCTGGGCAGCACGGGCGTTATAGCCATCGATATTGCGCACGCCGAGCCGCGACATCTTGCGGTAGCGGTCTTCCATTTCGCGAACCGCCCACTTCAACGCCATGACGGCCTTTTTCGGATCGGTCACGACGGGGGTCAGAAGATGCGGAATGCCATCATAAACAGAGAGCTCCAGCATTTTCGGGTCGACCATGATCAAACGGCATTCCTCCGGCTTTAGCCGGTAGAGCAGCGACAGGATCATCGTGTTAATCGCCACCGATTTGCCTGAACCCGTCGTGCCTGCCACCAGAAGATGCGGCATCTTGGCGAGTTCAGCGATAACAGGTTCGCCGCCAATCGATTTGCCGAGGCAAAGCGCCAGCTTGAACCGGCTTTCCCAATAATCCTCGCATTCGATCAGTTCGCGTAGATAAACGGTTTCTCGCACAGCGTTGGGCAATTCGATGCCGATGACATTGCGACCGGGGACGACGGCAACACGGGCCGAGAGCGCCGACATCGAGCGGGCGATATCATCGGCAAGGCCGATGATCCGCGACGATTTGATGCCCGGAGCCGGTTCAAATTCATACAGTGTCACGACAGGACCGGGGCGCACGTCGATGACCTCGCCGCGAATGCCGAAATCTTCCAGCACGCTTTCCAGCAAACCGGCGCTCTGCTCCAGCGCTTCCGGCAACATGGCCTCGGCACGGGCAGCCGGCGGCTCCTGCAACAGGCTGATCGACGGGAATACGAAATCACCATCGAAGGGATGATGACGGTTCATTTCCAAGCCGCCAATGGCGCGATTGGCCCTGATGGCTTCCGAAACGGGACGAGCGACCGCCACAGGCGCCAAAACGATCGGTTGAGCTTCAACAAAAGAAAGGTCTGGAACGACTTCCACCGGCTGAGCAGGCTCTTCCCAAGGGGCTAGATCGACAGAAGCCGCTTCTGCTACGTCAGCAACAATTTCGGGCTCTGCGGCGAGTTCAACAACATGCTCCACGACGGGTGCAGGCAGAACAGGCTGCTCAGCATTCTCTTCGACAACGATTGCAGGAGCAGGCACGGAAATGGCCTGTTCCGCGCCATGGCGCACCCGGATCTCCCGATAAAGCGCAGCCACCGAGCCGCTAACCGGCTGTGATGCGGGTTCCGTTGCGGGAATAGGCGTCCATACCGGCGCCAAAACAACCGGGGCAGCCTCCACTTCGGTGGATAGATCGAAGGGATCGGAGAGCATTTCGAAAAATGCAAAATCGGACACCGACAGCTGCGCTGTAGCGACAACAGGCGCCGCCTGCGCTTCACCCGCGGAGTTTTCCTCAGCAGCGGCGACCGACAGGCTCTCATTGCGCAGGTTCAACTCGATATTCTCTGCCATGCGCATAGCTGCCGCCGCCTGACGCAACCGTAGCGCCTCCGGCAATTGCGCCAGTTCCGCACCGATAGATTCGATTCTCTGTGAATTCGGCAAGGGCCGCACCAGCGTCTCCGGCGAAAATTGTGGGGCAATTACGATCTGCGGCAATTGAACCACCTCAGCCTGGGCAGACTCATGATCCTGAACAGGTTCAGCCACGGGCACCTCTGCAACGGGCCGCGGCGGACGCGCATTCACCGGCCTAGGCGGCGGCGCACGGCGCGGCACGATGAGCGGACTGCCCGTCTTCGGCAATCCAAAAAAGCTGGCATTTTGCGCAGTGGAATCAGCACCAATAGCAGCAGCAGAGGCGGGCATCGCCGTGCTGGACGCCAGATCAGGAGACGAGGTAGCGGCAGGCGTGGATACGCGAGCCTGATCGACAGCTTTCTGCAGGGCAGCAACCACCGCCGCCTGCTCGGCTGCGGCCTCAGCTTCCCGGCGCTTGTTAATGGCGGCTTCCGGTGTGCGGGTAAAGCGCACATTCGGCCCCAAGACGAAGGCAGACTGCCATGGCTCCAGCGGTCCGTTCGGACCGGCCAGACGCGCCTGATCGGCAGAAGGCACCACACCAGACTGCGGATCGTCATGACCGGTCTGATCGGAAGAACGGGGACTATTCTGTGTTGGAACGCGCATGATGCCTAACAGTTCATTTGGAATGGTTCTTGTCCCCTATAGAAGTAAAAAATAAAGGTTAATCACTCCTTTCCAAGCCGCATCATATGTGGGCAAAGCCTTGCGAAACCCCGCGTATAACCCATTGTTTTTCAATGAGTGACAGGAAGAGCACAGATCAAAGCCCACCTTCAGCGCCTTGAAAACAGGGGATAATCGCAGTCAGAAATTTTTTCGCCTCGGTTAGGCCTGCGCACCCATTTAATTCGTCTGGCGAGAAGCAGGGCGACGGGGACCACCCCATTCTTCATCGTTCTCGAAGGAATGCCACTGGTTTCCCCATCAGCTTAGACGAATCGGCAGTAGCCAGGCCGGACTGGACATGGCAGATTCCACGGCACGGATAGCGAGGAGACCATCATGACCGAACCATTCACCGCAATCGTCATCGATACCGTCGAGGGCAAGCCAAAAGGCGTCTTTCGGCAATTGACGCTGGCGGATCTGGCCGATCACGATGTGCTGGTGGAAGTTGCCTATTCGACCTTAAACTATAAGGATGGATTGGCCTTTACGGGCGCCGGTCGGATTGCCCGGCGCACGCCTATCATCGCCGGTGCCGATCTTGCCGGAACGGTGGTGGACTCGCGCTCGTCGGATTGGAAACCCGGTGACCGCGTGGTCGTCAACGGGTTTGGCATGACTGAAACCGAAGGCGGCGGCTATAGCCGCTACCAGCGGGTCAAACCGGAATGGTTGCTGCGGCTGCCTGAAGGCTTCTCATTGCAAGATGCGATGGCCATCGGCACGGCTGGCTATACCGCAGCGCTGGCCGTGTTAGCCCTGGAAGATTGGGAGGCAATTAAGCCGGGAAATGGTGAGGTTCTGGTGACAGGGGCTGGCGGTGGCCTTGGCTCCATGGCCGTCAGCCTTTTGGCTTCGCGGGGTTATCAGGTAACGGCATCCTCTGGCAGGCCTGAAACCCATGATTACCTGAAAGCGCTTGGGGCCAGCCAATTCGTTGACCGAGCTGATTTGGCGCAAAAGGCCGGTGCCTTACAAAAAGAACGTTGGACCGGTGCAATCGATAGCGTTGGTTCCACCACACTTGCCAATGTCATCGCCCAAACGGTCTACAATGGTGCCGTTGCAGCCTGCGGGTTGGCTGGCGGTGCCGACCTGCCTGCCACAGTCATGCCATTCATCCTGCGTGGGGTGGCCCTGCTTGGCATCGATTCCGTCATGACGCCGATGGAAAAACGTATTCGCGCCTGGGAGTTTCTCGATAAAACCCTCAACCGCGACCACCTGGCAGCTATGACAACCATCGAACCAATGTCCAATTTACCCACACTGGCTGAGGCGATCCTTGCTGGAAAAACCCGTGGCCGGGTGGTGATCGATGTGACGAAATAGTCATTTTATACCAAGGCTCGAAGATGCTCGCACATCCTAGCCTTGGTAGGCATTGCGAATATCTCAAATGCTTGCACCGTTTGAGATATTTGCAGAAGGAATCCGATGAGCACTCTTCAACGAGTCATCGTATTAGGCAAACGGCGGGTTTCACTGTTCCGCCGGATATCAGGCAGGTTTACCAAGCCGGGCGATGGCGCCGATTAATTGCAGACCGGTTTTTGTGGCGGCCCCCGTCGCCACAACCATCTGCGGCAGCAGCAACCATTCCAAGGCCCAGGCGGCTCCAGAGCGTTCCTGTTCATGCACAAGGCTTTGATGCAGGCCAGCAATCTGTACGGCATTGAAACGGGCAAGCGTTACCAGCGTTTCCGCACCGACAGGGTTTTGCTTATGCGGCATGGCCGAGGAGCCGCCGCCGCCGGTCAATTGAATTTCACCGCCCATTTCCGCCAGAAGCGCCACATCCTGGCCAAATTTGCCAAGGCTGCCTGAAATCAACGACAGAAGATCGGCAAAGGCGACGATCCGGTCGCGCTGGCTATGCCATTGCGGCGCATCCTCAAGGCCAAGCAGTTCGGCCAGTCTGGCGCGCACCGCAGGGCCTTTGTCGCCGAGCTTTTCCAATGTTCCCGCAGCACCTCCAAATTGCAGGGCAAAACCATCGCCAAGCAAAGCCTGCAAGCGGGAGCGGTGCCGTTGCAAAGGTCCAGCCCAGGCAGCGATCCGGTCTGAGACCGTAATCGGGATGGCCGCTTGCATGCGGGTATGGCCCATCAGAGCACTCTGCCCAAAAGCGGCATCCAACTGCTCGAACCCAGCGATCAATGCCGCCAACCGCTCGTCGAGGAGTCCCGCCGCCATCTTCAGACGCAGCACGAGGCTGGTATCGATGACATCCTGACTGGTCGCGCCAAAATGCAGTTTTGCTGCGCTTGTCCCGCCGACAGCTTTGCGCATCTGGCCGACCAATTCGGGAATGACCACGCCATCGCGTGCCGTGGCCGTTTTCAAGGCATCGAGATCCGCTGTGAAACGGGCAAGGCCCGACTGGATCGCCGTGGCATCCCCCGGCTCAATCACCCCGGCCTCACCTTGAGCCGTGGCCAGCGCCGCCTCAAAGGACAGCATGGCGGCAATATCTGCCTGCCCGGCAAACAAGGCCGCAAAAGCCTCATCGCCAAACAGGCCGGAGAGGAAGGGGTGTTCAAATGGGGAAATGCTCATGATGCCAATCAGATATCGAAGAAGACTGTTTCGTTTTCGCCTTGCAGGTGAATATCGAACACGTAATCATTGCCCTGCTTTTTGGCAATCAGTGTCGGAATACGCACCTTGTGCTCGATACGCGCCAGAAGCGGATCTTCGGCATTGGCCGCCTCTTCCTCCGGGAAATACATGCGTGTCTGCAAGCCGATATTAATCCCGCGTGCCACGACCCAGAAGGTCACATGCGGTGCCATCCAACGCCCTCCAGCAAAGGGAACCTTGCCCGGCTTGATGGTGTGAAAGACGAATTCCCCGGTTGCCATATCGCCTGGACAACGAGCCCAACCGAGGAAATTCGGATCGGCCTTGCCGCCGGTTTCGGACGGGCTGTTGTAAAGCCCATCGCTATCGGCCTGCCATATTTCAATCAGCGCGTCTTTCAGTGCATTCCCGCCACCATCATAAACATAACCGCGAATGGTGATACGCTCGCCACGGGTTTTGTCGTTATAAAGCGGACCGGAGCCAAGATCTTCTTTGAAGATGCCTTCAATGCCGGAGAAATTCGGTGTGCAACCGATATGAACGTACGGACCCGCCGTCTGCGAGGGCGATTCCTTCAGGTAACCGAGAGGCTGTACCATATCAGTTGCCCTCCTTGCGATTTTCAAACAATGTGGAACGGCGTCCGCGCAAGACGATATCGAATTTATAGGCGCGCATGTCCATCGGGATAGCCGCATTCATATCAAGCGGCGCCACCAGGCGTTTGATCGCCTCTTCATCCGGAATGGTTTTGACGATCGGACACAGCCAGATCATCGGATCACCTTCGAAATACATCTGGGTGATCAACCGCTGGGCAAAACCATGACCGAAAATGGAAAAATGAATATGCGCCGGGCGCCAATCATTGACGCCGTTCGGCCAGGGATAGGCACCGGGCTTAATGGTCTTGAACCAGTAATAGCCGTTCTCATCGGTGATGGTACGCCCTACCCCACCGAAATTTGGGTCGAGCGCTGCCAGATAGGTTTCCTTCTTGTGACGATAACGCCCACCGGCATTGGCCTGCCAGAATTCGACCAGGGCACCGTTTACACCGACCCCACGCTCGTCCAGCACCCGGCCATGCACCAGAATGCGCTGGCCAATCGCCATTTCGCCTGGTTTGGCATAGTTGAGGATCAGATCGTTATCGGTCTCGTTCAACAGGCTGTGCCCGAAGACCGGTCCGGTAATTTCGCTCTTTGTGCCTTCAAGCGAAATCAGCGCCCGCTGCGGTGAGCGCAGCACACTGGTCTTGTACCAGGGGGCATAGGCCACCGGATGCATATCCCGGTCACGGGCAAAAAATGGCCCGGTTTCCGGTAGGGAATTTTTCATGTCTTTCCTCCTCAAGTTTCTCCGTCGCAGGCTTCGTGGTGCCAGTTATAGCTCAGGCTGCTTCGGAATCCATTTGCGCGTAAACGCCCTTGGCGATCTTGAACGCATGGTTTGCGGCCGGAACGCCCGCATAGATCGCCACATGCATCAGCGCTTCGCGAATATCCTCGCGGGTTGCCCCGGTATTGACCGTGGCGCGAATGTGCATCGCCACTTCCTCGTCCTGACCAAGTGCCGCCAGAAGCGCAATTGTTACCATCGACCGCTCGCGTTTCGACCACTGGTCGCCCGACCACACGGTTCCCCACGCACCCTCGGTAATCATCGTCTGGAAGGGCTGATCGAAGGCGGTTGCCGCCGCTGTTGCCCGATCCACATGGGCGTCACCCAGCACGGAACGCCTGGTTTTCATACCGCGCCGATGCGCCTCTGATGCCGTGTCTGTTTTGTCCGTCATGTCTGCTCTGTCTCCGCAACTATCTTGTATCTTGCCTTCAGTGTCAGGCTAACTCATCCAAAAATGGCAGCAAGGCCGCAACATAGGCGTCCGGTTGCTCAAGGCAGGGGATATGACCCGCCTTAGACACGACCGAAAACCGGCTGCCCGCAATCAAGTCCGCCAGAGATTGCACCAGAGCCGGCGGGGTCGAGCCATCCTCGTCACCCACAACGCAAAGCGTTGGAACGGTGATGGCCGGTGCTTGCTCAGTGAAATCGGCATCGCGCAGTGCAGCGCATGTACCGCAATAGCCTTCTACTGGCTGACGCAGCAACATCGTGCAGCAGCCCGCATAAAGCGAATTATCCGTCGTGCGGAACGGTGCCGTGAACCATCTTTCCATAATCGGCTCAAGCAAGGACCCGATACCGTTGTTTTGAATGGTCGCTATCCGGTTGTTCCACATTTCAGCAGAACCGATCTTATGGGCGGTATTGCTGAGGATAAGCGCCCGCACCAGATCCGGACGGCTGGCGTAAAGCCCCTGCGCAATCATGCCGCCGACAGAAAGCCCAACGACAATCACCTGCTTCAACGAAAGATGGTCCAACAATGCGGCCATGTCATCGACATGCGTTGCCATCGAATAGGGAGGATTGCCGAGATCCGACAGGCCATGACCGCGCTTGTCATGCAGCACAAAGGCGTAACGATCCTGGAGCCGATCCATAACCTCGTCCCAGATCCGGAAATCCGTGCCGAGTGAATTGGCAAACGCAATCACCGGCTTGCCGCTCTCTAGGCCAACCGTGTTGTAGTGAATAACCGCATCCGTCGTCTTTAAAAATTTCATACCGTATCCTCCGAAATTGATCTTGCGACAGCAAATCGGTTAAGTAAAATGACATTATCGCCGCCATTGATAACCCTCAGGTTATGAGAGATATGATCGACCAGCGCATCAAGTTTCGCCATCTTCAAACCTTTGTCGAGGTTGCGCGCCAGAAAAGCGTGGTGAAATCCGCCAATTTATTGCATGTCAGCCAGCCTGCGGTCACCAAAACGGTTCGTGAGCTGGAAGAAATCTTAGGGGTCAGCCTGTTTGAGCGCGAGGGACGCGGCATCCGCATCACGCGCTATGGTGAGGTCTTTCTGCGCCATGCGGGCGCAACGCTGGCGGCCTTGCGCCATGCAGTTGATTCGGTTTCCCAAGAAGCGGCCAAGGCTGGGCCGCCGGTGCGGGTCGGTGCCTTGCCCACTGTTGCCACCCGCATCATGCCCCAGGCCATGACCGCGTTCCTGACGGAAAATACCGGAAGCCCGATCAAGATCGTCACCGGCGACAATTCAGTCCTGCTCGAACAATTGCGCATTGGAGAACTGGACCTCGTGGTTGGCAGATTAGCAGCACCTGAGAAAATGGCAGGATTTTCCTTCGAGCATCTCTATTCGGAACCCGTGGTTTTCGTCGTCCGGTCCGGCCATCCATTGCTGACGGGCGAAACGGCACCGTTTGAGCGGATGCGTGAGTTTCCAGTGCTGATGCCAACCCGCAACTCGATCATCCGCCCCTTGGTTGACTATTTCCTGATCGCAAATGGTGTAGCCACCCTGCCCAACCAGATCGAAACTGTCTCCGATTCCTTTGGCCGAGCCTTTCTGAAAATCAGTGATGCCATCTGGGTGATTTCCGAGGGTGTCGTGGCGGGCGACATCGCAGAAGGGACGATTTGCGCCCTGCCGATAGATTGCTCCCCGACACGCGGTCCGGTTGGCTTGACCGTCCGCGCCGACGCCATGGCAACGCTGCCGCAATCACTGCTTATGCAAGCAATCCGTGATGCGGCAGCAGCCATTATGCCTTGATTGCCTGATCAGTAAGGCAAGCCGACATAGTTTTCAGCCAATGACGTAGATGCGGCACGGGAGTGAACGAGATAATCCAGCTCGGCTTCCTGAATGCGCTGCCCGAAATCGCCGGTATCAGGAAAACGGTGCATCATGGTGGTCATCCACCAGGAAAACCGCACGGCCTTCCAGACGCGCGCCAGCGCCCGAACCGAATAATCATCAATCCCGGCGCTGGACTTATCGGCGTAGAATTCAATCAGGCCTTCGCTGAGATAGTGGATATCGCTGGCAGCAAGATTAAGCCCCTTGGCACCAGTCGGCGGCACGATATGGGCGGCGTCACCGGCCAGGAACAATCGGCCGAACCGCATAGGCTCAGTGACGAAAGAGCGCAGAGGCGCAATCGATTTCTCGAAGGATGGCCCGGTCACCATGGCTTCGGCATGCTCTGCCGGAAGACGGCGGCGCAACTCATCCCAGAACCGGTCGTCGCTCCAGTCTTCAACCTTGTCTTCCAGCGGGCACTGCACATAGTAGCGGCTACGGGTGTTGGACCGCATGGAACACAGCGCAAAGCCGCGCGGATGGTTGGCATAAATCAACTCATGGGCCACCGGTGGCACCTCGGCCATCACACCCAGCCAGCCGAATGGATAGATCCGCTCGAATTCCTTGATGGCGCCCTGGGGCACCGATTTGCGGCTAACGCCATGAAACCCGTCACAGCCAGCGATGAAATCGCAGTCAATCCGGTGGCTGACGCCGTCTTTCTCATAGGTGACATAGGGGCTTTCGCCCGAGAAATCGTGCGGTTCAACGTTTGCGGCATCGTAGATGGTCAAGGCACCGGCTGCATCGCGCTGGTCCATCAGATCGCGGGTCACTTCGGTCTGGCCATAGACCATAACCCGGTCGCCGCCGGTCAAATTAAAGAGATCGATGCGGTGATCACGCCCATCGAATGCCAACGAAAAACCGTCATGCGGCAGACCTTCGCGATGGAGGCGATCGGCAGCACCGGCCTTTTCCAGCATGCCCACCATACCCTGTTCCAGCACGCCGGCGCGGACCCGGCCAAGAATATAGTCGCGGCCGACGCGGTCGATGATGACGGTTTCTATGCCCTTGCGATGCAACAATTGCCCCAGCAACAAGCCAGAAGGGCCTGAGCCAATAATGACGACTTGAGTACGCATGATATCCTCCCGAATTTGCTCCTGATCAAGAAACTGACCGTTTCGTCCCTTCAGCTCAATGGACTTTTCAATCCAAAAATTGCACTATTCGACCATGAATGAAGGATGCTGAAACCATGGCCGCGATACCCACTTACAAGCTATATGGCGAAAAAACCGCGGTTTCCGGTGAGTTTTTGCTGCATTGCGAAACACTTTTTTCCCGCAGCAGTTTGTATCGCTTCGAGATCGACCTCCACCGACACGAGAATTTTCTGCAAATTCTGTACATTTCGGAGGGCCAGGGAGATGCCACGCTGGACGGCGAAGTGATCGGCATTACCCCACCAGCCGCCATCGTCGTTCCACCGCTGTTTAGCCATGGATTTCGGTTTTCGCGTGCAATCAAGGGCATGATTATCACCGTTCTGCCAGCCGCCCTACCGCTTGCCGTTCGAACCAGTCTGAAACAGGCTTTGCCTCTGCCTCTCCATATGCCTTTAGAAGGCGAGCCGTGCGCATCCGAAATCGGCCTATTGATGGAACGGATCGCCGAAGAATATGCTGGCATAAAGCCGGGGCGCAACGGGTTACTTGAGGCTTATCTTGCGACCGTCGTGCTTCTGCTGGCAAGGCAGGCCGCACCGGACGCCTCTTCAGATCGGTTGACGCTAACGGCCAATGACCGGCGAATGGAAAAGCTTACCGCACTGATTGCCGCTCATTTTCGCAGCCACAAAACCGCGGCCTTCTACGCACGGGAAATGGGCCTTTCACCCACCCATCTGAACAGGCTTGCCAAGGCTGGAACCGGCGCAACCCTGCAACAATTGATCGCTCGCAAGCAGCTGGAAATCGCCCAGCAGGAGTTGATCTTCAGCCAAACCAGTATTCAGGCTATCGCACTCAACCACGGCTTTACCGATCCCGCCTATTTTACCCGTTTTTTCACCCGGGAAACCGGCCTGACGCCCCGAGCCTGGCGCCTGGCGGAACGGCAGAAACTCCAAAACCTGAGCGACCGCGCGCAGGCAGAGATCAGCGAAGTAACGGCTTCAGAATAGCTTGTGTCGCCAGCAGCGCCGGCAGATAGCGCTCAGCCATTTCCGATGCGGGAATAAGGGCGGCGGGCGCACCGATATTGATAGCCGCCACCATCTGGCCCCGGCTATTGTAAACCGGGACCGCAATAGAACAAAGGCCGATTTCCAGCTCCTGATCGATGATGGCATAGCCTTGACGGCGCACATGGGCAATTTCGGCAATAAGGTCTTCCGGGTCAGTTCGGGTGAACACCGTATTGGCCTTCAACACCGACGCCTCCAGAACGGCCCTAACCTCCGTATCGCTCACTCCGGCTAGCAAAACCCGCCCCATAGAGGCAGAATAGGCTGGCAAGCGGCTTCCCGGCATAAGATTGATCGACATGACGCGCCGTTGTGAGGCGCGGGCGATGTAGACGATCTCTGTGCCATCGAGAACGCTCGCCGACGCACTCTGCCCAACTTTTTCACTGAGCTGATCGAGATGCGGCTGGAGAATAGCAGGCAACGGGGTCGCCGAGAGCCAGGCATGACCGAGCCGCAGGATCTTTGGTGTCAGGGAGAAAAACTTACCGTCATAATCGGCATAGCCCAACTGAGAAAGCGTCAGCAGACATCTGCGGGCAGTTGCCCGGTCTAGGCCCGACAACTTTGCTGCTTCCGCAATGGACAGGCGCGGTGCTGCCTCCTCGAAAGCCTCGATGATCTTCAGGCCTTTGGCAAACCCGCCCATGATATCCGTTTCGCGCATCATGCTCTCCTCAGTCGCGCTAGTTTGTGCGATATTCGAACAAATGTCAATTATCGCACAAACTTGTTGCGAGGTGATCGCTCCAGTCCTATCTTTCTTGTCGGAGGCGCGCCTGACTTTTCTCTGGCGCAATCGCAAACGGGAGAATCCCATGGATAAGACAATCGCCAGCACGGCAGACGCCGTTGCCGGTATAAATGATGGTGCCGTCGTCATGATCGGCGGCTTTGGCGGCTCCGGCGCGCCTATCGAACTCATTCACGCCCTGATCGACAAGGGGCCGAAAAACCTGACGGTTATCAACAACAATGCAGGCAATGGCCGGATCGGCATCGCCGCAATGATTGATGCGGGCATGGTCAAGAAGATGATCTGCTCTTTTCCGCGCTCGTCCGATCCACGTGCCTTCACGGACCGGTATCTGGCGGGACAAATCGAGCTGGAATTGGTGCCACAAGGCACGCTGGCAGAGCGTATTCGCGCTGGCGGGGCTGGAATTCCGGCTTTCTATACGCCAACCGGTTACGGTACGGAACTTGCCGAGGGCAAGGTGATTGCCGAGTTTGATGGCCGTCATTACGTGCAGGAACGCTGGCTGAAGGCGGATTTTGCCATTGTCAAAGCCCATCTCGGCGATCTGCATGGCAACCTGACCTACAGCAAGGCGGGTCGCAATTTCAATCCGTTGATGTGCATGGCGGCGACCAAAACCATCGTGCAGGTCTCCAAGATTGTTGCCCCCGGCGAGATCGATCCCGAAATCATCGTTACGCCCGGCATTTTCATCGATGGCGTCGTTGAAGTCGCCAACCCGCAACAGGAAGAAGCGCTGATCCGCGCCGGAGTGGCCTACGCATGACAATAGACACTCGCGAAGACATCAAGCTCTCCAATGCCCAGATCGCCTGGCGCGCCGCGCAGGACATTGCCGACGGTGCCTATGTCAATCTCGGCATCGGCTTTCCCGAAATGGTGGCGCAGTACCAGCCGCCGGGCCGTCAGGCGATTTTCCACACGGAAAACGGCATCCTGAATTTCGGCGAAGCACCGGCGGAAGGTGAGGAAGACTGGGATCTGATCAACGCAGGCAAAAAGGCAGTGACGCTGAAGCCGGGCGCTGCATTTTTCCACCATGCCGACAGCTTTGCCATGGTGCGCGGCGGCCATCTGGATGTCGCCATTCTCGGCGCCTATCAGGTCGCGCAAAATGGTGATCTCGCCAATTGGCGGGTCGGCAGCAAGGGTGTGCCTGCCGTGGGCGGCGCCATGGATCTGGTGCATGGCGCAAAACAGGTTTTCGTCATCACCGAACATGTCAGCAAAAAGGGCGAGTTCAAGCTTTTGGACAAATGCACCTTCCCGCTGACAGGCGTCGGCTGCATTACCCGTGTCTATACCAGCCACGCGGTGATCGATATCGCCAAGGGCCATTTCGTGGTGCGCGAAATGCTCGCCGCCATGACGCTGGACGAATTGCAGGCAATGACCGGCGCAAAGCTGCATGTCGATGGGCCAATTGCCGATCTCACAGTACCCGCGCTTTGAGGAGACCCCGATGACCGAAGCTTTTATCTGCGATTATATCCGCACCCCCATCGGCCGGTTTGGCGGCGCACTTTCCTCGGTTCGCGCCGATGACCTTGGCGCGGTGCCGCTCAAGGCTCTCCTGGCAAAGCACACCAATCTGGACTGGGAAGCGGTCGATGACGTGATCTTCGGCTGCGCCAACCAGGCCGGTGAAGATAACCGCAACGTGGCGCGCATGTCACTGCTGCTGGCAGGCCTGCCGGTCTCAGTAACCGGCACGACCATCAATCGGCTGTGCGGTTCAGGCATGGATGCCGTGATCGCGGCGGCCCGCGCCGTTAAGTCAGGCGAGTCGGAATTGATGATTGCCGGTGGTGTCGAAAGCATGAGCCGGGCGCCTTTCGTCATGCCAAAGGCAGAGACTGCCTTTTCCCGGAATGCCGAAATCTATGACACCACCATCGGCTGGCGCTTCGTCAATCCGCTGATGAAAAAGCAATATGGCGTCGATTCCATGCCGGAAACCGGCGAAAACGTTGCGGAAGATTATAAGATCTCCCGCGAAGACCAGGACGCCTTTGCCGTCAGAAGCCAAAACAAGGCATCGGAAGCGCAGGCCAATGGCCGCCTGGGCCAGGAAATCACCCCGGTGACCATTCCCCAGCGCAAGGGCGACCCGGTGATTGTCGACAAGGACGAGCATCCCCGCGCCACGACGATTGAAACACTGGCAAAGCTTGGCACGCCTTTCAAAAAGGAAGGCGGCACGGTAACCGCCGGCAATGCGTCCGGCGTCAACGATGGTGCCGCCGCTCTGATCATCGCCTCCGAAGCTGCGGCACGCAAATACGGCCTGACGCCAATTGCCCGTATTCTCGGCGGCGCGACTGCCGGTGTGCCGCCCCGGGTGATGGGTATTGGCCCGGCCCCCGCCAGCCAGAAGCTGCTGGACCGGCTCGGCCTCACTCAACAACAGTTGGATGTGATCGAGCTGAACGAGGCTTTTGCCTCTCAAGGACTGGCAACCCTTCGCCAGCTTGGCATTGCCGATGACGATCCACGGGTCAACCGCAATGGCGGAGCGATTGCCCTCGGCCATCCGCTCGGCATGTCCGGCGCACGCATAACCGGCACGGCAGCGCTGGAATTGTCGCTCAGCGGCGGACGCTACTCGCTGTCCACCATGTGCATTGGCGTGGGCCAGGGCATCGCAGTGGCGCTGGAGCGGGTGTAATCCGGTATCTAACCGGCAAGACGACAGATGAAGGTGGAGGATGCTTTCTCCACCTTTTTCATCTTTAGCGCCGTTTCATCAGACGTTACGAATGCCTATCTGTGCGATGGTTGTTGGCATTTACACAACAGCACTTGACCTTGCTCGCATGGCTGGTAGTTAACATATGCTGCCGCATTGCCAGACATCGGTCTGTGCGGAGTGAACTTATGGTGCCGGGCCCCTCTGGCGAGAGTTTACGGCGCTCTCGTGATGTCGGTACCGCCAGCAATCATGGCCGGCGGATTATAATGTAATGACAATTCCATTCACGTGTTTTTCGCGCGATCGTTTCGGCATGGCCGGTGCTCGTTCGCGTGCCACCCCGCTCTTCCCTCGTGTTTTGGAGGTGCGGGCATGAGCACGGCAACCCCTTCCAATTCCGTTCTCAGCTATTTCAAATGGGCCTTCATCGTCACAATTGCAGGTCTTGCACTCGGTGCCTGGCTCGGCTGGAACATGACAGGCACGCTTGGCGGCATGGCCAGTGTGTTCTTCATCTGCACCGTCCTTGCCGTTCTGGAAATCTCGCTGTCCTTCGACAATGCTATTGTCAATGCGAACAAGCTGAAGGAAATGACCCCGGTCTGGCAACAACGCTTCCTGACCTGGGGTATCCTGATTGCCGTCTTCGGCATGCGGATCGTGTTTCCGCTGGCAATCGTCGCTATCGCGGCACAGATCGGCCCAATCGAAGCACTGAAACTGGCAGCTGCTGAACCGGCGGAATACGCCAGAATCATGAATGAAGCGCATCTGCCGATTGCTGCTTTCGGCGGCACATTCCTGATGATGGTTGGTCTCAACTACTTTTTCGATCAGGAAAAAGACGTCCATTGGATCGCCTTTATCGAAAAGCATATGGCGAGATACGCAAGCATCAAGGGCATTGAAGTTGCCTTCGTCCTGGTGCTGATCCTGCTGTTTTCGTCGTTCCTGGAGGGAGCGGAAGCGATTACCTTCCTTTACAGCGCTATCTATGGCCTGTTGACCTTCTTGGCGGTCGAATTGGTCGGCGGACTGCTCGACGCATCGCAGCAAACGATGAGTGCGGCGGCCAAAGGTGGCCTGGGCGCTTTCATCTATCTCGAAGTGCTCGACGCCAGCTTCTCCTTCGACGGTGTGATTGGTGCGTTTGCCCTGACACAAAACCTGTTCGTAATCGCCATCGGCCTCGGCATCGGTGCCATGTATGTTCGCTCGATGACGATCATGCTGGTCGAAAAAGGCACACTCGCGGAATATCGTTATCTGGAACACGGCGCCTTCTACGCGATCCTGATCCTCTCGGTGATCATGTATTGCCAGACGCTGGTGCATATTCCCGAAGTGGTTACCGGTCTCGGCGGTGCGGCACTGATCGGCATCTCGCTTTGGTCATCGATCCGTTACAACAAACGCGAACACCAGAACGACTGAAAAGCCTTTACGGAATAAATAAGAGCTTTTCACGAACCAAAAAGCCCGCCAGTTTGAACAACTGGCGGGCTTTTGCATGCGGATATGAAAAAACTCAGTCAGCGCGCTTGATATTGCGGAAGCTTAGGGGATCGATACCCAGAAGACGCAGATCACGGTCACGCGGCTGGCGATGCCCATCTACAGCCGCGGCAGCGGCGGTTGCTGCGCCGAACACGGCGATGGCACGACCGATAAAGCCTTTACGGGGGAGGGAAGCCATTTTCGTTCTCTTTCCTTGTTAAATCTTACAAAGCAAAGATGGACCTTCCATTAGCTTGTTTCAATGCACACAAACGCACTGTAGCCATGCAACCTGAACAGATCAGGCTGATTTACCCATCTGATTTTATGGATACATTCAACGACGTGCCCTGTTTTACGCCCGAAAAGACCTGAATCCGCCGATTTTGAGAGAGAGTTGCAGAGAATTAGCCCGAATGAAACGGAACAGCCCCCCGCGCCATAATGGCGCAGGGGGCTGTTGGCTGTTCATTTTCGCCCGGACTGAAACTCAATCTTCGTTGGCAGCAAGCTGCGACAGAACCTGCCCTCTTCCACGAATCCTCATAATCAGCGGAATGAAGAAGGCCGCTGCGGCAATGAGGAAAAGACCAACAGCAATCGGCGACATGAAGAGCACCGTGAAGTCGCCCTGCCCTATTGCCAGTGCCCGACGCAATTGCTGTTCTGCCAGTGGCCCAAGAATGAGGCCGATAACGACAGGCGCAATCGGATAACCGAAGATGCGCATGACGTAGCCAAGAATTCCGAACGCCAGCAACATGCCAAGCTCAAACACCGAGGGATTGGCGCCAATCGTGCCGAGTGTGGCAAACAGCAGGATGCCAGCGTAAAGCCAGGGCTTCGGGATGGTCAGCAGCTTTACCCAGAGGCCAATCAGCGGCAAGTTCAAAACCAGCAGCATGAAATTGGCAATCAGCAGGCTGGCAATCAGACCCCAGACCAGTTGCGGATTGGTGGCAAACAGCAAGGGGCCAGGTTGAAGGCCGAACTGCTGGAAACCCGCCAGCATGATGGCCGCCGTTGCCGTGGTCGGCAAGCCGAGCGTCAACAGCGGCACCAGCGTTCCTGCCGCCGAAGCATTGTTGGCGGCTTCCGGACCAGCCACACCTTCGATGGCACCATTGCCAAATTCCTCAGGATATTTCGTCAGCTTTTTTTCAGTGGCGTAAGACAGGAAGGTGCCAATCTCAGCGCCGCCAGCCGGCATGGCCCCAATCGGAAACCCGATCGCTGTGCCGCGCAACCAAGGCTTCCAGGACCGTGCCCAATCCTGAGCACTCATCCAGACCGATCCTCTCACCGCTTCGACTTTATCGGGACCAAGATTCCCCTGGGCGACAATGTACAAGGTCTCGCCAATGGCAAACATGGCAACCGCCAGAGTCGTGACCTCGACCCCATCCAAGAGATCCGGCACGCCGAAACTCATTCGGGTCTGACCCGTCAACTGGTCGATGCCGACAATAGCCAGTGTGAAACCAATGAAAAGTGAGGTCAGCCCCCGCAATGCCGAGTCACCAAACGCAGAGGACACGGTCACGAAGGCAAGCACCATCAGCGCAAAATATTCGCGCGGGCCAAACACCAGGGCAAGCTTGACGATGGTCGTGGCGACAAGTGCGAGAGCAATCGTGGCCAGAAGCCCGGCCACGAAAGAGCCGATGGCAGCCGTTGCCAAAGCGGGCCCGCCGCGCCCGGCCCGGGCCATCTTGTTGCCCTCCAGCGCCGTGACAATCGAGGCACTTTCGCCCGGCGTATTGAGTAGGATCGACGTGGTCGAGCCGCCATACATGCCGCCGTAATAGATGCCAGCAAACATGATCAGCGAGCCAGCAGGATCGAGTTGGTAGGTCACGGGCAGCAGCAGCGCCACGGTCAATGCGGGTCCGATACCCGGCAACACGCCAACGGCGGTGCCAAGCGTCACCCCGATCAAGGCATAGAACAGGTTCATCGGTTGCATTGCAACGACAAGACCCTGCATCAGGAATTCAAATGTACTCATGAAGGTAAGTCCCTGTCGGGTATCAGAAAAACAGATTTTCCAGCGGCCCGGCGGGCAGCGACAATTGCAACAGGCCAGCAAAGACCAGCCAGACCGCAAGGCTGAGCGCTATGCCTATCGGTATCGAGAACCACAATTTACGTTTGCCGAAGGCCCTGGCCGTAGCAGCAAAAAGCAGGCCGGTCGCAATGGAGAAGCCCGCAACATCGAGCAGAAGCATCTGCGCTGCAAGACCACCCACGACCCATATCACCGGGGCGATTTCCTGCTTTTCGCGCTCTGGAAACTCACCGCGCCATGCCTCGAACACGGTCCAGATCGCCAATCCGATCAAACAGATCGCGATGGCATAGGGAACGGTCGCAGGCCCGACGGGCGAATAGCCTGCAACAGCGCCAAGCCGGGCAGAGTCCCACAGAATGACACCGGCGATGGCAACGAGACAGACCGCGATTGCAAGCGCCGCCCAATCGGGGCGGCGCTTCTCGTTGTTCAAGGGGGTCAAGCCACTGCTCATTTCACCAGACCGATATCTTTGAGGATTGTCGAGGTCGCGGCGATATCCTTGTCAAGCTGCGCATTGAAGGCATCGCCAGCCAGATAGGTATCCTGCCAGCCCTTGGTCTTCAGCACGTCTTTCCAGCCCTCAGACTTGGCCAGTTTATCAATATCGGCAGAAACAGCCGCTTTCTGTTCGGCCGACAGCCCAGGAGCGGCTGCTACCATGCGCCAGTTTTCAACCACGACATCGAGACCGGATTCCTTCAATGTCGGCGCATCGATACCGGCAATACGCTCCGCGCTCGAAATGGCGATCAGCCGCAGCGTTCCCGACTTGACCTGGGATTCAAATTCGCCATAGCCGGAAATACCAGCGGTCACCTGTGCTCCCAGAATAGCCGCCAATGCTTCGCCGCCGCCGGAATAGGCGATGTAGTTGATCTTGGTCGGATCGACCCCAGCGGCCTTGGCGATCAGGCCAACCGCGATATGATCGACACCGCCGGCAGAACCGCCAGCCCAGGACACCTTGGCCGGATCTGCCTTCAGCGCGGCGACCAGATCCGCAGCATTCTTGATCAGTGAGGAAGCAGGAACCACGACCGCCTCATATTCGCCGGTCAGGCGGGCAATCGGTGTGACATCCTTCAATGTGACGGGTGCATTGTTGGTCAGGATTGCGCCCACCATGACATAGCCGCCGACGATCAGGGCATTGGATTTGCCCTTTTGCTGACTGGCAAACTGGGCAAGACCAATGGTACCGCCGGCACCAGGCACATTCTGGACCTGAACCCGCTTCGAGATGCCTTCCTTCTGCATGACAGTCTGGAGGGAGCGGGCAGTCTGGTCCCAGCCGCCGCCGGGATTGGCAGGTGCGATAATGGTGTAATCAGTCGCAGCAGCCGGCAGTGCCATGGCTCCGGCCAGGATGGTGGCGAGAATGAACTGTTTCAAAGTAATTTCCTCCTGCGAGTGCGCTTCGATGCGCAGTGTTCGTCGATGCCGAAGGAAGAGTATTTCACGGGACCCTCCTGCGAGCTGCGGCAAGACACCGTGCTCGTCCATCCCTTGAGTATCCTCCCTCAAGCCGTAATCATCCGCCTCCACGGATAATCAAGACCTGGAACGCACCATACAAAGCTGTCATCGAGCTGACATTGCACTGCATTTTATCAAACGGCGGCGCACACCCCACAATTGAATGGGTTATTGCAGCCGTAAAACCTCGTTCCAGCGGGCGATGAGACGCATGCGCTTGACCTGATCGAGATAGACCATCAAGCCGGGACTGACGGGGACGGGCCGCAGCTGTGCGCCCAGCAGGGATTGCATGGTATTGGCGGTGTTTTCGCCGCCAACATCCGGATTGACCGCCGCAATATGCAGCTCGCGCGCCATAATGCCCTGCCCTTCCTTCGACATGAAGAATTCCAGATAGCGCCGACCAAGCTCCGGCGATGCGGCCGCCTGTGGCACGAGCCCGATTCGCGACATCACCACGGTATAATCCTTGGGCAATACAATGCCGACATCGGGATGGCGCGACGCCCAGTCGGCGGCGTAGGAGCCCAGAATATTATAGCCCAGCACGAATCGTCCATCGGCGACCCGCTCCAGAATGGCTGAACTGTTGGAGTAGAGCTTGACGCCCGCCGTGCCCATGCTGCGGATCACCGACCAGATATCTCCAAACTGCTCCTGGTCACGAGCCATGAACAGAAAGCCGACCCCTGAACGCTCAATATCGTAGGTGCCGATCCGGCCAAAAACGGCATTTCCCTGGCTTTTCAGGTAGTCCACGAATTCCGCCCGCGTCGAGGGCGGCTTCTGATTGGCGAAACTCGGCTTGTGATAGACGAAAACCGCAGGCTCGAATGTCAGCGCGTACGCGGTATTGCGCCAATTTGCCCAGGCGGGCCAGCTGGCGCTCATCGGCAGGTCACTGCGTTGGGCATAGCCGTCATTGCTGAGCTTGACTTGCAGATCCATCGCCGATGAAAATGCAAAATCCGCTGTCGTCTTGCCCGCATCGGTTTCCCGGACGATCCGGTCATAGATTTCGCTGGTCAGCATATCCTCGTAGCGCACCGCGATATCGGGATTTTTCGCCTGGAAGCCTGCAATGATCTGCTTTGCCATCGGCTCATCAAGCGAAGAATAGACAAGCAGCTCGGGGGCTTTTGCATCGCCTGACAAGGCAGGGAACAAGACGGGCCCGGAAGCGGCTGGAAACGCAAGGCCCAGCAGGATTGAAATGAAGATGATAAAACGCATAAACGGATCATGCCGCAGCCCAGCGTTGTTCACAAGCATCATGGACGGCACCATAGCATAAATGCTTCAAAAGACCCCGAATTGGAATGCGAAGTGTCATTTTCAGCAATTCATCGTATTCCAGATCAAATATAAAGTGCTAGAGCAATGAGTGAGGAGACATTCCCCAGTGCGCATCTTGCTCGTTGAAGACAATAAGGCTCTGGCCGACGGCCTGTCTGCCATTCTGCGCGGCACCGGCTATGCGGTCGATACCGTCAGCGACGGCGCGTCTGCCGACGCCGCGATTGCGACGGAAAACTTCGATCTTGTCATTCTGGATCTCAACCTGCCGGAAATGGACGGCATAGAGGTGCTGCGCTGCGTGCGCGCCCGCCATGACAAGGTGGCAATCCTGATCCTGACGGCGCGCGGCACACCGGAAGACAAGGTCAAAGGCCTGGATCTCGGCGCTGACGACTACATGATCAAGCCTTTCGATATCGGCGAGTTCGAAGCGCGTGTGCGCATGTTGTTACGCCGCCAAGCTGGCCTGCGATCTTCAATGATCAGCTACGGAGCGGTTTCGCTCGATCTGAATTCGCGCAGCTTTTCGGCAGCAGGCGTGCCCCTCGACATTCCCGCCCGGGAACTCGGACTGCTGGAAGTGCTGTTCATGCGGGCAGGCAAAGTCGTGGCCAAGGAAGCCATCATCCAATCGCTGGCCGCCTTTGACGACGATCTCAGCGCCAATGCCATAGAGCAATATGCCAGCCGGTTGCGCAAACGGCTAGCCCCTCACGGTCTTACCGTGCGCACTGCGCGCGGCATCGGTTATTACCTCGAAAAAACCATGACCGAGACGGCATGACCGGGGTCGCCTACTCGCTCCGTCGTCGTTTGCTGGGCTGGCTGTTGCTATCGACTGCACTCATTGGCGCAGTCGCTCTGATCGACACCTATTACGAGGCGGTCAAAACTGCCGATACCGTCTCCGACCGGGTTCTGGCCGGGTCGGCCTTGGCGATTGCTGAACGGGTCATTGTTTCTGAAAATGGTGAGTTGGCGGTCGATATTCCCTATGTCGCGCTGGAAATGCTGACATCAGGGGCGCAGGACCGGGTCTTCTACCGCGTCGATGGTCCAGGGGGCAGTTTCATCACCGGCTACCAGAACCTGCCGACCGTTTCTGATTTCCAGGGGCAATCGGCTGTGTATATGGACGCAGCTTTTCGCGACGAGCCGATCCGCATCGCGGCCCTGCAACGGTCGGCCTCGACCGGCATCGATTCTCTTCCCTTCGTGGTCACCGTGGCTGAGACGACAATTGCGCGCAATCAGCTCACCCAGGCCATTCTGTTGCGTTCAGCGCTGCGACTGCTATTGATGATCGCCGGTGCTGGCGCCATTGTCTGGGTCGCCGTCACCTATTCTCTACGCCCGCTTTACAGGCTGGGAGAGGCCATTTCCGAGCGCAGTCCGAACGATCTGCATCCTATCGAGCAATCCGTTCCCCGCGAAGTCGAAAACCTCGTTGAAACCGTCAATTCCTTCATGGTCCGGCTACAATCGGCGCTGGATGCGCTTCGTCATTTCACCGGCAATGCCAGCCACCAGTTGCGAACGCCGCTGGCGATCATTCGCACGCAACTGGCGCTTTCTGCCCGCGCCACAAACATTGAGGATGCACAGTCAGCGGCGCGCAAGGGCGATGAGGCTCTTGCCCATGCTGAGCATATTCTGGCGCAACTGCTGTTGATGGCCCGTGTCGATGCCGTTGGCTCCAACGATCGGCAAATACCGCCCCGGATCGATCTTGCTCATCTGTCACAAGCGATCACCGCCGAACATGTGCCACGCGCCGCCGATGCCGGCATCGATCTTGGGTTCGAGGGCCAGGACGGTCCTGCTTTCGTGCTAGCTGAACCTTTGCTGATCGGGGAGTTACTCAGCAATCTGATCGCCAATGCCCTGGCCTATGCCGGGCATGGCGCGGAAGTCACGGTGCGCATCCGAGAGGATACGCAGAACGTGATCCTGTCCGTCGAAGACAATGGTCCGGGCATCGCCCCCGAACGGCGCGACATCGTGCGCCAAAGGTTCGCCCGGGGAGAGCAGAACCCCTCCCCGGGTCTCGGACTGGGCCTGCCGATCGTTGAGGAAATAGCCAATCTCTTTAACGCCAAACTCACGCTTCAAGACACATCCGAGGGGCGCGGCCTGACAGTATCGGTCACATTTCCCAAGGCGGCAAAAGCAGCACACGCATAAGCGTTAGAAGATCCTGCAGGAGAATCAAAGCATCCTCCCCATTCTCGACTGCTTGCGGGTCTCGGCCAGTTTACTCGCTGTCCAGATGCAGTCTGCAATCAGACGCGGATTAAGCTTCACCGGAACGGAGTGAATGACGCTGGCTGGGGCCATGGCAATCTCACCGACTTTCAGCAGGTCTTCCGCTGTCACCGTCTCCAACCCGAGATCGCCAAGCATGGTCGGCAATTTCAGGTCCTGGCAGAAATCGATCGCCTCGTTGATCTCGTCCAGCGACCGATTTTCCAGCACCAACAGACCGATAATACCGAAGGCGACTTTTTCGCCGTGGAAGAAATGATGGGTCGGCTCCAGCACGGTCAGCGCATCATGGATGCCGTGCGCGCCGGAGACACCGCAATTTTCAAACCCAAGACCGCTCAAAAGCGTATTGGCCTCGATGATATTTTCCACCGCTGGCGTCAGTTTGCCATCAATGGCGGCAGCATAGGCAGCCCGCCCATCGCGCATCAGGACCTCATGGCAACGCCGGGCAATCGCTGCCCCCGCCGCAGTTGTTGCATAGCCATCGCCGATATAATTGTTCGAATGGCTTTCGAAATTAGACCGCGCCTCATACCAGGTCGATAGAGCATCCCCCATGCCCGAAACCAGAAAGCGGACGGGCGCCTTGATGATCAAGGCACTATCGACCAGAACAACATCCGGATTGCGGCCGCACCGCACCACCCGGTCATAGACGCCGTCCTCGCTGTAAATCACGCCAAGCGCACTGGTCGGAGAATCCGTCGAAGCGATGGTCGGGACCGTCACCGTGCGCGCACCAATATGAAGTGCGGAAATCTTGGCTGTATCGAGCGCCTTACCGCCGCCAATCCCAATAATGACACCAGCGCCAGCGGTTTTGCCAAGGCCCACGGCGCGCTCAACTTCCTTATCCGTGGATTCGCCGCAAAATTTCATGAAGTGGCTTTTCACCCCATGGGCATCAAGGTTTTTCTCCACTTCCGGGCGAAGAGTATCCCAGAAAAACCCATCGATGACGATCAGTGCCGAGTTTGACAGCGGCGCGATGTAAAGCCCGATCTCATCGATGACACCCGGCCCTTGAACATACCGCAGCGGTCCGCCATAGCCTCTTGACGTCATGGTCTTTATCCTTTTTCGAAAAATGCAATGATCAACGCAGCGTCAAGCCGCCATCAATGGTGATGATTTCACCTGTGGTGAAGGAACTGGCGTCGCTGGCCAGATAAACCACCGAACCAGCCAGTTCCTCGACGGAACCGATTCTGTTTTGCACGGCACCTTTTGCCCAATGATCCCTGACGACATCGGGATGTTCCCGCAGCACATCATCGGTCAGTTCCGTGCGAATATAGCCCGGCGCAATCGCATTGACGCGAATATTGTGTTCGGCCCATTCCGTTGCCAACGCCTTGGTCAACATATGAACGCCAGCCTTGGAAACATTGTAGGCGGCATGACGGAACGGCCAGTTGACGATCCGGCCCGACATCGAACCAATATTGATAATCGATCCGCTTTTCTGCGCGATCATTTGCCGTCCAACATGTTTGGAGGCAAGGAAAACGCCGTCCAGATTGACGGCCATCGTCTGGCGCCATTGATCCAGGCTGCAATTTTCCGCTGCGGCTGGCAGAACAATACCAGCATTGTTGATGAGAATGTCGATGCGCCCGAACCGATCGACCACAGACTGCGTCATGCGCTCGACATCCGCCTCTTGCGCGACATCGGCTTGCAGGGCGAAACTATCGCGCCCTTGTGTCCTGAGACTGGCGGCCAGTTCTTCGGCACGGTCCAGCGTCGAGCGCACGACAATGGCGACATCGGCGCCATGGGCGGCCAGCGCCTCGGCCAGCCCCTTGCCAATGCCTCGCGACCCGCCGGTAACAATGGCCTTGCGTCCGGTCAGATCAAACATATGGCGGTAATCGGATGCTGTGTTTGACATGTAGGCTCCTCCCTATCTGTCTTGTTTTTCCAGTCAGGCCACGGTCTGCGAAGCCTGTGGCGTAACGGTGCTTTCGCCCCAGCGGGCGAGGATATGTTCAGCGGTGCGCTGCGCCTGCGCGACAATGGTCAGCGAGGGATTGACGGCAGTGGAGGACGGCAGGAAGGACGCATCGACGACGTAGAGATTATCGACGTCCCAAACCTTGCAATGCGTGTCCAACACGGATGTCTCTGGCGTCTTGCCGAAACGGGCAGTGCCACATTGATGCATGGATACCTTGATATCCATCTTGTTGGTAATGATCAGCGGATAGCCCAGCGAGCGCATATGCCGCGACCAGACCTTGACCAGTTCATTGTGAGATTTGAGATTATTGGCCGTGTAGCTCAAACGGATGCGGCCATCCGGATCGACGGTGACGCGGTTTTCAGGATCGGGCAGATCCTCCGACATCAGCCACCAATCGACACTGCGGTCGGCGAACAATGACATCAACCATTCCGGCGCCCAGGCCGCACCGGCGGTCAGCATGCCCCCCTGCAATTTGCCAAGCCCCTGGATATTGCCAAGTGGATAAGGCTTTTCGGCATTGGCGAGGTAGTAATCATTGATCGCCATGGATTTCTGGAAAATGACGCGGTTCTTCTTGAAGGGTGAAATCGCCATCAGCGCGGTATTGTTATGCGCCATGTAATTGCGGCCGAGCTGGTCGGACATGCTATTGCCGATGCCGCGCTTATGGGCCTGATTGGCTGATCGCAGCAAAAGGGCTGCCGAATTGATCGCCCCTGCACTGGAGACGAACAGATCGGCTTCGATCCGCTTTTTTTCACCCCCATGGGTCAGTTCAACGCCGGTCACTCTCTTGCCAGTCGGATCGGTCAGCAACCGATGCACAAAGGCTTCCGTAACAAGCTCGATTTTACCTTTGCCACGGGCGAGCGCCGGATTAACGAGGCGCACTTCGGCGTCTCCCTTGGCGCCCAGCTTGCAGGCAAAGCCGTCGCAGGTCCGACATCGGATACAGCTGCCGCCCTGATGGTAATCAATGGCAATCGGCAGCGGAAAGGGATGCAGGCCTCTTTCTTTCAGCTTTTTTTCGAAGAAGGCGATTTCCGGTTCATGGCCGATGGCCGGATGTGGCATGGGGCCGGAGCGCGGCGGCTCGGTCGGGTCTATGCCCGCCGTTCCATGCGTCCCCATCAACCGTTCAGCAACAGCATAATAGGGTTCGAACTCGTCGTAGGAAACCGGCCAGGCAGGTGCGACGCCGTCTTCATGGGCCAAATCCTCAAAATCTTCCCGGCGAAAGCGCAGGGTGGCCGCACCGAAGAATTTGCTGTTGCCGCCGACATAATAAAACGTGCTGGGGCGGAAAGACTGACCGTCCTTGTCGCGCCATTCTTCTGTCGTTGCATATTTCTTCTGGTGGAAGACCGCATCGACGCTCCAATTATCGTCTTCACGCGGCAAGCGTGGTCCGCGCTCGATCATCAGGATATTGCGGCCCGTTTCTGCCAACCGGTTCGCCAGCGCGCCGCCGCCGACGCCCGAGCCAATAATGATCACGTCGTAAAATCGCTTCAACTCACTCATGTCTCTCTCCCGTGCCTGCCTTTGGCTGCACCTGCGTCTGAATGAATGCCTTTCCCCCCGAAAGGCGCATTTCTACCAAGGCTTGAACTTGCTCCAATGCTCGTTGGTGTTACATGATCGCCCCGACCTGCCAGGGGACAAATTCATTGTCACCGTAATTGTAGATCTCACTCACTGTCCGCTCGCCCGACGCGGTGGCAACCACAGCCTCGAAAATCCGCTGCCCGACCGCCTCCACCGTCTCATCGCCGGTGACGATGGTGCCGCAATTGAGGTCCATGTCTTCCTGCATCCGCTCATACATTGGCGTGTTGGTGGCGAGCTTCAGCGATGGCGCCGGTTTGAAACCGGACACCGAACCGCGCCCGGTGGTGAAACAGATGACATTGCAGCCGCCCGCCACCTGACCGGTCACAGCAATCGGGTCATAGCCGGGCGTATCCATGAAGACGAAACCGGGTTCGGTGATGCGCTCGGCATATTCATAGACGGCGTTGAGCCTGGTCGTGCCGCCTTTGGCCACCGCACCCAGCGATTTTTCCAGAATTGTGGTCAGCCCACCGGCCTTATTGCCATGGGATGGATTGTTGTTCAGCTCGGCCCTGCCCCGCGCCGCATAATCACGCCACCATTCGATGCGCTCCAGCAGCTTTTGGGCCACATCAGGGCTTTTTGCCCGCCGGGTCAACAGATGTTCGGCACCGTAGATTTCCGGCGTCTCAGCCAGACATGCCGTACCACCATGGCGGACCAGCAGATCGGCGGCATAGCCAAGCGCTGGATTGGCGGAAATGCCGGAATAACCATCCGATCCGCCGCATTCGAGCGCCAATTTCAGCTTCGACACCGGTTGCGGCGTGCGCTCTAAGGCATTGACGGCGGGCAACATTGAATCGATGGCTGCAATCGCTGCTTCGATGGATTTGCGTGTGCCGCCGGTTGCCTGAATGGTCAACGTGTGAAATCTGCCGCTCTCGCTGAGGCCATGAGCGGCAAGCAAAGCTGGTATCTGGTTGGTTTCGCAGCCAAGGCCGATCATCACCACACCGCCCACATTGGCATGGGTGGCATATCCGGCCAGCGTGCGCGTGAGATAGAGATAACCCTCCGTCGCCGTATTGATGGCGCAGCCGCCCGCATGGGTCAGCGCAATCACCCCATCGACATTGGCGAAATCACCGAGCATGCCCGGCTGGGCATAATGCTGCGCCACGGCCTTGGCCACGGTGGCGGAACAGTTCACCGAAGAGACGATGGCGATGTAATTGCGCGTACCGGCCTCACCATTTTCCCGCTGATAACCCATAAACGTCGCGGGCTGTGGCACAAAAACAGGCTCCTGCGCGTCCACGCAAAATTCGTGGGCCAGTTCCACATCCCCCATCGCCATATTGTGAGTGTGGACATGATCACCAACCGCAATAGGTTGCGTGGCGAAGCCGATGATCTGGCCGTATTTGATAATGGCCTGTCCCGGCTGAAGGGCCGTGATGGCAACCTTGTGACCCTGGGTGATCCGGGCCGAAAGCTGCACGCCGCCAAGCGCTGGAAGCGCCACCGGCTCCAGAGTCAACCGGGCAACGGCCACATTGTCACGCAAATTCAGCCTGAGCAGCGGCGAAGAAACCGAAGTCACTGTCATGGTCCTTCCTTTCCATCAAAAAGCGCGCCCTGGTCCTCATGCATTTTGGCCATGACGGCGAAGGAGGAATCCAGGTGGATTCGCATGGCCAGTTCGGCCTGATCGGCATTGCGGCTAGCCAGCGCCCGCACGATTGTGTCGTGCTGCTCGGTCACAACAGCCAGATGGCCCGGCACAGGTGCGCTGAGCTGGCGCATACGGTCGAGATGAACCTTGGCAAGCGTGATGAACTTCCAGATGCGTGGATAGCCGCTGATCGTGGCAATGGCGCTGTGAAAGGCATCGTCGCAATCCAGATATTTTTCCAGCTGATTGCTATCGAGAATGGCCTGCATCTGCGAGATGATCGACTTCAGTTGCGCGACGTCGCGATCGGTCACATTGGCCACGGCCTTTCTGACGCTTTCGATTTCCAGCGCCCGGCGAATGACAAAGCCCTCTTCCGCCACAGTGAAGGAAATACGACTGACATAGGTGCCGGAATGGGGAAACACATCCACCAGCCCCTCATCCGCCAGCCGCTGCAAGGCCTCTCGAACCGGGGTGCGCGACACACCGAATTCCGCACATAGATCTTTTTCCGAGATGATTGCCCCAGGCTGCATCTCCAGATGGACGATGGCTTGACGCAACAACCAATATATCTGTTCAGCCTTTGGAATTGTCTTCATCTTATCCGTGCGCATCGCTATCTCAACAATTTCGGGCACTTTATCGCCTATAGAGAAGTTTTCGAAAGCCTGTTGACAGGCGAATAATCATCTGACTTAGATAACTCATATATTGGTTGGCGGTGCAAGTGAAATTTTCAGCCCGCAGCCAGGAGGACTAAACCGAGCTGGCGAGGAGGCCGGCAGGCGCTTTCAAAATTTGGGAATGACGATTCTGGCCGACACTGTTTGCGCCTTGCGTGATGCAATGGCGACGGGAGATCTGTGTCTCACTTCGGCTGACAAACTATGGATGCAAGCGGATCATGGCGACAATCAATTATCTGACACGGATTGAATTCAACGAAGGCGCAATTTCAACATTGCCTGCGTTGCTGGCTGAACTCGGCGTGAAAAAGCCGCTGATCGCAACAGACAAAGGACTGGTTTCGACTGGTCTGGTTGCGAAAGTCCTCAGCCTGTTTGATGAAACACCCGCGGTGTTTGACGACACTCCGGCCAATCCGACAGAAGAGGCCGTCACCCAGGCTTATGACCTCTATAAAAGCGCCGGATGCGACGGCATTGTCGGTCTTGGCGGCGGTTCCTCGCTCGATCTGGCCAAGGCCGTCCGGCTTCTGACCGGTCATGCGGCACCCTTGGCGCAATATACTGCTGTGGAAGGCGGCGCCTCAAAAATCCACGGGCGCATCTGTCCGATGATTGCCGTACCAACCACATCCGGCACCGGTTCGGAAGTGGGGCGCGCTGCCGTCATCATCACCAGGGAAGGCCGAAAACTCGGCATATTGAGCGGTCACATGCTGCCCTCCATTGCGCTCTGCGACCCGGAACTGACCTATGGCCTGCCGCCGTTTTTGACCGCAGCAACCGGCATGGATGCCCTCTCCCACTGCCTGGAAACCTATATGGGTCCATCCGTCAATCCGCCTGCCGATGCGATTGCGCTCGACGGTTTGAAGCGCGGCTTTCCTGCCATTCGAAAGGCGGTTGCCAATGGAAGCGACCGGCAGGCGCGCTGGGACATGATGATGACTGCGCTGGAAGGCGCCATGGCGTTCCAGAAAGGTCTCGGTGCCGTGCATGCGCTGACCCATCCGCTGGGCGCGATCCGCGAGCTTAATCTGCACCATGGCACGTTGAATGCAGTGCTGATGCCCGCCGTCTTGCGCTTCAACCGCTCCGTTATCGGCGCGAAATGGGAGGTGATGGCGGACATCATGGGTGGCGCGCCGGATGAAGTCACGGCATCGCTGAACCAGGATATCGGCATGCCCTCCGGCCTGAAAGCCATGGGCGTGACCGACGCTATGATGGAAAAAATCGCCGGAGAAGCCCTGAAAGACCATTGCCACGCCACCAATCCCCGGCTCGCCAGCCGGGAGGATTACCTGGCGTTGCTCCAGGAATCGGCCTGAAAACCGAGGCAACGAAAACAATCGAGTGGGAGGAGAACACAATGTCTGACTTTGAGGAAACCAAGGATCGCGGCCGGTTTATGGGCGATCTGAAACTGAGCCGCCGTGGCGTATTGAGTGCAGGCGCAGCCCTCACCGTGGCAGCGGCCCTCAGCAAGCCGCGCCTGGCGGGTGCCGAGGATCTGAAATTCTGTGCCTCGCTTGGCTGGACCGTCTGGGAATCGGGTCGCCATATCGTCAATGGCTATAAGGATGCCGTTTCGCGCCTGGGCGGAACCTTGACCATTGCAGATGCCAATTACGACATCAAGAAACAGGCCGATCAGATCGCTTCCTTCGTGGCGTCAAAGCCAGCGGCCATATTTATCACGCCCGCTGATGCCGCCGCGATCTCGCCTGCTGTGCAGGCTGCGGTTGCCTCTGGCATTCCGATTTTCTGTGGCGACAGCTACGTCCCCAACACCACGGTAACCTCCACCGCCATGTCGAATAATTTCGGCCTCGGGGCAGCCGGAGCGGAATATATTGCCAAACGGCTGAACGGCAAGGGACAGGTCGCCCTGGTCAGCCTGCCTTCCAACGAATCCTGGGACCAGCGCACCTTGGGCGCAAAGTCGGTCTTCGTCCGCTTTCCGGATATCAAGGTCGTTTCAGAAATCGCCTTCGCCTTGGGCGGCACAACGACGCCCCGTCAGGTGGTGGACAACATCCTGACGGCCAATCCTGAATTAAATGCCATCTGGTGTGCCTGGGATGGCGCAGCCTCCGAAGGCACACTCGCCATTCGCGCCGCAGGCCGCAAGGTGTTCATCACCGGCATCGATGGTGGCCGCCAGTCCTTTGAATATATCAAGGCCGGTTCGCCCTTTGCCATGACCATGGCCCAGAGCTTCTACGAAATGGCCTATATGAATGCGTTTTATGCTCATGAGGTCGTCGCAGGCCGCAAGGCACCGCGCTTCGTCATCACCCCGTCCTATGCGGTGACCGAGGACAGTCTGAAGCCACTCAAGGACATTCCCGACAATTACGACCAACCGGGCGAAGCCATCAAGCTTGGCTGGGCGCGCGCGCTTTAATCTGTCACTCCGGCAGGCCACCAGGCCTGCCGGCTCCATAAAGAAAGCCGGCCAGAAATACAGCCGGAAAGGCGCGGGTGCAGGATATGACAGCCATTCTCGACATGAAGGGAATCGAAAAACGGTTCGGCGTCGTCAAGGCGCTGGACAATGTCGATTTCTCGCTGGATGCCGGCGAAATCCACGCCCTGCTGGGCATCAATGGCGCGGGCAAATCGACCTTGATCAAGATCCTCTCCGGCGTCTATTCCAAGGATGCGGGTACAATCGCTATCGCCGGGGAGACGGTGGAACTCGGTAGCCCGGCAGCGGCAATTGCCTGCGGCATCGCGTCTGTGCAGCAACATCCGGAACTGGTCGATGACTTCACCGGCGTGGAAAACATCTTTCTCGGTCAAGAATCGTCCAAAGCCGGTCTTGGCCGCCGTATAGATCGCAAAGTCCTGAAAACCGAGGCGGCCTTGCTGCTGAAGCGTTTCCCTATCGAAGTCGATCTCGACCAGCGCGTCGGCGAAATGCCTGCCGTTGACCGAGAAATAGTCGCCATTCTGCATGCGCTCAGACGTGAGGATATCCGCATCCTCATTCTCGATGAGCCGACCTCGACGCTGACCGAGCGCGAAAAGACATCCCTGTTCCAACTGATGCGGCACCTGAAGGCGGCAGGCATCGCCATTATCTACATCACCCACCGGCTGGAAGAGGTTTTCGAGATCGGCGACCGCTTCACCGTGTTCCGGGCAGGAAAGCGCGTTGCCACCTTCACCTGCCGTGAGGCGCGCGACGGCAACATATCCATTCCCGAACTGATGCTGGATGAAAAGCCGGGCAATATCTTTCCTCCCAAGGCCGCGAGCGCCGCAGGGGAAGCACTTCTGGAAGTCGCGGGTCTTGAAAGACCGGGTCTGTTTTCCGGCGTGAGCTTCACCCTGCGGCGCGGCGAAATCCTCGGTATTTTCGGCCTCGTTGGCTCCGGCGCAGATGAATTATCAAAAGCGCTGTTCGGCGTTATCCGCCCCGACGCAGGAACGATCCGCATCAAGGGCAAGCCGGTGACGTTGAAAGACCCGCATGACGCCCTGCGCAAGGGCATTTTCCTGGTTCCCGGCGACCGCCGCACCGAAGGCCTTACCCTGTCGCGCAATGTGATTTTCAACATGACATTAGCGCATCTGAAGAAAGCCTCGTTTTTAGGCGGGCTGTTGAAATTCTCCTCCAGCCGCAAGATTTCCGAGCAGTTGGCCCGCCGTGTTGCCCTTCACCCGATGACACTGGACCGCCCGGCCAGCGCCTTTTCCGGCGGGAACCAACAGAAGATCGTCATCGCCAAGGGGCTCTACCGCGATGCTGACATTTATATCTTCGTTGAACCAACGGTCGGCGTCGATATCGGCGCACGTGCCACGCTCTATGCGCTGATGCGGGAACTGTCGCAGCATGCGGGTGTACTGGTGATTTCGTCTGACTGCGACGAGGTGCATGGCGTCGCCGACCGGATGATCGCCCTTTACAAAGGCCGCCCTGTCACCGTCGCCGACCAGCGCCCCAGCCGCGACCAACTTCTGTCTGCCGGAATCATGGGAGCACGATCATGATTGCCTCGTTCAAATCCTCGCCGCTCGCCTTGCGGCTTTCCGCCTTCCTTATCCTGCTTTGCGCGATTGCGGCGGTCTTTCAGTCCTTCGCTCCCGCCTATCTGACCGAAAACAACCTGCACGCCCTGCTGCGCCATATGTCGGTCAATGGCTTGACGGCGATAGGTCTGACCTTCGTCATTGTGGTTCGCCACTTTGACCTCTCCTTTCCAGGCGTCGCGTCTTTGGGCGCAATGACACTCGGCTGGCTGCTTGCCAATGACTACAGCTTGTCTGCGAGTGTGCTGGGCGGCATCGGCGTCGGGCTGATGGCCGGGTTGATCAACGGCACGGTCATTTCCTATCTACGGCTGCCCGATATTGTCACCACCATAGCCACCGGCGGCGTGGCTGTCGGATTGTCCTATTTCTACAGCAACGGCACATCAATTTCGGAAAATTTCTTCATGTCGGGCATCCTCGACCTGAACGATTCAAAATTCCTGGCGCTCGACATGCCCGTGGTCATCCTGCTGGCAACGGCCATCGTGGCCTTCGTTATCCTGCACTGCACCCGCTTTGGCAGGGCCTTTTACGCGACAGGCGAAAACCGGCGTTCGGCGGTGTTTTCCGGCATTAGAGTGAAGACCTATATCCTAACGGCCTTCGGCCTTTGCGGCGCGCTGAGCTGTCTTGGCATCACGCTGCTGGTTGCCTCATCGGGGGCAGCCAATGTGACGGCGGGCAACCAGCTGATGATGCCAGCCTTTGCCGCCGTTTACCTCGGGGCGGCCCTGTTTGGCTCCCCCTCCATTCCAGCGACGCTTGCCGGAGCGCTGTTGATGTCGGCCATGCTGAACGGCTTCACCCTGCTTGCCATTCCCTATTATTACAGTGACGCCATTGTCAGCACCGTGCTGATCCTCGCCATTGGCATTTTCGATCCGAAGCTCACAACGCTGCTTGGCGACATTTTTGGCCGAAAAGCAGCGGGTAAAAACGGGAGATAGTGGATGAAAAACGCAACGGATATCACCATGACGACTGTGCAAAGTGCCGCAACTCCAGGCCGGGTGGACATGCAGGGATTTTTCCTGCGCTACGGATTATTCCTGCTGCTGGTGCTGCTTATTGTTCTGTTCGCTTGGCTGCGCCCCAGCTTCGTCAGTGGTGGTAACATCAATGACATGCTGCGCTCGGCCAGCATCGCGGCACTGATGTTTCTGGGGCTGACCTGGATCATTGCAGCAGGTGAAATCGATGTCAGCTTCATGTCCGTTGCAGCGCTTGCCAATATGGTCGTGGCAGCCCTGGTAGCATCAGGCCAAGGCTGGGCGGTGGCCTGCCTTGCGGGTTTGTTGGTCGGCCTTGTCTTTGGTCTGGTAAACGGACTGCTTGTGGCGATCTTCAAGCTTCCGGCCCTCGTCATCACCATTGCCACGGGCGGGCTGGCCGGATCGATTGCCGCCGCCATCGGGCTTGGCACATCGATTTCCCTCTCATCCACCAGCTTTGTCGGCTCTCTCCTGCATGTCAATTTCGGCATCATACCGCTGCTGACGGTGATCGTCGCGCTTCTCTATGCCGGTGCCTGGTTTATCCAGGAAAGGCTGACCTTCGGCCATTATCTCTATGCCATGGAACAGAACCGCGCCGCCGTGATCGAAGCGGGCGTGCCAGTCAACCGGTTATTGCTGATGCTCTACGTGCTGTCTGGCCTTGTGTCGGCGCTGGCGGGTATCCTGCTGACAGCCGATCTCTCGTCCGGTCAGCCCTATATCGGCAGTTCCTATTTCATTGACGGCCTGACCTCGGTTCTGCTGGGAGGCATGGCGCTGAAATACGGCAAACCCAATGTCATCGGCACCGTCACCGCCGTTCTCCTACTGGCCACGCTTTTAAGCGGTGCCGCCCTACTCGGCTGGACGGATGCGCAACGCCAGATCGTGCGCGGCCTGCTCCTGCTATGCGGTGTCGCCACGGTTGTCGGGGCAAGGCGCAAGACACGCGCCCACATTTAAAGCCAAGGAAAATAGTATGAAAGCGACTGAGAAACGCCCCATCGGCAAGACCGGCCTGACTGTCACTGCGCTTGGCGTCGGCACGGCCCCTCTTGGCGGACTATATGCAGCGGTCTCCAAGGACGATGCCACCGCCATGCTGGATCATGCCTGGGAAGCTGGTATCCGCTATTTCGATACCGCCCCCATGTATGGCAATGGCCGCTCCGAACATCTTGTTGGAGCGTTGTTGCGGGAGAAAAATCCCGAACAACGAGACTGGGCGATCAGCACCAAGGTCGGCAGATTGATGACCACGCAGCGTGCAGGCCGAAAGCTTCCCCCGGCTCCGCCGAAAAACCCGCTCGATCCAGGCTGGTGGAACGGCTTGGATTTCCGCGAGGTATTCGACTACAGCTATGACGGCATCATGCGCAGCTTCGATGACAGTCAGCAGCGGCTGGGCTTTACCAATCCAGACATTCTCTATGTGCATGACATCGGCAGCATCACCCATGCCGATCTGCACGAGCATCACTGGTCCGCGCTGACCAAGGGGGGCGGCTTCCGGGCATTGACGCAATTGCGCGATGCAGGTGACATCAAAGGCTTCGGCCTTGGCGTCAACGAATGGCAGATCATCCGCGATGCGCTCGAAGAAGCTGACCTCGACTGTTCCATGCTGGCGGGCCGCTATACGTTGCTGGACCAGGATGCGGAACAGCAGTTTCTGCCATTGGCCCAGAAACGCGGCATGGCGCTGGTGGTCGCAGGCGTTTTCAATTCCGGTATTCTTGCCTCCACCACGGGCCGCCGAAAATTCAACTACGCCGATGCTCCGCAGGATATTGTCGATAAGGCCGAAAGGCTGAGGGTCATCTGCGACAGTTTCGCCGTGCCGCTACCCGCCGCCGCTATCCAGTTTCCGTTGCGCCATCCGGCTGCAACCTGCGTGGTGATCGGCGCAAAAACCGCAGAGCAGATCTCCACCAATATTGGCTGGTTCGAACAGGACATTCCCGAGGATCTTTGGGCGCAACTGCGCGCCGAAGGCCTTATAAGCCATTAACCTACCCCGGAGGACGACCATGCTGAAAACCATCAACCCGCTTTTGACCGGCGATCTTCTCGCGATCCTCGCTGATATGGGCCATGGCGATGAAATCGTTATAGCCGACGCCAACTTCCCCGCCATCACCGCCGCCAACCGTCTGGTGCAGATGCCGGGCATCGACGCATGTGCTGTGGTGGAGGCCATTCTCTCGCTGATGCCGCTTGATGACTTTGTCGAATATCCAGCTGGCGTCATGGACGCGCCGGGCGAGCGGCCTGCCATCTATGCCGAGTTCGAAACACTGATTGAGCGTGCCGAAAATCGCAAAATCGAGCTGGATCTCATCGATCGCTTCGCTTTCTACGACCGGTCCAAAGCCGCCTTTGCGGTGATCTCAACCGGCGAGCGGCGACTGTACGGCAATATCATCCTGAAGAAGGGCGTGGTTCGTCCCGCTTAAGCCAGAATGGAAAGTTTCGGATGCTCGACAGTCATCAACATTTCTGGAAAGTCGACCGTGGCGATTACGGCTGGCTGACGCCTCATCTCGGAGCGATTTATCGCAATTTCCTGCCAAAAGATCTGGAACGCGAGATGCGCCGGGCCGGAATAACCCGGACCATTCTGGTTCAGGCGGCGGAAACCCAGGCAGAGACCGATTTTCTGCTGACAATCGCCGCAAAGACTGATTTTGTTGCAGGTGTTGTTGGCTGGCTCGATCTGGGAGCCGATGATTTTGCCGCCCGGCTGAAACACTACCGTGCCAATCCTGATTTCATCGGCATCCGTCCCATGCTGCAAAGCTTGGCCGACGACGCCTATATCCTGCGCCCGAAGGTGATCGATAGCCTCAAAGCCATTGCTGATAGCGGCCTGCCTTTCGATATTCTGACCTTCCCGCGCCATTTACCGCATGTGATCGCGGCATTGAAACAAGTGCCGGATCTGAAGGCCGTGGTCGATCATATTTCCAAGCCGGAGATTGCCAAGGGTTCGCTTGACCCCTGGCGCGACCATATGACGGAAATTGCCGGTTTCAACCAGGTCTGCTGTAAGGTTTCCGGCATGGTCACAGAAGCCAATACGGATTGGGCGCTTGACGATTTTCGGCCCTATGTGGACCATGTTATCAAATGTTTCGGTCCCAACCGGCTGATGTTTGGCAGCGATTGGCCGGTTTGCACGCTGGCCGCCAGCTATGGCGAAGTTGCCAATCTAGCCCGTACCTTGTTGTCCGCCCATTTCGGCCCTGAGGATCTCACACTGATTTTCGAGACCAATGCGCGCCGTTTTTACGGTGTTTGAATCGGATGTCTCTACGAAGGGGCAAAACGTCCCTTAACGTCAAACGCCCACCTTGGTCTTATAAACAGACCGAGGTGAGCGTTTGATTTTACAAGTTAAATTCAGAACGGTGCATCGATATCCACGACATCAATCAGCTTGTGGTTGACAAATTCCTTGATGCCGAGGCCCAGCAATTCACGGCCATAACCCGAACGCTTGACGCCGCCGAACGGCAGGTCCGCCTTGACCATGGTCGGGTGGTTGATGAACACCATGCCTGTGGTGATCCGGTGGGCAAGCGCTACACCGCGCGCGGTATCGCGGGTAAAGATAGAGCCACCCAGACCATAGGGCGTATCATTGGCAATGCGAATTGCGTCATCATCATCCTTGGCGCGAAACAGCATGGAGACCGGGCCGAAAAATTCCCAATAACGGGCGGGATTGTCGTCGGCCAGATCGGTCAGGATGGTTGGCTGCACGAAAGCGCCCTGATTTGGCACCGGCGGCCCGACTTCCGTGGCCGTCGCCCCATGGGAAACCGCTTCGGCAATCTTTTGACGGATTTCGTCGGCAGCCCCTTGCGAGGACAGCGGCGCAAGCGTTGTTTGCGGATCGAACGGATCACCTGCTTTCAGCCCGGCGACACCGGTTTTATATTGCTCCAGAAAAGCATCATAGACCGCATCGACAATAATCATCCGCTTGGACGAGACGCAGACCTGACCGCCATTCCAGTGACGGCCAAAGACCGCCCATTTCACCGTCTTTTCCAGATCCGCATCGGCCAGCACCAAGAAGGCATCGGCGCCTCCCAGTTCCATGGTGGATTTTTTCAGCGCCTGCCCTGCCTGTGCGGCAATCGTGGCACCCGCGCCTTCCGAACCGGTCAAAGCCACACCATGGACGCGCGGGTCGTTGAGGATCATTTCCACCTGGGTCCGCGTCGCATAAAGATTGGTGAACCCACCCTTCGGCAGACCGGCCTCCAGCATCAACCGCTCAAAAGCTGCTGCGCATTGCGGCACATTCGACGCATGCTTCAACAGCATGGTATTCCCGGCTGAAAGCTGCGGCGCGATGATCCGGGCGATCTGGTAATAGGGGAAATTCCAGGGCTCAATGGCCAGCAGCACGCCCAGCGGCTCATGCACCAGGATCGCCTCACCTTCAGCCCTATGGGCGACGGGAAGCTGTTCCGGCTTCAACAGGCGCTCGGCATTGACGGCATAGTAATCGAGGATGTCGGCAGACAGTCCCACCTCGGCGCGTGCTTCAGACATAAGCTTGCCCATTTCCAGGGTCAAAAGCTTGGCATAATCATCCGTCTGTCCGCGCAGGATTTCGGCGGCGGCATGCATGACCTTGGCCCGCTCGGCAAAGGATGTCTGTCGCCATTGCTGAAATGCGGCATCCGCCGCCGTAATGGCCGCCTGAACGGCAGCGTCGGTTGCTTCGGGAAAAGTGATAAGAGTTTCGCCAGTGTAGGGATTGGTTGTTGCGTAAGCCATGGAACCGTCCTTTGCAGTCATTGCTGCGGCGCGCATTACCGACATCGGTCGCGTCGATGAGGTAATGATAGCGCTGAAGGTGGTTCTGGCTGTTGATCCTAATCAAGATCGTAAAAGTTGTAGGTTATAGCATTTTCAGGAAGCGGTTCTCCCAAAGCGCTATTCTGCGAAAACATGCGCTGATGCCGGATCGAACCCCAGCGCAACCGGCGCACCGATCGTCAATCCATCCAGTGCGGCATGGCCGAAGGGCAGACGCACCGATAGGCCATGGCCACCTTCACTCAATAGCGCGATTTGAATGGTATTACCCAAAAAGGTAATGTCTTCAATCTTGGCAGCAAGCGTTCCCGGTCCTTGAGCCGAAAGCAGGGTCAATCGCTCCGGGCGCAGCATCAGCATGGCGTTGCTTCCACTCTGTGCTTTTCCATGCAGCGGAATATTTCCGATTGCCAGATGATCACCAATGCGGATTTCAGCCTTACCGTCCCTGGTATCAGTCACCACGCAGGGCATAAAATCGCTATCACCGATAAACTCCGCCACAAACCGCGTCGCCGGATTGGCGTAAAGCTCGGCACCGGTACCGATTTGGTCGATCACCCCTTTGGAAAACACCGCAATCCTGTCGGAAAGGCGCAGTGCCTCTTCCTGATCATGGGTGACGTAAAGGATGGTGACATCCGTTTGGTGATGGATACGGCGGATCTCATGTTGGATTTCCTCGCGCAGCTTTTTGTCCAACGCCGAAAGCGGCTCGTCCATCAAAAGCACCGGCGGGTCATAGGCCAAGGCCCGTGCCAGCGCCACGCGCTGCTGCTGACCGCCGGACATTTGCGCCGGTTTGCGATCCTCATAGCCTTCCAGCCGTACCAATTGCAGCATCTTGCGGACACGCTCGGTGATGTCAGCCTTAGACCAGCCGCGCATTTTCAGCGGAAAGGCGATGTTCTGACCGACCGATAAATGGGGAAACAGTGTGTAGCGCTGGAAGACCATGCCAATATTGCGTTGGTGCGACGGGGTCTGCAACACGCTCTTGCCCGATAGCAGCATATCACCCGCACTCGGCTGTTCGAAACCGGCGAGAATATAAAGCGTCGTGCTCTTGCCTGACCCGGAAGGACCGAGAAAAGTCATGAACTCGCCCTTTGCCACCTCAAGATTGACATACTGAACCGCGACCACCGGGCCATATTGCTTGCGGATACCGCGAATTTCCAGAAAAGGCGTCATGCTTTCAGTCCTTTGCGCACCAGGGCGGTGATCAACATCAACGCGATGGTGACGACGATCAGAAGGGTGGAGGCAGCGGCAATCACCGGCGTCAGATCCTGACGCAGCGTTGCCCAGATCTTGACCGGCAAGGTTTGCAGCGTCGGGCTTGCCATGAAAATCGCCAGAACGACCTCATCCCAGGAGGTCAGGAAGGAAAACACCGCCGCAGAAAACAATCCATGACCAATGCAGGGCAGCGTGATCAACAGCCGCGCCTTGAGCGGCGAGGCACCGCACAGCACCGCTGCATCCTCGATAGATTTATCAAAGCCTTCCAATGCATTGGTCAGCGCCAGAACAGAGAATGGCAGGGCGACAACCAGATGGGCAATGACGAAGCCGAGTGTCGTGCCGTTTAGCCCGATGCGCAGAAAAAATGCATAGAGCGCCACCGCCAGCACCACGACAGGCAGGATCATCGGCGTCATGAATAGCGCCCGCAGCGCATCCCGCCCCAAAAACCGTCCGCGTACAAGCCCAAAGGACGCACAAAGCCCAATGATCACCGACAGGATCGTGACGATGACAGCGATGTGAAAACTGGTCCACGCCGCATCCAGCCAGCGCGGATCGGCAAACAGTTGGCCATACCATTTGGTGGTCCAGGCAGGTGGCGGAAAAATCAGCCATTGCGAGGAGCCGAAGGACAGAGCCGCGATGAACAGGATCGGCAGCAGGAGAAAAGCCGCTGTCAGCAGCGTGATGACCAGCAAAATCCATTTCCAGGTGCCAAGGCTGTTGAAATTCAAAAGCATGTCAGCGCCCTCCCTCACCGGCTGCACCGAACAGCTTCAGTTGCAGAGCGTAGAGGCTCAGCGTCACCACCAGAAGCACCAGCGCCGCCGCACCGCCCATGCCCCAATTAACCAGCGATTGGACGAATTGGGCGATCAGTTCGGCCAGCATCATATTGGATGTGCCGCCGAGCAGCGACGGTGTGACGAAATAGCCAAGTGACATGACGAACACCATCAACCCGCCCGACACCATGCCCGGCATGGCAAGCGGCAGCAGCACAGTCACCAGCGCCTGCCAGCGGGTCGCGCCGCACAGTGCCGCCGCCTGCAACAGCGCCGGATCGATCTTGCGGATCACCCCATAGAGCGGAATGATGATGAAGGGCAGCATGATGTAGCTCATCCCGATGGTCACACCGACGAGGTTGTTGACCATCACCAGCGGCGTATCGATCACGCCGAGACTGATCAGCGTTTTGTTGATGACCCCGGTGCGCTGTAACAGCACCATCCAGGCATAGGTGCGGGCCAGAAGGTTGGTCCACATCGACAGCAATACGATGGCAAAGATCACTGACGCCAATCGTTGCGGCATGATCGCCAGCGCCCAGGCGACCGGAAAGCCAATCAAGAGCGAGATTGCCGTGACCAGGGCCGAGACGAAAAACGTGTTGAAGAAGATTTTCAGATAGGTCGCGCTTCCCAGCAATGCGCCGTAATTGCCAAGGCCAAGCACCGGTTCCGTCACCGAGCGCGTCAGCAAGGCCAACACCGGCAGAACGAAGAAAATCAGGATCAACACCAGCGCCGGCAGGGTCGCGGCTTTATTGCCGAAACCCCACCGGCTTCTATGGGGCTGTTCAATGGTCGAGGTCGGGGACGCCATGCCGTTTCCTTGCGAAACCCGTCCGACATCGTGCATTTGGAGGATGCATCATGCCGCAACGCTGAGGACGCTCCGGCACCGGATGTTTACGGTGCCGGAAATGCCTTACTTTAGAGTATGGCTTACTTCGACTGCCAAGCGTACCAGCGCTCACCAATCTCGTCACGATGCTTGGCCCAATACGCCATGTCGGCATTGACCTGCGATGCGGTCTGCTGGTCCGGCAAGGTCTTGGCGATGGCGGGGTCCATCAGCGCCGGTGACTTGGTATTCACAGGCGCATAACCGGTCCCTGCTGCCATCTCGGCCTGACCCGCGGGCGAGGTTGCGAAAGCGATGAACTTCATCGCCGCTTCCTTGTTCTTGGTGCCCTTCGGCACGACCAGCGCATCGGCTGCCGTGATATTCTGCGCCCAGGAGGTTTCAACCGTGACACCGGTCGCGGCCAGCGCCGTCAACCGGCCATTCCAGAACGAGCCGAACGGGGCTTCGGCAGAGGCCAGCAATTGCTGCGACTGCGCACCGCCCGACCACCAGATGATGTCGGATTTGATCGTGTCGAGCTTCTTGAAAGCGCGGTCGAGATCGAGCGGATAAAGCTTATCCGGCGTCACACCATCCGCCAACAGCGCGGCTTCGATTACGCCCGGAGCCGACCATTTGTAGAAAGTGCGCTTGCCGGGAAATTTCTTGGTGTCGAACAGGTCCGTCCAGCTTTTCGGGCAAGCGGCGACAGCGTCCTTGTTGCAGCCGACCACGAAGGAATAATAAAAGCTGCCGACCGAATAATCCGTCACAAAACGCGGATCGAGCGTTGTCTTATCGATGGTCTTAAAGTCGAGCTTTTCCAGCAGACCCTTGTCGCCCGCCTGAATGGCATAGTCGCCCTCGACATCGACGACGTCCCAGTTCACGCCCTTGGCCTCGACCATGGCTTTGATCTTGCCGTAATCGGTCGGGCCGTCCTGAAGGACGTTGATGCCTTCTTTTGCCGTGAATTTATCCGCCCAGGCGGATTTTTGCACGTCCTGCGTGGTGCCGCCCCAACTGGTGAACACCATGTCAGCGGCCAGTGCGTGACCGGAGACGCCCAAAAGCAAAGCCAGCGATGCGATAATGGTTGTGTTTTTCATGTTCCCTTGTCCTTGTTTGATTGTGCCTTACCCGGATGCCGGTTGCTTCTTTTGGGCCATCCATCCGGGGCATGTTCTTATCACCGCATCACGAACGGATCGGGAAACGGGTCGTCTGAGGTTTTCAGCCAGACCGTCTTGGTGCGGGTATAATCCAGTACCGCGGCCATGCCGCCTTCCCGCCCATGGCCGGACAGGCCAAAGCCGCCAAACGGTGCAATCGGCGAAACGGCGCGGTAGGTATTGACCCAGACGACGCCAGCTCGAAGCCCGCGTATCATCCGGTGAGCACGTGTCAGGTTTTGGGTAAAAACGCCGGATGCCAGGCCATAGGCTGTGTCATTGGCCAGATGCAGCGCTTGCGCCTCGCTCTCGAAGGACACCACAGAAAGGACAGGTCCGAAAAATTCCTGCGCCAGAGATGGAGAGTTGACGCCATCGCAATCGAGAATGGTTGGCAGATAGAAATTGCCTGGACCATCCGGGCGCTGCCCTCCCGTCACCAGCCGGGCGCCTGCGGCAAGCGAGGCCTTCACCAGCGCATCGACATGATCCTGTTGGCGGCGGGTGGCGAGCGGTCCGACCTCCGTTGCCATATCCAGCGGACTGCCGATGCGGATTGCTTCGGCCTTCTCCTTCAACCGGGTCAGGAATGCATCCTTGACCGATCGCTCAACAATCAACCGTGATCCGGCAACGCAGGATTGGCCGGTGGCGGCAAAAATGCCGGAGACCTGCGCATTGGCAGCACTTTCAAGATCGGCGTCGGCAAAGACGATGAACGGCGACTTGCCGCCCAGTTCCAACGAGGTCGAGGCCAGATTTTCCGCCGAATTGCGCACCACGTGCCGCGCTGCCTCCGGCCCACCGGTGAAGGCCACATGTGCAACCCTGGGATGACGGGTGAGTGCTGCACCGCAAGCAGACCCGAAGCCGGTAATGATATTGACAACACCGGGCGGAAATCCCGCCTCATGCACCAGCCGGGCAAATTCCAACATCGGGGCCGGACCGTCTTCCGAGGCTTTCACCACCATCGTGCAGCCAGCCGCTAGAGCCGGACCGATCTTGACCGCCGAGAGAAACAACTGGCTGTTCCACGGAATGACCATAGCCACCACACCGACCGGCTCACGCCGCAGCCAGACATCCATATCCGGCTTGTCAATGGGAAGTGTCGAACCTTCGATCTTGTCGGCGAGCCCAGCATAATAGCGATAGTAATCTGCGACATAGGCAATTTGCGAGCTTGTCTCGCGGATAATCTTGCCGGTATCGCGGGTTTCCAGCTCTGCCAGCCTTGGCGCATTGGCGGCAATCAGGTCGGCCAGCCGGTAGATCAGCTTGCCACGCTGGGTGGCGGTCATTTTTGCCCATGGCCCTTCATAGAGGGCGGTATGGGCCGCTTCGACAGCGCGGTCCACATCCGCTTCGCGCGCTTCCGGCATATCGGCCCAGACCTCGCCAGTGGCCGGATCGAGGCTTTCAAACCGCGCCTCGCCGTCACTGAAGGCGCCATCGATGTAAAGCTGGAAACGCTGCATCGCTTTACTCCGCAAAGGCTGGCATGACATCGGCAATGAAACGCTCCAGCGAGGCTTTCTTGCGCTCGAAGCTCATGCCGGTGTCGATCCAGAAGGAAAATTCGTCATAGCCCAGCGCCTCGTAGCGTTTCAGCCGGGCGATGACCTCGTCTGCCGTGCCGACGGCCATATTGGCCCGCATCACCTCGGGCGCCAGCAGAGCGTTGGCGTCGATATCCTCCTGGCTCAACCGTTCGATCAGGCCCTGGTGGATCGGACGTTCGTTTTTGAACCACGCGAAGAAGTAATTGTAATAGGTGCTCAACTCCCTGGCTGCCTGGGCGATATCGGCCTCGCTGGAGCCGACATAGCTATGCAGCAGCAACATGATTTTTGGGCGCGGCAGATCGGGAGACTTGTCGCAGGCGTCGTTAAACCGTTGCATCAGAGTTTCGATTTCGCCGTCGCCATTCCACAGCGGCGTCACCTGCACGTTGCAGCCATTGGCCACGGCAAAATCATGGGAATTGGGATCACGCGCCGCCACCCAAAGCGGGATCGGCTCCTGCAAAGGTTTCGGTGCCGAGGTAGTCGCCGGGAAGGACCAGAACTCTCCCTGATGGGCATAGTCGCCAGCCCAGACGCCTTTGACGGCTGGGATCAGTTCCCGCATCCGCTGGCCAGCGGTCCAGGCATCCAAGCCCGGCATCAAACGCTCATATTCAAAGGAATAGGCACCCCGGGCGATGCCGATATCCAATCGGCCATTGGTGATCAGGTCGGTCATCGCCGCCTCGCCCGCCAGCTTGATCGGGTGCCAGAAGGGTGCAATCACCGTTCCCGTTCCAAGGCGGACGTTTTTCACCCGGTTTGCCAGATCGGCGATGGTCACGAACGGGTTGGGCGCAATGGTGAAATCCATCCCATGGTGTTCGCCGGTCCAGATCGCATGCATACCGCCTTTATCGGCGATCTCGCAGAGTTGCAGAAATTCCTCATAGAGGCTTTTATGGCTCTGGCTGGCATCGAGCCGTTCCATATGGACGAAGAGAGAGAACTTCATGGATCAAGCCTTCCTGGCAATGGAGTGAACCCGGCCTGCCGTCTCATTGCCAACATAGACGCCGAAATTGCCAAGCGAGCTTTCCGCCGCGAAGCGATTGAGAATATCCGCCGTGGCCGAGCCGCCCGCACCGGCAAGCTGATCAACCGCGATGAAATTGCCGCATTTCGGCGCGCCGGGACCGGCAAAGGCCCGGTAAACGATATGCTGGCATGCCTCGCTCTTGTCTTCGTAGACGGAATAGAGAAACCCGATGGTAATGCCGAGCCCGGTCAGGTGTTCAAGATGGGCTTTCAAATCCTGCAACGGCTCGCCGCTAACCGCATGACAACCCGGCAGGCTGCGGCCATCCTCGCCCACCAGAAGCACCTCGCCATCACGCTCGATAACGGCGCTCAGATGCAGCGGGCCATCGCTTGCGGCGCTGACGGCTTTTTCGGCAAGGGCCGGTGTGAAATAACCACCGCGCACATAGCCAAGCCCGTTCAACTCGCTTTTGTCGAATGCCCGTACCCGCCCCAGCAGCACGACATGGTCGCCTGCCTCAATCACCTGTTCCAAACTGCAATCAAACCAGGCAGACGTCCCGGAAAACACAGGCGACCCATGGGGTCCAAGCTGCCAGTCCACAGTTGCAAACCGGTCTTCGACAGGCCGAGCAAAGGTGTTGGACACGTCCTTTTGCCCGTCAGACAATATATTGACGGCAAAGCCTTTGGCCCTGGTCATCACCTCAAAATTGCGCGAGGTTTTGGCAAGACAGACCAGCAGCAAAGGTGGATCTAGCGACACCGACGTGAAGGAATTGGCGGTAAAGCCGATGGTAGAACCGTCAGAACCAAACGTGGTGACAACGGTGACGCCAGTGGCGAAAGCGCCGAAGGCATCGCGCAGGCTGCGGGGGTCGATTATCGCTTCGCTCATCCGCGCGCCTCACTGTTGGTTTTATCGGCACTCATTGACGTGCCTCCGGTAACGCCAGCCACGCGGCCATGATGTCATGCACCTCTTGCGGTGCCGTGAGATTGACCATGTGACGATGGCCGGGAACGATCCTGGCCATACCCTCTTGCGCCTGCCCCGCCATGGCCTGCGCCATTTCAACCGTCGAGTTCGGATCGCCGGCACCCGTCAAGAACAGGGCCGGACAGGAAACCTGCGGCCAGCAGTCCGCGTAGGTTTCATCCCCATTGGAAAAGGCACGGTAAGCGGTGGCATAGGCATCGACATTCATTTGCCGCAGGCATTGCTCGGTCAGAGCGCGAGCGGCAAGGCTTACGGCGTCGCTGTCGAACCAGCGCTTCAACGGCCCTTCAATATCAATGCCGTCGGCGGCAATCGACTCTGCCCGAGCAAGAACCGCAGCCTTAGCAGACACGTCACGCCGGTAGACACCATTGACGAGCGCCACGCGCCGGATTTTCTGCGGAAAGCTGGCGACGGCACCGCCTGCAATCAACGCGCCCATCGAATGACCGGCCAAGTTGACCGGCCCAAGATCGACTTCCTCCAGGAACCGACCGAGCCAGGCAACGAAATCCGGCAGCTCACTGCCTTTCGGCAAGGCAAGACTCTGACCATGGCCCGGCATATCGACGGCGATGACCCGATGGCTGGCGGAAAGGCTTGCCATTTGCGGCCACCATGCTTCCAACCGCATGCCGACGCCATGAACCAGCACCAGCGGCTCGCCGCTGCCTTGCTCCACATACGCGGTTCCATCAGGGGTAATGCGGCGCTCGACCGCCGGAAATGGCGATGGGGCCGTGCCACGCATTGCTGCCATTTCCATCTCATCGCCCCCGCTTATACGCCGGCCGGGTTGGCGACATCCTGGCCCAAATCTTTCAGATCCTGATAGCGGTCACCAATCCGGTGATGGGGCCTTCCGCCGACAGATGCGCCGAGCCCGACGACAATTTCGTCAGCGGCTGGCGCATCGGCAATCGCCGTCTGGATCGTCAAATAATGGGAGCGGCGGCCTTCGTCATTCTTGTCCATCAATGGGATCATGATCGGCGCATTGGCCGGACCGCGCGTGTTGCAGAAGGCGAGATAGGATTTGGCCCCCACCGCTGTGCGGTAATGGTTGCCGAACCGCAACGTATGGATCAGCGCCGAAGCATGCTCGATCTCGCCATCAAGACCGACAACGGCAACTTTGCCATAGGCCTCGACCGCCTCGCCGGAGCCAACGGCTTCCAGGATCATACCAGTCAGAAGCTCGCCGAGAACCGGGGCGCATTGATGAATTTCCGGCTTCAGATCTTCGACAAAACCGCGTCCAGCCCAGGGATTTTTAACGACGGCGAAGGCCGCGTAGAGTTTCAGCGGCTTGGGCGCGGCCTTGCCTCCTTCCACTAAAGTGGTCTCCACATGCAGAAGAGTTTTGCGGATTTGCAGGGACATAGCTTACCTCAAATATCAATGTTGGTATTATGGTATGCCAAGCTATTTCAGAGTCAAGCGACTTGTCGATCAGGAATTATTTTTTCTTCAAGAGAATAACATTATTTGATCTCAACTGCGGATCTGGCCTGCTCAGCAAGCACAGCGACGGCAATCTCAGAGGCGCGCTGCACATGATCAATTGCGGCCTGCTCAGCAGCGGGTCCGTCGCCATTGCGGATGGCCTCGACAATCCGTTGCATCTGGGCTGGCCCCTCTGTCGCCCGGCCATCGGTCTTAATGGTCATCGAGCGCAAATGGTTGATCCGCACGGTCATTTGTCTTACCACGCCCCAGGCAATCTGCCTGTCAATCCGGGTAAACAAAGTCTCGTAAAATCGCGTCGTTTCCTTCAAGACATCCGCCATGTCCTGGCGAGCATAGGCGTCCTTGATCGCGTCCAGCGCCTCTGACAAGCCAGCCACGATAGCCGGATCTCCCCTCTCTGCACAAAGCTTCGCCGCCATGCCTTCCAAAGCCGCACGGATTTCATAGATCTGCCGGGCTTCATCGACATCCAGCAGTGCCACCATCGGCCCCTTGCTTTGGGGATTGCTGACCAGACCCTCGGACTCCAGATGCCGCAGCACTTCGCGCACCACGGTTCGGCTGACCCCAAGCTGCGCGCAGAGATCACGTTCGACCAGCCGGTCGCCCGGCTTGAAATAGCCGCTGATGATCGCGTCGCGGACTTTCTCAAGCGCCAGTTCCCTGAGCGTCTTGGTTGGGCGCTCCACCTTTATGGTCTCTGTCATTCCTTAAGCCTTCCCGGCAACCAGACCGCTCATCAAGAACAGGCAATTCACCCGTATTATGGTCTACCAAAAGCCAAAATGACAAGCAGGAATGACACCATCACGATTTAGGCTTGGCATGGCGGGTTTTCAGTACATTGCGAATGGAAAAGCTGGAGTGGATGCGTGCTACGCCGGGTAGTTTGGCGAGGATTTCCTTATGGATTCGCTCAAAGTCATGGGCGCTGTCCACCTCCAGTTTCAAGAGGTAATCCGATCCGCCGGTCATCAGAAAACATTCCTGGATTTCCGGATATTTCCGGATAGCGGCCTCAAAGCGGTTGAGATGATCCTCTGTCTGCCGATCGAGTGTGATGTTGATGATCACGGCAATGCCATCGTCCTTGTCAGACTTGCCGAGAATGGCCGTATAGCCGCTGATATAACCCTGCTTTTCAAGGAGTGCGACACGTCGCAGGCAGGCTGAGGCGGAGAGCCCGACAGCCGCCGCCAGACTGGCATTGCTGATGCGCGCATTCAGCTGCAATTGGCGCATAATGGCCCGGTCGATGGCGTCGATACCACTCACGCAATAATCCTCATTTTCTTCGCAGAAAATTGCGCAAAAATTCACAAAGCACAAGAGCTGCCGATAAACCGCCCGGAAATTTCGTGGATGTTTCAATATCATCGAAGAAAAACGGGGTACAGTTATGGATATGTCTATCAGCCACGACCTGAATGCCGATGCGTTTTCCGCCCGTCTTGTAATCGACCTCGACGCGCTTGCCGACAATTACCGCCAATTGGCCGCTGAAGCCGCCCCGGCCGAAACCTCCGCTGTCGTCAAGGCCGATGCCTATGGCCTTGGAGCCGCCCGCGTCGCGCCCGCCCTCTGCCGGGCCGGATGCCGGAAGTTCTTCGTGGCGCATGTGCAGGAAGCAGCTCGCCTGCGGCAGCATTTGCCCGGGGGTGCCGAACTGTTCATTCTCAACGGTTTGCAGCCGGGCGCAGAACCTTTTGCAGCGGCAAATGGCTTCATGCCGGTGTTGAATTCGTTAGAGCAGCTTGCCAATTGGTCGAAAACGGCAAGCGAATTTGGACGGACCCTGCCCGCCATCCTGCAATTTGATACCGGCATGTCGCGGCTCGGCTTTTCGCCAGAGGAAGCGACTGTTCTCGCGGGCAATCCCTCCCTGTTATCCGGCCTCTCCATCCGCTTCATCATGAGCCATCTCGCCTCTGCCGATGACAGCGCCAGCAGCCAGAATGCCGCTCAATTTTCGGTCATGCGCGAGCGACTGACGCAATTCCCAGGCATTCCCTTGTGCTTTTCCAATTCAGGCGGCATCTTTATCGACAAGCAGTTTCACGGCGCGTTGGTCCGCCCCGGCGTCGCACTTTACGGAGCAGTACCCAGCGATCTGGCAGGGTGCCGCATGAAGCCGGTGGTGCGGGTCGATGCGAAGGTGATCCAGACCCGAACGGTACCAGCCGGAGCCTGCGTCGGCTACGGCGCGACCTATGTGGCCACCAAGGAAACCAGGCTGGCCACCCTTGCCATTGGCTATGCGGATGGCCTGCCGCGCTGTTTGAGCGACCGGGGCGCCGCCTATTATGGTGATATCCGTTTGCCGATTGTCGGGCGGGTGTCGATGGACAGCATGACGGTCGATATTTCAGCCCTGCCACCCGGTGTGTTGACACTCGGCAGTGTCGTCGAAGTCATCGGGCCACATCAGACCTTGGAGGATGTGGCGCAAGCGGCGGGTACGATTGCCTATGAAATCCTGACCAGCCTTGGTCATCGCTATCACCGCGACTATATTTCCGCATAAGAATATTGGGGAACGACATGAAAGTTACCATTCTTGGCGCGGGCGTGATCGGCGTCACCAGTGCCTATTATCTCGCCAAAGCCGGTCATCAAGTAACCGTCATCGACAGGCAGACGGGTCCGGCGCTTGAAACCAGTTTTGCCAATGCGGGCGAAGTGTCCTTCGGCTATTGCTCGCCCTGGGCGGCACCGGGCATTCCGCAGAAGGCGTTGAAATGGCTGTTCATGGAACATGCCCCACTGATTCTGCGACCGAAAATCGATACCGCCATGCTGGGTTGGATGCTGAAAATGCTCTCCAACTGCACCTCCGGGCGTTATGCGATCAACAAGAGCCGGATGCTGCGGCTGGCCGATTACAGCCGCATTGCGCTGGCGCAACTGCGCACAGAAACCAATATCGACTACGACCAGCGCATGCAGGGTACTTTGCAGCTGTTTCGCACCCAGGCGCAGCTGGATGCCTCGGCGAAAGATGTGAAAGCCCTGGCGGCAGACGGTATTCCCTATGAAGTGCTGGACCGTGAAGCCTGTATCAAGGTCGAGCCAGCGCTTGCAGCAGCCCGCCACAAGATTGTTGGCGGCTTGCTGACTCCGAAGGACGAGACCGGCGACTGTTTCAAATTCACCAACCAGCTCGCTGAAAAGGCAGCCTCGCTTGGCGTGGTGTTTGACTATGGCCGCACCATAGAGCGGCTGGTGGTATCGGGTGGCAAGGTCACCGGCGTTGTCACCGACAAGGGAACCGAAACCGCCGACGCCTATGTCGTTGCACTCGGCAGCTATTCGCCGCTGCTGCTGAAGCCGCTCGGCATCACGCTGCCAGTCTATCCGGTCAAGGGCTATTCGCTGACCATTCCGATTGTCGACCCTTCGAAATCACCCGAATCCACCGTGATGGACGAAACCTACAAGATCGCCATCACCCGGCTGGGCGACCGGATCCGGGTGGGTGGCATGGCGGAAATTTCCGGCTATACCAATGATCTCGGTGCTGCACGTCGCCGCACACTCGAACATTCCGTCACCGATCTTTTTCCCGGCGGCGATATGGCCCGCGCCGATTTCTGGTCCGGCCTTCGCCCAATGACGCCTGACGGTACGCCGGTGATCGGCGCAACCGGCATCAGCAATCTCTACATCAACAGCGGCCACGGCACACTGGGCTGGACGATGAGCTGCGGTTCGGGCCGTTTGCTCAGCGACATCGTCAGTGGCCGCCAGACCGAGATCGACAATGCCGATCTGGCACTGAGCCGCTATGCCGCTGGTCGCGCCGGATAACCAAGGCCTATTTGAAGGGCCGGACATGTTCCGGCCTGAAACCAAGGCCGATCAACCGCCCGGCGATATGGGCAAGCAGCGGCCAGCGGGCAATGGTCTTCAGGAATGCAGGCGGGCCGGAGGGCTTGGCCGGTGCTTCGTTCGCAACCGTCTCATCCTCGGGCTTCGGCTTGCGGCGCATCATCAATTGCAGTTTCTGCGTCGCCTTGGTTGGGAACAGGCGTCGCTTCTCGATGGCGGCGAGATAGGCGTCCAAAGGCTCGCCTGATAGTAGTGGTTTTGCCAGTCGGTTGGCCGCGGCCACGGCATCCTGAATGGCCAGATTGACGCCGACACCACCAATCGGCGACATGGCATGGGCCGCATCGCCAATGCAGATCAGTCCGGGCTTCCACCAGCGTTTCAGCCGGTCGATACGGATGCTGAGAAGATAGAGATCGTCAAATGAGGTGACTTCCTGCACCCGCTCAGGCGACAGCGGCGAAACCAAAGCCACGGCTTGACGGAAAGCTTCGATCCCCTTGGCTTTGACCGTATCGAAGCTGCCTTTGCGGACGATATAGCCGCATTGCCAATAGTCGCCGCGATCAATCATCACGAAACCCTGCCTTGGGCCGCCATGGCCCATTGTATAGGGCGGATCTTGCGGCTGGTGGGACAGCTTGAACCACAACACATCGCTTGGGCTGCCAAAGCTTTCCACCTCCAGCCCCGCTTTTGCGCGAGTCACGGAATGACGGCCATCGGCACCGACCAACAGCCGGGATCGCAGCGTCATCGGGCCTTGCGGGGTGGAAGCCGTCAAGCCTGCAACCCCATCGGAACCTTCCAGCAATGTCTCCACCCTGGCATTCATCAACAACCGAAAATTGGGGTATTTACCCGCTTCGCGGGCCAAAAAATCCAGAAAATCCCATTGCGGCATGAAGGCGATGAACCGGCAGCGGGTCGGCAATCGGGAGAAATCAGCCATCGTCACATCGCGCCCGCCGATTTCCGCATGCAAAGTGGGCGCCTGCACATGCGGCAGTTTCAACAGATCTTCGAGCAGGCCAAGCTCATGCATCACTTCCAGTGTGGAGGGGTGCAAGGTGTCGCCGCGAAAATCGCGCAGGAAATCGCCGTGCTTTTCCACCACAGTGACATTAACCCCGGCGCGGGCCAGCAGCAGGCCGAGCATCAGCCCGGCAGGTCCTGCACCGACAATGGCGCAATCGCAGTCAATCTTTTCCTCAATGGGCGCGGCAGGAATAAGATCGTTCTGTGCAGTCATGATCCGTGCCTCTCATCATCGCTCATGCGCCTGGATAACCTCCAGGAAAGCATCGCCATACCGTTCCAGCTTCGATTGCCCGACGCCGGAAATACCCAACAGTGCCTTACGGCTTTGCGGTCTCTCTGTGGCAAAGGCGATCAGCGTCGTATCTGGAAAGATCATATAGGGCGGCACGGAAAGGTCCTTGGCAATCGCCATGCGCGCAGCCCGTAGCGCCTCAAACAATTCCATATCGGCACCCTCCAGCGCAGATTTCGCCTTTGCGGCAGCGGGCGAAGCATTGCGCGCCGCCTTGCCCTTGGTCGGGCGGTCCTTGCGGAACCGCACCTCACGCTCCCGCTTGAAAACGGCGCGGGCGTCCGGCTCCAGTTTCAACGCGCCGAAAGCGTCATGATCGACCCGGAGCAGACCGGCGGCCAGCAATTGCCGGAACACCGATTGCCAGGTTTTCAAAGGCAGATCCTTGCCCGCACCGAAGACTGGCATGTCAACATGGCCGAAACGGGCAGTCTTGTCGTTTTCATTCCCCAGCAGCACATCGATGACATGGCCGGTGCCGAACCGCTCCCCGGTCCGGTAAATCGCCGCCAGCGCCTTGATCGCCGCGTCGGTTCCGTCCCAGGTTTCAACCGGCTTCAGGCAGGTGTCGCAATTGCCGCAAGAACCGGGATGCACTTCGCCGAAATGCGCCAGGATTGACTGGCGGCGGCAGCCGGGGGTCTCGCAAATCGCCAGCAGCGCGTTCAACTTGGCCCGCTCGACCCGCTTGACCTCCTCCGCCGAAGTGCCGCCATCGATCATCCGCCCGCGCTGGATGACATCAGCCATACCATAGGCCATCCATACATCCGATGGCAGTCCGTCACGCCCGGCCCGTCCGGTTTCCTGGTAATAGGCCTCGACAGAACCCGGCAGATCAAGATGCGCCACATAGCGGACATTCGGCTTGTCAATGCCCATGCCAAAGGCGACAGTCGCCACGAGACAAAGGTTTTCTTCCTTCAGGAAGGCGTCCTGATTGGCATCGCGCAGCACCCGGTCCATGCCGGCGTGATAAGCCAGCGCCCGCACCCCTTGCGTATTGAGCCATTCCGCCGTGTCCTCCACCTTGGCGCGCGACAGGCAATAGACAATGCCACTCTCGCCTTCATGGCGCGCCAGAAACCGCAGGAGCTGCTGGCGTGGCTGGTCGCGCTCGACAATTTCATAAGCGATATTGGGCCGGTCGAAGGAGGTGGTAAACACCTTGGCCGATTGCAGGCCAAGCTTGTCGATAATGTCATCGCGCGTATGGGGATCGGCGGTTGCCGTCAACGCCATGCGTGGCACGCCGGGATAGGCCTCGGCAAGCTTGCCCAGTTCCCGATATTCCGGGCGGAAATCATGGCCCCATTGCGAGACGCAATGGGCCTCGTCTATGGCAAACAATGCGATCTTCGCAGAGCCGATCACATCCTTGAACGCAGGGGTGACGATCCGCTCCGGCGTGACATACAGCAGATCGAGCGTGCCATCGGCAATAGCGCGCCGCACCTCGACAAACTCCTCCCGTGACAGCGAGGAATTCAGCGCTGCCGCCCGCACCCCCACTTGCTTCAGCGCCTCGACCTGGTCGCGCATCAAGGCAATTAGCGGCGACACCACCACGCCGACCCCATCGCGGCACAGCGCCGGAATCTGGAAGCACAGGGATTTACCGGCACCGGTCGGAAACAGCACGACCGCATCGCCACCGACCACCACCTGCTGAACCACCTCGGCCTGCTTGCCGCGAAAGGCCGAATAGCCATAGACCCGCTTCAGGATGGACAGCGGATGTCTTTCGCCATTATCGAATGTCGGTTCGTGGCGGGGCTGGCTTGACGGCATGGCATTGCTTTCGAGACATTATGGATGCCCCAAACAGGGCTGTTCAACCGGCTGCCCGATGGCAACGCAAGCCAAGAGATAGAGTTATATCAGGCCCCGTGCAACCTGCATCACCCTCGGGAGCGCCGGATGAAAACAGTCAGGGTCAACAAACCCCAAAAACAACCATTACGGGAGCCAGAACGGTTTTGCATAGCGCAACGAAATCCATCCTTCAACATATGAGTCATGCAAACTCGCCTGAGGTATCGGGCGTCTGTCTTTGATACAATTTCCCATCAGCATGCATTTGGAAATGCTATCAGAAATGTTAAACGGGGCGACTGAAAATCGTGAAAACTGTCCTTGGCTTGGCGATGACATCAGATACTGACAAATCACGCCGCCCTTCAGGACATTGGGTTCGCCGCGTTGCGCGCTGGCTGGAACTGCGTGCAATCGGGCTGACGCCTGAACATCTCGACATCTTGGATGGCCTTCGTTCGGCCCTCATCGTCGGCGTTCCCATTCTCATCGTCGCGGCAGGGCAGAGCCAATATGGCTGGTCGATTTTTGCAGCGTTCTGGACCTGTCTGGCCGATACCGGCGGCGAAAAGCGGTTTCAGCGGCGGATGCTGGCGACCTTCGCGCTGCTTGGCAGCCTCACGGCTTTCCTCGCATCCTGGCTTGCGGGTTTCGGGCCTGTCGCAGGGCTTGCCGCTGGCTCAATTCTCGTCGGTTTGACCGCATTGCTGCCGGTGCGCTGGCCTGTCGTGCCGCTTGTCGCCACACTCCTTGGCGTGGTTGGCGTTGTGGCGGCGGGTTATCCCCACACGGCACCGCAAGCGGCCCTGCTCGCCTGTTCTTTTCTGGCTGGCAGCGCCTGGGCTGCCCTCGTGCTGACTGTGCTCTGGCCAACAGATGCCTGGCGCCCGGCACGGCGCGCCATTTCCGCCGTTTACGCCCGCCTGGCCGATATGACGCTTGATCTCGACACGATATCTCAGTCCGCAGCCACGCAAGTCTGGACCTTCAAGAGCAGCCAGCATCGGCGCGCCGTGCGCAATGCGATGGAGCGCGCACGGTCACACCTTGCCCGCGCAGCACACCCTTCTGAACAAAGCGATAAGACCACCCTTCATGTCGCGCTTCTGGCGGCAGACGATATTTTTCACGCCCTGCTGGCGCTTGACCATCTACGTTCATCCGAGCGGCAGGCCGATATCGGCAAGCTTTGCGCCGAGGTCATCCGGCCAAGCCTGATTGCGGCGGCCCAAAATCTCACCCTGCATACAGAGCCGATGGCCGAGCTGCAAAACCGGCTTTCCGTGCTGGAGCAGAGCGTTTCTGACCGCCATGACGCCGTCGCGGGCGCGGTACGGAGCATTGCAACAGCACTCCAATGGAAAGCAGCGCCGGACTTTGTGGGAGCGGCGGGACCAGAACAGGCCGCTTTGGACAAGATGACGCAGGCCCGGCAGCGGCAGCATTTTTTGCGTGGTGCGGTTCGCAGCGCCATGGGCGTGACCGTTGTCACTGTCGCCGCCCATCTGCTGGCTTTGAACTATCCCTATTGGGCCGCCATGGCCGTCGTCGTGGTTTTGCAGCCGGACCGGCGGATGAGCTGGAGCCGGGCGCTGGAGCGTATCGTCGGTTCGGTGGTGGGGAGCGCCCTGGCTCTAGCGTTACTGACCGGCATACCGGCATCAGGGCTACTCACCGCCATCATCATTCCCCTTGCGGCGGCAACCATTGCCCTGCGCTCCGTCAGCTATACGCTGTTCGTTACCGTGCTGACCATGCTGTTCGTTCTCACCATGGACATGTTGCACCCCGGCGCTGGCATAGCCTCGGCGCGAATGCTCGATAATATCGTCGGCAGTCTTGCCGCAATCATTGTCACCTTCCTCGTCTGGCCCGACAAGGCACCGACCCTGTCAGAACTGGCAGCCCGTGCACTGGAGGCCAATCGTGCTTACCGGGACGCTGCCGAACGCGGCGACGTGGCCCAGATCGCTCTCACGCGTCGCGCTGCCGGAATTGCCAGCACGGAAGCTGAAATAGCTTTTCATGCACCCGATCGTTACCTTGGGAAAACGCCCCCCGCCACCGATGTCGAGACACTGGCAAAGGCGCGGCTACTCGCTGGCGAAGCGGCTGTTCTGTGGCATAGCAGGTAACGACCGAGGCCGGAGTCACTCAGACCTGCACCTGGAAACGCTCTTCTTTCCATAGCGTCTTTATGAAATCCTTATTTCCCGCCCTTGCATTCCCTATCGAGATTTAATGTCATTCGGGAGGATTGTGCATGCCTGACCACAGACAGGAGCACAATGTGACTGATTTGCTATTCATCGCCATTGGACTGGGGAGCTTTGTCGCTCTTGCGGTCTATGCCCGCGCCCTAAACAGTTTGTGAGGCGGCCATGTTCGAACCGCTGCTCGGTCTTGCCGCCGCCCTGTTCATCTGCGTCTACCTGCTGATAACGCTGATCAGGCCCGAACGTTTTTGAAGCGACACCTGCTTCAACCATTCTTGCCCGGTTTGTCTTTTGAGACATCGGGCACCCCTCTTTCCTGACAGATACCAGACGTCCCGCATCACATCGCTTCATACTGGCAGCGACGATGATGGGGGACGCAATCCCTCTTTTCGGAGAACATCATGTCTTCCAACGGTTGGCTGCAAATCGGCTTGCTGCTCGCTCTCGTCTTCGCCACCATCAAACCGCTTGGGCTTTACATCGCCTGCGTGTTCGAGGGGCAGCGGACGTTTCTCTCTCCCATTCTCGGCCCTATCGAGCGGCTGCTTCTGCGCATATCCGGCGTTGATGCGCGCCGCGAACAAGGCTGGCTAGCCTATACGCTCGCCATGCTCGCCTTCAATGCCGCAGGCTTTCTGGCGCTCTATGGTATTTTGCGGCTTCAGGCCTATCTGCCCTACAATCCGCAAGGCTTTGCAGGCATGACCCCGGATCTGGCCTTCAACACGGCGATCAGCTTCGTCACCAATACCAATTGGCAGGCCTATTCCGGCGAACAGGCTGCCAGCCATTTCTCGCAGATGGCAGGCCTTGCCGTACAGAACTTCCTGTCGGCGGCCACCGGTATCGCCATAGCACTCGCCGTCACCCGGGCCTTCGCCCGTTCGGCCACCAATACGCTTGGCAATTTCTGGGTCGATATGACCCGCTCGACGCTGTATCTGCTGCTGCCGATGTCGATTGTGCTGGCCCTGGTTTTCGTCTGGATGGGCATTCCCCAGACACTCGACGCCTCGGTCACGGCCACAACGCTTGACGGCGCCCAGCAGACCATCGCCCTTGGGCCGATTGCCAGCCAGGAAGCCATCAAGCAGCTTGGCACCAATGGCGGCGGTTTCTTCAATGCCAATGCCGCCCATCCGTTTGAAAATCCCTCGGCGATCAGCGATTACCTCAATATTCTCGCAATGATGTCGATCACCATGGGGCTGATCTATGCTTTCGGCAAAATGGTCGGCGACCTGCGCCAGGGCTGGGCACTGATTGCCAGTGTTGCGGTGCTGCTCATTGCTGGCATTGCCGCGGTCTACATCGCTGAAACCGCAGGCAACCCCATCCATCTGGCGCTTGGGCTTGATCCCTCGCTCGGCAATATGGAGGGGAAGGAAGTTCGCTTCGGCCAGGCGATGAGTGCGGCCTATACGGCGATCACCACAGGTATTTCCAACGGTGGCGTCAACACCATGCATGGTTCGCTGACCCCGCTTGGCGGTCTCGTGCCACTGTTTCTGATCCAGCTTGGCGAAATCCTGCCGGGCGGCGTCGGCTCCGGACTTTACGGGCTGATTGTCTTCTGTGTGCTGACCGTCTTCGTCGCTGGCCTGATGGTTGGGCGCACGCCGGAATTTCTGGGCAAGAAGATCGAAGCCCGGGAAATGAAATTCGCTATGCTGGCCGTATTGGTCCTGCCCTTTGCAATCCTGGGATTTTCGGCAATTGCTGCCGTTCTGCCCAATGCGCTGGCCTCGCTTGGCAATGCCGGACCGCATGGTCTCTCGGAAATCCTCTATGCCTATACATCTGCGGCTGGCAATAACGGCTCGGCCTTTGCTGGGCTTTCAGCCAATACGCCCTGGTACAATACCACGCTCGGCATCTCCATGGCGCTTGGCCGCTTCGCCTATGCGGTTCCTGTTCTGGCCATTGCCGGTTCGTTGGCCGCAAAGACAAAAGGCACGGCATCTGCAGGTACCTTCCCCACGCACACGCCGCTTTTCGTCGGACTGCTCGTCGCCATCATCATCATCCTGGGCGGACTGCAATACTTCCCGGCCTTGGCGCTCGGCCCCATCGCAGAACATGTCGGCATGCTCGCCGGAACCCTTTATTGATTGAAAGAGGCTGTCATCATGACACAGTCACAATCCACCTCAGAGACCAGGCCTGCCCAACGGCTGTTTGAACCATCGATCCTCAAGGGCGCGTTCAAGGACGCTTTCGTGAAGCTCGACCCACGGCAATTGATCCGTAATCCGGTGATGTTCGTGACCGAAATCGTCGCTATGGTCGTTACGATCCTTGCGGTCCGCGACCTGATTACCGGCAATTCAGCGGTGTTCTCCGGCTAGATTGCCGCCTGGCTCTGGTTTACCGTCTTGTTCGCCACTTTCGCGGAAGCCGTTGCCGAAGGCCGTGGCAAGGCCCAGGCCGATAGCCTGCGCCGCACCAAAAGCGAGCTCTCGGCCCGTAAAGTGTCGGGCAATACCGCCAGCAGCCGGGAAACAACCACGGTTGCCGCTACAACGCTGAAGATTGGCGATGTGGTGCTGGTTGCCGCTGGCGAACTCATTCCCGGCGATGGCGAAGTGATTGAAGGCGTTGCCTCAGTCAATGAAAGCGCCATTACCGGCGAATCCGCGCCGGTGATCCGCGAGGCAGGCGGCGACCGGTCCGCCGTGACCGGCGGAACCCAGGTTCTGTCGGACGAGATCCGCATCAAGATCACCACGGCTCCCGGCTCGTCCTTCGTTGACCGGATGATCGCGCTGATCGAAGGGGCTGAACGCCAGAAGACGCCGAATGAAATCGCCCTGTCGATCCTGCTTTCCGGGCTGACACTGATCTTCGTGATCGCCGTCGTCACTCTCTGGGGTCTTGCCAGCTATTCCGGCGTTGCGCTGACAGTCACGGTCATGGCCGCCCTTCTGGTGACGCTGATCCCGACCACGATCGGCGGCCTGCTATCGGCTATCGGCATTGCAGGCATGGACCGGCTGGTGCGTTTCAACGTCATCGCCACTTCGGGCCGCGCCGTGGAAGCGGCAGGAGATGTCGATACGCTGCTGCTCGACAAGACCGGCACCATCACCTTCGGCAATCGCATGGCCAGCGACTTCATCGCCGTACCCGGTGTCAGCGCCACCGAAATTGCCGAGGCTGCCCTTCTTGCAAGCCTTTCTGATGAAACACCTGAAGGCCGCTCCATCGTCGCCTTGGCCACCGGCGAATATGGCCAGTCCGCCCCCGATGCAGCACCGGATGCGGTGATCCCGTTCACCGCCGAAACCCGGCTTTCCGGCGTCGATATCGGGGCTAAGCGTCTGCGCAAGGGTGCGGTGGATTCGGTCCTGGCCTTTACCGGTCTCGACGCGGCATCCGCACCACGCGCCTTTACCGAGGCCGTTACCCGGATCGCCCAATCGGGCGGCACGCCGCTGGCCGTTGCCGATGGCAGCAGGTTGCTGGGTGTCATTCACCTGAAGGACGTGGTCAAGCCCGGCATCAAGGAACGCTTCGCCGCCCTGCGCGCCATGGGTATCCGCACGGTGATGGTCACGGGTGACAACCCGATTACCGCCGCAGCGATTGCCTCTGAAGCCGGTGTGGATGATTTTCTGGCTCAGGCAACCCCGGAAGACAAGCTTGCCTATATCCGCAAGGCCCAGCAGGGCAGCCGGTTGATCGCCATGTGCGGCGATGGCACCAATGACGCCCCGGCGCTGGCCCAGGCCGATGTCGGTGTCGCCATGCAGACCGGCACGCAAGCCGCACGTGAGGCCGCCAATATGGTCGATCTGGATTCCAGCCCGACCAAGCTGATCGAGATTGTCGAAATCGGCAAACAGCTTTTGATGACCCGTGGCTCGCTGACGACGTTTTCGATTGCCAATGACGTCGCCAAATATTTCGCCATCATCCCGGCTCTGTTCGTCACCGCCTATCCGGGACTTGCCGCGCTCAACATCATGCAGCTGGCCTCGCCGCAATCGGCCATCCTCTCGGCGGTGATCTTCAACGCGCTGATTATCGTCGCACTGATCCCGCTTGCCCTCAAAGGGGTTGCCTATCGCCCGGTTGGGGCCGCAGCACTGCTGCGCCGCAATCTCCTGGTTTACGGGCTGGGTGGATTGGTCCTTCCCTTCATCGGCATCAAGATTGTCGATCTCGCCATTACAACACTGCATTGGGTGTAATCATGCTGTCCCATCTTCGTCCCGCCATCACCATGACCGTGCTGTTTACCGGCCTTTGCGGCCTTGCCTATCCGCTGGCCATCACCGGCGTCGCCCAGGCGGTGCTGCCCGCCCAGGCCAATGGCAGCATTGTCAAGAAAGGCGATGCCGTGGTCGGCTCGGCTCTGATTGGCCAAGCCTTCACGTCGCCGCGCTACTTCGCCTCGCGTCCATCGGCGACCAGCAATTCGCCCTATAATCCGCTGGCGTCAGGCGGCACCAATCTTGGTGCAACCTCGCAAAAGCTGAAGGACCAGATTGCCGCCGCTGTCACCGCCTGGCAGGCAAACGGTCGCAGTGGGCTGGTGCCTGCCGATGCCGTCACCTCTTCCGCTTCCGGGCTCGATCCGGATATAACGCCTGAAAACGCCCGCCAGCAGGTGGCGCTGGTTGCCAAAGCCCGCAACATGCCGGAAAAGGAGGTGGCGGCGCTGGTGGAAGCTCAGGTGCAACCGCGGCTTTTGGGCGTGATCGGTGAGCCGAGGGTTAATGTATTGCGGCTGAACATGGCGCTCGATGCGGCGGGAGCCACTCAATAAGGTCTATTCATGTCCGACGCCCAGCGCGACACCAACCGCCGTCCCGATCCTGACGCCCTGCTGGGGCTTGCCAACCGGGACGGACGGGGAAAACTGACGATTTTTCTGGGAGCAGCGCCCGGCGTCGGAAAAACCTATGCCATGCTGTCGCGTGCCCGTGGTCAAAAGACCGCGGGCATCGATATCGTTATCGGTCTGGTCGAGACCCATGGCCGCAGCGAAACGGAACTGCTGACGGACGGGCTCGAAATCCTGCCGCGCAAGCAGATTGCCTACAAGGATCGCGTGCTGGAGGAATTCGACATCGACGCAGCGCTTGCCCGTCGTCCTGCGATCATCATTGTCGATGAGCTTGCCCATAGCAATGTCCCGGAAAGCCGCCATCCCAAACGTCACCAGGATATCGAGGAGCTTCTGGCCGCCGGAATCGATGTCTGGACAGCCCTGAACATCCAGCACCTTGAAAGCCTCTCGGACATCGTCACGCAAATCACCGGCGTCCAAGTGCGGGAAACCGTGCCGGACCGGGTGTTGAAACAAGCCGATGTGGTCGTGCTGATTGACCTGCCACCGGAAGAATTGATCATCCGGCTGCGAGAGGGCAAGATCTATCTGCCCGATAATGCCCGCCGCGCCACCGACAGCTTCTTTCGGCTTGGTAATCTGACCGCGTTGCGCGAACTGGCCTTACGCCGCACCGCCGACCGGGTCGATGACCAGATGGTCGATTATCTCAAGCAGAATGCCATCGAGGGGCCGTGGCGCACCGGTGAACGGCTTCTCGTCTGTATCGGCCCGGATGCGCTTTCGGAAAAAGTGGTGCGCACCGCCAGCAATCTCGCGTCGGGCATGAATGCCCGCTGGCTGGTCGTTTCGCTGGAACAAGCCGACCAAGCGGATGAAAACCCCGGCGATCAGACCCGGATCGAAGAGCTGTTTCGCCTGGCGGAGCGGCTTGGCGCGGAAACCCGGCGAGTCCAAGGCCGCGATTTCGTTCACGAGATCCTGCGTCTCGCCAAGAAGGAACACGTCACCCAAATCGTCATCGGCGCACCACAGCGTTCCCGTTGGCAAAGGCTGTTCCGCCACTCCCTGCCGGATGCCTTGCTGGAAGTCAGATCCGGCATGGGCATTCATCTGATCACCGGCGAAGCCGCGCCTGACACAACCAAGCGCGTCCAGCGGACGAAAGCCTTTTCCCTGAAGACCTTGCCGGTTCGGCCAAGGGACATCATCACCGCTCTGCTCACGACCACGGTGGCGGCTATCGGGGCACGCGGCATCATTGAATTCGTGGCGCTGCCGAATGTATCCATGCTGTTCTTGCTCGCCGTGCTGGTTTCGGCTCTGCGCGAGGGCTATGCCGCCGCCGTGCTGACCTCCGTGCTGTCGGCGCTGGCCTATAATTTCTTTTTCATCTCACCGGTCTTTACCCTCACTATTGCCGCGCCGCATGAAGTCTTTGCCTTCATCATGTTCATCGCAGCGGCGCTGATCGCTGGTGGCATTGCCGCACGGATCCGCGCCCAGGGGCAGATCGCGGCCCGTCGCGCCACACAGACGCAGATCCTCTACGACGTCTCTTCAAAGCTTGCTGGCACGGTGGATGCCGATGGCGTGGTCTGGACCGCTGTCAGTCAGTTGAATGGCATCATCAAGCGGCCCGTCGCCTTGCTCTCGCCGCAAAACGGCACGCTCGCCTTACGCTCGTGCTGGCCTCCGGATACTGAGCTTGGCGTGGCGGAAATGGCAGCGGCCCGGTTTGCCCTCGAAAAAGGCGAGGTAGCGGGCGCTGGCACCGGCACTCTACCAAATTCGAAACTGCAATTTCGGCCCTTGCGCAGTCCTGCTGGCACATTGGCCGTCTGTGGCCATGAAATGACTGGAGAGCCACTCGATCCGATGGAGGAGCGAGTGCTTTCCGCCATTCTGGACCAGGTGACGATTGCTCTCGACCGCGCCAACCTGACAATCCGCAGCGTCGAGGACCAGGCGCGGCTGGAACGCGAGCGGTTCCAATCGACCCTGCTGTCTTCCATCTCCCACGACCTGCGCACGCCGCTTGCCACCATTACCGGTGCCGTCACCAGTCTGAAGGAATTCGGCGAGCGAATGCCCGTCGAAAGCCGCCGAGACCTGCTGCAATCCATCGAAGAAGAGGGTGAGCGGCTGTCGCGTTTCGTTGGCAACCTCCTCGACATGACCCGCATCGAAGCGGGAGCACTGGAAGCAAAACACGATTGGGTAGATTTGAACGATGTGATCTCGGATGCTATCGCCCGCGCTCGCCGTGTCGCACCAGGCACCGACATTAGCGCCAGCATTGCCCGTGACCTGCCTTTGCTGCGGGCGGATAGCCTGCTTCTGGGGCAGGTATTGTTCAACCTGATCGACAATGCCTGCAAGCATGGTGGCGGCGAGCCGGTCACCGTCTATGCCCGCGCCGATGATACAGTGCTATCGCTTTCGGTAACGGACATGGGCAAGGGCATTTCGGAAAAAGACATCGACCGGATATTTGAAAAGTTCTACCGTCGTGGCAAAGGAGCGGACGGTCGCAAGCCGGGGACCGGGCTTGGCCTCGCCATTGCCAAGGGCTTTGTCGAGGCGATGGGCGGCACGATCACCGTCGAAAGCCCGGCAGTGAAACGGATGGGGACGCGATTCACCCTGCGTTTTCCGCTGGAGAATATGGAAAAGGACCGGGCTGAGGCATGAAAGGGCAACGTATTCTCGTCGTCGATGATGAGCCGCAGATCCTCCGGTTCCTGCGCCCTGCCCTTGCGGCGGCCGGTTACGAGGTGATTGAAGCCGATACCGGCAAGCAGGCATTGGCGCTGGTGGCAACTGCCGTGCCTGATCTGTTGATCCTCGATCTCGGCCTGCCTGATATGGATGGCAAAGAGGTGATCGCCCAATTGCGCCACTGGAACCAGATCCCGATCATCGTACTGTCTGCCCGCGACCGAGAGATCGAAAAGATCGCAGCGCTTGATCTCGGTGCCGACGATTATCTCGAAAAACCCTTCGGCATCGGCGAATTGACGGCCCGCATTCGCGTCGCCCTTCGCCATAAACCGCAGGCAGAACCCGCCCAATCCATCATCCGCAGTGGTGAACTCGTCATCGACATCGACCACCGCCTCGTCACAAGAGCGGATCAGCCAGTCAAGCTGACGCCGAAGGAATATGATCTGCTGCGCCTGCTCGCCACCCATGCGGGTCGCGTCTTGACCCATGGCGCATTGCTGAAAGAGGTATGGGGTCCGGCCCATGCCCACGATCTTCAATATCTGCGCGTCTTTATTCGCCAGATCCGCGCCAAGATCGAAAAAGACGAAAGCCAACCAGCAATCATTCTCACCGAGGCCGGTGTGGGGTATCGCTTTGTGCTGGCGTAACCGCTTTGAGTTCCCGAGAGACTATGTTGGCATTGTGCGCTGGCGCTGGTTCAAATGCGCAATTGCCAGGAAGGCCATGACCGCAACACCGCCAATGGCGGTGTTGATCGTAAGAGCGAGATCCGTACCCATCTTTTCCATCATCCACGCGAAAGCGAAAGGGGCCGTCGAAGACACGACCAACCGAACGGCGGTGACTTGGCCTTGACGCCTGCCGTAACCGGCGCTGCCAAACAATGCCAGCGGCAGGGTTCCCTGGACGATGCTGCCGAGGCCGGAGCCCAAGCCGAGCAGGACCGCAAATATCAATGCGCCTGAAAAGGATGGGGCTGTCAACAACAGCACGGCAATCGCCGTGGGCATCAGTAGTGCCGAAACCAACGCCAATGTCAGTTGAGACAGATCGCGGCCAAACATCATATTGGTGAAGCGGCTGAGAACCTGTGATGGGCCAAACAGGGTTCCGACCAATAGAGCGGCGGAGCCAAGGCCGAGCGCCGTCAACAGCGGCACCATATGCACGAGCAAGGCCGCATTCACGAAGCTTTCAAGCGCAAAACCTGTCACCATCAGGAGAAAGGCGACAGGTCGCAACCTGTCGGGCAGGCCGCCTTCCATGATACGCTGTGGCGTGGTGCTGGGGGCAATAACTGGCGCATGGCGCTCACCCACCCGGCGTGCCAACCACAGATGAAGCGGCAAGCAGACGGCAAGATGCAGAAGCGCGTAAACCAGATAGACTTGCCGCCAACTGAGACCGGCATGAAGGGCTGAGGTCAGTGGCCAGAAAATCGTCGAAGCAAAACCGGCGATCAAGGTCAGATAGGTTATATTGCGTTGCGCACTCTGCGGCCGAAACTGGACAAGAAAGGCAAAAGCCGCCGTATATTGCACCAGGGTCGAGGCCATCTCAACGACGATCAGCGCTATCACAAATGTAATCTTGCCCGGCGCAAGCGCGCAGGCGACCAGGGACAGCGCCGCAATCAGCGATCCCACCGTCAGGACCCGACCTGCACCATGGTCATCGATAACGCGCCCTACCCAGGGCGCGGCCAATCCGCCTGCCAGCAAAGCAGCGGAAAGAGTTGCGAAAATCCATTCGCTCGACCAGCCAAGATCTACCCCCATCGCGGGGGCGAGAATACTGAAACTATAATAGAGCGTGCCGTAACCGATGATTTGCGTCAGCCCCAAGGCGATAATCACAAATATCTCGCTCCGGTTGTTCGACAGCGATAAGCGGCCACGACTGCTCCTATTCAGGCTCATAATGGTGTGTTGCCCGTGAGTGTGTCGAGCTTTTCAGCCGCTTCCTTGCGCTCGCTATAGCGGTCGGTCAGATAGCCGGATGCATCCCGTGTCAGGAGCGTAAACTTCACCAGTTCCTCGCAGACATCAACGACGCGGTCGTAATAAGAGGAGGGTTTCATGCGTCCGTCGGCGTCGAACTCCTGGAATGCCTTAGCAACGGAGGATTGGTTGGGAATGGTCATCATCCGCATCCAGCGGCCAAGAATGCGCATCTGATTGACCGCATTAAACGACTGCGATCCGCCCGAAACCTGCATGACGGCCAGCGTCTTGCCCTGGGTCGGACGCACGGCACCGATGGAAAGCGGAATCCAGTCGATCTGGCTTTTCAGAATACCGGTCATCGCGCCATGGCGTTCCGGGCTGACCCAGACCTGGCCTTCCGACCATGCAGACAACGCGCGTAATTCCTGGACCTTCGGATGACTGACCGGCTCCGCGTCGGGCAGTGGCAAACCCGCAGGATCGAATATCCTCACCTCGCACCCGAAATGCTCCAGCAGCCGACCCGCTTCCTGCGCCAATAACCGGCTATAAGACACCGCCCGCAAAGAACCATAGAGGATCAGGATTCGAGGCTTGTGCGTGGAGACAGGCGGCCTCAAGGCCGCCATGTCTGGTTGCATCAAATGCTGTTCGACAGCCGCTGGCAAATCAGACAATGCGCTTGCCCTCACTGTCCAGAACCTTTTCACCGTCTTCCTTGGTGAACGCGCCCTGATGGGTCTCGGGCAGGATCTCCAGGACCCGTTCGGATGGCCGGGCCAGGCGCGTCCCAAGCGGGGTGATCACGAACGGACGATTGATCAGGATCGGGTGTTCCAGCATGGCCTCCAGCAATTGCTCGTCGGTGAGATCAGGATTATCCAACCCAAGCTGCGTATAGGGCGTACCCTTTTCCCGGATCGCTTCGCGCACGGAGAGACCGGCATCGGCGATCATCCGGGCCAATTCGGCGTGGGTTGGCGGATTGGTCAGATACTCGATGACCTGCGGTTCGATGCCCGCATTGCGGATCATTGCCAGGGTGTTACGGGACGTGCCGCATTCGGGATTGTGATAGATCGTGGCGTTCATGACTAGGCCTTTTCTTGAGTGTTTGCGTCCTGAATGTCGGCTCTGGAAAGACTGGCAGCCTGCACAGCGGGGCCGCGCTCGTACCAGCCCTTGCTGCGATTGACGATCCAGACGACAGACAGCATGACCGGCACTTCAATGAGAACCCCGACGACTGTGGCGAGGGCAGCGCCAGAATTGAAACCGAACAGGCTGATGGCAGCAGCAACCGCCAGTTCGAAGAAATTCGACGCGCCGATCAGGGCTGAAGGACCGGCAACGCAATGTTGCTCGCCGGTCATACGGTTGAGCAGGTAGGCGAGGCCCGAATTGAAATAGACCTGGATGAGGATCGGCACCGCCAACAGGGCGATGATGGTCGGCTGGGCAATGATCTGCTCCCCCTGGAAGCCGAACAGCAACACCAGCGTGACCAGCAATGCCACAAGCGACATCGGTTGCAGCACCTTCAACAGTCGGTCGAGCGAGGCCGACGAGCCGGACGAAGTCAGACTACGCCGCAAAATCTGCGCCGCGATCACCGGAAGGATGATGTAGAGCACCACCGAAAACACCAGGGTATCCCAAGGTACGGTAATGGCCGACAGGCCAAGCAGCAAGCCGACGATGGGCGCAAAGGCCACGACCATGATCGCATCGTTCAATGCGACCTGGGAAAGAGTGAAATGCGGCTCGCCCTTCGTCAGGTTCGACCAGACGAAGACCATCGCCGTGCAGGGCGCGGCGGCCAGGATGATCAATCCGGCAATATAGGAGTCGATCTGTACAGCCGGCAGCAGAGGCCGAAACAGTGTGCCGATGAACAGCCAGCCGAGCAGCGCCATGGAGAAGGGCTTGACCGCCCAATTGATGAACAGCGTGACGCCGATGCCGCGCCAATGGCGGCCGACCTGCCCAAGCGCTGCGAAATCGATCTTGATCAACATCGGGATGATCATCAGCCAGATCAGCACCGCGACCGGGATATTGACCTTGGCGATTTCGGCGGCCCCGATAACCTGAAACACACCGGGCATGGCATGTCCGAGGACGATACCAATGATAATACACAGGAAAACCCAAACCGTCAGATAACGTTCGAATGTGGACATGATGTTTCTCCGGCTATGTCTTGGTAGCCACAACCGGGCCAGGCGTAGCGCCCTCGACGGTACCGATCTGGCGCAACTGGGTTTGCAGCGCCAATTTTTCGATTGAGGCGATTGGCAGGTTGATAAATAGCGTGATCCGGTTTTTCAAATAGCGCGCCGCCAGCGAAAAGGCGCGACCGATTTCCACGTCGGAGCCGGTGGCAGCGGCTGGATCTTCGACACCCCAATGAGCCGTCATTGGATGCCCCGGCCAGACCGGGCAGGATTCGCCAGCGGCGGCATCGCAAACGGTGAAGATGAAGTCCATTTGCGGCGCATCCGCCTCAGCAAACACGCCCCAGCTTTTCGAGCTAAACCCCGTGGCGGGATAGCCAAGCGCCTCCAGTGTCTTCAACGCCCATGGGTGAACCTCCCCTTTTGGATAACTACCGGCAGAAAAAGCGCGAAAGCGCCCGCCACCTTCGGCATTGAGTATGGATTCAGCAAGGATCGAGCGGGCAGAGTTGCCAGTGCAAAGAAAAAGCACATTATAAACTTGGTCGGTCGGCATGGCAGGTCCTTAATCGTTGACAGTACAGCAGGCGGCAAGTTCAATCGAGGGCACGCAGATGTCAGGATGTCCTGAGCAGCAATCCTCCATCAGAAACCGGACAAGTCCGCCAAGGGCGGCATAATTGGCGGTATAAATAATCGACCGTGACTGCCGTTGCGCGCCAATCAATCCAGAATGCTCAAGCTCCTTGAGATGGAAGGAGATATTGGAGGGAGACACCTCGATCTTTTCGGCCAGCGCACCGGCCGCCATGCCATCTGGCCCAGCCACAACAAGCATACGGACGATCAGCAGCCGGGTTTCCTGAGAAAGAGCAGCAAAGGCGGAGAGAGCCTGTTTTTGATCCATATTTCAATATTCCTTGAATAGTTGAATTTATCTATTCAAGATTCCCAATAAATGCAAGAGAGAAAAAGCGGCGGCCGCACGGCTGCATTGTAAGGCACTGAAGCGGCAAGACCTGTCTCATACATCGGTGTTTTTGAGCAAATTATTCCAACTGGCCGCGACCAGACAGCGCTTATGACCTTTGATTTATTATCTACTATTTCTATCGTTTATAGATATTACGCAATGCAGCCGCCGAGACCGCATGCAGTGCTGCAGGTTGTTTTTGAAACCCAATGGAGGAGACGGATATGCCACACCCGAAAAGAGAGCCGCTGAAATTCGCCTATTGGGTTCCCAATGTCTCCGGCGGATTGGTCATCAGTTCCATCGAACAACGGACCCATTGGGGGATAGAGTATAACCGCAAGCTGGCGCAGATTGCCGAGCAGAGCGGCTTCGATTACGCCCTCAGCCAAATCCGCTTCACCGCCGGTTACGGTGCCGACAACCAGCACGAATCCGTGTCCTTCAGCCATGCCCTACTGGCGGCGACGGAAAAGCTGCGGGTCATCGCCGCCGTCCTTCCCGGCCCCTGGCACCCGGCCCTGCTTGCCAAGCAGATCGCCACAATCAGCCACCTCACCAACGGGCGCGTCGATGTGAATATCGTCTCTGGCTGGTTCCGGGGTGAATTTACGTCGATTGGCGAACCGTGGCTGGACCATGACGAACGGTACCGGCGCTCAGAAGAATTCATCCGGGCCATTCGCGGCATCTGGACCGAGGATACCTATAATCTGCGCGGCGATTTCTATCGCTTCAACGATTACTCTATGAAACCGAAGCCGGAAGGCGGCGTTCCACAAGTCTTCCAGGGCGGCTCCTCCCGCGCTGCACGCGACATGGCGGCCCGCGTATCGGATTGGTATTTCACCAATGGCAATACGCCGGAAGGCCTGCAAGCCCAGGTCGATGACATCCGCGCCAAGGAAAAGCTGTTCGGTAAGACATGGCGCACCAGGATTGGCATGAATGCCTTCGGCATTGTCCGTGACACAGAGCAGGAAGCGCAGGACACCCTGAAGGAAATCATCGACAAGGCCATTCCCGATGCCGTCAACGGTTTCAAGCATGAAGTTCAGAATGCAGGCAACGCCTCGCCGGAGCGCGAAGGCAATTGGGCAAAATCCACCTTCCAGGACCTGGTTCAATATAACGATGGCTTCAAATCCAACCTGATCGGCACGCCGCAACAGGTCGCAGAACGGATCATCGAGCATAAGCGCGCCGGTGCGGACCTGATCCTGATGGGCTTCCTGCATTTCCAGGAAGAGGTGGAGTTCTTCGGCAAAAAGGTCATTCCGTTGGTGCGCGAACTGGAAGCGCGGGAAGACAGCGCACTGCAAGCTGCCGAATAACCGATCACCACACACAGTTGCCCGTTAACCCAGGGAGATTTTCATGAATATCATTGCCAAGCCGGAAACAGTTGGAATACCTGCCATCCCGCGTCCCCTTGAGCCCGCACATGTGATCAGAAGCGATGCGGAAGCCATCGAGATCGCCCATCGCCTCGCAGCAGATTTCGCCAAGGATGCGGCAATCCGGGACCGGGACAGAATTTGGCCGGTTGCGGAACTCGACGCTTTTTCCCAGAGCGGCCTCTGGTCGATCAATGTGCCAAAGGAATTCGGTGGCCCCGAGCTTTCCTATGCGACGCTGGCCAAAGTCATTGAAATCATTTCGCAGGCCGATTCCTCCATTGGACAGGTGGCGCAAAACCATCTGGGCGTCGTGGCAGCAATTCGCACAGTGTCCGACAAAGCCCAGCAGCAATTGCTCTTCGGAGAAGTGCTGAAAGGCTTGCGACTGGGCAATGCCTTTTCGGAATTCGGCTCGAAACGCGCCGCCGATTTCGAAACGAAATTTAGCGATCACGGCGATCATGTCATCGTCAACGGCAAGAAATTCTACTCCTCCGGCGCGCTGCTCGCCCATAAGGTGCCAATCGTCGCCCTCGATGAGGAAGGCCGCGCCTGGTACGCTATCGCCGACCGCGATGCACCCGGCCTGACTGTTATCGACGACTGGTCCAGTTTCGGCCAGCGCACCACGCTTTCAGGCACGGTCATTCTGGAGAATGTCAAAGTGGACAAGGCCTGGCTGGTTCCAGGCTACAAGGGCTATGAAGTGCCGACCGCAGACGGCGCAATTTTCCAGATCATCCAGGTTGCCGTCGATACCGGCATCGCCCAGGCGGCGATTGTTGAAACCATCGATTTCGTCCGCACCAAATCTCGCCCCTGGGTGGATTCTGGCTTGGAGCGTGCCAACGACGACCCCTATACGATCCAGGCGGTTGGCAGCCTGTCGCTCCGCCTGCATGCGGCCCAGGCATTGCTTGAAAAAGCTGGCAGAGCCATTGATGTTGCTGTTGCCGACCCCAATGCCGACACTGTGGCCCAGGCACAAATCATCACCGCTGAAGCGAAAATTCTATCCACCGAGATTGCTATTGAAGCGACCAATAAATTGTTCGAGCTCGCAGGCACGAGATCGACTTTGGCCGAGCACAATCTGGACCGCCATTGGCGTAATGCCCGAACCCATACGCTGCATGACCCGGTGCGCTGGAAATATTCCATTCTCGGCAAATATTACCTGAATGGCGAGAAGCCGCCGCTGCATGCCTGGAGTTGATAAAAGCATCGGGCCGTTTCCGGTTTTCTGCGCGATGCAGTAGCCTAATGCCGATGAAATCTCGTGGAGAAACCTCATGCCTCCCGCTAAAATGCCTCAGGTAAAAAAGCCACCAACAATCGCCATCATTGGTGGCGGCTTTACCGGGGCAGCTGTCGCCTGGAACCTGGCGCGCAGGACACAGCCCGGCAGTGTTCGCATTGTCATATTTGAGCCGCGCGCCAGACTTGGCGGCGGCCTTGCCTATGATACGGCTGATCCGGCTCATCGCATCAATGTCCCGGCAGACCGGATGAGCCTCGACCCGGACGAGCCTCTCGACTTCCTCGATTGGGTCGGCAAGCAACGTCTGGATAAGGACGACAGGCAAGCGGCTTTGGAGGATGGCAGGATATTTCCGCGCCGTCGCGATTTCGGTGCCTATATCGCCTCAAAGCTGGCACCTTATCTGGCCGATGGCCGGATCGACCATGTCAGATCCGATGTCGTTGCGCTGGACCAAACCACGCGAGGCTGGCGCGTAACGCAAGCGGATGGAGCAACACTGGAAGCAGATGATGTGGTGATTGCCACCAGCCACCCCTCCCCCAGGCCACCAAAGGCGCTTGCCGCCATTCTGGAAGGACACCCGCGTTTCATTCCCGATGCGACCGTACCGGATGCGCTCAACGCCATTCGCCCGGACGATGCCGTTCTTATCGTCGGCAATGGCCTGACGGGTGCCGATATCGCAGCGTCCTTGCTGGCGCGAAGCCATCACGGGCCGATCACCGGCATTTCAAGACGCGGCCTACGCTCCAGGGGCCATGCCGGAACGATGCAGGAGCCCTACGGAGACTTCATCGACCCGCCCAGCCGGTCAATCCGGCAGCTGACCCGCCGCATCCGTGAACAGATCAACCATGCCGCAGCGGAAGGCATCAGTTGGCATGCTGTGCTGGACGCGGTTCGCGCCCAGGCGCAGGAGATCTGGGCTGCCCTGCCGCTTGATGACAGGCGGCGCCTGGTGCGCCACCTGCGCCCGTTTTGGGATGTGCATCGGTTCCGCATCGCCCCGCAAGTTGAAGGGGCCATCAACCAGGCGATCACCCGGGGCCAGATGGAGATACTAGCAGCTTCGGTACAAACAGCCACCTATGATGGCTCGAAAATCCGAGTTTCGCTCCGTCTGGCGCGCAGCACCGAAAAGGTGTCGCGGCTTGTGGACGCCGTGGTCATTGCCACCGGTCCAGCGCATGGCGCCATCATCGATAACCAACCCTATCTCCGCAACCTTGCCCTTAAGGGCTTGATTGGCCTCGACCCAACCGGTCTTGGGCTACATTGCGATCGTCAATCGCGCCTTCTCGACCAAAATGGAGCGGTAACGCCGGGCCTACTGGTCGCCGGGCCGCTTGCCCGTGGGACATTTGGCGAATTGATGGGTCTGCCCCAGGTCGCGCACCATGCCCGCGACATCGCCGATCATCTATATGCGCGGCTTGAGGAAACCCATCGCGATGCGCCAGTAACCGCCGAAGACGCAGCATAAACGATAGCCCGGCTGCCGTCCGTGGACGGCAGCCGGGATCTGTTGATCAAGCCTCGACGGAACCGGCTGGCTTTTCCGGAGCTGCCGCCCGCTTGCGACGCCAATCGCCGAGGAACAGCAGGATCGGCGCGGCAATAAACACCGACGATGATGCCGCAATGGCAATGCCGAAAATCATCGGAACGGCAAAGCTCTCAACCGCGCTACCGCCCCAAATGGCCATGGGAAGCAGTGACAGAAACGCGGTGGCCGATGTGTAAAGGCTGCGGGCCAGCGTTTCATTGATCGACAGATCGATCAGTTCGCGCAACGGCATCGTCTTGTAAAGCCGCATATTCTCCCGCATCCGGTCATAGACCACGACCTTGTCGTTGACGGAGTAACCGACCAGGGTCAGCAGCGCCGCGATGGCCGTCAGGTTGAAATCAAGCCCGGTAAGCGCGAAAAAGCCAATCGTTTTGGTAACATCGAGAACGAGCGTGGCGATAGCGCCAACAGCGAAAGGCCACTCGAACCGCGCCCAGATATAGGCGAGCATTGCCAGGCTGGCGAGGACAACCGAAAGAATACCGGCCATTGCCAGTTCGCCCGACACCTTCGGGCCGACCACTTCGGTGCGCACCACCGAGGCCGTTGCATCAATGACCTTTACCTCGGCTCTCAACCGTTCGACCGCCGTGGTCTGCGCCTCTTCACCACCTGGCTGACGCTCGACGCGAACCAAGAGATGGCGGACATCGCCGAATTCCTGAAGGGTGACATCGCCCAGCCCGAGCCCATCCAAGCCAGAGCGGAAGGCCGCGAGATCGGCGCGGTCCTGGGTCACCACTTCAAGTTGGATACCACCGCGAAAATCGACGCCATAGTTCAAGCCCGGTGTGACGAACAGAATGAGAGAGGCAATCGAAAGGAAGGCAGAAATGCCGATACCAATGAAACGCGCCTTCATAAAACGAATGCGCGTTCCGTCGGGGATGAGCTGGACAGGAAGCAGCGGCTTGATATCGAGACGCTTCAGCTTGTAGCGCCGGACAATGGCGAGCATGACGACACGCACCACCGAAACTGCTGTAAACATCGATATGGCAATGCCCAGACCCATGGTGATGGCAAAACCGCGAACCGGGCCGGAGCCGAACCAAAACAGCAGCAGCGTGGCGATCAGCGCCGTGACGTTACTATCGATAATGGTAGAATAGGCCCGACGGAAACCCGCATCCAGCGCCGCCATGGCGCCACGCCCCTTGCGGGTTTCCTCCCGAATTCGCTCGTTAATCAGCACGTTGGCGTCAACCGCAAGGCCAATACCAAGCACGATGCCCGCGATACCCGGCAGGGTCAGCGTCGCGCCGATCAGCGACAGGCAGGCGAAGGTCAGGATGACATTGAGACCGAGGGCCAGATTGGCAATAATCCCCCAACCGCCATAGAGCACGATCATAAATCCGACGACCAGGGCAAAACCGATCAAGCCTGTATAGACGCCCATCTTAATCGCGTCCGCGCCCAGGTCAGCGCCAACCGTCCTCTCTTCAATGACCGTGAGCTTGACGGGCAACGCCCCAGCGCGCAGCAATGCCGCAAGGTCCGTTGCGCTTTCCACCGTGAAATTCCCGGAAATCTGGCCGGAACCGCCTGTGATCGGCTCACGGATGACAGGGGCAGACAAAACCTTGTCATCCAGCACAATCGCAAAGGGCTTGCCGACATTGGCACGGGTGATTTCGGCAAAACGCGCCGCACCCGCCGTATCGAAGCGGAAACTGACCAGCGGCTCATTGGTGTTCGGATCGAAGCCGACGCGGGCATCGGTCAGACGGTCGCCTGCCAGTTCCACCCGGTCATCAACCGGATAGGCGCGGCCCTCATCATCCTTCAGCATGGTGACGCCGCGCGGTACGGCTGTACCATCCGTGGCACTTTCCGACAGCATGTGAAAGCTCATCTTGGCGGTGGAGCCAAGAAGTTCGCGAATGCGCGCCGGGTCCTGCGTGCCGGGAAGCTGTACAAGAATACGATCGCCGCCGATGCGCTGGATCGTTGGCTCGGCAACGCCGACCTGGTCGATACGTTGGCGAATGATTTCCAGGCTCTGCTCCACCCCGGCATTGGCCCGGTCGGTAATTCCGGCCTCGGCGAGCGTTACGGATATGGTGGTGCCCTCGCCCGTAAACGCCAGATCGGGCGCGCCCGTCAGGCCGACCGGATGGGCAAGCTTACCCAAGGCAGTCAAAGCTGCGGCTCTTTGCTCTGCCGATTGAAGGGTCACGACCAGCGAAGAGCCGCTCTTGCGCACTGTCGCGGCATCAACGCCATCGTCGCGTAGCGCACGGCGCGAATCCTGGATCAGGCTTTGCAGTCTTTCCTGCACCAGATCGGCGCTATCAACCTCAAGCACGAGATGAGAGCCGCCGCGCAGGTCAAGGCCAAGTGCGACCTTGTCCTTCGGGAACCAGGAGGGAAAGCTATTGAGAGTGTTTGTCGAGAGAATATTCGGCAGTGCCGTTAGAATGCCAAAGGCAATGATGACCACATAGGTGGCCACAAGCCAGGGAGAGGTTTTCATAGAACAGTATCCATACCTGCGCCGCTGCTGCCGAGGTGGATTCACAAGCCAGTCACCACGAAGAGGCGATGGGCTTTCATGAAACGCTGGATGTCTGCGGCATAATCCTGGTCACAGGCATGTCACGACAGACGGTCGGCGCGCGGTCGCGCGTTGATCAAAAAACGGGATCAGGCAGACAAGGATGGTGGGGCCCTTGCAAGGTTGGCGCGAGAAATGCGCCCGGAAACAAACAGCGAAGAACCTGCGACAAGCTGGGCAGAAGACCGCCCGACAAACAGGAAATGCTCAGCTCCCGAGCTTAACACAGCCAAAGGTGGCGGGACAGGAACCCGTGGATCGTGCCGCGAAGCAAGCGCAACGGCGCGGCTGCCATTTTCCCTTGCAGCCAGATGCTGGGTCTGCTGTGGCGCATGCAAAAGCGCCGCCCCATGCGTGCCTGGCGACGCTGGCAAAGGCGATGCAAAGAAGAACCCGAGATAGGCAACCGCAAGAGCAATAATCGCAATGAGAACGCCGGGCTTCAGACCTTTTGAAAAAGTCTGTTCCTCGTCCCCCGACACCATATTTTGGTTAATTGCCATGGCTGTGATTACCAGAGCAGCAGGACGCTGTCGACCCTGAGGAGTTTGGATCGGAGCGGGGTTAAACGACAGTTCACCGCGATGCGCGCTCGACTTTGTGATTAAGCACTACACAGAGGACAGGGGTGCGGAAAACAGACGAATGCTTGTTCTCCGTACTGCTCATAATCGCTCCACTTTCTAAGAGCGAGGAGCATTCGCCAATCCTTATGCCGTTCACGTAGCACGTACCGACGAGGTATCTCGAACAAGCGATTGACGCATACCATCACCAGTGCCGTTGGAAACTGGTCGTCCCCAAACGGCTGGCCAGAATGATGGGCAGGAGACAAAACGTCGCCTACGAAAGCATACGGTGCAAACAGAGTGAGAAAATCCAATCCGTCAGAGGCGCTCGCCCACCAGGTAGGCATAGCGGAACTTGATCGAATTATTGGGGCGTTGCGCGTCGATCTTCGGACCATACATCAGGTCCGCCGTCAGTATCCGACCGGCATCAGAAGCCTTTGGCACGGTACCCAGCAGGTAAATATCGCGGCTGAGATAGGTCCGGGTCTCATTGGCGTCCGATTCCATGTAGTTCACTTGAACGACAAAGGCGCCATCGCCGGTTTCCATCAGTTTTGCAAGGATTTTGGTCTCGTTGTTTTCCAGCCACTTCTTTGCCCAATGGGTCAATGCATAGCTGTTCAGAGCCTCAGATCCCATGCGGAGCGCAGACGCCGCGGCCCCTCCAACGGCGTTGCGAGATGCAACCTCGCGTGGGCCGGGTGCATAGGTAATATAATCCAGTGACGGACCTCGTCCCATACGGCTCATGGGCTCGGATACATCATTGCTGTTGAACGGCTTCATCTTCAAACGTGATGAAGAAACATCGAAATCAGGCATAGCCTTCTCCTTGGATCACGATAGACGTGCTTGATACCGAAGGCCGAAGTTGCTCACGCACCCTCACCTTGAAGACGCTATCAGGGAACATTCGCTCGAACGCACGCATCCGAAATATCGGCATCACAACAAATACGGCACCGCCCGAAGGCGGTGCCGCGGCAAGAGAAAGGCGGATTACGCAGCCTTTGTGGTCGACAGATCGTAAGATGCGATCATCGGCGACTTCGGGTTGTTCTGGTCGTCGTAAGGCGTATACTTCACTTCGATCTTGGTGAAGTTCAGCTTGATGGTTTCGACCGGACGATCACCACTGGAATCGACGGAATAATTGGCGATCAGCGTGTTGGTGAGCGTGTATTCGATATAGGTATTGCCGGGATTGCCGGTGGTGACCATGTGGATCACCGCTTGCTTGCCGGTGCGGCCAGCGCAGGCTTCCTGGAACAATTTCGTGGAAGAGGAATCGCTGACCTTGGTCAGGATGACTTCGGAAATTGCGGGTTCAGAGGCTTCACGATTGGCGGTAGAACCAGCCGTGGTGTTCATGGCGCGGCTGACATTCCAGTGAATAGCCTCAATGTCCATCCAGTTGCGGTGCTCTTCGTGCGTCGCATCACCCTGGATACCATCGACCTTCAGATAAATCGGCATATAAATTCTCCTATATAAATTGAAATCACCTCGTTCACGGCGAGGTATGGTTCACCTTTCACTCACTGCCGCATGCGTCTGGATACCCCTTCCGACGCGGCATCCTTATCCACCGATGCACCCGAGGCATCGACGAATTCCTCGTTTCCCCCAGCGGCCCCGGCGCGAACGCCGAACCCATTTTCGTCATGAGTCACCTGAGCTTCGGCAACCTTTTCGCCCGACCCGACCATATCCAGGAAGAAACTGGAAAGCGGCGGCAGCAGATCCCGGCCAATCATGATTTCGATGGCGCGAGCTCCGATCTCACTTGCAACGGCGCGTCCGACCAGCGCATCGCGGGCCTTCTCGGACAGAACAAGATCTGTTCCATAGGCCGAAGAAATCCGTTCCCGAATACGGTCGATCTGGATATCGACGATCCGCGACAGGGCATCCTTGCCCAGCGGCATGAACGGCAACAGCAACGTGCGCCCGAGGAACGCCGGCTTGAACTGCTTTTGCAGTTCCGGCATCAGCAGTGCTTCCAAAGCCTCGCCTTCGGGCATGGTGTCTGGATCAAGGGCCAAGGAGGCCAGCAATTCAGAGCCGGTATTGGCCGTCATGAAAATCGTGGTATTGCGGAAGTCGACATCGCGGCCTTCGCCGTCGCGCAACATTCCCTTGTCGAAGACTTGATAAAAAATGTCCTGAACGCCGGGATGCGCCTTGTCGATTTCGTCGAGCAGCAACACACCGTAGGGCCGACGCCGCACGGCTTCGGTCAGCACACCGCCTTCGCCATAGCCGACATAGCCCGGAGGCGCGCCAAGCAGCATCGATACTTTGTGCTCTTCCTTGAACTCCGACATATTAATCGTCGTCAGATGCTGGCTGCCACCATACATCAGGTCAGCCAGGGTCAGCGCCGTTTCGGTTTTACCGGTTCCCGACATGCCGACCAGCATGAACACGGCAGGCGGGCGCCGCGGATCGGAAAGCCCGGCGCGCGCCGCGCGCATGGCGTCGCCGATCCGTTCCAGCGCGGCATCCTGGCCAATCACCTTTTCCTTCAACCTCATGTCGAGGCTCTTTGCGCTTTCGATCTGATCGGCCAGCAATTTGCCGAGAGGAATGCCGGTCCAACGCGCCAGGACGGCGGCCACGACATTGCGATCAACCTCATGCGGTATGAGCTTTTCCTCGCCAGCGGAGGTCGGCGCTAGGGACGCTGCCCGGCGGGCAAGTCCGCGAGTGCGCAGGGGGGTGATCAATGGTGTGACGTTGACGTCAGGAACATCCTTGGACGCCGTCGCATCACCGCCTACCGCTGCCGCTTCATCACTGACTGCAAGCGCTGCAATTTCAGCGTCATAGCGCGCTTGAAGGCTATCGATTTCCCTCGTCAGACGCTCCATTTCAACGATAACCGCCTGGCGGCGCTCCAGCACATCCGTATCATCAGGCTCACGGGCAAGCCAGTCGGTCTCAACCGTGAGATGGGACAGCTCGCTTTTAAGAAGCAGTAATTGTTCCGGCACTGTCTGGCGCGCCAGCGAAACCGTGGCAGCGGCGGTATCGATCAGGCTGACCGCTTTGTCAGGCAATTGGCGAGCGGGCAGGAATCTCGCAGAAAGTTGCACGGCAGCAACGATAGCCTCATCACGGATCTTCACCCCATGATGGACCATGAAGGTCTCCGCAATGCCGCGTAGCATACGGATTGCGGTTTCCTCGCCCGGCTCACGCACATGCACGGGTTGGAAGCGGCGCGTCAGTGCTGCGTCTTTTTCGAAATACTTCTTGTACTCGCTCCAGGTCGTGGCAGCGATGGTGCGCACTTCGCCACGCGCCAACGCGGGCTTGAGGATATTGGCAGCATCGCCCTGCCCGCTTGCCCCACCGGCACCGATCAGGCCATGCGCTTCATCGATAAACAGGATGATAGGTTCCGGCGAGCGCTTCACCGCTTCGATAACGCCGGTTAACCGCCGTTCGAACTCGCCCTTCACGCCAGCGCCCGCCTGCAACAACGTCAGATCGAGCATCAGCAACCGTACGGATTGCAATTTTTCCGGCACGCGTCCGGCAGCAATCTCCAGCGCCAGTGCTTCGGCCACCGCTGTCTTGCCAACGCCCGCTTCACCGACCAGGATCGGGTTATTCTGTCGCCTGCGCAACAAGATGTCGATCATCTGGCGAAGCTCGCCATCACGGCCGACGACCGGATCAAGCCGTCCCGCCCGCGCGTCCTCGGTAAGATCATGAGTGTAAAGCCGCAGGAACTCGTCTTCCCGGGCGGAGGCCGGAGACAGCGACGATTTTGGCGTCTCGGCTACAACATCCGCCTGCAAAAGAGTTTCTAGCGCCGTTCGATCCAGCATTCGCAGCGTCGGGAAGCGACCACGGGTCAAGGCTCGAAGCGATGGCTCATCGTCCATGGCCGCAAATATATCGGCAAGCGTAATGGCGCGTCGTCCAGACTGGAGCGAAGCGCAAATCCATGCTTCCCGACCTAGGGTCAGGATATTCTGGGACAAAGCGAGCTGACCAGACCCGGATACGACAGTGTCATCGAGTGCATCGCCCACTTCGCGGCGAAGCGCTGCAATGGGCAAGCCCAATTGTTCCAACACCGGTTGAAATGACGCCGCGTCCATGACTGCGGCAAGCAGATGAGCAATATCAACTTGTCCGTGTCCGCGCCCGGCTGCTGTGGATGCAGCCGTCTCAAGCGCGACACGCAAATTAGGCTCAAGCGATTCAATCAATCGATTGAGGTCAATATGCGACATGCAAAAAGCCTCCCCAGCAACGACCTTACCTTCGTTGGAATGAACAACTAAGGCGATTACCCCACCCTGTCCAGAGCGTCAGATAAATTTTTTAAGATATGCAAAGCCAGGCATCATCTCCGGCATCAAACAAATGACCTCAGGTTGACAAAAATATAACTGCGCCCCACATTAACAAGTAGCATATATTAGTTAATTCAAAACGGGGCTAGTCTATCGTTGATCGACAATGAATTGGCTACAGCATTAGTAGAAAATGGACCTTGCGGAATAAATATTCGCATGGATGCCAATTATCGTGAGGTATACTATAGAATTAAGGACGCAAGAAACCAAGCAAGGACGGAAGAAAGATCTACAACACCGGGAGAGGTTATCAAAGTTTCCCAAAGCTGGAACCTTGTGAGCAATCTTGGATTGCAAATTACTTCTTCCGTCAGCAAAGATCTCGAAGTATTGGCTTGGCTTGCAGAATCCCGTTTGCGACTTGAAGGCTTTCCCGGCCTGAGTGAAGTCTATGAAGCGACAGCGTCGCTTATAGAACGACATAGCGACGAACTTCATTCGATCGATGATGAGGATATCGAGGAAAAGCTGGCGCCTTTTGCCGGATTAAACGGTTTTGGCGCCGAGGGAACATTGATTCAGCCCTTGCGCCTGTCTTCGCTTTTGCCGTTTGGAAAATTCGGGGAATTCACGCTTTGGGATTATCAACTGGCCCAGCGCAGCGATGAAACGGGTTTGCGCGATAGTCTGCATCAGGCCGCAGCCGAGGCAGGAATAGCTGCGCTCTCCGCTCATCTGGCCGAGGTCAATACATGCCTCGCTGCCTTCAATAGCTTCAATGCGCTCGTCACCCAGCGCTACGGACAGTTTGCGCCGCCTGCATCCAATATCCGCAATGTGCTCGAGGAAATCATTGCAGCGATTCGCAGTCTTGGCGGACGCGACGACGCGACTTTGCCTGCCAATCAGAATGGCACCCCTTCTGGTGAAGATGGACAGACGACCCAACAAAGTGCTGCGGCTGGCGTAGTTCAGCCCGCCGCCCGTCCAGCCGAGGGTCCTGAAGGCATTGCTTCGCGTGAAGATGCCTTCGATCTCCTGATGAATGTCGCCCGCTATTTCCGCCGCACGGAACCGCATTCGCCGATTTCGCTTTCGATCGAAACCCTGGTGCGGCGCGGACGCATGGATTTTTCCGAATTGCTGACGGAGTTGCTGCCGGAAGCACAGACCAGAAATGCCATTCTCATCGCCGCCGGCATCAAACCGGCCAAGGAGAGCGGAAACTAACACATATCGGCGGAGGCTTCGGCATTCCGCCTGCAGTTTTTTCGATGCCCAGGGGGCACGCAAGGAGGGTCAGTGATGGCAAGTGTGCATGAAAAGCTCGAGCGGGTTCGCAAGCCCAGGGTCCACATCAAATACGAGGTGGAAACCGAAGGTGCTATGGTGGTCAAGGAACTGCCCTTCGTGGTGGGTGTGCTCGGCGATTTCTCGGGCAACCCGACCCAGCCGCTGAAGCCGTTCAACGAGCGGAAATTCGTCCAGATCGACCGGGACAATTTCGACGATGTGATGCGCCGCATGACGCCGGGCCTGAATATCCAGGTGAAGAATACCATCGACAATGATGGCACCGACATCGGCGTCAATCTGAAGTTTGAAAGCATGGACGATTTCCTGCCGGGATCGGTGGTGCAGCAGGTTCCGGCGCTGAAAGCGCTTCTGGATGCCCGCAATGAATTGCGCGACCTGCTCAGCAAGGCGGACCGTTCCGAAGATCTTGAACGGCTTCTCGAAGACATTCTGCAAAACCGTGGTGATCTTTCAAAGCTCGTCGCCGAGCTGAAAGACCGGCCCGACAGCAACGGCCAGAGCTGACACCAGCCGGTCCAACCCAAAACTCTTTGACTGGCGGCCCTTGTGTGACGCCGCTTTGAAAGGATTGAAGAGATGAGCGCTGAAAGCGTTTTGAAGCCGAATGAACCGACCGCCGCCACCGAAGAACAGGGGTTGTTGTCGAAGGTCGTGGCCGCCACCCGTCAGACGGAGCCGGATCGCGCCCGCAACCTTTTGAGCACCCTGACGGATCAGGCGCTGAAAGGTACGGTCAAATACGACCGCAACCTGACGGTCACCTTGAACAATGCCATTGCTGAGCTGGACAAGGTGATCTCCACCCAGCTCGCCGCCATCATGCAATCGCCGGAATTTACCAAGCTGGAAGGCAGTTGGCGGGGGTTGAACTATCTGGTCAAGAATTCTGAAACCAGCGTCAACCTGAAAATCCGGGTGCTGAACGCCTCCAAGCGCGAATTGTCGAAAGACCTGGCCAAAGCGGTTGAATTTGACCAGTCGCGGCTGTTCAAGTCGATTTACGAAGACGAATTCGGCACACCCGGCGGTGAACCGATGGGTGCTGTGGTCGGCGATTACGAATTCGATAATTCCTTCGAAGACGTGCAATTGCTTCAGGGCGTCTCCTCGATTGCCGCCGCTGCCTTCGCTCCGTTTGTCTCGGCAGCAAGCCCGCGCATGTTCGGCTTTGACGATTTCCGGGAATTGTCGCGGCCCCGCGATCTCGAAAAGATCTTCGAGACGGTGGAATATGCCAAATGGCGCAGCTTCCGCGAAAGCGATGATTCGCGTTTCGTCACGCTGGCCCTTCCGCGAGTGCTGGCGCGCATGCCCTACAGCCCGAAAACCAGCCAGATCGACGAGTTCGGTTTTGACGAGACCTTGGGCGAGGCAAGCGGCGAGCTGCATCACGACAGCTATTGCTGGATGAATGCCGCCTATGTGATGGGAACGCGCCTCACCGAAGCCTTTGCGAAGAACGGCTGGTGCACCGCGATCCGTGGCGCAGAAAACGGCGGCAAGGTGGAAAACCTGCCCATGCATGTATTTTCCAGCGATGATGGCGATCTCGACCTGAAATGCCCGACCGAAGTCGGCATTACCGACCGGCGCGACGCCGAACTTGGCAAGCTGGGCTTCCTGCCACTCTGCCACTACAAGAACACCGATTACGCCGTGTTCTTCGGCGCGCAAACCGCCCATAAGCCAAAACTCTATGACAAGCCCGAGGCGACGGCCAATGCCGCCGTGTCCGCCCGCCTGCCCTATATGATGGCGACCTCACGGTTCGCCCATTATCTGAAGGTCATGGGCCGCGACAAGATCGGCTCCTTCATGGAAGCAGATGATTGCGAGGTCTGGCTCAATCGCTGGATCTCCAATTACGTCAATGCCAATGACGATGCAGGCGAAGATTCCCGCGCAAAATATCCGCTGCGTGATGCCAAGGTGACGGTGCAGGAAATCCCCGGCAAACCGGGCTCCTACAATGCGGTCGCCTGGCTGCGTCCATGGTTGCAGATGGAAGAGCTGACGACTTCGCTGCGCATGGTTGCCCGTATTCCATCGAAAAACTGATCCATCAGCAAAGGTCTGCGCGGGAGTTTCGCGCAGACCTCTATCGTCAACGTCATCAGGCATGCACGTCCACCGGGGGGTATAGTGAGGACATCGTCACGGATGCTGGCGGATCGGTTGATCGCGGAAATCGACGCGGTTTTGAACCGGCAGGTGAATGCAATTCTACATCATCCCGACTTCCAGGCGATGGAAGCGCGGTGGCTTGGCCTTGACTTGCTGGTCCGCGAGGCCGGGCGCAGCGCCGAGGTGAAAATCAAGCTGATCAGCGCCAGCTGGAAAGAATTGGCGCGCAGCATGGAACGCGCCACTGATTTCGACCAGAGCCACCTGTTCGAACTGGTCTATAACCGCGAATTCGGCATGCCGGGCGGCGAACCGTTCGGGCTTCTGGTCGGCGATTATGACCTCTCTCCCGCCACCATCGACGGCGCCGATACCGTCAGTACACTTGCGCGCCTTTCAACGGTAGCAGCAGCAGCCTTTTGTCCTTTCATAGCCGGTGCATCGCCGCAGGCCATCGGGCTTGAAACTTTCCGCGAACTGAACCGGGTTTCCGATTTCTCCTGGTTGCAACAGGACAAGACGCGGCTGCGCTGGAACAGCTTGCGCGGCAGTGACGATACCCGGTTCCTGGGCCTGGTTGCCCCGCGCGTGCTGATGCGCCCGCCGCACAAACCATTCTGGCGCAAACGCAATGACGGTTTTCCGTTTCGTGAACATATCGGGGAAAGCGGAGAGACATTGCTCTGGGGAAACAGTGCTTTCGCGTTTGCAGCGATTATCCTGCGCACCTTTATCGATTCCGGCTGGTTTGCCGACATGCGCGGCGTCACCCAGGACGAGATCGATGGCGGCATGCTGGCGTCCTGGCAATTGCCGGGCCTTGATATCGGTGTGGAAAGCGAGGGCCTGTCTGCCCAGCCGCCCGTCGAGGTCAAACTGACCCGCTCCCAGGAATTGCAGCTATCCGATCTCGGCATCGTCCCCGTTGCCACGACCTATCTTTCATCATCCGCCATTTTCAACGCCAACCAGTCGCTGCACGCCCCCGGCCACTATTCCAGCGAAACCGCCCGGCAAAATGCCCGGCTGGCGGCCATGCTGCAATATGTGCTCTGCGCATCACGCTTCTCGCATTACCTGAAGGTGATTATGCGCGACAATATTGGCCAGCTCAGCACCGCCAATGTCATTCAGCGGCGGCTGGAAGACTGGCTGTCGGGCTACACGCTTGGCAATGACGATGCGGATGTGACACTCAGAAGCCGTTATCCGCTGCGTTCAGCAGGCATACACGTCACGGAAATTCCTGGAAAACCCGGCGCCTTTTCCTGCACGGTCAGATTGCAGCCGCATTTCCAGCTCGATGATATCTCCACCAGTTTTCATCTCGTCGCCGAAACCTCGGGCGCTGCCGCGATGGGCGCTAGCGCCGGGCAGACGGAACCGAAAAGGATAGTTGCATGAGTACCGCCTCCCGCCGCATTGCCAGCCTGCTCGATGATGCAGATCTTGCCCAGGCCATGGATGCCGTCAAAACCGAATTAAAAACGGCGGCCAGCGATCATGACCTGCGCCATCTCTATATCGACCTGCTGATTCTGGCTGGCGATTATGAAAAGGCCGATAGCCAATGCGAACTGGCCGTCCGCTTCCAGCCGCAGGATGCCGTCGGCTTTTCCATGCTGCGCCAGCAGATCCGTGGGATGGCAGCCCGCAAAGCCTGGTTTGAAACAGGTGCCCTACCGGATTTTCCCGGCGGCCCAACCGCCAGCGACCAGATTGCGCTAAAGCTCAACCTGGCCCTGAAGGAAGGAGCGGCAAGGGAGGCCGTGGCCCTGCTTGCCGAACTGGAAGAGAGCCGGGGCACTGTACCGATGCTGTGGAACGGCGCCGCCGTTGCCGATATTCGTGATCTCGACGACCGTATCCCTCATGCGCTTGAAGTGCTGACCACCGGCGGCGCCTATCTCTGGGTCGATTTCTCAAGGATCGCTGCGGTTACCCCGCAACCGATCCGCCGCCCCCGGGACACAGCCTTCCGCCCGGCGGAACTGACCCTGGAAAGCGGCGCCGAGGCGAGCGTGCTTCTCCCCGCCATTTATTACGGCACCGATTCCAGCCCTGCCCTGCAACTCGGCCATCAGACCGAGTGGGTGGATGCGGTGGATGGGATCGTCACCGGTCTTGGCCAGCGGTGCCTGCTGGCGGGCGACGAACTGGTGTCTTTCCACGATCTTGAAAGCTTGCAATCGGATGCGACCGGCGAAAGGCAGGCTGCTCATGGTTGATCCACTACAGCGGTTTCGCGCCTCTGAACGGGTATTGAACCGATCCGTCCTGGACCGGCTGCTGGACGATACGCCGGACATGGACAGCGATCCGCAAACCAGTGTCAGCGAACAGGTGCGCGAGATGCGCGAAGTGATCCGTCGCGACCTTGAAGCGCTGTTGAACACCCGCCGCTGCCCGCAAGCGCCGCCGGATGGCCTTGGCGAATTGCAGGACGCGCTGGTCGCCTATGGCGTCGATGGTATTCTTTCGGCCAATCTTTCCACCGACGAATCCAAACTTCGGCTGGCAAGACTGGTGGAACGGCGCATTGCGCTGTTTGAGACCCGCCTCGCCGACGTCAAGGTCACGATCCTCAAAGGCAATACAGAGGGCGACCGCGCTCTGCGGATGCGCATCAACGGTGCGTTCCGTCTTTATGACGGGATGCCGCCGGTCAGTTTCGAATCCCGCATTGACCCCTCCACCCAGGCTTTCCGCATCGAGGCGTCGAATGGCTGAAACCTTTCTGGAACGCTATAATGACGAATTGTTCGCGCTGCGCAGGCGCGCGGAAAAATTCGCCCGCGCCTTCCCGAAAATTGCCGGGCGGTTGCGTCTGTCGGGTGACGTGGCCGACGATCCGCATGTGGAGCGGATTATCCAGAGTTTCGCCTATTCCGCAGCCCGCGTTCGCCAGAAACTGGACGATGAATTTCCGGAACTGACCGACAGCCTGCTGGAAACCCTCTACCCGCATTATCTGGCACCGGTGCCGCCGATGAGCATCGTGCAATTTGCGCCAGGCGCAATGCTGGCCGGCATGCAATTGCTGCCACGCCATACCGACATCGTCACCGAACCGGTCGGCGGAGATCCCTGCCAGTTTCGCACAACTCAGGATGTAGAAATTGTCCCGATGACGGTCAGCACAGCCAGCCTGACCGGCTTGCCGCTCGATGCGCCGGCGGCACCCTTTGCAGGCGCGGCAGGCGTGTTGCGGCTGTCCCTGCGCTCCACCGCACCCAAGCAGGACAGCATGGCCGGGCTTGGCGTCAAGCGACTTACTTTTTTCATTGCGTCCGCATGGGCGCAGGCTGCCGCCCTGTTCGAGCTTTTGGCCAATCACTGCATCGGCATGGCACTCGCGCGCCATTCGGAGGATCGCAATGCGGTCTTTTTGCCAGCGGAAAATCTGCGCCCGCTGGGGTTTGCGCCGGAGCAGGCGATGCTGCCCACGGCACCGGGCAGTTTTGCCGGATACCGGCTGTTGACCGAGTTTTTCACGTTGCCGCAAAAATTTCTGTTCCTGGAAGTATCCGGCATGGATCGCTGGCAGGGCGATGATGTCGAGCTTTACATCTATCTGGACACCAGCGACGCCCGACTGGAGCGGATGATTTCCGCCAGCGACATCGCCCTCAATGCCACCCCGGTCATCAATCTATTCCGGCAAAGCTCGGAACCGCTGACCCTGGATGGCAGCCGCACGGAATATTCGCTGCTGCCCGACAGCCGCCGACAAACCACCCGGGAAATCTATATGGTCGAACAGGTCCGGCTTTCGGCGCCTTCCGGCGAAGAACAGGATGCCCGGCCGTTTTTCGGAAGCAGCCAGCGTGGCGCCAATAGCAGTGTGTTCTGGCAGGCGGTTCGCCGGTTCGATGAGGATGACGGATCATCGGACACCCAGATCGCCTTCGTTGATCGCAATCGCGGCCCGCTTGAGCCGACCGGACTGACGGCCAGCGTCGAGACCCTATGCCTGAACAGAGACCTGGCCAGCCAATTGCCTTTCGGCGGTGGCCATCCACACCTTCAATTGGTCAAGCGCAGCGAAAGCGTAGCCGAGATCAAGGCGCTTTTACCGCCGACGCCCGCCATTCGTATCCATGAAAAACTGGCGCGCCAATGGCGGCTGGTCTCCCATCTTCTGCTCAACCATCTGTCACTGTTCGACAATGATGGTTCGGCACTGAAGGATATTCTGTCGCTCTATGCCCTGCGCGATGCGCCGGAAACGCGACAGCTTGTCGAAGCCATCAGCCGTGTCGAGGCCAAGCATGCGCTCGCCCGGCTTGGCCCCGCCATGGTGCCAGGCACCGATGTCACTATCGAATTTGACCCGGCTATGATCGACCGGGCAGCCGCCTTCATCTTCGGCAGCATCATTGATCATTTCTGCGGGCTCTATACCTCGGTCAACAGTTTCACCCGGCTGACCCTGACCATGCGCGGCCAGTCCGAGCCAATTGTCCGCTGGCCCGCCCGGGCCGCCGAGCGGCCTTTGCTGTAGGGGTGGCGATGAATATCCAGATCAAACCCAATGAGGATAAGCTGGCCCGCCTGCTGGAGCAGGACCCCGGCCATTTTGAACCAACCACGGCATTTCGGGTGGCACAGCACCTGTCATCGGGAACGGAGCTGGAGGTCGGTCCCCATTCCGGCATTCAACCAGCCCCCCTTGCCGTCAGCGGTTTTCGCCGCAAGTTGCAGGGCAATGTCGTCAAATCGGCTTTTGCGCCACTGGTCGGACCGCTCGGCGCGCTGCCGCCGGAATATAACGAATTGCTGCTGCGCGAAGAGCGGCGCCGTTCCCGCGCCTTGATCAGCTTTCTCAACCTGTTTGCCATCCGGTTTTCCGAACTGTTCGTGGCGGCCTGCGAAAAATACCGGTTGGCGCGGCGGCTGCGCTGGAGCGCCACCAAGGAACAAAACACCTTCCGCAAAGTGCTGCTATCGCTGACCGGCTTCGGCACCGCCGGACTGGTCGAAAAAGCCGGTGTCGATGAAGATGTGATCCTGCGGTTTTCCGGATTTTTTGCCGATCGTACCCGCAATGTCGCCAGTCTTCGAGCCATGCTGGAGGAATTTACCGGCATGGCGGTGGCGATTGAACAATTCCGCCCGCGCTGGGTCTCCATTCCGTCCGCCGAGTTGAGCCAGATGGGCAAGGGGTCCGGGCCAAGGCTCGGCGTCAATGCTATGGCGGGTGCATCCGTCATGGACCGGAGCGGAGCGCTGAGGCTCGTCATCGGTCCGGTTGGCTATGACGATTATATCAGCCTGTCGCCTGGCAAGCCGCGTCTTGCGGAAATCTTCGCCCTCACCCGGCTGTTTATCGGCAACGGCTTCGATATCGATGCCCAGGTCGTCCTGAAGAAAGAAGACATTCCTTTTTGTCAGATGGGGTCTGCGACCATGCCTGCCCGGCTCGGCTGGAACAGCTGGGCGCGGCTGGCCCCGGCAAGCAGTGACAGCCGCGATGCCGTAGTCACCGAATATCAGGCCATGCCGCAGGGAGGCCGGGCATGAAGCTGGAACTTCGCCCCGAAAAGCCAGTTACCAAAGGCCAGACCACCTGGACGCTGGACTATGGCCGCCGCACCATTGGCCGCGCCCCTGCCTGCGATTGGCAAGTGACGGACAATGAATGCCGCGTCTCCAAACTGCATTGCACCATCAGCCGGGACCGGGACGGTTATGTCCTGAGCGACCAGAGCGCCAATGGTACATTGGTCGATGGCAAGCTGCTGCTGGAAGGCGATACGATCCGGCTCAAACACGGTGCCAGCATCGATGTGCGCGGCTATCGCTTTACCGTTTCGATCACCGGCGAGGCGGCGCCCGAAGCGGTTGATCCCGATCCAACCATGCCGCTCAGCAGTGAGACGCTGACGATTTCCTCGATTCTTGCCGATATCGCCCCGAATGGCACCACCGCCCGCGGCCTTTTGGGAGACCGGCAGGTGGAGGAACCGTGGAAGCAACCTCGGCCCTCAGAGCGAGGCATGTCTGGAGGAGCCACACAATCTGACCGTCGGGCGGACAAGGAAAAGAGCTTTACCCGTCATGTCGATATCGGCTGGAGCGGTCCGCCGCAGACCGACGGCATGAAACCCGTCCTGCCGGACAATTGGTTCGATGAAGATGCCGGCGGAAGCGCCATGGAACATCTGGCCGCGCCGAAAACCTTCGTGACCATCGCGCCACCCGTTCGCCGTCCGCCGCAGGACTTGCCCCCTCCGCAGGAGGAGCGGTCAAAACCGCAGGACGAGTTTGACGCTGTGTTCGCCGATCCCGAGGATCATGAGCCGGATCAGCGACAGAGCCCATCGGCTTCAGATTTGCAAGCGGAGCGGATGATGGCGGCGCTCGCCCGCGCCCAGGAGGCGCTGGCTGAAAGCATCGCGGCCTTCGACCTGCCGGGTGATGCTGTGCCTGCCCTGTCGCCCAGCAGCGGAACCGATCTTGCGGCTCGGCTGGAAGCCTTTGCCGGACAGCAAGAGGCCTTTGCGGCGATTTTGCAAACCATGATGCAGGCGGCAGGCCGCTCGCTGGACCCCCGCCTGCTGGAGGCCAAGGTGGACGCCAACATGCCGATGCGGCTGCCTTTCCTTGCCGAGCGCGACTACTGGGCAGCCTATCGGCAATTGTTTCAGGCCGAGGGCCGTATTCTTTCATTCAGGGATTTCATGCGTCGCGCCGCAATGGGCGAGCAGGCCGAAGAGCCTGCCGCACCTGTTCAGGCTGACAGGATAATGGGGGTTGAAACATCAAATGAGACATGAAAACCGGGTTGCCTGGACCGAAGGCATGTTCCTTCGCGTCCAACATTTCCAGCAGTCCGACCGCTGGACGGAGCGCCTTGTGCGCTCGGTGGCGCGCAGCCTTACACCTTATCCCTGGGGCATTCTGGAAATTGGCCTCGACCGCAGCGCCCTTGCCATCGGCCAGTTTGCGCTATCGGGCCTGCGCGGCATGTTGCCGGATGGCACGCCCTTTGATGCGCCTGAGGATACCGACCTGCCAGCCGCCCTGGAGCTGGACGAATCCGTCAAGAACGCGGTGATCTATCTGGCCCTGCCCGCCCGCCAGCCCGGCAAGGCCGACATGGCCCAGACTGGCACCTCGGCGGTCAACAGCGTGCGGCTTGTTGCTTCACCCTATGAAGCGCCTGATGCCAATGTGGAAACCGATTTCCTGGCGCCCATCGATGTCGGACGTCTGAACCTGAAACTGTTGAAGACCGGCGACGATCTGGCTGGTTATGAACTGCTGGGGCTTGCCCGCGTGGTCGAGGTGCGCTCCGACAAGGCTGTTCTCCTCGATCCGGATTTCATTCCAGCCAGCCTGAACTGCACGGCGTCTTCAAGGCTGCATGAATTGATGACCGAATTGCTGGGCATCGTCCGGCACCGAGCAGAAGCGATTGCCGAACGGATCGGCGATCCAACCATTCGCGGCACCGCCGAAGTCGGCGATTACTTTCTGTTGCAGATCCTCAACCGCGCCGATCCGCTGTTGAAACATGCGCTGGCCAATGCCACCCGCCTGCATCCCATGCAGTTTTACGAGCAATGCATCCAGCTGGCCGGTGAGCTGGCCACGTTTACCATGGAGAGCAAGCGGGCGACGGATTTTCCGGCCTATCGCCATGACGATCTGAAGGCGACGTTCGGCGCCGTATTCGAGGATTTGCGCACCTCGCTGTCCTCGGTGCTGGCGCAATCGGCTGTTGCTATCGAGCTGGTGGAGCGTCGCCACGGCGTTCGGGTCGGCACGATCAACGACCGGAGCCTGCTGCGCGATGCTGGTTTTGTGCTGGCAGTGCGGGCAGACATGTCGGCGGAAGACGTGCGCCGTACCCTTCCCGCCCGCATCAAGGTCGGGCCGGTGGAGCGGATCGCCGAACTGGTCAATGTCGCGCTGCCGGGCATTCCAGTGCGCCCGCTGCCCGTTCTGCCACGCCAGCTGCCTTACCGGGCCGGGACCATCTATTTCGAGCTGGATACCAAGACGCCGCTCTGGAAACAGCTTGAAACATCCGGGGCGATTGCCCTGCACCTGGCAGGCGACTTCCCTGGTCTTGAACTCGAAATGTGGGCCTTGAGAGAATGAGCAACGAACGGCCTCCTTCCTGGCAGGATCTGCCGACCGTGGTGGAAGTCACGGAGGAAAAACGCCTCCAGGACGACAACGCCCGTAAGGTCGCCGACCTGCTCGACGGCGAAACATCGCAACCGGTGCCAGCCGATAGTACGGCGCGCATGCCTGTCGCGCATCTGATCGACAATTTCCGCTTCGGCAGCAGCGAAATGCCGGTGCTGGTGCGCTCGGCAGCACCGCTGCTCAACCTTGCCCATGCGCTACGCTACCGCGCCGAACAACCGGATATCGAGGAACTGCGCCAGGTCTGCATCAACGCGGTCAACCGCTATGAGCGTGACCTCGCCAGCGCCCGTATCAGCCCGGAACGGGCGCGCGCCGCCCATTATGTCGTCTGCGCCACCATCGACGATGTGGTTCTGTCCACGCCATGGGGGGTGCGGGCCGGATGGGCGCGCTCAGGCCTGGTCTCCACCTTCCACAATGACGTGACGGGCGGCGACAGGGTGTTCGATATTCTCGATCATTTCCATCAATCGCCTGGGTCTGCCAAGGATCTGCTGCTGCTGATCTACCTGTCCCTGTCGCTGGCATTCGAAGGCCGCACCCGCGTTTCCTCCAAGGGACCGCTTGAGCTTTCCCGCATTCGCGACAGTCTCTACAAGACCCTGCTTGGCCAATATGGCGTGTTTGAACGGGAGCTTTCGCCCCATTGGCAGGGTGTCCATGCCCGCCACAAGCCGCTTCGCACCATGGCGGCGCTGTGGACCGTGCTGTCGCTGCTGGCCTTGGCGCTTGGGCTTGGCTACCTGTTTTTCACCCTGACCCTGAACGACAGTTCCGACCGGACTTTCGAGCGGCTGGCCGGGCTTGGTCCGCATGAGGCGCCGGGCGTGATGATCACGGTTCCCGTGCCGGAACCGCAGCCCCAGTCGACGGTTACGCCACAAGAACCGGAACCGCAGCCGGTCAAGCCCCCGGCACCGCCGCCGCCAAGCCGCTTGAAAAACCTCATTACCTTCCTTCAGCCGGAAGTCGAAAAGAAGCTGGTCTCGCTGTCGGACGCCAATGGACGGCTGCGTGTTCGCATCAACAATTCCGGCCTGTTCGACACCGGCAGCGCCGATGTGAAGGGCCAGTTCCGCGATCTGCTGCAACGCATCGGCGGGGCGCTGGCGGCGGAAAAATTCCGGGCGGTGGTGATCGGCTATACCGATAATGTGCCGATCAAGACCGTGCAGTTTCCGTCCAACTGGCACCTGTCGGAGGCGCGCGCCAAGGCAGTGGGCGAAATCCTTTCCAGCTTTACCGGACCGGATGCCATCCTGACCGAAGGCCGCGCCGATAGCGACCCGATTGCCGGTAACGACACGCCGGAAGGCCGTGAAATGAACCGGCGCACGGAAATCCTTGTTCTGACCAATCCTGACGAGAAGATCACCGATGCCGGCATTCTGACCCCACCCGTCGAAAGCATAGACAACGGTCAAAATACTCAAGTGCCGAACACAGATATAAAGACGCAGCAGGGGGCCAAGCCGTGATCAATCCACTCAGCTGGTTTTACACCATACGCTCCTATGTCGATTCCTACGCGGGTGTCGTGGGGCGGCGCTTTATCTCGCTGATCTGGGTCATCGCCCTTTGCGTGCTGATCTGGTTCTACGGCTATCTGGCCGCCTTCGGCAGTTTCAAGCCGCTCGCCAGCGTCTCTGCCCGCATCTGGACCATGGTGGTAATTTTTGCCATCTGGACGGCCTATATGATCGTCACCATGGTGCGCGCCAAGCGCCAGGACAAGGAACTGGTCGATAGTATCGAGGCACAGGCGCTGGCCAATCAGCAGGCCGAGGTCAGCGAAATCAGCAACCGGCTGAAGGAAGCTTTGGCCTTGCTGCGGCGCATTACCAAAAAGCGCTTCGGCTACATCTATGAACTGCCCTGGTATGTGATTTTCGGAGCGCCTGGCTCCGGCAAGACAACGGCCCTGACCAATTCAGGCCTGCAATTTCCGCTTGGCGACGCGCTTGGCAGCGATGCCGTCAAAGGCATCGGCGGCACCCGCAATTGCAATTGGTGGTTTGCCGATCAGGCGATCATGATCGACACCGCCGGTCGCTATACGACCCAGGACGACCTCGATGGATCATCGAAAGCCGGATGGGAAGGGTTTCTCGGCCTGTTGCGCCGTTATCGTCGGTCGCAGCCGGTCAATGGCGCGCTCCTCACGCTTTCCATCGGCGACCTGTTGACCCGCGACCCGGAAGCCCAGCGTGAAGAATTGCGGGCGATCCGCAAGCGGCTGGCGGAACTGGACGACCATCTCGGCGCCCGCGTTCCGGTCTATATCCTGCTGACCAAGGCCGATCTTCTGACCGGTTTCGTGGAATTCTACGATAGTTTCAACAAGAGCGACCGCGAACAGGTCTGGGGTACGACCTTCGGCCTGGAGGAAAGCTACGGCGCAAAGACCTTGCCGGAGCGTTTTGCCGAGGAATTCGCCCTGTTGCAACAGCGTGTCGATGCCATGCTGATCGAACGGCTGCAACAGGAACAAAGTGCTGACATCCGCGGCCGGATTTTCCGTTTTCCAGCCGAACTGGCCAGTTTGCAGGAAAAGCTCGGTGAAGCGATCAGCGAGCTTTGCACCGGCTCTTCACTGGTCGAGGCGCCCCTGATCCGTGGCATTTACTTCGTCTCTGCTACGCAGCCGGAGGAAAACCTCACCCGCACCAATGCGAATGCCAACCGGACACGGCGCAGCTATTTCCTGCCGAAACTGTTCAGCGAGGTGATTTTCAACGAGGCCGCCCTGGTTGCCCGCGACAAGCGCCTTTCCTCCCGTCAGGTTCTGCTGCGCCAGGCCGTCTGGGGGCTGGCAGTGGCGGCGGTGGTCATTGTGTTTGCCGGGTGGACCATGACGTTTTTCCAGAACCGGGCCGCTCTTGCCCAGGCCGAAGACCATCTGAACGCCTATGACAAGCTGATCCAGGATGTACCGGTGCGCAATGTGTCGGATGCCGATTTTCTGCGTGTTCTGCCCGCGCTGGACAATCTGCGTGCAGTTCCAACCGGTTTTGACACCCGCTATGTCTGGGCAGCGAGTTTCGGTCTCAGCCAGCGCGACAAGATTGCCGGTCGCCAGCGCGACGCCTATCAGCGCGCTCTGAACAGCCTTTTGCTGCCCCGGATGCTGGTACAATTGCAAAAGGACCTGACCGGCGAAAGCGATGTCACGCGAACCTTCAATGCGCTGAAGCTGTATGAAATGCTCGGCGGACTGGGGCGGCTCGACCGGGAATTCGTCTCTGCCCAGGCAACCCAGATGTTTAACGCCCTTTATCCGGGCGAAGGCCGGACAGCGGCCCGCAAAGCGCTGATCCAGCATGCCAGCGCCATGGCGGCAGGCGTATTGCCGCCGGTCGAAATCGACAAGCGGCTTATTGAAAAGGCCCGCAACACCATCCGCAACCAGACCGTTGCCGAACGGGCTTTCGACATCCTCGCCGGATCGAAACAAGCGCAGGCGCTGATGCCGTGGCAGCCATCGCTTGCCTTTGGCGCGCTGGGGGAGAAAGCCTTCATCCGCAAGTCCGGCGCGCTGCTGACGGAAGGGGTCGAGGGATTGTTTACCGCGACCGGCTACCGCACCGTCGTCCTGCCGCATATTGCCGACGCCGCCCGCGAAGCGCTGCAAGAAGAATGGGTGCGCGGCTCCAATGCGCAATTGCGCGGCCAGACGCTGGAATCGGTAGCCCAGGCGGCCTTGCAGATCTACTATGACCGGCTTGAACAGCGCTGGGCCTCCGTGCTGGGGGATCTCGCCGTCAGGCCGTCGCAAAGTCTTGGTGATGCGGTAGAAACTACGCGCATCCTTTCAAATGACCGCAATATCGTCGCCCAGGCAGCCCGCTCGATTGCCGATGCAACGGATTTGCGCCCGAAGGGCGATACGGCGGGCATGACCACGTTGGTCTCATCTGCAAGCGGTGACACGGTGGCCGCCATGCTGGCATCCTCCATGGCCGCGCCCGATCCCTATAGCCGCTTGCGCGAGGCGCTGGACACGCCTGCCGCAGACGATAACCGCAAGGCCACAACAGGCAATCAGGACAAGCCCGCCTCCCAGGTCGAGGCGATATTGCCTGTCATCACGGCGCTGCATGACCAGCTCGCCCGCTCGGTTACGTCCTCAGCAGAGGTAGCGAAAGTGTTCGATGTCGATAGCCAACTGACACGGGCCAATCAGGACCTGCTCCAGGATGCCCGCCGCCTGCCGGGACCGCTGGATGGCTGGATGGCCGGACTTGCCGCCGATACTGGCTCACTTGCCGTCAAATCGGCCCGCAGCCGGATTGGCGACCTATGGTCGAGCGAAGGGGCAGGCCTGTGCGGCTCCATCGTCACGGGCCGCTATCCCTTCGACCGCGCCTCCAGCCGCGATGTCGCCATGAACGACTTCATCCGGCTTTTTGGACCGAAGGGCCTGTTCCAGACCTTCTTCAAGCAAAGGATGGAGCCCTTCGTCGATCAGTCGATCTCCCCGTGGGGCTGGAAAGGCACCTTCGGCGCGGCAGGCATTCCCAGCGAGGGTATTGCCGAGTTTGAAAGGGCCGACCAGATCTTCCGCGCCTTCTTCCCGAATGGCAGCGAGACGCCGGCGATTGCCATCAATGTCAAGCCGGTGTCGCTTGGCGAGACCTCGACGGCGGTGATGCTGGAAATCCAGGGCGAACGGGTGGTATACTTCCATGGGCCAGTCCAGGCGAAAACCATAACATGGCCATCGAAGGATGCCGCCAGCATGTCGCGGATTGCCTTCCAGCCCGGCGGCTGGCAACAGGCGAAAACAGAAAATGGCGACTGGTCGCCTTTCCGCCTGTTTGACGATGCAAATATCCAAAACCAAGGCGACGATCTGTTCCGGGCGAAATTCACCAACGATAACCAGGTGGCGGAATTCGATGTGCAGTTCGGTTCGGTGCTGAATGCCTTCAGGCTGAAGGCGCTGTCCGAATTTACCTGCCCGACCCAGTTCTGACCCGCAATCGTACGACCCGGCATGATGGCCGGGTCATACCTCCCTGTCAAAGGCACCCCGGATCACTCCGCCGGGATGCATCCTGAGGAAGAGGCAAGCCATGGCATTGCGACCTGCCCAGACAGAAAAGCCCGCCGGTCAGGACCGGATCGGGTTTTTCGGCAAATTACCAAGCCATGGGGATTTCCTCTCGGAAGGCCTGGAACGGGAAATGGTCGCGACGCTCGATGGCTGGATCCGCGGCGGCTTGCATGCCTGTGAACAGGAATTCGGCGCGGCCTGGCCGGAGCTGTTCAGTGCATCGCCTCCTTGGCGGTTCATCGTCGAAAAAGGCGTCTGGGGCCAGGTTGCTCATGCGGGTGTCATGCTGGCCAGCCGTGATCGGGTTGGTCGCAGTTTTCCGCTGATCATCATGGCGCAGATGCACCGTTTCACCCACCATCCCCGCACGCTGTTTCTGGACAATACCTGGTTCATGGCCGCCGAAGGCCTAGCTGAATCAACGATGACGCGGGAATTCGACATTAACCGCTTTACTGAAACCCTGAAGCGCATGCGTATGCCGCGTCCCCAGGAGGAAGAAGGCACCGCCTCAGCCAGCAAGGATGGCACCGCGCTCTGGTGGTATATCGACCCGCAAACCTCAAAACCGCAGGGACTTCGCTTTTCAAGCCAGATGAAAGCCGAGGACTTTCTGCGGCTTTTCCGGCAAAGCGCCGGTCTTATGTCCCGACCGCAAGACAATACCGCGTCCACCCCTGCCACAGCCCGGGCCCCAGCGTCAGTCCCGATACCAGCCGAGGCAAAACCTGCACCTCAACGGGCCGCTCCAAGCCCGGATAAGCCACCCAGAGACCCTAAAACAGCTGAGCCGCAAACAGCAGGGCTACGTTACAGTTACGCCACCCATGCCGGTACGCGGTTTTCGATCAATGCGGACGGGCTATTCATCTGCGAAAAACCGAGGATTTTCGCCATTGCCGACGGTGTCGGAGATGACACCGCGTCGCAGGAAGCCGCACGCTATACTGCCGGCCAACTGGCCGAAATCGGTGAGACCGCCGATCTGGACACCATGTTGCAGGAAATCAAAGGCAAGCTTGGCCGGGCCAATAGCCTGTTGCAAGCCCGCACGCAACGCACAGACGGAACCGCACCCGCTGCAAGCGTTATTGTTGCAGCCTTGGTGAGTCATCAACTTCTGCTGGTGTGGGCGGGGGATGCCAGGGCCTATCTGTTGCGTGACGGCACAATGGTACCACTGACCCGCGACCATATAGCCATCGGCCTGCAAAAACGACTGCGGCGTGGGGTTGGATTGGATCAGCAATTTTTGCCGGAAACGCTGACCACCGACATATTACCGGGCGATCGTCTGTTGTTATGCAGTTTTCCGCTGATCCAGGTCCTGACGGAGCGCACCGTTGCGGAAATTCTGCACCAATGCACCGATGCCGAAAGTGCCGAGCGGCTGGTTCAGGAGGCTTTGATTGCCAATGTGCGCGAAAATGTGAGCGCTATCGTCGTGAGCCTGGCGCGTACCGATGCCTCTGCCTGACGGTTTCAACGAAGTTGCCGCCCGTTTCAACGCGCTGATACAAGCGGTGCGCGGGGATAGGGAGACACCCCATACTGACGGGGAGCAGCGGCTGCTGATCGACCAGTTGAGAAACGCCCTCGACCGGCGGGCCGAAACATTGGCTCCCTCAGACCCCACCTTCATTGCAGGAACATTTGCCGTCGAAACCCTGCTTTACGAGGGACGCCATAGCCGCGTTCTGAGATTACGGCACCGGGATCTGGGAACCGCTTATGTCCTGAAAACACTGACCACGGATGGGGCTTCGTCAGCCAGCCAGGCCGAACTGCTGATCCGTGAAGCCCGGATCGGCCTCAACTTGCACCATTCCAGTTTGGTCGGCACCACAATGCTGTTGCGACTGGACGATGGCAGCCCAGGCCTCATCCAGCCCTGGGCTGGGTATTCGCTGCGCGAGAGGCTGGAGAAGGCAGATGAAACAGACCTAGACATAGCCCAAATCCTGCATGATCTGCTGACGGCACTTGCGGCTTTGCATGATCGCGGTCTTGTCCACGGTGATGTTACCCCTGGCAACATCATTCTCGATCAGCAGCAGCGGATAGCAAGATTAGCCGACTTTGGTTTGACCATAGAATGCGGTGCTAGCTGGGCCGATCTCGGTCTTGCAGAGGTTGGCTCCCCACAATATCGCGCCCCGGAACAAAATACTTCCAGCAAGGCATCGGCGACGATGGATCTCTACGGCGCAGGTCGCGTGCTCTTACGAATGCTCGACACCGCGCCTGAAGGCCAGAACGTCGATCTTGCACAGCTCGCGGATCACCTCTGTAGCGTCGATCCTGCCAACAGGCCAAAGACTGCCAGAGAAGCCTTGGCGAAACTCTCGTAGATAGGGGCAACGGAATGATATCAAAGCGTAACAACGCTTACGCGTTCTCGCCCTCAAAGCATTGAAGACACCTCAAATCCGTCAAGAATTTGAGGTGTCCAAGACCGGAGTTCTAACGGTCATTTTCAATCATAGAACCAGCAGCCCGTTGGTTCAGCTTACAAGGCTCAATTGGAGGAGCCGGGGAGCGGTGCCGCCGATGTTGATGGCACTTTCTGGTAAACGGTCAACAACTTGGCGGCATCAACCATGCCCGAATTGCTGGCATAGAGCACGTCGCCCTTCTGCATCTGGAACAGCTGCATCAGCATGATGCTGGAGGCGTCCTTCATGTTGACATGGTAGATCACCGGCTTGCTGCTGGTGGTCATAGCTACCGGTCCCTTGGCGCCGCTTGCGGTCACCGTCGATGCCGGAACCTGGATCAATTGGTTGCGGAACACATAGACATTGCGGGCGTCGGCCCGGTCATCCAGCAATCCGCCAGCCCGGCCAACCGCCTGAGCCAGGGTGAGTTTGCCGGTTTCGAACTGGAATTCACCCGTGCTTTTGAAGGCGCCGAGGGCCGTATAGCTGGCCGGTTCACCATCGACGATCACCTGGTCGCCGGGCAGCAGGACGATATTCTGTTTTTCATCGCTCATCACCCGATCCAGCGTCGTGGTCGCACGTTCGCGACCGCGCACCACGGTAACCTTGGCGGCCTGCGGTGCGACAGACGCCCCGCCTGACTGCGAAATGATATCCAGAACCCGCTCGCGCCGCGCTGTCAGCGCCACTTTTCCGGGGGTCTTGACACCACCGCTGACCAGAACGGCGCTGGACGGTTTGTCCACAACCGTCACGACGGCCTGTGGGTTAACCGCCGAGCCTTTCATGCCCTGGACAATACGATTTTGTAGGCCTTCCGGGGTGGAATCCGTCACCCGCTGCTTGCCAACGAAGGGCATGGTGACGCTACCTTGGGGATCCACAGTGAAGCGACCAAGATTAAGGGTGCTGCTATGGGTGGAGGAAAACAAACCTTCTTCGCCAGTGTCCAGCAAGGTCACGTCAAACACATCGCCCGGTCGCAGCCTCTGTTGATTATAGGCGCCACGAAGCACAGACAAGCCCGGCTCGGAGGCCGAATAACCAGACTGCGGTGCGACAGCCGTGACCGCTGGCGCCTTGGAAAGCTCAATTACCGGCACTTTGCTTGAACTGCCCGGGAACGTCGCAGACCGGATGGCCCCAGCACTTGGTCCATCCGATGGTTTTGCACAGCTCGACAAAATCGCAATCAAAAGAACTGGCAAAACCTTGCGCATTCGCTGCTCCAAAATCCAAGAATCAATAGAAAAAATAGATAGCAGCAGATGTCTAACTAACAATTGCAAAAAACGACAAATGCCGCAAAAACGACATTCAAAAAACACATGTTGCTTTTGCGCAACCCCAAGAGTGGAAATCGAAGATAGCTCACGTCCAGCAATTGCTGCGACGTTAAGAACCACATTGAGGATGTTGAGAGTCTGTCAGGTGTATTTGAACGGGACAGACGCCAAGCAATTCGCGGAGAATGCAGCTACATTCCAAAGACGTCATCGCGAAGGGCGATTGTGTAGCGTCGACCATAAGCAAACTAACAATTATCAAGTTCGTCCGTGCCATTCTCCGGTCGACGACAGGTGTCGCGGCTCAGCAGGATGGCACCAGGCGACTTTCGGTGAGATCGGTTTCGTGGCGAACTACAGAACCACGCTGCTGATGCTTTCGCCGGAATGCATCAGCTTGAAGCCCTCTTTAATGTCTTCGAGTGGCATGGTGTTGACCTTGCCCCCAAGTTTTATCCAGTTTTGAGTTCGCTCCGGCGGTTTTGGGTTGCTGTATTTGGTGCGGTAGCGGCGGGTTGCGGTGCGGAGCCATTTCGGCTGCGCAGCACCGCATCACGTCGCGGGTTGATGGTTTGAGCGAACTCGGCAGGAGTCATCCAGCCAAGTCCAGAGTGTGGTCGATGCTCGTTGTAATCGCCTCGCCAATTTGAAAGCTCTGATCGCGCATGGATCAATGACGAGAAGAGGGTTTCATTCAGGAGTTCGTCTCGTAGCCGTCCATTGAAGCTTTCGATAAAAGCGTTCTGGATTGGTTTGCCAGGGGCGATGTAGTGCCATTCCACTTTGGTCCGATCCGCCCAATGCAGGATTGCGTTACTGGTGAACTCACTGCCGTTGTCACTGACGATCATCTTCGGCTTGCCGCGTGCTTCGATGATCCGATCAAACTCACGGGCAACCCGTAGCCCGGAAAGGGACGTATCGGTGACGAGAGCCAGGCATTCCCTTGTGCAGTCATCCACGACCGTCAGAATCCGGAACCTGCGGCCATCAGTGAGTTGATCCGACACGAAGTCCAGCGACCAGCGATCATTGGCAGCCGTCGGGATCAACATCGGCGCTCGGGTGCCTATCGCCCGCTTACGTCCGCCACGCTTGCGCACAGTAAGCCTCTCCTCCCGATAGAGCCGGAAGAGCTTCTTGTGGTTCACAAGGTGGCCCTCGCGTCTGAGCAGCACATGAAGGCGCCGATATCCAAAGCGGCGGCGTTCATGCGCCAGCGCCTTCATTCGCTCGCGAAGATCATGGTCATCGCTGCGCCTGGTTTCATAACGGATCGTCATCCGGCAAAAGCCGATGGCTTTACACGCCCGCCCCTCTCAGCGGTGTAAACACCGCCTGCCGGGCAATGGTTCGCTCATCTGGTGATGATCTATCAGATGTGCGACAGCTTTCCGCTTGGCTGCGGGCGTCACCACTTCTTTCCCAAAAGGTCTTTCAAAGCGGCATTGTCGAGCATGGCGTCTGCCAGTAGCCGTTTCAACTTCGCGTTCTCATCTTCTAGCTTCTTCAGCCTCTTGGCTTCGGATACGTCCATGCCGCCGAACTTGGCCTTCCACTTGTAGATGCTCGCATCACTGACACCGCGCTTGCGGCAAAGCTCCGAGACCGGCGTGCCCGCCTCATGCTCCTTCAGAATGCCGATGATCTGTTCGTCTGTAAAACGGTTGCGCTTCATTCCCTGGTCCTCTCAATGGGCCAGAGCTTACTTCAAAATGGATTATTTAAACGGGGCAAGGTCAATCGACGCCAATCCAATCGAGCTTTGTGCCAAGATCACGCTCCATATCTCCCATCAGATCGCGGGCAAAGGTCTTGAGCTCTCCCAACTCTATCCCAAGCTGTTGATTTTCAATGAGAACTGACCCGTTGGGGGTGCGGACGAAAACTTGGACCACCAGGAGGTAGTTCATGTATTCCTACGCAGACAGACTTCGAGCTGTTGAGCTCTATATCCGACTTGGCAAGCGGCTCAAGGCGACCATTCGCCAGTTGGGTTATCCCACGAAAAATGCCCTGAGGGGCTGGTACCGCGAGTACGTCGAGAATCACGACTTGCGTGTTCAGGCGGTAGCTCGACCGCCAAAGTTTTCCGAGGCTCAAAAGCAGGCTGCCCTTGAGCATTACCGCACTCACGATCGTTGCATCTCTTCGACGATGAGGGCGCTTGGTTACCCTGGTCGAGGAACTCTAACCGCATGGGTTCGTGAGGCGTTTCCGGAGGCGCGGACATCGATGGTCGGTCGATCGTGGCACCCTGGCTATTGCGAGGAGGTCCGGCAAGCGGGGGTCATCGGATTATGCAGTGGAGATGAAAGCGCTCAACAGGTAGCTGACCGACTGGGCGTCTCAAGGCCGACACTGTACAGCTGGAAAGATCAGCTACTCGGTCACGAGGCTCCCTCATCCATGAAACGCCGCAAATCCAACCCCAAGGTGCCTGAACGTGAAGAGCTCGAGCGACAGCTTGAAGCCCTCCAGCGTGATGTCCGCCAGTTACAACTCGAGCATGATCTCCTGAAGAAGGCCAACGAACTCCTAAAAAAAGACCTGGGCGTCGATCCGCAGATCCTGAGTAATCGGGAGAAGACACAACTGATTGACGCCCTTAAGGAAGTTTATCGCTTGCCAGAGCTGCTTGCCCAGCTTCGGATTGCCCGCAGCTCCTACTTCTACCATCGCGCCCGCATGTGCCTGGCAGACAAGTATGCCGCCGTCCGCCACAGCCTAGCGGAGATCTTTGAAGCGAACCGTCGTTGCTACGGTTATCGACGACTGCAGGCGTCGCTGGCCAGACAGAGCGTGATAATCTCGGAAAAGGTTGTCCAGCGATTGATGAAGCAGGAGCAGTTGGTCGTTGCCAGGCCGCGTCGACGGCGGTTTGGATCCTATCTGGGAGAGATCAGTCCAGCGCCCGAGAACCTGATCAATCGCGACTTCCATGCAAAAGCGCCGAACGTGAAGTGGCTGACAGACATCACCGAGTTCCAGATCCCAGCTGGCAAGGTGTACCTTTCGCCTATCATCGATTGCTTTGACGGCATGGTCATCAGTTGGTCGATCGGAACGCAACCAGATGCGGGGCTTGTCAACACCATGCTGGATGCAGCCATCGGAACCGTCGCCAACGGCGAGGAACGGACAATCATCCATTCTGATCGCGGAGCCCATTATCGATGGCCCGGCTGGTTAACCCGTATCAGCGAAGCAAGACTGGTTCGCTCGATGTCCCGAAAGGGTTGCTCGCAAGACAACGCCGCGTGCGAAGGGTTCTTCGGTCGGTTGAAAACCGAGCTCTTCTATCCACGAGACTGGAAGGCCATCACAATCGAACAGTTCGTGGCTGAGGTGGATGCCTATATCCGATGGTACAATGAGAAGCGTATCAAGATATCGCTGGGATCGCTCAGCCCGGTCGAATATCGTAAAAGCCTCGGCCTGTTATTATGAAGCAGTCCAACTTTTTATCCGCACCCCCGGTGGCGGATATTCGATGATTTCGAAGGACATGCTCGGCTGCACCAATGCCCGGACCAAGGGGACTTGTGAAAATCGGCTGAACATCCGCCGCGACACGCTCGAACAACCCGTTCTTAACGGGCTCGACAAGCATCTGATGGAACCGGACCTCTACAAGGAGTTTTGCGAAGAGTTCACACTTGAAATGAACAAGGCGCGAATGGAAGCCCGCGCGTCGCTCGATTCATCGGCCGCCGAGATCAAACGGATCGACCGCGAGCTCGATACCCTTCTCGACCTTATTCTGAAGGGTGGTGCTGCCGACAGGATCAACGCGAAGATGGTGGCGCTCGAAGCCCGCAAGAAAGAGCTGGCCGGCTTCCTCGACGGCGCAGAAGAACCGCCTCCCCTGCTGCATCCCAATCTAGCGAAGTATTATCATGAGGAGATCGCTGCTCTACACAGGCAGCTTGGCAACGAGGAGACGCGGGCACTGGCGGCCGACAAACTCCGCACGCTGGTCAGTCTCATCGATCTCGTGCCCGATGGTGCGGAATTGGTGATCGTGCTGCGCGGCGATCTGGCCGCGATCCTCACCTTCGCATCAGGCAAGAAGAAGCCCGAGTTTCTGAATGAGAGGGTAATCCTCGAAGAACTCATGGGCCGCCGCGCCGGTGGGATTGAAGCCAAGCAACGCAAAAAAGCCCCTGCGGTTGAGGGGCTTTGATGGTATTGCGGTGATTTATTTGGTTGCGGGGGCAGGATTTGAACCTGCGGCCTTCAGGTTATGAGCCTGACGAGCTACCGGGCTGCTCCACCCCGCGTTATATTTTAGTGTATTTTTCAACGTAAGAAGGGTCGCTTTATGCGACCCTTTTTGTTGTCGGCAGGGCCGAATTTTTGGAGAGAAGATGATTGATTTGATTGATGTCTTTACAACATTGCCATTAGCAGACCTGGCAGCGACCTACTCTCCCGCGTCTTAAGACGAAGTACCATTGGCGCAGGGGCGTTTCACGGCCGTGTTCGGAATGGGAACGGGTGCGGCCGCCCCGCCATGACCACCAGGTCAGCTAAGGGCAATGTTGATGCTCTCGCATCAACATTGTTCCCTTTTCTTTGGCAAACCCATCTTCTTCGCTTGCGCTCAGAAGGGTGCCAAAGCGTTGATACGGAACCGTATTGATGCTTTGCATAATTGAGAAGCTGGTGGGCGTTGCCCGTTTTCTTATTGTGTGAACACGTCTTTTTTGTTTCCGTGGCCGTGACGAGCTCCGCTCGCAAGGCCAAGGGCCGTCGCACCTGATGGTGCGGGCCGTCCGCAGCGAAGGCTCAAAGAGCCGACAGCGTCAGGACAAAACAGATGGCATCATCAAAGCCGAAGGCTTTGATGAGCATGGTCAATGAGAACGATTAAGCCAATCGAGCTATTAGTAACGGTAAGCTTCGCAGGTTACCCTGCTTCCACACCCGTCCTATCAACGTGGTCGTCTTCCACGGCTCTGATAGGGAATACTCGTTTTCAGGTTGGTTTCCCGCTTAGATGCCTTCAGCGGTTATCCATTCCATATATAGCTACCCTGCTATGCCGTTGGCACGACAACAGGTCCACCAGAGATATGTCCATCCCGGTCCTCTCGTACTAGGGACAGATCCTGTCAATATTCCTACACCCACGGCAGATAGGGACCGAACTGTCTCACGACGTTCTGAACCCAGCTCACGTACCGCTTTAATTGGCGAACAGCCAAACCCTTGGGACCTGCTCCAGCCCCAGGATGCGATGAGCCGACATCGAGGTGCCAAACAACCCCGTCGATATGGACTCTTGGGGGTCATCAGCCTGTTATCCCCGGCGTACCTTTTATCCGTTGAGCGATGGCCCTTCCACGCGGGACCACCGGATCACTATGACCGACTTTCGTCTCTGCTCGACTTGTCAGTCTCGCAGTCAGGCGGGCTTATGCCATTGCACTCGACGACCGATTTCCGACCGGTCTGAGCCCACCATCGCGCGCCTCCGTTACTCTTTCGGAGGCGACCGCCCCAGTCAAACTACCCACCATACACTGTCCCGGATCCGGATAACGGACCGCGGTTAGACATCCATGACGATAAGGGTGGTATTTCAAGGATGGCTCCACTCGAACTGGCGTCCAAGCTTCAAAGCCTACCACCTATCCTACACATGCCGACACGAATGCCAGTGTAAAGCTATAGTAAAGGTGCACGGGGTCTTTCCGTCTGACCGCAGGAACCCCGCATCTTCACGGGGAATTCAATTTCACTGAGTCTATGTTGGAGACAGCGGGGAAGTCGTTACGCCATTCGTGCAGGTCGGAACTTACCCGACAAGGAATTTCGCTACCTTAGGACCGTTATAGTTACGGCCGCCGTTTACTGGGGCTTCAATTCAAAGCTTGCACCTCTCCTTTTAACCTTCCAGCACCGGGCAGGCGTCAGACCCTATACGTCGTCTTGCGACTTCGCAGAGCCCTGTGTTTTTGATAAACAGTCGCTACCCCCTGGTCTGTGCCACCCCTCTCCACTTGCGTAAAAAGGGGTCACGCTTCTTCCGAAGTTACGCGTGCAATTTGCCGAGTTCCTTCAACATAGTTCTCTCAAGCGCCTTGGTATACTCTACCTGACCACCTGTGTCGGTTTCGGGTACGGTCTATACGGTGGAGCTATTTCCTGGAACCACTCCACTGCACAATCAATCCAGTAAGACTGTACAATTTGTGTGATCCGTCACTACCACCAGGCCCACGAATATTAACGTGGTTCCCATCGACTACGCATTTCTGCCTCGCCTTAGGGGCCGGCTAACCCTGCTCAGATTAACTTTAAGCAGGAACCCTTGGTCTTTCGGCGAGGGGGTCTCTCACCCCCTTTATCGTTACTCATGTCAACATTCGCACTTCCGATACCTCCAGGATGTCT
>NZ_CP192697.1:0-1037500 GCF_021462805.2 Allorhizobium sp. Av2 | reverse complement strand
TGCAAACACTCCCTTGCCGATAACCGGCGTCGATGGAACGGCCATGTCTCTTGGCTCCAGCAATCCAGCGAGGTAGCCACCGCGTCCAGCGTCAATGGCGTTTGCGAAGGCTTCGGCCATGGCGGCTGGGTCCGCAGCGGCGGCCACCGCTGTATTCAGTAGTACAGCGTCGAAGCCCAGCTCCATCACCGTGGCCGCATGGGATGGCCGACCGATGCCAGCATCGACGATAAGCGGAATGTCTGGAAATTCGGCGCGCATGGCGCGAAGACCGGGGATATTTTGCGGCCCGATGGCACTGCCGATCGGTGCGCACCATGGCATCAACACTTTACAGCCCGCGCTCAAGAGATGCTCACCGACCACCAGATCCTCAGTGGTATAAGGAAAGACTTCGAAACCGTCCTCCGTCAAGATCCGAGCAGCCTCCACGAGTTGAAACACATCCGGTTGCAGAGTGTCCTGGTGGCCGATCAGTTCCAGCTTGATCCAGTTGGTGCGAAATACCTCCCGCGCCATTTTAGCCGTCAGCACCGCTTCCTTGACGCTGTGGCACCCGGCGGTATTCGGCAAAACCCGCACGCCCAACTCCCGGATCAGGTCGAAGAAGGCGCCGCCCGCTTTGCCGCCTGCGGTTTCCCGACGCAAGGATACGGTGACGATCTCGGTTTTAGAGCGGCGCACGGCCTCGGCGAGAATGGCTGGCGATGGGTAGCGGGCCGTGCCAAGCAACAGGCGAGAGGAAAGTTCGGTTCCGTAGAGTGTCAGCATGTCAGCCTCCCTGCATTGGTGAGAGAATTTCAATTCTGTCGCCATCGTTCAAAGCGCAGTCCTGCCGGTCTTCGGCGTGGACGAGATCGCCGTTGATCGCTGTCGCCAGCCACTCGCCCTCATAGTCCAATTGCTCGAGAAGCGTCGAAAGAGTGGGGGCGGAACACTCCAACTGCTCCCCATTGACGATCAGTTTCATCGGGTCGCCCTCCGGTTGGGTTGATTTGACGTCGCGTGTTCGATCCGGTCCGCCGCCTGCCGGGCCATGGCGGGTGACAGCAGGAAGCCATGACGGTGCATTCCGGCAATCGCCAAACCATCTAATGTCTCGATAATGCGCGGCAGATTATCGGCAAAGGCCGGGCGAATGCCGACGCCAGCCTCGATCAGCCGGGCCTCGCCAAAAGCCGGGTTCAACGTATAGGCCGAATTCAGGAATTCCATGAGAGACCGCGCGCTGATCGGCCCGTCATCCCGCGCCTCTATCATGGTGGCGCCGACCATGAAGCAATTGTTGTCGCGTGGCACGATGTAGATCGGATGGCGCGGATGCAGCAAGCGGATGGGGCGGCTCAGGCTTATATCCGGTGTTTGCAGATAGATCATTTCGCCGCGCACCCCGCGCAGGTTTTCGATCGTGTCGATGGCAGCAGCACCGGTACAGTCGATGATGCTGTCAAAGCCGTTGGTATCAGGCTCGGCATCTGGCCCGAGATAGAATGAGACGCCCTGCTGCACCAACGCCTGATAAAGACCGTCCAGTGCCAGGCGTGGATCGAGATGGGCTTCCTCTGCGAAAAACAGGCCCTTGCGAAACCGTCCAGCCAAATCCGGTTCCAACGCGGCGATACCATCGGCGTCCAGCCATTGATGGCCACTTGTGCGGCTGGCAAAGCGGTTCAGGTCCTGGATATCGCGGTTCGGGGTCAGCACCAGCGTCCCCTTGCGCGTGACTGCACCGGGCAAAGCCTGTTCCCACCAATCCGCCGCTGCCAGGCCAAGCGTCAGAACCTGCTCTTCTGCGGCTTCCCGCTCACAATAGGGCGCCAGCATGCCGCCTGCATAGTGAGAGGCCCCCTGCCCCACGCAGGTTTTGATATCGCGCACCGCGACATTGATACCGCGTTGAACAAGTTCAAACGCCAATGTGAGGCCGGCAACGCCGGCCCCCTTGATCAGAATGGACATGTCATTCTCCCGCCGGTTGGTTCTCCCCATCGGAGACCGGCATGTAGAGATCGCCGCCATCGCGATATTTGGCCGCCATGGCTTCCAGCCCCTCTTTCTGGGCCTCGGCGCGAATATCGTGGGAAATCCGCATCGAACAGAATTTCGGGCCGCACATCGAGCAGAAATGCGCAACCTTATGGGCTTCCTTCGGCAGGGTTTCGTCGTGAAAGGACCGGGCCGTGTCGGGATCGAGCGACAGGTTGAACTGGTCTTCCCAGCGGAATTCGAAACGGGCGCGCGACAGTGCATCGTCGCGGACCTGGGCTGCCGGATGCCCCTTGGCTAGATCGGCTGCATGAGCAGCGATCTTATAGGTGATCACCCCGGTCTTGACGTCATTGCGATCCGGCAGGCCCAGATGCTCCTTGGGTGTGACGTAGCAGAGCATTGCCGTGCCGTACCAGCCGATCATCGCCGCCCCAATGCCAGACGTGATGTGGTCGTAACCGGGAGCGATGTCTGTGGTTAGCGGACCGAGCGTGTAGAAGGGCGCCTCGCCGCAGGTCTTCAACTGCTTGTCCATATTCTCCTTGATCTTATGCATCGGCACATGGCCGGGGCCTTCAATCATCACCTGGCAATCCTTCGCCCAGGCGATTTTGGTCAGTTCGCCCAGCGTTTCCAGTTCGGCGAATTGCGCGGCGTCATTGGCATCGGCAATCGAGCCGGGGCGAAGGCCGTCACCCAGCGAAAACGACACGTCATAAGCCCGGCAGATATCGGAGATCTCGTCGAAATGTTCGTAGAGGAAGCTCTCCTTGTGGTGATGCAGACACCACTTGGCCATGATCGAGCCGCCGCGCGAGACAATGCCGGTAACCCGGTTGACGGTCAGATGAATATAGGAGAGGCGCACACCGGCATGGATGGTGAAATAATCCACCCCCTGCTCGGCTTGTTCGATCAGCGTATCGCGGAACACGTCCCATGTGAGATTTTCGGCAATGCCATGCACCTTTTCCAGCGCCTGATAGAGCGGCACCGTGCCAATCGGCACCGGGGAATTGCGGATGATCCAGTCGCGGATATTGTGAATATTGCGTCCGGTGGAGAGGTCCATCACCGTATCCGCGCCCCAGCGGATCGCCCAGACCATCTTTTCCACTTCTTCGGCCATGGAGGATGTGACGGCGGAATTGCCGATATTGGCATTGATCTTCACCAGAAAATTCCGACCAATGATCATCGGCTCGGCTTCCGGGTGGTTGATATTGGCCGGGATGATGGCGCGGCCCATGGCCACTTCCTGACGGACAAATTCTGGGGTGACGTAATCCGGGATGGATGCGCCAAAGCTCTCGCCATCGCGGATCAAAGCGTCCTTGGCGGCTTTGCGGCCAACATTCTCGCGGATGGCAATGAACTCCATCTCCGGGGTGATGATGCCAGCGCGGGCATAGGCAAGCTGAGTGACGGCTTTGCCGGGTTTTGCCCTCAAGGGCGCATTGCGCACCGGAAATTCCGGTGTCAGCTTTTCGCCTGTCGCAAAGCCATTATCTTCCGGCTTGACGTGCCGTCCAGCATAGGTCTCGACATCACCGCGTGCGACCACCCATTCGGCGCGAATGCGCGGCAAGCCTGCATCAATGGCAATGGTGGCGTTCGGATCGGTATAGGGGCCGGAACTGTCATAAACATTCACCGGCGGCTCGCCCGAGGTGGGGTGCAGCGTGATCTGGCGCATCGGCACGCGGATCTGCGGGTGGATCTCTCCGGCAATATGCACCTTGGCGGAGGCGGGAAGCGTCCCGGTGGTGACTTCGGGGGTCGGAAACTGTGGGGCGATATTCATTTTTGAGGCTCCAAGTGTTCAGGTTGGAGACCCAGTCATGATAGCCGGAATGATGGAAAGACGCTTTACCCGCCCATAACGGGCCAACCCAATACGGGCCGTGGTTTTGCAGCGCTTGCACCGTCCCTACGCCAGTATGAACTGGATCAGGTTCAACGGGTCACCGCGCTGCTGTTATGCGTAGCGGAATCTCAGCCCCTTGCGGGACACCCCTGGTGAATACGTTTAACGATAGAACTAAGCTTACCTCTCGGTCAAGCTAGGAGATAAAAATCAAGCCGGAGGTTTTAATGATTGCCCAACTCTTCAAGCTGCCTTCGTGCGAGCTCACGATACTTTTCTTTTTCCTCCTCAGTCGCATGAATGACTTCCAAGTCTTCGCCGAGCACACGCTTAGAAGAAACTAAATCCCAAGTCCGATTGGGAAAGTCCTCTTTAAACCATTCCCGGGCCCGTTTTTCAATCTTGTCCATATTATCTCCAGCCACCCATATTAATAGATCAACAATTTAGCGTCATAGATAATTATATGAATTTTACAGCTTTAAAAAGTGAATTTCTTACACGGTCAACCACCCCAGGTCCGTTCCAGCACTGAAATCCAGTTGCCATGGCAGATCTTGGCAATCGAGGTCGCATCATAACCACGCGCTTCCAGTCCCTTGACGATCAAGGGCAGGCCGGTTGCATCCTTCAGAGCGTCTGGAACGGTGGTGCCATCGAAGTCTGAGCCGAGCGCCACATGATCGATGCCCATGCGCGTCACCATATAATCGATATGGTCGATGAGCACATCCAGCGGTGTATCGAGATTGCGTTGACCGTCTTCGCGCAGGAAAATCACCCCGAAATTGATGCCGACAAGTCCGCCACTGTCACGGATGGCGTCCAGCTGCTTGTCTGTAAGGTTGCGGCTATGAGGGCATAGCGCGTGGGCGTTGGAATGAGATGCGACAAGCGGCGCCTTGGAAAGACCGGCGATATCCCAAAACCCCTGTTCATTCATATGAGAGAGATCGACCATGATCTTCAGCTCATTACAGGCCCGGATCAAGTCCTTGCCGGCATCAGTCAGGCCGGGGCCGATATCCGGGGAGGATGGAAAGCGGAAGGGAATGCCATGGGCAAAGATATTCGGTCGGCTCCAGACGGGACCGAGCGAGCGTAACCCCGCCTGATGCAGCACATAGAGTGCGTCAAGATCGGCAGCGATAGCCTCTACGCCTTCAATGTGAAAAACCGCCGCGAAGATTTCATTTTCCAGGCAATGCTGGATATCGGCGGCACTGCGGCAGACCTTGACGCGACCAGCCGAATTCGCCTCGATTTCAAACAGCAGCCGGGCCATGGCCAGCGTCTCATTCAACGCTTCCGGCTGGGCCGGAGCCACGAAATCCCCGGCGTCATTGGGTTTGAAGCTTGGTGAGGGAATGAACACGGCACAAAGTCCACCGGCCAACCCACCCTGGCGCGCCTTGGGCAAATCAATATGCCCGGCTTCGCCGCCCTGCAAAAAATCCCGGTAGGGTTGGGGACGACCAGAGCGGCGCAGCCGCAGCAGCACATCGTTATGGCCATCGAAAACGGGAACGGTCTGTGTCATTGCTCTATCCTTGCACATCATACGCACGCATCTGCCACGCCGATGCAGCCTTGCATTGAAGATTCGTGAATATCCAAATGCATCAAAGACTTGACATATTTGGCTCCCAAATGCCACCCATTGAGACCGATGTCAGACGCTATTGTCATCACGCGCGGGCAACAAAGCGCGTTGCCATCCCACCTCTACGGATTTGCTAAATGACAACGCTATCATTGTCGCGGATATTTCGGCGGTAAAAGATTGAATGGAACAGATGTTAAACTGGAAAGACGCCGAACGGGCCGTCAACGCCGCTCTTGAACCTTGGACAAAGGACGGCCCCGGCGGGGCGGTGATCGGTTTTGACCTTGATGGCATCCGATTTGGGTTAAGCGGCGGCGTTGAAAACCTGAGCACGGGTGCGTCCTTTACCCCGGATAGTGTCATTCGCTATGCCTCGGTCACCAAACATGCCTTTTGTACGCTGGTTCTGTCTCATCCAGACCTCATCCGCCTTGATGACCGGTTGGGTGCGCATCTGCCGCAACTGCAAGAACCGCTCGCCAGTGTCACCGTCGGCCGCGCTCTGGATATGAGCGGCGGCTTGCCGGATACCCGTGAAGCGTTGAGCCTACTTGGATTGTCGGTTTATTCGGAAACTCGAAGCGGGCCACTGCTGGACTTTCTCAGCCGACAGACCCGGCTGAACTTTGCCGCAGGCAGTGAAGTTTCCTATTCCAATACCGGCTACCGGCTGGTGGAAGCAGCGCTTGAGCGCAAGGGCATTTATTTCCGCGATTATATCCAGCGTGCCGGCGCAGAAACCGGTGCGGTTTTCGATGCGCCGGATGGTTGGAATGATGTCGTTGCCGGGCTTGCTCCCGGTTATTGGCATGATGGCCAGAAATGGCAGCTTTCCGCCGCTGGCCTGCATATTTCCGCCTCCGGCAGCATGACAGGCAGCGCCCGCTCGCTTGCCCTATGGCTGGAAGCCCTGCTGAAGGGAGAAGGCGCGCTGGCCGGGCGGCTCGAAGCCATGGCCGCTCCGCGCCCGCTCGCCGATGGCAGGCCAAGCGGTTACGGGCTGGGATTGGCCCACACAATGCTGGGCGAAAAGGACTTCATCGGGCATGGCGGCTCGCATCCGGGCTACAAGACCTATTTTCTGCTCGATCGTGAAACCGGGGCTGGATTCGTCGTCGTTTCCAACAGGGAAGACACCAATGGCGCCAAAATTGCCCAATCGGCAATGATCGCGCTGTTCGGCCTGCCCCTGCCACGCTTGTCGAGGGCACTTCGTGACGGGCTTTACGTGGAAGACAGCGGCCCGAACTGGATCGAGGTGAAGGCAAGCAGCATTATTGCGCTCGATGCCGAAGATGCGGCCTATGATGACGGCGATGGCTGGATTTCCTCGCGCTCTTCCACCTCGCCGTTGCGGCTGAAAATGCAGGGAGACGACATTATCGGCGACGTCGGCCATGGACCGCGTCATTACCGACCCGCCAAAGACAATGGTGTTTCGCCGTCGCTTTCCGGCATCTGGCTTTCGCCGGAAGGCGCCCGATTTGAAATCCACGGTTCCATGCTGGTGATGGGCGTCGGCCCAACCCGCCAGTCCATGCCGTTGCAAACGCTGGGTGCCGGTCGCTACCTGTTCGCGCTTCACGATGGCCCCTGGACCAAACGGATCTGCCTGAACCTGCTCAGTGAAAACCGCCTGGAACTGGTTCTGTCCCGCGCCCGGATGATTGAGTATCAACGGGTGGGATAACCTTTTTCAGGGTCGCATTGGACCACGGTTAACAATCCAGAACCATACCGTTGCATATGGTTCTTGGGAACAAAATGGCCAATATTGCGAAAGCCGACTGCCGAAGACATTCGGCTGCCCTCCCTATTGCGTTGCAGTATCACGAGCTAATCGACCGTATGGTTATTGGGCCCATGTGCTATGGCCGCGAACCGGACAGGCTTTTTCGTCAACAGCGCGTGCGCCATTTATGGCGCACAAAGGTTCGCTGTAGCTCTTTATATCTGCTGCATATTTTTCTCGTTAAATCGAGTCCGATTTAAGGAATTATGCAGTAGGCCTGTTACTGGAGAGGTGAACATGCTTCGGGGGCGAGAGGTATCGCCTCCACCGAGGAGAACCACGCTGGATCGAAACCCGTCATATCCTCCTTGAACAGATCGCTGGTCATATAACGATCTGATACCTCTTTCGGATCGGCACCTTCGGGATAGTTCACGAGTGCGACAATTTTGTTTGGATCGCCGTCAACAGTAAACACGCCATGAGTGGTAATCCCGACCGCTTTCAGACTCTCGATATGCTTGATCCAGATTTTCCGGTAGGCAGTAGCGGCTTCGGCGGATTTCAGGGTGTAGATACGCATTTCATAGATTTTCATCGCTTTTTCCAATTCGGTTCGAGAACAGCTAAGCTTAACGTTCGTTTCCTCAGAGGAGTTTGGGGAGGAGCCGATAGTCCACACGATACTCGATCAATCCAGCAACACTCCGATCCGCCAGACATCCAACATGGGTGTCGATGAAGACCTTCGACTTCCTCGACTTATTTAGGGGCGCTCAACGCAAGCCTTGCAACCTCCTCCTTGATTGCCTGGTCGCGGTGCGCCGCTGACCGGGAAACCGATTAACGTCCGCAGTATTACCAGAACCCCAAGACAACGCAATAACAATATGGATTGACATCGTATTGTTATTGCGTTGTCTTGAGGCTGTTGAGTTTGGTTGGCTCGAGTGATGTCTTGTTTGCGGGCTTAAAAGCCAATGGACCGCGCCTTTTGACGAGATGGTCCGCAGAAGAGGAGACCTTTTGATTATGCCGCCTGTTGAGAAAACAATTGACGCGCGTACGGATAAGATACGTCTGCCTGGGCGTCCGTATAGCGAGGATCTCGACCGGGCGATCCTGGATGCGGCGCTGGAAGCCCTCTCTGAGGTGGGTTTTGAAGCGCTATCGATCTCCGATGTGTCGCGGCGGGCGCAAACCACCCCTCCTGCAATCTACCGACGTTTCGCCACCAAGACCAAGTTGGTGTTGGCGGCGCTGGAGCAGGACTTGCTGACAATCCCTGATACGGATATCGACCATGGCGGCCTACGCGAAGACCTTCAATGGTGGGTCCGGTCGGTCTTCGAAGCGCTCTCACCCCGTCGTACGCGAATTCTGTCCAGCCTGGTTTTCCAGGCGAGGACGGACCCTGAGCCACTCGCGTTGCTCTCCGAGACCATTTACCAGTTCGGCTTGCGTCAATGGTCGTCGATCATCCAGCGCGCCACGCAGAGAGGCGAACTCAGGCAAAGTGAAATTCCGCAACTAATCGGCAAATTGCCCGGGGCAATTGCCATCCATTTTGTGCTGCTTCATGTCAACGATCGCGATAGCGACGTGATCGCAGAACTCGTCGACACGATCATGCTTCCAGCTTTGCTTGCCGCTGCGGGGCCGGTCGCCCTCACCAGCCAAGGCTCTCACCCCTAAACACTTTTCACCTCCAGTCACCCATACGAGACAGGATCTCGACATGACCCAAGCTGCAACCGACGTTTCAATTCTCTCGGTGCCAAAGGGCCTCGGCGCGTTTGTCGATCCCGTCGCCGACCTTGCACTGAAGAAGGAGTTTGACGTCAACTCCTGGTTCGCCATCGGTCATTTCGACGTCGATGGCGAGACCCTGAATTTTCTGTACCACATCATGATCTCGCCAATGCCGGATACTGGCAGTGCCATCCAGGCTTGCGTTGCGATCACGAACGAGACGACGGGCTGGTACCGCGCTGAAGATGTCGTGATCCCGGTTGATCAGGCAACCATTGCTGACAGTGGCTTCGACATCGAAATGCCAAATGGTCGCATGTGGGGAACCCTGGACAACTTCCGCATAAAGGCCACTCTCGGCGGCGGTAAAGGCGAAGTAGACATAGAGGCCCACGCGACGGGCCCGGTCATCATGAACGGAGGCACCGGCGTTTTCCCACTCATCGGCATGATGATCCATCAATATTCGGTTCCCCGGCTCGCAGCCCGCGGCGCAATCACTGTCGATGGCAATAAGCGCTCCGTCGAAGGTGTCGTCTGGTTCGATCGACAATGGCAGAACCAAGAGGGCGTTGCCGCTGTCGACGCAGCATTCAAATGGAGCTGGATGGACATCAATCTCGACAATGGCGACGCCATCAGTCTCTGGTCCGGCCCGGCCAAGCTTGGCGGCGAGGAGCGCGCATGGGCGACCATTCTCCATGCAGACGGATCGCAGACGGTTGCCGCCGCCGAGCCGGGTCTTGTGGCGCGAGACGTCTGGCACAGCGAGAAAAGTGGTTGCCGCTACCCCACGCGGTGGACGGTGCGCATCCCCGCCATGGACGCGGAATTGGAGGTGGTTCCGTCTCCCCGTGAGCAGGAGTTCGTGTCTCAGGTACCGGCGCTGAACAAATACGAAGGTGCGAGCACCATGGCCGGTACGTGGCGCGGCAAGCCGGTTCGAGGGTTCGGTTACGTCGAACTCGTCGGTGTGTGGCGCTGACGTCCAGCGAAGGCACAAGCCACTATTGCATAATTCTTTAAACCGGAATCGGCTTTAAAAAGAAAACTATGCAACAGAGATAAAGAGCGACATCGCCATGCGCCATATATGGCGCATGGCGATGTAAAAGGCCCCACGCCCTACAAGTTCATCTGCAAACGATGGGCTTTGCAGCCCAATCGTTTCATTATTAATCTACCCAGCCAATGTCGGCATCAAACATCTAAGGTCGATTAAATTGCCGTCCTGCGGGCGTTTTCCATGTACAGCGCCCGCAAGCGCGTCACCACCGGGCCGGGCTTGCCATCACCGACCGGCTTGCCGTCGATGGTGGTGATCGGTACGATGAAATTCGAGGCGCTGGTCAATGCCGCTTCGCTAGCCGCCATTGCTTCCTCGACGCTGAATGGGCGCTCTTCGATAACAAGCCCATGTTCCTTTGCCAATTGCAACAGCGCCAGCCGGGTGCAGCCGGGCAATGTCGCATTGCTATTGGCGCGGGTAATGATCTTGTCATCGGCGGTGACGATATAGGCCGTCGAAGACGCGCCCTCGGTCACGAAACCGTCTTCCACCATCCAGGCTTCGTCACATCCTTCGGCCTTGGCGGCGCGCTTGGCCAGAACCTGTGGCAGGAGGCAAACGCTTTTGATATCGCGTCGCGCCCAGCGCTGGTCCGTCACGGTCTTGACCTTCAGGCCTTTTTCCATGACGCTGGCAACGTCGAGCGATTTTGACTGGGTAAACAACAGCAAGGTCGGAGCGAGGTCCTCGGAATAGAGGAAATTACGGTCCTCGGCACCTCTTGTATATTGCAGATAGATCATCCCTTCCTTCAAGCCGTTCTCGGCTATCAGCCGCCGCTCGATCTCGACGATCTCATCGGTCGAAACCGGCAGATGCCCGCCGATCTCGCCGACGCTGCGCTCCAGCCGGGCCATGTGCAGGGCGCTGTCAACCAGCTTGCCGTCCAGCACTGCGGTCACTTCATAGATGCCGTCACCGAACAGGAAACCACGGTCGAAAATCGAGATATGCGCTTCGTTTTCGGCCAGGAAGGCGCCATTGAGATAGACGGTGCGAAGGGCGGGATTGGACATGCAAACTCCTGTCATGCGGAAGACCGTCAGAGACGACGGATCGTGTCGAGAGAAATGGAGGAAACAACGGTCGGCTTTCCCGTTGCGGCATTAACGCCGGCCATGGAAACAGCCATGGTCAGTGAATTGAGGATCGCTTCCTCGGTTGCCTCGATCACAGCCTCGAAAAGCGGCGAAACAACGTCATTGGAGAGCTGTTCGACGCTCATCATCGCCTTTCGGCGCGCTGGCGTGCGCCGAACCGAGTCTGCCGTCGAGAATGCCAGTGCGTAATCGCCTGAACCATTGCTGAGCGCAGCACCGGTGCGGGCAAGGCCACCAAAGCAGCGCTCCGCCAACCGGGTCAGATTGCGCGCGCAAAGCGGCGCATCGGTTGCCACGATCATAACGATGGAGCCATCCTTGTCGTGAACCGCATCGGACTGATAGGGCTTGCCCGCAACGATGAGATGGCCGCCATAGTTGGACTGCACGAGAACGCCGAGTGTATATCGCGCATTGCCGATCTCAACTAGCCGCGAGCTGATGCCGATGCCGCCTTTCAGCCCAAAAGCCACGGTTCCCGTGCCAGCACCGACAGCCCCCTCCTCTACCGGACCAGGCTTTGCCGCCGCAATCGCCGCGCCAATGTCCGTGACATCAGGACGGGCAGCGCGGATATCATTGAGGCGGCTGTCATTGGTTTCACCGGCCACGGCGTTGAGCGAGGTGACACGCTCGTTACCCTTCTGGGCCAGCGTATAAAGATTGATCGCCTCAATGGCGCGCCCGACCGCAAGCGTGTTGGTGAGCACAATCGGGGTCTCGATCTCGCCAAGCTCAACGATCTGGGTGCTACCGGCAAATTTGCCGTAACCATTCAAAACAGTAAAACCGGCAGGCACCTTGTCCTGAAACAGATTGCCGCCATGCGGAAGGATCGCGGTGGCGCCGGTGCGCGTTCGCTCCCCGTCTATCAAGGTCATATGACCAACGGAAACGCCTGTGACATCGGTGATGGCATTGAGCGGTCCGGCGGGATAATGGCCTATGGGGCCACCAAGCTCCCTGAACCGCGCACGCGAATTTTCCGTCACATCCTGCTCCGCCAACCGTCAAATCGGCGGCACACTACGCCCGGCCCTGACAAATATCACGGCAAATCTAGGGATATCCACGATGTTGTCGAAAGGCTCGAAGATGCTGACGCATCCTCGCCTTGAAGACATTGCAAATACCTCAAATGCAGCTGAGGCTTGAGGGATTTGCAAAAGGAAAACGATCAGTCATCTTCAATGACTGATCGTTCACGGCTTGGTCGCCGAATCCCAATGTTCGTCCGCCTTGCCATCCACGAAACGCCAGCTGTCGAACCAGGTCGTGGTATAGGTCTTGGTCGGGTCTTTGGGGTCCTTCAGTTCCCGGGGGAAGGCGACGGTGACGATGTCCCCTTCAGCCACCACCGAGACCACTTTGGTCTGCATCTTTTCCGGGATCGGTGACGGCGTGACTTTTCGCACCTTGGTGAAATAATCGATCACGCCCTGGCGGCCCGATGCGGCATTGGGATTGTGCTGGATGTAGCGCTCAGTCAGATAGAGTTCAGCACGGTCCCAGTGATTGGCCTCCAGCAGTTCCTTCAGGATCTTATAGGTCGCCTGTTTGTTGCGGTTCAGCACCGGATCGGGGCTGGTAAACAGCGCTTCGGCATTGTCAACGCCACGAACCGGCTCTTGTGCAAAAACACCTGAGGCGAGGCTGAGTGACAGCGCAACGATGGAAAGAAAGATTTTCATGGCCGATCCCGTCAGTGAATGATGGACGCTTTGAGAGCACACCCCTGCGCCCCATGCAAGACGGCAGTTTTTCGACCCATAGAAACCAAAAGGAAACCAGCCCTTTCAATCCTTGCCGTGCCGTATCTCCGCCAGGATTTCTGCCGTATGTTCTCCCAGGCGCGGTGCGCGGCGTGCTGTCTCCAGCACTGCCTGCGAAAACACAATGGGCGTTCGAATGCCCGGCACGCCATCTGGGGTGATCTTCATCTGCCGGAAGGCAAATTGCGGATCGGCAAACAGGTCCGCCACCGTGTTGATCGGCCCGGCTGGAACCGTCGCCGCCTCCAGCTGCGCCAAAAGCTCGTCGCGCTCGAATTGCCTCGTCTTGTCTTCCATCACCGTGGTCAATTGATCGCGATGGGCGACACGGGCGGCATTGGTGGAAAATTCAGGCGTTGTCGCCAGCTCAGAAAGGCCCAGCACACCACACAGCCGGACAAATTGGCCATCGTTGCCGCAGGCGATGATGATATGGCCGTCGGCAACCGGAAAGGTCTGGTAGGGCGCAATATTGGGATGATTATTGCCCATGCGTTTCGGCACGATGCCTGACGCAGCGTAATTCATCGCCTGATTGGCCAATACCGCCGACATGCAATCGAACAGTGCCATGTCGATGAACTGACCGCGCCCGGTCTGAAGACGTTGGGCCAGCGCCGCCTGGATGGCGATCACGCCATAAAGCCCGGTGAAGATATCGGCAAAGGCAACGCCGATCTTCTGCGGCGCACCATCAGGCTCTCCGGTCAGGTCCATGATGCCGCTCATGCCCTGGATCATGAAGTCATATCCGGCCCGTTGCGCATAAGGCCCATCCTGGCCAAAACCGGTGACGGAGCAATAGACCAGCTTCGGATTGAGCTCTTTCAGGCTGTCGTAATCAAGGCCGTATTTGGCCAGACCGCCCACCTTGAAATTCTCGATCACCACATCGGCAGATGCAATCAGATCGCGCAGGGTTTGGATGTCTTCAGCTCTGGTAAAATCCGCCGTGATCGACCGTTTGCCGCGATTGCAGGCGTGGAAATAGGCAGCAGCCTTTTCCACGCCGTCATCGATGAAAGGCGGTCCCCAGCTGCGGGTATCGTCGCCCTGCGGGCTTTCCACCTTGATCACATCGGCGCCGAGGTCGGCCAGCGTCTGGCCGATCCAGGGACCGGCCAGAATCCGGGCCAGTTCAATGACCTTCAATCCAGACAGTGGCGCATTCGACATCGATCCGCCCTCAGAAAAATGCCTGGATGCCGGTCTGAGCGCGGCCCAGGATCAGCGCATGCACATCATGGGTGCCTTCATAGGTATTGACCGTTTCCAGGTTCTGCGAATGCCGCATGACATGATATTCGATCTGGATACCATTGCCGCCGTGCATGTCGCGGGCCATGCGGGCAATGTCCAGCGCCTTGCCGCAATTGTTGCGCTTGATAAGGGAAATCATTTCCGGCGCATGCTTATGCTCATCCATCAGCCGACCGACGCGCAAGGATGCCTGCAAGCCTAGCGCGATTTCGGTCTGCATGTCGGCGAGCTTCTTTTGGTAGAGCTGCATCCCGGCCAGCGGCTTGCCGAACTGATGGCGGTCGAGACCATATTGACGCGAGCGCACCCAGCAATCTTCGGCAGCCCCCATGACGCCCCAGGAAATACCATAGCGCGCCCGGTTCAGGCAGCCGAATGGGCCTTTCAACCCACTGACGCCAGGCAGCAAGGCATCCTCACCAACCTCAACGCCGTCCATGACGATCTCGCCGGTAATTGAAGCGCGCAGCGACAGCTTGCCGCCGATTTTCGGGGCGGACAGGCCCTTCATGCCCTTCTCCAGCACGAAGCCGCGAATGGCACCATCATGAGCCTCGGATTTCGCCCAGACCACGAACACATCGGCGATCGGCGCGTTGGAAATCCACATTTTCGAGCCGCGCAGGCGATAACCGCCCTCGATCTTTTCGGCTCTGGTTTTCATGCCGCCCGGATCGGAGCCCGCATCCGGTTCGGTCAGGCCGAAGCAGCCGATCAACTCACCGGACACCAGACCCGGCAGATATTTGTCTTTTTGCTCTTCCGAGCCATAGGCAAAGATCGGATGGATCACCAGCGAGGATTGCACGCTCATCATCGACCGGAAGCCGGAATCCACCCGCTCCACTTCGCGGGCCACCAGCCCATAGCTGACGTAATTGGCACCCGCCGCGCCATATTTTTCCGGCAAGGTTACGCCCAGCAGGCCCGCCTTGCCCATCAGCGGAAACAGTCCACGGTCCGTCGTTTCGTTGAGATACATGTCCTCGACGCGAGGGCTCAGTTCCGCCTTGGCAAACGCCGCCGCCGCATCGCGGATCATCCGCTCTTCTTCGCTCAACTGGTCTTCCAGCAGAAAGGGATCGTCCCACACAAAGCTCATGGCATCCTCGCATCAAAAATTCTTAGAGCATTTCCAGCAAAAGTGTGTAGCGGTTTTGCGTCCGGAAATGCGCTCTCACTCAATCTCGCAGATCAAACCGGATTCGCAAAACAATGTTTACGAAACGGGATATGAGTTATAATCATACCTAATGAAACTCATTCAACGCCGCCTGCTGCCGTCCACCAGCGCCCTGGTCACCATGGATTCCGTGGCGAGGCTGGGCAGTTTTTCCGCTGCCGCCAGTGAATTGAACCTGACGCAGGGCGCGATCAGCCGGCAGATCCAGACGCTTGAAGAGCAATTGGGGACGCAACTTTTCCTGCGCAACGGTCGGGGCGTGGTCCCGACGCCGCGTGGCGAAAATTTTCACCGCGCCATCCAGGCAGCACTGTCTCTGATCCAGGATGCTTCGCTGGAAGCGATGACCGGTTCGCAAGGCAATTCGCTGAACATCGCCATTCTCCCGACCTTTGGCACACGCTGGCTTTTGCCGCGCATTTCCAGCTTTGTCGCCACCCATCCGCATATCAACCTGAATTTCGCCACCCGCATCGGCATATTTGATTTCGATGCCGAACAATTGGACGCGGCCATCCATATCGGCAAGCCGAACTGGCCACGTGCCACCTGTACCTTCCTGATGGACGAGACAGTTGCCCCGGTGTGCAGCCCGGCTTTTCTTAGCAGTCACCGCATCAAATCGAACGGCGATCTGGCCGACCTGCCGCTGATCCAGATGAAGTCGAGACCGCTGGCCTGGGATCACTGGTTCGACAGCCTCGACATCACCGCCACGCCGTGCGCCGCCATGAGTTTCGAGCAATTCATGAATGTGGCCCAAGCCTGCATTGCCGGGCTTGGCGTTGCGCTGATGCCGCTATTTCTGATCGGGCCGGAATTGGAAAGCGGTCAGCTTGTCCTGGCATCGCAGCACAGGGTCGACAGCCAGAGCAATTATTATCTCGTGTCCCCGGATAATCGTCCCGCATCAAAACCACTGGCGGCATTTACGCATTGGCTTCTGCACGAGGTAAAGGCCTTCACGGACGCAGAACCCGCTTAACGAAAAACTCTGCTTTTCATCCGCCATTGACCAGCGCCAGGATGAGCTGCTGAATGGGTCCGCCCGGCGCCATTTCGGATTGCTCGAAGATCCGGTCACGCTCACGCTTCCGGTCGGAAATTTCTCCCAGGCGCTTTGTCAGGTCCGTGCGGATCTTCTTGCAGTCGGGATCATCCGGCACGGTCAGACCGATGCTTGCCGCCTCGATCGCCTTGACCATGTCCTTGATGTTTTGACCGTGGACACGCTCGTGCGCCTCAATCCCGGCGATAAATTTCGTCCAGTTTTCCCGAACCGGACTTGTAAGCGACTGGGACGGACGAGGCAGCGTATAGATAACAGTCAATTTGGGAATAGCCGTCTCCAGCACGCAAGTGCTGCCATGCGGTACATATTTGCGTGTCCATGTCAGCTTGAATGTGGTATGAGCAATGACATGTATCCGCTTGTCAGTGCCGATAACCGGGCCTTTTTCTCCGATGGATTGATAGAGTTGCAGCCCGCTTTGACCTGAAACGGGGTAAGTCGCAATCTGCTCGACCGTTTGCCAGTCTGCAAATGTTGGATTTGCGACATTTAAAAACAGCCATGCCATAACGCCAATAGCCATTTTTCTCGAGCGAAATACACCCGATAGGTTGTTACTGCCAAAAAAGCGATCAAGCATGGTTGTTCATGATCCTGTGACAAGGGCTCGTTACTCAAACAATAGTAAGGTTTATTTTCCTGCCTCAAACACACCCGGCAAAGCAAGTGGTTTTTTGTGAAAAAATACTCTAACTCATTGAAATAAAAGAAATGTCACGATTTCGCCACAATGTAATGTTCTGTATTAGGTGTGGGTGACGCATAACTCCTATCCATCGAATCGTGCTGTTTGGCAGCATTCGCCAGGAGACTTCAGTGATGCAGACAATTGAATCGAACCCGCAAGACCTCGAATCCATCGCTCGCAAAGGTAGTGCCTTTCGACGCATGGCTGTGCGAATTCCGACATATATTGCCGACGTGAAGGAAAACCCTGCCTGGCTGCCAATGTTTATGCTGGCCAGAACCATGCCGGGTCGACAATTGCACTGGCTGACAGCGCGCAAGCACAAACCAGGCTCCAATACCCAACCCAGCATGTTCAAGGCAGACAGCGGATCCGCAACGCTTGCCTTGCGGAAGGACGGAATTTTCACCGGACTGCAATTGCCCGCCGACATCCATGAATCCATTCATGATCATGCGCTGAAAACGCCCTGCTTCGGCAACTTCGACCGGCGACTGGAATTCAAGGCAGGCGATCATGCCGAAGCCGAGAAGACATTCGGACGCCCAATCCTGAGCGGTCACCTGTTCGAGCGGACATTGAATTGCGAAGCGGCTGTCGCCATTCAAAGAGATCCGTTGCTGATCGACATCGCCAAAAACTATCTCGGCGGCCAGGCACAATTGATCACCACGCGTCTCTGGTGGAGCTTTCCCACTGCCGCCACTGAGAAAGACCGCAGCATGGCCTCGCTCGACAAGTTTCATTTCGACCTCGACGATTGGCGCATGTTGAAATTCTTCTTCAATATCAATAGCGTCGATGAGGGCACAGGGCCGCATATCTTCGTCAAGGGTAGCCACCGCCGCCGTCGGCTGAAACACCAGCTGACCCTGCTGGTCGGCCATCCGGCAGAAGAAGTTCTTGACTATTATGGCAAGGACAGCGCTGTCACGCTCACTGGACCAGCAGGTTCGGGCTTTGTTGAAGACCCGTTCGGTTTCCATATGGGCACGGTGCCAACGGCTAAGCCACGCTTGATGATGGAAGTCGGCTTCGGCGTTTCCAAACCGTCAAAGCGCCGTTTCCACGGCGAACCGATCCTGCGCTGAACAATGATTAATCCGCAGGACAAGGCCAATCGGACGGATTGGTCAGGCCTGCGGGAAGCTTGGTCTTTGCATCGCCACAGGCAAGGTTGACCTGGTCCTGTTTCAGCCCCTTGGCTGTCGATAGGTCCACCCCCTCAATGCGGGTTCGAAACAGGAATGCGTCTTCAAAATCGACGCCACCATCCAGCCGCGCCAAATTGAAACTGGCGCGGGACAGATTTGCCAATGTGAATTTGGCTCCCATCAGGATGGCCTTTTCAAAATTCACCCGGCTCAACTCTGCCTTGGTAAAATCAGCACCGGCCAGATTGGCGCCAGCCAAATTGACGCGCTGCATTTCCGCCGAGACAAAACTGGCGTCTACTCCAGACATTGCCGACATCTCGGCGCGATAGGATTCGATACGGTCGAACTTCGCACCGTCAGCATTGGCGCCAGCGAAAGAGGCGCGGATCAATGTCGCCTTTTCCAGATCGGCGGCCTGCAAACTGGAATTGCTCAAATCGGTAAAACTCAAGTCCGCATCATAGAGATTGGCACCACGGAGGTCGCTGCCACCCAGCATTAACTGCCGTTTGCGGCATTCTGACCAGTCGACCTTGCTGGCTGCCCCGCTTCGGCAATCGGCGGCCTGAGCAATGCTCGTTCCCAGCATAGAGACGACAACGAGAGAGAACAGGCAAGACGCCAGCCTGGCAGCAGTTTTGACATCCTGGAACAAAGCAAATTGCATAGATCTCGTCCAACCTCACCTTTTGGCCATGCACAGCAATCCACCGCACGATCACCATGCATTCCCCCACTGCATAATTCCTTAAATCCCAACTGATGTAAGAAGAAATTTATGCAGCAATTTCACGTGCCATAGCCCTTTGTTTTTACCTATCTCCTCCACCCATTCACATATGGAAACGGGAGAGGCGTCAAGCCTGCTATTGACCTATCTAAACAGACCTTCCTTGGTTACCCAAGGAGTGTCTGCTTAAAATCTGGCGATAAGAGCGCGATTTTTCTCCAAAAGACGTTTGTCACTCTCCGAAAACCCTGCTTCTTCGAGAAAATCATGCTGGGCGATGGTCCTCACGGACTCTTTGACAGGGTGATTGGTGTGCAATGCAATTGTCAAGTATTTCGCCGTGCGGTAAGCGTGATGCGTGACCCATAGCGACCTGACCATTCTTGTCATCGATGAAAATGCCATCCGCGCCTCGATTATTGAGGAAGGGCTGCGGGAGGCAGGGCATCTGCATGTCACTGTTATCAATGAGGTCCAGGGTATTGCCCGCAGCATAGAAACGCTGGCGCCAGACGTGATCATCATCGACCTGGAAAACCCAAATCGCGATATGCTTGAACATCTGTTTCAACTGAGCCGCAGTGTCAGCCGGCCGATTGCGATGTTCGTTGACCGCGCCGATACGGAATCGATTGCCGCTGCCGTCGATGCCGGGGTTTCCGCCTATATCGTTGATGGCTTGCGCAAGGAGCGCGTCAAGCCGATCCTCGATATGGCCGTCATCCGGTTCCGGGCCTTTGAGCGGTTGCAGCGCGAATTGACGCAAGCCCGCACGGCGCTGGAAGAGCGCAAGGTGATCGAGCGGGCCAAGGGTATCTTGATGAAAATGCGCGGCCTTTCGGAAGAAGAGGCTTTCGCCCTGCTGCGGCAAAGCGCCATGAACGAGAAAAAGAAAATGGTGGAGATCGCTCAAAGCGTTGTCACCGCCGCCAGCCTTTTGATGTGAGGACGCCAGACATGACCGAGGCCGCCACACAGACGACCATTCGTTCCGCACCGGTCGCAGGCCGGACGGAAACCCGTCACCTGCGCGTCGGCTTCATTCCGCTAGTCGATGCCTCGGTGCTGATTGCAGCCGTTGAATTCGGCTTTGCAGCGCGCCATGGCCTGACCTTGGAACTGGTGAAAGACGTCTCCTGGGCCAATCTCCGTGACCGGCTGGCCTTCCAGCAATTCGATGTCGCCCATATGCTATCGCCGATGCCGGTCGCCTCCATGCTCGGCCTCGGCTCCAACCCCTCCCCGACCATTACTGCGTTTTCGCTGGGACAGGGTGGCAATGCGATCACTCTGTCGATCCGGCTGTTTCAGCGGATGGAGGAAACCGGTTTTGTTGCGGCGCAAGCGAGCGCGCTGGACAATGTCCGGGCGCTGGCCCGTGTGCTGGAGATCATGCGCGAACGCGGCGAGCCGATGCCAACCTTGGGCATGACCTATCCGTTTTCCTCGCATAATTACGAATTTCGCTATTGGCTGGCCGCTGGAGGCATCGATCCAGACCGCGACGTGAAGCTGGTCGTGGTGCCACCACCGCTCACCTCCGATGCCTTGGCCGCAGGCGCCATCGATGGCTTTTGCGTTGGCGCGCCCTGGAACATGGTAGCCTCCGAGCGCGGCGTTGGCCGGATCGTCGCCGCCAAGCAGGATATCTGGCCATCGGCCCCTGAAAAAGTGCTGGGCATGCGCCCGGATTGGGCGGCGGAAAACCAGGATACTGTTAACAGGTTGATCACCGCTCTCGATGAGGCTGCCCGCTGGTGTGACGCGCCAGACAACCGCGATGCGCTGGCCGAAATGCTCTCAGCACCACGCTATATCGGCGCGCCAGGCGACATCATCCGCCATGTGCTGGGCGGCGTCTTCCATCTGGATGCAAAAGGCAATCGCCGGGTCATCGACCACTATTTCCGCTTCCATGCCGAGCAGGCAAACTATCCCCGCCCAAGCCAGGCCTTGTGGATCTATAGCCAGATGATCCGCTGGGGGCAGACGCGCTACGACGAAGCTGATGTGGAAAAAGCAGCCAGCGCCTTTCGCCCGGATATCTACCGCGCCGCCCTTGGCCTGCCCAATCAGTTGGCACTAGACGATTTGCGGATAGAAGGACTGCGCGATGGAGACCGCTTCATCGATGGTTTCGTCTTCGATCCCGCCAAACTTGCCTCCTATCCAAAGCAGTTTCCGGTGCACGCCCCTCTTGCAGCATCTGCGAGACCAGACGAAATTTGAACGGATTTCGGGCAGTTTTTTCGCCAAGTAAATAAGCACTGCGCAATAATTAGACGAGAACCACGACGGATTTTCGATTAGCCTCCGTTAAGGTTCCATCGACGTCCAAAAATCCATGCCTTTCGCCTGAATTTTTTATCTATTAAATTTCAATAGATTAATCTCTTATTTCGCATCTCACCCGAGCAATGCCGTTCTTCTCGCTAGATTTTTATAAAACTGGCACAGGCTTTGCTTCTGTATATTTGCGTGGTCAACGGCGACCGACGCGAAATAGCGCAGACACTGCGCTTTCCCTGAGACATCGACGTCGCAAGGTTTTTGAGCGGACACCTCCCGGTTCGCGCAGGAATCTTCGCGGCGTTTTTTTTGCGTTTTGCCCTTTTGCCCGCCCGACAGGAGCCAGTCATGACCCGCATCGCCCATCACGCTATCAATCGCCGTTCCATTCTCAAGGCAACAGGTGCGGCCGCCACGCTTGCCGCCGCCCGCATCCTTTTGCCAACAGGCGCGCTGGCAGCCACCGCCACGCCGGAAGTCAGTGGCGCCAAACTTGGCTTCATCGCCCTGACAGATGCCGCCCCCTTGATCATCGCGCAGGAAAAAGGCCTGTTTGCAAAATATGGCATGACCGGTGTGGAAGTGTCGAAGCAGGCCTCCTGGGGTGCGACCCGCGATAACCTCGTGTTGGGCGGCGCATCCAATGGCATTGACGGCGCTCATATCCTCACTCCGATGCCGTATCTGATGCAAACCGGCAAAGTCACGCAAAACAATGTGCCGGTGCCGATGTCGATCCTTGCCCGCCTTAATCTCGACAGCCAGGGCATTTCAGTCGCCAAGGAATATGCAGAAACCGGCGTCGCTCTTGACGCCGCCAAGTTGAAGGACGCCTTTGCCGCCAAGAAAGCCAAGACCGGCGAAGTCAAGGTGGCGATGACCTTTCCGGGTGGCACCCATGATCTGTGGATTCGCTACTGGCTTGCCGCTGGCGGCATCAATCCCGACAAGGACGTCTCGACCATCGTCGTGCCGCCACCGCAGATGGTCGCCAATATGAAAGTCGGCTCCATGGACGCCTTCTGCGTCGGTGAACCCTGGAACGAGCAATTGGTCAACCAGGGCATCGGCTTTACCGCCTGTAGCACCGGCGAGCTTTGGAAGGGCCATCCTGAAAAAGCCTTCTCGATGCGCACCGACTGGGTGGAAAAGAACCCCAATGCCACCAAGGCGCTGATGATGGCGATCATGGAAGCGCAGATCTGGTGCGATAGCATGGAGAACAAGGCCGAAATGGCCGATATTCTCGGCAAGCGCCAATGGTTCAACGTGCCACCGAAGGATGTGCTTGGCAGGCTGAAGGGCAATATCAATTACGGCAATGGCCGCATGGTGGAAAACACCGGCTTGCAGATGAAATTCTGGCAGGACCATGCCTCCTACCCGTTCAAGAGCCATGACCTGTGGTTCCTCACCGAAAATATCCGCTGGGGCAAGTTTGCCGCCGATCTCGACATGAAAGCGCTGGTGGACAAGGTCAACCGGGAAGACATCTGGCGCGCTGCCGCCAAGGATCTGTCGGTGGCCAGCGCCGATATTCCGGCATCCACCTCACGCGGCAAGGAAACCTTCTTTGACGGCAAGGTCTTCGACCCTGAAAACCCCAAAGCCTATCTCGACAGCCTGACCATCAAGGCTACGGCGTGACCGCGCGCAACAGGAGAAAGCTCATGTCCGCAAGTCTTCGCAAAGCAGAACCCGCAGCCCTTTCTACTCCACAATCGGTTGGCACTGTTGTCACCATGGCGCGCCGTCCCACCCGCAGGTTCAACAGTCAGCGCATCGGCGCAAATGTGTTGCGCAATGTCGTGCCACCCTTCGTGGTTCTCGCCATCCTGCTCGGCATCTGGCAGATCGCCTGTTCTCATGCAGGCGCAACCTTGCCGCCGCCAAGCCAGGTCTGGGAAGAAGCCCATGACCTGATCACCGCCCCGTTCTTCAACAATGGGCCGCAGGATATCGGTCTTGGCCTGCGCGTTCTGGTGTCGCTGGAGCGGGTGGCAATCGGCTTCGGGCTGGCCGCCATTGTCGGCGTCTTTCTCGGTGCGGTGGTCGGCCAGAGCATCTGGGCCATGCGCGGCCTTGACCCGATCTTCCAGATCTTGCGTACCGTGCCGCCGCTTGCCTGGTTGCCTCTGTCACTCGCGGCCTTCCAGAACTCCAATCCCTCGGCGATTTTCGTGATCTTCATCACCTCGATCTGGCCAGTGATCATCAACACTGCCGTTGGCGTGCGCAATATTCCCGACGATTACCGCAATGTGGCCCGCGTGCTGCGGCTCAACCCGCTGGAATTCTTCATCCGCATCATGGTGCCTGCCGCTGCCCCTTACATCTTTACCGGGCTTCGCATCGGCGTCGGCCTGTCGTGGCTGGCCATCGTTGCCGCTGAAATGCTGACTGGCGGCGTCGGCATCGGCTTCTTCATCTGGGATGCGTGGAACTCCTCGCGGCTCTCCGACATCATCGTGGCGCTTGCCTATATCGGCGTGACCGGCTTTGTCCTCGACAAGCTCGTCGCTCTCCTTGGCAGTGTCATCACCCGTGGCACCACGAAAAACTAAGGGGAAATCGTGATGAACGCTTATCTCAAAATCGACCATATCGACAAAAGCTTCGAACGATCAGGCACAAAGACCGAGGTATTGAAGGATGTCTCCCTTTCCATCGGTAAGGGCGAGTTCGTGTCGATCATCGGCCATTCCGGCTGCGGCAAGTCTACGCTGCTGAACCTGATTGCCGGGCTGACCCGCGTGACCGCAGGCGCGATCCTACTGGAAAACACCGAGGTCAACGCGCCGGGGCCGGAACGGGCCGTGGTGTTTCAGAACCATTCCCTGCTGCCGTGGCTGACGGTGTATGAAAATGTCAATCTCGCCGTCTCCAAGGTGTTTGCGGGCCGCAAGACCAAGGCCGAAAAGCATGACTGGGTGATGCGCAATCTCGATCTCGTGCAGATGGGTCATGCAAAAGACAAGCGTCCCTCGGAGATCTCAGGCGGCATGAAACAGCGGGTCGGCATTGCCCGGGCGCTGGCCATGGAGCCGAAAATCCTGCTGCTGGACGAGCCTTTCGGAGCACTGGACGCGCTGACCCGCGCTCATTTGCAGGACGCCGTGATGGAAATCCATGCGCGCCTCGGCAATACGATGATCATGATTACCCACGATGTCGATGAGGCCGTGCTGCTCTCCGACCGGATCGTGATGATGACCAACGGCCCCGCCGCAAAGATCGGTGAAGTGCTTGACGTGCCGATCCCCCGTGTCCGCGACCGTATCGCATTGGCCGGAGACCGGACCTATCTCAAATCCCGCGAAGCCGTGTTGAAGTTCCTCTACGAACGTCACCGCTTCGTCGAAGCCGCGGAGTAAGTCATTATGGCGGAAAAACTGGTTATTATCGGCAATGGCATGGCGCCGGGCCGGATGCTGGAAGAGCTGTTTGAAAAAGCACCCGGCCTTTATGACCTCACCGTTTTCAATGCCGAGCCGCGCGTCAATTACGACCGCATCATGCTCTCGCCGGTGCTGTCGGGCGAAAAGGCCTATGAAGACATCATCATCCATAACGATCAATGGTATGAAACCCATGGTGTGACCCTGCATCGCGGTGCGAAAGTCTCCGGCATCGACCGGCAGGCAAAAACCGTGACCTCGGAAAACGGCATCACCGCCGCCTATGACAAGCTGGTGATCGCCACCGGTTCCCTGCCCTTCATCATTCCGGTCCCCGGCCATCAACTGCCCGGCGTGCTCGCCTATCGCGATCTCGATGATGTCGAAAAAATGCTGGAGATCAGCAAGGGCCAGGGCCGGGCCATCATCATCGGCGCGGGGTTGCTGGGGCTTGAAGCCGCCTATGGCTTGAAGCGCCAGGGCATGGAAGTCACCGTCATTCACCTAATGCCGACCATCATGGAGCGCCAGCTCGACCCTGCTGCCGCCTATCTTCTGGAAAAGGCGTTGAGCGAACGGGGCATCGAGATCATCACCAAGGCCAATACCAAGGCGATCCTCGGCACAGACAAAGTCGAAGGCATTGAGTTGGAAGACGGTCGGGTGATTTCAGGCGACATGGTGGTGATGGCGGTTGGTATCCGCCCGGCTTCACAGTTGGCCAAGGATGCCGGTCTTGCCGTTAATCGTGGCATTGTTGTCGATGACGGCATGCAGACGTCGGACGCTTCGATCTTTGCACTTGGCGAATGCGCTGAACATCGCGGCATGTGCTACGGTCTGGTCGCGCCGCTCTATGAAAGCGCGCGGGTGCTGGCCGATAGGCTGACCGGCGGTCATGCCGAATATCACGGCTCCGTCGTCAATACCAAGCTGAAGGTCACCGGCATCAACCTGTTTTCAGCTGGTGACTTTGCAGAAGCCCCGGACCGCGAAGAAATCGTGCTGCGCGATGCCTCGTCCGGCATCTACAAACGGCTGGTGCTGAAGGATAACCGGATTATCGGCGCCGTGCTTTACGGCGAAACCGGTGATGGCTCTTGGTTCTTCGATTTGATGAAGCGCGGCACTGATATTTCGCAGATGCGCGACACGCTTATTTTCGGCCAGTCCTACCAGGGGGGTACACCGCTGGACCCTATGGCGGCCGTTGCAGCCTTGCCGGATGATGCGGAAATCTGCGGCTGCAACGGCGTCTGCAAGGGCAAGATCGTCTCGACCATTACCGGCAAAGGCCTGACCTCACTGGATGAGGTGCGCGCCCATACGAAAGCTTCCGCCTCCTGCGGCAATTGCACCGGTCTTGTCGAGCAGGTCATGGCGCTGACGCTGGGTGATGCTTATAACCCAAAGGCCGTCACGCCGATCTGCGCCTGCACCGACCTTGGCCATGACGACGTGCGCCGGTTGATCAAGGCCAAGGGCTTGAAGACCATCCCCGCCGTCATGCAGGAACTGGAATGGAAGAGCTCCTGCGGCTGCGCCAAATGCCGCCCGGCACTCAACTATTACCTCGTCTGCGATTGGCCAGATGAATATGCCGATGACTACCAGTCGAGGTTCATCAATGAGCGTGTCCACGCCAATATTCAGAAGGACGGCACCTATTCGGTCGTACCGCGCATGTGGGGCGGCGTCACCAATGCCGCCGAACTGCGCGCCATTGCCGATGTGGTCGACAAGTTCGAAATTCCCATGGTCAAGGTCACCGGCGGCCAGCGCATCGACCTGCTGGGCATCGAAAAGGAAGACTTGCCCGCCGTTTGGGCCGATCTTGGCAAGGCAGGCTTCGTCTCCGGCCAGGCCTATGCCAAGGGTCTGCGCACCGTAAAGACCTGCGTCGGCTCCGACTGGTGCCGGTTCGGCACGCAGGATTCCACCGGGTTTGGTATCAAGCTTGAAAAATTCATGTGGGGCTCCTGGACACCCGCCAAGTTGAAACTGGCCGTTTCCGGCTGTCCTCGCAACTGCGCTGAAGCGACCTGCAAGGATATCGGCGTCATCTGCGTCGATTCAGGATTTGAAATCCATTTTGCCGGAGCAGCCGGTCTCGACATCAAGGGCACCGATGTTCTGGGTCTGGTCAAAACCGAGGAAGAAGCCCTGGAGCATATCGTTGCGCTGACCCAGATGTACCGCGAACAGGGCCGCTATCTGGAGCGGATCTACAAATGGGCAAAACGCATTGGCCATGATGAGGTACGCCGCCAGATCATGGAGGATGAAACCAAGCGCAAGGCTTATTTCGAACGCTTCGTTTTCAGCCAAAAATTCGCCCAGGTCGATCCCTGGTCGGAGCGCGTTTCCGGCAAGGACAAGCATGAGTTCAAGCCGATGGCCACCATCGGTTACACCCAGGCAGCGGAGTGAGATCATGGATCAGAACTGGACCTCTATCGGCCATATCGATGACATTCCGCTGCGTGGCGCGCGCTGCGTAAAAACCCCGCAAGGCAAGATCGCGGTGTTTCGCACCGCCGAAAACGAGGTCTTCGCCATCGAGGACCATTGCCCGCACAAGGGTGGCCCGCTCAGCCAGGGCATCGTCCACGGCAAAGCAGTCACCTGCCCGCTGCACAATTGGGTAATTTCGCTAGAAAGCGGCAAGGCGCTGGGTGCCGATGAGGGAGCCGTGCGCACGATTGCGGTTCGCAATATCGACGGCGTGCTCTCCATTGCCATGGAAAGCCTGTTGCAGGCAGCGGAGTGAGCATCATGTCCGGCGAGACGAAAACCACCTGTCCCTATTGCGGCGTCGGCTGCGGCGTGATTGCCAAGGTCGAGGACACCAAGGTTGAGGACAATGGTGCCGTCAGCATCAAGGGCGACCCGGATCATCCAGCCAATCTTGGCAGGCTCTGTTCCAAGGGCTCGGCGCTGGGTGAAACGCTCGATCTGGAGGGCCGGGCGCTCACTCCGACCGTGTACGGCGAGCGCCAGACCTGGGATATGGCGCTTGATCTCGTTGCCGAGAGGTTTTCCCGCAGCATTGCCGAGCATGGGCCGGATTCGGTCGCCTTCTATCTCTCCGGCCAATTGCTGACAGAGGATTATTACGTCGCCAACAAGCTGATGAAAGGTTTTATCGGCTCGGCCAATATCGATACCAATTCGCGTCTCTGCATGGCCTCTTCGGTCGCTGGCCATAAGCGGGCCTTCGGCTCCGATACCGTTCCCGGCACCTATCGTGACCTGGAACTGGCCGATCTCATCGTGCTTGTCGGCTCCAATATGGGCTGGTGCCATCCGGTGCTCTATCAGCGGATTGCTGCGGAAAAGGCCAAGCGCCCCGGCCTGAAAGTGGTGGTGATCGATCCGCGGCGGACCGCGACCTCCGACATTGCCGATCTGCATCTGTCGATCCGCCCGGATGGCGATGTGGCGCTGTTCAACGGCTTGCTGGCGCATCTGGTCGAAAACGGCAGCATCGACCAATCCTATATTGCAACCCATACGAATGGCTTTGCGGAAGCATTTGCCGCGGCGGCCGGTCACTCGCTTGGCGATCTGATGGAGGCGACCGGCCTGCCCGCCATGCAGTTGCGGCAGTTTTTCCAGCTGTTTGCCGCAACGGAAAAAACCGTGACCTGCTATAGCCAGGGCGTCAACCAGTCCTCGCTTGGCACGGACAAAGTCAATGCGATCATCAATTGCCATCTGGCGACCGGACGGATCGGCAGGCCTGGCATGGGACCGTTTTCGCTAACCGGTCAGCCGAATGCCATGGGCGGACGCGAGGTCGGTGGCCTCGCCAACATGCTGGCCGCCCATATGGAGCTGGGCAATCCCACGGATCGGGATCGCGTGCAGCGGTTCTGGGCGGCGCCCACCATGGCCGAAAAACCCGGCCTGAAAGCCGTGGACATGTTTAAGGCGGTGGCTGATGGGCGGATCAAGGCGCTGTGGATCATGTCCACCAATCCTGTCGTTTCCATGCCCGATGCCGATGCCGTCAAGGCGGCGATTGCCGCCTGCCCCTTCGTTGTCGTTTCCGACATGCAGGCCGATACCGATACGGCAAAGCTGGCGCATGTGCTGCTGCCAGCCGCTGGCTGGGGCGAAAAATCCGGCACCGTCACCAATTCCGAACGGCGAATTTCCCGCCAGCGAACCTTCAAACCAGCCCCTGGCGAGGCCAGGGCAGACTGGTGGCAGATGGCCGAGGTTGGCCGCCGCATGGGCTTTGGCAGCGCCTTTGCCTATCAATCGCCCGCCGAGATCTTTGCCGAACATGCCGCGCTATCGGCTTTTGAAAACAACGGCACCCGCGATTTCGATATTAGCGCTTACGGCGCGATCACTGATGCAGACTATCAGGCGCTTTCCCCCTTCCAATGGCCACAGAGACAGGGCGAGCCTGCGGGGGAAAGCCGGTTTTTCGCCAATGGCGGCTTTTATCATCCCGATGGCAAGGCCCGTTTCATTGCCTGCGAAACCGCAATACCGGATAGGGCAAGTCAGGATTTCCCCCTCACCCTCAATACCGGGCGGGTGCGCGATCATTGGCATACGATGACGCGGACGGCAAAAAGCGCGAGGCTATCGGCGCATCTGGCCGAACCCTTCGCGGAAATCCACCCGCTGGACGCCGCCAATCTCGGCATTGCCGATGCGGCCCTTGTGGAGATTTCCAGCAAGACCGGCAGCCGGGTGATCGTTCGTGCGCTTTTGACCAGCCGCCAAAGCCGTGGCGCCATTTTCGTGCCGATGCACTGGACCGGCGAAACAGCCTCACTGGCCCGCATCGATAGCCTCGTCCCCTCCCTGGTGGACCCGGTTTCGGGCCAGCCAGCGCTGAAACATGTCGCCGTTGCGGCAAAACCCTATGCGGCAAAGGCCTATGGTTTTGCCGTATCGGCTGATAAGCCGCAGGCGCTGGACGCATCCTATTGGGCTTTAGCCAAGGCCGAGCATGGCTGGCGGTTGGAACTGGCTTTCGAGCATGGCTGCGATTGGGAAAGCTGGGCTCGAGCAACGCTTGCCGTACCCACCACCGCAGAGATGATCGGCTATAGCGACCATGCCAGTGGCGATGTCCGACTTGCGTTTTTTGACGCAGGCAGGCTTTGCGCCGCGCTATTCATGGCGAGCCAACCGGTTGCGGTGTCGCGCAATTGGGCCAGCGCCCGGCTTGACGACGACTTTACCGACCGCCGTACCCGTCTGGCGCTGATTGCCGGGCGGCCCGGCGCCGGCCAGATCGATCCGGGGGCGATTGTCTGTTCGTGTTTCTCGATCGGGATCAACCAGATCACCAATGCTGTCAGGGGCGGCTGCTGCACGGTCGAAGCCGTCGGTAAGAGCCTGTCTGCTGGAACCAATTGCGGCTCCTGCCGCGCCGAAATCAGGAGGATTATCGATGCCGTTCAAATCCTTGCCGCAGAATAACTCCCGCCGCCCGGAACGGGTCGCACCGCTTTCCAAACTGCCGGTTTTCTGGGCGCTGGAGGGCAAGCGGGTCATCGTCGCCGGTGGTTCGGAAGGGGCAGCCTGGAAGGCGGAATTACTGGCTGCCTGCGGCGCTGATGTCGAGGTGTTCTGCGCCGAGGACGAATTGTCCGATACCTTCCGCACCCTCCTTGAAGAGCATGACCGCATGGTCCTTCATCCCCATTGCTGGCATATCGGCATTTTTGAAAACGCCGCTTTGGCGCTTGCCGATTGCGAGACGGAGGACGAGGCCAAGGCATTCTATTGCGCGGCAAAAGCGGCGGGCGTGCCGGTCAATGTCATCGACAAGCCCGCCTATTGCCAATTCCAGTTCGGCTCCATCGTCAACCGCTCGCCGGTCGTGGTGGCGATTTCCACCGATGGCGCAGCACCAATCCTCGGGCAGGCTATCCGGCGGCGGATTGAAACCCTGCTACCACCGGCGCTGAAACCATGGGCAGAACTGGCACAAGCGATCCGTGGCCGGATCAATGAAAAGCTGGCGCCGGGCGCACCGCGCCGCACCTTCTGGGAACGGTTCGTGGACCGCGCCTTTGCCGGCAATGCACCGCCGCAGGACAATGAGGCGGACTTGCTGCTGAACGAGGCGGGCAGGCTCGCAAACGCCCCGGCACTTGGGCGGGTCACACTGGTCGGCGCGGGGCCGGGCGATGCGGAATTATTGACCTTGAAAGCCGTGCGGGCACTGCAAGCCGCCGATGTCATTCTGTTTGACGATCTGGTCTCCGCTGACGTTCTCGAACTTGCCCGCCGTGAAGCCAAACGCATGCTGGTTGGCAAGCGTGGCGGGCGGGAAAGCTGCAAGCAGGACGATATCAACGACATGATGGTGCGGTTTGCCAAGGCTGGAAAGCGGGTGGTGCGGCTGAAATCCGGCGATCCGATGATTTTCGGACGGGCAGGCGAGGAAATCACCCGGCTGGCAAATGAGGGTATTGCCGTGGATATCGTACCTGGCATTACCTCGGCCAGCGCCATGGCGGCGGCACTTGGTATTTCACTCACCCACCGCGATCACGCTCAGTCGCTGCGGCTGGTGACCGGCCACTCCCGGCACGGCGACCTGCCGGAAAGCCTCAACTGGTGCGATATGGCCGATCCATCCGTCACAACGATCTTCTATATGGGCGGTCGGATGGCAGGCCGGATTGCCGAAAATCTCATGGCGGCGGGCATGGCTTCCGACACGCAAGCGGTGGCGATGACCTCAATCAGCCGTGCGCAACAGACAAGCTGGCGTGGAACGGTCGGGGATCTCGCCGATGCAGTCACCACACTTGGCGTCAGCAACCCAATTCTCATCGGCGTCGGCGCGGCCTTTGCCCAGTCAGGCACAACAACGCAGTCTGCTTTGCCCGAACAGGCAGAACAGCAATTGACGGCTTCTTGAAAGAAATATCTTCCAAAAACGAAAAGCCTGCCGCGGGAGGAGGTGCAGCAGGCTTTTCGAAAAGAACCGAATGACGACTGGGAGGAGGAGTGCCGTCATTCCCACGGGCTGCTCTGGGAGGAGGAGAGGCTGGCCCGGTATATCGAAGCTTTGCGGGAGGAGGATGCATCGCTTCGATGAAAAGAGTTATACCTGATTTTCGCACATTTTCGAGGCAGTTTTTCGCACGCCAGCCATGCGCTATGCGCGTAGCGAATTGCTCATCCGTCCCTCATCTGAATTCCCTCGTCAATCACGACTCGTATCAATGCCCACCCGCGCTGAGAACGGCTTGCGGATCGCGATGCAAGGCAAAACGGTCCATCATATGGGCGCTGGCAACATTCAGCCCCTTCACATCCACCACAGCGCCCTTGGCGCGGAACTTCAGCACCACCTTGTCGAGGGCGCCAACCGCGGTAATGTCCCAGAAATGCGCCTGGGTAACGTCGATGGTGATGGATTTCACATCGTCATCAAAATCGAAGGCGGCGATAAAGGCTTCGGAGGACGCAAAGAAAATCTGCCCATCCACGCGGTACAGCCTTGAGCCATCGACATGATCTTCGGCTTTGACATGCACCATCCGCGCCACTTTACCGGCAAAGAACACGCCCGATAGCAGCACGCCGACCAGCACGCCTTTCGACAGGTCATGGGTGGCAACAACAGTCACGACGGTTGCCAGCATGACCAGCGACGAGGATGGAGGGTTGGTACGCAGGTCGATGATCGACCGCCAGGAAAACGTGCCGATCGACACCATGATCATGATCGCCACCAGGGCGGCCATGGGAACCACCCGCAGGATGTCGTCCAGCACAAGCAGCAGCACCAGAAGAAAGCCACCGGCCATGAAGGTCGAAAGACGCCCTCGCCCACCCGATGAAATATTGATCACCGATTGGCCGATCATCGCGCAGCCACCCATGCCGCCGAACAGGCCGGAAGCGATATTGCTTGCTCCCTGGCCGATGCATTCCTGGCTCTTGTTGCTTTGCGTATCCGTCATGTCATCGACGATCTGGGCCGTCAGCAGCGATTCCAACAATCCAACGGCGGCAAGCGCGATGGAATAAGGAAAAATAATCTGCAACGTCTCGAAGGTCAGCGGCACCTGCGGCCATCCGAACAATGGCAGGCTGGACGGCAATTCGCCGAGATCGCTGACGCTGCGGACATCCCATCCGAACCACCAGGTCGCAGCCGTCAGCACGGCGATTGCCACCAGCGGCGACGGCACCGCCTTGGTCAGACGCGGGAAGAGATAGATGATGGCAAGCGCCACACCGATCATCGCGAAAGTCGATGGTGGGCGGCCAAGCAATTCCGGCAATTGCGCCATAAAGATCAGGATCGCCAGGGCATTGACGAAGCCCGTCATCACCGAACGCGACACGAAGCGCATCAAACGCCCGAGCTTCAGGAAGCCCGCCAGAATTTGCAACAGGCCCATCAGCACGGTTGCGGCAAACAGATATTGAATACCGTGGTCCTTGACCAATCCACCGATCAACACTGCGGTTGCGGCAGTGGCAGCGGAAATCATGCCGGGGCGCCCACCGCAGATGGCGGATACACAGGCGATGATAACCGAGGCAAACAGCCCGATCTTCGGATCGACCCCGGCAATCACCGAGAAGCCGATGGCTTCAGGAATAAGCGCAAGGGCCACAACAATGCCCGACAGGACATCGCCACGGATATTCGAGAACCAGTCTCGCTGGTATCGTTCAAGTTTTTTCATGGAAATTGTTTCGCAACGGGGAAGATTTTCAAAAACGCTCAGAGCTAACCGAATAAACGGATCATCACGTTTCAGAAATGTCGTGCGTTGTCTGGCGGATCGGCGGCCAGAATAGCCACCCGGAATTTCACCGGGTCCGGGGTTAATGGCCTTTCTATAGGCAGAAAGCAGCGGTTTTGCAATCCCGTACCCGCCTTGGTTTGAAAGACGGAGAGGTTAGAAACTCGCAACCTTGCCCCAGGCGGAGTGAGCCAGCCGCTCGGGCCGATAGTCTTTGGGATCGACAATCGGTTCGGAACCGGTGATGATATCGGCGATCAAATGCCCTGCCCCCGGCCCAATGCCAAAACCATGGCCACTGAAGCCGGCAGCCAGAATAAAGCCCGGCAGGGATGGAATCTCGCCGATGGCGGGCACGCCATCCGGGGTACTGTCGATATAGCCAGCCCAACTGGCCGAAATCTTTGCACCAGCCAAAGCAGGCAGCAATTCACCAGCCCGGCGATAGGTTTCGGCGATCAGTTTGCGATCCGGTATCGGATCGAGAATACGGTTGCGCTCCATGGGGGTGATCTTGTCCAGCGCCCATTTCGCCAGCGTCTCATGGCCATTGCGCAGACCTTCGATCGTCCCCGGCTTCAGGCTTCTCCACCGCCGCTGGAACATCGGCAGAAAGGCCTTGCCATAGCGGATCTGCTGGGGGGTCAGATCGACGCTGGCACGACCGCTGATCGCCATGGTATAGCCGCCATCGCCCCGTCGGGTCACCGACACCCGTGCCGTATGCAGGGCGTCCGGCAGAGTTCCGGCTCCTAGTCCCTCAAGAGGACCGACAGACAGAATGGAGGATCGGATGGAGGCCTGCGGAAAGCGAATATTCAACTGATTGCAGAAGGACGACGCCCAGGCGCCGCCCGCCATCACCACCGTTCCCGTGCGGATCGTCCCCTTTTCCGTCACCACCGCACTGACGCGGCCAGCCTCGGTTTCCAACCCACGGGCCGCGCAATGCTGCATGACGGTTCCGCCAAATTTCATCACGCCACGGGCAATGACCGGTGCAGCCCGCTCCGGGACAGCGATGCCATCGCTGGGCGAAAAGACCCCGCCGAGCCAGGGCTTGTGCGTCGCGCTACCTTTTTCGGCGGCTTCTTTTGCCGAAAGCACATGGGTCGTGACGCCGACCGTTTTGGCAAAGTCACGCCATTTGGCCCAGGTGGCGATTTCCGCCTCGCTATTGCTCAGGTAAAGCAGGCCGCAACGGCGAAACCCGACATCCTCGCCAATGTCACTGGCAAAACTTTCCCACAGATCGAGGCTTTTGGTCGCGATCGGCAATTCGCGGGCATCGCGGTTCTGCTGGCGGCACCAGCCCCAATTGCGGCTGGACTGCTCCGCCCCGATCAGCCCCTTTTCCAACAGCACGACCTTGACGCCGCGCTTTGCCAGAAAATAGGCGGTACATGTCCCGACGATACCGCCGCCAATCACCACGACATCAGCCGCCTCAGGCAAAGTGGTGTGGGTCTCGATTCGCAACAGGGGTACACGCATGAAAAGCTCCTTGATTGCCGATCATCATAAGCATTTCCATCAGTGAAAAGCACCGCGATTGCCCCAAATTCAGCATTTCCTTCCGTTTTTGGAAACGCAAACAATCCCTGTGTTGCATAAGGTTTTTCAAAGCCTTCCAGCTTGCTTTCCTGATGATGACGGCTTGCACTTTGGCTTTCGAAGCATAATATGCTGGCACACAGGCTTCAGGAAAAACGGGCATCAGGGGAAACAGCAGCGTGAAGCTCGACAGGATCGACATCAAGATTCTCTATGAATTGCAAAAGAACGGCCGGATCACCAATGTGGAACTGGCCGAATTGGTCAATCTGTCGCCCAGCCCCTGCCTGATGCGGGTGAAGAAGCTTCAGGCAGATGGCTATATCGAAGGCTATTCCGCCCAGATCAATGTCAGCAAGCTTGGCCAGACGCTAACTGTGTTTACCGAAATCACCTTGAAGAACCACAGGCAGATCGATTTTGCCCGCTTTCTGGCAGCCGTCGAAAAAGTTGACCAGGTGATCGAATGTCACCTGGTCTCCGGCGGCTATGATTACATGCTGAAATTCGTCACATCAGGGATTGGCGAATATCAGTCGATCATGGAAAGGCTGACCGACATGGATATCGGCATCGACAAATATTTCAGCTTCGTGGTGCTGAAATCACCGATCGTCAAATCGCATATGCCTCTGACCAGCCTGTTTCCGATGTAGGCTTATTTAGCCGCAAACCACCGCTTCCACCGAAAGCGCCAGACCAAGCAGGGCCTCATCGGACCCTGCAGGCCCGGAGACTTGCAGGCCAACAGGCATATTGGCTTCACCCGTTCCGCATGGCAGCGAAACCGCGCACCAGTCGAGGAAATTGCCGAGCATCGTGTTGCGCAATGTCTTGCCGTTGGTTGCCACGAACAGGTCATCGTCAGCCACAAGCGGCGCGGTCAGCGGTGCGACATGCGCGACGGTTGGCGTCAGGATGAATTCATCCGTGCCGATCTGGCCGGTAAATTCCGCAATCAATTGGTCACGCCGGTCGATAAGCTCGACATAGCTGGAAAGGCTGATGTTTTCGCCCAGCAGCGCCCGTGTGGCGACGCGGTGGTCCATGCGGGCCGCCTCCGGTCCATGCAGACGGTGGCGATGCAGCACATAGGCTTCCGCTGTTACCAGCGGACCATGCTTGGCGAGAATATCGAGGATCTGCTGCATGATCGGGAAGGCCTGGCGGCGCACCACGGCACCCGCCTGCTCCAGGCGGCGTATCGCAGCCTCAAATGCTTGAACCACACCATCCTCGGCACCGTCGAAAAACACTGTTTCCGGCACAACGAACCGGCGTCCGGCCAAGGCGGTGCGGGTCACCTGCGGCTGCGTCAGCCCGCGCATGGCAGCATCCACCCAAACCGCATCCTGCACGGTGCGGCAGAGCGGCCCAAGGGAATCGAGACTTTTCGAGAGCGGAAAGACGCCACGCATGGAATAGCGGCCACGGGTCGCCTTATAGCCGACAATACCATTGAAGGCGGAGGGAATGCGGACAGATCCGCCCGTATCCGTCCCGATCGACACCGGCACCAGCGCGGAGGCAACGGCAACACCAGAGCCTGAGGACGATCCGCCGGGAACCCGTACGTCACCCATGCTGTGCGGATTGCGCGGCGTGCCGTAATGCGGATTAACCCCAAGGCCGGAAAAGGCAAATTCGCTCATATTGACATGACCGATGGACACCATCCCGGCACTTGCCAGAGCCTGGACGACATCCGCATCGCGCACTGCGGGGGGGTGATCACCCAGCACCACGGAGCCTGCGGTGGTGGTTATTCCCTTAAGATCGAAAAGGTCCTTCCAGGCAATCGGTATCCCGTCCAAAGGGCCAAGCGAGCAACCGGCCCGGATGCGCGATGCCGAAGCCTGGGCCTCCTGCATCGCCCGCTCCGGCGTTAGCCGGGTGAAAATTGTTTGATCCGCATGATCCCGGATGGCTGCCAACGTCTGATGAGCCAGATCCTGCGGATCGAGCCCGCCGGACTGGATCAACACCGCAAGCTGGGCAATGCTTTTGCCTGACATGATTGGGGTCATCGGTTACTCCTTCAATCAATAGAATATTATGCTGCCATCAGCTGAAGCCAGCGACGCACCAGGTAATTATGTTCGTCCATGGTGGTATTCCACACCGCGATGCGGTTGGCACGCTGCCAGTAAGACCCACCGCTGCGGCTTTCGCCAGCCTTGATCCGGATGGCGCCATCCGGTCCGGGCAAGTCCTGCGTAGCGGGCAAGCCGCCATACCAATAATCCCATTCCGCCGTGCTCAGATACGCTTTTGAGCGCTGCGGCGTGGAAATATAATAGCCTTGCCGTGCAACGACAGCGCCTGGCAAGCCTGATATCCACCAGTTGAGATAGTCATAGGCCACGTCCAGCATCCGGCCTTCGAGGCCACGCGACAGGCAAAGCCCGCCATGCCAGGCGCGGTAGCCTTCCACCGGCACCGCCTGTTCGACGGCCATGCCCTGACCGCTCAAGATGGTAATGCCTGTTGACCACATGCTCTGGATATCGGTACGGCCTTTGACCATCAGGGCTGCGGCATCCTCGGCGGTGCGCCAGAAGGCCCTGAAAAATCCGGATTTTTTCTTCTCGGTGAGAATGGCGATCAGCCGATCGATCTCGGCCACGGTCATATTGCCGATATTGTCAAACCGCATCAGGCCCGCCGCCTCAGCAGCAAGAGCTGCATCAAAGATACCGATGGCCGGCTCGTCCACCAGCGCCACCCGGCCCGCCCAGGCCTCGTCCAACAGACTTGCCCAACTGCACACGGACCTGGGGCTTTTCACCAGGTCGCTGCGATAGGCAAAACTATCGAAATTATGGGTGGTGGGCAGCATGGAAATATGGCCGGTCGGATTTTCTCCCAGTGACAGATCCGGCTGGACGAAAAGCTTCTTGACCGGAGCGTCACCCTTGCCCAGTTGGGCACTCGGCTCCAGACGGCCTGTCTTGGTGAGATCGGAAATCTCGGTCCAGAGGTCGATCCGCTTCAATTCTATCGGCTGAATGGCGCGCCAGTACCAGACGATATCCAGGTTATGAAAGCACTGATCGTAAATGTCGTAACTGTCCGGTGCCTGCGCCGCCTTGTGCTGGGTGGTCAGGAAGTCGTTATTGTCGAACACGACCTCGATGCCGAGATCCTGCTGCGCCTGCAGACGCAGCGGCTCCAGCAACGAAATCGCCGTGCCGAGCACCCGCAGACGCGGCTTGCCTTCGGTATGAAGGGCGGGCGCAGGAAAGGCAGCCGGTGGGTTATGGGTGTTCATTCGGGTTTGACATTCCTCACTCACTTATAAAGCCACTGTAAAACCAGAGAGCCTCCACCACCATCCATGCCCGTCACTTTATCGCAAAGGCCTCGAAAGACCGCCTAATCAGCGCCGTCTCCAATCCATCAACAATGAAGACCAGTCTGGAGCGCCGATCCGCCGATGGCCAGCCGCCCATATGGACGGGCGGATGCACCAGATGCTGGACGCCGTGAATGGCGACGGGCCGGTCTTCACCCGCGATGTTCAAAATGCCCTTCACCCGGATAACCCTAGCGCCATGCCGGTTGAGCAGCATGGTCAACCAGATGCCGAACGCGGTCCAGTCAATCGGCTCGTCAACCGTGACCACGAAGGAGCGGAAGTCACCGCTATGGCCAGCATCTACCGGCGCTTCGCAGTAAAAACCGCTGGCCGATTGCAGGGTGGAACTGTGCAGGCTGGCATCGTCTTCCAGCAAGGTGGCGACTGAAAAATCTGCATCTGCCGCGGTCAGAATGGCCGCATCCGGATTGATCGCCACAAGCCGTCCCTTCAGCCGGGTGGCCAATTCCTGATGTTCGAGGGCTTCAGTCATATCGGTCTTGGTGATCACCAGCCGGTCGGCAATCGCCACTTGCCGGGCCGATTCGCCGTAAGCGTCGAGCTGCCCTAACCCATTAATGGCATCGACCGTGGTGATAACATTGCCGTGGCGAAAATGATGGCGCAGGACCGGATCGGCTTTCAGCGTCGATAAGATCGGAAACGGATCGGCAAGGCCGGTGCTTTCGATCATCACCCGGCGAAAGGGTGCGATCTCGCCGCGCTCGCGCCGCTCATGCAAGGTACGTACGGCTTCTGCCAGATCGCCGCGAATGGTGCAGCAGACGCAGCCGGATTGCAAAAGCACCGTATCCCCATCAACCGTTTCCACCAGGTCGTGATCGAGGCCGATTTCTCCGAATTCATTGATCAGCACCGCCGTATCGGCAAGCGCCGGGTCCGACAGCAAGCGCTTGAGCAGCGTCGTCTTGCCGGAGCCGAGGAAGCCGGTCAGCAGATTGACGGGCGTGAACTGGGGAATAGCACCCCTTGCATCAGCCATTATGGGCCGTTTCCATCCGCGCAATCAGCACCGGATCAAGCGGATCACAGGCCCGACCGGACATTTTTTCAGCGACCGACCAGAGATGACCGAGATCCTCGATAATCTCGGTCTTTCCTGTCAGGCTGGACAAGATATAGGATGAGCCCTGCCAGTCGGATAGCGACAGGCCGAACGCTTTCAGCACCCGGTTGGCGGTGCTCACCCGGTTCATCCGTTCACGGCGGCGGTCCACCCGCTCGCCATTGCGGGTGTAGACACCGGGGCGGGCCACGGCGTCAGCCCAATGCTCATTGCCGCCAATCACACCGCAGAGTGAACACATGACGATCTCCTTTCACAGCCAAGGGACGGCATAGCGCCGCCCCTTGCCTTACTGTTACTTCTTGCGCGGAAAGCGCTTGGCGAAATCGTCGGCGATCTCGTTCATGGTCACGAATTTCACCCCCGGATGCTTGCTCATATGGGCAAACAACCGCTCCAGCATCATCAACACCTGCGGGCGCCCGGCAACGTCAGGGTGAATGGTGATCGGGAAAACCGCATAATCCATTTCACGATAGACCCAATCGAACTGGTCGCGCCAGATCTGCTCGATATCATGCGGATTGACGAAACCGTGGCTATTGGGTGATTTCTTGATGAACATCATCGGCGGCAGGTCGTCGAGATACCAGGAGGCCGGGATTTCGATCAGGTCAGTCTCGTGGCCACGCTTCAATGGCACCATCCAGTCGGAGGGCTTCTTGGAATAGTCGATCTTGGTCCAGCTATCGCCGACCCGCACATAATAGGGCGTGAAATCATTATGCATCAGAGAGTGGTCGTATTTGATGCCCCGCTCCAGCAGCAATTCATTGGTGACATTGGAAAACTCCCACCACGGCGCGACATAACCGGTCGGACGTTTGCCAGACAGCTTGGTGACCAGCTCGATGCACTTGTCCAGCACCTCGGTTTCCTGCTCGCGGGTCATGGCAATCGGGTTTTCATGGGTATAGCCGTGAATGCCGATTTCATGGCCAGCATCGGCCACCGCCTGCATCTGTTCCGGGAAGGTCTCGATGGAATGGCCGGGAATAAACCATGTGGTCTTGATGCCGAAACGTTCGAACAGTTTCAGCAGGCGCGGCGCACCGACTTCACCGGCAAACAGGCCACGGGAAATATCGTCGGGCGAGTCCTCGCCGCCGTAAGAGCCGAGCCAGCCGGCCACCGCATCCACGTCGATGCCGAAGCTGCAAAAGATTTCCTTTGCCATGGTGTTTTCTCCTTTTGATAAAGACTTTTTGATCAGGTACGCGACTGTCAGTGCGCGGCGATAATGGAGGCATCCGAAGGCTTCCACGACAGGAACACATCTGAGCCGACCGGAAACTCATCAGGCCGATATTTGTCGACATGGGCCTCGAGAGACAGCGACCGACCATCCGCCAGCACCGCTGAGATATGCGAGACGTGACCAACGACATCGGCGCGTTGAATGCGGGCATGCACCGCGTTGCCACCATGGGCCACAGCCACCCGATCAAGCTGTTCGGCGCTTCCATGATGAACCTGAATAGCCTCGGCGGGAACGACGAGATTGGCGAGGCCACCTTCAGATACCGGGCCATTGACCAGGCCTGCGAGCAATCCTTCCGGGGTCTCGACCCGCAAGTCGCCTGCGCCATCGGCACGGGCATGCCCCTTGAAAATCGCATTTCGGCCAATGAATTGCGCCACAAACGGTGTGGCGGGTCGGGTATAGAGCTGGTGCGGCGGACTGACCTGCTCAACGCGGCCCTGGTTCATCACCACCACCCGGTCGGAGAGCGCCAGCGCCTCCGATTGAGCGTGGGTGACGAAAATGAAGGTGACGCCCAGCGTCCTTTGCAGGATTTTCAGCTCGTTCTGGATCGCCTTGCGCAAATTGGCGTCAAGCGCCCCAAGCGGCTCATCCAGAAGCAGAATGTCCGGCTCGATCACCAGCCCACGCGCCAAGGCCACCCGCTGACGCTGGCCGCCGGAAAGCTTTTCCGGCTTGCGTTCGGCGATGTCTTCAAGCCCAAGCGTTGCGATGATCCGCTCTACCTTCCGGTCGCGCTCGGCCTTGGCCATGCCTTTGACCTCAAGACCGTAAGCGACATTGCGGCGCACGCTCATATGGGGAAACAGCGCGTAGTTCTGAAAGATCGTCGCGGTTGGGCGCATTTGCGGCGGCACGTCGTTCATCCGCATGCCCTTGATCATCATATCGCCGGAGGAAATACCCTCGAACCCGGCAATCATCCTCAGCGTCGTGGTCTTGCCGCAGCCGGATGGGCCGAGAAAAGCGATGAACTCACCTTTCTTCACCGCCAGGCTGAAGGCACTGACAGCCGTGGTGCCATTGTCATAGACCTTGCCCACATCAATCAGTTCCAGGTCGTAAATCATCGGCTTTCTCCGGTGCAGTATCAAAAGGGAAGACCGGAGCCAGCCGGTCTTCCCGCGTCTCGTCAGGCGTTCAGGAACTCGTCCCACTTCTGCACCAGATGGTCGTATTCATCCGGCCACTGATGCCAATAAGCGACGTTCTTGGCGCGCTCTTCCAGCGAGCCGCCATCACGCAGGTCGCCTTCCTTGATGCCGCGCTCCGGCGCGCCGGTCCAAGGCTTGCCCTCATACCAGAAGGCATATTTTTCCGGTGCCATGACGCTTTTAATATTGGTGGAGGGCGAGTAATACCCTTGCTCCGACACAGCGATGCCCGGCTCACCCGACAGCCAGTAATTAGCATAGGCGGTGACGGCTTCCTTGTTGGTGGTGCCTGCAATCATCGACGGACCGATGGCCCAGGCGCGGTAGCCTTCCTTCGGCACCGCGTATTTGCAAGACTTGCCCTGCGCCTTCACCGCCATGACCGCAGGCTGCCAGGCGTCGCAAACCACCATTTCGCCTGAGGCCATCAGGTTGACCAATTCGCCGAAATCGCCCCATAGCGCCCGGAACTGGCCTTCCTTCTTCTTCGACACCAGGAAGGCCGCCGCCTCGTCAATTTCCTTGGCACTCGGATTGCCAGGGTTCTTGACGTTGAGCAGGCCAAGCGTGTTCATCGCCATGATCGCCTGACCGAAGGCAATCAGCGGATCGGTGTTGAGGCCGGACTTGCCCTTCCACTTCTTGTCGAAAATCGCCGCCCAGCTATTGGCTTCCTCGGCGGAGACCACATCCGGGTTATAGCCGATGGAATCGTAGTTATAGACGGCGGGCACCATGTTCAGCGTTGTCTGGCCTTCATCGGCCCAGATCTGCCCGACGATCTGCGCCTTCAAGTCCCATTTGTCTGATGGTTTGGTGAAGGTGTCGCGGATATTCGCCCAGTTTTTCAAGCCAGAGGCAGGCACCGGCTCGACATTGTTGGTCATGACGATGGCAGGCAGGCGCTCGGCGATGATTTCCCAGCAATCGTAATCCTTCGAGCCGGACAAGATCTTGGTCTGCGCATCCGGGAAGGTTGCCGCCGTGCCGGATGTGCCGCCGACACCGGAGGCCTTCTTGAAGTCATTGAGAATGCGTTCCTGCACCGTCACCGACAGGCCGATGGTGCGCAATTGCTGGCTGGCAAGGCTGGTGGCCTTAGCATAGGCAGCCCGCGACGACAGGAAGGGCGTACCTGCCCCCATGGCCAACGCCATCATGCCGGTGGAGCGTTTGAGAAGTGATCTGCGGTTCAATTCCAGTAATGACATGGCAGTTCTCCAGTTTTTGAGTTCCCGATCCGGCTTTGCCGGTTTTTGTTGTTGTTGATTGTTTCTTTTAGTAACGCCCAACGAGCAGGCCACCATCGACGACCAGCACCTGACCGGTCATGTAACGAGCTGCATTGGAGGCAAGGAAGGTGATGACATCGGCAATATCCTCGGGTGTTCCGAGCCGTCCCATGGGAATGATTTCGGCGGCTTTTTCGGCCCCCACCGGCCCGAGCGAATTTTCCTCCGACAGCAATTGCGCGGTGCGGATATAGCCCGGCGCAATGCCATTGACCCGCACACCATCACGGGCAAGCTCGACGGCCAGACCGCGCACCAGCCCGATCACCCCGGATTTTGCGGCGGAATAATGCACATGTTCATCCCAGCCATAGGCAATGCCCATGATCGACGACAGCGCGACAATCGCCCCGCTTTTGCGAGCGCGCATCCCAGGAGTAGCGGCCCGCACGAGCCGGAAAATGCCCTTGAGGTCGATATCGAAGGTCAAGTCCCATTTTTCATCGGTCAGGTCTTGAAGCGGGACGCGATGCGCAATGCCCGCATTGGCGACCACCACATCGATCCGGCCAAGCCGTGCCTCGATATCGGCGACCAGCGCATCGGCTGCCGGTGTCGAGCGCACGTCATAATGATGAAACTCCGCCGAGCCACCGGCAGCGCGAATAGCCTGCGCCACCGCCTCGCCTTCATCGTCCAAAATATCGGTAACGACGACATGGTCACCAAGCGCGCCGAAGGCTTTGGCGGCGGCAGCGCCGATGCCAATCCCGGCTCCGGTGATGATGACGATCCGCTGGTTCTGGTTGCTCATCTGTCTCTTCCTTCACGGTTCAAAGCATCACATCGCCGGAATTCGGCCCCAGGGTCTGGCCGACGAACAGGGCCGCATCCGGGGAGGCAAGAAAGGAGACGGCGGCGGCCACTTCCTCTGGTTCACCGAACCGGCCAAGCGGCAGCTGCGCCTTTTTTGCGGCTCGCCAGTCTTCCGACAGACCCATGACCAGCGGCGTATTGATCGGGCCGGGAGCGACCGCATTGACGCGCACACCTCTGGCGGAAACTTCGCGGGCCAAGGCCTTGGTCATGCCGATGATCGCCGCCTTGGCGCCGGAATAATGCACCAGTTCGACGCCGCCGATCTGGCCAAGCTGCGAGGCGATATTAACGATCACACCGTCTCCCCGTTCCAGCATCGGTGGCAACACAGCGCGGGTCATCAGGAAATTTCCGCGCACATGCACTGCAAACATCCGGTCGAAATCAGCGACTTCAAGATGTTCAAACAGCGATTGATGGACGATACCGGCATTATTGACCAGCAGTGCCACCGGTCCATGGGCGACAACGGCGGCAGCGCAGATCGCCGCCGCTTCCGTCTCGTGGGAGACGTCCCCGGCATAGGCCGAGGCCTTGCCACCAGACGCCGTGATCTCTTCGGCGACGGCTTTCGCTCTTTCCAGGGCAAGATCGTTGACCAACACGCCATACCCGTCTTTTGCAAGTCGAAGTGCAATGGCGCGACCAATGCCGGAACCAGCGCCGGTGACAATGGCGGAAGGGAAAGCGGATTTGTTCATCATGCATCCTCCTGCACGGCGATGCGCCGGGCGCGGCGCACCGAAAGCCCCATCAGCACGGCATACGTGCCAAGCAGAGCGAAGGAAAACAGCGTGGTCAGCACGCCGAAGGCAAAGACATTCGGATGCACTTCCACCGAAAACGTCCCGTAGATCGCCAGCGGCAGTGTGAGGTCACGGCCAGAGGCAAACAGCGTGCGGGAAAACTCGTCATAAGACAGCGTGAAGGCAAACAGCATGGCCGACAGCACACCTGGAAAGATCAATGGAAAGGTGATCTTGCGAAAGGTCCGCATCGGGCTGACGCCAAGCGACCAGGCCGCCTCTTCGACGCTTGGGTCGAAGCGGTTGAAGATCGCCAGCATCACCAGGAAGGCAAAGGGAAAGGTATAGACCACATGCAGCACAAAGGCCGTACCCCACCAGTGCCGGTCGATGCCAAGAGTATTGGCAACCAGCGCCATGCCAAGCCCGACCAGCACACCCGGCACCATCATGCCCAGCACGATCAGGTAGAAGACCAGGCCGGAACCTTTGAACCGGCTGCGAAAGGCCTGCGCCGAAATCACCCCCAGCACGGTGGAGACGATCATCGTCATCACAGCAAGCCCCATGGATCGCACCAGGGCATCGTTGATCGGCAGTGGCGCAATGCGCGACGGCGGCGTCAGGCCGAACAGATGCTTGTACCAATAGACCGACCATTCGATGATCGGAAATTGCGGGCCGCCTTCCGGTCCCGTCTGGAAGGACAGGATGGCGAGAACCACCAAAGGCCCATAGAGAAACACCAGAAACAGCGTGGTATAGACGCCAAGTGCCAGTTTGACCGCTCCGGAATTCATCCTACAACTCCTTCCTGAGATCGACGACCCGCAGCAGCGCCGCAACAACCAGCCCCATCAGCAGGGTCAGCACCACGCCCGCCACCGCCGCAAAGGCCCATTTCAGCGACCCGACCTGGGTGACGATGATATTGCCGAGTAGATTGACCTTGCGGCCCGACAGTGCCGCCGAGGTGGCGAATTCGCCGAGAACCATGACCGAGACAAAGATCGCCCCAACCACCACGCCCGGCATCGACATCGGCAGGATGATGGTGCGGAAAATCCGCCAGAAACCGGCCCCGAGATCCTGCGCCGCCTCGATGATGGCCGGCTCGATCCGCCCCAGCATGAAGGCGATAGGGCCGACCATGAATACGCAATAGATCTGCGTCATGCCGATGATCACGGACAGTTCGGAAAACAGCAGGACTTCGATGGGATGGCTGACGATGCCAAGCTTCATCAGGATCATGTTGATCGCCCCTTCCTTGCCAAGCATTGGCCGCCAGGCGAGGACGCGGATCAGGAAGGAGGTCCAGAACGGAATGACGCAGAGCACCAGAAGCACGGTTTGCAGCGTCTTGTTTTTGACGAACAACCCAACAAACAGCGCCGCCGGATAGCCGACAGCCAAGGTCGCAACCAGCACCAGCAGCCAGATCCGGACCGTGGTCCACAGCGCGCCCAGATACGTATCGCTGGAAAAGAAGGTGATCCAGCTTTGCAGCGTCAACACCGGCTTGATGGTGAAAGTGGTCTGCGTCCAGAAGGACACATAGACCATCATCAACATCGGCAGCACCAGGAACAGCAGCATCCAGATGACACCCGGCAGCACCAGCCAGAAGGAGATGCGCGACGGCTTGGCGGCAGGTTCTGCGTTCGTGGCGATGCCGTCGGTCAGGGCTTGATTATGCATAGACAAGGGCGTGCTCCTTGTTCCAGACCAGCGCGTAGCGGGTCTGCGGTTCGAGGATCGGGCGGACGTCCTTGCTCAAATGGGTTTCCACTTCGAAGACAGAGCCATCATCCGCCGAGAAAAACGAATAGACCGCCGAGCCGGTATATTCCTCAGCCAGAAAGATCGCTTCGATTGCCACTTCATCACTGCCGCGCTCGGCGATAACAGGACGGATGGAAATCCGATCATGGCGAATGGCATAGGCGGGGGTCGAAGCGGATTGCCTGAAACCGCCAAGTGGCAGGCGGCCTGCCGGAGCCACGAAACTGTTGCCGTCAACAGAACCGGAAAACAGATTGTAGCAATTCAGAAAACGCGCCACATCGGCGGAAACGGGGCGGTTATAGATCGTGTCTGAACTGCCGGTCTGGGCAATCCGCCCACGATCCAGCACCAGAACCATGTCTCCCATGGCCAGCGCCTCGCTCTCGCTGCCGGTAACATGGAGGAATGTGACGCCGCAGCGCTCGCGGATGTCACGCAACTCATTGCGCATCCGAGCGCGCAGATTGGCGTCCAGCGCGCCAAGCGGTTCGTCCAGCAGCACCATTTTCGGCTCGGTGACCAGGGTGCGGGCCAGCGCGACACGCTGTTTCTGGCCACCGGAAATCTGGGTGACCGCGCGGGCTTCCAAGCCCTGCAAGCCGACAAGCGCGATGATGTCACGCACCCTGTCGGCCACTTCGCCAGCATTGGTCACCGGTGCTACCTCACGATTGGCAAGGCCGAAGGCAATGTTTTCTCGCACACTCAGATGCGGAAACAGCGCGAAATTCTGAAAGACGAAGCCGATGCCACGCCGATGCGGCGCCACGTCCTGCATGGACTGTCCGGCAAAGCGGATAGAACCACCCTCGCAGCGCTCAAACCCGGCGATCACCCTGAGCAGGGTTGTCTTTCCCGACCCGCTTGGGCCAAGCAGTGAGATGTAATGATCGTCGGGCAGCGAAAGGCTCAAGCCATCAAGGGCGCGTGTGTCCCCATAGGTCTTGACCAGATTGTGTAGCTCGAGCACGGATGTCACGTCGGTTCTCGCCAGTTGCGCCCATCCAGCCTAACCCGAACACCCTCCCCGCAAACACAGGAAGAGCGCTTGCACCTTTTAGCAAAGGTGCATCACAGGAATCGGCAATCGGGCATTTTTCTATTCGTTCCGCTTGTCCGCGCTTCTATTGGCACGATACAGTCGAAGCATTGCACGGATGATTTTTGTATTCAATATACTTTTTTATGATTTTTAAATTCAGTTGATTTTTAGGGTAGTCCATCAAGTTCCCGCCAACGCGATACATTGCGCATTCCGACAGACAAGCACAAAGGGACCCATAAAAATCGGCAATACCTGCCAATTTTCCCGAGGATTTTTAGATTGAATGCCTGTAATCGCCTTCGGAATGCCTACGCTTTAAACCAATCCGAATACGATCTAAAAAATGACTATTGCACACTATATCCAAAAATTAAATGCTGCATGCGGATATTGCTTTTTATGCCTCTAGTCTCGAAAGCGGTTTTCGCCTTACAGAGAAGACAGACCAACGGGAACAGTCTGCGCCATGACGACACAAACCGGCCAACGCCGCTATGAAATTGCCGAGGCGGTGCTGCGTTCCAACATCGCCGAAGGCCTGTTGCCTCAAGGGCTTGTGCTGCTGGAAGGCCATATTGCCGAGATCCTGCAAACGTCCCGTGCGCCGGTACAGCGGGCTTTGCAGGCGCTGGAGGCGGACGGGCTGGTGCATCGGTTTAAGGGACGCGGCTATCTCGTCGGCCCGACAGGGTTTGGCATCGAGCCGCTGAGAACCGATATCCGCAGCATTGGCCTGACCGTCCCCAAACATGCCGACGACGCCTTGCAGAACCGGTCCTCCTGGGAGCGGATCTACGACACCGTCGAGCGCGATGTGGCCGGATGCGTGGTGTTTGGCCGCTACCGGATCATCGAGACCGAACTTGCCAGCCATTTCAATGTCAGCCGCACGGTGGTGCGCGATGTGCTGGCGCGGCTGAGCGAACGGGGACTGGTGCGCAAGAACCAAAGCTCCCATTGGATCGCCGGTCCGTTGACCGCACAGACCATCAAGGATCATTTCGGGTTGCGCGCCATGCTGGAGCCGCAGGCATTGACGACGGCTGCCCCCCATATCGACAGTGAGGCGCTGCTTTGCCTGCTGGACCGGCTTCGGCAACTGGAGAGAGATCATACCGGGGATGGCCTCAGAGATGTCGTGGAGATGCAGCAAGGCTTCATAGAGATCTGCATTCTCGCCACGCCCAATGAGAAGCTGCGGGAATTGATCCGCAACAATCTTCTGCCGGTGACAGCCGCGACCAGCCTTCTGGCCCGCCTGGGTCTTCCCGGCGACCTGACGACGATTACCGAATTCCGGCTGATCGTCGAGTTGCTGGCCCGTGGGGCGACCACGGCAGCGGCGGCCATGCATGGCACCCATCTGGACGCAGCCCTGAACCGGACCATCGCCCAAATGAAGATCGTCGCGATCATTCCCGATCCCGGCGCCACGGCGGCCTATCTGACCCGTGTTCAGGAATGAGTGTGGTGCCGACCCTGCCATGATCTGCGCTCCTAGACCGTTGACAACGCGGCGCTGATGTCGCGGATCATCGCCTGCCGCTCTCGGCGTGCCGCCAATGCCTGCTCCATATCGACCTTGACGAACCGGGTCGGCGTATGCGGTTGCAATTGACCGATCAGGTCCATATCGGCTGATATCACCGTGCCGACCATGAAATAGCCGCCGCCAGAAACGGCGTCGCGGTGCAAGACAATCGGCTCAGTGCCACCCGGCACCTGGATCGAGCCATAGGGATAGCAGCTATCGACAATATTGGACGGATCGGAGCCTGCCCCAAACGGCGGAGTGCGGGGTACGAAATCGAGCTTGCGCCCGCCGCGAAACCGGTAGCCCATCCGGTCAGCTTCCGGCGCTACCTTCCATTCGTCCTCAAAGAAATTGCCCTTCGCCTCTTCCGTCAACCGATCCCAATAGAGACCGGGCAGCACGCGCAGTTCGGCAGGCGCGCCCGGACGGCGGCGCAGCGCCTGCGGAATGGTCCGGCCTTCCGGTACAGGCTTCGCCTGCCCCACCGGCAATTCATCTCCAGCCGCAATAGCACGGCCCTGAAAACCGCCAAGCGCGCCGATGGCGTAGGTGGAGCGTGAGCCGAGCGCCAGCGGCACATCAATACCACCGGCGACGGCGATATAGATCCGAGCCCCTGCTTTCAGGAAATCGAAACTCAGCACCTGACCTGCCCGCACCTTGAAGGCGGTCCAGCCAGGCTGTTCCTCACCGTCAAGGCGGATCGGCATCTCCGCTCCGGTGACAGCGACCATGGTGTCGGCGGCAAATTCCAGCTTCGGTCCGATGAACACCGCTTCCAGCCCCGCCGCCCCTTCGTCATTGCCGACGAGCAGATTGGCGGCCTTCAGCGCCAGCCGGTCCATGGCCCCGCCCAGGGGAATGCCGAGGTGAAAATAGCCGGGACGGCCCAGATCCTGAACCGTGGTGGCAAGCCCTTGATGCAAAACCTTAATGACCATGGAGAAGGCCCTCCAGCCTGGCGTTGTAGCCGGTGATGTCTTTCTGGAATTCCGAGAGATCAAAGCGCACCTCGCGGATTGGCGGTACGAATATGCCCTTGTCCACCTCTTCCACCGCCTGATCGTAACCGTCTCTATCCACCGGCTTGAACTTGACGATATCCCCCGGCTTGAAGAACACCATGAAGTCACGCAGGTAAGAGGTGGTCTGGGTCGGATCGTAGATCGGCATCGGGGTGATGCCGAACATCTGGTAGCCACCGGCACCGCGCACCGAATAGATGCAGCCGAAACAGCCACCATGGCCGACCGTCAGCCTCGGCGTATCGGTGCGGGGCCGCAGATATTTCGGTACCTCGATCTGCCGCTGCTGCTCGACCATCTGGTACATGAAAGGCAGGCCGGACACGAAGCCGACCATGGAGACAAACCAGGGCGAACCGGCATGGGCGGCAATAAAGTCCTCGACCCCAGAGTAATTGTTGATCTTGGCGGCATAGTCGAGATCAGTGCCCTCAGGCTCCTGATGGCGTTCGCGAAACCGCATCAGAGTCTCATGGGTCCAGGGATCGTTGTAGAAGACCGGGATTTCAACGATCCGCGTGGCGATCACCGGATCGCTTTTCGCCGCCGCCACTTCGATGGCCTGGACTTCCTTCAAAATATCATCGGGATGAATAATGTCAGGATCGAACTTGACCTGGAAAGAGGCATTGGCCGGGCAGATCTCGGTAACGCCCTTGATCCGGGCTTGAGAAATGCCGTTGGTCATCGACAGCGAGGTGAAGAAGGCCTCCAGCGACATCGCCTCGCTGCATTCCACGAACAGATGCTCATCACCCCCGAATGTATATCGCATTGCCATCAGACAGTCTCCTTTGAAGCGGGTGCCTTGGAGGGAGCAGGAAAGGCCGTTTCCAGCCACGGCTCCAGAAACCGGGTATGGACATCGGCGCTCCGCACGCAGGGATCAACCGCCAGCTTTTTGTGCAGCGGAATGGTGGTGGCAAGACCGCCAATCTCGAAATGCTCCAGCGCCGCGCCAAGCTTTTCCAGGCAGGCTTCACGGGTTTCCGCCCAGACGATCAGCTTGCCGAGCAGGGAATCGTAGAACGGCGGCACCTGGTAGCCTTCATAGAGCATGGTATCGAAGCGGATGCCGTTACCCTCGGGAATGAGCAGGGTCGAGACCGTGCCGGGACCGGGCAGAAAGCCACGTGCCGGGTCCTCGGCATTGATCCGGCATTCGATAGCATGGCCGGAGAGCACCACATCCTCCTGGCGCAGCGACAAAGACGCGCCACCGGCAATGCGGATCATTTCCTGCACCAGATCGATGCCGGTAATCATTTCTGTCACCGGATGCTCGACCTGAATGCGGGTATTGACCTCGATGAAATAAAATTCACCGCTCTGCTCGTCATAGAGGTATTCAACCGTGCCTGCGCCGCGATAGTGAACCGACCGCGCCAGCGCCACGGCGCTGTCGCACAGGGCTTTTCGCACATCAGCAGGAAGACGCACCGATGGGCCTTCCTCCCAGACCTTCTGGCGGCGGCGTTGCAGCGAGCATTCACGCTCGAAGCAGTGAATGGCATTTTCCCCATCACCGAGGATCTGTACTTCGACATGGCGGGCACGGGTAATAACCTTCTCGATGTAAAGACCGCCATCACCAAACGCAGCCAACGCTTCGGAGGATGCCTGCGGAAAATGCCGCTCGAAATCCTCCATGCTCTCGGCAATGCGAATTCCCCGGCCACCGCCACCGGCAGCAGCCTTGATCATCACAGGAAAGCCGATTGTCTCGACGACGGCCCGCCCTGCATCCAGGTCATCCACCCGGCCATTCGATCCCGGCACGGTCGGCACTCCGGCCTGCATCGCCGCCTTGCGGGCCTCGACCTTGTCACCCAACAGGCTGATCGCTTCATGGCTTGGACCAATAAAAATCAGCCCGGCATCGGTGACGGCCTTGGCAAATGCAGCATTTTCGGAGAGGAAGCCGTAGCCCGGATGCACGGCATCGACGCCGGTTTCCAGCGCCGCTTTCAGCACAGCCTCGATATTCAGGTAGGATTTAGCGGCGGAGGGCGGGCCAATCTCCACCGCCTGATCGGCCAGTTTCACCGCCAGCATATCCCGGTCGGCGGCGGAATGAACCTGCACGGTGCGAATGCCGAGCGCCTTGGCCGCCTGGATGATCCGAACGGCAATCTCGCCCCTGTTGGCCACCAGCAGCGACGAGATGCTCATGCCTGCACCTCGGCGATCACCTGACCGGCCATGATCGGTTCATTGTCTTCCGCGACGAAAACAAGACCGCTGCCAGCGGCGTCCGCATGCACTTCATGAAAGGTCTTCATCACCTCAATCAGGCCGATAACATCGCCTTGCATCACCGCATCTCCATCATTTTTGAAGTTCGGGGCATCGGGAGACGGCTTGCGGTAGAATGTGCCAGGCAGGGGCGATCTGATCTCGTGGGTGCTCATGGCTGTCTCCGGTTACTTGAGAATGTCTGAAAGAGGCGAAATGCGAATGCCTTCAGCGACCAGCGCGTCGCGCATATGGCGGACGATATCGAAAGCGCCCAGCGTGTCGGAATGGAAGCAGATGGTCTCGAATGGCACTTCGATGTCTTTGCCCGTCACCGCCGTGACCTTGCCTTCCAGGCAGGCGCGCAGCACCTTGCGGGCAATGGCGGCGGGATCGGGACGCCCGACATCGCGGGTAAAAACGATAGAGCCGCTTTCGTCGTAATCACGGTCGGCGTAGAATTCCCGCGCCACCGGCTGGCCCGCCTCGCGCGCCGCGATTTCGGTGGCCGAACCCGCCATGCACAGCACATAGGCATTGGGGTTGGCGGTGCGCATATAATGCACGAAAAGCTGTGCGAGTTCGGGGTTAACAGCCATTTCCATATAGAGCGCGCCGTGTGGCTTCACATGTTGCAGGCTGGAGCCATGGCGGCGCACGAATTCCTTCAGCGCTCCGACCTGGTAGACGATATCATTGACCAATTCGCGCGGCGTACCATTGATCTTGCGCCGTCCAAACCCCTGAAGATCGTCGTAACCGGGATGAGCGCCGATACCGACACCATGCTCCGCCGCCAGCCGCACGGTCTCATCCATCAGGTTTGGATCGCCAGCATGAAAGCCGGTGGCGATATTGGCAGAACTGATTAGCCCCATCAAAGCCTGATCGGCGGTATCGCCGATCCGCCAGCGGCCAAAGGCTTCGCCCAGATCACAATTGATATCGACAGATTCAAGCGCCACAGGGAACCTCTATGCTTTATTTTTATGCAAAAAACTTAACTGCCATCATTTTCGTCAGGAAAAGCTAGGCAGAAAATCATCATTTGAAAAATGGTATTTTCAGAAAGTCATTATCTGATTTATTGATGGCTTGAGCTTGGAAGACCCAAAGAAAAGTTTGAATGTTTTTCGCTCTGTAGACCGTACAATGCAGGTGAATATTTCGGCTTCCACAATCAGAAGATTAATCATTCTGATTTTCAGATGGCACTATCAGAAATTACGATGGGAGTTCGTGTCATGTCGCTCAGTCTTCGCCAGATCCGCTATTTCGTGGCGACCGCCGAATCCGGGCAGGTCTCGCAGGCCGCCATCAACCTCGCTATCTCGCAATCGGCGGTGACCACGGCGATCAAGGAGCTTGAAACCATTGTCGGTGCGCCGCTGTTCGAGCGTACGCCGCATGGCATGGACCTGACCGAAGCCGGGCGTCTGCTGCTGTCCCAGGCCTATGACATCCTGCGGAAGGTTGATGACATCACCACGCTCAACCCCGTCACCGGCAAGGTGCAGGGCAAGCTCAGCGTCGCCGCCAGCTATACGGTGATCGGTTATTTTCTGCCGTTGCATATCGAGCGGTTGAAACGGCAGTTTCCGGGTGTCAATATCCAGCTGTTCGAACTCAACCGGGAAAGCGTCGAAGAGGGCCTGCTTGCCAATCGTTATGACGTCGCCGTGCTGCTGACCTCAAACATTCTCAACCCGGAACTGACCACCGAAACGCTGCTGAATTCGCAGCGGCGGCTTTGGCTCCCTGCCCGCCATCCGCTGCTGACACGTCCCTCGGTTGGCCTGAAGGACGTGGCAGAGGAAAACTATATCATGCTGACGGTGGACGAAGCGTCGCATACCACGCTGAAATACTGGAGCCCGACACCCTACCAGCCGAAGGTGACGCTGCGGACATCCTCGGTTGAGGCCGTGCGCTCGCTGGTCGCCAACGGCCAAGGCGTCGCCATTCTCTCCGATATGGTGCATCGGCCATGGTCGCTGGAGGGCAGACGGATCGAGACAATCACACTGACCGACCCGGTACCCTCCATGGATGTCGGCCTTGCCTGGCGGCGCAATGCGGACTTCAGCCCGGCCATGGAGGCGTTTCGCGCTTATTTCCGGCGGGCCTTTCATATTCCGGGGTAGGTTTCCCTGCCCCGGAATGATGGGTAAAGATCAGGCCAGACCGCCGATATGGAAGGTCTTCATTTCCAGATATTCCTCAATGCCGATCTGCGCGCCCTCGCGGCCAAGGCCGGATTGCTTGACGCCGCCAAACGGTGCCACTTCCGTGGAAATCGCCCCGGTATTCAGACCAATCATCCCCGCTTCCAGCGCCTCGGCCACCCGCCAGGAGCGCTTCAGGCTTTCGGTGTAGAAATAGGCGGCCAGACCAAATGGCGTGCCATTGGCAATCTCCAGCGCTTCTTCCTCGGTTTCGAACTTGAACAACGGCGCGACCGGGCCGAAAGTCTCCTCGCTGGCCAGCAACATGTCGGTTGTCGCACCGGTCAAGACCACCGGCGCCGTAAACTGCGCACCCTGCGGCAATCTGTGCGCATCGGTGATGATCTTCGCACCCTTGGAAACGGCATCCTCGACATGCTGACGGATCTTGCCAATCGCCGCCTCGTTGATCATCGGTCCAATGGAAACGCCTTGCTCAGTTCCAGGGCCAACCTTCATGGCATTGACGCGAGCGGTCAGCTTGGCGGCAAAGGCATCGTAGACGCCTGATTGAACCAGGATGCGGTTGGCGCAGACGCAGGTCTGGCCGCCATTGCGGAATTTGCAGAGGATCGCACCTTCGACCGCCAGATCAAGATCGGCATCGTCAAACACGATGAACGGCGCATTGCCGCCAAGCTCCAGGCTGAGCTTCTTGATCGTATCGGCGGCGCCGCGCATCAGCAGCGACCCAACCCGGGTCGAGCCGGTAAAGGAAATCTTGCGCACGACGTCATTGGCCATGATTTCATTGCCGATCTCGGTCGGCATGCCGGTGACGATATTGATGACGCCAGCCGGAATACCAGCACGCTCGGCCAGCACACCCAGCGCCAGAGCGGAATAGGGCGTGAAATCCGAGGGCTTGATGACCACAGTGCAGCCCGCCGCCAAGGCTGGGGCCACTTTGCGGGTAATCATCGCATTGGGGAAATTCCAGGGCGTGATGATGCCGCAGACACCAACCGGCTCCTTCAGCACAACGATGCGGCGGTCGGTGGTTGGCGAGGGAATGGTGTGGCCACCGATGCGGCGAGCCTCTTCCGCAAACCACTTGACGAAGGAGGCGCCGTAGCGGATTTCGCCGCGCGCCTCATCCAGCGGCTTGCCCTGTTCCATCGTCAGGATCAGGGCCAGATCCTCGATATGGTCGATCATCAGACCGTACCAAGCTTCCAGCAACCCAGCGCGCTCCGCATGGGTCTTTTTCTTCCAGAGCTTGAAGGCCTTTTCCGCAGCCTTGATGGCGGCGCTTGTGTCATCGCTGCCCATATCCGGCACCGTGCCGATCACCGCTTGCGTGGCGGGATCGATGACATCGATCACCTTGGCGGATGCCGCATCAACCCATTCGCCGCCAATCAGGCCCTGCTGACGCAGCAAGGTCTTGTCTTTGAGATTATGCATAGGAAGTCCTTGATAGAGTGAGACGAAAGGTCCGTCCTGCCGTTGAAACAAAACAACGGTCCTGCCGCAGGCACCGTTGGAGTTGGAAAATCTTTAATATCCGCGCTGGCGATCAACAAGGCCAATCATCTGTTTACCGGATCGATGACGACGGATATTGTCGATCACTGCCATGGCCGCCGTTTCCGGCTGGGTGACACTGGCAATATGGGGCGTGATGATCACATTCGGCTGCCGCCACAGCGGATGGTCCGATGGCAGCGGTTCCGGATCGGTAACATCGAGAAAGGCGCTGGCGAGATGGCCGCTATCGAGCGCTGCCAGCAACGCTGCCTGATCCAGTTGCGCACCGCGCCCGGCGTGAACGAGGGACGCGCCGCGCGGAAGGCGGGCAAACAGGTCGGCATTCAGGAAATGCCGGGTCTCTGATGTCAGCGGCAAAAGACAGACGAGAATATCCGTCTGCTTCAGCAGATCTGGCAGGGTCTCTATTCCGGCATGACAGGTGACATCATCGATTTCGCGCGGCGAACGGCTCCAACCCGACAGCTGAAAGCCAAAAGGCTTCAATCGCTCCAGCGCCGCCTGCCCCAGCAGGCCCAGGCCCAGCACCGTCACCCGTTGCGAAGGCGCCTGGGATGTAATCGGCAGGGGCTGCCACTCACCTTGCTGTTGCTGACCAATATAGGCTGGCAGCTTGCGGTGAACGGAAAGCACGGCAAGCGTGATATATTCTTGCATCATCCGCACGATTCCATCCTCGACCATTCGCACCAGCTTGACGGTATCGGGCAACCGGGCGGGATCGAACTGATCGACACCGGCGCCGATGCAAAACAGCACTTCGAGATTGGTGTAGCGCTCGATCTCCTCCGGCATCGCCCAGGTCATCAGGTAGCGGATACCCTCAGGCTCGACCGGCGATGGCGCAACATGAAAATCCAAATCGGGCATCTCGCGTGCGAAGGCCTGCGCGAAGACCGCGCCACGCGCCGGATCTGAATTGAAAAGAAAGGCCATGATTACCCTAAAACTGGATAGTCCCATCCGGCGTCATTGACGAGGTCGGTGCGACAAAAATGAGCATTGGATGTGAACGTAACGCGCTTTTATCAGGCTAAGTGTCGCTCTTGGCGGTTTTTTCGATAAAACCTGCTGGAAATTCATGCGGTTTCAGTCGAATCTATTGCCTTGGACAGCTTTAGATAAGCATTGGCGGCCTCAGCTGCAAACCGACCCGATGCAAGGAAGACAATGTGACGGTGAAAACGTCGATCCAGGTGGAATCCTTTGAACTGACGTTGACCGATATTCACGACGTCGGCATCGACCGCTTGCATGGTCTTTCCGTCGCCGTCGGCTGGCCGCACCGGACCGAGGATTGGGCTTTTCTGCTGGCAAATGGCCAAGGCGTCGCGGCCATCGACCCTATAGACCGGGTGCTGGGCTCGGCCATGTGGTTCCCCATGGACGAGAATTTCGCCACCATCGGCATGGTGATCACCTCCCCACGCCTGCAAACGCAGGGCACAGGCCGTTGGCTGATGGATCATATCCTGGGCAATATTTCCGTCGCACGGCTGGGGCTGAACTCCACCCGTGCGGCACGACGCCTCTATCGCAGCATCGGCTTTGCCGTCGAAGCGCCGGTCTTTCAGTGCCAGGGCGAGGCAAGGCTGCTGCCGGAAACCGTAAAGCCCGCTGACAGCTCACAGCTGCGCGCGATAAAACCCGAGGATTTGCCAGAGATCGCCACGCTGGATGAAATAGCCTTCGGTGCAAATCGCCAGCGATGGCTTGGCAACCTTCTGCCTCTGTCCGAAGGCGTGGTACTGCTGCGTGCTGGTAAAATCGTGGCTTTTGCTCTCTCCCGGCCCTTCGGGCGTGGCCATGTGGTCGGTCCGGTGGTTGCCGCCAGCGATGAAGATGCCATTGCTGTGACGCGACCTCATGTCGCACGTCATCAAGGGCGCTTCCTGCGGCTGGATACGCGGCATGGCTCCGGTGCCTTTGCGGAATTTCTGCTGGAATCCGGGCTTTCCCTGTTTGATACCGTCACCACCATGTCGCTGCGAGCGCCGTGGCCGGTCGGACCAAAAGGGGAACCCGGCGCCGATGACAAGGGCCACCCAGAGCCCGATGCCATCACTTATGGATTGGCGAGCCAGGCACTGGGTTGACTAACACACCCCGACAGTCGTAAAGCGGCGCTCCCCTATCGGTTCGCAGGTGATTGACCGCTGCTTCGCGGTCTCTCCCTTGGGCTGATGCAAGACTTTTTTAACATCCATGTCTTACAGCGCGATGCGTCGGTGACGACATCAGCGTCACGCTGTAACATATTCAATATACTGCATAATTTTCAACCCGACCGGTTGCGGTCGGGCCGATTATGCTGTAGCAGCGCCACCCCGGCATCTCACAGCCGGGCCATTCATGAGTTGCGAGTATTATGCCAAGATTGACCCCTTCCGCTCCGGTATTTCATCGGAAAATCGAAACCTTTTGCGAAGTGCGGCTTGCGCCAGCGCTTGCCAAATCCGATTACCAGAATTTGCGCAGCTATATGCTCGGGCTGATCGTTCGTCAGGCCACGCCGCCTTTGCATGGCGGCCGTCCGAACTGGAAAGAAATTGGTGCCACCTGTCTGCTCAGCGAAGAAGGCTTGGCCACTGCGCGCCGCGAAGGCCGCCATGCTTTCGAAGCCATCATGCGCTGGGTTACGCTGGCCCAGAAGGCCAAGGCTGCGCCCGCACCGGCCCCCACCCCGGTCGCCCGTCCCGCCGCTGCCAAGACCATGATCCGCCCGGTTGGCATGCGCACTGTCTCGGCCAACAGCAACCGCCGCCCGGTAGAGCGGATGCCCGCTGCAACCACCACGACTCGCGTCGCATTTGCCCCCAAGAAGGCTGGCGTTCGCGGCTGAAATGTTTACGAACCGGCCCTTTTCGGGCCGGTCGTCTAGCTGATGGTTTCAGCCGTTGCGGAACGCATACCCATAGCCGTTCAGGGCCGGTGCACCGCCAAGATGGGCGTAGAGCACTTTAGAACCTTCCGGGAAATATCCCTTCTTCACCAGATCGATCATGCCCTGCATGGATTTCCCCTCATATACAGGGTCGGTGATCATTCCTTCCAGACGCCCCACAAGACGAATGGCATCCTTTGTTTCTTCCGAAGGGACGCCGTAAACCGGATAGGCGTAATCCTCGACCAGAACGATATCCTCCGGGCGCATCTCACGGCCAAGCTTAACCAGATCCGCCGTGCACTGGGCAATCTCCAGCACTTGGGCGCGGGTTTGCTCCGGGGTGAAGGAGGCATCGATGCCAATAACATGGTCGGCGCGGCCATCCTTGGCAAAGCCAACCGCCATGCCGGCATGAGTTGAGCCGGTGACGGTGCAGACGACGATATAATCGAACGCAAATCCCAGTGCCGCTTCCTGCGCCCGGACTTCCTCTGCAAAGCCGACATAGCCCAGCCCGCCATATTTATGCACGGAGGCACCAGCCGGGATAGCATAGGGCTTGCCGCCCGCCGCCTTCACCTCTTCTATTGCCTCCTCCCAACTCCGGCGGATGCCGATATCGAACCCGTCATCGACCAGCCGCACATCCGCACCCATGATGCGTGACAGCATGATATTGCCGACCCGGTCGTAAACCGCGTCTTCATGCGGCACCCAGGCTTCCTGTACCAGACGGCATTTGAAGCCAATCTTGGCAGCGACAGCCGCCACCATACGGGTGTGGTTGGACTGGACGCCGCCAATCGACACCAGCGTATCGGCACCGGAGGCAATGGCGTCGGGGATGATATATTCCAGCTTGCGCAGCTTGTTGCCGCCAAAGGCCAGACCCGAATTGCAATCGTCCCGCTTGGCGTAAAGCTGAACCTTACCGCCGAGATGATCGGTCAGCCGCTCCAGCTTCTCGATCGGTGTGGGGCCGAAGGTCAGCGGGTAACGTTCAAAAGCGTCGAGCATGGCATCCTCATTGAAAATGGGGGTTGATAATGGCCGGATGCTAGACTTTTCAGTGTGAAAGGTGCTTTCTAAATTGCAATCTAAAGAAGGTTATATTTCAATTTTTCCAAAAATTATGATGCATAGGCTGATGATTAATCCCTGGAAATGGAAGATTCTTTCATGAGTGAATCCCTGGATCGCATCGATCTGAAAATGATCCGTCTGTTGCAGAAAAACGGTCGCCTGACCAATGCCGAACTGGCGGAGCAGGTCTCAATCAGCCCGGCGACTTGCCACAGGCGTACCCAGAAGCTGTTTGCGCAAGGCTATCTCACCGGTGTGCGGGCCATGGTGGCACCCGCCAAGGTCAACAGGGCGGCGCTGGTCATGGTTGGTGTGGTGCTGGACCGGTCAACACCGGACAGTTTTGCCGAGTTTGAAGCGGCGGTCGCCAAGCTGAATTTCGTGCTCGATTGCCATCTGGTGGCCGGTGATTTCGATTATTTTCTGAAAATCCGGGTCGGCGACATGGCCGATTTCAACCGCATTCACGGCAGTCAGTTGATCGCCCTGCCCGGCGTGCGGCAAACCCGAACCTTCTTCGTGATGAAGGAAGTGGTCGATAACCGGGCGCTGGAATTCTGATTAGCCAGCATCCGCCGTGGCGCGGGCAAATGCTGCCAACACCGTGCGCTCCGAGCGGACCAGATAAGAATCGAGAGCGGCAGCCGCCTCTTTCGCCTTGTCGGCTTCCAACAGGCCAAGGATTTCGCCATTCAGCTCCACAAAGGGCGCGTGCAGCAATTCCGGGTCGTCCAGCAGGCCAAAACTCAATCTTAGTTCCGCAGCGATTCGCGTATAAAAGTCACTGAGGCGGCTGCTGTCGGCGAGATCGACGATGGCGGCGTGAAACTGCATATTGGCGCTACCGACCCCCAGCCAGTCACGGCTATTGCGACAGGCCCGCGCGGTTTCCACCGCCGACCGCATCCGCCGGACGGCGGGATGACCGGAAAACGCCTGTTCCAGCGCCTTGCATTCTACCAGCCGCCGCACCCTGTAGATATCGATGATCGAGGCCATGCTGGGCGTGGCGACAAACACACCGCGATTGGCCTCGTGGCGCAGCAAGCCGTCCTTGGTGAGCAGCCGAAAGGCTTCCCGCAGGGAATTGCGTGACACGTCGAGCCGGGTGCTGAGTGCTGCCTCCGACAACCGCTGGCCCGGCTTCAACTCCCCGGCGATCAGCTGATCACGGATTTTTGTCACCAGCCGCTCCGCCAGCGAAAGGCTTTCATCCTCGTCTGCCATAGGTCCCTCTTGCCCAACCGCGAACATGTTCAGCGGCTGCCATCTTTCGCCGGGACTATTGCCGATGCCCGCCGGCAGAGCAAGGCAGCGCGGAAAACGGGGCAGACTTGCCCACACCATTGGCATGTCCTGCCGATATCGCAGGCAAGTCGCCCATGAAATAAACAGAATGATAGAACGATAAAATAAAATTGTTCAACAATATTGACGGAATTGTGAAACGTGGCAGACTAGCTGCATGGATCATCCGCAGAGGGGCGGATGACGATGACCATGGAGCCTCCCAATGGCGCAGAACCACGTCCCAGCGCGCGATACGCAGAAGATCGCCGTGACAAATAATTCAGGTCCGCAATCCCCCAAAACCCGTCGCGGCGCGCTGACAGCGGCGGTTTTCCTGATGGCAACATCGGCGATCGGGCCGGGCTTCATTACCCAGACCGCCACCTTTACCGCGACCATGGGGGCAGCCTTTGCGTTCGGCATCCTGGCCTCGATCATCATCGACTTCGTCGTCCAGTTGAATATCTGGCGGATCGTCACACTCACCCGGATGCGCGCCTCAGATATTGCCAATGCCGCCATTCCCGGCTCCGGCTATCTGCTTGCCGTTCTGGTCATTATCGGCGGGCTGTTCTTCAATATCGGCAATATCGGCGGCACAGGCCTTGGCCTCAACGCCATGCTCGGCCTTGACCCTAAATGGGGCGGCGCCATCAGCGCCCTGCTCTCCATTGGCATTTTCCTATCAAAGCGCGCAGGGCTGGCAATCGACCGCTTCATCATCGTCGCAGGCGTGCTGATGATCGCCCTGACGCTGTTTGTCGCCTATGTATCCGGCCCGCCACTGTTAGAGGCGCTACGCCAGACGATCCTGCCCGACACCATCAATTTTGCCACCATCACCACCATTGTCGGCGGCACGGTTGGCGGTTACATCACCTATTCCGGTGCGCATCGCCTGCTGGACAAGGGCACCGTCGGCATTGAAAATCTCGGTGCCGTCAACCGCGCCGCCCTGACCGGCATCGCCGTGACTGGCGTCATGCGTTATGTGCTGTTTTTGGCTGTGCTGGGCGTCGTCGCCAGCGGCGTGGTCATCGACATTTCCGGCAAAAGCGCCAATCCGGCCGCGCAAGCCTTCCAGAGTGCAGCCGGTAATATCGGACTTCGCCTGTTCGGCGTGATCTTCTGGGCCGCCGCCATCACCAGCGTCATCGGCGCAGCGTATACATCGGTCTCGTTCCTGACCGCCTTCAAGCAGGATATGAGCGAGCGGGCGCGCAATCTCGCCACCGTGGCATTCATCGCCATTTCGCTGTTCTTCTACATCATCATGACCACCCCGCCCGCGCAAATGCTGGTCTTCGTTGGTGGCCTGAACGGGCTGATCCTGCCCATCGGTCTATCAATTTTCATCTATGCGGCCTGGGCGCGCGCCGACCTGATGGGCGGCTATCGTTATCCGCGCTGGCTATTGATCCTCGGTGTCCTCACCTGCGCGCTGACATGGTACATGGCTTACAAATCGGTCGGGCCAATCTTCGCCCTGCTTGGCTTGTAACAGCTGAAGCTTTAAACAAGGAAGGAAAGCACATGGCTGCCATCGATCTCAACAGCGACCTTGGGGAAAGCTACGGCGCATGGAGCATGGGCGACGATGCGGCCATGCTGGCCGTGGTTTCCAGCGCCAATATTGCCTGCGGTTTTCATGCGGGCGACCCGTCCGGCATCTGGAAAACCGTTAAGGCCGCCGCTGAAAATGGCGTATCGATCGGCGCCCATGTGTCCTATCCTGATCGCGTCGGCTTTGGCCGGCGCGACATGGACGTGACCAGTGAAGAGCTGATCGCCGACGTGATCTACCAGATCGGCGCCCTGAAAGGCATGGCGGCGGCGGCCAACACCCGCGTCACCTACGTCAAGCCGCATGGGGCGCTCTATAACCGGATCGCCAATGATGCCCGTCAGGGCCAGGCGGTGATCGATGCCGTCAAAGCCATCGATCCCTCGCTGGTGCTGATGGGACTGGCCGGAGCACCCATCCTTAATCTCGCCCGCACGTCCGGCCTGAGCACCGTGGCGGAAGCCTTTGCCGACCGCGCCTATACGCCGGAAGGCCAGCTCGTCTCGCGCCGGGAAGCGGGGGCTGTTCTGCATGACGCGGAAAAGATCGCCAGCCGCATGGTGCAGCTTGCCCGCCAAGGCACGTTGGAAGCCATCGATGGCAGCGTGATCAAGGTCGAGGCGCAATCGATCTGCGTGCATGGCGATAGCCCTGGTGCCGTTTCTATTGCCCAGGAAATCCGCAGGCGATTCGAGGCTGAGGGCATTGCCGTCCAGCCGTTTGTAACTGCATAGGGAGAGAGGCGATGATTGCCTTGAAGCATCTGGCACATTGGGATGTCGAACCGGCGCGCGCCGCCCGTACCCGTTATCGCAGTGGCGCTGTGGAACCGACATCCGGCGTCGCCCCCGGCTTTACCCAGGCCAATATGATCGTCCTGCCGCGCGACTGGGCCTTTGACTTCCTGCTCTATGCGCAACGCAATCCCAAGGCCTGCCCGGTCCTTGATGTCTCCGATCCCGGTTCGCATCTGACCGAACTCGCCAAGGGCGCCGATCTGCGCACCGATCTGCCGCTCTACCGGATCTGGCGCGATGGCAAGCTGGCGGAGGAAACACCCGACGCCACCGCCGCCTGGGCCGAGCATCCCGATCTCGTCAGCTTCCTGATCGGATGCAGCTTCACCTTCGAGACGCCGATGGTGGAAGCGGGTATCGAGATCCGCCACATGACAGATAAAAGCAATGTGCCGATGTATCTGACCAATCAACCCTGCCGCCCGGCAGGCCGTTTGCATGGCAATATGGTGGTGTCGATGCGACCAATCCCAGCCTCGCGGGTTGCCGATGCCGCGACGATTTCCGGTCGGTTCCCGGCGGTGCATGGTGCGCCGGTTCATGTTGGTGCACCGGAACAGATCGGCATTGCCGATCTGGCCAAACCGCAATTCGGTGATCCCGTCCGCATCGAGCCGGGCGAAGTGCCGGTGTTCTGGGCCTGTGGCGTCACCCCGCAAGCCGCTGTGATGGCGTCGGGCGTCCCCTTTGCCATCACCCATGCGCCCGGCCATATGTTCATCACCGATATTCCCGATGCCGCCTATCACGCCTGAGGTTCCGATGCGCTTTCTCCCCGTCAGCCTGACGACGATGCTGGTCGAGCTTGCCGATCTCGATGAAACCCTGGCTCTGTTTGCCTCGCTTCAGGCAAACCCCGTCGCCGGCATCGATGAAATGGTGCCCGCCGCCCGCACCTTGATGATCCGGTTTCGCCCACAGACCATCTGTGCGGAAGCCCTGGCGGCTGAGGTCAGCACCCACGACCTGTCGGCCAAACTGGCACCATCCGATCATCTGGTCGAAATACCCGTAGACTATGACGGCGAAGATCTGGCCGACGTGGCGGAACTGACCGGACTTGCCGTGGAAGAGGTTATTCGACGCCATACGGAAAGCACGTTTACCGTTGCATTTTGTGGCTTTGCGCCGGGCTTCGGCTATCTCGTCGGTGGCGACCCTGCCTTGCACGTGCCGCGCCGCAAAAGCCCGCGCACCCGCATTCCCGCTGGCGCTGTGGCGCTGGCAGGCGCCTTCAGCGGGGTCTATCCGCAGGCCAGCCCCGGAGGCTGGCAAATCATCGGCGTCACACCGGTGAAAATGTGGGATCTCAGCCGCGATCCGCCAGCACTGTTTCAGCCCGGCTATCAGGTGCGCTTCACCGATATGGCGAAAGCGGTCTATCCGGTTGTTATTCCTGCAAGCGATGCAGCCCCTAGCAATCCGGCTGATGGGTTTTCCGAGACGAATGGCGCGGCGCATTTTACCGTGCTTGCCGCCCCCATGCCTGCGGTATTCCAGGACCTTGGCCGTCTTGGCCAGACAGGCCAGGGCGTTTCCGCCTCGGGCGCTCTGGACCAGGGGGCCTTGAAGGCTGCCAATCGCGTGGTGGGCAATCCGGCAGGCGTTCCGTGTCTGGAAATCACGCTTGGTGGCTTTTCTTTTGAAAGCGATAGACGCGCGGTCATTGCGCTGACCGGTGCGCCCTGCCCGGTCACCATTCGGGATGCCTCTGGCCGAGTCACTCAGGCTGAAACCTATCAGCCGATTGCGCTGGAACCCGGCGACACCGTCAGCCTTGGCCAACCTCCACAGGGCATGCGCAGCTATCTTGCCGTGCGGGGTGGCTTTGCGGTCCAGCCAGTGCTGGGCAGCTATGCCACGGATACGCTGGCCGTCGTCGGCCCTGAAGCGGTGACGGCAGGCACTGTTTTGACGCTGAAGGGCAGCAGCGAGGGTCTCACCTCCGTTTCCCTGCATGAATCTCCACCGCAGAACCTGCCGAGCGCAGGCGATATCGTCACGCTGGACGTCGTGCTTGGCCCGCGCACCGACTGGTTTACCGAAAGGGGTCTGGCGACGCTGACGGACCAGCTTTGGCAGGTGACGCCGCAATCCAGCCGCGTCGGCATCCGGCTAGCGGGCGACATGCCGCTGGAACGGATCGATAGCGCCGAACTGCCGAGCGAAGGCACCGCCACCGGTGCCATTCAGGTTCCCCATAGCGGCCAGCCGGTGCTGTTTCTCGCCGACCATCCGCTGACCGGCGGCTATCCTGTCATCGGCACGGTTGCCGAATATCATCTGGATCTTGCGGGACAGATCCCGATCAACGCCCGCATCCGCTTTCGGCCCATTGCCCCTTTCGCAGACATCGCCCCTGCCCCCACCCCTGTCCTTGGCCCTGCCGCGAACGCATAACGATAAAAGAGGAGACACCGATGAAGAAAGTACTGATCGCCAACCGGGGCGAAATCGCCGTTCGCATCATCCGCGCCTGTCGCGATTACGGGCTGCAATCGGTCGCGGTCTATGCCGATCCGGATATTGACGCATTGTTCGTGCAGCTTGCCGATGAGGCCTATGGGCTGTCCGGCGCCAAGCCGTCAGAGACCTATCTCGATATCGCCAAGCTGATCGATATTGCCAAACGATCCGGGGCAGACGCCGTCCATCCCGGCTATGGTTTTCTGTCGGAGCGCGCCGAATTTGCGCGCGCGGTGATTGATGCCGGTCTGACCTGGATCGGCCCCGATCCGCAGGTTATCGAAGCGCTGGGCGACAAGGTCGAGGCACGGCGGATTGCCACCAGCGTCGGCGCGCCACTGGTGGCAGGCAGCGACGGGCCGGTGGACACCGCCGAGGAGGTCATTGCCTTTGCCATGCGCCACGGCCTGCCGGTCGCCATCAAGGCGGCCCATGGCGGCGGTGGACGTGGATTGAAAGTCGCCTGGAAAATGGAAGAAATCCCGGAGCTTTACGCATCGGCTGTGCGCGAAGCGACCGTGGCTTTTGGCCGGGGCGAATGCTTTCTGGAACGCTTCCTCGACCGGCCCCGCCATATCGAAGCGCAGGTGATTGCCGATAAGCACGGCACCGTGCTGGTGCTCGGCACCCGCGATTGCTCTTTGCAGCGGCGAAACCAGAAACTGGTGGAAGAGGCTCCTGCCCCCTTCCTCACCGATGCTCAACGCCAATCCATCCACGATGCCGCCAAGGCGATCTGCGCGGCAGCGGGCTATAGTGGTGCAGGAACGGTGGAATTCCTGCTGGGCGTTGACGGCACGATTTCCTTCCTCGAGGTGAATACCCGGCTACAGGTCGAGCATACGGTGACGGAAGAAACCACTGGCATTGATCTCGTCATCGAACAGTTCCGAATTGCAGAAGGCCTGCCGTTGGCGATCACGCAAACACCGGTCCCACGCGGCCATTCCATTGAGTTTCGCATCAATGCCGAAGATCCGGGCCGTGGGTTTCTACCGACACCGGGCACGATCACCCGGTTTGCGGCCCCGTCCGGCCCCGGCGTGCGGCTCGACAGTGGCGTCGATACCGGCTCCACCATTCCCGGCGTCTATGATTCGCTGATGGCCAAGCTGATCGTCACCGGTGCCACCCGCGAGCAAGCCTTGCAAAGGGCAAGACGCGCCCTGAAGGAATTTCAGATCGAAGGCGTGGCGACAGTGCTGCCCTTCCACCGTGCAGCCATGGAAACCGCCGATTTCATCGGCACTGATGGTTTCAAGGTCCATACCCGCTGGATCGAAACCGACTTCGCCGCCATGCCTGAAGCGGCCATACGGCCGGAGCCGGTCGCCGACACGTCGCTGATCCGCACCCATGTAGAAATCGATGGCAAGCGCCATGCCCTCGGCATTCCGGTCCAGCTTCTCGCCGGGCTTGGCAGTTTGTCGGTCAATGCCGGACAGGCAGCTACAGGCGATGCCGGGAACTCGCCGGAAAAAGGCGCGATCACCGCCCCGGTGTCCGGCACGGTTCAGTCTTTCAAGGTGAAGGATGGAGATCGGGTTGCGGCAGGTGATCTTCTCGCTGTCATGGAGGCGATGAAGATGGAAACGCAGATCATGGCGACAACAGCCGGAACCGTCAGTCTCGTTGCCAGCGAAGGCGATTATCTGGCGGCGGGAAGCCTGCTCTTGAAGATTATCGCGTAACGACGTTTAATTTTCTCCACCCTTGGAACAACCCAAGGGTGGAGACGGGCAATGCCGTTTCAAAAAATCAGGCGAAATCCAGCGCGCGGTCGCCGTCTTCATCCTTGATGCGGGTTGGCAGGCCGATATGGTTGAGGATGTTGAGGAAAGGCCGTGGCGGCAATTCTTCGACATTGGCCATTTTCTTCACGTCCCATTCGCCGGTTGCCACCAGCATGGCAGCCGCGACGGGCGGAACGCCAGCCGTGTAGGAAATGCCCTGGGAGCCGACTTCGTTATAGGCTTCCTTATGATCGGCGACATTGTAGATGAAGACGGTCTTTTCCTTGCCGTCCTTCAGCCCCTTCATATAGTCACCAATGCAGGTCTTGCCTTCATAGTCGGGCGCCAGCGATGACGGGTCGGGCAGGCAAGCCTTGACCACTTTCAGCGGCACGACGTCCGAGCCATCGGCCAGCTTGACCGGCTGCTCGGACAGGAGACCAATGCTCTTCAGCACGGTAAACACATTGATATAGTGATCGCCGAAGCCCATCCAGAAGCGCACATCGGCGCCGTCCATGTTCTTGGCCAATGAATGCACTTCGTCATGACCGCAGAGATAGGCGCGGCGCGTGCCAACCACCGGCAGGTCGTAGTCCTTGCCGATCTCGAACATCTTGTTGACCTGCCATTCGCCCTTCTGCCAGGAATAGACGACGCCGGTAAACTCACGGAAATTGATTTCTGGATCAAAATTGGTGGCGAAATATTTGCCATGGCTGCCAGCATTGATATCGACGATATCGACATCCGTGACCTTGTCGAGATATTCATCCTTGGCAAGGCGGGCATAGGCATTGACCACGCCGGGATCGAACCCAGCGCCGAGAATGGCGGTAATGCCCTTCTCTTCACACTCAGCGGCCCGCTTCCATTCGTAGTTTCCGTACCATGGCGGCGTTTCACAGATCTTGTTCGGCTCTTCGTGGATCGCCGTGTCGATATAGGCAACGCCGGTATCCATGCAGGCGCGCAGCACCGACATATTGAGGAAGGCGGTGCCGACATTGATAACGATCTGCGAGCCGGTCTTTTCGATCAGCGCCTTGGTGGCGTCGATATCCAGCGCGTCAAGCGCATGGCCTTCCAGCACGCCCGGCTGTTTCATCGCCTTTTTCTCATGCACGGAGGCGATGATGGCGTCACATTTGCCCTTGGTGCGCGAGGCGATATGGATATCACCCAGCACGTCGTTGTTCTGGGCGCATTTATGCGCAACGACCTGGGCGACGCCGCCAGCGCCGATAATGAGCACGTTCTTCTTCATGATGCGGACTAACTCCTTTTGTCCAATCGTCAGAAGCCTCAGGAGAGGCTTTGTTCAAAGTCCGCATAGGAAAACTCGCGGACAGTCCTGATGCTGCCATCCAGTTCACGGATGGCGATGGACGGCATTTTCACGCCGTTAAACCAGTTCTTCTTGACCATCGTATAGCCTGCGGCATCCTGGATGGAAATCCGGTCGCCGACCTTCAAGGCTTCAGGGAAACGAAACTCGCCAAATACATCGCCAGCCAGGCACGATTTGCCGCAGATCATATAGCTGTGGTCGCCTGCATTCGGCTCCAGCTTGGCGGTTTCGCGGTAGATCAGCAGGTCGAGCATATGAGCCTCAATTGAGCTATCGACGATAGCGAGGTTCTTGCCATTATACAGCGTGTCCAGAACCGAAACTTCCAGCGTCGTCGATTTGGTGATCGAGGCCTCACCCGGCTCCAGATAGACCTGGACGCCATAATGTCCCGAAAACCGCTTCAGCCGCTCGGCAAACTGCGCCAGCGGGTAATCTTCGCCGGTAAAGTGAATGCCGCCGCCAAGGCTGACCCATTCGGCACGATGCAAAAGCGCGCCGAATTTCGCCTCGATGTCAGCAAGCATGCTGTCGAACAGGGCGAAATCCTTGTTTTCGCAATTGTTATGGATCATGAAGCCGCTGATGCGGTCCATGACCTTTTCCACCTTGGCGGCATCCCATTCCCCAAGCCGCGAAAACGGCCGGGCCGGATCGGCCAGATCAAAGCTGGAGGAGCTGACCTGCGGGTTCAGCCTCAAGCCACAGGTAATGCCGGAGGCCTTGTCACCATAGCGTTCCAACTGGCCTACCGAATTGAAGATGATCTTGTCGGCGTGGGAAATCACCTCGTCGATTTCATTATCGCCATAGGCAACGCTATAGGCATGAGTCTCACCGCCGAATTTTTCGCGGCCAAGTCGGACCTCGTAAAGCGAGGACGAGGTGGTGCCATCCATATACTCGCGCATCAGGTCGAAGACCGACCAGGTGGCAAAACATTTCAACGCCAGCAAAGCCTTGGCACCGGAGGTCTCGCGCAGAAGCGCAATCTTTTCCATATTGGAAAGAAGCTTGCTCTTGTCGATGAGATAAAACGGGGTCTGAAGCACGATGGCCACGCCTTTCCATGAATTCGAAGGGGTCGTTTAAGAAATCTGGCCCTTGAAGGCAAGTCGCTCCGGCCTTTTCCCGGAAAAATGCTTCAACCTGATGACACGACATTACTTTTTCATGCCGAAAAGGGCTTATATCCTCCCGGATGAAGATATTACGAATATCTCAAATGCATCAGTGACTTGAGCTTGTCGCAAATTCGAGCGGATTTTCGCCATGGAGATGCTAAAGACTGGCGGAAGCATTGCGGAGAAAGACCATGATGGACAAAGCGGTTCTGACGGATCATCGCGAATATTCTGCCGATCAGGGCAATCTTCTGGACACATGGTCCATTGAGGTCACTCCGCGAACAGCGGCGAAAATCGACAGTTTCCAGGCTCTGCTGCCAGCGGGTACCCGAATCTACATCGCCCATGTCGATGGTACGCCTTTCGAGGACATGGTTGCGACCGCCAGGCGCCTTCACGAAGAAGGCTTTCCGGTCATGCCACATATTCCGGCCCGAAGCCTAGCCGATGCCACGCAACTGGAAGACCTGTTGAAGCAATACCGGGATGAAGCCGATGTACGCCAGGCACTTCTGCTGGCTGGCGGCATTGCAAAGCCACGCGGCACGCTTTCCAGTTCGATAGAGCTGATTGAAACCGGGTTGTTTGACAGGCTCGGCTTTACCCGCCTGCATATTGCCGGCCACCCGGAAGGCAATCGCGATATCGATGCCGATGGCTCCACCACGCAAATCGATGCGGCGCTGCGCTGGAAGCTGGACTTCTCCAGCCGGACGGATGCGCAAATGGCCATTGTCACCCAATTTGCCTTCGACGCCAAAGTGATCATCGACTGGGCCGAGCGAATCGACGCACTCGGAATTGCATTGCCGATCCATGTCGGCATTGCCGGTCCCGCCAAGCTTCAGACACTGATCAAATATGCAATCTCCTGCGGCGTCGGCCCCTCCTTGAAAGTGCTGCAAAAACGCGCGCTCGACCTGCGTAAACTGCTGATGCCTTATGAGCCGACGGATATGGTTGGGCAATTGATCGCCTACAAGGCTGAAAATCCGCAGAGCAATATCAGTAAGCTGCATCTGTTTCCACTCGGCGGCATCGAGCCTGCGGCCCGTTGGATCGGCCAATACGCTCCTTGATGAGGATTACCCGGCTTTGGTTTTGGAACCTGCAAAAGCGGCAATGACAGCCACGCAAAACACCGAGACAATGAAAATCGCCCCGGACATCGCATAGATCGTCGGCGACGCGCCACCATTCATCTTGCCGAACAACACGACCGGAAGGGTATTCTGCCGCCCGGCCAGATAGAAGGCGCGGGTAAACTCGTTTAGCGACAACAGGAATGAAAAGATGAAGGCGCTGATCAGGCCCGGACGGATCAGCGGCAGGGTAATGTCACGAAACTGCCGCCAGCGGCTGGCCCCCAGATCCGCTGCCGCCATCAGAAACACGGGCCGCACGGCGGAAAAACCGGTGAGAATGACGATAAACGCAAAAGGCATGGCCCAAAGCAAGTGTCCGGCGGTAATTGTCCAGGTCGAGGGCTTGATGCCGCTGCGGCTGAACACAGTGGACAGCGCCAGCCCTTGGATAACACCCGGCACGAACATCGGCAGGATCACGGCAAGAAACCATAGATCGCGGATCCTGCGCAATTCGAAATAGGCCAGTGCCGCCATAAGCGACAGCAGCGTGGCGCCCGTTGCCGTCAACAGGGCGACGCTGGCCGATTGCCAAAGAGCCGCCATCAGCGCCGTTTCCGCTGGAAGGGCGGCATACCATTTCACCGTCAGGTCCGACAGGTTTGGCAGCCCGGGCTGGAGCGACGGATTGAAGGAGACCCCCAGCAGATAAAGCGGCGGCGCATAGATTGCCACCAGGCCGAAAATCGTCATGGCCCAAATCAATATCTGGTTTGCCCGTCCCTCTGCCCTCATCATGCCGAGCGATCTCCAAACAGTGCCGCCAGCCCAAACAGCCGGTTTCCAATTAGCACCATGCCGAACACCACGATCAGGACGATGGTGGAAATGGCGAAGGCCAGCGGATAATTCGCCACCCGCATCACATCGTTGATCATCACAGTGACGATGGAGGCCCCTGCCCCGCCGAGCATCTGCACTTCGGTCGATGAGCCCGCAACCATCACGAACACGAACAGGAAGCCAGCAAACAGACCGGACCGGGTGAGCGGCAGGAGAATGGTGACGAGTATGCGCCAGAAACCAGCACCGAGATCCTGCGCGGCGGCAAGGACGGTCGCATCCACCCGACGCATGGCGAGCAGCAAAGGAAAGGTGGCAAATGGCAGATAGGAAGCAACCAGCCCGACAATGACAGCGAAATCGCTGAACAGCAGCCAATCGACCGGCGCGCTGGTCAGGCCGAAATGTTGCAGCCAACCATTGATCACGCCGGTTCGCCCCAGCACCAGCCGCCAGGAAAACGAGCGGATCAGGTAGGAGGTGAAGAACGGAATCGTCATCAAAGCCAGGAGCACCACCGACAGCCTGCGGCCCGCCAGGAAATGCACCGCATAGGCGGCGGGATAAGCGAACACCAGACAGATACCCGCCGTCAGAAAGGCCTTGGCAAGCGTGGAAACAATCACCGTCCAGCGTCCGGCCTGGAGAATGGCGGCGTAGCCCGCCAGGCTGAGATCCGGCTTGATCCAGTAGGTCAATGGGTCCCAGGACCAGAAGCTCCACACCAGCACCACCAGCAACGGCGCAAGTCCAAGCGTCCCCAGCGCCAGAACAGGCGGCGCCATCAGCAAGACAGGCAGTCGTCCGGTCGATTTCATGCACGCTCCATGGGTAATTATGCAGCAAATTTAAAGCATTGCGGCATTTTTCATGAATTTCACAAAACGCATGGCGCAGTCAAATCATCAGAGGCCTGTCGCCGGGCGAAACACGGCGACAGGCTGACTTTAGGGTTTATGCCCCATGGAAACCACAGATACGGTCTTACAGTCTGTTCAAGAATTGCTGCTGGCCTGGCGAAAATGGTGATTTCGAGAACCGGAACGGAGCGTACTTAAGGTACGTGAGTACAAGCATTCCAGGAAAAGTGCGAAGCAGTTTTTCGTTAGGAAATGCGTGCATCATTCAAGCGGAGAAATTGCTATTTGCAGACGGCCAGCGGCGATTATTGGATAGACTGTTAAGCATTGCGGAGTTTCTGCCACCATTCTTCATAGAGCTGGAAATTGTCCGGGCGGGTGTTCTGCCAGAACACTTTGCCGGCAAACTTGGCTTTGACGTGGTCGGCCCGTGCCTGCACCTCTTCCGGCTTGTATTCGTCAGGATGTGCCTTGGCATAGACAACATTGTTGTCGGTCGGGACGAGATAGCCCCGCGCCTTGCCAAGCTCGCAGCCATAGAGACCGCCCAAAAGGCCATTGACGAATTGATGCGCGGCATCGCTCACACCACGTTCGCTAGCGCCCTTGAGCAGAACCGTATTATTGGCCCAGCCTTCATAACCCTCGACGGGGGCGGCATAATCGACTTTAAGTCCGCGCTTGCGGCCTTCATAGACAATCGGCTCCCAGCCGGTCATCGCATCGACTTCTTCATTGGCAACCAGCTGGACGCCTTGTTCCCAGCCATTCCAGAAGGTGCGGAACTGTCCGTCCTTCTTGTGCTTGATCAGGAATTCCATCACCAGACCAAGTTCGGATTCGCTCAGATTGCCCGGGTCCTTGATCGGCTTGTTCTCGCCTTCCTTGAGGTAGATCGCAGCGAAGATCGCGCTGTTGATCCAGGCATCCTCCATGGCGACCTTGCCCTTCATCTTCGGGTCGAAGATTACGCCATAGCTATCGACCTTGCCGAGCTTGTCGGAGCGATAGATGATCGAGTCGGCATTGACCACGGTCGGAATGCCGTATTGCTTGCCCTCGTGCTTGAGGTAGGGAATGTCGCGCGCCCACTGCCAGATACTGTCGTAATTGGCGATCTTGCTGACATCCCAAGGGATAATCGCGCCCTGACGAGCCAGTTCCTTTTCAGCGCCGCCCTGAAAACCGCCGATGTCGAAGAGATCATTGGCATTGCCCGCGGCCAGACGGGCAATGACAGGACCAAGGTCGTTTCCATTGTCGGTAAATTCCGGCTTCACACCATTTTGGGTGGCAAATTCCGCCCATTTTTCACCGATATCCAGCGTCGCCGTGCCCCAGAAAGCCACAGATTTCGCCTCTGCGGCAAAGGCCGAACGGCCAAGGCCCAGATGACCGGCAGCCAGCGCCAACCCGCCGGCACCGGCAAATTTCAAGAGGTCGCGCCGCTGCATATTGCTTCGGTTGACCGAAAATCCATTTTTCAAACTCGTCGCCATTGTTGTTCCCTTGTTCTCACTGATGAGACCCCATTTTATGCACGTCTCATGCCACAGGCGGCGGCTTTACACCGCAAGCGGCAATTCCTTGTCGGATGTCAAAAGAGCGGCACCCGGCTTTATCGACAGGCCCACATCCTGCCCGACACTCAAAGACGGCGCATCCGCGTCGCAGATCGCCGTCAAAGTCTGCCCGTCGCCAAACGCCAGCGTGACATCCCGATGCAAGCCGCGAAAAGTGGTCGCAACCACGCGCAGCACCAATTGACGCAATGCCCCATCGCCAGATGCAGTCAGGACCTCGGGCTCGATGACCAGCCGGTCGGAGCGGATCACCACCAGGTTGGCGCTAACATTGCCATCCGGGACCGTGACCGGCACGGATTGTCCAGCAATGATTGCCACAGTGTCCGCGCCAGATCCTTCCAGCCGCTCAGGCCGCAGCAGATTATCCATGCCGATGAACCGGGCGACGAAGGCATTGGCGGGCGCATGAAAAAACTGGTCGGGCCGACCAAGCTGTTCGATCCGGCCCTGATGCATGATTGCCATCCGGTCGGACAGGCTGAGCGCTTCGTCCTGATTATGGGTAACGAGAATGAACGTGGCGCCGGTGCGCTTGTGCAAGCGGCCGAATTCATTACGCATCTGCTGGCGAAGCCGCTCATCCAGACCGGTCAAAGGCTCGTCCAGCAACAATATGCCAGGCTCCATCACCAGCGCACGCGCCAGAGCCACACGCTGCCGCTGACCGCCGGACAGAAGATTGACATCACGCTCGCCAAATCCGGACAGTTCCACCAGATCCAGTGCCTCCCCGACCTTTGCATCAAGGGCCGCGCCGGAAAGACCGCGCAGCTTCAATCCATAACCAATATTGCGCGCCACCGACATATGCGGAAACAGACCGAGCCCCTGAAACACGGTATTAACCGGGCGGCGATTAGCCGGCACGGCTGCCATATCCTGACCGTCAAACAGGATCCTGCCCGCATTCGGCTGGTCAAATCCGCCAATCAGCTTCAACAGCGAGCTTTTGCCACTGCCGGAAGACCCAAGCAGGGTGAAGAACTCCCCTGCCTTGATCTCCAGAGACAGGTCATCGACCGCCCGCACCGGACCATGACTGCGCGTCACAGCGTCTATGCTGATGGATATGGCCATCCTATGCGGCCTGCATGTCCGTTTCGTGAATGACAAGAATACCAGTTTCGGTCAGGCTGGCTGACTGGCCCTCAAGCACCAGCGTCGTTGCCGTCGCCTCTTCGATCAGCAGTGGACCGAATACAGGCTGACCGACAGGAAGCCGGGCTCGCTCGTAAACGGCACAGGTCTGCCAACCCATGGATCGACCGAAATAAACCTTCCTGTCGCCGACCCTGGCCGCGTCAATCGTCATGTCTTGCCTTTTCAGTTTTGGCAGGGAAATGACCTGCCCTTTCAAAACGGCTTCGAGATGCAGCGTCGTCAGTTCAATCTCGGCTGCGGGCAGGCGAAAAGCATAGGCGCGTTCATGAACATCATGAAACCTTTGGCTGAAAGTTTCAATGGTGTCGCCAGCCTCAAACCGCGCAAAAACACCATGTTCCTGACCTTTATAGCGCGCTTCGATCTGGTGATTGAATGCCACCTGCGCCTCGGCGCCTGCCGAAAAATAGGCGATGGCCTGACGCTCCAGCAATGTGAACCGGGTAGCGGCCTCCTCCAATGCCCGGTCGGCCAACAGGTGAAACCAGGTTTCGCGGAAGTCGGCACGGGGTTCGGCAGCCAGCATGCCCCATGCGGAAAAAATCCCGGGATGCGGCGGCACGACCGTTGCCTTCACACGCAATTCGCGCCCGAGATGGCTCGCCAGCGCCGGACCGGCGCCACCACTGATCACCAGATTAGCATCGCGAGGATCATGGCCGCGCTGAACCGTCACCAGTTTCAGGGCATTGATCATGCTGGCATGGGCAATGTCCATGATCGCACCGGCAGCATCCTCAATCGACATATTCATCGGCCCGGCCACGGTTGCAATGGCGCTTGCCGCCTTTTCCTTATCCAGATGCAGCGTGCCATCGGCAAAGGTAGCGGGATCGAAAATGCCGAGCGTCAGCAATGCATCAGTCAGCGTCGGCTTTGTGCCGCCGCGCCCGTAACAGGCCGGTCCAGGGGCAGAACCGGCACTTTCGGGGCCAACTCGCAAGCTGCCGCGCGCATCGATCCAGGCGATAGAGCCGCCGCCAGAACCGATTTCGACGATATCGACGACCGGGACCTGCACGGGATAGCCAGGCTGGATGCGGGTGTGTTCCAACCGGTATTCGGTATTCAGCGTCGGACGCCCATCATGGATCAGCGAGCATTTGGCTGTTGTGCCGCCAACATCCAGCGACAGGATTTCGCTCTCTCCAAGCTCCACGCCGATGCGAGCTGCCCCGGCGACCCCGCCCGCTGGGCCAGATTCCACCAATGTCAGCGGCTGTTGCACAGCCTGATCGAAAGAGGAAATGCCACCATTGGATTGCATGGCATAGTAAGGACAAGTCAGGTTGCGCTTGGCGAGCGCGAATTCCATCATTTCGAAATATTGCTGGATGGCCGGCTGCACATAGGCATTCAGCACGGTCGTATTGGTGCGCTCATATTCCCGCCATTGCCGCGAAACCTCGTGGCTGGCGCAGATCGAGGCAAATGGCAAGGCATCGGCCAGAATATCGGCACAGACCTTCTCATGCTCGGGATTGGCGTAGCTGTGCAGGAACAGGATGGCGACCGCATCCACATCCTCCGCTGTGCAGACGCGGATGATTTCGCGCAAGTCGTTCAATTCGATCGGCAGGAGCACATTGCCGGACGCATCGACCCGTTCCCGCACCTCGAAGCGAAGATGGCGGGGCACGAAAGGCTCGGGACTATGGAAATGCAGATTGTAAAGGTCAGGCCGGTTGCCACGGCCGATTTCCAGCACATCGCGGAACCCGGCGGTGGTGATGAGTGCGGTCTTTGCGCCCTTGCGCTCGGTAATCGCGTTGATCACCGTGGTGCCGCCATGGGCAAAGAAGGTAATGTCGCGGACCCGCAAACCATCCTTGCGCTCGCTGACATCGATCGCATCGAGTACGCCGCCAGACTGGTTATCTGACGTCGTCAGGCTTTTCGCGGTGAAAATTTCGCCGCTGCCCTCATCATAGCCGACAAGATCGGTAAAGGTTCCACCTACATCTGTTGCCAATCGGATCATTCTTCAATCCTCCCACGGTAACCATAGAGGCTGGTCGCTGCCTCCGCGCTGACAAAACCATTCTTCAAATCTGTTTCAACCAAAGCCGGATCGCGATCGCCGGGATCGCCCCATCCGCCGCCGCCGCCGGTGACGATGCGCACGACATCGCCCGTCTTCAGCGCAATATCGGCAGAGCGGCCATAGCAGGCGTTTTCGCCTGATGCAGCAAGCACCTGGAGGCTATTGGGCGTACCATCATGGCCGCCGTCCATGCCCCATGGCAGGGTGCGGGTGCGGCCAAAGCTGCAATAGGCGGACGCCTTGTCGCCAAGGATTTCATATTCCCTGATGATCCCGAAACCGCCACGCATCCGTCCGGCCCCGGAGCCGCCCTCGATATTCAGGCCATAGCGCCGCACTAGCAACGGAAACCGCGCCTCGATCACTTCGACGGAATAATTGTAGGTATCGCCATCCGTCAGGGAAATCAGCGCATTGGCACCATCCCGATTGACGCCGGCACCCCAGCCGCCATGCTGTGGCTCAATGTGAATGAAGGGTCGGCCACTGCGGTCGTTTCCGGAGATATAGGCGACACAAAGGCTGGAATAGGAGCCAGCCGAAAACCGCTCCGGCACCAGCGCCGCCAGCGCCTTCCAGACCAGTTCCGATGCATGGACAGACCCTTCGTAATACCATCCGGTCGGCGAGGGTTTTTCGGCGGTAAACACGGTTCCCGACGGTGCGATCACATTCAAAGGCCGGAACCAGCCTTCATTGGACGGCGACTGCGGTGCCACAAGTGCCTTCAGGATCGTCCTGACGGCTGATTCCAGCGCGCCACGCGCACAATTGATCGGTCCCGCCACGGCCGGTGGACAACCGGTGAAATCGGCGGTGATTTGATCGCCGGCAATGGTCACCGCGACTTGCACGGCAATTGGATCGGTTGTGACGCCATCGCCATCGATAATGTCGCTGGCCCGGTAAACGCCATCCGGAAGTGCGGCAATCGCCTGACGGCTCTGTCGTTCGCTGACATTGAGGATATGGTCGAAAGCGGCGATCAAGGTAGGAGCGCCGTATTTGGCCGTGAATTCGTTCATCCGCCGGGCCGCGACCCGCACCGTGGCGATCTGCGCCGTCAGATCGCCAAGCGCGATCTCAGGCATCCGGACATTTTCCGAGATGATGTGTAGAATATCAGAAGATAGCATGTCGTTGCGAACGATCTTGACGCCCGGCAACCGCAGACCTTCCTGGTAAACCGAAGTCGCAGCAGGCGAAAGACTGCCCGGAACCGATCCGCCAACATCGAGATAATGCGCGACATTGATGGCAAAGGCGAGCAGCACGTCATCGACGAAAATCGGTTTGACGATCGCGAAATCGCAAGCATGCGTTCCCCCGGCATAGGGATCGTTGGTCAGCAGAATATCGCCATCGGCCATATCCGTCCCGAAACGGTCGATCAACGCTTTAACCTGACGGCCGAATGTGCCGGTAAACAGCGTGATGCCGTTCATCTGGGCGATCAACTCACCCTTTGCCGTCAAGACACCGCAGGCAAAATCCAGCACTTCGTAGATCACCGGGCTCATGCTTGTGCGGGCCATAACGATGCCCATTTCATCAACGGTGGCAATCAACTTGCCCTCGATGATTTCCTGGGTCACCGGATCGAATGGGTGCCTGCCCGCCATCATGCCTCTAACGTCTCCCTGCTGAAACTCATGAAGGAGAGTTTAGGCTCACAACTCAGGCGCGACCAGCCTGCCAGAAGAGTAGGATTGCGAGACCCAACCCCACCCGTTCGGGTAGGGTGCGCATTCAGGCCACACATGACCAACATTCGCCGGCGCCATGCTGACGCGACAAGCATCGATAATGATCACGTACCTTCGCCTTGAATGAATTAGATACTCAAATACATCAGAGGCTTGAGATGTTTGAAGGTGAAATGGGACGCGTCATCTTCAATGACCGCTCTTACAAGCCTGCTTCACGACAGAGCCGGGAAAATGAACACGCCAGCAATCGAGCCATTATGGCTGCCGAGCGCACAGGACTTTCCCATGCAAAAGACCGGTTGTTTGGTCGAAAGGCTTTTGACGATTACGGTGGAATAGTAAAAAGAGGACACTGTGCTGGCTGCCTTTTCGAATATTTCGAGAATAGACACCCTATCCTTATAGTCATAGCAGCGGGTGATCGTCAGAAGGCCACATTCCTGGCTACTCAAGCCATGAAATTTCGCGGTTTTTGCGCCAATTTTGACCACGCCATTGTTAAGGTCGCCCGACCATTTCTCGATAAGGCCGTAAGGCAAGGTCCAACTGCCGATGCCGTTGTTATCGGCAATCTCTTCGGCGTCTGCCGTTTGCGTCAATCCCGCAATTTTAAACAAGACATTCCCCATCAGACGTATTGTTCAACCGGCACGATCCAAATATTGATCTGGGCTTCTTCTTTTCGAGACCAATGCCGCAAAAGCAGGATGCGTTTTTGCAGCCAAGGACGAACGGCTACGTCAAACTTTCACGGATCTCACGCTTATTCTTTTCTTCTGAAGCTCGCGTTTTTTCCGTGCGACAATGCCCCACCTTCAAAACATTGCAGCGGGCTTCAGCGTGCCATGCGTTATAAATAATGAATGTGATTCATATACTGAGGAAAATTGGTAAAAAAAAGTTAAATTTAAGCGTTCTTTTAAATGAAATGGATTTTCTATTTCATGAGGAAGCCGAAGAAAAATAATAAATCCAGCATCCCTGGCAGTATCCTCAGTCGAAATGGCCAGAAAGCTACTCTTGGCTCCATCCGATGATGGCATTCAAGTTGCGCTGTGGATTGCTCGCGCCCTCAACAACAGGTGAAGCAATATTCAAAAAAATCTTTTTCGGACACGCGGGCGTAAGTCCTTTTAAACAGCAAAAGGGCGACTTTAAAAGCCGCCCTTGTAGAGAGTCTGAACTGTATCAAGCGTTTGAGCAATAAGGCTTCCGCGTTATTACATCATACCGCCCATGCCGCCAGTTCAGCGCGCTTGACGCGCTGAACGACTTAAAGAGCATAGGCCAGGCTGCAAGGGGTCTTCAGTAATAAGGCTTGCGCCTTATTACATCATGCCACCCATGCCACCCATGCCGCCCATGTCAGGCATGCCGCCGCCAGCCGAATCCTTCTTCGGCAGTTCAGCAATCATGGCTTCCGTGGTGATCAGCAGGGAAGCAACCGAAGCTGCGTTCTGCAGAGCTGTGCGAACAACCTTAACCGGGTCAACGATACCCATGGCAATCATGTCACCAAACTCGCCGGTCTGGGCATTGTAGCCGTAGTTGTCGTTGTCCTTGTCGAGGATCTTGCCAACGATGATCGAAGCTTCGTCACCAGCGTTTGTTGCAATCTGGCGAACCAGGGACTGCAAAGCGCGGCGAACGATGTTGATGCCAGCTTCCTGGTCGTCGTTTACACCCTTAACGGTGATCTTGGTGGAGGAGCGCAGCAGAGCTGTACCGCCGCCAGGAACGATGCCTTCCTGAACAGCAGCGCGTGTTGCGTTCAGAGCGTCGTCGATGCGGTCCTTGCGTTCCTTGACTTCGATTTCCGTAGAGCCGCCAACGCGGATTACGGCAACGCCGCCAGCCAGCTTGGCCAGACGTTCCTGAAGCTTTTCGCGGTCGTAATCAGAAGAGGTTTCTTCGATCTGAGCCTTGATCTGGGCAACGCGGCCTTCGATGTCGGACTTCTGACCAGCGCCATCAACGATGGTGGTGTTTTCCTTGGTGATGGAGATCTTCTTGGCGCGGCCGAGCATGTCGAGGGTGACAGTTTCGAGCTTGATGCCGAGGTCTTCGGAAATAACAGTACCACCGGTCAGGATAGCGATGTCTTCCAGCATAGCCTTGCGGCGATCGCCGAAGCCAGGAGCCTTGACAGCAGCAATCTTCAGGCCGCCACGCAGCTTGTTAACAACCAGCGTTGCAAGAGCTTCGCCTTCAACGTCTTCAGCGATGATGACGAGTGGCTTACCGGTCTGCACAACAGCTTCCAGAACTGGCAGCATAGCCTGCAAGTTGGAGAGCTTCTTTTCGTGCAGCAGAACGTATGCGTCTTCCAGGTCAGCAACCATCTTTTCAGGGTTGGTGACGAAGTAAGGCGACAGGTAACCGCGGTCGAACTGCATGCCTTCAACGACTTCAAGTTCGGTTTCAGCGGTCTTGGCTTCTTCGACGGTGATAACACCTTCGTTGCCAACCTTTTGCATGGCTTCAGCAATGTCTTTACCGACCTGCGTGTCGCCGTTTGCAGAGATCGTGCCAACCTGAGCAACTTCTTCAGAAGTGGAGATCTTCTTGGCCTTGGCCTGAAGGTCCTTCACAACTTCAGCAACAGCCAGATCGATGCCGCGCTTCAGGTCCATTGGGTTCATGCCGGCAGCAACAGCCTTGTTGCCTTCGCGCACGATAGCCTGGGCCAGAACGGTAGCCGTGGTGGTGCCGTCGCCTGCGATGTCGTTGGTCTTGGAAGCAACTTCCCGAACCATCTGGGCGCCCATGTTTTCGAACTTGTCTTCCAGTTCGATTTCCTTGGCAACCGATACACCGTCCTTGGTGATGCGCGGAGCGCCGAACGACTTGTCGATGATAACGTTACGACCCTTGGGGCCGAGCGTGACCTTGACAGCGTCAGCGAGGATATCAACGCCGTGCAGCATCTTTTCGCGCGCAGTGCGGCCAAACTTGATTTCTTTAGCAGCCATTTTTCAAACTCCCGGGTGTCTAACCCATTGGTGAATTGTCTAAAAGGAAGAAGGGGTGATCAGGCTAAATCAGCCGATTACGCCCATGATGTCGGCTTCCTTCATGATCAGCAGGTCAACGCCATCGAGCTTGACTTCGGTGCCGGACCACTTGCCGAACAGAACGCGGTCGCCAACCTTGACGTCCAGGGCAACGAGCGCACCCTTGTCGTCGCGAACGCCTGGGCCGACAGCGATGATTTCGCCTTCAGCTGGCTTTTCCTTGGCGGTGTCAGGAATGATAATGCCGCCCTTTGTCTTTTCTTCGGACTCAACGCGCTTAACAACAACGCGGTCGTGCAGCGGGCGGAAATTGGTGCTTGCCATTGTCTAATCCCTCGATCAAATGACATTCGCGGGCCGAAACGGCCCCGCATGGATATTGTTAGCACTCTGTCTGTTTGAGTGCTAGCGAGCCTGAGATAAGCACGGCCTCTGACTGAGTCAAGGACGCCGTTCAAAAAATATATGCCTTAAAGGGACGACGGGCGCATGACGGAACTCTCTGACATGGCAAAAGGGCAAGAGCATGTTCCGGTTGTGCCATTGGGGACGATCTGTGCCGCATTCTGGTCGGTCGGCCTGTTGAGCTTTGGTGGTCCTGCCGCACAGATCGCCCTGATGCATCGTATCGTCGTCGATGAAAAACGCTGGCTTACCGAAGCGCGTTTCCTGCATGCGTTGAATTACTGCATGCTTTTGCCGGGGCCTGAGGCTCAACAGCTCGCCACCTATATCGGCTGGTTGAACGGCGGAATTCGTGGTGGGCTGATTGCCGGGTTGCTTTTCGTCTTGCCTGGCCTGGCGGTGATGATCGGTCTTTCTGCGGCCTATGCGCTCTACCACGACATTGCCTGGGTTTCGGGTCTGTTTTTCGGGTTGAAGGCTGCGGTGCTGGCGATCGTCCTGCAAGCGCTGCTCCGCATTGGCGGTCGGGCGCTGAAATCAACCTTTCACCGGCTTGTCGCAGTATTCGCCTTTCTCGCGCTGTTTTGTCTGGCGCTACCCTTTCCTGTCGTCGTCCTGCTCGCGGCCCTGGCCGGGCTGATCCGCGCCTATGGGCAGCCCGTCCCAATATCAGAGCCTGCCACAGTGAAAATACCGCTGAACTGGTGGCATATGGCGCTGTCTTTCCTCGGATGGGTAGGCCTGTGGCTGGCGCCGCTGGCCGTGCTGGCGCTGTTTGATGGCAGCGCGCGGCTCACCGAGATCTTCCTGTTTTTCGCCCGCATGGCGCTTGTTACCTTCGGCGGGGCCTATGCCGTTTTGGCTTATGTGGCGCAGGTGGCCGTGGAGCATTATCAATGGCTGCGCCCCGGTGAGATGGTCGATGGCCTGGCGCTAGCCGAAACCACGCCGGGACCGCTGGTCCTAGTCCTATCCTTTGTCGGCTTCCTCGCGGCGTTTCGTGATGCGGATAGTGTAATGCCACTGATCTCGGGCGTGGCCGGGGCGCTGCTGACGGCTTGGGCGACCTTCGTGCCAAGCTTTGTCTTCATCTTCGCCGGGGCGCCGTTGATTGAGCGTTTGCGCGGTAACAGGCTGGCGGATGGAGCGCTTTCGGCCATTACCGCCGCTGTGGTCGGGGTGATCGGCAATCTCGCGGTCTGGTTCGGGCTGCATGTGCTGTTTGCGAAAGTGGGCCGCATTCCGTTCAGCACCTTATGGCCGGGCGAGCGGGCTCCAGGCCTCTGGTGGCCGCACCTTGCTTCGCTCGACATCCCGTCTCTGCTTTTGTTCGCAGGCTCGGCGCTTCTCTTGATACGGTTGAAGATCGGCATGGTAACCGTGTTGGGGCTGACGGCTGTGGCTGGAGTGCTGTGGAATCTTGAAGCCGTGTGATCAGCGTCGGAACGTCGCTGAAAACCCGGCCATTCCGGCAAATCTCTTGCAATTGCAGCGCAGCTTTGCCATGTCAGCCCCAGTTCTTTCAGCAGGCAACGGATTCCATGGCAAAACCTATCGATACGCTCAATGAAATCACCCAGGGTTACGATGTCATCCTGTCGGATGTCTGGGGCGTTTTGCATAATGGAATCGATGCTTTTCCGGCGGCAGGAGAGGCCCTGTCGCAGGCCCGTGCCGATGGCGTTTCCGTCGTGCTCATTACCAATGCCTCACGGCCGTCAGACCGTGTGAAGATAATGCTTGATCAAATCGGCGTCCCGGAAACGGCCTATGACGCTATCGTTTCTTCCGGTGATGTGACGAGAAAATTGATTGAAAAAGCCCCACGCCGCGCTTTTCTGATCGGGCAGAGCCAGGATCTGTCGCTGTTTCAGGGGCTCGATGTTGAACTGGTTCCGGCAGACGAGGCCGACGCCATTATTTGCACGGGACTGTTCAATGACGAAGAGGAGCAGCCGGAAGACTATCGCGGAATGCTTGACGGCTTGAACCAACGCGGACTTCCGATGATTGTTGCCAACCCCGATCTGATCGTGGAGCGTGGCCATCGGCTCGTCCCCTGTGCTGGCGCATTGGCCGCGATATACGCTGAAATGGGTGGTGAAACCCGTTATGCTGGTAAGCCGCACAGCCCGATTTATGAGGCGGCCCTGGCGAAAGCGCAGGAAATACGGGGCAATGCGATTGACCGCAGCCGTATCATCGCCATCGGCGACGGCATGCCGACCGACGTGAAGGGCGCGCTTAGCTTCGGCCTTGATCTTCTCTATATTAGCGGCGGCATACATGCGGCGGAATACACCAAGGGCGGCAAGACAGACGAGACTATGCTGAACGCTTACCTGGAGCGAGAGGCGGCAACACCAAAGTGGTGGATGCCCCGGTTGGCTTGAGACAACAACAATGACTGTTTTTCACCGCAATGAGAAGAAGACACCGCTGCCCGACAGCCTGAAGGGCGGGGTTGTTGCCATTGGCAATTTCGATGGCGTGCATCGCGGCCACCAAAGCGTACTCGACCGCGCGCTGGAGCTGGCACAGCAACGCGGCGTTCCCGCCTTGGTCCTGACCTTTGAGCCGCATCCCCGTGCGGTGTTCAACCCACAGGACCCGGTGTTTCGCCTGACCCCGGCGCCGCTCAAGGCCCGCCTTCTGGAGGCGATGGGGTTTCAGTCGGTGATCGAATATCCATTCGACCGGGAATTTTCGCAGCGTTCCGCCGAGGATTTCGTCAAGACCGTGCTGGTGGACTGGCTGGGGGCTGCCCAAGTGGTGACGGGTTTCGATTTTCATTTCGGCAAGGGGCGCGAAGGCGGCCCGGCCTTCCTGATGGAGATGGGCGCGCAATACGGTTTTGGCGTTACACTTCTCGATGCCTTCCGCGATGAAAATGCCGAGGTGGTTTCTTCCACCCGTATTCGTGGTCTGTTGGCCGAGGGTGCGATCAGCGACGTGGCTGGCCTGCTCGGCTATCGCTTCACGGTCGAAGCCGAGGTTATCAAGGGCCAGCAGCTTGGCCGCACGCTGGGCTTTCCCACTGCCAACATGGCGCTCTCACCCAAAACCACTTTGCGTCCCGGCATTTATGCCGTGCGCCTGCGCCGGGCCGATGGTTCGCTGCATGATGGTGTCGCCAGTTTTGGTTATCGTCCAACGGTAACGGACAATGGTGCGGCCCTGCTTGAAACCTTTGTCTTCGACTTTTCCGGCGATCTCTACGGCGAGGTTTGTGGTGTCTCCTTCTTCGGACATCTGCGCGATGAGTGGAAATTCGAGGGCCTCGATCCGCTGGTCGCCCAGATAAGGCAGGATGCGGAAGAGGCAAAGGCATTGCTGTCGGGTGTAAAGCCCCTTGGCGAACTGGATCGAAAAATCGCCTTTTGATGCCATTGCCTGACGTGCCGGGAGGCGACCGGCTCTGTCTTTATGATTTATTTATATGGCGCTCCCGGATTCCCAATCGAGAACTTATACGCCTGCGCCTATATCGTTTGTGTCACCAACAGAGTGCATGAACATGATCGTCAACGACCCTTCCTTTTTTAGCGTGTCCTCGATCGAGCCGGATGCCTATTGCATTCCCCATCGTCGCTCCCATCGCAAGGCCAAGAGGCGGACTCGGAAAAACCAGGCGCAGATAAACAGCATGGTTTTGGCATTCCTGATCGTCAGCATCGTGACCGTATTCGCGGCGCTTATACGAAGAGTCATTGAAGATGACTCTTCGTATTCCGTTTGCAAATATCTCAAGCGACTGATGCATTTGAGATATTTGCAATGCCTTCAAGGCGAGGATGCGTCAGCATCTTCGAGCCTTGGTATTATTGCCTGAACGCAGCAGCTTGGACTGAAAGGTTAAGATGATGCTGGGCAACAAAGTCGCTGAGGGTCACTGTCACAAATCCCGACATTCGTTGGAAGCGTTTTCTCAGCGCATATCCGAAGCGTCTCATTTGCGTGAAAACCACATCTGGGATGCTGTGCGGGAGCTTTCGATGCTCGCGGCCTGTCGGAGCGATCCGCGCCTTTATTCGAGGCTCTGCGCGCTGACCGCCGCCGGTGCGCTACTCGATGCCGTGCTGATGCTGGCAGCCAAGGCCAATCCAGAAATCGAAATTCGCAATTTGCAAGCCGCTGCAGGATGCTGGTCATGCCGCGTTGCCGTTGTGCGCGACGGCGAGCCCGATCGGCTGTTTTCTGCCACGCATTGCGACCGGGCGGCGGCCATTCTTTCGGCGCTGATCGCTGTCGCCCGGTCCAATCTGCCCGCCTGACCAGTTCTATTGAACACTTGGAGCCCTTTATGTTTATGCCTCGTCGTTTGCCCGATGGCGCCTATGCTGATCTCGTTACTCCGTTTCGAAATGGCGAAGTCGATCATGCCGGTCTTGTCAGCCTGATTGACTGGCAGATCCAATCCGGCATGTCCGGTCTCGTGGTCTGCGGAGAGAATAGTGAAGCTTACAACCTGAACGATGACGAACGGATCGCGGTCATTCGCACGGCTGTCGAAGCGGCAAATGGCATTGTTCCGGTTCTCGTCGGCACGGGGAGCAACTGCACCCGCAGCACGCTGGATCTGACGCTCAAAGCAAAGGCGCTGGGTGCCGACGCAGCTCTTCTGGTCACGCCCTATTATAGCAAGCCGACACAGAAGGGCTTGTTTGCGCATTTTCAAACCGTCGCGGAAGCCGTGGATTTTCCGATGGTCATCGTCAACGCCCCCGCACGAAGCGCTGTCGATATCACGCCCGATCTGGCAGAAAAACTGGCGCGCCTGTCCTCGGTCATTGGGCTGGTGGATTGCACTGGCGATATTGCGCGCCCGGCGCAACTGTCTGCTGCCTGCCGTGTCCGCATGCATTGCTATTCAGGTCATGAACGCACGGCTCTTGCCTTCGCGCTGGCCGGGGGGCATGGGGCATTTTCGCTTGCCGCCAATATCGCCCCCCGGCAAGTGGCCGCCATGCATAATGCCTTTCGTTACGGAAATAGCGCTGCGGCAAGGATGCTTCAGGACAGGCTTTTGCCGCTTTTCGCAGCTTTGGAACTCGAACATCCGATCGCTGCCGCGAAACTCGGGCTCAGTGTCATTCTGGGCTTAAGTCCGGAATTGCGCTTGCCCTTGACGCCTGTCGGCATCGAGACGGAGCTCCAGATGCGCGCAGCTCTCACGCTTCTTGGCACTGTTTCTGCAAAAACCTCTGCCAAGGCCTCTTAATATGAACTGCCATTTTCAATGACTCTTCGTAGGAACCGATTTTTCACAGGAGATGATCGTCATGAGCAATGTGCTCGATAAAGTTTCACGTTTCAAAAAGACCGAGCCGCGCTTTACCATTGGCCGGGATCATCATGGTTGGTGGGTCGTCCATGACCGGGCAGGCCAGGTTGGCGGTCTTTTTGCAACGGAAGAGGCCGCCCTGCGGTTTGCCGCCAGCGAATGCGATCATCACATGAATGAAATTTGCCGTGCGCCCGCCTCGGTGATTGTGGAACTGGGGCGCTTCACCAGCGACCACATCCGCGCGCCTGCGGCCTGACGGGCCGCTCCTTCTCTTTCGACCGCAAGGCTTTCGGTTTCAGGTTGCAGCCCGGCTGTGAATCGGAAATGATTGCCGGGCTTTGAGGCGCACAATGCAGTTGCGCCTCTGCTTTTGCGGGAGAGGGTTTCATGCAAAAACGTATTTGGACAGCGGCCTGCTGGCTGCTGGTTATTCCGTATATCGGCCTATTATGGGTTCCATTTTATAATATTCGCGAGCCTTCATTGTTCGGCTTTCCATTCTTCTACTGGTACCAGTTGATGTGGGTGCCCCTGACATCGCTCCTGATTTACATCGCCTACAGGAGCATGCCCAATGACGACTGAGATCGATCCGACGGCGCTGGCCGTCTTCATCTTCTTCTTTGCACTTGTCACCGTCATGGGTTTTGTCGCTTCACGCTGGCGCAGGCCGGAGACCATGGCCCATATCGATGAATGGGGGCTTGGCGGGCGCAAATTCGGCACATGGATCACCTGGTTTCTGGTCGGTGGTGATTTCTATACCGCCTATACGGTCATTGCCGTTCCGGCATTGGTCTATGCGGTTGGCGCCTATGGGTTTTTCGCGCTGCCCTACACGATTATTGTCTATCCCTTCGTGTTTCTGGTCATGCCAATCTTATGGCGGCGCGCCAAGGAACATGGCTATGTGACGGCGGGCGATGTGGTGCATGGCCAATACGGCTCTCGCGCCTTGGAGCTGGTGGTGGCGCTAACAGGGGTGATTGCCACCATGCCCTATATCGCCCTTCAGCTGGTTGGCATGGCCGCCGTGCTGAAAGCGCTTGGCCTGCATGGCGAAGTGCCGTTGATGGTGTCCTTCATCATTCTGGCGCTTTACACCTATTCGGCAGGCTTGCGCGCTCCGGCGCTGATCGCCTTCGTCAAGGACATCATGATTTACATCGTGGTGATTGTTGCCGTCGCCGCCATCCCGATGAAGCTTGGCGGCTATGCCAATGTGTTTGCCAGCGCTGATGCGGCTTTCCAGGCCAAAGGCTCCGGCGGTCTGTTGCTAGGCGGCAATCAATACGTGGCCTATGCGACGCTGGCCTTCGGTTCGGCGCTCGCGGCCTTCATGTATCCGCACACGCTGACGGGTATTTTCGCCTCGAACGGTGCCAATACCATCCGCAAGAATGCCATGCTGTTGCCCGCCTATACGCTGCTATTGGGGCTTTTGGCGCTGCTGGGCTATATGGGCCATGCGGCAGGCCTGAAGCCAGCAACGCCCAATGACATCGTACCGATGCTGTTCCAGTCGCTATTCCCAAGCTGGTTTGCGGGCTTTGCCTTTGCCGCCATCGCCATTGGCGCACTGGTGCCAGCGGCGGTGATGAGCATTGGTGCGGCCAATCTGTTCACCCGCAATTTCTGGAAGGCCTATGTCAACCCGGATGTTTCCCATGCCGGTGAAGCGCAGGTGGCAAAGATCACCTCGCTGGTGGTCAAGGTCGGGGCGCTGCTGGTCATCGTCTTCCTACCGACTCAATTTGCGCTGGATCTTCAGCTTCTTGGCGGTGTCTGGATCTTGCAGACCTTGCCAGCGCTGATTTTCGGGCTGTTTTCCAACTGGTTCCGGGTTCCGGGCCTGCTGGCGGGCTGGGTGGTCGGCTTTGTCGGCGGCACATGGCTGGTCTGGCTGAATGGCTTAAAGCCGCTGCATACGCTGAGCTTCGGTGACACGCATTTCACCGTCTATACCGGCATTCTGGCGCTCGTGGCCAATATTGTCGTGGCGGTTGTGGTCAACCTGATCACCCCTGCCAAGGTACCGGCGCGGGCGTGATCAGGTATTGAATTTCGGCAAGGCGGTCTTGGCCGCCTTGTTGTTTTGCCGCTTCTCTTTCCCTCTTCTCTTTCGGTGTGAAACCGCTTAAACAAACGCCATCATGAGAACAGTCGGGTTGACCATAGCTTTCCGTAGTATCGGGCGAATTATTGGCCCGGCCTTCCGCGCGCTCTAGGAGCAGCCGGAGGGTCCGGGTTTTCGGCGTGTGCTCTGCCACGCCCCGTCACCGACTTTCTCTTCTTTCAGGCGCAAACATTGCCGCCTCTCATCTATGGCTAGATCATGACTGATACCACCGATAAAAAAGACTATTCCGCCACGCTGGCCCTGCCGCAGACGGAGTTTCCCATGCGCGCAGGCCTGCCGCAAAAAGAGCCGGAAATCGTTGCCCGCTGGCAGCAGATGGGTCTTTATAAAAAGCTCCGCGCCTCTGCCGCTGGCCGCGAAAAATTCGTGCTGCACGATGGCCCTCCATACGCCAACGGCAATATCCACATCGGCCATGCGCTGAACAAGATCCTGAAGGATGTCATCACCCGCTCGTTCCAGATGCGCGGCTTTGACTCGAACTATGTTCCCGGCTGGGATTGCCACGGCCTTCCGATCGAGTGGAAGATCGAGGAAAAATACCGCGAAAAGGGCAAGGACAAGAACGAGGTTCCGATCAACGAATTCCGTCAGGAATGCCGTGATTTTGCGGCTGGTTGGATTGAGAAACAGTCGGAAGAGTTCAAACGCCTCGGCATCGAAGGTGATTTTGAAAACCCCTACACCACGATGAATTTCCACGCGGAAGCCCGCATCGCTGGCGAGTTGCTGAAAATCGCCAAATCCGGCCAGCTCTATCGTGGCTCCAAGCCGATCATGTGGTCGGTGGTGGAACGCACCGCCTTGGCCGAGGCCGAGGTGGAATATCACGAGGTTGAAAGTGATACGATCTGGGTGAAGTTTCCGGTGGTTAATGCTTCAGGTGATCTAGATGGTTCTTTCGTCGTAATCTGGACCACCACGCCTTGGACTATACCCGGGAACCGTGCGATCTCGTTCTCGTCCAAGATCGAATACGGTCTTTATGAAGTCACCGAGGCTGCCAATGATTTCGGCCCGCAGTCCGGCGAAAAGCTGATCTTTGCCGATAAGCTGGCGGCAGATGCGTTTGCCAAGGCCAAGCTGGAGTTCAAACGCGTTCGTCAGGTTACGGCGGAAGAACTTTGTGCCATCTCCTGCGCCCATCCGCTAAGTCCACTTGATGGAATAATCATTGAAGAGGGGAGCGGCTTTGGCGGCGGTTTCGAAAGCTTTAAAGAAGAGTTGAAGCCACTCTACGCGAATTTGGCGAACCACATCCGCTACGATAGAGCCGGAGGTTCTGGCGAAAGCATAGAGTATGATCTGCGTCCGCCATATTCTTTCCCCGTTCCCCTCATCGACGGCGATCACGTCACCGATGACGCCGGTACCGGCTTCGTCCACACCGCTCCCAGCCATGGTCGCGAAGACTTTGACGCATGGATGTCGGCTGCCCGCTCCTTGGAAGCCCGTGGCATCTCGTCCAAAATCCCCTTCACCGTCGATGACGCGGGCTTCTACACGGAAGACGCTCCCGGCTTTGGCCCCTCGGCTGAAGGCGGCGCGGCCCGCGTGATGGACGACAACGGCAAGAAGGGTGATGCCAACGAGCGTGTCATCAAGGCCTTGATCTCCGCCAACAACCTGTTTGCCCGTGGCCGGATCAAGCATGATTATCCGCATTCATGGCGTTCCAAGAAGCCGGTAATTTTCCGCAATACGCCGCAATGGTTTGTCTACATGGACAAGGAATTGGGTGATGGCACCACGCTGCGCTCACGCGCCCTTGGCGCCATTGATGACACCCGTTTCGTGCCCGCTGCTGGTCAGAACCGTCTGCGCGCCATGATCGAAGGCCGTCCCGATTGGGTACTGTCGCGCCAGCGCGCATGGGGCGTTCCGATCTGCGTGTTTGCCGATGAGGCTGGTGAGGTCTTGCAAGACGAGACTGTCAATGCCCGCATTCTGGAAGCTTTTGAGGTTGAAGGCGCTGATGCATGGTTTGCTGACGGTGCCAAGGAACGCTTCCTCGAAGGTGTGCCAAACCAAGAGCGTTGGACGCAGGTGCGTGACATTCTCGATGTGTGGTTCGATTCGGGCTGCACCCACACCTTCACGCTGGAAGACCGCCCGGACCTGAAATGGCCTGCCGATGTCTATCTCGAAGGCTCGGATCAGCATCGCGGCTGGTTCCACTCATCCTTGCTGGAATCCTGCGCCACCCGTGGCCGTGCGCCTTACAACGCTGTCATCACCCATGGCTTCACCATGGCGGAAGATGGCCGCAAGATGTCGAAATCGATCGGCAATACCATTTCGCCTCAGGATGTTATGGCCCAGTCCGGTGCCGATATCCTGCGTCTGTGGGTGATGAACACCGATTACTGGGAAGATCAGCGTCTGGGTAAAACCATCATCCAGACCAATGTCGATGCCTATCGCAAGATCCGCAATACGGTTCGCTGGATGCTCGGTACGCTTGCCCATGACCATGGCGAAGACATTGCCTATGACGCGCTGCCAGAGCTGGAAAAGCTGATGCTGCATCGGCTGGCCGAGTTGGATCAGCTGGTGCGCGATAGCTATGATGCTTTCGAGTTCAAGAAGATCACCCGGGCGCTGACCGATTTCGCCAATGTCGAGCTGTCGGCCTTCTACTTTGATATCCGCAAGGATGCGCTCTATTGCGACGCGCCGTCTTCGCCGCGCCGCCATGCGTCGCTGTTCGTGATCCGCAAGCTGTTTGATTGCATGGTGCTGTGGCTGGCGCCAATGCTGCCCTTCACGACCGAAGAAGCCTGGCTATCGCGCAGCCCGGACGCGGTCTCTGTCCATCTGGAACAGTTCCCGATGATCCCGGCGCAGTGGCTGAACCAGCCGCTGGATGGCAAATGGGCAAAGATCCGCAAGGTGCGCAGCGTCGTCACCGGCGCGCTGGAAGTGGAGCGCAAGGACAAGCGCATCGGCTCCTCGCTGGAAGCGGCTCCCGTCGTGCATATTGCTGATGCGGATCTCATGGCCGCCCTTGAGGGTCAGGATTTTGCCGAAATCTGCATCACCTCGGCCATTTCGGTGGTTAAGGGTGAAGGTCCGTCCGAGTCCTTCCGGTTGTCAGATGTGGGTGCGGTCTCAGTTGAGCCGAAACTGGCGGAAGGCCGCAAATGCGCCCGCTCCTGGCGGATCACCTACGATGTCGGCTCCGACCCTGACTATCCCGATGTTTCCGCACGGGATGCGGCGGCCCTGCGCGAACTGACACTTGACTGACAGATGAATATTTACCGGATGATTTGCGCTTTTTAGGATCATCCGGTAGAAGCTGCCTGAAATTGGCCGGAATTTTCTATCAGGCGGAAAGATACCGCCGATAACTATTCGGGATGGTGCCGGTATGGTCGATTTGATGTTCTCCTGAGCTTGCTGTATAAGGCGCCCGGGAGGTTCCGATCTGAAACCATACGCGACAGCGGTGCGGATATCCGTCGGTTCAGCATGAGGCTGGATGGAAAGATGTTTGCTACGACTGACGGAGCTTTGGATCCGGGACATGAAAAAGGCTGGAAGGTATTGATGGTTAAGGCACGGATGGTTCTTGTTGGCATGTTTGCTGCCTGCTCTGCCTTGAGCAGCTGCACCAGCGGCCCGACCTATGGCACTGATAAGACGTCTATGGAACAATTGGTGGACGATGTTGGCTCGGCCGCCTCCATCGGCAGCAAGAAGAAGACGACAGACACGGCATATAACCCGCGCCCGGACCTTGTCCTGCCGCCCAAGGGTGAGACCGCGCAGCTGGTACAGCCGCAGCAGTCCCTGGCCAGCAAGGATAATCCCGATTGGGTCGAAAGCCCTGAGGATACCCGCACAAGGCTCGTGGCCGAAGCCGATGCCAACCGTGGCAACCAAAGCTATCGTTCGCCGCTTCTTGATGGCAACGGCACCAATGGCACGATGACCGAAACCCAGAAATGGCAGGCCTTCCGCGACGCCCGCAAGATCCAGAAGGGCGCCTATATCGACCAGCGCCGGGTTCTGTCCGATCCACCGGCTTCCTACCGTGAAGTAGATCAGGCCAAGCTGGACGATCTGGGCGAACCAGAAGCCAAGAAGGAAAAACGTCGCCAGAAGGAAGCGGAAATGTCCAATTCCAACAAATCCTGGTGGATGCCTTTCCAATAAGGTCTGGTGTCTCCAAAAATTGGTGTTTTCAGCAAAAATATCAGGCAGGCCCGAAATGGCCTGCTTTTCTTTTGAGGTTTCTGCATGGATTTCTCCATCCGCGAGGCGCGTCCAGAGGACGTGCCGGTTATCCTTCGCTTCATCACCGATCTGGCGATTTTCGAAAAAGCCGAGCATGAGGTGAAGGCCACCGTCGAAAGCTTGCATCAATCGTTGTTTGGTGACGGAGCCATTGCGTTTGCCGTAGTCTTGGAAAAGCAGGGGAACCCTGTTGGCCATGCGATCTGGTTCTATAATTACTCCACCTGGCAGGCCCGCAAGGGGCTTTATCTCGAAGATCTCTACATCGATCCGGCCCATCGCGGCGGCGGTGCCGGGCGTACCATGCTGCGCTATCTGGCAAAACTTGCTGTCGATACCGGCTGCGGCCGGTTCGAATGGAGTGTGTTGGATTGGAACGCGCCAGCCATCCGGGTCTATGATGCTGTAGGTGCAGAGCCGCAGACCGAATGGATACGCTACCGACTTTCCGGCAACAAGCTTGCGGAGTTTGCCGCCGGACGATGATCGTGTGATACTTTACTGTGAAACGCGCACCACCAACTTGCCGAAATTCTTACCTTCCAACAGACCGATAAAGGCTTGAGGGGCGTTTTCCAGCCCGTCAACGATGTCTTCCCGGTAGCGTAGCGATCCATCGGCAATCCAGCCTGCCGCCTCGCGCTGGAATTGCGGAAATTGATCGGCAAATTCGCGTTGGATAAAGCCACGCACGGTCAGGCTCTTGGTCAGAATATCGCGCATGGTCATCGGCAGACGGTCTGGGCCAGGCGCATCCTCCACGGACTGGTTATACTGGGCGATCAGCCCGCAGACCGGCACACGCGCAAAGCTATTGAGTAGCGGAAACACCGCTTTCCAGACATCACCACCGACATTTTCGAAGTAAACGTCGATGCCATCAGGGCAGGCCTGTGCGAGTTCCCGAGCAAAATCAGGCGAGCGGTGATCGACAACCGCGTCGAACCCGAGTTCGTTTTTGATAAAAGCGCATTTGTCTGCACCACCGGCAATGCCGACCGCGCGCGCACCTTTGAGACGGGCGATCTGGCCGACGGCAGAGCCGACCGCGCCGCTGGCGGCGGCCACCACCACCGTTTGGTCGGGCTTTGGCTTGCCAATGGTCAGCAATCCCGCATAGGCGGTAAAGCCGGGCATGCCCAGCACGCCGAGCGCAGTGCTGATCGGGGCTGCCGACGGATCGATCTTGCGCAGCGTTTCACCCTTGGCAAGCGCATAGCTTTGCCAGCCGGAATGGGAGAGAACAACATCCCCCTCTTGAAAATTACTGTGTCTTGACCGAAGCACGCGCGCGACTGTGCCGCCCTCCATCACCGCGCCAATCTCAACCGGCTTGGCATAGGATTTTGCAGCGCTCATGCGTCCGCGCATATAGGGATCGAGAGACAGATAAAGGATTTGCAGCAGGACCTCGCCGTCCCCAGGCTCACTCACCGTGCCCGTTTCCAGCCGAAAATTATCGGTGGCGGGAGCGCCAGTTGGACGGGATGCAAGCTGAATTTGAAGGTTCTTTTGAGGTGTCATGATGTCTTTCATTTCAGAATTCACATTGGCTTGAGGACACGCTCTCGGCGGTCCTGTCGTCTTCCATGACAAAGTGATATAGCGTCCATGATGAAACCAACAATAGAGGCATGGCCGGCATTGGAACGACGAGCGACATGACAGGCGAGGCACAAATCCTGTTCGACAGCGAGACGCAACCGGACCCTTTGCAGCCGAAACCGCGGATGCTGGCCTGGGCGCGCAATTCTGCCGCCTATCGCCTTGGCCGACGAATGATGAGTGAGCGGGAATTGCGGGATGCCGTTGCCCGCAAGGCACGACAGAAATATGAAGGCATTGAGCCGGAGACGGTGGATGCGCTGGCGGCAGAAGCCGTGCGCTTTGGCCACCAGATGCTGGCGCTGGACGATGATGCCTATGCGCAGATCAAGTCGCAATCGGCGGCGCGCAGCGGCAAATCCAGACGTGCTATCGCCCAGACCCTGGCGCGCAAGGGTATCGAGAAGGACGTGGTGAGGGCAGCGCTAGAGGATATGGACGACCTGCCCGCCGCCATTCGATTTGCCAGAAAGCGCGGCTATGGCCCCTTTCGCCGCAGCGACGGCGATGAACGGCAGAGAATGAAGGAAATGGCGGGCATGGCACGCAATGGCTTTGGCTTCGATCTGGTGCAACGCGTGCTTGCCATGTCACGCGAAGAGGCCGAAGAGTATTTGTTGCAACAACCGCTGTAAGCGAGGCTTGCCGGTGGGTTGATCTGCATTTCTTTCAATTCAAGACGTATTCAAGGGTTTTTCATGAGCCAGCGGGCCAATAATCAGGTGGAAATATACTCCTCATGCCCTGTGCCTCCGCTTTTCGAGGCTTTCATCTCTCATCGCGCCGTTCGCTTCCGCCATGATGATTTTACGCCGGAAGTGGCCGCCGATCTAGGCGTGCCTTTGCCTGACAGCATGGGAAAGGCGGTCGCCAAGCGAAAGGCGGAATATGTGGGCGGACGGTTCTGCGCCATGCAGGCGATTGCGGCGCAGACCGGCCAGCCTGCGGCACCCGTTACAGCAGGACCACGTGGCGAACCGGTTTGGCCGCCTGGGCTGGTCGGATCGATCACCCATACAAATGGGTTTGCTGCGGCAGCCGTTGCCGATGCGGCCCGATTTCGCAGCCTTGGCATGGATACAGAACAGGTCATGACAGCGCAGGTCATGGGCAATGTCCGAGAGCGGATCTGCGGACCGGAAGACAGGTTTGGGGCCGGTAGCTCTTTTTTGCCGGAACTTCATACCACCCTGGTGTTCTCTGCCAAGGAGAGCTTGTTCAAATGTCTTTATCCATTGGTTGAAAAAATGTTCTGGTTCGAAGACGCGCTGATCCGGATCGATCCGGATCGGGGTGGTCTGTTTACCGCCGAATTGCTGTCACGCCTCCATATGGAATTTCCGGCGGGAACAGTGATCGAAGGACGCTTCTGCCTGACGCCGGGTCTGGTTCATACCGGCATCAGCCTTGCGAAAGATGAGGCTGCGTTATAATTTAGCTCTTGCAATAATACCCTAAAAATTACATGGGTTTTGCTTGGTTAATATAATTTTTTACCAGTTGATATGTTTGTAATCTTTCGATTACATCAGAACAGGCTTGCCAAAGCGGATGCGACATAGCACGTTTTCTTCATGAACTTCACTCTGCGATTTCAGCCCCCGATCAGTACCCAGAGCGCGATCAAGCGCAGGGCAATCCTGTCGCATCTTTCCGCTGGCGGATTGAAACGGGTGACGACCATCATTGCGCCGGCGGGCTATGGCAAGACATCCCTGGCCGCGCAATGGTTCGATACCCTGCGCGCCGAAGGGTACAGCCTGTCCTGGCTTGCGCTGGATCAGGAATATAGCGACCAGACACAGTTCCTGCTGCTGCTGCTGGAAGCCGTCAATGCCCTGCGTCTGGAAGAAGGCACCGGTGTTGATTCCAGCATGACCGTCGCCTCGCTTCTCGCCTTGTTATCCACCCGGTTGCGCAAGATCACCGAGCCGGTCATCCTGTTTCTGGATGACTATCACTTCGCCCAGACCGATGCGACCGAAGCAATCGTCGCACGTCTGTTGGGCGACCAGACGTTGAATCACCTGAAACTGGTGCTGATTTCGCGCACGCCACCCCGCTTTCCGGTGTCGGCCCTGCGGTTGAAAGGCGAATTTCGCCAGGTCAATATTGCCGAACTGGGCTTTTCCGACCAGGAGGCCGAAGAGTTTTTTGCCGGACAGACTGCCAGCTTGAGCCGGGAGCAAGTGGCTGGGCTCAACAAAAGGACGGAAGGCTGGGCAGTTGCCCTGCAGATGATCCGGTTGCTGATTGCCGAAAATGTCGATGGCGGCGCGCTGTTCACCACCTTCGACGGCGGCAATGCCGAAATGGGTAGCTATTTGTCGGAGCAGGTGTTTGCCAATCTGCCTGAAGATGTTCAGGAACTGCTGTTAAAGACTGCGCCTTTCCCCACCGTCAACCGCGATCTCGTCGAGGCCGTCTTCGGCGATGCCCATAGCGCCGACTTGCTTGGCAAGCTTGGAGACCACGCCCTGCCGGTTGCCCTCCTGGCTGGCGGTGGAGGCTGGATCCGCTATCACCCCGTTTTCAATGCCTTCCTGAAGGAAGAGGCCGCTCGACGTGGCTATCAAGTTCAGGATGTTCTCGAACGGGCGGCGCGCTGGTTCCAATCGACCGGTGATTTCGATGCTGCGGTGCGCCACGCGCTGATGAGCGGCAATGCCAATCTGGCCGCGGAAATCGTCGAGACCAGCGGCGGCTGGCGGCGGGTCTATACCACCAGCCGAGGTGGTGCCAGCGTGTTCAACTCCATCATGGCCAATGTCTCGGCCATTGATCTCACCTGTTTTCCGCTGACCACGCTTGGCCTGTCGGTGGTCAGTGCCAAAGCCGGACATCTTGATGCCGCCAATCATTATCTTGGCATTGCCGAGAGGGCCGACACTGCTGCTCCGGATACGTTTACCAGTGATCTGCGGGTGGTCCGTGTCCTGCTGGGGCTTTATTTCGACCGCCCTGCCTGCGCCGAAGACTTGGCCGCATTGGAAACCGATCTGACAGACATTGCCAGCACCGAACTCGTCCACCGCGCCATGGTGTTGAATATGCTGTCTTATAATTTTCTCGACCGCAGCGACATGGATCGGGCCTTGCATTACGGCCATCTCGCGGTTCAGACCTTCCGTGACGGCGGTGCCGATTTCGGCGCGGTGCATCTTTACACCCATATCGGCCAAGCCGCTTTTTTCAGTGGCGATTGCTCCGGCGCTGAGGAGTATTATCAGCAGTTGATCGATGAAGTGCAGGCCTGCATTGGCAAGGGAACCGATCTCGATGCCTTGGGGCAGGTGCTGAAGGCAGAATTGCTGGTCATGCGTGGCGATCTGGAGGCCGCCGGGCCTTGTCTGCGCTGGGCCTTGCCGCATCTGGAGCGCCATGATGCCTGGTTCGATCTTCTGGCTGCTGGGTTTACAGCCCAGCAGATGATCTTCCGCCTAGAAGGCGACATGACTGCAGCCCATGCGCTGGCGGACCGGACACGGTCGGCGGCCAAGCGGCGCGGCTTTCATCGGTTGATCCGGCTGATCGACGGCGCCAGGGTGTTGCTCCTGTTGGAAAGCGGTGATGTCGAGCAGGCGATTCGCTACGCAAAGGCCCATGGCTTCGGCATGGAGGATATCACCTCGGTGCCGGATAATAATCTGGCGATCCATTTGCGTGGATTGACGCCGGCTCTGCTTTGGGCACGCATCCATCTGGTTCGCGGCGATCTCGAGCGCGCCAGACAAGCGCTTTCCATCCTGATCAGCCAGCAACCAACGAAAATCCACGATCTCCGCAGCGTGGAACTGGCGCTTCTCGACATGCGTCTGTTGATCGCCGAAGAAAAACGCGAGATCGTTGCGGCCCGCCTGGAAGATCTGCTGTTGACCTTTCCGATGGAAGATTTCCGAGCCATGATCTGGATTGAAGGCGACGATTTCCTGGGCGATCTCAGGGCAATTGCCGAGGAAAGCCCGATGTCGGCAGTTCTGCGTCAAAGGCTGCAAGCCCTGTTGCCGGAAGGAAAGGTGGCGCCGGAGACCAGCGAAGACGTGCCGCTTCACGGTCTCTCGTCATCCGCGCTGACAGACAGGGAACTTGCTGTGATGGCGCTGCTCAGCCAAGGCTTCAGCAATAAGGAAATCGGTCGTAAACTGGCCTTGAGCGACAACACGATCAAATTTCATCTGCGCAATATTTTCGCAAAGCTCAAGGTCACTACCCGCACCGCCGCAGTCGGTGCCGCTCGCCGCGCCGGTATTTCACTGTAATTGCATATTATAAGAAGAGTCATTGAACACGACTCTTCTTATTTCGCTTTCGAATATCTCAAGCCTTTGATGCATTTGAGATATTCGAAATTTCTCGAGGGTGAGAATCCGGCATCAGCCGCCGAAGATCGTCCGCAGCAGGTCGATACCACGGTCATCGAAACTCACTTCGCCCTGCTTATTGCCGGGACCGACCACGATAACCTTGCTGCCGATTTCGGCGCGGGCGTAGAGATCCTCGACATCCTTGTTGTTCATACGGATGCAACCCGAGGACAGGTTCAGGCCGATCGACCAGGGCTGATTGGTGCCATGAATGCGGAAAATCGTATCGCGATTACCCTTGTAGAGATACATGGCGCGCGCACCGAGCGGATTATCTGGCCCACCTTCCTGCACGACCGGCAGGACATGACCGCGCCGCGCTTCACGCACACGCATTTCTTCCGGCGGACGCCAGCTTGGCCATTCCACCTTGCGGCCGATATTGACGACACCCGACCAACCGAAACCTTCGCGCCCGACACCGACGCCGTAGCGGATCGCCCGGTTATTGCCTTCGACGAAATAGAGGAACTTGTTATTGGTATCGATGATAACAGTACCCGGAGCCTCATCGGTTCTGAGCCGCACCAGCCGCCGCTTGAACTTGTCGGGAACTTCCCGCTTCATCATCTGCGGTGTTACAACGCTGCTGGCCGTAGAACTGGCCGGATCGTCCGCTCTCGGTGCAGCTGCCAAGCCTGAAGTTGGCAAGACCAGCGCTGCCATCATCAATGCGGCCATCGCCACACCCGTTCCCCTCATCCGCATAGGCAATTTCCCTCTCCAAGCAGTTCGAACAAAACTATCCAAGCTTAGCAATGTTGCAAGCCGTCTCCAGTCGATTTTGTCAAAAAAGTGACAATAGTGTGACTTGAAATCAGCAGCCTGCCTCTGGTCACATCACGATGACTTTCGTACCCACGGGTACGCGGCCATACAGATCGGTTACATCCTGATTGCGCATGCGGATGCAGCCGGAAGACACGCCATAGCCGATCGTCCATGGCGCATTGGTCCCGTGAATACGGTAGAGGGTCGAGCCAAGATAAAGCGCCCGCGCTCCCAGTGGATTTTCCGGCCCACCCTGCATGCGGGCCGGCAGATAATGGCCCTTGGCAGCTTCGCGCGCGATCATTTCCTGCGGCGGAATCCATTCTGGCCATTCTGTCTTGCGGGTCACCTTGTGCTCGCCCGCCCATTCAAAACCAGGCTTGCCGACGCCAACGCCATAGCGGCGGGCCATTCCTCCGTCCATCACCAGATAGAGAAAGCGATTATTGGTATCGATCACCAACGTGCCTGGCTTTTCCCTGGTCTGGTAAGCGACAACCTGCGGCAGGAATTGGGCGGGCGTCGACGACATCTGTCTGGGCGCGGGCATGGCCGAAGCTTGTTGAAGCGCAGGCCGCAGCGGGGCGGCGGAAGCAGCAGGCTGGCGATATTGCTGGGGTACCGGTTTGCTCACTGGCCGATAGTAAACCGGCTGGGCGGCTGAGGGCCTGCCGGGATTACCAGTTGTTGGCTCAACCCGCACGCCCAATTGCAACAGCCATGGCGCTGCAAGGTCCGGGCTGACGACAACCGGTGGCCGGGTTTGATAGCGATCCTGCGCCGCAGCCTGCCCGACTATAGCGGGCAAGGTGAGTGTCACTGACAAGGCAAAACAGGCTTTCAGGAGAAAACGCGGTGACAGCATCGGCTAAACCCATTTTTTGAAACGATCAGGACCCATAGTCCGTTGGGATCAACCTGCCACCGCCACTTGTGGAAAAGGTAAACGCGCATTCATTCGATTTGCCACAATGCGGGAAAGCTTTTGTCAGGGTTAGTATTTCGTTTGAAAAAACGGTGAACAAAGAGTAAACAAAAAATCAAACGAGGGAGCGGGAATGGATAGTGCAGGATTGATTGCCGACGAAGAAGGCGCGTTGCGCTGTTTCTGGCATGGGGGACTTGTCGATTACCGCCGCTATCATGACGAGGAATGGGGACGGCCTGTTACCGACGACCACCGCCTGTTTGAGAAAATCTGCCTTGAAGGCTTTCAATCCGGCCTGTCCTGGCTGACCATTCTGCGTAAGCGGGAGAATTTTCGTGCCGCCTTTGCCGGTTTCGACTTTGCAAAAGTGGCGCTATTTGATGATGCGGACATAGCCCGTTGCCTTGCCGATACCGGCATCGTCCGCCATCGCGGCAAGATCGTTTCCACCATCAACAATGCCCGGCGAGCCTTGGAATTGCAGGCAGAGTTCGGCTCCCTCGCCGCTTATTTCTGGCGTTTTGAGCCTGATCCCGAAGAGCGCCCGGCAAAGATGGATTATGCAACGCTACGCGCCAACCCGACGTCCCCCACCTCCATACGGTTGTCGAAGGAATTGAAAAAGCGCGGCTGGAGTTTTGTCGGCCCCACCACCGTCTATGCCTTCATGCAGGCGATGGGACTGGTGAACGACCACCTGGAAGGCTGCATTTGCCGGGAGACTGTGGAGCAGTTGAAGGCTACGTTTATTCGCCCCACCTAATTCTCAGCCAATCGAAGCAACCAGCTCCGGCAAGGCGCTGATCTCAGGTAATTCGCGGAAACGCGGCGCATCGACCGGTTTTTCTACATGTTCGAAAACCCAGGTCAGCTCATGCGGTACGAACACACCCCATGCCCCAACGGCCAGCGCTGGCACGATGTCGGATTTCAGTGAATTGCCGACCATCATCGCGCGTTCCGGCTCATCACCATGCTTTGAAAAAAGCCGACGATAGCTGGTGGCATTTTTGTCGGAGACAATTTCCACCGCGTCGAAAAAATCGCCAAGCCCGGATTGCGCCAGTTTGCGCTCCTGGTCGAACAGGTCACCCTTGGTAATCATCACCAGAAAATATCGTCCCGCCAAGGCTTCCAGCACTTCGCGCACACCGGGCAATGTTTCCACCGGATGGCTGAGCAGATCGCGGCCAATCGCCAGGATCTCGCCGATCACAGTGCCGGGCGCCCGTCCCTCGGTAATATCCAGCGCCGTCTCGATCATCGACAGTGTGAAGCCTTTGATGCCGAAACCGTAATGGGCCAGATTGCGCTTTTCCGCCTCCAGAAGCCGCTCCGAAATCATGGAGGGTTCAGCATAATCTGCCAGCAACGAGCGAAAATGCTCCTCCGTCAGCCGGTAGAATTGCTCGTTCTGCCAGAGTGTATCGTCGGCATCGAGGCCAATGGTGGTCAGCGCCCGTGTCATGTTCTCCTCCAAACAAGGCAGATGCACGGCTGCCTCAAGCGCATCCAATACTTGAGACAGCCGCGAATAGCTTACTTGCCGTGCATATCAAGCCATTGCTGCATCATGGCAATTTCCCCCTGCTGCGCCTTGATGATCTCTTCGGCCAGCGTGCGGATCTTTTCGTCCTTGCCATATTGCAACTCTACCTTCGCCATGTCGATAGCGCCCTGGTGGTGAGCAATCATGCCGCGCACGAAATCCACATCGGCATTGCCGGTCATTGGCATGACCATGGCCTTGTGCATCCTGGCATTGGCGGCGGTAAAAGCCTTGCTGGATGGCGAGTTCAACGTGGTCGAGGGCATGGAATGATCCATGCCCTTCATGGTGTTGTCGGCATAAGCGGCAGTGGTGGCAAGCAACAGGCTTGCAGCAAGAAGTATGGTTTTGACCATGATGGTCCCTTTCTGATGATGACAAGACAGTCGAAATCCGGCCTTTCCCGGTTTCCATAGGCTCTTTCATTCATCAAAAACGGGGCGGCGGCACCAAGGGCAAAGGCGCCAGCGATAGCAACCGGGTCGTCGATCCCGGCAACGGCGCATCCCCTACAATCGGCTTGCCCAAAACAACGGAAAACTCCGCAAGCAGGCTCACGCAGGCGGCGCAATGCCCACACCCCATCGCCTGATGCCGATCAGCACAGTTCCGGTCGGTCTTATGGACATGCTCAAGTGGAATTGCAGCGTCAAATGTCGATGCAGTCGGCATCGCATCATGGCCTTGGTGTGTTTCGGCAACCTGCATCGTCATCGGCGAAACCATACCGCCAGTCGCAGCCAAGCCGCTGACCGGCATGGCGCCATAGGCCAGACCGGCAATAACCAGCATAAGACGAAGAACGAGAGCCATAAAAAGAGTGTATGCCAATCGCCTCACGAGGCAAGCGCTTTCGATCACCCTTTCCTACGTTTGATCTGATCTGCCAGATCCAGCCATTGCTGCGCCCGCCGCGCCCAGGTGAAGTGAGTACGGACATATTGCGTCCGCTCTTGTCGCCGTGCTGCGGCTGCCGCCGGATCTCGCTTCATTGCTGCCAAGGCCTCACTGGCAAATTCGATATAGTTCTGCGCGAGTTGCCGTTGCGATGGTGCCATATTCATGAATTGGCCGAGTCCATTCAGAACGTCCGGTAGCGCACCAAGTCGCGTCGTCAGCACCTCCGCCCCGCTGGCCAAGGCTTCGACAGCGGCTATGCAAAAGGTTTCTGCGAATATCGATGGATAAGTCAAAGCAGCAGCATTCCCCATGACATCAGCCAGTTTTTTCTGAGAAACGGAACCATGGTGGGTCACACCCGCTAGGCTGCGGGCAACTTCATAGAGATAGGCATTGGGGTCATTTAGACCATCCGCTGTATTAATATTTATGCCCGAGAAAATTTTAAGCTCTGCTCCCGACAATCGGGCGCGAATGGACGGAAAAGCTAACAGCAGAATCTCCAATCCGCGAAAGGCTGTACTGGTATAGGTCAGGACTGGCGGAGCACCGATCTCAAACCATGCAGGCTGCAAAGGACGTTCCAGAAAAGCTGGAGACACTGCATTGCCGATCACCGCGGCCCGCGTTGGCTCGACGCCAAAGACCTTGGCATAATCGTTGAGCTGCCAATCGCTCACCATGACAAAGGCATCCCATACGGCCCGCTCCTCCGCATTGCGCAGGGTCGAAACCGACACCTGATCGGCAGCGTGATGGCAATAAAGCACCATGGGAATATGCTTGGGAACGACCTGACGAAATTTAACGCCCAACGCCACCGAAACCACGACGACAATATCGAACTGGTCGAAGCCCTCACGCCCGATAGTGCTGCTTTCAACCAGCCGAACGCCCTTTACCACCCGCTCGCGGCTAGGATTGTTCATCAAGGTCACCGTGGCACCAGCCTTGACCAATTCCTCGGAAAGATAGGCAATGGCCGATTGCGTGCCACCGAGTGGCTTTTGCATAGGCGTTTCTGGATCGTAATCGATGCCACTCGTATCCAGAAACAGAAAATTCATGCCACCCCCCGATGACCCTGTCAGTCACAATTCGAATCAACCTGAGCAAGCATATATGACCTTATGGAGAATCCGGTAGTCCTTGCTCTCTTCACCCAGCGGCACAACTGGCCAATCCCAGCCCTGCTCAGCTTCAGGCGGTGCGATACCCGCCAGAAGATCGGTTTCCTCACGCAAAACCCCATTTCGGTCGATGACGGAGAAGGAAATATCCGTCAGCAGACAGGTGCGGGCAGGCAAGTGCGCCAGCCCGTCGAGATGAGCGCGGATCAGCCGGGCGACGCTATCCCCAGGCATCGCCCCCACCGCCTCCCCGGCCAAACGCTTTTTTGCGCCCATGCCGATCTGGGAAAGAAGATTGGCCGAGACCACCAGATCGAGCCAGGGAACGCGGCGCAGGAAATCCAGCGGCTCCGGCACCTCTCCCTGTTTCAGCGCGTCGCAACCGGAGAGATCACGCTCAATGAAACGGACGTTCTTCAGCCCCTTCATCGCCACCCAGGCCCGGACGCTGGCGACATGCACCAGATCCACCAGCACGACCGTATCGAAGGCCCTCGATAATTCCAAAATAGGCACGTCGCGCAGCAGGCCGGAGCCAAGCACGACAACAGTACGGCGCGGCACGATCGGCTGTGCCGCATGCAGAACCGCCCGCTTGCAATTGAGCTCATGCTCGGCCCAATCGCTGGCGCAGCGGCGGGCGCGCGACCAGAGATTGATGGAATAGCGGATATAAGGCCGATGCGCTTTCGACGTCACCCACCATGTTGCCGCGTAATTCAGCGCTTCAAGGATCATTCCCGGCCTATAGCATCGGCGTCGGGCCGAAACCAGCCTTCGGCCTTGCCGCTCAAGGCGTCATCCACTAAGACAGCCGCAACACACACTCCCCTAGCATTCGGTGCCGAACATGAGCGAAAAGACCAAAAAGCCCCAGAAACTGAGAGCCCGCCTGCCGCGTGGTTTTGTGGATCGGGAAGCCCATGATATCCGCGCCGTCAACGAGATGACCGCGAAAATCCGCGAAGTCTATGAGCGCTACGGCTTCGATCCCATTGAGACGCCACTGTTTGAATATACCGATGCGCTCGGCAAATTCCTGCCCGACAGCGACCGCCCCAACGAAGGCGTGTTCTCGCTTCAGGACGACGATGAGCAATGGATGAGCCTGCGCTACGACCTGACCGCACCGCTCGCCCGGCATGTCGCAGAAAATTTCAACGAGATCCAGCTGCCCTACCGCACCTACCGCGCCGGCTATGTGTTCCGCAATGAAAAGCCGGGTCCAGGCCGATTCCGCCAGTTCATGCAATTCGATGCCGACAGCGTCGGCGCGCCGGGCGTGCAGGCCGATGCCGAAATGTGCATGATGATGGCCGATACGCTGGAAGCGCTTGGCATCAAGCGCGGCGATTACGTGATCCGAGTGAACAACCGCAAGGTTCTGGATGGCGTGATGGAAGCCATCGGGCTGGGTGGTGACGAGAATAGTGGTCGCCGTCTCAATGTTTTGCGCGCCATTGATAAGCTAGATAAGTTTGGACCAGAAGGCGTGAAGCTGCTGTTGGGTGAAGGCCGCAAGGATGAAAGCGGCGACTTCACCAAGGGTGCAGGCTTGAATGCAGACCAGATCGAAAAAGTTCTCTTTTTCGTCAGCATCAAAGACTACGCTGAAAGCGCTGCCGAATTGGCCGAACTTGTGACAGGCACCAGCAAAGGTGCTGAGGGCGTGGAAGAACTGAACACCATCGGCTCACTTGTGACGAGCGCCGGTTACGATGCATCCCGCATCAAAATCGACCCCTCCGTCGTCCGAGGCCTCGAATACTACACAGGCCCCGTCTACGAAGCCGAACTGACCTTCGACGTCACCAATGAAAAAGGCGAAAAGGTCGTGTTCGGCTCAGTTGGCGGTGGTGGCCGCTACGATGGCCTCGTCTCGCGCTTCATGGGCCAGCCCGTTCCGGCCACCGGCTTTTCCATTGGCGTCTCGCGCCTGATGACGGCGCTGAAGAACCTGGGCAAGCTGGGCGCTGACGAGGTGATCGCGCCGGTTCTGATCACAGTCATGGACGGCGATGTCGAGAGCATGGGGCGCTATCAGCGTTTTACCCAGGCGCTTCGCAATGAGGGCATTCGCGCTGAAATGTATCAGGGCAATTGGAAGAAATTCGGCAATCAGCTGAAATATGCCGACCGTCGCGGCTCCCCCATCGCCATCATCCAGGGCGGCGATGAGCGCGAACAGGGCGTGGTGCAGATCAAGGACCTGATCGAAGGCAAGCGTCTGTCAGGCGAGATCACCGACAATACCGAATGGCGTGAAGCCCGCGTGGCGCAGATTGTCGTGCCGGAAGCGGAGCTTGTGGCCAAGGTGAAGGAAATTCTGGCCGCCCAGGCGGACGATCGGGCGCGGGCGAAGTAGGGTTTTTGAAGTCGGCAAAGGAGAATATTACGCCCTCTAACGCCCCCTTCCCCCTCCACTCTTTATACGCTAGAAGCAGTTCAGGATCGGTTGTAACGCACCGATCCCGGAGCGTAGAAACTCCGCGCAGAACGGCCCGTGTCGGTCGTTATAAAGACACCCCTCAGCCATAGGTTTGTGGCTGAGGCGGTGGACTATCTCTATACGGTCCACTCTCCATCCTTCTATGGTCGGGGAGGCCTTGGCGTATGTCCAGAGCTTCGGCTTAAAGGCCAGGGCGGTCGTTTCTGTGCGGCTTTTCTACCTCCCCGATCGCCAGAGACGTTCTCTGGCGATCGCTTGGTTTTCAAGCGTGGGAGGCAATGGACAATGGCCGATTACAACCTCTGGGCCGATCTTTTCGATACGTGGCAATCCTCATCCGACTGGATCAAGACGCTGGTCATCGTGACACCGCCGGTTTTTGCAATCAGCGTGTTGGCCCTGCTGCTGCGCCACAGGCGGGAGAGACCGGGAAACCCACCCCAAGGCGCAATTTACCAACCACCACAGCGCCCGGAAGACTCGGCGGAGATTATAGACGTCACCATTCTCGACGCGGCAACCAACCTTCAAACCCGATTAGAGGAAGCCCGCCGCACCCTGCTGCCGCAGAACCGTACCCTGCCCGATAGCGAAGCACTGGGACGCCGGACCATCCGTCAGCAGATCGAACAGATCATTCTCGAAGAATACCACCGCCGGTCCGATCCGGCTGACGCCCTTGAGCGCGTGCGGCAATTCCTGAGACAACACCAGCCTCAGCAGAAAGACGGACGCCAAACTGAGGATTGACTGTGAGCAAGTGTGCATCCGAGGTGACGGCCCATTCAAGCTGAGATAGACTGGAATCGCAACCACGGAGACAGTTTTGCAAGACAGCGCCCCCATTCCGGTCACCCAATGGAACGAGATGAAAAAGCTCGAAGCCTCATGGTTCGACCGGCTGTCCACCGTTTGCCTTACGGTTGGCGTGGCTGCACCGATAGCCGCCAGCAGTCTCTCGCCCAATGGTGATCATAAATTACCGCTGCTTGGCTTCGTCTTCTGGATTTTTCTGGCAATCGTGCTACATATACTGGCAAGGTTCTCTATTCTGGAGATGAAACAGTGACAAGTTTTGAGCAGATCTACACTGTCATGCCGCTTGGCCTGCTGGTTCTGGCCGGGGGCCTGCTGGCCTATAAAAAATGGCAGCATAGCCAGACCCATCATTGACATAGTAGTCAAAGGGTGGTGTTCGGATTATCCCGAATGCATGCGTAACTGACCGGGATAGTCAATGCCTCTGATCAATATGCCAGATTTCGCCGGCGCTCTTCTTGATGATTTTGCCGCGCGTGGCGCAGCAAGGGTCGATACACCGGTTATCCAACCCGCCGAGCCGTTTCTGGATATGGCGGGCGAGGATCTGCGCCGCCGAATTTTCCTCACCGAAAGCGAGACCGGCGAAAGCCTGTGTCTGCGGCCGGAATTCACCATTCCCGTCTGTCTCAGCCATATCGAAAACGCCACCGGCACGCCGAAACGCTACGCCTATCTGGGCGAAGTGTTTCGCCAGCGTCGCGAAGGCGGCAATGAATTCTATCAGGCCGGTATCGAAGATCTTGGCGAGCCCGCGACGGCCCGGGCCGATGCCCGCGCCATTAATGACGCCATCGGCATTCTGCACAAGCTGCTGCCCGGACGGCCTCTGACCGTCATGCTCGGCGATCAAGCGGTGTTTGAAGCCGTGGTCAAGACACTTGGCCTGCCCTCCGGCTGGCAAAGGCGGCTGATCCAGGCTTTTGGCGACAGCACCCATCTCGATCAATTGTTAAAAACCCTGGCCAGCCCACAAACGGCGCATGGTCTCGATCCCGCTGTGGAAGCGCTGCTCTCGTCGGGCGACGAAGCCGGGCTGATCGCCCACCTCGATCGGACCATGGAAGACACCGGCTATTCCACCAATGCCAGCCGCAGCCCCCGCGAAATTGCCGCGAGGCTGAAGGAAAAGCTGGCGCTGGCCGAAACCCGGCTGGATGGCGCCGCCCTATTACTGTTGCGCGAGTTCCTGTCGCTGGAATTGCCGCTGAGTGAAGCCGCCGCTGCACTGGCGGGCTTTGCCGATGCGGCGGGCCTGTCGTTGGGTGCGGCTCTTGACGGGTTTGAGGCACGGATCGCTGCACTTGCCAACCTTGGCGTCGATCTCACCCGGATCACCTATCGCGCCGCCTTTGGCAGACCACTGGATTATTACACCGGTCTGGTGTTTGAAGTGGCACTTTCTGGCGAACCCGCCGTTTTGGCCGGTGGCGGGCGGTTCGACCGGCTGCTGACGCTGCTCGGTGCAAAGCACACCATTCCCGCCGTTGGCTTCTCACTCTGGCTGGACCGCATCGAACTGGCGAGGGCGCGCTGATGACCATTACCATCGGATTGCCCTCCAAGGGCCGGATGAAGGAAGACGCCTCGGCGATTTTTGCCCGTGCCGGGCTGACCATTACCGCTGTCGGCAATGACCGCTCCTATCGCGGTCGGGTCGAAGGCGAGGATATCGAGATTGCCTATCTCTCCGCCTCGGAAATTTCCCGCGAGATCGGCAATGGCACGGTTGATTTCGGGGTCACTGGCGAGGACCTGATCCGTGAAGAACTGGCAGATGCCGACAAGCGCGTGGAAATCGCCGCACGGCTTGGTTTTGGCCATGCCGATGTGGTGGTCGCCGTGCCGGATATCTGGCTGGACGTGGACAGCATGGCTGATCTGGGGGATGTGGCGCAGGAATTTCGCGCCCGCCATGGCCGAAGATTGGCGATAGCCACCAAATACTGGCGCCTGACCCAGCAGTTCTTTTCCCGCCAGCACGGTATTCAACTCTACCGGATTGTTGAAAGCCTGGGAGCCACCGAAGGCGCACCCGCCGCTGGTCAGGCCGACATAATCGTTGATATCACCTCGACCGGTTCAACCCTGCGGGCAAACCACCTGAAAGTATTGAGTGATGGCATCATCCTGCGCTCGCAGGCCTGCCTGGTCCGCGCCCGCAAGGCGGAGCATGAAGGCAATGCTCAGATTGCCAGAATCGTCGACGCCGTCAGAAACGCGCTCTGAATGATCCAAGCAGACGCAATGTAGTCGACCGCTTCGCGCATTTCACAAAATCAATAATGACGTAAAAGCCCGGGGTCTGAATAGACGCTGGGCTTTTTCTTCTGAAACATTCCATCTCAATAAATAGAATTCTATACATAAGTCTTTTTTTGAAAAAAAGGCGCATAGACAATGTAATTTTGGTAACTATTTATTTTTTTATAATTTATTATCATTTTTATTTAAAATTTCTTTATGGCGTATATTGGCACTTAAATTGATTTAAAATATCATTTATACGACATTTTGAATAGGTATTTATATAGAAAATATCATTTAATGATTTTCTTATCAAAATAAATAATTGACTTATGGCAAAACAGACGCCTAATTTATTGGCACGGATACTCTATAAAAAATAAATTTATATTTTATCAAAAAATATAAATAAATATAACCATCTATCATTCTATATATGGTGGTTTTATATTGTTTCCGTGATTATTATTCTAATCATATCTGGGGGTAATGATGAAATACCACATGAAAGCACTTATTATTGTCTCGCTGTTCTTGGGCACTGGTGAAACACTCACCATAGCAAACGCAGGGGTCTGCAATCCGATCACCAAGGTTTGCTCCGGCCCTCACGGCGGCTAAGGCTGTTTAGAGTTTCCCAGGGAAAACGGGGGTTCCTTTCCCTGACAAATTCCCAGACGATGTGCGTGATCCATCACAGCATGCCGTTCAAAGCAAAAAGCCCGTCGGATCGCTCCGACGGGCCTTTGTATTTATCCCGGCTTGAAAGAGCCGGTCGATACAGGAAATTTTTATAGGCTATATTGAATAGCCCCCTGCATATCAGGCAAGCGCCAGCTTACCACCGCGACGGGCGTCCAGCGAGTAGGCGCCAGCTCCAACCGTTGCCAGCAGGATATAAGCGCCAGCGAGGGTGAAGTTCTTCATCATCATGATGCCGTTCAGCGTGTTGATCCAGCCCAGTGCTGCATCTGGCCAGCCGGGAACGGCAACCGTGCCGCTATGGAAGACAGCGCCGGTGAAGACGCAAAACAGCGCCAAGGCCCAACCAATGATTTTCGTCTGGAAGCCGACGAGGACGGAAAGACCGGTGATCAGTTCGAACGCACCGGCCAGATAGGCCAGAGCTGTTGCAGCAGGCAGTCCGGCGCCAGTGATCATACCGGCAGTCGCAGCCGGATCGGTCAGCTTGCCAAAGCCAGACAGGATGAAGATGAAGGAGAGAAGAATTCTGGCGAGCAGAAGGATCGCGTTATTGGTATTTGACATGGAAGGCTCCAGTGTGATGACTGCGGGACGCAAATTGGTTAGAAAACTGTAAAGCCGTTTTCCCACATCTCTACTGTTCCAGATAGGTGGACAATAATTGACGTATCGTTCACAATTTGAGAACAGTTGATATCTTCGATACCCTGGCATTAATTAGGATATTGTCATGACAGACCTTTCTTCCTTCCCGATCACAAAGCGCTGGCCAGCCCAGAATCCAGAGATCATTCAGCTTTATTCGCTGCCAACCCCAAATGGCGTCAAAGTATCGATTGCGCTCGAAGAACTGGAACTGCCCTATGAGGCACATCTGGTGACGTTTTCCGACAATTCGCAGAAATCGCCGGAATTCGTCTCGCTTAATCCGAACGGCCGCATCCCGGCCATCCTCGATCCGCATGGGCCGGATGGCAAACCGGCTGGCGTGTTCGAATCGGGTGCTATTCTGGTCTATCTGGCCGAAAAGACCGGACGGCTTTTGCCGAAGGACGGCCCCAGCCGCTACAGCGTCTTGCAATGGCTGTTCTTCCAGATGGGCGGTGTCGGGCCGATGTTTGGCCAGTTCGGCCATTTCCACAAATATGCCGCCGATAAGGTCGCCAACAATGCATACCCGATGGAACGCTACCGCGACGAAACCCGCCGCTTGCTGTCCGTGCTCGAGGCAGAACTTGCGCACCGTCCCTGGCTTGCCGGTGACGAGTACAGCATTGCCGATATCGCCACCTGGCCGTGGGTGCGGTGCATTACCGCTGGTTATGACGCCGCCGAGGTCATTGGTCTCTCCAATTATCCCGCCGTCATGGATTGGGCCGCTCGCGGCGAAGCCCGTCCTGCCAGCCAAAAGGGCCTGAATATTCCTCCGCGCCCAGTCTGAGGCTGATCTTGATCGAGCTGGCCTGATCAGAAACGTTTGCAATTCAACGCACCATCCCGCTCCACTGCGGCAGCGGGATTGGTGTTGCCTTGCGGGCGCACCGTCACGGCATAGCTGCCAGCAAAACGGTTGATATCCTCTCCCTGCATGCTGGCATTCAACACGATGTCGACACTCATGATTTCCCCACCGTCGCCCGAGGTGGAGGAGGTGCGGAGCTGAAAGCTCCGATCGTCACGCCTGGATTGCACCATGTCAGCCATGGCAAGCCGAACCGCGCCGGTCACTGTCCTGTCCTCGCCCGACACGCCCTGCCCCGGCTTAAACACCATGACGCCGCGAAGATTTCCCAGCGGCCAGCCTGGCTCTTCCTTGAAAGCGGCCTCTATCGACAATTTCAGTTGGCCATCATCTACCGCACAATAATAGCGATCCATGGCCTCAACCCCTGGTGTCAGGCACGCCAAAATCACCACGGCTTCATTCAGGATCAATACAAATCGGTTTATCATCGCCCGCCCTCCAGACAGGACCCAGCAACAGGGTTGCTAAAAAACCGATCCTTGCATGCCGCGATTATAAATCCTTTAATTTCTGGGGTTTTTCTCCTCCAAACGCCCAGTTGAGCAATTCGATAGTGTGGACGACAGGGATGTCAGTTCCCGAACCGATCTGGGTCATACAGCCAATATTACCAGCAGCGACAACATCAGGGTTAACGGCATGGATATTGCGCAGTTTGCGGGCCTTCAATTGCTGCGAAATCTCCGACTGGAGAATATTATAGGTTCCGGCCGAGCCACAACACAAATGCCCTTCCGCCGGATCGCGGACCGTAAAGCCCGCCGTTTTCAGCAGTAATTTCGGCAGCGCCGTTATCTTCTGGCCATGTTGCAGCGAACAGGCGGAATGATAGGCAACAGTCACGCCCTTATCCGGCTGCTGCGGCAGATCCAGACCAGCGACATACTCGCTCACGTCCTTCGCAAGCGCCGAAACCCGTGCAGCCTTGGCGCTATAGACCGGGTCGTGGCGCAGCATATGGCCGTAATCCTTGATGGTGGTGCCGCAGCCGGATGTGGTGATAACGATGGCATCCAGAGCGCTTGTCTCACCCGACCCGATCTCCGCCATCCAGGCATCAATATTGCGCCGGGCTGCGGCAAGCGCATCCGTCTCACGCCCCATGTGATGCACCAGTGCCCCGCAGCAGCCCTCCCCCTTGGGAACGACGACTTCGATACCGAGCCGAGTCAGGAGCGCAACAGTCGCCTCATTGATACCGGGATCAAGCACCGACTGGGCGCAGCCGGTCAAAAGCGCCACCCGGCCTTTGCGATTGCCCCGCGCCGAATGCAAGCCCGGACGTGAGATGGGCGATGGATAGGGCACATCCTGAGGCGCCAGCAGCAACATCGCGGCCATCGGCTTCAAGGCGGCAACACGCTCCATCAGTGGCGCAAACGGGCGTCCAAATCGGGCAAAGGCCAGCGCCACCCGCATACGTCCCGGATAGGGCAGCACCGTCGCCAGCAGCGTGCGGATCAACCGGTCGGCAAGCGGCCTTTGATAGGTGTTTTCGATATGGTTGCGCGCATGGTCGACCAGATGCATGTAATCGACACCGGAGGGACAGGTCGTCGTACAGGCCAGGCAAGACAGACACCGGTCGATATGCGTGACGATTTCCTCATCCGCTGCCCGCCCGTTTTCCAGCATATCCTTGATCAGATAGATGCGCCCGCGCGGACTGTCCAACTCATTGCCAAGCGTGACATAGGTGGGACAGGTCGCGGTACAGAAGCCGCAATGCACACAGCGGCGCAGGATGCTCTCGGCTTCAGCGGTCTTTGGGTCGGCAAGTTGGGCCAGCGTGAAATTCGTCTGCATTATCTAACGCTTCCTGTTCGCTGACTGTCCAAACCTGCGCCCGTGAATCCCGGATTAAATATCCCCGATGGGTCGAATTTTTCCCGCAACTGCTGCGACAACATCGCAACTGCTGCCTCTTCCGGCTCAAAAGCAGCGACCGACACCCCTTGTGCTTCACTGGCGCGCATCAATGTCGCGTGGCCTCCGCCCAGGGCTTTGATGCCAGCGCGAACCAGGTCTGCATCGGTATCCGCCTCCATCTGCATCCAGACCAGGCCGCCCTGCCAGTCGTAGAAGGCATCGATAGCCGCATGCAGGCGCAGGCCAGCGACCAGTTGATGACCCGCCGTCGGTGCGACGGAGACTTTCCAGACCGGCTTGCCCAACATCGCCGCGAAGGGGCGCACATCGCGGATTTCCTGCCAAACAACAAGACTTTGCGGCTCATCCAGCAGCGTGGCGGGTCCAAGCCGTTCCATCACCGCCAGCAGCTTCTCCGCCCGCTCGCGCACCGAGGCAGGCAGGCCTTCCAGCCGTAATACCGTAGCGGGTCCCTCCGGTAGATTTCCGCCGATCAGGCGAGGCCGAACCAGTTCCGGCAGATGGGCAGCACCCGTCACCTCGACCGGCATGGCAAGCGCGACGGCCATGGCATGGGCGGCGGCGGCATCGTCAAGACCTGACACCACCACCGTTTGCGTCAGGCGCGGACGCGGCAGAACCTTGAAGGTAACTTCCGTCAAAAACCCAAGCGTGCCGTGCGAACCGGCCAGAAGCTTCGCCAGATCGAGCCCGGTGACATTCTTCATCACCCGTCCGCCTGCTTTGATCGCCTCGCCCTTGCCATTGACGAAACGGACACCCAGCAGGTGGTCCCGCGCCGCCCCTGCCACAAAGCGCCGAGGCCCGGAAGCATTGACGCTGAAGGCGCCGCCAATTGTCGGTTCCCCTGTCGTCCCCATCAAACCGCGATGATCCGGCGGCTCAAAGGCCAGCGACTGGCCTTTCTCAGTCACCGCCGCCTCGATCTCGGCCATCGGCGTCCCGGCTTTCGCGGTCAGCACCATTTCTGCCGGATTATAGGCAATTATCCCGGAGAGCCCGGTGGATGACAGTATCGCATCCGTCTCAAGGCGATTGCCGAAGCCTGAACGCGTGCCGCCACCCTTGATGGCAAGCGTCCTGCCCGTCGCGGCGCTTTCGGCAATGATCGCCGCAGCCTCGTCTTCTGTTCGCGGCACCAGAAATCCGCTCACGCTCGGCCCTCCAGCGGAAAGACCTTGCTGGGGTTGAGCAACCAATCCGGGTCGAACGCGGCGCGGACCGCCATTTGCTGGGCAAGATCGTCCTTGGAAAACTGATGGTGCATCAGGTCGCGCTTTTCAATGCCAACACCATGCTCGCCAGTCAGGCAGCCACCGGCATCGACGCACAGCTTGAGGATTTCATTGCCTGCCGCCTCCGCCTTGGCGGCATCTTCGGGATCGTTGATATTATAGAGGATCAGAGGATGCATATTGCCGTCACCGGCATGAAAGACATTGGCGACCCGCAGACCGTAACGGTCGATGATTTCCGATGTCTTTTTCAGCACATAAGCCAATTTGCTGAGCGGAACCGTGCCATCCATGCAGATATAATCGGCGATCCGGCCCGTTGCCCCGAAGGCGGATTTGCGACCTTTCCAGATCAGAGCTGCCTCCGTCGCCGATTGGCTTTCACGGATGGTTTTCACCCCATGGCGGCGGGCGATTTCGCAAATATCGGCCAGCATCGCCTCCATCTCGGCGTCCGATCCCTCGACCTCGATAATCAGCAGTGCCTCGACATCCATGGGATAACCAGCATGAGCAAAAGCCTCGCAAATCTCGATGGCGGGCTTGTCCATGAATTCCATCGCCACCGGCACGATGCCTGCTCCGATAATATCGGCAACGCAAGTGCCAGCGGCCTCGGCACTGTCAAATCCGAACAAGACCGGACGCGCACCTTCCGGCTTGGCCAGCAGCCGCACGGTCGCCTCGGTGACGATACCGAGTTGGCCTTCCGAACCACAGATCAGACCAAGCAGATCGTAACCGCTGCTATCGAGCGCCTTGCCGCCCAGGTCAATCACCGTGCCATCGACCAGCACCATCTTCACGCCGAGAAGATTATTGGTGGTCACGCCATATTTCAGACAGTGGGCGCCACCGGAATTCATGCCGATATTGCCGCCAATCGTGCAGGCCAGCTGCGAACTGGGGTCGGGCGCGTAGAAAAATCCCTGCGGTCCGACCGCTTCCGAGATCGCCAGATTGGTCACCCCAGCCTGAACAATGGCGGTGCGGTTCATGAAATCAATGTCGAGAATCCGGGTCATGGCCGACAGGCCGATCACCACCGCATCCTCCTGGGGAATCGCGCCACCGGAAAGCGAGGTACCCGCCCCACGCGGCACGACCGGTAGCTTATAGCGATGGCAATATTGCATCACGGCGGCCACCTGCGCCGTGGTTTCAGGCAGCGCAACACAGAGCGGCTGGCGGCGATAGGCCAGAAACCCATCGGTCTCGAAGGGCACCAGCTCTCTTGGCTTATGGATCAGCCGCTCCCTAGGCAGGATTGCCGACAGCTCGGCGACGATCCCGTCACGCCGATCAAGAATGCCAGCATCGGGCTTTAGAAATTCAATTGTATCGGCCATCCAGTCCTCCCGAAGCGCCGCTCAGAGGAAGCACCTTATCTGCGTCGGGCAATTCCTCAAATGAAAACCGTGCGGAGATCGGCATCCTCCTCATCTGCTGTTTGCTGCCACCTCAAGACTTTGTCAGCGAAGGTCCTCGGGCAGCAGCGTCCAGAACGAATATTTCTTGGCGTGCTTTAGTCTCAGGCTCTGCATGAACCTGACATGATCGTATTGACCGTTGGTACCCGATACACGTGGTGCCAGATCGGCCAACGCCGCAAGATAGGACGCGGCATGGTGATAGGCTTGTGACGCACTGCGCTTTAGAATGTCACTGGCCAACACCCGGTAGAGCACTGTCGCCGCTTCCGGCTGTTCCTCCGAAAGCTTATCCGCTGCGGTGGAGAGCAGTTCATATTGGCGACCGTCCCAGTCAGGCGCATGGTCAATCACCAGCCGCGCGGCGAGATCAAGCTTTGGCCAGCCGATCAGAAACCACAGGGATTTGTTGGCATCCTTGCTGTTCATCACCAGATCCAGCGCCTTGTCCATCTCCTCGAATTCGGCGAAGTCTTCGAGCTTGGCAATATAGGTCCGCAGCACGTCTGGCTCGAATGTCTCGCAAAACTCCTGCCAGCGCAAAGCCTGGGCATCCCCTCGCCGTTTGAGGCGTTCGAGAATATCGGCCTCCAGCAGCTTGCGCTCCTGCACGCCATAGTCCGGGCCAGCCGCTGCCGTCATCCCGCCGATACGAATGACACGCATGCCCTTTGGCTTTCTGCGCACCCACTCAAGTGCCTGCTCGAAACGCTGGGCGTCAAACAGCAGATGCGCGAGGACAAGACTATCCTGATAGAGTTCCGGCTTCACCTCTTCCAACCGGATCACCTCATCGAAATCCTGCCGCTTGACGGCGAGATCCTGGAGGAGTTGCAGGATATGCTGCGGCGAACGATTGTTCTTAAGCGCCGCTTCCAGCAGTTTCTTCCAGCTATCGGCGGCAGCAAGACCAAGCACTGCCATCACTTGTGAAAAGACATCGCCCAGCTCGTGGTGCTTGTCAGCAGCCCGGACCTTTTCCAGGGCCGGGACCAGCGTTACCTGACCCGCCTCAGGCAAAGCCGCAATCATCGAAACAGCCGCAGCAATAATTTCTTCCGACAGTTTTTCCAGCTTGGCGCTGCGGTCATATAAGCGATGCGTCATCCCCAGCATCACCGACATCATCCGCACCATCCGCTCGGCTGCGGCGACCGGATCATCGCCAAGCTCACCACCGATGGTTCGCATCATGCCACCCAATTCGGTGGACAATTCGCGCGCGCGGTTGGCGGTAATGCCGGAGGCAGAGCGTTCGATCTGATCCAGGCGCTTGTCGATCCGGGCAAGCACTTTCGTCGATCCCGTAGCTCCTGCAAGTGCTGCTTGCAGGCGCAGTTTCAAGGCTTTATTGGCGCTGGCCTCATCCAACAGGATCTCCGCCAGTTTTTCTGCGCCAAGCGAAGCCAGCCCGGCACGATCGAATTTCGCAGCAGCTTTCTTTGCCATCGTCTTATCTCTCAAAACGCACACACCATAAGGAGCCTGGATGAACCGCAAAAGAATCGCCCTTTGGCAAAAACGCAAATAAGGACATATTTAGGAATTATTTTCGGTGTAATTGAAGAAAATGCCGACATGAAGCAACAAAAAAGACAATCAGCGACAAAATTTCGCGGCCATGCGAATCTTCATCATTCGCGACACTGACGCGTAATCGCCGAATCGTTTGGTTTTCGGCCACTCTATGTACACGCAACTCCTTTGCCTCTAAATACCGCGATCGGTGGGCGAGGGTTCAATCTGCTCAAACCCGCCAGGATAAGAACGCCGCACTGCGATGAGCGCATAACAGACAGCTCCTCATGACAATTGCATGACGACATTCATGAGTTGTATAATGGAAGACTCGGTCTACCGACCGTGATTTTTTCCCGTGCGATGAAACAACTACCAACCCTTGCGGGAATCAGCTATATTACAATAATCAAAAATACGGATTTAAGCATTGGCTATTTTACAGCGTATCGTGTCGGATTTGGAATTGATGTTTCGGCGCCCGCCTAAGCAGCAATTTGCCGCGCTTTGCTATCACGAAACTGAAATGGGTCTTTTGGAAGTTCTATTGATCACCAGCCGCGACACCGGGCGATGGGTCATTCCCAAGGGCTGGCCCATGGGCTCGAAAAAGTCGCATCTGGTGGCCCAGCGTGAGGCTTACGAGGAAGCTGGCGTCAAGGGAAAGATCGCCAAAACCAGTTTCGGTTCTTATCATTATATGAAAGGCATGCCGGACGGGCTGAAAATCCCGTGTGAGGTGAAGGTCTACCTGCTGGAAGTGCGCGAGTTTGTTGACGATTATCCGGAAAAAGGCACCCGCATATTGGAATGGGTAAGCTGCGACGTTGCCGCTAGCCGGGTGCAGGAACCACAATTAAAACGGCTTTTTCATCTTCTTTCCCTGTCACGCCAGCGCAATGCCGCAAAAACGGGCTGATTTGCCGATAAATGACGTCTTACGGTCACAACAAGCCGCTATTGTCTTCCTACCTGGTCCGATAGGCATTTCGCGGTACTGTCGATAGAAAAGACATTTCCTACCATAGAAAGAGAGAGCTGTTGGCCAGTGCCTGTTATTGGATAGACTGTCAGAAAATTCGGGTTCGACTTTTTATCTGACACATTTTAAATCAATTCCGACCCAGGCAATTATGCGCTACAGCACCGTGCGGCCACAGTAACCAGAGTGCGCCGCATATCAGTCCTTCCTTTTCGGGCCTCTTCCACGAGTGAGACATCGGTTTTTACCCGTGTGGCCCCTCCAATAATAGAACCAGCACGCCAAGCATGAGCAAGCCTCCAAAACACGCCCGACCAATGCTGGACAAAGATCTCGACCGGCTGACCCTGCTGGAGCGCGCAGCCCAGCACGTGGCGCGAGGCGCTGCTCCCTATGGCATGGCGTTGATCTTCCTGATCTTTGCCGCGGTTTTCGCGCTCGGGTTTGCAGCAGATCGGACGGGCTCCGCCATCATCATTGCCGCAGCCGCACTTGCTGGCTACATGGCGCTGAATATCGGCGCCAATGACGTGACCAACAATGTCGGGGCGGCGGTGGGCGCCCGGGCCATGACGATGACCGGCGCCTTGGTGATGGCGGCATTCTTCGAAATTGCCGGGGCAATGATTGCCGGAAGCGAAGTCACCGATACGATTTCCTCAGGTATCCTGGCGCCATCCCTGGTTGGCAATCCGCAAACCTTTATCTGGATCATGATGGCTGCTCTGCTGGCGGCAGCCCTTTGGATCAATCTCGCTACCTGGGCCAATGCCCCGGTCTCCACGACCCATTCCATCGTCGGCAGCGTCATGGGGGCCGCCGCCTCGGCTATGGGCACCTCTGCCGTCAATTGGCAGACCATCGCCACCATCACGCTTGGCTGGGTGATTTCGCCCGTGCTGGGCGGGGTGATCGCGGCTGCCATCCTGTTTCTGATCTACGATCTGATCGTTTACCGCCCTGACAAGATCGCCCAGGCGCGTCGATGGGTGCCGATTCTGATCGGAATGATGGCGGGTTGCTTCAGTTGCTATCTCAGCCTGAAAACCAGCGGTATGGGCTTCACGATCATCTCGGATCGAGCCGTCCTGTTCGGCCTGGTGATCGGTGCGATTGCCTGGCTTGTAGCCAGGCCCATTGTGCGCCAGCAGGCATTGGGGCTGGAAAACCGCAATCAATCCTTGCGCAAACTGTTTCGGATGCCGCTGATCGGTGCTGCTGCCCTGCTGTCCTTCGCCCATGGCGCCAATGACGTGTCAAACGCCATCGGCCCGCTGGCGGCCATTGTTCATACGGTCATGTCGAACGATCTGCATACGCGCATGACCGCGCCGCTTTGGGTGGTCACCATTGGGGCGCTCGGCATTTCCACCGGACTGCTGCTGTTTGGCCCAAGGCTGATCCGCCTTGTCGGCACCAAGATCACCAAACTCAACCCGATGCGAGCCTATTGCGTCTCGCTGTCATCCGCCATCACGGTCATCACCGCCTCCAAGCTGGGCCTGCCGGTCAGTTCCACCCATATCGCCATCGGCGCGGTGTTTGGCCTCGGGTTTTTCCGGGAATGGTATAACCGCCATTCAAAACGGCGGCTGGATTATATGCTGATGAAGTCGGCGGAATGGCAGCGTAAAGCCCCAAAACCCTCCAATGCCGATGAAGTGAACCGGCGTCGACTGGTCCGTCGCTCCCACATCCTCACCATCATGGGCGCGTGGTTGGTGACGCTTCCGGTCTCCGCAGGGCTTGCAGCGCTGATTTACCGGGTTATGTTCGCGCTCTTTCGATAATCGTGAGACGGTCATAAGCATGCGGGCAAATTACAAGATGCAGAGACTCTATGTCGATGCCGGGCTGGAAGCCGCAAACCCAGTGGCGACGACACCGGAACAATATAACTATCTGGCCAATGTCCTGCGCCTCACGGAAGGTGCCGAGGTGCTGGTTTTCAATGGCCGCGATGGTGAATGGAAGGCAAGCCTTGCCTTTCCGACCCGCAAACGCATCGCGCTGATCCCGCAAAGCCAAACGCGCCCGCAGCCCCGCCCGAGCGAACTGATATTTCTGTTTGCGCCGCTGAAAGTCGGGCGGATGGATTATCTTGTCCAAAAAGCAGTGGAAATGGGTGCCGGTGCGCTCCAACCGGTGATGACCCAGCATGTTCAAGGCAGGATCGGCAGTATCGAGCGCTTGCAGGCCAATGTGGTTGAAGCCGCCGAACAATGTGGCATTCTGGCCGTTCCAAAGGTTGCACCGCTGGTCAAGCTCAAAGACCTGCTGGAAACCTGGCCTGCCAGCCACCGGATCATTTTCTGTGACGAAGACAGTGCCACCGACAATCCCATGCCGGTGCTGTCGGCAATCGAGGAACGGCAACTGGCTCTGCTGGTTGGGCCAGAAGGTGGATTTTCCGATGAGGAACGCGGTCTGTTGCGCGGTCTCGGCTTTGTCACCGCCATTCCGCTGGGGCCACGTATTCTGCGCGCCGATACCGCCGCTGTGGCTGCCTTGGCCGTGGTGCAGGCCAGTATAGGCGATTGGAAATGAACTTGAAACAACCCGGCATAACTCGTTCAATATTGTTGAACGTTCAAATCGCAAAATTCACTTGCACAGCCGCCGGGTTCAGCCCTATCAACCCTCAATAAGGCATCGGATCGAAAAGTGGAAACCAGTTTTCAATCCGATGCGAAAACAAAAACCTGTAGCAGAACAAGGTCGGCTTCATGGCTCGCGATACAACCGATGATACGCCCCTGACTTCGCTTGAGGAGATGGCGGCCTATATGGCTGAGGGGTGCAAGCCGAAAGAAACATTTCGTATCGGCACGGAGCATGAAAAATTCGGGTTCTTCACCGCCGATCTCTCGCCCGTTCCCTATTTTGGCGAAGCCAGCATTTCGGCGCTGCTGAAGGGCATGCAGGAGCGGCTGGGCTGGGAACCGATCATTGATGGCGGAAACATCATTGGCCTGGCCGGTGGCAGTGGCCAGGGCGCAATTTCCATTGAGCCCGGCGGGCAGTTCGAACTGTCAGGCGCGGCCCTGGAGACCCTGCATGAAACGGCGGGCGAAACCCTCCAGCATCTTGAAATTCTGCGGGAAGTCGCCGAGCCGATGGGGATCCGCTTTCTGGGCATGGGCGGCAGTCCGCTCTGGACGCTGGAGCAGACGCCCCGCATGCCGAAATCCCGCTACGACATCATGACCCGCTATATGCCGAAGGTCGGCTCGAAAGGGCTGGATATGATGTATCGAAGCTCGACGATCCAGGTCAATCTCGACTTTTCGTCGCAAGCTGACATGCGCACCAAGATGCGGGTTTCAACAAAGCTGCAATCCATCGCCATGGCGCTGTTTGCCGCCTCGCCTTTTACCGAAGGCAAGCCCAATGGCCTGCTCTCCTGGCGCGGCGACATTTGGCGCGATACCGACAACCGCCGCTCCGGCCTGCTGCCCTTCGTGTTCAAACCGGATTTCGGATTTATTGATTATGTCGAATGGGCGCTTGATGTACCGATGTATTTCGTCATGCGGGATGGCCGCTATCACGACTGTACCCATATCACTTTCCGCCAATTCATGGCGGGCGGTTTAAAGGGCGAAATCGCCGCCTGGCAGCCGACAATGGGAGACTGGACCAATCACCTGGGAACGCTGTTTCCCGATGTCCGCCTGAAACGGTTCCTGGAAATGCGGCTGGCCGATGGCGGCCCGCAAAGCCATATCACGGCGCTTTCGGCTTTCTGGGTCGGGCTGCTCTATGACGACACCGCGCTGGCGGCAGCCGACGATCTCACCTCGGGCTGGGACATGGCAACGGTGACCGCGCTTCGCGATACTGCACCCGCCCTCGGCTTCGATGCCATTGTAGAGGGTCGCTCTGTTCTGGATGTTAGCCGCGATTTGCTGACCTTGTCGAGGGCTGGTCTTGTATCGCGCGCCCGGCTGAATGCGGAGGGCCAAGACGAATCGATCTATCTGCAACCGCTGGACAGTATCGTGGAGCGAGGCCATTCCCTGGCGCAGGACATGCTGGATCTCTATCATGGTCCGTGGGACGGCCAGGTTGAACCTGTGTTTTCCGCCTATCAATATTGAGGTGGGCGCCTGACTACCAAACCCTTGTGCTTGCTTAAAAAAACGATTTGCAGCCAGATATTTCCCGCTATAGTGGCTCTCGTGTGGTTTTCTCCTTGAATCGGCTGATGGTAATCGGCTGGCGCGATGTCATGAATCATGCTGAGAAACAGGTACATAAGACGCGAAGCGCTCAAGCGCACTGCGTTTGGAGCCACAGGCTCACCATGCGGAGTATCGCCAACGCATGAATACCGTATAAAAAGGCTATGTGCCGGGGAGCGAATGCAAATGTTGCCACTGTTCGATATGCTACTAAGAGCACAGAATGGCGCCGCCATGGATGCCATGGCTAAGCAGTTCGGGCTTGCTCAGGAACAGGTGGCGCAGGCGCTCGCCGCATTGACGCCAGCCTTTTCCTCCGGGTTCAAGCGCACCGCTGCCAATCCGTATGATCTGTCCAGCCTGTTTACCGCCTTATCATCCGGCAATTATGCCCAGTATTTCGAAGATATGGGCAAGGCCTTTACACCCCAGGGCATCGCCGACGGCAATCAGGTTCTGCAACAATTGTTCGGCTCCAAGGAGGTGTCGCGCGCTGTCGCCGCCCAGGCGGCCCAGATCACCGGCATCGGCCAGGACATTCTAAAACGCATGCTGCCGGCTATGGCCGATACGATCATGGGCGGATTGTTCAAACAGAGCCTTGGACAGATGCAGCAGGCCAGCAATCCCTTTGCCAATAACCCGATGGCTGGCCCAATGGCTGGGATGATCCAGGAATGGCTTCAGGCAACGGGATTTTCACCGAAAGCCCCGCCGACATCGCCAGCTGGTCCCTTCGATAATCCCTTCATTGCTGCCTGGCAGCAAATGATGGGCATAAGCGCGGCCAAGGCAGCACCCAAGACCGAAACGAACCCTTTCCTGGACAATCCCTTCACAAAGGCCTGGCAGGACATGGTCAGCGGTTCGATGGGGCAAGCCCCCAAAGCCGAGGCACCAAAGCCGACGCCGGAAACAGAAGCCAGAAAATCGATGATGGATATCGTCAACACGATGTTCGACAGTGGTCTGAACGTGCAGAAAAGCTATCAGAAGAGTGTGGAACAGATCTTCGAGACCTATGTGACGGCACCCGGCAAGGATGCTCGCACTGAGTCGGACGAAGGCGCCACTCACTCCAAGCACTGACGGCAGTTCCAACACTGGTTGGCACACGAAAAAAGACCCGGCAACAGTGACCTGTTGCCGGGCAAAAGCAGGGCCGATTGGCTTTTCGCCCTGCGGGGATGGCGGGTGGAAACGGGATCGTTCAGCCGAGAGAAAGCGTGCTCACCTGTTTGCGGGTCCTGGCGCGAGCGACACCTGCCAACTTTGCCGACGGATCTCCAAGTGGCCCGGACTTCGACAATTCGGCCTCCAGCTCAGCTCGGGTCAAACCGACATCATGCAGAAGGTAATCGTCGAGATCCGCGAGCTTAAGAGCCGCACGGCGGTTATTGAGCGTGCGCAGCACAGAATTCACTGTCCAGACAATGGCGCGAAGGGCCGCGATGACCGCGCCCTCTGCGTGAGGAAAAGCCGCTACGGTGATCTGTCTGGTCGTGCGCATGACAATAGTCCTTTCAAATTCGGCACGAGAAGGGGCGACCGCGCTTGGAAAACCAAGCCGGGGGGACGCCGTGAAGGGGTTGGAGGACACCGCGACAACTGAACATCAGTTGGTCACTCGTGGCGTCGATTGACACTTTGCAGTTTAAGATTTGCCGAATTTCTATTGATCAGTCCAGTGAATGTTTCTAATGGTAATCATCAATCCAACTGATGGAATGTCCGCCATGTCCGCACCTCTCGATACAGACCAGTTGCAAACCTTCATCGCCATTGTCGATACCGGCAGTTTTACCAAGGCGGCAGGGCGGGTCTTCAAGACCCAATCAGCCGTTTCCATGCAGATGCGCCGTCTGGAAGAGCGGATCGGCAAGCAATTGTTCATCAAGGACGGGCGTGGCAACCGGCTGACCGCAGAAGGCGAAAAACTGCTAAACTATGCCCGGCGGATCGTCCGGCTGAACAGTGAGGCGATTGCGGCTTTCGACGACAACCGGTTGGAAGGCACGCTGCGGATCGGCACGCCGGATGATTATGCTGACCGATACATGCCTGAAATCATTGGTCGTTTTGCCAAAACCCATCCCAATGTCGAGCTTTACATCGTTTGCGAACCATCCTCCGACCTGGCCGAAAAGATGGCCAGAGGTGAGTTAGACATCGCGCTTGTGACCCATAACCCGGCGACCAGACAATCCGATGTGATGCGCACCGAGCCGCTTTGCTGGGTGGCTTCGGCCAACCATCCCTTGCGCGACGACGCGCCTGTACCGCTTGCGGTTGGACGGCGCGATTGCAATTGGCGGCAGTTGGCCTGTTCGGCGCTCGATGCCGACGGGCGCGACTATCAGATCCTGTTCACCAGTTGGTCATCGACCGTGGTCGCCGCCGCAGTGTTGGCTGGCTTGGCCGTTTCTGTTCTGCCGGAATCGGCGCTGCGAACCGGTATGAAAGTGCTGGGCCAGTTGGATGGCTTTCCGCCACTGCCGCCCGTGCAGATTGGCATCATGAAACGTCCCGGCATGTCACCCTCACTGATGAACGCCATCACCGACCATATCGCCGCATGCCTCGACAATATCAACCCGACGGCCATCGAAGACGACATGGACGGAGAAACGAAAACCTATTCCCGTTACTATCCGCGCCTGCGGGCGGGACATATGATCCCCGGCTGGTAATACGAATTTTCATTGAAAATGACGGTTCGTATTGCCTCAGGACCCGAGACAATCACTTTTGAGCGGGTTGAAACAGCATGGCGCATGCGGCCTTTTTCCACTCGTCCAACATCGCCCAGGCTCGCTCATGCTTCTCGGCGATGGCGCGGAAAACCGCTCCACTCAGCACCGCAACCAGCAGGAAACGATTGTGTTTGCCCTGTCCATCCCCGCCACCGGCAAATGGCCCCAGCCATCTCATCGCCAACGCGCCAATGTCTTCCTGAGCCTTGTATTGCATCGCGCCGAGATCAGGATCGGTCGACATTGCGATCCAGAACTCGCGACACAGCGGATTGTCACGGTGAAGGCGCGCACCGCGTTCGATCAGATCGACCAAACGGGCGCGCGCATCCGCTTCGTCGCGCACATCCGTTAACTGCGTGGTAATATCCTCGGCCAGGCTGGTCAGGTGCAGATCCATGATGGCTTTAAGCACAGCCGCTTTCTGCGGAAAGAATTGGTAGACGGAACCCACAGGTACGCCGGCATTGGCGGCAATATCCGTCATGCGCAATTGGGAAACCCCATGTTTGATGATAAGAAACTCAGCCGAATTCAGAATATTTTCGACACGCTGGATACTGCGCTTCTGTTTTGGCTGCTTACGTGGATTGATTCGCGAGCTTTCAATCGGCATTTTCATCGCCGTCACCATTCCGTCCTGTCCCAGGATAATTTCCACATCATGTGGACCACAGGTAAGGGCTCTATTGGAAGGGTGTTCAGTTTTGATTAATGCAAATTAGTAAACCCATACAAAACAGGGGGTCAGAAACCGTATCAAAACGGCTTCTGACGCCCCCTTTCGAAACAGATACGTGTAGGGCTCTTCAGCGGCGATGCTGGGATCATATCTGCTTCGAAGCCGGAAACTGCATTAAGGCAGTATGAATACCTGCTTCATCGTCTGGATGTACCAGTTTGAAATACGCCAGTTGACGCCCGATGATCTGTTCCGACACCTGAATGCCAGCTGTGGTCTTTATTGTCCGTGAAATCCATCATGGCTTCCTCCTTTGGAAGGCCGTCTTCGTCAAAATTGATTTTAAAACAGTGTTTCGTCTCAATGACTGCAGTGTTCCATTGACGGCCGATAATTTCCAATCGTATTTATTTTTAAATACGATTTGGAAATCCTATCATGCTGACCATTCGTCAAATGCGCTATTTCGATGCGCTTGCCACCACGCTGCATTTTGGCCGGGCCGCCGATCTTGTCCATGTCAGCCAACCGGCGCTTTCGGCGCAGATCATGGAGATGGAAAAACATCTCGGTGTGATGCTGATCGAGCGAACCCGCGCCAGCACGATCCTGACCACCAAGGGACTGGAAATCCTGAGCCATGTGCGTGAGGTGCTGACGGGAATAGATCGGCTGGAACAGGCGGCGCGCAACAATGGCGGCATGTTGGAAGGCCTGGTGCGGATTGGCATCATTCCCACCGTCGCCCCCTATATGGTGCCGCGCATGGTGCCTTATCTGCGGCAAAATCATCCTCTGATCGAGATTGAGCTCAAGGAAGCGATCACAGATCGGCTTTTGTCCGACCTCAATGAAGGCAAACTGGATGCGGTCGTCGCGGCCCTTCCGGTGGATGCGGACGCTCTGGTCTGCCGCAGCCTGCTGGTCGATCGGTTTTTCATGGCCGTGGCCCGCAATGACAACGCCGTGCTTCTCTCACCCCTGGTGGAAGCGGACGTAGACACCGACCGGTTGCTGCTGCTGGAGGAAGGCCATTGCCTGCGTGACCAGGCGCTGGCCGTCTGCAAAACCGCCAGCCGGCGCAGCATGGTCAATTTCGGCGCAACCTCGATGGCGACACTGCTCCAGATGGTGTCCCATGACATGGGCATGACGCTGATCCCCGAAATGGCGATCGAGACCGAAACCAGCCGCAACAAAATCCGCATCATTCCTTTTACCGATCCGCCGCCCTACCGCGAAATCGGCCTGATCTGGCGGCGATCCAGCGCCCGCCAAGCGGATATGGAAGCGCTGGCCGATGGTCTTGCCGCAAGCGCGCGGGAAAAAACGACACCCTCGGAACAGAGGCAAGATCGTTAAAAAGAGGGATGACTGATGTCATCCACAATCCATGCTTTTGCTATTCCCTTCCTGTCATGAACGTGTTACCAGCCCTCGCCAACCTCCAAGCATTACATGCAAAGGAATCCAGAGGAAAATCGCTTTTCTGGAGGACTCTGCCTATTCATATGAAGGATATTGGCATGGCACGGATCGTAATTTCGGCAACCGGCGCAGAAGCGCTTACCTTTGACGATGTTCTCCTCCAGCCCGGACATTCGGAAGTCATGCCGGGCCAGACGAATATCTCCACCCGGATCGCCAAGGATATCGATCTTTCGCTCCCCATCCTGTCTTCCGCCATGGATACGGTCACCGAGAGCCGGCTGGCGATTGCCATGGCCCAGGCTGGTGGCCTTGGCGTTATCCACCGCAATTTGACACCGACAGAACAGGCCGAAGAGGTTCGCCAGGTCAAGAAATTCGAAAGCGGCATGGTGATCAATCCAGTCACCATCCATCCGGATGCAACGCTCGCCGAAGCACTCGGCCTTATGAAGGCCCACGGTATTTCCGGTATTCCGGTCGTCGAAAACGGTAGCCGTCCCGGTCGCCTGGTCGGCATTCTCACCAATCGCGATGTGCGCTTTGCCTCGGATCATTCCCAGAAGATCCATGAATTGATGACCCGCGATAACCTGATCACCGTCAAGGATGGTGTCGAGCAGCAGGAAGCCAAGCGTCTTCTGCATAGCCACCGGATCGAAAAGCTGCTGGTGGTGGACAATGAAGGCCGCTGCGTAGGCCTGATCACCGTCAAGGATATCGAAAAGTCTCAGCTCAACCCCCATGCTGCCAAGGATTTTCAGGGCCGCCTGCGGGTCGCCGCCGCCATTTCCACCGGCGATGATGGACGCGAGCGGGCCGAACGGTTGATCGAGGCCGGTGTCGACGTGATCGTCGTCGATACTGCCCACGGCCATTCGCAGCGGGTGCTGGATGCCGTGACCGCCGTGAAGAAAATGTCGAACTCGGTTCGGATCATCGCCGGCAATGTTGCGACCGGCGATGGCACCCGCGCCCTGATCGATGCGGGCGCCGATGGCGTCAAGGTCGGCATCGGCCCTGGCTCGATCTGCACGACCCGTATCGTCGCAGGCGTCGGCGTACCGCAATTGGCGGCCATTATGGCAGCCGTCGAAGCAGCCCATAAGCTGGATATTCCTGTTATCGCAGATGGTGGCGTGAAATTCTCCGGCGATCTGGCCAAGGCGATTGCTGCCGGTGCCTCCGCCGTCATGGTCGGCTCGCTGCTGGCTGGCACGGATGAAAGCCCCGGCGAAGTGTTTCTCTACCAGGGCCGTTCCTTCAAGGCCTATCGCGGCATGGGCTCCGTCGGCGCCATGGCGCGCGGCTCGGCGGACCGCTATTTCCAGGCGGAAGTGCGCGATACGCTGAAGCTGGTGCCGGAAGGCATCGAAGGCCAGGTTCCTTACAAAGGTCCAGTCTCTGCCGTGCTGCACCAGCTGGCAGGCGGTCTTAAGGCCGCCATGGGCTATGTCGGCGGCAAGGACATCAAGGATTTCCAGGAGAAGGCGACCTTTGTGCGGATTTCCGGTGCTGGCCTGCGCGAAAGTCATCCGCACGGCGTTACCATTACCCGCGAAAGCCCGAATTATCCTGGCGCTGCATAAAAACGGCCCAGTCACGAATAAGTGTTGATGAAAACCCGGATTGGCCTCCAATGAACATTGGATGCCGGTTCGGGTTTTCTATGTTTTAGACTGGACAATCTTGTGGAGGACACCGATGGACAAGCCAGCCGTTACCCCAGCGATCACCCAGGCGATGATCAACGCCTATGATGAATATACCCATCTCAGCCTCGACCGCCGGGGTTTCATGGAAAAACTCACCAGATTGGCCGGTTCCGGGGCAGCAGCCGCAGCCATCATGCCAATGCTGGCAGCCAACCAGGCCAATGCCGCGCTGACGCCGGAAAACGATGAGCGGTTGACTGCGTCAATGGTCACCTATCCCGGCGCGAGCGGCGAGATGAAGGGCTATCTCGTCACCCCAAAAGACGCCAAGACCGCCCTGCCCGGCGTAATCGTCATCCACGAAAACCGTGGCCTCAATCCGCATATTCAGGATGTAACCCGTCGGCTGGCGCTGGAAGGCTTCGTTACGCTCGCGCCCGATTTTCTGTCACCACAGGGCGGCACGCCGGAAGACGAGGACAAGGCCCGCGACATGTTCACCACGCTCGATCTGGGCACTACGGTGAACAATGCGGAGGCCAGCCGCGCCTATCTTGCGGCCGTGAAGGGCGTCAACGGCAAGGTCGGCGCCATCGGCTTTTGCTGGGGCGGTGGCATGGTCAATCGGTTGGCTATCGCCTCACCGCAGCTTGGGGCCGGTGTCGCCTATTACGGAGCCCAGCCGCCCGCCGAACAGGTGCCAGCAATCAACGCACCCTTGATGCTGCATTACGCTGGCCTTGACGAGCGCATCAATACCGGGATCGATACCTACCGCAAGGCGCTTGAGGCCAATGGTAAACAGGCCGAGATCTTCGTCTATGACGGCGTCAACCATGCCTTCAACAATGACACGTCGGCGGCCCGCTATAACAAGGAGGCCGCAGACCTTGCCTGGTCACGCACGGTAGCTTTTCTCAAAAAGAACTTGGCATAGGAATACCTGCCACAACAAAGCGGGGCGGATTGATATCAATCAAAAGCAATCGGCCCGCCCTGCACTAGGGTCCTCCATAGTCTCAGCATGAGCCGGGACACGATGTTGAATTTTAAAACATCAATTTCTATGGAGGAAATCATGGCATCGATGATGAAAGCCGCTGTTGCACGCGAATTCGGCAAGCCGCTGACCATTGAGGAAATGCCGATCCCCGAACCCGGTCCTGGCCAGATTTTGGTCAAGTATGCGGCGACCGGCGTTTGCCATACCGACCTGCACGCCATCAGCGGCGATTGGCCGGTCAAGCCCAACCCACCCTTCATTCCCGGCCACGAAGGCGTCGGCTTTGTCGCAAAGCTTGGTGCGGGCGTCACCCGGATCAAGGAAGGCGACCGGATTGGCGTTCCGTGGCTGCATACCGCCTGCGGCTGCTGCAATCCCTGCCGTACCGGCTGGGAAACGCTGTGCGGCAGCCAGCAGAATACCGGCTATTCGGTCAACGGCACCTTTGCCCAATACGGGCTTGCCGATCCCGATTATGTCGGCCGCCTGCCTGACAACCTGGAATTCGGCGCCGCCGCTCCCATTCTCTGCGCAGGTGTCACCGTCTATAAGGGCCTCAAAGAAACCGAAGTGCGACCCGGCGAATGGGTGGTAATTTCAGGCATTGGCGGGCTTGGCCACATGGCTGTGCAATATGCTAAGGCCATGGGCATGCATGTGGTGGCCGCCGATATTTTCGATGACAAGCTGGCACTGGCCAAGAAGCTGGGTGCCGATGTGGTCGTCAATGGCCGGGCAGCCGACGCCATTGAGCAGGTGCAAAAGGCCACCGGCGGCGTTCACGGCGCGCTGGTGACAGCCGTTTCCCCCAAAGCGATGGAACAGGCCTATGGATTCTTGCGCTCCAAGGGCACGATGGCGCTGGTCGGTCTGCCGCCGGGCTTCATCTCGCTGCCCGTATTTGAAACCGTGTTGAAGCGCATCACAGTTCGTGGCTCGATTGTCGGCACCCGGCAGGATCTTGAGGAATCGCTGCAATTTGCCGGTGAAGGCAAAGTTGCCGCCCATTTCTCCTGGGACAAGCTGGAAAATATCAATGCGATTTTTGACCGCATGCGCGAAGGCAAGATCGACGGACGGATCGTGCTCGATCTGGCCGCCTGAAAATAACCAGATCCGTGCGCCGTTAAGGCGCACGGATCTCATGGATGAAGCAGAGCAAATTATTTTGCCATAAACGATAAGTGAGGCGGCAAGATACTGGAATAGCGTGCAAAAACAGCTATCTTCATCGCGATGCAATAATCCATGGTGAATGCCGATGCTGTCGTCCGAGACCAATGCCGCCACCGATCGTATTTTTGTCTTTCAGGGTGGGGGGGCGTTGGGTGCTTACCAGGCTGGTGCTTATGAGGCGCTTCACGCCCATGATGTCGATCCGGATTGGCTGGCTGGCATTTCCATTGGATCGATCAATTCGGCGCTGATTGCCGGCAGTCCCAGGGAAAAGCGGGTGGAAAACCTGCGCGCCTTCTGGGACATGGTATCTTCGCAACTCAATTTCAACCTTGGCGATCAGGACACCGCCGCACGACGCACCACCAACGATCTTTCGGCGCTGACCGGCATGATGTTTGGCATTCCCGGTTTCTTTTCGCCGCGCCTGCCCACGCCACAGCAAGTGTTGCTCAATCCCGATTACCGCGTCAGCGTCTATGATACCGAACCGCTGATAAAGACGCTGAACAATCTGATCGATTTCAAACTGCTGAATGACGGCACCACACGGCTCAGCCTGGGTGCCGTGGACGTTCTCTCCGGCAATTTCGCCTATTTCGACAATCGTCACACCAAGCTCGATGCCCGCCATATCGCCGCCTCCGGCGCACTGCCGCCCGGCTTTCCGCCGGTTGAAATCGATGGCCGGTTTTATTGGGATGGCGGCCTCGTGTCGAATACGCCTTTGCAGCATGTGCTGGAAACCAATGAAAGCCAGCGGGACCTCGACATTTTCCAGGTCGATCTGTTCAGCGCCCGCGGTGACATGCCAAAGGATCAGTTCGAGGTGGAAAGCCGCACCAAGGAAATCCGTTTTTCCAGCCGAACCCGAATGAATACCGATGAATTCGCCCGCAAGCAGGTGATCCGCCGGGCCGCGAAACGCCTGCTGGACAAGCTGCCGCCAGAGTTTCGCGATGACGAGGATGCCAAGCTGCTGCGCTCGATTGGCCAGGAATATGACGTGACCATCGTTCACCTCATTCACCGGCGTGCCGCCCACGCCACCCACTCGATGGACTATGAATTTTCGCGCGCCTCCATAAACGAACATTGGCAGGCTGGTTACGACGACGCCACCTATACACTGAAACATCCGAAATGGCGCAACCGCGGCCGCCCGAGAGATGGCATTCAGATCTTCGATTTGAGCCGCGAACGGCGCCGTCGTATCGGGTCGTGACCGATCGATGCTGCTGGACTATGCTGTGTTCATATCCATACGTTTTTGAGGATAAAGCGTGACAGCGAAGATCAGCCTGAAAAACGTGGCGCTGGACGCAGGCGTCTCGATCAGCACCGCCTCGCATGCGTTAAACGGCACCGCGCCGCTGACGGCAGAGGTGCGCGACCGGGTGATCGCGTCCGCCCAACGGCTGGGCTATCTGGAAAAACGGCGCAACAAGGCGACCATTGCCACGCTGCGCTGCATTCTTCTGGCGGTTGCTGGCGACGCTGCCCCGCAAAGTGATCTCAATCTGGTCAGTTGGACCGTCATGAACGGGCTGCGCGAAGAATGCGAGCGTCGGGCGATCCGTATCGTTCCTTGCGTCACGCCGGGCAACCGGATCGACGCCGCTGAGGTGAAGCGGATTGCGGTGGCCGAGAAAGTCGATGGCATCGTCATCATCAATGACGACCGACCGGAATTTATCCGCGCTCTGGCGCAATTGACTGTGCCATCCGTGATCATCAATGGCGAAGATCCGTCGATGCGGATCGATACGGTGACCGCTGGCAACCGGTTCGGCGCGCGTCAGGCCATCGAGCATTTGCTGGCACTCGGCCATCGCCGCATTCTGCATGTGACATGGCCGGGCCGCACCACCATCCGCCGCCGTTACGATGGCTATGTCGATGCTTTTCTGGCCGCCGGGCTACAAGCCCCCATCGACATGGTAGTTGAGGCCGAAAGCTATGAACCTGCCGAGGGTGAAAGGGTTTTACGCGAATTATTGACCCGCGACCCATCATTGAAGCAGGCCACCGCGATTTTTTGTGCCGCCGATAATCTGGCACTCGGCTGTCTGAAGACCTTGCGCAAGGCAGGCATCAAGGTTCCCGAAGACATATCCGTGCTGGGCTGCGATGACATCCTGCCCGGCGAATTCAGCACTCCGCCGCTCTCAACCATTCAACTGCCCAGCGCCCGGCTTGGCGCTGCGGCTCTCAGCCTCATCGAGCAGCGGCTGGTTTCCATCGATCCGCTGCGCCCGGCCCATCGGCTGGAACTGGGATGCCGCCTGATCCTGCGCGCCAGCATCGCACCGCCGCGCTGTTAATAACGTCAGGGACTTATTTCATCCCCGTCCCGGCAATGCCTGTGGTGATGTATTTTTGCAGGAACAGGAAGACCAGCGTCACCGGCATCAGGCTGAGGAAGGTCATAGCGAGGATATAATTCCACTGCACCGAAAACTCGCCCTGAAAAGCATTGAGCCCGACCTGTAGGGTGAAATTCTCGCGGCTGCTGAGCACGATCAACGGCCAGAGAAAGTCGTTCCAACGCCACAGCACCGAGAAAATCGCCAGCACCGCAAGCGCAGGCGCCGTCAACGGCAGGACGATCCGCCAGAAGATCCTGAATTCGCTGGCCGCATCCACCCTTGCCGCTTCGATCAACTCGTCGGGAATGGTCAGCATATATTGCCTGAGAAGAAAGACCCCGGTCGGCGAGGCAATGGTCGGGATGATGACGCCCCAGAGATTATCCACCAGCCCGACCCCGACAATGACCAGATAGGCCGGCACCATGACAACGGTGAGCGGGATCATCAAGGTTGAGATAATCAGCACGAACACCGCCTTGTCGCCCCGGAACCGGTATTTCGACAGGGCAAAGGCAGCCAAGGCATTAACGATCAGGGTGAGAGCCGTCGCCACAACGGTGACGAAGACCGAGTTCTTGAGGAAGGTCAGAAAGGCAAATCGGGTCAGCGGGTCCGTGTAGTTTTCCGTAGCAATCGTCAGGCTCTGGACCGGCGTGATCGTGCGGGTATCAACGCTGACCGGCGCCTGCGGGTTTTCGGGATCGACCATCTGCGCCTTCAGGCCGATGCGTCGGACCATCGCCATCTGCCGGGTCGTGCCATCCATGCTGACCTGCCAGAGGCTGAGCGGCTTATCATAGCCCTTGACCGTCACCTCCACCGCGTCTCGCGGCAGAAGCGTCGGTGGAAAACGGGTGATTTCGGCAGCCGGTTTCATCGAAGACAGGCCCGCCCAGACCACCGGCACCAGCACCGCCAATGTGCCGAGGATCAGCCAGAGCCAGGCCAGCACATCGGTCACGCCAATGCGACCTTGGCGGCGGGTGCGGGTCAGGAAAGTTACGGGATTGAGGCTCATATCACTGCTCCATTTTCTTGGAGAGGCCAAGTTGCAGCAGGGTCAGCACCAGCAGCACGCAGCCCATCAGGGTTGCCGCCGCCGAGGCGAGACCAAACAGCCGAAGATCGCTGCCAAACGCCATCTGGTAGATATATTGCACGATGAAACTGTTGGCTGTCCCCGGCCCGCCGCCATTGGTCAGCACCCAGGCTTCGTCGAAAATCTGCACGGAACGGATCATCAGCAGGATCAGCACCACCAGCAGGTTGGGTGCCAGCAGCGGCAGGGTGATACGAAACAACACCCGACGCGGCGTGGCCGCATCGATAGCCGCCGCCTCATAGAGGTCTTTGGGAATAGCCTGCAAGCCGGCCAGCAGGATCAGCGTGTAGAAGCCCATGTGAAACCAGACGGAGACCACGACGACGAAAAACCGCGACCAGCCAACCTCCAGCAGAAAGATTTCCGGCGGCACGCCGAGCATTTGCAGGAAGGCGTTGAGCAAGCCGTTGCGGTCCAGAAACCATTTCCAGATCAGGCCGATCACCACAGGTGACAGCAGCACCGGATAAAAGAACATCGCCCGGAAAAACCCACGCGCCACCATGGCGCGGTTGAGGATCAGCGCCGTGATCAGCGAGACCAGCAAGGTCGCCACGACATTGAAGCCGACAAACCAGAGCGTGTTCCAGATCGCAGTCCAGAACAGCGATTCCGTGCAGGTTCCCGGCTGCATATAATCGCCGCAGGTCAGCAATTGACGGAAATTGTCGAGCCCGACATAGGGGCGCTCGGAAACGAACAGATTGGTGCCACCGGTAAAGGCATAGCCGATGGAAATGGCAATCGGCAAAAAGGTGAAAATGCCAAACAGCACCAGATTGGGCGCCAGGAAGAAATACGGCATGCGCTTGCGGCCAAACAGCCGCTCCAGCCCGTTCAGCGGCGCTTCCACCACCAGCATGACGCGGTTCAGAGCGCGGTCAGCGATATCGGCAAACTGGCTCATGCGGCAAGGCCTCCGCTGACCTGTTGGCGGCGTCGGGTTAGCGCCAGGCCAGAGACCGGATCGAACACATGCACCGTGCCAGCCAAGGGCGCGACCGCCAAGCGGCTATCCTCCGGGGCAACGAAATGGCCGGGCTGATGCAGGATAACCTGTTCTTCCTGCCCTTCCATCCGACCATAGAGATAGGTCTCAGTCCCAAGGCTTTCGCAATAGGCGACAATGAACGGCAGGCCACCCGTCTCGACCCGCTGGAAATGCGCCGGGCGAATGCCAACCATGACCTCCTGGCCCGGCTTTGCCCCCGTCTCATCAACAGAGGCGGTGAGTTGCTGTGGATAGCCGACATCGATCAGCGCCTCGCCCTTCTGAAAACCGACGATCCGGCCTTTCAGCATGTTCATCCGGGGCGAACCGAGGAAGCCCGCCACAAACAGGTTGCAAGGATTGTTAAACAGATCGAGCGGCGTTCCCACCTGCTCGACCCGGCCCCCTTTCAACACCACGATCTTGTCGGCCATCGTCATGGCCTCTACCTGGTCATGGGTCACGTAGATCATCGTCGTCTTGATGTCGCGGTGCAGCCGGGTAATTTCCGCGCGTGTCTGGACCCGCAGGGCCGCATCGAGATTTGAGAGTGGCTCGTCGAACAGGAAGATTTCCGGTTCGCGCACAATCGCCCGGCCAATCGCCACACGCTGGCGCTGACCGCCGGAAAGCTGGCGTGGCTTGCGGTCCAGATAGGGCTCGATGGCCAGCATCCTTGCGGCTTCGGCGATCCGCGCCTCGATTTCGGCGCGCTTGAATTTCAGGTTTTCCAGCCCGAAAGCCAGGTTCTTGCGCACGCTCATATGCGGATAAAGCGCATAGGACTGGAACACCATGGCGATCTTGCGCTCGGCGGGCGACAGTTGAGAGACGTCGCGGCCATCAATGTTGATTGCGCCCGTCGTCACGTCCTCCAACCCGGCGATGATCCGCAGCAGGGTGGATTTTCCGCAGCCCGACGGACCGACAAAGACGACGAATTCGCCGTCTTCGATGGTCAGGTCTATGTCATGCAGCACTTTCACCGCGCCGTAGGACTTGTTGAGATCCTTGAGTTGCAACGCTCCCATATCATCCTCCCAGATGCATCAATTTACTGTTGGACGAAATCCAGCGGGTTCCAGCCCTCCGGCAGGGGCTGCGGCCTGTCGATGACGAGATCGTCTACAGTCAGTCCTTCCACCCCACGGGCAAACACGCCCGGCATTCCGCCCGGATAGTCGATCAGCCCGACAATGCGTCCGCCCGCGCCGCGCGTCCAGGCATTGGCCCGGCCATGAGCCTCCGGCGCGGGCGCAAGATCCGCATTGGTCGGGCGCATATCATAGCGCAACGCAGTGCCAAGCCCCCCGGGTTGCTGGGATAAATGCACCCGCCGCAACGCGACATCGTGAATACCGGCACCGGCCATGGAGACGAGATTGATCGTGCCTTCCATCCGCCCGGTGATGTCCTCGACAACAAGTCCCCTCACCGCACCCGCCGGGCGCTCCGGCACCCGGTCCACCACCGTCACCGTCAGCGCCTCGCCGGAGCCCCAGAACCCATCCGGGGTCTCATGGCAATCCAGGGTGATGCGCGAGAACCTGACATCGGAGACCTTGCCGCCATCGCGGGAAAAAATCCCCACGCCCCGGTTGGATTGTTCTACACGGCAATCCTCGAACACCACGCGGGAGAAGTCCCCGAAGCTTTCAGTCCCCAGCTTCAGCGCGCAGCTCTGGCTGGAGACGATGCAGCGGCGCACCAGCACATCCTCGCAGGTGCCAATCGCCTTGCCATCCGGCCCGACGCTGGTTTTCAGGCAGACACCGTCATCGGCGGTGGAGATCGTGCAGTCCTCGATCAGCACCCGGCGGCAGGCGTCAAGCACGATGCCATCGGTATTGGGCAGGCGGCAATTGTTGCGGATCGCCACATTGGCGAGGCTGACATCCTCGCAATTGACGAAATGCAACGTCCACATCGGCGAGTTTTCGACTTGGAGATGGTCGAGACGCACGCCCCGGCACCCCTCCAGCACCAGAACACGCGGCCGAAACTCCGCCGGGATGAACACGCCGACGCTGACATCGTCACCGGCGATGAATGCGTCTCCGCCAGCATCAATACGGCCCGGCCCGGTCAGGGCGATAGCGTCCGCGCCGCGCGCTACCAGCATGCCCCGGTTGGATTTTTCGGCAATGACCGAGACGATATTGTCGCCATAGGCCTGATAATCCGGCACAGGCCGCAACACTGCCCCCTCACCCAGATGCAGATCGACACCGGAGCGAAGCGTCAGCCCGCCAACCTGATGCGATCCGGCGGCAAGCGAAACCCTGCCGCCCCCCGAGACGGACACATGCTCTATTGCCGCCTGAATGGCTTGTGTACGGTCGCCGTCCTGATGATCGATGACAATGTCCAGCGCCTGCGTCATATGGTTTTCTCCTGGGTCGCAGCCGCTTGGGCAAGTGCCACATCCGTCAGCAACAACAGAGCCAAGGCCTGACCATAGGGGGTCGGCAGATTGGGAATACGCCGGTAGAAATCCAGATCATGCCCCATCGGCGTACCATCCGAGACACCCAGCACCACACCTTCATCATCGATATGGCGCAGCACGGCGGCAAGGGCGCGGTCGGCATGGAGCTTGTCCTCTACCGGCAAAATACCCGCTTCGATGCCGCGCAAAATGCCATAGGCAATCCCGGCAGTGGCCGAAGTTTCCAACGGTGAGGTCGGATCATCCAGCAGCGTGTGGAACATGCCGTCCTCGCGCTGGAAGGCCTTCAGCGAGCGCAACTGGCTTTTCAGCACATTGGCCAGAAAGCGGCGGTCTTTTTCCGCGAGATCCGGCACTAGGAAAAACAGTTCGGGGATCGCCACGGTGATCCAGGCATTGCCGCGCGCCCAGAAGGCACGGGCAAAGTTATGACGACCGATAAAGGTCCAGCCATGATACCAGAGACCGGAGATCGGGTCCGACAGATAACGGGCGTGGATCATGAACTGATAGACGGCCTCATCAATCCAGTCCTTGCGGCCAAAATGCACACCGGCCTGCGCTAGAAACAACCCGGCCATGAACAGGGTATCATCCCAAAGCTCACCTTCGTTCAAGCGCTCCTTGACCACATGCTGAAAGCCGCCATCCTCGGTTTTAGGCAGGCTTTTCACCAGCCATTCGGCCCAATCCCCCACCAGCGCATTGAAATCGGGCCGGTCCACGTGACCGATCAGGATGGCGAGCGGCAACATCGGCGCCGTGCTGTTGATCTGGCGCGGCGGCAGGCCGCGACCGATCTGCATGGCATACCAATCGACGAGATCATTGATTGCCTTCCTGTCCCCATTGGCGATGGCGCGGCGCAGGAAGCCATAGAGACCGACGCCCACTTCCCAATCCCATTCATCAAACTGGATGCCGCTTGCACTGCCTTCCCCGCTTAGGCCTTCCTTGATGCCCTTGAGGCGGCTGAATGCCACCGCCACCTTGTCGATTGTCTGCTGAAGGCCCAAATGGCCGGTCTCTGCCTGATGCATGGTCTGATCCATCTACTGATAAAGAGGGGTGGTTTCACCCTGATCCGGATGTGCGCTGTCATAGGTCAGCACCGGTTGCGGCTGTTCATGTTGGAAAGGCAGCGGACGTGTCCCCAGCTGAAAATCGCCGTCATAGGATAAAAACAGCGCCTCACGACCCGGTGGCCGGACCCGAAGGGTTCTCTCCGCTGGGTCGAAGTCGATGTTGGTTGCTCGTGCCTTTTCACAGAAAATCTCGAAAGCCAGCACGTCCCCGGCTCCGACAATGGCCACCCAGCCCGAAATCGGTGCCAGCGCGCGCAGCTCTCGGCCTGCTGTCGCGCCGGCGTCCATCGGTTCCAGGCCGTGGCTGTTGTACAGGGCGGCAAACCCTTGTCCCGAGCGGGCAAACACCCAGTTCTCCTCAAGGATCACCTCGTCCAGACCGTCAATGCCCAGATAGGCGTGGGCAAACGGCAGGCGTCCGCCTTGCGTATCGGCAATCAGCAGGGCGGTATCGCCATGTTGCGCCACCCTCGGCAGGATGCCGCTTCCTGCCCAATAGGAGGGACGCTGCGATCCCCACGGATCGTCCTCGCCGGGATGATTGATCCAAAGCCGCGCCATCGGATGGCCAGCCAGCCTGATATCGAGCACATGCTGCTGATGGCCTTTTCGTCCTGTCTTGTGATCGACCACTGTCGAAAGCTGCGAGGCATAGGTCTTGAACACCACCAGCTTGCCGCTCTCCAGCCCTTGCGCATAACGCGCCTCGATGCTGCGCCCTTCGCTCAGCATCGCCAGCGCAGCGAGGTCCTCCGGCGGCTGATAATGGCTGGCGCAGAACATGGGCAGGGAGGCGACACCGCCATTCAGCCAGCCCTCGCCAAACGCCACCCAGGCGAAAGGCGCCAGTTCCGTCAGCGGCCCGGCCCGCAATTCCTTGTCATAGGCGCGGCCCTGCGATCCCGCAGGCACGCCCGCCAGCGTATGCAGGGCAATCATCCGGAAAATCAGGTCCAATTGCTGGCGAGCGCGGGTGGCGATGTCAGGTTCCGCCCAATGTTCCAGCGCCAGCAGGCCAATGAAATCAATCGGGTAATAGGCGGCGGAATTCCATTCTGCCAATCCATGCGCCTCGACGCTGTCAAACCAGCGATGCAGACGCTGACGGGCCAGCGCTGCCTGCTGTACACCCGTGCGGCCAGACGCGGAAAACACCGCATCCGGCATCAACTGACCGGCCAGGATCTGGCTGGTGTGGAAGCAGAGAACATGGTTCTCGCTCCAGAACCACATCGTGTCATTGCCCGGCTCATCCACCCAATAGCGATAGTTGAGCACCGATTGGCGCACCCGCTCGTGCTGGTCCGGGGTCAAAACATCTGCGTAAGCGCCAAGCAGCCACAGCAGCGGCACAAGAATGAAATCCGAACAATCCTCTCGCCGGTCGATAGAGGCAAGTGTCTCGCTCAATAGCTTCTCCAGCTCCGCGTCATCCACCTGCCCGCAGGCCGCCATGGCCAGCACCCGGCCGATGCGCGGCGCACCATGGAGGGCCGAGTAGGCAAGCGCCTGCTGTTTGCGCTCCCTAAGGCTATCCTGCGAAATCTCCGGCTGTAAGCGGGTGAGAAAAGCAGCATCAATCACCCGGCTCGCCACACTGGCGCCCTCACCCATGCGCAGCCGCACGCCGTGATAACCATCGGCAATACCAAGCGTTTGCGGCACGACAAGGGTTCTGTCCCCGGCGCGCAGCACCGCCTGCGCCTTTGCCAGCACGGCACGCTCATGGCCATGGCTGTAGACGGTGATCTCGACCGGAACATCGGTCTGCGGCGCCTCATCGAACAGTAATTCCAGCGGTTGACCGCAAAACACATCGCGAGCGGGACGCACGCTGCGCATCAGCCGTTCCAGCCGGGCAACCGTCGCCCCATCCAGAACCGCGGGCAAAAGCACGGCAATCGGCTCTGCATCCGTCACTTCCAGCTCGACAAACCAGACCGTGTCGCGTTCCGCCAGGTCTTCGGTGTGAACCAGAATGTCATTATCGCCCTCGGCCAATTGCAGGATGACATCCGACATGGATTCGAAATTGCGCCGGAACGGTTCGAAGCGAACCTGCTCCACGCCATTCACCCAGATCCGCACCCCACCGCAGGTCTTCAGCCGCAGCGCCAGGCTTCTCGCCGACGCTGCCCGGAACGTGCCGCGCAGCCAGCGGCGCACATGGGTTGGAACATGCCAGAAATGGGTGAATTCCACCCGACGATTGGCGCCCGGCAGATTGAGGTGATCAGGCTCCCAGTCGCACTCCGGCGCCAGATCGCGCCCGACCATCGTCGCCCAGAACGCCTTGCGGCACGGCAGATCGCCGACATCGACGAAGCCGTTGATGAAGCGGTAATCGACGCGGTCCTCGGCGGGTGCCGCAACACCTGCAAACACACTGGCAGTGAGCGGCGAGACCAGCCAGGACGTGATCGTCTCGCCTGTACGAACTTCATAAACCGGATCTTTTGCTGCTGACACGTAATGATTGTTCATGGCTCGCCTCCCTGCGATCATGAAAATATTTTTTAACTCGTCGAATTTCGATAGAAAAATCAGAGATCGCCGAATTTTCACCAACGAAACAGCTTGACGATGCGTTTGTCAAGTCGCAAAAAGAGGGTGGAGGAGCGCAACATTGAGGATTGTCGCGCTATTTATGAAAATATTTTTATGGGAGAGAATCATGTTGAAAATTCTGTCCGGCGTCAGCGCCATCGTCTTGTCGGCGCTTGCACTCAGCCATCCGGCCTTTGCCGAAACGAAGACCATCACCTTTCTGTTCACCGATGACGATCAGTCCTATGTCGAGCATATGGCGGCGCTGAGCAAACAGTTCGAAGCTGCTCATCCTGACGTGAAGGTCAATTTCGTGTCCTCGGGCTATGATGCTGTCGCCAAGCAATTGCCGGTGCAACTGGCTGTCGGCGAAGGCCCGGATCTGGCCAAGATCACCGATTGGCAATTGGCACCCTTCTATCTCGACATGCGGCCCTACATGAAGGACCCGGATGGTTACGCGAAACTGCATGGCGAAAGCCTCAACCAGTTGCGCCTGCCCGGCGTCAACGACCCGAAATCGATCAATGGCTATGTCGCCTCGCAGACCCTGAACCTGCCCTTCGTCAACAAGACATTGTTCGAGCAGGCGGAAGAGCCGCTGCCCGGCCCGAAAGCAACGCTGAAGGACATTGTCGAGGCTTCCGCCCGAGTGGCTAAAAAGACCGGCGTGCAGATCCCCTTCACCATGGACCGTTCCGGCCACCGGTTTTCCGGCGCGGCCTTTTCCTATGGCTCGTCCTATGTGAAAGACGGCAAGTTCAGCTTTCCCGACGAGGCCGCCAAGACCTATATTGCCGATCTCTACAACTGGACGAAGGATGGCAGTTTTCCCAAGGAAATGTGGGGCGCTGCTGGCGGCTCGCAATACAAGAACATGGGCGACGAATTCGTCAACGGCAATGTCGTGACCTATCTGGCCGGCAACTGGATGGTCAATCCGTTCCAGAAGAAGATCGGCGACGCCTTCGAATGGACGGCAATCAACGCGCCCTGCGGCACCGCTGGCTGCTATGCCATGCCGGGTGCCACCGCCATCGCCGGCTTCAAACGCACCAAATACCCGGAAGCCGTCGCCCAATTCATCGAATTTCTCGGCTCCGAGAAAGTCCAGCGCGAGATTGCCGAAAACTACGTGATCCTGACGGGCGCGGAGATCGACAAGCCACAATACAAGCTGACGGACGATAACGCCAAGGCGTCCATGGCCGTCTTCAACGACAACGAAAAGAACGTGCCGCAGGAAGCACGGATCTTTGAAAAGAAAAAGGGCGGCTCGGCGCTTTACCAGCAAATCGTCCAGCGCATGAGCCAGTTGATCGTCGGCGAATTGACGCTGCAACAGACCTATGACGCCCTGGCCGCCGATATCGACAAGATCAACGTGGCAACGGCGACGAAGTGAGCCATTAGGCGTGAGACAGTGTAAAGGCCGTCCAGCAATCTGGGCGGTCCTCTTTGTGAATGGCCACTCTTCCCTTGCAACCGCCGAAATTTGGCCGCACACCATGTCCAAAACGATGTACCGATTTGAAAGGACAAGGTGCCATGCCCACAGCATTGACAATCGATGACCTGAAACGTCAAGCCAAGCGCCGTGTCCCGAAAATGTTCTTCGACTATGCCGATAGTGGCTCCTGGAGCGAAAGCACTTACCACGCCAACGAGAGTGATTTTTCCCGCATCAAGCTGCGTCAGCGGGTTCTGGTCGATATGACAGAACGGTCGCTGGCAAGCACGATGATCGGTGAACCTGTCACCATGCCGGTGGCGCTCGCTCCGACCGGAATGACTGGCATGCAGCATGCGGATGGAGAGATTCTTGCGGCGGAAGCAGCGGAGGCTTACGGCGTGCCTTTCACGCTGTCCACCATGAGCATCTGCTCGATTGAGGATGTTGCGCTTCATACGCGCCGCCCCTTCTGGTTCCAGCTTTACGTGATGAAGGACCGCGATTTCGTCCATAGCCTGATCGACCGCGCCAAGGCGGCGCGCTGCTCTGCACTGGTGTTGACGCTCGATCTGCAAATCCTCGGACAACGCCACAAGGACCTGCGCAACGGCCTGTCGGCTCCCCCAAAATTCACCCCGAAACATCTCTGGCAGATGGCAACCAGGCCGCAGTGGTGCATCGGTATGGCCAATACGCGGCGGCGTCATTTCGGCAATATCGTCGGCCATGCCAAAAACGTTTCCAGCCTGTCTTCGCTCTCGGCCTGGACGGCGGAACAGTTCGATCCGAAATTGTCCTGGAGCGACGTCGCCTGGATCAAGGAGCGTTGGGGTGGTAAATTGATCCTCAAGGGCATTCTCGATGTGGAAGACGCCCGCGCCGCAGCCGATAGCGGGGCGGATGCGATTATCGTCTCCAACCACGGTGGCCGGCAACTGGATGGCGCGCCGTCATCGATCTCCATGCTGACCTCGATTGTCGAAGCGGTAGGAGACCGGATCGAAGTGCATATTGATGGCGGTATCCGCTCGGGCCAGGACATGTTGAAGGCCTTGGCCCTGGGTGCCAAGGGAACCTATATCGGCCGACCTTTTCTCTACGGGCTTGGTGCGGATGGACGGGCTGGCGTGCAGAGAGCCCTGGAAATCATCGCCAGGGAGCTTGATATCAGCATGGCGCTTTGCGGCAAGCGGCTGATTTCAGAGGTGGACGCCTCGATCCTGATGGGCAATCCCTTCGCTGCGGGGCCTTGCTGAACCAATTCTCTCACCCTTCACGTGTAAATCCTGTTCAGCACCTTGAAATCCGGTGCATAATCGGCGACCAAACTGGATAGTTTTTTCGCAAGGCAGGATCATGTCCCCCATCAGCACTCCGCCATCGCCTCCCCGTCAGCTTACCCGCGCAGATTTTCGCACACTCGGGCTTTCAGCCTTGGGCGGGGCCTTGGAATTCTACGATTTCATCATCTTCGTGTTTTTCGCGGGCGTGATTGGCAAGCTGTTCTTCCCAGCCAACATGCCGGACTGGCTGGTGACGATCCAGACCTTCGGCATCTTTGCTGCCGGCTATCTGGTTCGCCCCCTGGGCGGGTTGATCCTGGCCCATTTCGGTGATGTGTTTGGCCGCAAGAAAGTCTTTGCCTTCTCCATTCTGCTGATGGCGCTCTCCACCCTCGGCATGGCCGCCATGCCCACCTATGCCTCCATTGGCATTGCCGCACCCGTGCTGCTGATCGTCATGCGACTGTTGCAGGGTGTTGCCATCGGCGGAGAAGTGCCGGGTGCCTGGACCTTCGTATCGGAACATGTGCCGTTTCGCCGGGTGGGCTTTGCCTGCGGTTTTCTCTGCTCAGGCCTGACGCTTGGCATTCTGCTGGGTTCGTTGATCGCAACCGTCATCAATTCGATGTTCACGCCGGAAGATGTCGCCGCCTATGCCTGGCGCATCCCCTTCTTCCTCGGTGGCTTCTTCGGCCTGGTTGCCGTCTACCTGCGCCGCTGGCTTCAGGAAACCCCTGTTTTTGCCGAGATGCGTCAGGCGCGGACAACGGTGATGGAACTGCCGCTGAAAACCGTGCTGCGCGATTATCCGGCTGCCGTCATCATTTCCATGGCCTTGACCTGGGTGCTCGCTGCCTGTCTCGTCGTCACCACGCTGATGACTGCCACGCTCCTGCAAAAACTCTATGGCTACAGCGCCCAGATTGCGCTATCCGCCACCAGTTTCGGCACATTGTTCCTGATTTTCAGCACAGCGGCATCCGGCGCAATTGTCGATAAATTCGGTTCCGGGCGGTTTTTAATGGTTGGGAGCGTATTTTTAGCCGCAGCGACCTTTGCTTTCTACACCTATGCAAGCGTTTCGGTTCCAGTTCTGTTTGTGCTCTACGCCGTGATGGGCCTTTCCGTGGGCATTGTCGGGGCCGTGCCTTACGTTATGGTGCGCGCCTTTCCCGCACCTGTCCGCTTCACCGGCCTGTCATTTTCCTACAATGTCTCCTACGCGATTTTCGGCGGATTGACGCCGATTGCGGTGGCCAGCCTGCTGCCAATCAACCCGATGGCACATGCCTATTACCTGCTGTTCATCGCCGCCCTCGCCTTTGTGCTCGGCGTCTATCTGACGCTGAAAGGCGATGGGATCGAGGCGAAGGCCGGGATAGAGGAACTGGCAAGCCGCCAGACAACAGCAACGCTTTAATTCGAAAGCCGGGGGCGGCGCTGCCCCCGGCTTCACATCCGGTCAAATGTCCAGTGTTGTCTGGTGCTCCCATGGGGTGAATTGTGAACAATAGCTCGTCCACTCCCCATGCTTGAGCTTGAGATAGGCCGAGGAGAACTCCTCTCCCAAGGCCTGTTGCAACTCGGTGTCAGCCTCATAGGCCCGAAGCGCATCCAGAAGGTTCAGCGGCAGTTTCGGGGCGTCGGTCACCGTATGACCTTCGCGGTACATATCGATGTCGTAATGCGGGCCGGGATCAGCATTGGTTTTGAGGCCAGACAGGCCAGCGGCAATGATGATCGCCTGAAGCAAATACGGGTTCACTGCACCATCGGGCAGGCGCAGTTCAAACCGACCCGGACCCGGAACGCGCACCATATGGGTGCGGTTGTTGCCAGTCCATGTCACGGTGTTGGGTGCCCATGTGGCGCCGGAAACCGTGCGCGGCGCATTGATACGCTTGTAGGAATTGACCGTGGGGTTGGTGACGGCAGCCAAGGCTGATGCATGTTTCATGATGCCGCCGAGGAAGGTTTTGCCCTTGGCAGACAAGCCAAACGGCATGGCCTTATCGGCAAAAGCATTGACCTTGCCATCATTATCCCACACCGAGATATGGGCATGGCAACCATTGCCCGTGAGACCCTTGAAGGGCTTGGGCATGAAGGTGGCGCGAAGCCCATGCTTCTCGGCCACAGATTTGACCATGAATTTGAAGAAGGAATGCTTATCGGCGGTTTTCAACGCGTCATCATATTCCCAGTTCATTTCAAACTGGCCGTTGGCGTCTTCATGGTCGTTCTGATAGGGTTTCCAGCCCAGTTCCAGCATGTGATCGCAGATTTCGGCAATCACATCATAGCGGCGCATCAAGGCCTGTTGGTCGTAGCAAGGCTTTTCAGCGGTGTCGAATTCGTCGGAAATCGTCTTACCATCTGCCGAGATCAGGAAAAATTCCGGCTCAACCCCGGTCTTGACCCGAAGCCCCATAGAGGCGGCCTCTTCAACCAGCTTTTTCAACATCACGCGCGGAGCCTGCTCCACCGGCTTGTCATCCATCACGCAATCGGCGGCGACCCATGCCACGTCTTTTTTCCATGGCAATTGGATCACGGAAGAGGCATCTGGCACTGCAAACAGATCGGGGTGGGCGGGGGTGAGGTCGAGCCAAGTGGCAAAGCCTGCAAAGCCTGCGCCATCCTTTTGCATATCGGCAATGGCTTGGGCTGGCACCAGCTTGGCACGTTGCGCGCCAAACAGGTCAGTATAGCTGATCATGAAATATTTGATGCCGCGCTCAACGGCGAATTGTGCAAGGTCCTGTGTCACGTCGTTCCCCTGTTTTTATGGATTGAGACACATGTTGAAAGGAAAGGCCGCGCCCTTGGGAGGAATGCGCGGCCAATAGGCTGTTAGAAACCGGCTTTGCCGGGATACCAGTTGGTGCCAGCCAGCGGCACTTGCGCCATGGCGGCGGCTTCCATGGTGAGGGCCACCAGATCTTCCGGCTCCAGATTATGCAGACGGTTATGGCCGCAGGCGCGGGCAATGGTCTGGGCTTCCAGCGTCATCACCTTGAGGTAATTGGCCAGACGGCGACCAGCCAGAACCGGGTCAAGCCGCTTCATCAATTCCGGGTCTTGCGTGGTAATGCCTGCCGGGTCTTTGCCTTCATGCCAGTCATCATAAGCGCCAGCGGTGGTGCCGAGTTTTTGATATTCCTCTTCCCACTTCGGGTCATTATCGCCAATCGCCACCAGCGCTGCCGTGCCAATCGCCACCGCATCGGCACCCAGCGCCAGAGCTTTTGCCACATCCGCACCAGAGCGAATGCCGCCAGAGATGACCAATTGCACCTTGCGATGCATACCAAGGTCTTGCAAAGCTTGAACGGCGGGGCGAATGCAAGCCAGCGTCGGCATGCCAACATTTTCGATAAACACATCCTGCGTCGCTGCCGTGCCGCCCTGCATGCCATCCAGCACCACCACATCGGCTCCGGCTTTTACGGCCAGCGCTGTGTCGTAATAGGGCCTTGCGCCGCCAACCTTGATATAGATCGGCTTTTCCCAATTGGTGATTTCGCGCAGTTCCAGAATTTTGATTTCCAAATCATCCGGCCCCGTCCAATCTGGGTGGCGGCAGGCCGAGCGCTGATCAATGCCCTTGGGCAAGTTGCGCATAGCGGCCACGCGGTCAGAAATTTTCTGGCCCAGCAACATGCCGCCGCCACCGGGCTTTGCCCCTTGGCCAACCACGACTTCAATGGCGTCAGCGCGGCGCAGATCCTTCGGGTTCATGCCATAGCGTGAGGGAAGATATTGATAGACCAGCGTTTGGCTGTGGCCGCGCTCTTCATCGGTCATACCGCCATCACCCGTGGTGGTCGAAGTTCCGGCAATGGTCGCACCCCGGCCAAGGGCTTCTTTGGCGTTGCCCGACAGCGCGCCAAAGCTCATGCCAGCAATCGTAATTGGCGTTTTCAGATGGATCGGCTTTTTGGCAAAGCGGGTGCCCAAAACCACCGATGTGTCGCATTTTTCGCGATAGCCTTCCAGCGGATAGCGCGAAATCGAGGCTCCGAGAAACAGCAGATCATCAAAATGCGGCACCTTGCGCTTGGTGCCTGCGCCGCGAATATCATAAATTCCAGTGGCGGCAGCGCGGCGGATTTCTGCCAGCGTATAATCATCAAAGGTCGCGGATTTGCGCGGCGGGGTATTGGGATTATGATAGCTCATTGGTCTTCTACCCCTTGCCTTAGTAGGCGTCTGCGTTATCGATGTTGAAATTGTAAAGCTTGCGGGCAGAGCCATAGCGCTTGAACTCTTCGGGCTTCACATTGGTGATTCCGGCTTTCGTCAGAAGCTCCGCCAGCTTTTCCAAATGTTTGGGCTTCATCTGTTTTTCGATGCAATCAGCACCAAGGCTTTTCACCGTGCCTCGCACAAACAGCTTGGCCTCATAGAGTGAATCTCCCAAGGCTTCACCGGCATCGCCCAGCACCACCAAATGGCCGGATTGGCCCATAAAAGCGGACATGTGGCCGATATTGCCCTGCACGACAATATCAATACCCTTCATGGAAATGCCGCAACGCGAGGCAGCATTGCCCTTGATCACCAGCAACCCGCCTTGGCCGGTGGCCCCGGCATATTGGCTGGCATCGCCTTCAATAATCACGGTGCCAGACATCATGTTTTCAGCCACACCGGGACCGGCGGAGCCATGCACGGTGACGGTGCCACCATCATTCATGCCCGCGCAATAATAGCCCACAGACCCCTTCACCTCGACGGTGACAGGACTATCAATTCCAACCGCCACGGCATGGTGGCCGCGTGGATTGATGATTTCAAAAGCGGTGTCATTGGCCCCGGATGTCACCGCATGCAAAGCACTGTTCAGCTCGCGCAGCGGGGTTTGGGAAAGATCGAAGACAGGCATTATAAATCCCTCAAGCTGCTTTTTCGTGGTCCCAGAAGTAAACGGTGGCAGGCTCCGGCTCCCAGATGCGGGCTGTATCGATACCCGGCAGATTGACCAGTGCCCGATATTCAGAACCAAAAGCCACATATTGGTCCGTCTCGGCCATCACCGCTGGCTTGCAGGCAATGGGATCGCGCACCACGCCAAAGCCGGATTTGGTGCCGACGACGAAGGTGAAAAAGCCATCGAGGTCACCCAGCGCGCCGGTTAGCGCCTGTCCCAGATCCTTGCCCTTGGCCATTTCGGCCGTGAGGTAAGCGGCGGCCACTTCAGAGTCGTTCTGAGTCTCAAAAGTGATGCCTTCACGGATCAGCTCGCGGCGCAAATTATTGTGGTTGGAGAGCGAGCCATTGTGCACAAGGCATTGATCGGCCCCCGTGGAAAACGGATGCGCACCCAACGTTGTCACCGCACTTTCCGTTGCCATACGGGTATGGCCAATGCCATGGCTGCCGCCCATGGCGCGCACATCAAAGCGGGCGACAACGTCCTTAGGTAGGCCGATTTCCTTGAAAATCTCAACACTTTCACCCGAACCCATGATGCGCACGTTCGGGCGAATTTCGCTCAAAACACCGCGTATGTCGCCAAGCTTTGCTGCATCAATATCAATCACCGCATGGGTGCTTTTCACCGTCACTTGTGCCGGAATTCCTGCCTTGGTGAGATCAGCATCAAGGCCAGCAAAATCCACCGACGGTTCCGGTGATTGCACGGTGATTTTCGCCTTACCCTTGCTACCCGCGCCATAAATCGCGATGCCCGCAGAATCCGGGCCGCGATCGGTCATGGTGATCAGCATATCCGAGAGCATGGCTCCCAGCTGAGGTTCAAGGCTCTTGTCTTTCAGGAACAATCCAACAATGCCGCACATGGTCAGCCTCTCCATTTGTCGTTGGACAATGGCTAACAGGCGCGTTTGATAAAATCAATCATAAAGAATAAAATTTTCCTTTAAGGCAATTATTTTTGATGCGGGTATGAAATGATGGAGAGGTAACGGGCAGGCAGTGTCACCAGTTCTTCGGGGCCATGCGGGGCGTCGGCATCAAAAAACAGGCTATCGCCCGGCTGCATCCGGTAGAGGCTCTCACCATGGCGATAGACCACCTCGCCCTCCAGCATGTAGAGAAACTCCATGCCCTCGTGCTGGAAGGTGGGAAATACATCGGATTCGGTGTTGAGCGTGATCAGATATGGCTCCACCACCACGCCGGAGGTGTTGTTTTCAATATGACCCAGCAAGCTGTAATGGTGGCCCGCGCGCGTGCCGCGCCGCTCCAGATGCACGCCTTCACCTGCCTTGACAAAGCTTGCGCTGCGCGGCTCCTCATAGCCTTTGAAGAAGGCAGTCATCGGCACGCCGAGCGCCTTGGAGAGCGATTGCAGCGTCGAGAGTGAGGCGGAAATATTGCCATTTTCAATCTTCGACAACATGCCAACCGACATGCCCGTGGCCGTTGCCAGATCGGCAACCGTGATGCCGAGTTTTTTTCGAAAAGTGCGCACTTCATGGCCAATGGCCATTTCCAGATTGTTGGCCCGTGGTTCGCGCACAGCATGGGGGTCTTGCGCCAATATTGCCTTGGCCGCCTTCGCTGCCTTTGTCTCACTCTTGGCCATGCCTGCCCCTTACTCCGTGCCTACAACAGTTCGTGATCTTACGATCTAACCGATTTTGGCTGAATGCCAAACTGCTGTTTGAACGAGCGTGAAAAATGCGAGGCGCTGGAAAAGCCTGTGGCAAAGGTAATTTCCGACAGCGACAGTGGGCTTTGCTCCAGCAATTTGCGGGCATGGGAAAGCCGCATACGGCGGTAAGTGTCATGAAAACTCGCCTGCATATGATTGGCGAACAACCGATCCAGATGCCGGGGTGTGATGCCCACCAGCCGCGCAATCGCTTGCCGATTCAGCGGGTTTTCCAGCGTCGCTTCCATTTTTTCCAAAGCCGTCACAAGGGCCGGATGGTGGGTGCCAAAACGCTCCACCGATGAGCCACGTTGCGGGGCGCTCGCGTCCGTTACGGCGGTGTGCAGATACCAATCGCTGACCCGGCGGGCAAATTCCAGTCCCATCCGTTCGCCAATCAGGGCGTGCATCATATCCATCGGGGCAACGCCACCGCCGCACGTTAGCCGATCACCATCCAGCACATAACGGGCCTGTCGTGGGGCAAGGTCGGGAAAGGCTTCCCGAAGGGCAGGGGCGTGTTCCCAGTGAATGGTAAAATCCCGCTCCTGCAACAGACCCGCTTGTGCTAGCACATAAGCCCCGCTGGAAATGCCGCCAATGCGCACCCCTTGGCGGGAGAGTTTGCGCAAAGTTGCGTGCATGTCACTGGTATGAATCCAGTCTATCGGATTGCCGCCCGCGACCACAAATAATGTGTGACAGTTCGCACCTTCCAAGGCCAAATCTCCGCACGGAATATCAAAGCCCGCCGAACAGCGCACAGCCTCGCCCCGCATGGAGAGCGGCCTGATTTCATAAAGCTGTGTTTGCGCCAGCAGATTGGCGGCGCGCAGCGGCTCGGTGGCCGATGAGAAGGACATCAGCGCAAAATTGGACGTGAGGATGAAGCCATAAGTCTGGGTGGTGGAGTTTTCGGTCATGTCCTTTTTATATCGTGAAATGTCTTTTTTGTGCAATTTGAATTGGAGGGAAACATCTAGTCTTCTCACCAATGTGCGGTGGTCACCAACCATCCCCCGTCCACCAAATCCTGAAACGAGCGGGCATCATGCGCTATTCGGCTTTGTCGATTTTTCTGAACGGTCTTCGCGGCAATAAAAACTGGGCCGCCCATTGGCGACAGCCAGAGCCAAAGCCGCATTATGATGTGGTGATTGTTGGCGGCGGCGGCCATGGTCTGGCCACGGCCTATTACCTCTCCAAAACCTTCGGCATCAAAAACATTGCCGTGGTGGAAAAAGGCTATATCGGCTCTGGCAATGTTGGGCGCAACACCACCATCATCCGCTCCAATTATCTGCTGCCGGGCAACAATCCGTTCTATGAATTCTCCATGAAACTGTGGGAAGGGCTGGAGCAGGATTTCAATTTCAATGCCATGGTCTCGCAGCGCGGCGTGGTCAATCTCTACCATTCTGATGCCCAGCGCGATGCCTATACACGGCGCGGCAATGCCATGCGTCTGCATGGGGTGGATGCCGAATTGTTGGACCGCGACGCCATTAAAGCCATGCTGCCGTTTCTGGATTACGACAATGCTCGCTTCCCCATTCAGGGAGGCTTGATGCAGCGACGTGGCGGCACGGTGCGGCATGACGCGGTGGCTTGGGGCTACGCCCGGGGTGCGGATAGCCATGGTGTGGACATCATTCAAAACTGCGAGGTCACCGGCATTCGCCGCGAGAACGGCAAAGCGGTGGGCGTGGAAACCACCCGTGGCTTTATCGGCTGCGGCAAGCTGGCGCTGGCGGCTGCGGGCAATTCATCCCGCGTGGCTGAGATGGCGGGGCTGAAATTGCCGATGGAAAGCCATGTGCTGCAAGCCTTTGTCTCGGAGGGACTAAAGCCCTTTATCGATTGCGTTGTCACCTTTGGCGCGGGCCATTTCTACGTCTCCCAATCGGATAAAGGCGGCCTGGTGTTTGGCGGCGATATTGATGGCTACAATTCCTATGCCCAGCGCGGCAACTTAGCCACCGTCGAGCATGTGGCCGAAGCGGGCAAAGCGATGATTCCGTCATTGTCGCGCATCCGTGTGCTGCGCAGCTGGGGTGGCGTGATGGATATGAGCATGGATGGCTCGCCAATCATCGACAAGGTGCATCTGGACAATCTCTATCTCAATTCCGGCTGGTGCTATGGCGGCTTCAAAGCCACGCCTGCCTCTGGCTATTGCTTTGCCCATCTGATCGCCAAGGGCGAAAGCCATGAAACTGCCCGCGCCTTCCGGCTGGATCGGTTTGCACGCGGCCACATCATCGATGAAAAGGGCCAGGGTGCCCAGCCGAACCTTCACTAGAATCTGTCAGGTTCAGATTGAACCTGACAGATTCTAGATTCTTTTGTTGTCGTTTGTCTTTTCGGGAAAACCGGTGACCACGTTTCCCTGACAAACTCTAAGGATTCTGATTATGGCGAGCCTCATTCCCTGCCCCTATTGCGGGCCAAGACCCAAAGAAGAATACACCATCAAGGGTGCAGCCCTTTCACGTCCAGCGCCCGATGCCGGGCCTGATGTCTGGCATGATTACGTCTACCTGCGCGAGAATCCCCGTGGAGCCTATGAGGAATATTGGCACCACACATCCGGTTGCCGCCGCTGGATTGTTGTGTGCCGCAACACAGCCACCCACGAAATTTCCGCAAGCTTCGATGCATCAACACGCAAAGGGGTGAGCGCATGACATCCTATCGTCTGAAAAGCGGCGGTCTGGTGGATCGGAAAACCGCGCTTCCCTTCACCTTTGACGGCAAAGCCATGAGCGGCTTTGCGGGCGATACGCTGGCGTCTGCGCTGTTGGCCAATGGCCAGCAATTGGTGGGCCGCAGCTTCAAATATCACCGTCCGCGTGGCATTCTCACGGCCGGTGCAGCCGAGCCTAACGCTTTGATGACGATTGGTCGCGGCGGACGCACAGAACCCAACACCCGTGCCACCATGCAGGAGCTTTATGCCAGGCTGGAAGCCAACAGCCAAAATCGCTGGCCAAGCCTTGAGCATGACGTCGGTGCGATCAACAGCCTGCTATCGCCGTTTTTGAGTGCTGGTTTTTACTACAAAACCTTCATGTGGCCTGCCAAGTTTTGGGAAAAGCTCTATGAGCCGGTAATCCGTAAGGCTGCCGGCCTCGGCAAGGCAAGCTATGAAGCCGATCCAGACGCCTATGAGAAATGCTGGGCGCATTGTGACCTGTTGGTAATTGGCGCAGGCGCAAGCGGTTTGATGGCGGCTCTGGCCGCTGGCCGTGCGGGTGCGCGGGTTATTCTGCTGGATGAGCAGGCGGAGATGGGCGGCGGGCTGCTGGCCGAGACAGCTTTGATCAATGGTGTTGCTGCCTCGGAATTGGTCGCCACCACACAGGCAGAGCTGGAAGCCCTGCCCAATGTGCAAATCCTTGCCCGCACCACAGCGTTTGGCTGGTACGATGGCAATGTCTTCGGTGCCGTTGAGCGGGTGCAAAAGCACCTCGCTCTCCCTGCCGCCAACCGCCCGGTGGAACGGCTTTGGCGCATTGCTGCGAAGAAAGCCATTTTGGCCACGGGTGCCGAAGAGCGACCACTGGTGTTTGGCGGCAATGATATTCCCGGTGTGATGATGGCCGGAGCAATGCGCCGTTACCTGAACCATTATGCTGTCGCGCCGGGCAAAAAGACGGCCATCTTCACCACCAATGATAGCGGTTACGCACTGGCGGCAGACCTTGAAGCCGCAGGCGTTCATGTTTCAGCACTGATTGATAGCCGACGTGATGCGACGATTGCTTATCAGGGCAAGGCGCGATTGGTGCGCGGTGGCTTGGTCAGCAATGTCCATGGCGGTAAAGCCGTTGAGGGGCTTGATCTGTGGCGCGAAGGCCAGTTGGAGCGGCTTGAGGTGGACAGTCTGGCTATGTCCGGTGGCTTCTCGCCGATCATTCACCTTGCATGCCACCGGGGTGGAAAGCCGCGTTGGTCAGATGAGCATTCGGCCTTTTTGGCTCCAGAGAGCTTGAACAATCTGGTTTTGGCGGGTTCGGCGTCTGGTGTCTTTGGGATTGCTGCTTGCATGGCGGATGCGCAGGCCAAAATGGCGGCTCTTTTGGATGTCTTGGGCTTTGGCGCGAAACCCCTCACCCCCCGTCCGCTACGCTCGGGGGACCTCTCCCCACAAGGGGGAGAGGATAACGGATACGTTGCGGCAAATGCAGCCATTCCATCCGTCGAGGAACACTATCCCCCGATGCCAGCCAAGCCGGTCTGGTCCATTCCCGGCATCAAGACCAAGGCTTTCGTGGATTTTCAAAACGATGTACACACTAAGGATCTCGGCCTTGCCGTGCAGGAAGGCTATGGTCATGTGGAGCTTGCCAAGCGCTACACCACCAATGGCATGGCGACGGATCAGGGCAAGCTGTCCAACGTCAATGCCATCGGGCTGCTGGCCGAGGCCCGGCGCGTATCACCCGCCGATGTTGGTACCACAACATTCCGACCCTTTTATACTCCGGTGTCGTTCGGGGCGCTGGCAGGCACATCGCATGGCAAGCATTTTCAGCCGGTGCGCAAATCACCCTTGCACGATTGGGCGGCGAAGAACGGCGCTACTTTTGTGGAAACCGGGCTATGGTATCGCTCCGCATGGTTCCCTCAATCCGGGGAAAACAGCTGGCGCCAAAGCGTGGACCGAGAGGTCAAAAACGTCCGAACCAATGCCGGAATTTGCGATGTCTCCATGCTCGGCAAAATCGAGATTTGCGGGCCGGATGCGGCGGAGTTTTTGAACCGTGTTTACTGCAACGCCTTTTTGAAACTGCCCGTGGGCAAGGCCCGATATGGGCTGATGCTGCGCGAAGATGGCTTTATCTATGACGACGGCACCACCAGCCGCATGGACGAAAACCGCTACTTCATGACCACCACCACAGCCTATGCGGCGGGCGTGATGAACCATCTGGAATTTTGTGCGCAGGTGCATTGGCCGGAGCTGGATGTGCGGCTTGCGTCTGTGACCGATCAATGGGCGCAAATGGCGGTGGCTGGGCCAAAATCCCGCGCCATTTTGCAAAGGCTGGTTGATGAAGACATTTCCAATGAAGCTTTCCCCTATCTCGCCGCCAAGGATGTGTCCCTCTTGGGTGGTCGGTTGAAGGGGCGCCTCTTCCGCATCTCATTTTCCGGTGAACTGGCATTCGAATTGGCGGTGCCTGCCGATTTTGGTGAAAGCGTCGCGGATGCGGTGATGGAGGCGGGCAAAGACCATGGAATTCAGCCTTACGGCATTGAGGCGCTATCGGTGCTGCGTATAGAAAAGGGCCACGTCACTCACAATGAAATCAATGGCACTGTAGTGCCAGCCGATCTCGGCTTTGGCAAAATGGTTAGCGCCACCAAGCCCGACTTTATAGGCAAGCATATGCTGAACCGCGAAGGCCTGACGGCCTCGGATCGCCCACAACTGGTCGGCGTTGTGCCACTGGATGCTAAAACAAGCTTCAAAACGGGCGCGCATATTCTGAACAAGGATGCCGATCCAACACTCGAGAACGATCAGGGCTATGTCACGTCATCCTGCTTTTCGCCGCACATCGGCTCCACCATTGGCCTTGCGTTGGTGAAGGGTGGTGCCGCGCGCCATGGTGAGGAGGTGCTGGTGTGGAATGGTCTTCGCAACGAATTTACGCCTGCCAAGCTGGTCAGCCCGGTTTTTGTTGATCCGAACAATGAGAAGCTCCATGCCTGAAACCGCTCTTCCTGAACTTCCGCTTCTTCGCCGGGCATCGCTTGCAGATAAAGGTATTGCAAAGTTTGGTGCTTTGACTCTGGAGAGCCTGCATGAGGCAATCGTGCTGCATTTGCTTGGCAAGCCGGGCGATACTGCACCCGCCCCGCCAGTGGGCTTTGATCTCCGCAGTGCTGGTCCCGGCCAATGGTTTGCAACTGGCTCAGCAGGAGCGGATCAAACTCCAGCCTTTGATGCAAGCGTCTTTGTTGTCGATCAAAGTCATGGTCGGGTGCTGATCCGCATCAGCGGCGCACCCGTACGCCACGTTTTGGCCAAAGGTACGGCCCTTGATCTTCACCCCGATTACTTCGCAATCGGTGCGGCGACAACAACCCTGATCGGTCACATCGCCGTCAATCTTTGCCGTACGGATGAGGATCAATTTGAGCTTCTGGTGCTGCGCGGCTTTGCCGAGAGCCTGTGGGACGATCTTTTAGGGATGGCGCGGGAGTTTCAATAATAGGAACGTAAATTACTGAAACCGTTGCCGCTGTCTGCTCCATTCTGCTCAGCCCTCTTCCGAGGTGTCAACGTGCCAAACAAGCCCAAGCATGGCACTATGCGCCTCCTTGCGAAGGAGACGCATTGTCACGACAATATCAGCAATCAAGCTCTGACAATCAGGCCCAAACCGCCAATTGTTGCGGCTTAAGCACAGGGCCACCCAATAGGAAGGCACCCGATGCCGGAATGGTCCAGTCCACAGCCCCGTAATTGAAAGCAAAGGTCAGGTGGCCACGGCGGCGGATGCGGATATGCTCCGGCAAAACAAGGGTTTCGAGACCAGAATTTTCTGCCAGCACCGCCAGCGTCGAGGAGAGCAAAGCCTCGTCTGGCCAGCAGGCCAGATAGTGGTGGCCGTTCTGGCTCGTCAGGGCCGGGTCGCCGTTTTCGAATGTGGCGACGACGGTTGCCGTGGTCTCCAGATATTCCCGCCAGCGGATGGCCCGGCCCGAAACCGTGCCTGAAACGCTATCACCAAGACCGGGACGCAGCGAGGCGACCTGGGTTTGGCGCGTTCCGGTCAAAGGAGCCAGCGGACCGGGCGGCAAGTTTTCCGGAATACGGAATTTCTCGTCGCGTGAACCGGTGCGCGGGCCGTACAACACGACGGCATCGGTGCTTTTAAAGGCCGCGAGCGCCGTCTCATTGGCCTGCATCAGGCAGGGAACGAGCACCAATTTATAACCGGACAGATCGGCACCGGGACGTACAAAATCCACATCGAGCCCCAGGCGGCGGGCTGCTTCGTACCAGCGGAACGCCAATTCCTCGTAGCGGAAATCCCGGCCCTGCGGCTGGATCGTCGTCGCCCAATAGCTGGCATAGTCATAGACCAGGGCCACAGGTGCCTGAACACTCTCTGGCAAATCGCCAAGCGCTGCCAGTTCGCCAGCCACAGCATGGGCTTCCAGCCCACCGACCGACCATTCATCAAGCCCCGGCAGGTTGAGGCCAGCATGCATCTGCTCCTGCGCAAACGGTGCCTGGCGCCAGCGGAAATAGCTGACCACTTCTGCCCCATGCGCCAGTGCTTCCCAGGTCCACAGCCTAACCATGCCGGGCTTGGGAACCGGGTTCCACGGTGCCCAATTGACCGGGCCGGGCTGCTGCTCCATCACCCAGAACCGGCCACGGCCAACACCGCGATAGAGATCATGGTGGAAGGGCGCGATGTCCGGATGGGAGGTTTCCGCCCAACGATTGCGCTCGTCTTCGGTAAACGGGAATTTTTCGATGAAGCCGATCGGGTAGCTGTCCCAACTGGCGAGGTCGAGATTGTCGCCAACCTGAAAATGATCGAAATCATTGATGAAGCCCATGAAATTATGGGTGATCCAGCGGCCCGGTGAATGCTTGCGGATGATGTCCACCTGCATTTTATCATAGGCAGCCACCTGATCGGAGGAGAAGCGCCAGAAATCCAACCGCTGCGCCGGGTTCGGCTCGGTCACGGTGCGGGTGGGCAGTTCGACTTCATCGAAACTGTTGAACTCCATCGACCAGAACACCGATCCCCAGGCTTCATTGAGTTGGTCAGTGGTCTGATACCGCATCCGCAGCCAGCGGCGGAAGGCCTTCAGGTCTTCAGGACCCCAGGACACCGTGGTGTCATGGCAACCATATTCGTTATCGGTCTGCCAGCCGGCTATGCCCGGATGGGTGCCGTAGCGCTTGGCGATGACTTCAACGATTCGAGCGCTCTCGGCCCACCAGATTTCGCTGGAAAAACTGTAATGGCGGCGCGAGCCGAAGCCGCGCACAGTCCCGTCGGCATCATAGGGCGCAATGTCGGGATGCTCGTCCATCAACCATTTCGGCGGGGTGGCGGTCGGCGTGCCAAGCACCACCTTCAGGCCCGCCGCATGCAGAATATCGATGGCCCGGTCCAGCCATTCGAACGTGAACTGGCCCCGCCTCGCCTCCAGCCGCGACCAGGCGAATTCGCCGATGCGCACATAGGAAATGCCAAGCTTGCGCATGTTTTGCGCATCGATTTGCCATTGGCTCTCCGGCCAATGTTCAGGATAATAGCAAACGCCCAGCATTATCGTGTCAGGTCCCCGTTGATCACAGCCTTGCCTGCCTCGTCAAACAAATGACAAGCGGCGGCGGGAATGCCGATAGACAGGGTTTCGCCCGGCTTGGCCGTCGCCAAGCCGTCCGCCTTGACGGATAGTTCGGTGCCATCGGCCAGAGTGACGAAAAACAGGGTTTCGGAGCCGAGATATTCGGCCAACCGCACCGGCCGCGACAAAACGAGGTCCCCCTTGCCCGTCGCATCGATATGTTCCGGGCGAATGCCGAGCGTCATCTTGCCCGGGCTGATTGCCTTGCCCTGCGCATCAAGCGTGATTGCCGCGCCATCGGCCAGCGTCACCACCACTTTGCCGCCGTCCGCAGGCGCGACGGTCACGGGCAGGACATTCATTTTCGGCGAGCCGATAAAGCCTGCGACAAACAGGTTATTGGGGCGGTGATAAAGCTCCAGCGGCGTGCCGACCTGCTCGATCAGGCCAGCCGATAGCACGACGATCTTGTCGGCCATGGTCATGGCTTCCACCTGATCATGGGTCACGTAGATCATCGTTGCCTTGAGGTCTTGATGCAGCTTGGACAGCTCCGTGCGCATCTGCACCCGAAGGGCGGCATCCAGATTGGACAGCGGCTCATCGAACAGGAAGACTTCCGGTTCACGCACGATGGCGCGGCCAATGGCGACACGCTGGCGCTGGCCACCGGATAGTTGACCCGGCTTGCGCTCCATCAGCGCATCCAGTTGCAGCAGCTCGGCTGCCTTTTTGGTCCGTGCCTCAATCATCGGCTTGGGATGGCCGGTCATCTTCAGGCCAAAGCCGATATTGTCACGCACCGTCATATGCGGGTAGAGCGCATAGGATTGGAAAACCATGGCAACACCGCGCTCGGAGGGACCGATCCGGGTCATGTCCTTGCCGCCAATCGTCAGCCCACCGGAGGTGATATCCTCCAAGCCAGCGATCATCCGCAACAGGGTGGACTTGCCGCAGCCGGACGGGCCGACGAACACGCAGAATTCGCCGTCCTTGACGTCGAGATCGACGCCCTTGATGACGCTCAGCGCGCCGAATTGTTTCTTGACGCCCCGCAGGCTTACATCAGCCATGGTGGTCTCCTCCCTCGACAGGTTCCAGTTCCAGCAGGATTGCGCTTTCCGGCCTCAGCATTGGCAGCGGCAAACCGCCAAGCTTGAGATCTGCAAGGTCAAACGTGACCTTGCCAGCCAACAGGCGCTTCTGCCCTTCGGATATACGAATGAAATTCGGTGAGGCCGGATGCGTGGCCGCAATTTTCCAGCGTCCGCCAATGCGGGTCACGCCATCAGGCAGGGTCAGCGGCTCCGGCTGCTCTCCCACCATCTGTGGCCCTTGGGCGACGAAAACCGCAATGCGCTTGCTGTCCGCCGCACCCCAGACATACCGTCCGTCACGCGGCTCCTTGGAGAAATTGGCGCCTGGCGCATGCAGCAGGGGCCGCAACCGCTTGTGGATGGCAATCCAGGTTTTCAGCTCAGCGCGTTCCTCGCCTTCCAGTTCCAGCGGGTTCAACTCGACGCCAAGGTGATAGGCCATTGCCACCAGCGCCCGGAAGGACAGCGTATGACGACGCTCTGTCTGGTGGTTTGGCGAGGCCGAAACATGGCTGCCAAGCACTTCCGGTGGCACGAAAACCGAGGCACCGCGCTGGATTTCAAGCCGCTCCAGCGCATCGGTGCAATCGGAAGTCCAGACCCGGTGGGTGCGGGCAAGCGCACCGTAATCAATCCGGCCACCGCCAGACGCACAGCTTTCAATCTCCACCGCTGGATGAGCAGCCCGCACCCGGTCCATCAGCGCGTAGACGGCGCGGGTCTGGGTGGAAATTTTCGCCCGCCCATCGCGCCCACCTGCATGGGTCAGGTCGCGGTTCATGTCCCATTTGACATAGGACACAGCATGATCGGCCAGCACCGCGTCGATCTTCTCAAACAGATAATCGCTCACCTCTGGCCGTGTCAGGTCCAGCACCAGTTGGTTACGGGATGTCAGCAAAGGGCGGCCCTTGACCTGCAAGACCCAGTCGGGATGCAGCTCATAGAGGGTGGAGACCGGGTTGACCATTTCCGGCTCGAACCAGATGCCGAACTGCATGCCAAGACCGGTGACGTGATCGACCAGCGGCAACAGACCCTCAGGATATTTGCGGGCGTCGATGTCCCAATCGCCAAGACTGGTCGTGTCATCGTCACGCTTGCCAAACCAGCCGTCATCCAGCACGAAACGCTCGATGCCAAGCTCGGCAGCGGATGTCGCCTGCGCCTTGAGCGAACCCATCTGGTGGTCGAAATAATTGCCCTCCCAGGTATTCAAGGTCACCGGACGCGGCGACATCGCACCATCAGGCCAATGCATGAGATCATCGCGGACAAAAGCATGGAACGCCGCCCGATCCGCACCGGCATAGGCAACCGGGCTGCGATAGCTCTCGCCCGGCGCAAGGATCGTTTCGCCAGGCTCGAAGACTTCGCCGAGATGCACAAGGCGGCGACCATCGTCCAGCCGGTCGATGACGATCTGGTGGTTGCCGCTCCAACCCAGCGCCACGCCGAAGCTTTGCCCCTCGCCTTCGATTGTCAGCATCGGAAAGCGGTCATGGGAGGTACGGCCCCGGCGGCTTTCCTGCGCCCAAAGGCCCGTTCCCAACCTCTCGCGCCGGGTCTGGAATTCACGGCCCCACATGCCGGTAAAGCTGACCACATCGACCTGCCCGGCTTCTGCCGGAAAGCTCGCCGCCATGCAGCGATCCAGGATGTAATCCTCACTGCCGATATTCTTGATGTCGGTGGCGACACCGATCACGCCCGACGGGAAGGTTTCGAAACGTAGCGTGATCGCCATGCCCGCCACAGCATCCTGAGCGCAAAGCAGCGTGATCCGCCCAGTCTTTTCCACCGTCCAATCGGCAAATTGCAGGATGAAATCACGACCGGATCGATGACCGGAAATGGCAGGCCAGCCGAAAAACCCCATGCCGCCCACCGGCAACAGCACCGCGGAAGGCACCGCATCATCCATGCCGTTGATGCGGCTGGAGCGCTCGACCTCGGACAAAGCCGAGCCGGAAACGGATGTCTGGCCAAAGCCGATAATTTCAGGCATGCCGATTTCCGGCATCCGCAGGCTCAAAACAAGCCCGTTCACGCCAATCTTTACAATATCATTCATCCCTTGGTTGCTCCAAGTGTCAGCCCGGCGATGAAATGCCGCTGCATCAGGAAAAACATGGCGACCGGTGGCAAAGCCGCGACGATCGATCCGGCGGAAACCAGGTTCCAGGCGGCGACCCATTGGCCGTTCAGCGAATAAAGCCCCGCCGTGACAGGCATGGCGGCCTGGCTCTGCACCAGAACCGTGGCCCAGAAATAGTCGTTCCAGACAAAGGTGAAGACCAGCACGGACAGCGCCGCAATGGCGGGCCGCATCAACGGCAGCACGATATAGCGAAAGATCCGCCATTCCGACACGCCCTCGACCCGCGCCGATTCGATCAGCGCAAACGGCAGGCCCTTGATGAAGTTGCGCATGAACAGCGTGCAAAAGCCGGTCTGGAAGGCGACGTGAAACAGCACCAGGCCGGTGACTGTATCATACAGCCCCATTTTCAGCGTCATGTCGCGCACCGGCACCATGAGGATCTGGAAGGGAATGAAATTACCGGCAACGAACAGGCAGAACAGAACGATATTGCCCTTGAACTTATAGGTCGCCAACGCGAACCCGGTCAGGCAGGACAGCGCAACAGCACCGATCACGGTTGGAATAGTGATCTTGAAGGAATTGAGAATGTACCAGCCCAGCGGCGAATTCTGAAACACCGCGGAATAGTTTTCGACGCCGGCAAAGCCGGAGGGAATGCCGAAATAATTGCCAGCGGCCAGATCGCCCGGAGGACGCACCGAGGTCAGCGCCACGCCCAGCAAGGGCAACAGCCAGAGAACCAGCGCGACAGGCAGAACGAGATTATAGCCGAACCGGACAATCGGCGAGGCCTTCTGGATCGGGGTCGGAAACATCAGCTATTCCTTTCCTGGCCGATCATCCGCACGACGAACAGCGTGATGAACACCATCATGATCAGGAACAGGACGACGGCGATGGCCGCGCCATAGCCCATGCGGAACCCGTATTCCGACAGCGCCTCCTCATACATATAATAGGACAGCACCCGGCTGGAGCCGTAGGGGCCGCCAGCCGTCATGATCGACACGAGGTCGAAGGAGCGCAGCGCGCCAATCACCGTCACCACCATGGCGATGAAGGTGGCGGGCGCCAGCTGCGGCAGGATAATGTTCTTGAGCAACGACCAGCCCTTGGCGCCATCCATGCGGGCGGCTTCCACCTGCTCTGGATTGATGTTGTTGAGACCGGTCAGATACAGGATCATGCAATAGGCGGTCTGCGGCCAAAGGCCAGCGACGATAATGCCATAAGTGACGAACCGCTCATCGGCCAGAACCGCGAAATCCAGCCCGGTCAGATGCTTGATCAGCACGGAAAACAGCCCGAAATTCGGCGCATAGAACCAGGTGAACATCAGGCCGACCACGACTTGGCTGATGACGAAGGGGAAGAAAAACAACGACTTGTATAGCCGGATGCCCGTGACCGTCTGGTTGAGAAACAGTGCCACGGCCAATCCGCCGGGAATGGCCAGAAGGTAGAGCACCAGCCAGATCAGGTTGTTTTGCAGCGAGGTATAAAAGGCCTCGTCGCCGAGCAATTCCTGATAGTTTCCAAGCCCGATCCAGACTTTTTCACCGATACCGTCCCAATCGTGAAAGCTGATCCAGACAGACTGGAAAATCGGCAATACGACATAGACGACGAACATCACCAGTCCGGGCGCTAAAAACAGCCAGGGGGCAATGCGTTGCTGGTGACGTTTCCAAAATCCGGATGAAACAGGAGCAGCAGTGCTCACGGCAGCACCTCCGTTAATGCAAGGGCTCAAGGATGCCGGAGCATCCTAGCCGTTCTGTGACTGAAAAACCGGACGGATGCCGCCTTGGCAACATCCGTCCGTCGAGAGAGCCGCTTATTTATAAACGCGGGCGCGGACCTTATCGAGGCGGGCCAGGATGGCATCGACCTTGTCAGGCTTGACCATGAATTCCTGGAAGCCTTCCATACCGGCCTTGGCCATGTCGGCGGGCGCGTCACGGTCATAGAATTGCGCCAGCGCATAAGCGCTCGACAGCATGTCGAAACCGGCGCTCAGGAACGGATCGCTGGATTTTTCCGACTTGTTGTTGATCGGCAGCTGGCCAAGAGTGGCGTTCATCTTGGTCTGCGTTTCCGGCTTTGCGAGATAAGCCAGGAACTTGCGCGCATCCGTCTTGTTCTTGGCGCCCGAGGGGATGTGGAAGGATTCGGTCGGCGCATCTTCTGCCCGCGGCAGGCCGGGGGTGATTTCCGGGAATTGCAGGAAGCCGATCTGCTCTTCCTTCAACCCGCCATCTTTCATCGGCGCAACGGCAAAGTTACCCATTAGATACATCGCCGCCTTGCCCTGCACGAATTGCGGCATGGCATCCTGCCAATCAAGTGCTGCATGGTTGGCGATGAAATAGCCGGGCTTGATCAGTTCATCCCATTTCGCAAACACGGCTTTGACGCGCGGATCGGTGTAAGGCACCTTTCCGGCAGTCAGGTCCATGTGGAATTCATAGCCGTTGACGCGCAGGTCGAGATAGTCGAACCAGCCTGCCGTCGGCCACAACGCCTTGGTACCGATGGTAAAGGGCGTAATGCCGGCCTTTTTCAGCTTGTCGCAGGCCGCCAGCAACTCGGGCCAGGTCTTGGGCGGCGTGATGCCTTGTGCGGCGAAGATATCCTTGCGGTAATAAATACCCCATTGATAGGTGGAATAGGGAATGCCCCATTTCTTGCCATCGATTTCCATCGACTTGGTGGCGGATTTCAACTGATTGTTGAGATCGTCCTTGGCCCAGATATCGCTGACATCCTCGAACAGGCCAGCCTTGACGAAGGGTGCCATGCGGTTGCCAGAATACCAGGACACAACATCCGGCGCATCAGCTGTCAGAAAGTTGCGGATCGCGGATTTATAGCCCTCGTGGTCGAAATTGTTCCACTTGACCGTCACATCAGGATTGGCGGCCTGGAAATCCTTCAGCAGCTCTTCCATCGCCTTTTTCGGCGTCGGGTCCGACTGATCGGAATTGAGCACAATCTGACCAGCAAAGGCCGTTGACATGGTCAATGCGTAGCCAAGCGCCAAGCTTGGCATCATTTTAAAACAAATCATCACATTCCTCCCCGGAATCATTGTCTGCGGTATGACAGTAACCTTGTCGCCTCCAGAAGGCATTCAAGGTCGCTGTCACATTTTATATCTCCAGCATGATGTCTTGCCTTAGCCAAACGGTCCCAAGACAACCTGCCCTCTCTGCAACTTTCAGCTTCTTTGCGTCCGCCTCCTGCAAATGCGCCTTGACCGTGCGCCAGAAAGCCGCAATCTACCTCCGAAATTCAGGCTTAGAATTCCGGTATCCTAAGATTTTCGGTGTGAAATGGCTCGACGTCCTCCCTTGATCAACAGACTTGGTGCAACACCTGTACACCCCGAGCGCGATCCCGCCCACCCCTTGGTTGTATTCGGCGATAACAGCTTCTGCGCCGGGGAATTGATGGACGTCCAGAAGATGGCCGGGCCGCATATGCACAGCCAGATCGAGCTGAACTTCGTGCTGGAAGGCGCGATGACCTATTGGTTCGACGGACGGGAGCTGACGATTTCGGAAGGCAGGCTCTGCCTGTTCTGGGGGATGATCCCCCATCAGGTCATCGACCGGCGGGAAGGCACTCGCTTCATCTGTCTTTATGTGCCGATGTCGGTGTTTCTGGGATTGGCCAGCCTCAGCCAGTTTCGCGATTCGGTGTTTCGCGGCGCCGTCATCGAGGCTTTGCATCTGCGGGCCTGGGACCGTGAAATCTTTCTGCGCTGGCGCGACGAATTGCTGGGCGGCGATGAAGGCGATATCGAGATCGTCCGCTCCGAACTGACAGCTCGCCTGATGCGTATCGAGCGGGATGGCTGGCGCGACCTGCGTGAGCAGGGATCGGCGCTGGCAAGCCTTGGCCAACGTGATGCGGGCTGGATGCTGCATGTGGAAAAAATGCTGCGCTTCATCGGCGAACACGCCCCCGACACGATTTCTGCCGAGGATGTCGGCCGCGCCGCCGGCCTGCATCCCAACTATGCCATGAGCCTGTTCAAGCGTGCCGTTGGCACCACCATCAACCAGGCGATCATCCGCCACCGGCTGGACACTGCCCAATCGCTGCTGATTTCCTCCGACATGCCAATTACCGAAGTTGCCTACGAATCCGGTTTCGGCTCACTCTCGACGTTTTACGAGGCATTCCAGCGCCGGTTCATGGAAAAACCGGTCCAATATCGCCGCCGGATGCGGGCAAAAGGCACGGCGGCGCAGGCAATCGCATAAAACGCCTTGCTCGATGATAAATATGATTATTATTATCATGTTTTCTTGACGCCTGAAAATCCGCGTTCTAATCTGCGGTTTGTTGCAGCAAGCAATCGATCAAGCGGCGGAAAAAACCATGGGATCAACGATCCAGATGTCCAGGCCGTCGGTGCGTGGCGTTCTGCCCACCATCGACGATGACTGGTCGCCCGACATGCCGGGCGATGACCGCTTTGCCTTTTGCCGCGGCAAACTGCTGCTGGAGGCGCCTGACGATGCCGAGATTATCCCTTGCACCTCGCTTGCCGACCCGGATGTCTTTGCCGATATCATAGCCCGCTACACTTGCAAGTTTCCCGGTGCCGATAAGCGCGCGGTAATCTCGATGTGGACGCTCTATTATTTCAGCGTCCTGACCATTGCGCCCACGGTCCATCGTCTGGTGCATCGGCGACAATTGTCACTCGGGATCACCCAGATGTCGCTGGTCTGCGATCCACAGACAGCCGAACCAAGAGCATTTCTGCTGTCAGGTCCAGGCCGCCCCGCGGACCATGCGCCGGCGCTGGCCGATCTCCACGCCATCCTGCGCGATCATGCCGCGCCAGTGATTACCCTCATCGCCGGGCATTGCGGCGTTGCGCCGAAGCTGATGTGGAACAATGTCGCCGTCTATCTCAACTGGATCATCAAGGAAATCGGCAACCAGGCCGGCCCTCACCTGATGGAAGAGGCGATTGAGATCATCTCAAGCCAGCATTGGCCGGATGGCAGCCGCAATCCGCTGTTTGGCATGATCAAACTGACGCGCCGCCAATGCGGCATGGATCACTTCCAGCGCAAGGTCTGCTGCCTGCGCTATAACCTGCCGGGCGTTTCCGGATGTGGCGACCTCTGCCCCCTGCCCGATGGCCGTCGCTAGAGTTTGTCCGGGAAAGGCGACTTCAGGACATTCCCATCGGCTGGGGATGATTAATCCCCGTCCGCCAAAGGCTTCACAAGCATCAGACACGGATGATCCTCGTGCCACAAAGTGGGAAACACTTCGGCACGAATAAATCCATTTCGGTCATAGAAGGCGCGCGTGGCATCGTATTGCGGTTCCTGTTTGCCGCGCGGCGCCAGGGTCTTCACGGTCACCAGTCGGCAACCGGCCTTGCGGGCAAAATCCTCCGCCGCTGACAAAAGAAGCCTGCCTGCGCCCTGGCGATGATAGACCCGGCGGGTGCCGATTACCATGATCTCCACGGCATCGGGCAGATGCGGTTTCAGCATGACAAATCCGGCGACAATGTTCCCGTCAAGGCAGCCGAACATCGGCAAGGTCTCGGCCGCTGCGGCGCAGGCATCAATCACGGCGGGTTCCGTAAACCAGTCGGACAGTTCCGACATGACGTCGCGGCAGATTTCGCCCTTGTTGGCGGTCAATTCGATAATAACAAGCACAATAATCACTCATCTTTTCAATTATTTTTGTCGTAAAACGTGGTGCGCCATTGCGGTTTCACGTAGAAAATGCCGGCCTAGAAAAACCACCCGCATTTCAGAAATCCGCAACGGCAAGACCGCAAACCCGGTCGATGTCATCAGGCGTCAAGCCGCCGAACGATTGCAGTAGAGCGGATGCACCTCCTCGCTGAGAGGGGGCGTCGGCAACGCATCGCGTTTACCTTTGCGGCTCGAGGCTCGGCATTTCACCCCATCCGGGCAGATGGCAGCCAGGCATTGCGCATGGGCATCACGCAGCAACCCGCAGACCAAGGCGCAGGAGACACCTGCCTGCCTGGCGATAATATTTTGCGGCACACCTTCGAAAAAATGGTCCTCGTAGAATTTGCGAGTCCGCGCTGGCATAGCCTCCATAGTGCAGCAGAAGGCCTGATAGGCTTCCACCTCGCGCAAATGCTCTTCAGGACTGCCGTAATCGGAAGTGTTGTCACCCTCATCCTCAACGGCAAACAGGCCTCGCTCATAACGCAGCCGACGCATATGGTCGGTGGCGAGATTGCGCACCATCCGCATCATATAAGACGCTGGAACCGCAATATCCGGCGGCAATGGCTTTGCGACAAGTTGCAAAAGAACCTCCTGAACGATGTCTTCCGCCAAAGAAGCACAACCGGTAATCCGCCGCGCGGCCCCCAGGAGTTTCGATTTGTTCATCAGGGCAGTTTTTATCTGTTCGTCACATATCGATTGCGAAATATTGGCTATCATGTCGGGCTCGCCTTGAAATCCCAGATTGAAACCGTGGAATTCCCCCCTTTATTTCCGGGGCACACTAGAAAACATGATTTAATTAGTCAAGATAAAATCGAGAGACTTTTTCATTTCTGACAATCAATATCAACCTACTGATTTTCAATATTTATTGAATATACAATATGCGAAATGCAAAGGCGTGGGATGCCCAAAACACGCATTTGCATCAATGCAACCCACGCCCGCCCGCCGCTATCACTTGTGGTGCGGCGGCAGGCATAGGCAGTGACCCATATCGTCGCGCTGAACATTTGAATGGCACAATGCCATAGGGTGTTGTTTTCACATCCTGTGGTCAGAAACCCGGCTTCCACCTTTCGGTGTGATGCTTTATTCGGCAGCCTCTCCCAGACGAGAAGACATTTCGTTCGCCCTGCCCTGGCTTTCCCATTGCACCATAGGTTGCGGCAGCACCAAATCGAAATAGTCATAGCCAAGCATGGCATTGACGATAACAGCACTTCTCCAGGCCGCCAGACTGAGCTGCGGTTCGGCAATGCCATGACTATGACGTCCGGCATTCAGCACGAAAATCCGGTTTTCCTCCGGCCCGTCCCAGAGAAGGGAAAAATCACGATTGAGCACAGGCTCCCCAAGGCTGTTGTGCTCGATCCGGTCTTCGAACGAGCGCAGGAATTCCGGCAATTCGAAGCGGTAGCCGGTGGCAGCGACAATCATATCGACCTCAACCGTCTCAACTGCATCGTCAAAGCCGTTGCGCATGGTGAGCTCGATCACGGTTCCACTGCGCTTCGCAGCGATCACATCGCGGTGCGGACGCAACATCATGCCGTCATCCATGCCAGCCGTTTCCAGTTGCCGCTCATACAGCCGCCGATAAAGCTTCTTCAGGGTCGAAGGCGAAACACCGTCACTGGCCAGAAGCTGGCGGCGGGTATGGGCGATACGCAGGTCCTCAGCCAGACCATGGAAACGATCCATATAGGCCGGGGTAAACAGTTCATTGGTGAAGGGTGTTGCGTCGAGCGGCTCGAAATTCGCCCTGCGGCTGATCCAGTGGATCGATGCCACGCTTTTCAAGTCAAGCAGCGCATCGACGATCTCCGCACCACTTTGGCCGCCACCGATCACCGCCACCCTGCGCGCCTTGATGCCGTCGAGCCGCTCGGTCGCGTCGCTGCTATGGAAGATCATCGATTTCGGCAGGCCTTCGGCCCAATCCGGCAGGGATGGTTTCTTGCCGATGCCAACCGCCATGGTGCGGGCCAGAACACGGGTGCCATCCACATCAATGGACAACAGCCGATCCGCCGCATCGACCTGGCGCACCGTTTGACCAAAGGACAGCGATGGCAGGCCACGGGCTACCCAGCCAAGATAATCGGCAAACTCCTTTCGCGGCACCGCCTCATATTCGGCATTCAAAAACTGGTAGAAGCGCTTGTGGCGCACCAGGTAGGACAGGAAACTCCAGGGGCTGGTCGGATTGGTTCCTGTCACAAGATCTTTCAGGAAGGAGGTCTGCATATCGGCGCCCGGCAGCATCATGCCCGGATGCCAGGAAAACGCCGGACGGCTGTCAAAAAATTGCGCCGTGACCGCTGGGATCGAGTCCAGCTGCGCGGCAAGGCTGAGGTTGAACGGACCAATTCCGGCTCCCGCCAGATCGAGCACGTGGGATGTCATGATTGCACTCCAGACTGAGTTTGAAAACGAAAGGGAGGAAAATAAAGAGCCGGATTACGGTTTGCCCTGGATGGCCAGATCGAGCCGCTGGGCAAAGCGCTGATGGAAACGGGACTTGCCGATAATCGACAGATGGTTGGTGCCAGTCACCAATTCGCAAGCCGTCGCATTAGGCGAATAGCGTCGCCAGTCGATGACGCTGAGGCCCCGCGTTACCGAATCTTCAGCGGAAAATGCATGGATGCGGAACTCCGAGGCTTTCAGCTGATAATTGCGGAAAATCATCGCGTTATCGAGCAGAACCCAGAAAATATGCTCTTCTGAGCCGATATCCGGCCCATCGACAGGCAGCGGCACGTTATGCTTGACGATATGATGCAGGAATTGCTCGTAAACCTCCGCATCCATCGCCGCCATCAGCGTCAGCCAAGCCTCGCGCATTGGTGCCACTTTCAGCCAGCGTTGCACGGCGTCATGGGTACGCTCACGCACGCCCGGCTCGAAATGCGGACAGACGCCAATGGCAAATTCATCGCCCATATCGCAGACATCGACCATGCCGATCATCCGAAGATCGACATCATTTCCAAGCTGCTGCGCTGCCTCATAGGCAAGAAGCCCACCCCAGGACCAGCCAAGAAAGGCGCAAGGCCGCCCCTTGGCCTGGCTGCGCACCGCTTCGGCATAGCGGGCGGTAATATCCTCGACCCTGGTGCTGAGCGCCGGGGTTTCGGTCAGCGAATAGCAGACAAAGCCGGTGGCCGGTTGGTTTGGCCCGAGATAATCCACCAATCGCATATATTCACGGGTGCTGACCAGAAGACCCGGGAAGCAATAGAGCATCGGACGGTCGCCGTCGCGGCGCAGATAGATCGCCCCGACCTTGTCCTCCTGCCGGTTTTCGTCCATCGCCAGCGCCAGATCCCGCACCGTTGGATAGTTGAACATATCGGCAATAGTCAGCGGCCATTTCGGATGCTGCATTTTCAGCCGCGAGACGATCCGCACCGCCGCCAATGACTGGCCGCCGACATCGAAGAAGTTTTCGGTCACGCTGAGCTCAGAGATATCGAGGATCTGTTTCCAGACCTCCAGAATGGCCTCTTCCTTGTCGTTGGCAGGTGGAACGATATCACGTTGCAGCTTCGGCAACGGCAAAGCGCTCCGGTCAAGCTTGCTGTTTGGTCCCATCGGCAGAGCGTCAAGCACCATGATATGCTGCGGCACCATGTAATCCGGCAGGGCGGTGACAGCGGCGCGGCGTAGATCGTTGACGTTCACGTCCTCATCTTCCCGGGCCACCACATAGGCAATCAACGCGCTGCGTCCGCTATCCTGATGCAGCAGCACCACGGCCTCCGACACGTTCGGATCAGCGCGCAGCACCGCCTCGATTTCGCCCGGCTCGATGCGATAGCCACGCAATTTGATCTGGTGATCGACACGACCGGCAAATTCCACCGTGCCGTCTTCGCGCCAGCGGCCCAGATCTCCAGACTTGTACATCCGCCCGCCATGGGTGGAAAACGGATCATCGATGAAACGCTCCGCCGTCAGCTCCGGTTGGCCGAGATAGCCGCGGGCAATGCCGCTGCCGCCGATATGGATCTCGCCGATCACCCCGACCGGCACTGGCACCAGATCGCTATCCAGCACATAGATGCGGCGGTCGCCGACACCCCGGCCAATCGGTGCGACCGTTCCCTCAAACCGGGTTCCCGCCGGAATTTTCCACACCATCGGCGTCATGATGGTTTCGGTTGGCCCATAGCCGTTGATCAACATCTGCGCCTTGAGATTATCAGTCAGCAGATCGAAAACCGCCTGAGATAGCGCTTCGCCGCCAAAGGAATAGAGCCGCAACTGCGGTATCCCGCCCTTTTCCGCCGCATATTCAGCAAGGCCCCTGACATAGCTGGTCGGCAGGCTGGCATTGTTGACGCCGTGCCTGCGCATCAGCGCGAAAGCATCTTCCGGCGTTGCCAGCTTATCCGCCGTCAGCACCACGCCGCCGCCCGCCATCAACGGCACCATCCAGCGCTCATGGCCACCATCCGAGGTGAAGGGCAGGACCGGATATTCGCAGGAATTCTCATCCATTTCATAGATGCGCAGCGTCGCCTTGCAATGATGCGCCAACGGACCATGCTCAACGGCAACACCCTTCGGGATGCCGGTGGAGCCGGACGTATAAATCACATAAGCAAGCTGGGCTGGCGCAATGGCGATGACCGGCGGCTCGGTGCTTTCCGAGGATAGATCGAGCTTGTCGAGATTGAGGATCGGCGTGCCGATATCACGCGGCAGATCGGTGATGTACCGGCTACGCGAGATCACCAGCGCCAGCCCCGGCGCGCTCAGGATATGGCGGTTGCGGGCCTCGGGATGATCCGGCTCGACCGGGGTAAAAGCGCCACCGGCCTTCAACACCGCCAGAATGGCGATAATCGCGTCAATGGATTTGTTCAGCGCCACGGCGACCCGGTCTTCCGGGCCAATCCCCATGGCGACCAGCCGATGGGCGAGCCGGTTGGCGGCGGCCTCCAGCGCGCCATGGGTAATCGACGTATCGCCCTGGGCCACCGCGAAAGCTTCAGGCCTGCGCTGCGCTTGCGCCGAAATCACCTGATGGATCGGCGTGCCGTCATCGATCTCAGGCTGATCGGGATAGGGCGCTGACAGCTGGTCCAGTTCTTCAGCCGACATGAAAACAATCGCGCTGACCAACTGTTCCGGCTGACCCCGCAGGGCCTCGAACGCTAGGCTAAGATCGCGGGCGAACCGCTCGATCATTGCATCACTATGGCTTTTCGGATCGTAGCCCAGCCGGATCGCCAATCTCTCCGTACCCAGGCCGGAAACGGTGACCACCAGGCCAGCATCGCGCCGCGCAGGCGGCTCTACCAAAACCGTGACCGGTTGACCGGCCAGAACCTGGGCCTCCAGTTGCAGGGCGGGCCGCACATCCAGCACCGTTGCAATCAGGCTGGCCGCCTCGAATCCATCATCACGCCGTGCCAGGGCATTCGTCAGCGCTTCGAACGGCAAATGGTGGGACAGCGCGGTGGCAACACCCTCGACCAGCCGCTCGCGCACTGCACTGAGAGCCAACCGACCGTCGATCTCGCTGGTGACGAGCAACAGATCTTCTGTGCGGGTCGCAACCGGGCAATCGGCTTGCCGCGTTACCAGCCCGATCCGCTGGGCACCGCAGCCGCTATAGCGACGCAGTACAATGGCGAGCGCCGCAAGGCTGTCATGTGTCACATCCGCCACGGAAGTAGAGGCAGAGCACCCAACCTCGACGAGTTTTTCGCGCCATGCCTGCTGATCAGAACTTGTCACGCCTGCCACTGGAGCCTGGGATGGCAGCATCGCCACCGTCTCCTGCGCAGCCAAGCGCTCAAACCAGAAATCGGTGTCGGCATCTGATGTCTGGGCGATTGTGGCACGTTCAGTCAGCCACTGCCCGACATCAAACAAACCCGCATCTTGACGCCCTAAATCAACCTGTCGATCAAGCCCATAGAGGAAATCGACGGCCAACCGGTCGAGGGCCGCCCGGTCACCAATCAGAGGATGCAATGACAACAGAGCACTAACCAACCGTCCGCCTGCCGTAAACAGCGTAAATTGAGCGGCGGCATCCGTTTCCAGATCAAGCACTCTGTCGGAATAGGCGGCGGAAACCTCCCTTAATACAGTCTCCAACTCCTCACCCTTTGCAAGCTCACGCTCAACAACTGGCACGGCATTTTGGCCCAGCGACTGATAAACGGTCCCGCCCGCCCGCACTTCAAAGCGACGGGTCAGCAAGGGATGACGACGCGTCAGAAAATCAACTATAGCGCGTATTCGATCACCCCCAACAGGCGCGAAGCGAAAGCCGATTGACTGGCGCCCATAGACCGCCTCATGCCCCGCCTGCGATAAAAGCCAGATCCGCGATTGCTGCGATGATAAGGGCCATGCATGCCCCTCATTGAATCCGGTTTTGGCGATTGATGCGGCCGTCGTTGCCCGATCATGAATTGTCATTGCTTCCAGAGCCTCGTGCTTTTTCAGTTTTCATCTGAATTTTTATTTATAATTTTCTACTTCAATAATTTTCTTATCTATTTTCAAAACAACATTAGAAAATAAGAGATTTTTTATTGCTCATTTTTCGAAACATCTTCCGGTAAATCTATTGGCTTGATGACGAATGACAGGCTGCGAAATTCAGAAGAAAATTTTTAGAAATTAAATTTCCCGATACATGTGAATTCGGGATGCACTCATTCGTCTTGCTGCAAGTGGCATTATTTTATAGCGGACATGATCCATGTCCGTGCGGGTTTGGCCACGACGCAAACGGAGACATAGATATGGACGCCTCTCTCGCAACCGTGCAACAAAACACCGGCACGCCTTGCTCCAGCCTGCGCCTTCCCGCAGATGGCTTCCGCGGTTATTCCTTAAATAATTTACAATCTTTGATTGTTTTTTCCAATGGAGATGACATGCGCGTCGAATGGGACGGCGCTGTCATTGCTCATGGACGCATTAACTGGTCAGACACGCCCCGGCTGATCGTGGAAGCACTCTCCACCGACCAGAACCTGTCTTGGCAGGCCCCAGGCGAACCCACGCTTGGTGCCCTCATTGAGGCAATTCTGACCTGCCACCCGGAAATACATACGCTTGCCGTGGATCTGCCGGAAGGGGTGGATGGCACCCACTTTGCCGCTTGCGGCATGCTGCTCCCCACAGAGAGCGGCTGGATCGCAAAAGCCCAGGGCTTTTTCCAGCAATCGACGCTCTGGCTCGGCCATGTACCGCCTGCCTATCCCGATATTCCCGTGATGACCAATGGCACCTTGCATCCCATGCGCCCGCCAAAGCCGGTTGGGCCGGTCTATAGTCGCTTCATTCCGTGGCTGGACAAGGTGCTCGGTTTTCACGTCGCCTCACCAGAAGCGGATCTGCCGCATTTCCACCGCTGGATGAACGATCCCCGCGTCGCCGCGATCTGGGAGGACAATGGCACGCTTTCCCAACATCGTGACTTTCTCGAAAACCGGCTTGCCGACCCCCGCACCTTGCCGCTGATCGGCACGTTCGACAACGTGCCTTTCGGCTATTTCGAGCTTTACTGGGCCAAGGAAGACCGGCTCGGCCCGCATTACGATGCTGATAGCCATGACCGGGGCTGGCATGTGGCAATCGGCGAGGATGCATTTCGCGGCAAACCCTATGTCAGCGCCTGGCTGCCCTCGCTGATGCACTACATGTTTCTCGCGGACCCGCGCACACGGCGCATCGTCGGCGAACCCATCCACCATCATCACCAGCAGATCCGCAATCTCGACCGCTCCGGCTTTGCAAAGATCAAGCATGTGCAGTTTTCCCATAAGAAGGCCCTGCTGGTCATGCTTCTGCGCGAACGTTTCTTTGCCGACCAGCTGCTTTCGCCTGATCTGACCGGTCTGGTCGATAAGGATGGCCTCACCGTTCCAGGTTCCTTGGCGCGAGGCAGCCTGTAATGACGTCTTCAACGACGAAAATGGCGGCGGATCTCAACGATCCGCGCATCAAACGGCTGGTGATGACTGTTGCCCTACCCGCTGTGGCAGGATTAACAGCCAGCGCCGCCCACCACGCCGTCAACGCCATGTTCATTGGCGCATTGGGGCCGCAGGCGCTGGCAGGCGTCAGCCTCGTGCTGCCGCTGTTCCTGCTGGTTAGCGCTGCAACGGAAGGCTTGGGCATCGGGCTTGCGACGCTTCTGGCGCGCTCACTCGGTCAGGGCGATGTGAAGGCCGCGTCCTCGGTGGCAGTGACCGCCCTGGTTGCCGCTGTGCCGATGGGCATCGTGCTGTCCACGCTGATTTACCTCGCCTTGCCCGCTTTCGTGCGGGCGGTGGGCGGTGAAGGCGACCTTCTCGCCTCGGGCCTGATCTATGGACGGCTGATCGCCTTTGGCGTGACGCTCGGCATGTTGCAGGCGATCTGCGATTTCATTGCCATTGCCGAGGGCAATTCCCGTTTCTCGATGACTGTGTTGATCGCCAGTTTCGCGCTCAACATCGCGCTCGATCCGGTGTTCATTTTCCTGCTCGATTTTCGGGAAGCGGGCGCGGCGATTGCCACCATGGTATCAACGGTTGCAGCCCTTCTGGCCTATGCCGTTTATTTCTATCGCAAGCGGGGCAATGTCCGAATTGATCTGAGCCTGATCCGCTGGCACCTGCTGAAGCCGATCTCCAGCATCGGCATCCCGGCCTGCGCCACCAGCATCGTCACCGGCCTCGGCTTCATGGTGCTGTTGCGTCAGGCAAGCCAAAGCGGCGGTGAAACAGGCGTTGCCGCCATTGCCATTGCTATCCGGCTGATCGCCTTCGGGCAATTGCCGGTCTTCGGCTTCTGCCTCGGCGCGCAAAGCGTCGTCAGCCATGCCGTAGGGCTGGGTGATGACCAGCGCATCAAGGCCACCATTCGCTTCATGCTGATGGTCACCATTCCCGTTGCTCTCTGCTATTCCACCTTGCTGCTGGTCGCCGCAGGTCCCATCGCCCGGCTATTCACCGCAAGCCCTGAGGTTGCCGCGCAAACCGCCGCCTGTCTTCGTTTGCTGTTTCCGGTCTTTCCGCTGGCAGCCTTCCAATCCGTCCTTCTGGTCATGTTGCAATCGCGCGGACGGGCTGGCCTTTCAGCCATCATGGGACTGGCACCGAATGGCTACATGCTGATCCCGCTGCTTATGCTTTTACCGGCCTGGCTCGGCTTTATCGGCGTTGCGATTGCGCCTGCCGCCGCTGCGGTGCTGACAGCTGCTCTCGGCATTGTCGTCGCCCGCCGCGAATGGGCGACCATACTTCCCTCCAGCCTTCCTACCAGTGACGGCCCACGTCCCGGCCTGTCCGCGCTCCATCCCGATACAAGAGGTTTGTCATGAACGAGACACCACGATTCGACCCAGCCGCGAAAACCATTCCGGTTCCGCCCCCTACCGGCTTTATCGGTCACGACCCCTTCGATGCCGCCGTGCCGCCGATCTATCAAACATCCCTGTTTCTGTTCGATAGCTATGCCGAGTTGGAAGATGTGTTTGCCGGGCGCTCCCACAAGCCGATCTATTCACGCGGCGACAACCCAACCGTCCAGATTCTTGAGGGTCGGATCGCCGAGATGGAAGGCGCAGAGGCTGCGCGGGCCTTTTCCAGCGGCATGGGTGCGATTGCAGCGACCATTCTCGCCTTCGTCAATCCGGGCGACCGGATCGTCACCGTCCGCCATGTCTATAGCGATGCGTTCCGGTTTTTCGAAAAAGTGCTGAAGCGCTTCGGCGTTCTCGTCGATTATATCGACGGCACGGATACCGAACGCCTGATTGCCTCCCTGCCGGGGGCCAAACTCGCCTATTTCGAAAGCCCGACCTCGATGGTGTTCGAGCTTCAGGATCTGGTCGCGGTTGGCGCTGCGGCGCGCCAACATGGTGTGTTGACCATTGTCGATAATTCCTGGGCAACACCGCTCTATCAAAAGCCGATTGCCGCAGGCATTGATCTCGTCATCCATGCCGCCTCGAAATATCTGGGCGGCCAGAGCGATACGGTTGCCGGTCTCGTGACCGGATCGAAGCAGCATATCGCCCGGATCAACGGCGAAATCTTTCCCTATACCGGCGCAAAGCTTTCGCCCTTCGAGGCCTGGTTGGTGCTGCGCAATCTGGAAACGCTGCCTTTCCGCATGCGCCACCACCATGAAGCGGGTCTCGAGGTCGCCCATTGGTTGAAGGCCAGCCAAGCCGTAGGACGGGTCATGCACCCAGTCTTCAGCGATCATCCGGGCCGCAACACATTGACGGGCTTTGGCGGATTGTTTTCCTTCGAAGTCACCGATGACATCGATGTCGCGGCGTTTGTCGATGCCTTGCAACTGGTGCGGATCGGGGTCAGCTGGGGCGGGCCGGAAAGCCTTGTGGTGCCTGCCAAGGCGGCGCTCAGCATTTCGCCGGAAACCAATGTCTTTGCCCGCTTCGGCGTCAGCGACCGGACCATTCGCCTCAATGTCGGACTGCATGAGGCAAAGGCGATCATCGCTGATCTGGAACAGGCGCTCGCGCAAGCCGCACGGTAAAAGCCGTTTCCCCTTGCTCGCTGAATTGAATAAAACTGCCTAAAGACCGGCGGGGCGCCTGTAGCGCTTCGCCGGTATTTTTGCCATATGTCACGCGCGCGCCATCGTTAGCCTGCCTTTATCCGCATAGGCGCCCCATGTCGCGCTCAAATGTGCCGCCCGATTTTTGAACCCGGATCGATCCATACACCATGACACGCCTTTCAAACGACACACTCACCACGCTTGCGCAAACCTACGGAACGCCGGTCTGGGTCTATGACGCAGACACGATCCGCGCCCGTATCGCGCAATTGTCATCCTTCGATGTCATTCGCTTTGCCCAAAAGGCTTGCTCCAACACCCATATCCTGCGGCAGATGCGTGAAGCCGGGGTGGTCGTCGATGCCGTGACGCTAGGTGAAATCGAGCGGGCCAGACGGGCGGGCTATGGCGCTGGTCAGGCCTCCGGTGTTGCCGATATCGTCTTTACCGCCGATGTCTTCGATCGCAGCACACTGGATCGGGTTGTCACTGACAAAATCGAGGTCAATGCAGGCTCCATCGATATGCTGCACCAACTTGGCGCACGCTCTCCGGGGCATCGCGTCTGGCTGCGCATCAATCCCGGTTTCGGCCACGGCCATAGCAACAAGACCAATACCGGCGGCGAAAACAGCAAGCATGGCATCTGGTTCGAGCAATTGCGCGAAGCGCTGGCCGCCGTGCAGCGCTACTCGCTGACGCTGGTCGGCCTGCATATGCATATCGGCTCCGGTGTCGATTACCGGCATCTGCAACGGGTCTGCGGAGCCATGGTGACATTCTGCTGTGAGCTTGGCGCCGATATCGAGGCGATTTCAGCGGGTGGAGGACTATCCATCCCCTATAAGGACGGCGAGGAAGAAATTGATACCGTCCATTATTTCGCGCTTTGGGATAGCGCCCGCAAACAGATCGAGGAATATCTGCGCCACAAGGTGAGACTCGAAATCGAGCCGGGCCGGTTCCTGACGGCGGATTCAGGCCTGCTGCTGGCCGAGGTCCGCGCCACCAAAACCATGGGCAGTAATCATTTCGTCCTTGTCGATGCCGGATTCAGCGATCTGGCCCGCCCGGCAATGTATGGCAGCTATCACGGCATCTCCGTCTTGCCCGCCCCGAACAATAGCGCCCCGCGCAGCGACGTGCCGGTGTCGACAGTGGTGGCAGGACCGCTTTGCGAATCCGGCGATGTCTTCACCCAGGGCGAATTCGGTACGATCGAAAAGCGCGACCTGCCGCAGGCGCAACCGGGCGACTACATGGTCTTTCACGACACCGGCGCCTATGGCGCGTCGATGTCATCTAACTATAATAGCAGGCTCTATGCTCCAGAGGTGCTGATCGAAGGCGATAACCACCGGCTGATTCGCAGGCGCCAGACGCTGGATGACCTGCTGGCGCTGGAAACAACGGCATAAGCCAAAGTCCTCACGAGAGTCGGCAGGGCAAACTCTGCCGACGGCGGCGGTGAATATGCTCAAGGCGGTCAAATGCCTGAGCATATTCGCAAGCCGAACGCGGCAAGGCTGGCGCCGGAATTGGTGGCAGGCATTTATGGCGACCTCTGATAGAGCCGCACGTTTTATAAACCGCACAGAGGATGCTGTAATACATTATATTTCCTGGATGATTTTGCATTGCAACAAGCGAATTCACCCCTAAAAACGCCTAGAGTCACAGCAGGACTCGTGCCACAACAGACCACAAACACGAAATTTGTGCGCGTAAAACTGACCTGATCTGGGGCAATCACCAATCGTAAACGCACTATACGGGCGTGGCAGGCGTCAATGTTCAGATTTTATTTCCATTGAAATTGACCCGTTTCAATTTCAAATTGACATTGACCCCTTGCTTGTAAATGCTACACTGCAACATGACGCATAATACAACACATTTTCAAGTGCCACCAATAGATACATTTATTTTCCAATATTAAAACAGCATTTTCTGAATTTTATATTTGCGGGCAGTCCAGTCCTCCCAGTTTCCGGCCCCGAATGCCCGGCCTCAGAAATTTCACGAAGTGACGATTTGGAGTTTTATTTCATGCATGACATCAAACATAAGTCCGTAGATCCTCTCGATCGCTTTATTATGCGCCTCAATGCCGCCGCCTCTGCTGCGGAGATGAAAGCAGTTATGGAATCCAGTATAAAGTCACTGGGTTACAAGTATTTTTCATATCATATCCTTCAAACCCCTGTGCTGAATGCCACAAATGAGACACGCCATACGTTCGGCATCAACAACTATCCAGAGGAATGGGTGGAGCGATACGCGTCGGAACGGTATGTCTATTGCGATCCCATCGTTGGGATGTCTCTCTCTCGCAAGACCCCGTTCAAGTGGAATGATGCCATCGATCGCGATAAGCTGACGGAAGAAGAGCGTTGCGTGATCGAAGATGCTGCAAAACGTGGCATCGCCAACGGGCTGACCGTGCCTCTCATGTCCCGCCATGGCGAACTGGCGATCATGACTGTTATCCCTGACGAGAAATTCCAGGACAGCCTGCCGGAAGCGCATCTTATTCACATTATCTCGCAATTCTTTCACTCCTGTGCGCTGCCGGTGGTCATGGAAGAGCATCTGATCGGCAGCTATCGCCGCCGTCGGTCTTTCCTATCGGCACGGGAAAAGGAAACCGTGATCTGGGTTTCCAAAGGCAAGTCATCATGGGAAATTGCCAAAATCCTCGGCATTTCCGAAAAATCGGTTGAATTTTACATGGAGTCGGTCAAGCGTAAGCTGGAAGCCGTCAACCGTACCCAGGCCGTCGTCAAGGCAATCATGCTTGGATTGATCCAGACCGACCGTTTTCAGTCGGGCGACGGCCGCAAAGCAACAATGGCCATGCCCAGCCGAGCCTGATGTCATCGTTGCTGACTAAAGTCCTCTTATGCTTGATAGGGGGAGTGCGGCTGAACTACTGACGTGTTGCAGTGCCAAATCGCTAGCGTTGGCACATTGCAATTCGAAAGTTGCATGGCAGAAATTGCATGGGGCATTGAGTGACGTGCCCAATAGCCGCTTTAGCCCAATAGACGCTTTAGAATATGTCCAATGTCGGGTGCCAATGTCAGGCATCATTATCTGGTGAATGAGTAAACCATGCAGATCGTCATATTCACGATTGGCACCGAAGGCGATGTGCGGCCGCTGGTTGCTCTTGGCGTTGGGCTGAAACAAGTCGGTCACAAGGTCAGAATTGCCACCGATCCGCAATGCGCTGATCTCGTCACCAATCACGGCTTGGAATTCGCCCCCTTGCGTGGCGATTTCCTCGATTGGATGCGCACCGACCGGACGGCAATGTCCCAGGGCCTTTCACCGCTTGCTATTGCCAAAGCAGCACGGCGGAAACTGAAAACCATGGCCGCCAGTTGGCCGGCCCAAGGCCTTAGGGCAACGGAGGGTGCCGATCTGCTGATTGGCAATGGTATGGTTTTCCATCTTGCCGCAGCCCTTGGCGAATATCTGGGCCTGCCTGTCGCGGAAACGCAATTGGTCCCCACCCTGCCGTCGCGGCAACCACCGCTTCTGCCGCTGCCAGATTGGGCGAGGAGCTTGCCGGGGCCAATCAATGTGGCTCTCGGTCATGCCACTCAAATGCTGATCTGGCATATTTTGCGCCCCGCCTATAATGAGGTGGTGCGTCCGGCCCTGCGGCTGCCGCCTTATCCCTGGCGCGGCCCCTATACCTATAAGCCCCGTTCGCATCTTCGGCTGTTTGCCTATAGTCCAACGCTGGTCGAGCCGCCTGCCTCGCTCCCCTCCAATGTCCGGGTCACCGGCCCCTGGCAGTTGCAGGAAGGTTCGACATGGGTCGCACCGGATGATTTGACAAATTTTCTAAAAGGCGGGCCACCACCCGTCTATGTCGGCTTCGGCAGCATGGTTGGGCCGGATGGAGGACGCTTCACCGATATTGTGTTGCAAGCGGTACGCAAGACGGGCAAACGCATTGTGCTTGCCAGTGGTTGGGGCGGTCTCAATGGCGCGGACAGCGAGGCTGGGGGCAATATCTTCCGGATTGACCGAGCGCCGCATGACTGGCTATTTCCGAGAATGGCGCTGGCGGTTCACCACGGCGGCGCTGGCACGACGACCGCTGCGGCACGTGCTGGCATTGCCTCGGTGGTTGTGCCATTCTTTGGCGATCAGCCATTTTGGGGCAGTCGCCTTGAAAAACTCGGCGTTGCTCCGCCAGCACTGGACCGTGCTGCCTTGACCTCAGATGCCTTAGCCTCGGCAATTATCTCTGCCGACGGTGACGATATGCGTCGTCACGCAGCAGACCTTGGTCAACGTATGCGGGCAGAAGACGGGATCGCTATGGCTATTGCGGCAATAGAAAGCCTTGGCGTGAAAAGCAAATGGTCAGCCTGACCTTTGCGTGACAGATCCTGTCAGGCTGCACCGTTCCGGTTCAGGGAAATTGCATAGAGACTGGTTGTTGCGGTTATGAACAATCGATGCTTGCCACGCCCGCCGAAGCAAAGATTGGAGACCGTTTCCGGCACCAGGATCTTGCCCATCAAATGACCGTCCGGGGCGATACAGTGGACACCATCGGCAGCCGAGGACCAGAGATAGCCGTCGCTATCGAGCCGCATCCCGTCGGCACAGCCCTTGTCGATCACATGAAACACGTCGCCGCCGGTTAGCTTCCATCCGTCATCGACATCGAACACGCGGATATGCTGCGGATCTTGGCTATGCATACGACCGGTATCGGCCACGTAAAGCCGTTTTTCATCCGGGCTGAAGGCCAATCCGTTTGGGCAGTTGAAATCGGTCAACACGGCAGAAATCGCCCCGGATGGATCGACACGGTAGACATTGCAGGGCAATTCCTGCTCGCTTTTCGTGCCTTCATAATCGGTGGCGATACCGTAATGCGGATCGCTGAACCAGATCGCCCCATCGGAAGCCACAATTACATCGTTGGGTGAATTGAGCCGCTTACCCTCAAAGCTATCGGCAATCACTGTGATCGTGCCGTCATACTCAGTGCGGGTCACACGCCGCGTGCCGTGCTCACAACTGACCAAGCGCCCTTGCCTGTCGCGGGTATGGCCATTGGCAAAATTGGAGGGTGCACGAAAGGTGGTGAGACTGCCATCCGGCGTCCAGCGCAGGATACGATTGTTGGGGATGTCGGAAAACAGCAGGCAATCCAGGTCGCCAAACCAGACAGGTCCTTCCACCCAATCGAAACCGGTTGCCAATTGCTTGACCGGGGCATTGCCCATCACAAACCGGCCAAAGGCGGGATCGGAGATCTCAAAGAACGACATGACGGAGCGCCTCCCAACACTTGATAGTCTGGACTTGGTATTCGGGTTCGAAAAATCAAACTGACAGTGATCGGTGAAACACCCATTCCTACTCGCCAAGCTGGACCGGTTCGAATATGGTATCGATAACATGACCGGTAGAAACTGCCAAGGGAGAGCATGCCATGAGCTTTACGATACCCTCAAGCGCCTTGAGCGACGAAGGCGTCGCCACGCTTTTGCGCGCCGCAATCGATGCCGCGACGGCGATGGGCCAGCCGCAATGCATTATCATTGTCGATCACAGCGGCGTAGAACTGGCTTCGTTTCGCATGCGCGGCTCGCGCTATCTTTCCCTAAAAAGCGCGAGGGCAAAGGCACGGACCGCAGCCTCGCTTGCCGCGCCCAGCCATAGCGTTCCCGACCACGCCAAATTGTTGCTGGCCGCAGCAACTCAAGGCGAAGCGACGGGGTTGAGGGGCGGCTTGCCCATTAAAGTCAACGGCATGTTGCTTGGTGGGATCGGCATTGGCTCCGGCTCGGGTGAGCAGGACGAAGACGTGGCGCGCGCAGCCCTTGCCGCCATCGGAGCGGACCTGTCATGATGCGGATCGCCTTTCTCGGCACTGGCTTGATGGGAGAGCCAATGGCCCGTCATCTGGCTGCGGATTTCGAGGTCACCGTCTGGAATCGCTCCATACAAAAGGCGCAAGCCTTGTCCGACGTGGCCCGCATTGCCGCCAGCCCGGCAGAGGCAGCCAAAGGTGCGGATGTGGTGATTTCCATGCTGCTCGATGGTCCGGCCACCCGCGCCACACTGGAGGATAGCGGTGCAATGGCTGCGGCAGGCGATGGCGCGCTGATTATCGACATGGGATCGGTAGAACCGGCCTGCGACCGAGATCTTGCGGCGCTGGCTCAGCAAATGGGCAAGCGTTTCCTCGATGCCCCCGTCTCCGGCGGCGTGGCTGGCGCCAAGGCAAAAACGCTGTCGATTTTCGTTGGCGGCGCGCCGGAGGATTTCGCGGCAGCCGTGCCGGTTTTCGAAAAACTGGGCCGCCCGACGCTGATGGGGCCGGTCGGCACCGGCCAGACGGCGAAACTCGCCAATCAGTTGATCGTCGCCGTCACCATCGGCGCGGTCGCGGAAGCCTTTCGGCTGGCACAATCGGCGGGATGCGATCCGGCAACGCTGCGCGGTGCATTGCAGGGCGGCTTTGCCGATAGCCGGATTCTCGATCTGCATGGCGAGCGGATGGTGACCGGCAATTTCACACCGGGTGGACGTTCCGCCGCGCAGTTGAAAGACTTAAACAATGCGCTTTCGGTCGCTGCCGAGCACGCCCTGACCTTGCCACTCTCTGAAACGGTGCGGGCGGGCTTCACAGACCTGGTGCAGAACAAAGGCGGCGCAGATCTCGACCACTCGGCCTATTATCTCTGGCTGCAACAAATCCAGCCTGTTCAGGAATAACGGGCTCAACCATACTCCCGGTTATCGCCGGGAGTATGGTAACGACTGATTATTCGACGTCGAATTTCACGCCCTGGGCCAAGGGCAACGAGCGTCCAAAATTCACCGTATTGGTGGCGCGGCGCATATAGGCTTTCCAGGCATCCGAGCCGGATTCGCGCCCGCCACCGGTTTCCTTCTCGCCTCCGAACGCGCCGCCGATTTCAGCACCGGATGGGCCGATATTGACATTGGCAATGCCGCAATCGGAGCCACGGTCCGACAGGAAGGCTTCAGCTTCGCGCAGATCATTGGTGAAGATCGACGAGGACAGGCCCTGCGGCACGTCGTTATTCAGCGCCAATGCGGCATCAAAATCGTTGTAGCGGATCACATAGAGGATCGGCGCAAAGGTTTCATCCTTCACAGGCCCGGTCTGGGAGGGCATTTCCACCAGGGCGGGGCGCACGTAATAGGCCGAAGCTGCCTCTTCTTCGCGTACCCGCATGCCGCCATGCACCACGCCGCCAGCCGCCTTTGCCGCAGTCAGCGCGGTTTGCATCGCCTCATAGGCGCGGCCATCAATCAACGGTCCAACCAGCGTGCCGGTCTCCAGCGGATTGCCGATGGTGACGGAGCCATAGGCCTTGATCAGCCGGGGAACCAGCGTGTCATACACGCTGTCATGCACGAACAGGCGGCGAAGCGTCGTGCAGCGCTGGCCAGCCGTACCCATGGCGGCAAAGGCGACGCCGCGCAGGGTCAGGTCGAGATCGGCAGTTGGGCCGACGATTGCGGCGTTATTGCCACCCAGTTCCAGGATTGACCGGGCAAATCGAGCCGCCAGACGCGGACCGACCGCCCGGCCCATGGCTGTCGAACCGGTTGCCGAAACCAGTGGCACTTTCGGATGATCAACCAGCACTTCGCCAATGGCGCGTTCACCGATCAGCACGGTCGAAAGCCCGTCCGGTGGGCTGCCGCCAGCGGCCACATAACGGCGGACGGCTTTTTCGAAAATCGCCTGAGTGGCAAGGGCGGTAATCGGCGTCTTTTCCGATGGCTTCCAGACAGTCGAATTGCCGCAGACCAGGGCCAGCGCCGCATTCCAGCACCAGACGGCAACCGGGAAATTGAAGGCCGAGATAATGCCGGTGACGCCGAGGGGATGCCAGGTTTCCATCATCCGGTGTTCGCTGCGTTCGGTGGCAATGGTCAGGCCGTAAAGCTGACGCGACAGGCCGACCGCGAAATCGCAAATGTCGATCATTTCCTGCACTTCGCCAAGCCCTTCGGAGGTGACCTTACCAACCTCGATGGACACGAGACGACCGAGATCGTCCTTATGAGCCCGTAATTCCTCGCCCAGCAAGCGCACCAATTCGCCGCGCTTGGGGGCCGGCACCAGGCGCCATTGAAGGAAAGCGGCATGCGCATTGTCGATGGCCTTGCTTGCCTCATCGCTGGACACTGTTGCAAGCGTGGCAAGCGTGCTGCCATCCACAGGCGATGTGACCGCCAGCGAACCGCCCGACAAAGTCCCGGCGGAAACACCGAGATTTGCAAGAATGCGCGATACATCGGCAGGCAGGTTGAGTTTCGACATCGATATGATCTTTCCTTGAAACGTCGTTTGCATGTGAATGGTATTGATGCGGATCAGAACCGGCTATCCGCCAGATGAGCGATTTGCGCGCCCGCTTCGTAGTAAATTTCCTTTACGGTGCGCAACGCAATGGTTTCCGGCTCGGATAGCGGCAAGGGCAGATCCGCCTCGCCGATCTCGCCCAGAACCAATTGCGCCAATGTCCGCCCGAAAGACGTGCCGGGCGCAATGCCACGACCATTATAGCCGCTAAAGCCGACAACCCGCTTGGCAAAGCGGTGGAAGCGCGGCACGGCATCACTTGTCATGCCGATCTTGCCATACCATTCCGTCTCAAACTCGACATCACCCAATTGCGGAAACAGCCGCTTCAGGCTGCGCTTGGCCCAGGCTCGGTGGACTGCCGCCCCGCCATGGCGCAACGCCCCGACACTGCCGAATACCAGCCGACCGGCCTGATCCATGCGGAAGGATGAGAGGATTTCCCTGGTATCCCAACAGCCCTCGCGGTTCGCCAACAAGGAGCGGCGCAAATTTTCGCCAAGCGGCACAGTGGCAAAGTTGAAATAGGGAAGATGCATCTGCTCTTCCCGCACGCTTTTCCAGGGACCGGTGGAATAGGCATCGGTGGACACGATAATCCAGCGGCAGGAGACGTGGCCGGAGGCAGTCTTCACCACCCAGCTTTCGCCTTCCCGCTCGGTTTCCACCACCGGGCTGCCGGTGAAAATCCGCACACCGGCGCGAATGGCCGCAGCAGCAAGCCCTCGCGCATAGGCAAGCGGTTGCAACGTTCCGGCCCGGGGATCAAACAGCGAACCGGCATAGGCAGTGCTTCCGACGCGAAATGCCGTCTCCTCGGCAGATAGAAGCTCGACCGGCGCACCGCGCGCCACCCATTGCCGGTGACGGTTCTGCAACTCCTCCAGCCCGGTGCTGCCGACGGCCAGATGCAGCGTGCCATTGGTTTCCAACTCGCAGGCGATGCCGTGTTTTTCGATTGTCTCGCGCACCAACAGCGGCGCTTCGCCCAATTGCTTCAGCGCCCGCTCTCCATGCACAGGGCCAAGCACCTTGGGCACGTCGTCCGGCATCACCCACATGCCGCCATTGATCAGCCCGACATTGCGGCCCGCGCCGCCAAAGCCGATCTCAACCGCTTCCAGCAACACAACGGAAACCCCGGCCTCGGCCAGATGCAAGGCGGCTGACAGGCCGGTATAGCCGCCGCCGACCACGACGACATCGGCAATCAGGTGTTCAGTGAGCACCGATGTGGACGGCGGCGATGGCGCGGTTCGCTCCCATAGCCCGTGCGATCTTGGATTCCCCTGCATGACAGTTCCCTTATATCGCAACCGAACCGGAAGCCGGGCAAAACGGCAGCAATTATTCTGCCAAAACACTAGCAAGTGCTGAACCAGTCCGCCAGTGCGCAATTATCGATGTTTCTGCAAGAGTTCTTTCCCAAATGGAATGACCTCAGGCAAAAGACCGCCTATAGAAAACCATGTCGCCCTTCTCGCCAGTCCGATCTATGCCCGGAGCCTCCATGCAAAGTCCCCGTCGTTTCCTGCCCTCCCTGCATCTTCTTTCGGCTTTTGAGGCCGCAGCCCGCACCGGCAGCGTCACGGCGGCAGCGCGGGAATTGAGCCTGACGCAAAGCGCGGTCAGCCGGCAGATCAAGGCGCTGGAAGAGCAGCTTGGCGTCGAGCTGTTTCACCGCGAACGCCAGACGATCCGGCTGACGGCAGGCGGCAATATCTATGCCCGTGAAATCCGCGATGCGCTACGGATCATCAGCACCGCATCGCTGACTCTGAAGGCCAATCCGTTCGGAGGGACGCTCAATCTCGCCATTCTGCCAACCTTCGGCACCCGATGGTTGGCCCCGCGCCTGCCGGGATTTCTCAGCCGCCACCCCGGCATCACCATCAATCTCGTCACCAAGCTTTCCTATTTCGATTTTCGACTGGAGCCGGTCGATGCTGCCATCCACTTCGGTCTGGCCGATTGGCAGGGCGCGGAAATGTCGCTGCTGCGCTCTGAAACCGTCATTCCAGCCTGTAGCCCTGAGCTGCGCGACACCTACCGGTTTCAGACCCCACTGGATCTGCGCCAGGCCCCTCTTCTCCATCTCACCACCCGCCCCGATGCCTGGGAACGCTGGCTGGCCAGCAATGACGTGCAATCCGACCAGGTGCGCGGCATGTTGTTCGACCAGTTCGCAACAGCCGCTCAAGCCGCCATGGCAGGGCTTGGTGTCGCGCTGCTGCCTGAATTCCTGATCGAAGAGGAAATGGCCTCCGGTCGCCTGGTCAAGGCTATTGATAGGCCGATGCAAAGCACGGAGGCCTATTATCTTGTTTGGCCGAATGAACGCGGTTCACACCCGCCTTTGCAGGCCTTTCGAGACTGGATATTGGAAGAAACCGCAGACGACAGACGCTAGCCTACCGAATAATGAGAAAAACGGCCTTGCAATTTCTGCAACTTCAATTCTATGTTATAACTGTTCTCAGGGCGGGGTGAAATTCCCCACCGGCGGTATCGGGCTTGCCCGGAGCCCGCGAGCGCTTTCAGGGCAACCTGGGAGGTCAGCAGATCCGGTGCGATGCCGGAGCCGACGGTATAGTCCGGATGGAAGAGAGCATGCAGAAAGACCTAAGCGGAGCTCCGTCTCCGCAACGGGTGTATACTGCTGTTCGCCCAAGGGAAAATTTGCCGCCTCCGTGCGGTGTTCCAGCCAACTCCGTTTGGCTGACCCTTGAAAGGCAGAGACATGACTATCGCAGCAAGACTTGAACCAAACCGCATTGCCGTCATTCGCGCCCGCTGGCATGCCGGGATCGTTGATCAATGCGTAAACGCCTTCGTCGCCGAATGGCAGGAGCTTGGCGGGACCGCAGCCGAGATCGACATTGTCGATGTTCCCGGCGCATTGGAAATTCCGCTTCACGCCCAGACGCTTGCCAAAACCGGAAAATATCGCGCCATCCTCGGCTGTGCGCTGGTGGTGGATGGCGGCATTTACCGCCATGATTTCGTGGCCGCCACCGTCCTGGACGGCATGATGCGCGTGCAGCTCGATACCGAGGTGCCGGTGCTTTCGGCGGTACTGACACCCCATAACTTCCAGGAAAGCGAAGCGCATATCGCCTTCTTCCGTGAGCATTTCGTCCTCAAGGGCAAAGAAGCAGCCTCGGCCTGCCACGCCATTCTGGCGGCCCGCTCCGAAGTGCTGATGACGGTGCTGTAAAATATCGCCGCCCAAAGCCTGCTGGGGCTTTGGGCGGCTCTTCTCTTTGGTCGGTTTTATTATTACAGGTTGCCAAGCAGGTCATTCACGCGGCTTTGAGCATCCTTCAAAGCCGCATCGACATCCTTCTGACCAGTCACCGCAGCGCTCATTTCTTCACCGATAATGTCCTGGATCGGGAACTGGCGTTGCACTTGCGATGGCAATGGACGGCCAAGCTGGGCAATATCAGACACGGTATCGCGGTGTGGCAGGGCCTTGAAGGCATCCGAGGTCAGCACAGCCTGCACGGATGGCAGGTGGCCGGTGCGTGACCAATCAAAATCATTGTCGATGAAGAATTTCAGGAACCGCGCCACGGCCTTGGTCTGCTCGGGCGTCCGGTCCCTGACGGAAACAGCCCAGGTATGACCATCGGCAAACTGCGCGTGGTCGCCGGAAAACAGCTGCGGATAGGGATAAACGGCATAGCCGCCCTTATTCAGCGCCGTACCCGGCTTGGCAGCCGAGGCATTGTAATCGCCAATCATCCAGGTGCCGTTCAGATGAACACCGCCCGCACCGGCCAGAAAGGCGGTGATCGAGGCGCCGTAATCCATATCCTTGGTGGTATAGCCCTTGGCGTAGATGGTCTTGTACATCTCCACCACCCGCTTGGCCTCAGGCGTGTCGAGCTTGATATGGGTTGGATCGGCGAAGAAGTCAGCGTTTTGCTGGAACAGATAAGTATAGAGATTGCGCATATAGAGCGCCGTCTCATTGGCGAGATTCTGCACGAAATAAGGCTTGCCGGTCTTCTGCTTGAACTGTTCGGCCTGGGCCAGAAGCTCTTCCGGGGATTTCGGCAGGATCGGCGTACCATCGGCATTGACGAGACCCGCCTGCTTAAACAGATCCATATTGATATGGTAGAGCATGGTCCAGCTGTCGATCGGCAATCCATAGAGCTTGCCGTCCTTGGTCGCGCCCTGCCGCGCCGCCTCGGTAAAAGTGTCAGGCTTGATGCCTTGCGTGGCCAAAAGCTCGTCCAGCGGCATGATCAGGTTTTTGGACTGATAATCCGACAGGGCCGATTCATGGATCGTGACGATGTCAGGCGGATCGTTGGAGGCAAATTGTGCGTTGAGCTGGTCGTAGCCCGGCCATTCCACCGTCGCCAACGAGACATGGATATCCGGGTTGTCGGCGTTGAACTTGTTGATCAGCGAGGTCATGATCCCACATTCGCCGACCGATTTGCTGACGTCTGTATTGCTGCCATATTCAGCATCGCAGGCGCCGAAGAACCTTTGGACGTTCAGTTCCACCGGCTCCGCCGCAAAGGCGGCATGAGCAGTCATCAGTGCCACCACCGGAATGGCGGTGCGCATCAGTTTCATGATCCTCGATTTGACTGGCTTGGCTTTCATGGTCTCTCCTCCCACGTGTTTGTTGTATTCTTCGGACAAACGCTACCGAACGGCTGCCCCCGACACCGCCGTAACGATATATTTCTGGAAAAACAGATAGATGATCAGAATAGGCGCCCCAGCAAACACCGCCTGCGCCATCAGAAAGCCGAGACCTTCCGACTGGCCGAAATTGGTCTGGGTCGAGGCAAGGCCGACCGTCAGCGTATACATGTCCTTCCTGGAGGCGGAAATCAGCGGCCAGAAATAGTCGTTCCAGGACGCCAGAAACGTGAAAATGCCAAGCGTCGCCTGGGCGGGCAGTGTCAAAGGCAAGAGCACCTTCCAGAAAATCCGAAACCGACTGGCATTGTCCAGCAAAGCCGCCTCATCCAGATCGCGCGGGATGGCCCGGAAATATTGCGTCATCAAAAAGACGCCGAAAGCGCTGGATAGACCGGGCAGCACAAGGCCCGGATAGGTATTGTGCAGGCTCAACATGCTGAAAATCTGGTGGCGGGCGACCAGAACCGCCTGCTCCGGCACCGCGAGCCCGAACAGAACGATCACGAACAGCGCATCGCGCCCAGGAAAATTCAGGCGGGCAAAGCCATAGCCGGCCAGCGACGACAGGATCAGCGTGCCGATGGTCAGGCTGATGGAGACGATCAGGCTGTTAAGAATCCAGCGAAACACCGAGGATGTCTGGATTATATTGAGATAGTTGCTGATGATATAGGGCGGATGAAACACCGAATTAGGGTCGGCCATCAGCACGCTGTTTTCCTTCAGCGACAATCCGATCACCCAGAGAATGGGCAAAAGCATCACGAGAGATAACAGCACGACCAGCCCAAGAACGATCCGGTTGCCAAGCCTGCTGTGAGAGGAGGAAAAGCCGCTCATGCCGCATCTCCCTTGCGCCTGGTGATCAGATATTGCGCCATGGCGGCCAGCAGGATCAGAATGAAGAGGATTTCGGAGGCTGCGGCCCCAAGACCGAGATCCCAGCGGCGGAAGGTGACCTCATAGATATAGAGAACGATGGGTCTGGTGGCATTGTTCGGCCCACCCCGCGTCATCAACAGCGCCTGGCCAAACAGCTGGAATTGCAAGACAATCTGAATGACGACCACCAAGAGGAAGGTGCGCTTGATGGATGGCAGGGTAATGGCCGTCAGCGTCCGCCAGCGGCTGGCATTATCAAGCGCTGCCGCCTCATAGATATCGCCGGGGATCTGCTGCAAGGCCGATAGAAACAGCATCATCGGCAGGCCAAGGCACCACCAGACGGTGGCGATGGCAATCGCGATCATCGCCAGATCCGGATCGGACAGGGCGGCGGGTGCCGTTGCGCCAAACCAACTGAAAATGGTGGCAAGCAAGCCGACCTGCGGAATGAACACGATCCGCCAGACCAGCGTGACGATGGTGACGGACAAGACCGAGGAGGCGAAGAACAGGGTTCGCAGAACCGCCGCCGTCCGCGTCTGCCGGTTGAGCGCCAGCGCCAGAAAAAGCCCAAGCACCGCCAGCGTCGGCACCGTCAATGCCACGAAATAGAAGGTATTCCAGATCGACTGGATGAAAACGGCGTCCCGAAACAGCCGCAGGTAATTATCGAAGCCGACAAACCGCCCGCTCGAAAACATATCGGCCTTATGAAAACTCAGCCAAATGCCCCAGATCAGCGGGAAAACCAGAAGCGTGGTGAAAAATGTCAGGTAAGGCGCCACGAATAACGCATGGCTCCAGCGCGGAGCATGGATGCTCATCGACGCAGGGGCCGAACGGCGGCGCAGGCTCACACCCGGATGGACAGAAGAGCGGTCAGCCATCGGACAGCGCCTCCGCATGCCGGGCGGTGCCATCCGCATCGAACAGATGGGCTTTTTCACCGTTAAAACCAAGACCAATCCGATCGCCGATTTTCAGGCGCGTCTGACCCGCCGTTGCGGCCACCACACTCTGCCCATCTGCCAATCGTGTGTAGATCAGCGTTCGATCACCCAGACGCTCCAGCACATCGATAGTGCCATCAATGTCGCCACCCTCAGGCGGCGTAACGTGAACCGCCTCGGCGCGAATACCGAGCGTCACCGCCGAAGCCGCATTTTCCGGATCGATATGGGTTTCGATGCGCAGGCTCTGACCGCAGGTGGCGATCATGCCGGATCTGCCGGGAGCAAAACCCGTAACATCGAGAAAATTCATCGCGGGCGACCCGACGAAACCGGCAACAAACCGGGTTGCCGGGCGCTCGTAGATCTGCATCGGCGTGCCAATCTGCTCGATGCGGCGGTTGTTCATCACCACGATCCTGTCGGCCAGCGTCATGGCTTCGGTCTGATCGTGGGTGACGAAAATCATCGTCGAGCGCAGCCGCTGGTGCAATTGCGCCAGCTCAATACGGGTACGGGTGCGCAGAGCCGCATCAAGATTGGACAGCGGCTCATCAAACAGAAAGGCCTTGGGCTCCTTTACCACCGCCCGGCCAATCGCCACGCGCTGGCGCTGGCCACCGGAGAGCTGCCCCGGCTTGCGCTCCAGCAGATGATCGATTTCCAGCATCCGCGCTGCTTCCGCAATGCGCGCATCGATGACCGACTTGGAGACCTGAATATTCTCAAGCCCGAAGGCCATATTCTGGCGCACGGTCATGTGCGGATAAAGCGCATAGGATTGAAACACCATGGCCACGTCACGCTGACCGGGCGGCAGTCCGTCAATCCGCTCGCCATTGATGCTGATTTCGCCTTCATCGACGCTTTCAAGCCCGGCGATCATCCGCAGCAAGGTTGATTTTCCGCAGCCGGACGGACCAAGGAAGACCACGAATTCGTGGGCCGGAATGGACAGCGACAAGCCATCCAGTACGGTCATGGCACCGTAGGTCTTGCTGACATTGCTGATTTCGATCTGTGCCGTCATCGCTATCCTCCTCCCAGGTTTAGCAAGGTCAGGAATTATCCATGCCCCTAAGAGACATCCTGAACCTTCACCCGGATCATCTGGTAGGACAGCGCCGGAAACGACGCCGACAGGCTTGTGCCGTCGATAACAAGCCCCTCGCCGGGACGTGGCGCAACCTCCGTCATCCGTGCCTGCGTATTGACCGCCTTCAAGTCGGCATGGGTCATCACCTGATAATCGGCAATAGATGGCGCGGTGCCAAACCCCTGCAAATCAAAGGTCGTCTCGATGGTCGCTTCTGAACGATTGACGATGAAGAAAGCAATCGAGCCGTCCGCCGCGTCATGCACGGCGGCAATGTCGAGACTGTCGACCTCACCGACTGCGGACGCCGTATAGGTCGGGCTTTTTACCCGCAGATCCAGCGCCGTGCCACGGCCATGCACCGAGGCAAACAGGAATGGATAGAAAATCGTCTGCCGCCACGCCGGACCGCCCGGCACCGTCATGATTGGCGCGATCACATTGACCAATTGCGCCAGGCAGGCAATGCGCACCACATTGGAGCGGCGGATAAAGGTGTTGATGATCAGCCCGACCTGCAACACATCCTCGAAATTATAGATGTCTTCCAGCAACGGCGGCGCAAAGGGCCAACCATCATTGCCCTGGAGAATTGCCTTGTCCTGCTCGTTGGAATGATACCAGACATTCCATTCATCAAAGGAAATATAGACGTTCTTCGAAGAGCGTTTCTTGGCCTTAATGAAATCAATCACGCCCGATACCGAGACAATATAATCATCGAGTTTCTTGTTCTGGGCGAGATAATTGGGCGTATCGCCCGCCTTGTTGTCGAAATACATATGCAGGGAAATGTAATCGACCTCATTATAGGCATGGTCGAGAACGGTCGCTTCCCATTGCGGATAGGTCGGCATCTTGGCGTTGGACGAACCGCAGACCACCAGTTCCAGCGATTTATCGAAAGCCCGCATGGCCTTGGCGGTTTCGTGGGCGAGGCGACCATATTCATCCGCGGATTTGTGGCCGATCTGCCAAGGCCCGTCCATTTCATTGCCCAGGCACCAGAGCTTCACATCAAAAGGCTGCGGCCTGCCATTGCTGATGCGCAGATCGCTCCAATAGCTGCCGCCGGAATGATTGGCATATTCCAGAAAATTGCGCGCCTCATCCAGCCCGCGCGATCCGAGATTGACGGCCAGCATCATCTCCGTGCCGACAGAGGCGCACCAATCGGCAAACTCGTGCAGACCGACCTCGTTGCTTTCGGACGTGTGCCAGGCGAGATCGAGGCGAACCGGGCGCTGATCCCTAGGGCCAATGCCGTCTTCCCAATTATAGGCCGAAACGAAATTGCCGCCGGGATAGCGCACGATCGGCACATTCAACTCCCGCACCAGATCGATGACATCGCGGCGCATGCCGTTTTCATCGGCGCTTGGGTGATCGGGTTCATAAATACCGGTGTAAACCGCCCGGCCCAGATGCTCTATGAAGGAGCCGTAGAGCCGTGGATCAATCTCCGCAATGCTATAATCGGCATGCGCCAGAACGGTCGCCTTCATGTCATCCTCCCCATATATATCCAATATAATGATTTAAACCATCTTGTCGGATATAAAATCGTGATTTAGCACAAGCGTCAAGCTGGAAAGCAGCCGGGAGCACTGCAAAAATATGCTGCGGTACAGCAAAAATATCAATAACAACAATATGACGACTGCATGACAGACCCAGAAACCATGGAGATTTCGGCTTCAAAATATCAATCATAAAACCGGATATTCATTCCGTGCGAATTCGTAAAACAATATCCTGATCGTAATTGCCAAATCCGCGTCCGAAAATGTTGATCCCACCGGGATGCCGCGCATCATCGCGCACGCCGATCCTCACCCGGATGGAATGATGCGCCAGCAGATCGATGGCATTGAGATCGATGGCCGAAATCTTGACGCCATCAACGAAGGTGCCTTCCGCCGAAATTCGCCAATTCTTCAGCTTGCCGTATTGGGAGCCCTTCAGCTTCCACCAGTCAGGCGTATAGACACCACGTTTGTCACCGAAATCGCCGGGAGAGGTCCATGTACCGACATCCGTGCCGTTGATCGACAAGGTGATATCGGATGGCCAGTCGGCACTGGTGCCGGGGACTTCCGAACTCAGCTCCATGGCAATCTCGATTTCGCGGATCGCGCTGCCGGATAGCTTGGCATTGTTGGGGAATTGATATTCAACATAGCCTCTGGTGAACCAGATCAGCCCGGCTTTCATCCGTTCCGGATCAAGGAAAGTATTGGGGACGTCCAGAAGCCCGATGATGCCCTCGGGCGAACAAAGACCACAGGGCGCCGTCACCTCATAGCTGGTATAAAGGCCGATCGGCATCGCCACTTCGATGGCATGGGCATCGATCTTGCGCCGCTCGCTCTTGAAGACAACCAGCACTTCCTCGGCGGTCGGATAACAGATCTTCTGGCTGCCCTTGCGGGCTTTCTGGCTCTCCGTGCGGATCAGCCCCGCATCCTCCAGAACCTGGAGATTGGTGGAGACGGTGGATTGCGGCAGCGACAGTTCGGCGGCGATGTCATTGACATTCATCGCGCCTTTTTCATGCAACAACTTGAGCATTCCGATCCGTAGTGGCGAGGCCAGCCCTTTCAGAACTGCCATGCCGTCTTCCGGGTCGATCACAAGGAAATTTCTGCTCATTGGCTGATATTCATCCGAAAACAAGGTGTTTCACGAATGAATATCAGAATTCCTGATGCAATCAACAGGTGCCAAAGTCTCAAATGGCTTTCAGCGCAGCGCCCTGTTCGCCAATATCCAGGAACAGGCCGGTCATCACCCGCATGCCCTCTTCGGCAATCGACAGAAGAGCGTGCTCGTTCGGTCCGTGCTGGCCGCATTCAGCATGGGAATGGGGAATCCAGATGGTCGGTAGGCCAAGAATGCCGGTAAAGGCATCATTGGGCAGCGAGCCCGCCAGATTGGGCAGGACATGCACCGGCTTGCCACTGGTGCGGGTAATGGATTGCTCGACAAACCGCACCCAGGGATGATCGGGGGAGAACCGGGTGGCCCGGAAGGCCTCGCCCCGCGCTGGCTCCACCGCCACCATGGGAAAACCATGGGCATCGAGATGTCGTCGTAAAGCGGGCAGAATGCCCTCCATATCCGTTCCCACCACGAACCGCAGCTGGCAGGTGGCGCGCGCCGATCCGGCAATGGCATTTTGCGGCGCGTTGATATTGCCCGAGGATATGGCCAGAACCGCCATGGAATTCCAGCCGAACACCCGCTCGGACGGCGTCAGATCCGCCTGACCCCAGTCCGCGTCATGCTTGCGGGACGGCAGGTCCTTGAGGGCAGCGCGAATGTCAGGGGTCAGGCTGGTCGGCAGCCATTCCGGGATCTGGATCTGGCCACGCGCATCGACAATCGTGGCAATGGCATGGGCGAGAATGATTGCCGGATCGGCCAACAAGCCGCCGAAATTGCCGGAATGGTGATCACCGTCGCGCAAGGTAACGTTGAGGTTGAAGGCAAAGCCGCCGCGTGACCCCATGAACATGGTCGGCGTATCCGCCGCCAATCGCGGCCCATCGGATGCGATCAGCACATCGGCGGCAAGGGCTTCGCGCTTGGCCTGGAAAAACTCACGCAAACCGTAGGAGCCAGTTTCCTCGGCCATTTCCAGGATGATCTTGACGTTGAAGCCGAGCTTGCCCTTCTCTTTCAAAATCAGTTCCAGCGCCTTGATATTGATGAGATGCTGGATCTTGTTATCCGCCGTGCCGCGCCCGTAAAGCTTATCCCCTTCCTGATGCAGCACGAAAGGGTCGAGCCCTTCACGCCAGCGATGCGCTTCGCCATTACAGACATCGCCATGCCCATAGATCAGCACGGTCGGCAGGCTGGCGTCCTCGATCAGGCTGGCGATCAAAAGCGGCGCGCCATTCTCTCGCGGATTGGCGAAAATCTCCGTGGCAAAGCCCAGGGACGACAGCAGCGGCTGAATATCCTCCACCAGATAGGCTTGAAGATCCTCCGGCCTGCCTTCCGACTGGCTGACCGAGCGGCGCGCTATAAGCCGGGCCAGATCATCAGTCAGCTTGCCGCCAAGCGCATAATCGGACGCATTGCGGATGAGTATCTCTCTGGTCATAAAACCTGCCTTTTGATTATTTTGCGACGCAATGCCAAGACAATAGAGGATGGGAAAGGAGAAGCGCAAACATCAATGTGCCTCAGCCGCCCTCCTTGCGCAGATTCCGGGCCAGCGCCCGATGCCGCTCCTGGGATTTTTCAATATGCTCGCGCATGGTGGCGCGCGCACCCTGCGGGTCCTGACCGGAAATGGCGTCGGCAATCCGACCATGCTCCTCCACCACTTGCGAAAGATAGGTTTCGCTGCGTGAAGAGGCCAGGTTGGGCAGGTTGGAGCGCGGAATGGCTTGCGGGCCAAAGCTTTGCATGGCGCTCAGATAATAGCTGTTATTGGTCGCCCGGGCGATGGCCAGGTGAAAATCGAAATCCGCCTTGGAGGTCGGCGCCTTTTCGGCGACAAGATCCGCCATCACCTCATTGGCCGCCCGGATCTCGTATTCCTGCGCCGAAGAGCGGCGCACGGCGGCCAGCGCTGCGGCTTCCGTCTCGATTGCCACCCTGAATTCCAGCATTTCCAAGGTTTTCGGAATGCTACGCTGCTCTTCCGTGCTGAGGCGCATTTCCTGTCCGGGCAGGTCATCAACGACAAACACGCCCTTGCCCTGACGAGCATCGACAAGACCGGCGGCGCGCAGCTCGGCTAGCGCCTCGCGGATCACCGTGCGGCTGACCCCGAACCGCTCGATCAGCCCCGGTTCGGTCGGCAATTGCGTGCCAAGCGCCAGCCGTCCGCCAACAATATCGGCACGCAAGGCTTCGATGACGCTTTCGGCCAGCCTTGGCTTGCGCTGTGCTTCACTCGGCGATGGGGCTTTGGCCATGGAAATCTCCATAAAGGGACAATTCGGGTGTTGGGCAGATATTGAACGGAATTCGACTGGACAGGTATTTTAAATCATAATATGACTTCGCTGGAAATCATGATATTACTCGGTTGCAGTCATTATAAAGCACGAGGATAGGTGCCCGTTCAAGTCTTTCGCGAAGAAGATCGTGTGGCACGGAGCAGTTGAACGCAGGAGAGGCGGACCATGGAACCGAATGAACTGAAACGTGCACTGGGCGCAGGCTTGCTGTCCTTTCCCGTCACCCCTTTCGATGACAAGGGCGAGTTCAACCCGGATGTCTATGGCGCGCATATCGACTGGCTGTCTGGCTATGACGCGACGGTGCTGTTTGCCGCTGGCGGCACCGGCGAAATGTTCTCGCTGTCGCCGGATGAAATTCCTGGCATTGTCGCCACCGCCAAGGCGGCATCGAATGGCGTACCTATCGTCGGTGGCTGCGGCGGTGGCACAAGGGTTGCCGTCGAAATTGCCAAGGGCATCGAAAAGGCTGGCGGCGATGGCATTCTTCTGCTGCCACAATATCTGATCGATGCGCCGCAGGCGGGCCTTTATGCCCATGTCAAGGCGGTCTGCGATGCGGTTGGCTTTGGCGTCACCGTCTACAACCGCGACAATTGCGTGCTTCAGACCGAAACCATCCAGCGGCTCGCCGATGACTGCCCCAATCTGATTGGCTTCAAGGACGGCACCGGAGAACTTGGCCTGGTGCGCCGCATCACCGCGACGCTGGGCGACCGCCTCACCTATATCGGCGGCATGCCAACGGCGGAATTGTTTGCCGAGGCCTATCTGGGTGCCGGTTTCTCCACCTATTCGTCAGCCGTCTTCAATTTCGTGCCGCAACTGGCCTGCGATTTCTACAAGGCGCTGCGCGCTGGCGATCGGGCGACCTGCGAAAACATCCTCAACCAGTTCTTCTTCCCCTTCATGGATTTGCGTAGCCGCCAGAAGGGCTATGCGGTCGCGGCCATCAAGGCGGGTGTTCGCCTTCAGGGCTTTGCCGCCGGTTCGGTGCGCCCGCCCCTGACGGATTTGACCTCGCAAGAAGTGGATATTCTGGCCGGGCTGATCGAGCCCTGGAAGCAGTGAGAAACAACTGACGAAAAGAATAGACCCGGGAGCGTCTGTTCTTTTCGGCTGGCGAATGCAGCAAAGCGACTTCGGTCCATCATAAAATCTATCTTTTCGGGAGGAAAAACACGATGAAGACCAGAAAACTGCTTGCCACAGTGGCGCTTGCCGCACTGGTCGGCATGCCGGTCATGGCGATCGCCCAGGACTACCATCAGGCGCCGCAGCTTGATGCGCTGGTCAAGGAAGGCAAATTACCACCGGTCGAAAAACGTCTGCCGGAAAATCCGCGCGTCGAAGACATGGTGGACCGGGTCGGCGTCTATGGCGGCTACCAGACCGGCGGATTGGTGGGCGGCAATGACCGCAACGCACTGGCAAAACTGACCGGCTACGAGCCGTTGATGGCCTGGGACCGGGAATGGTCGGGCAAGATCATTCCCAATGTCGCGACCTCCTACAAAGCCAGCGATGATGCCACGACCTTCACCTTCGAATTGCGCAAGGGCATGAAATGGTCGAACGGCATGGATTTCACCGCTGAAGACATCGCCTTCATGGTCAATGACGTGCTTCCGGATGACAAGCTGTTTCCGGCCAAACCCGCCTGGATGCTGGTCGGGGGCAAGCTGCCGGTGGCGACCGTCAACAGCCCGACCAGCGTCACCATCAAGTTCTCCGGCCCGAACGGCTTGTTCCTCATGAATGTCGCGGGCGTTTTCGGCACGCAGCTCACGTTGATGTCGAAGCAATATTGCGGCCAGTTCATGCCGAAATTCAATCCCGATGCCGAAAAGCTGGCGAAGGATGCCGGTGATGCCAGCTGGATCGAACATCTGACCAACAAGTGCGGACTGGAAATCGAACAGGTTCAGCGCTGGCGCAATCCTGACATGCCCGTCCTCGGCCCCTGGAAGATCAAGGACCCCTATGTATCCGGCGCCACCCAGGTGACGTTTGAGCGCAATCCCTATTACTGGAAGGTTGATCCGGCGGGCAACCAGTTGCCTTATCTCGACGGTGCCCGCTACAGCGTCAATTCGGATGTACAGACCGTGCTTCTGGCGGCGATTGCCGGCAAGATCAACTATCAGGAACGCCATATCGGCGTGAACCAGAACCGTCCGGTCTTGAACGAAGGCGCGGACAAGGGTGGTTACGAGTTGATCGACCGGATTACCGGTCAGGGTGCGGATACGTCCTTTTCCTTCAACATGACCCATAAGGACCCGGAGATGCGCAAGATCTTCGGCAACAAGGATTTCCGGGTGGCGATGAGCATCGCCATTGATCGCAAGTCGGTCATCGATGCGATTTATCTGGGCCTGACGCAGCCGAAACAGGTGGCGCCAAACGAAAACACCCTCTACGCCAATGACCGATTGGCGCATCAATATCTCGATTATGACCCTGACAAGGCCAACAAGCTGCTCGACAGCATCGGCCTCGACAAGAAGGATGCCGATGGCTTCCGGCTTCGCCCTGATGGCAAGCGCCTGACCTTTACCGTCATCACGCCTGCGGCGCTGTCCAACTGGGGCGATGTAGCCGAACTGGTCATTCGCTACTGGCAGGCCGTTGGCGTCGATGCGCGCTTCCAGTCGATGGATCGCACGCGGTTCTACGAGGTCAAGAACAACAATGATCATGACGTGGCACTGTGGACCGGCGAAGGGTATGGCGTCGATGCCCTGCTTGATCCGCGCCTCTATATGCCGGTCTCGATTGAGTCCAACTATGCGGTCGCCTGGGGCAAGGCTTATCTGAAGATGCAAGGCGGAGAAGAGCCGCCGGAGCCGGTCAAGAAACAGTGGGATCTGTATAACCAGATCAAGGGCACCACCGATCAGACCAAGCAGACGGCGCTGTTCCAGCAGATTCTCGATATTGCCGCCGACCAGTTCTACACGATTGCGATTTCGACACCGCCGGCGGGCTTCGCCGTCAAGGCCAAGAACCTGCACAACGTAATGAACAATGCGCCGACTTCCTGGGTCTATCCAAGCCCGGCGCCCAGCAATACCGAGCAATGGTTCATCCAGAACTGACAGTCTTCTGTTTTCGTTTGTCTTTTCGGGAAAGCCGGTTTCCACTTTTCCTAAGGCAAACTCAAAGTGAGCTCCTCCCGACTTCGGGGCGTCGCCCACGTGGCGCTTGCCCAACCTTGCGTCCCTCGTCCGGCGCCCCGAAGACCCCGCTTTTGGTCACCCTGTAGTCCCCTGCCCACGTCCATGGACAGGAACGTAAGACCCCGGAAAGGATCGTCGATGTTACGGTTCATCACATTGCGCGTGCTGGGTATGATCCCCGCGATGTTTGCCATTTCGCTTCTGACCTTCGTGGTGATCCAGTTGCCGCCTGGCGATTTCGTTTCGACGCTGGCCGCCCAGGCCGCTGAAACCGGCGACACCATGTCTCCTGCCCAGTTGGAGACCCTGCGCCAGCGCTATGGCATCGGCGAGCCGGTCGTGCTGCAATATGTCCACTGGATTGGCGGCGTGATGCATGGCGATTTCGGCTATTCCTTCGAGTGGAACCAGCCGGTCAGCCAATTGGTGATGCAGCGGATGGGCATGACGGCGCTGGTCGCTTTCATCACGCTGATGTTCGTCTGGCTCACGGCCCTGCCGATCGGCATCTATTCCGCCGTGCGCAAATATTCTCCGGGCGATTACCTTTTCACCCTGCTGGGCTTTATCGGCATGGCGATCCCGAATTTCCTGCTGGCCATCCTGCTGATGTATGTGGCGACCATTCACTTCGGCCAGAGCGTCGGCGGGTTGTTTTCGCCGGAATTTGCCAATGCGCCCTGGTCGCTTGCCCGGATCGGGGATTTTCTCAAGCATGTCTGGATTCCGGTGATCATTCTGGGGGCCAGCGGTACGGCGGCGCTGATCCGCGTTATGCGCGCCAATCTGCTTGACGAATTGCGCAAGCCCTATGTGGAAGCGGCCCTTGCCAAGGGACTGCCGGAACGGCGGGCCATCCTGCGGTATCCGGTGCGCGTTGCCATCAATCCATTCATTTCCACCGTCGGCTGGGTATTGCCGACCCTGATTTCCGGCGAGTTGATCGTGTCCACCGTGATGAACCTGCCCACCGCCGGACCTCTTCTTTTGCAGGCGCTGAAATCCCAGGACATGTACCTGGCCGGCGCCTTCCTGCTGATGACCGGTGGCCTGGTCCTGGTCGGCACGCTGCTGTCCGACATCCTGCTTGCCATCGTCGATCCAAGGATCCGCCTGACATGACCGTAACATCTTCTCCCCTGCCCCACGCCGACAAGGGGACTGGCGCCCCGAACGAACCGTTGCTCGACAACCAGACGACCGGCGACCGCATGGTGGTCTCCTCGCAATGGGCGTTGATGTGGTTCAAGTTCCGCCGCCACAAACTGGCGATGCTTGGCCTGATCGCCACAGCGGCAATCTATTTCCTGGCGATTTTCGCAGAATTCCTGTCGCCAACCCTGCCGACGACCTTCAAGCCGCAATATACCTTCGCACCGCCGCAGCCGATCAGCCTGTTTCACGATGGCAAATTCCTGCCGCATGTGAAGGGCTATAAGAATGTCGTCGATCCGAAATCCTTCACCCGGGTTTTCCAGGTGGATGACAATGCGATCATCCCCATCGAGTTTTTTGCCCGCGGCGAAAGCTACGATATGTGGGGCCTGTTTACCACCAATCTGCACTTCATCGGCCCGCTCGATCATACCAAGCCTTTCTATATTCTGGGTGCCGACCGGCTTGGCCGCGATCTCCTGTCGCGCGTTATCTATGGCACGCGGATTTCCATGTCGATTGGCCTGATCGGCGTGTTTCTCAGCCTGGTGATCGGGCTGGTTCTGGGCGGCATATCCGGCTATTTCGGCGGGATGATCGATAGCGTCATCCAGCGCACCATCGAGTTTATCCGTTCGATCCCGACCATTCCGCTGTGGCTGGGGCTGGCCGCCGCCATGCCGAAGGATTGGTCGTCGCTCAAGGTCTATTTCGTCATCCTGATCATCCTTTCGCTGATCGGCTGGACCGAAATGGCCCGTGTGGTGCGTGGCCGTTTCCTGTCCTTGCGCACCGAGGATTTCGTCACTGCCGCAAGGCTGGATGGTGCCAGCGAAATGCGGGTGATCGGACGTCATATGATGCCCTCCTTCACCAGCCACATTATCGCCGCCGTCACACTGGCAATCCCGACGATGATCCTTGCCGAGACGTCACTGAGCTTCCTCGGCCTTGGTCTTCAGCCACCCATCGTCAGCTGGGGCGTTTTGCTCCAGGACGCCCAGAACCTGCGGGCGCTGACCCAGGCACCGTGGCTGCTGGCGCCTGGTGTGGCTGTGGTCGTTGCCGTTCTCAGCCTGAACTTCCTTGGCGACGGCCTGCGCGATGCAGCCGATCCCTATGCTTGAGGTAACTCTATGACATCGAACGTAAAGCCCCTCTTGCAGGTCAAGAACCTCAGCGTCGAATTTCCCGTGCATCGTCAGGTGATCCAGGCTGTCCGCAATGTCTCCTTCGACGTCTATGAAGGTGAAACCCTTTGCGTGTTGGGCGAAAGCGGCTCGGGCAAAAGCGTCACGGCCCGCGCCATCCTGAAGCTGCTGGCCGATCCCGGTCGGCTGACGTCAGGTGAGATCCTTCTCGCTGGTGAAAACGGCAAGGCCGACAGAGACATCGCCAAGCTCAAATCCTCCAGCCAGGACATGCAATCGATCCGGGGCGGCCAGATCGCGATGATCTTCCAGGAGCCGATGACGTCGCTGTCACCGGTACATCGGATCGGCGAACAGATCATCGAAGCGATCCTGCTGCATGAGAAAATGGACAAGGCGCAGGCACGCGCGCGCGCCATCGATCTGTTGCGTCAGGTGCGCATCCCCGATCCGGAAACCGCCATCGACCGCTATCCTTTCGAATATTCAGGCGGCATGCGCCAGCGCGCCATGATCGCCATGGCACTGTCGTGCAATCCACGCCTGCTGATTGCCGATGAGCCGACCACGGCGCTCGACGTCACCACCCAGGCCGAAATTCTCGACCTGATCGTTTCGCTTCAGCGTGAGCGCGGCATGGCCGTGCTGTTCATTACCCACGACATCGGCGTGGTGGCTGAGATCGCTGACCGGGTGATGGTGATGTATCGCGGCGAAAAGGTCGAGGAAGGGTTGGCCGAACAGGTTCTGCGCCGCCCGGCTGCCGCCTATACCGCAGCGCTTCTGGGTGCCGTGCTAAAGCTGGAAACGCCCCTTCCCCGCCGCACGCTTCCCGCCGCCGCCAAGCCGCTGATGGAAGTTTCCGACCTGCACTTGCAATTCGGCTCGCGCCGCCGATGGGGGGTGAAGCAGACATTCGGCGTCAAGGCTATCGACGGGGTCAGCCTGACGCTTGCACCCGGCGAAACCCTGGGCATTGTCGGGGAAAGCGGATCGGGCAAGACCACGCTTGGCCGCACCATGCTGCAAATCTACAAGCCCACGGCTGGCCATGTGCATTATGCCGATGCCAAGGGTCACGATGTTGACATCGCCAAAGCATCGCGCAACACCATGCGTCATCTCTATACGGAAATGCGCATGGTGTTTCAGGATCCACATTCTTCGCTCAATCCACGCATGACGGTGTTTGAAACCATCGCCGAGCCGATGCGGATGATGGGCCTGACCACCACCCAGATGCGCGAGCGGGTGGAATATCTGCTCGACCGCGTCGGCCTGCCGACCAATGCCATCAACCGCTATCCGCATGCCTTTTCTGGTGGCCAGCGTCAGCGCATTTCCATCGCGCGCGCCATCGCGCCCAATCCACGGCTGATCATCGCCGATGAGCCAACCTCGGCGCTAGACGTATCGCTTCGCCATCAGGTGCTGGATTTGCTGGCGGAATTGCGTGCCGAGCTTGGCATCAGCTTCATCTTCATCAGCCATGACATTACCGTGGTGCGCTATTTCTGCGACCGGGTGGCGGTGATGCAAAAGGGCAAGATCGTCGAAATGGGCGATGCCGACGATATCTGCCTGCGGCCACAGCATCCCTATACTCAAAAGCTGATCGCCTCGGTGCCGCAGCCCGATATGTCGAGACGGCGCAAGCCGCTGATCATGCCGCGGGCGACGGGGGTGCAATGAGAGAATTTACCGCGCAACCGCTTGATATTCCAGCCGTTACTGTGGCGGAAAGCCCGCTATGGCATGATGACGCGCTCTGGTATTGCGACATTGAGGCAGGTGGCCTGCTGCGCTTTAATCCGCAAGATGCCAGCCTGAAGCGCTGGACGCTGGATGGCGCGCTCGCCTCCATCGCGCCAACGGATGGCGGTTTCATCGCTGGAACCTCGCTGGGGTTTGAATATTTGTCACTGGATAGCGACCGGCTGAAGCGGGAATTGCTGCATTCTCCTTTGATTGCTGCGCCCGGCACCCGGATGAATGACGGCATTGCCGATCCGTCCGGGCGGTTCTGGTGCGGCAGTATCGAGCCACACAGTCCGCATCTCGGGCGGCTTTTCTGCATCGACAAGGGGCAGGTCCGCGTGGTGCGCGACGGTTTTCGCACCTTGAACGGCCTTGCCTTTTCACCCGATGGCAGACGGCTTTATGTTTCCGACAGCCATCCCACCCTTGCAAGCGTCTGGACCATTGCGCTTGACAGTGACGGCATACCATTGGAACCACCGCAACTGTTCGCGGATCTGTCGGAAATCGGCGGACGTCCTGACGGCGCATCGGTGGACCAAGACGGTTTCTACTGGATCGCCGCCTCCGACAGTGGCCGGGTCTTGCGGCTTGATCCCAAAGGTCGTCCCGATATGGTCATCCACGTGCCGACCACCAATCCCACCAACATCACCTTTGGCGGGCCAGATTTCAGGACGGCTTTCATCACCAGTCTGAAACCGGGCGGTAATGGCAACGAGTTTGCTGGCCGGATCTTTGCCGTCGATCTCCCGGTGGCCGGGCGCAAACCGGACCGCTATATCGCTTAAAGCCTGACATATGACCGAGGCAAGGAGTGTTTGATGACCCGTCTTCTGATCACCGGCGCCGCTGGTAATATCGGCACCACGCTTGCGCCGCGCCTTGCAGCACTTGGCTATGAGCTGGTGTTGAGCGACCTGAATGACGATGCGGCCCGGGGCATCAAAGGTGCTGATCTCGGCAATTTCGATGCGATCTGCAACGTTATGCAAGGTGTTGATGGCGTCGTCCATCTCGGCGGCATGGCCAATGAGGCATCGTTCGAAACGGTGCTGAATGCCAATATTCGCGGCACCTATCACATATTCGAAGCCGCAAGGCGCCTTGGCGTGCCGCGCGTGGTGCTTGCCAGTTCCTACCATGTGGTCGGCTTGCACCCGTTCGGCGCGCCAATCGATGAGACCGCGCCAATGCTACCCGACAGTTTCTACGGCCTGTCCAAGGCCTATGGCGAGTTGCTGGCCCGCACCTATCATGACAAATGCGGCATTCAATCGATATCCGTGCGCATCGGCTCCTGCTTCGACACCGTTCGCAGCCCCCGCATGCTGACCACATGGATCAGCGCCGATGACCTGACCCGTCTCGTCGACCGCGCCTTCACGGTCGAGACGCTCGGCTGCCTGATGGTTTACGGCGTCTCCGACAACGATCGCGGCTGCATGGTGAGCAGCGATGCCGATAAACTTGGCTGGAAAGCGCAGGACCGCTCACAGGACGCGCCGATGGACCTGGGCCGCGAAAGCGAGATCATTGGTCCCCTGCTGGGCGGACCATTTGCCGAGGCAAACCTCCCACAAGATTAAAATCGCGCGCCTCGTTGCCTGACTTTTTTCGTGGAATCCATTCTCATAAACGGCGTGATGTCGTAAACAGACAATGACGTAGCAAATCTGCTTCGCTATGGTTGTTTTTACTATCTCCTCCACCTGGGGGCGATGGATGTTGAGGAAATGTCTGCGAGGATCGTAAATGAAGACGATTTGGGCCGGCAACGGGCTGTTCGTATGAATGTCACGGCATTGCTGGTCGATCTCTGTCGCCAGGAATTGAAACGTGCTGTGTTGCCCGACGATAATCTGCTGGAAGACGGCCTGACCATCAACAGGGCCTTGCGCATCATTGACCGGTTCTGGCGGGAAACCGCGATAGAGCTGGATGTCAACAGCTTCTACCTCTGGCCAAGCCCGCAGGCGCTTGCCCTTGCCATCGAAAACGGCTCCTATTTAAACCTGCCAAAGATTATCGAAATCAGGAAGGGTTGCGCCGACAAGACATTGATCGTCTTTGCCGGAGGCTTGAGCTGTTTTCTGGAAATACAGGATTTCATTCAGCGATTGCATTTTCCGGGCCGAATTCTTGGCATGTCCCTGACGCCGTTTGATAGTAGCAATCGTGACCCGGCTGTTGTCGCGGACGAAATTCGCACCTGTCTCTCCGCCCTGAAAGACGCTGGCATTCCCGGTCCCTATTGCTTGATGGGCTATTCCTTCGGCGGGGTTTTGGCGCTGGAACTAGCGACAGCCATGCAAGACGCTGGCGAGGAGATTGCCTTTCTTGGCCTGATCGACACGCCTCAAAGTGAGTATAATTGGCCTCTATCCGTCTGGCTTAGTTTCATGCTGAAACGCTTGACGCGGCGGCTGAAGACCGCAAAGCCCAGGCTTGCCCCAAGCGTCATACCGACCCCAGGGCAGAGCAGGCGTGACGGCGGGCTCTCCATCAGACACCCATGGATGGCAATCACCATCAGAGCCGCTGGCATCGCCACTTATTTCCGCCCATTTCTGTTTCGCTTCCGCGATCCACGCGACCCCGACTATCCGACAATGGCACCGCAATGGATCGGCAATTACCCTCCCGGCTATGATCGAATGGCCCGTCAACTTCTGAGAATGAAGGGGCTCTACCGGCCAAAACGTTATACCGGGCCTTTGACGTTCTATCGCGCGCTTGGCGGATCACCGATTGATTGCGATCCGAAGACTATATGGGAGGCCTTTCTGCCGGGAGCGGCGTGGATCGACATGCGCGGCAATCACCAGAGCATTGTGATTGGCCGCAACGCCGAAACACTCGCCCGCGACCTGGATCAGCGGCTGAACGAATGCCTCAGATGTCCGTCAGATCAGCTCACCAAGTAAGCTTGACCTTACACCGGCCAGCGACCTATAGTTCATCGCGCATTCCCCGTAATGCATTATTTATACATCATAATTTCCCCTTGAAAAGGAAGAGGATCAGGCGGAAATTCTGCAATAATCCGGTGGTATCGATAGGAAGACGAGCGGTTTGCGCACCAAAGCCCCACCCCTTCGTCCCCTTAAAGGCTGCCCGAACCAGGAGGAAAACCCAATGTCGTCGTCTCTTGCTGATAAAAAAGTGCTGATAACAGCCGCTGGCCAAGGCATAGGCAGGGCCAGTGCGCTGGCCTTTGCCCGCGCTGGCGCCACGGTCGTCGCCACGGACATTAATGAGCAGGCGCTGGCCAGCCTGGAGGCGGAGGCTGGCATTATCACACGCCGGTTGAACGTTTTGAAGGACGACGAGGTCAAGGCGGTGATTGCCGAAACCGGTCCCTTCGACGTGCTGTTCAACTGCGCCGGTTTCGTTCATGCTGGATCGGTCCTCGATATGAAGGATGACGAACTGGACTTTGCCTTCGACCTCAATGTGCATGCCATGGTGCGTACCATCCGCGCCGTGCTGCCTGCGATGATCGAAAAAGGCGATGGCGCGATCATCAACATGTCTTCGGTCGCCTCCAGCATGAAAGGCGTCGCCAATCGCTGCGCCTATTCCATCACCAAGGCCGCCGTGATTGGCCTGACCAAATCCGTCTCCGCCGAATATGTCGCGCAGGGCATCCGCTGCAATGCCATTTGCCCCGGCACGGTGGAAAGCCCTTCGCTTCAGGACAGGCTGAAGGCGCAAGGCGATTATGAGGCTGCCCGCGCCGCCTTCATCGCCCGCCAGCCAATTGGGCGGATCGGCACGCCGGAAGAGATCGCCGATCTTGCCGTCTATCTGGCCGGCGCCACCTATACGACCGGGCAGGCCTACGCCATCGACGGCGGCTGGTCGATTTAGAGTTGCCTTAAATTTCAGCCAGAGTGCTTGGAAACATGAAAGGAAATACCCGATGAAACTGATGCGCGTTGGCCCGATTGGCCAGGAAAAGCCAGCCCTTCTCGATAGCGATGGCAAGATCCGCGACCTCTCCGCCCATGTAACCGATATCGGCGGTGCGGCGATTTCGCCGGAAGGACTGTCACAACTGGCAGCGCTCAATCCAGCGACCCTGCCGGAACTTGCGCCCGGCCGGATCGGCGCCTGCGTCTCCGGCACTGGCAAGTTCATCTGCATCGGCCTCAACTATTCCGACCATGCCGCAGAAACCGGCGCAACCGTACCGCCTGAACCGGTGATCTTCATGAAGGCGACTTCAGCGATTTGCGGTCCTAACGATGAAGTATTGATCCCTCGCGGCTCGGAAAAAACCGACTGGGAAGTCGAACTTGGCGTCGTCATCGGCAAGACGGCAAAATATGTGTCCGAGGCAGATGCTATGGACTATGTCGCAGGTTACTGCGTTTCCCATGACGTGTCCGAGCGCGCCTTTCAGACCGAACGAGCCGGTCAATGGACCAAGGGAAAATCCTGCGACACGTTCGGCCCGATCGGTCCCTGGCTGGTCACCAAGGACGAGATTGCCGATCCACAGAACCTGAAAATGTGGCTGACCGTCAATGGCGAGACCATGCAGGACGGCTCCTCCAAGACCATGGTCTATGGCGTCGCCTTTCTCGTGTCCTATCTCAGCCAATTCATGAGCCTGCATCCAGGCGATGTGATCTCCACCGGCACACCGCCCGGCGTCGGCCTCGGCATGAAGCCACCACGTTTCCTGAAAGCTGGCGATGTGGTTGAACTGGGCATTGAAGGTCTCGGCACCCAGAAACAGGCATTTATCGCCGATATCTAATGCGAAGGGTCGTTGAAAATCACCCTTCGTATTCCTTTTGCAAATATCTCAAGCGGTGCAAGCATTTGAGATATTTGCAATCTCTTCAAGGCGAGGATGCGTGAGCGTCTTTGGTGCCTTGGCATTAGGCAGTATCGCTACTTTTGACCAGCCTGAGCTTCCGGCTGGATGTCCACTGTGGCCGTCAGGCCCGAGATCAGCCTTGTACCATCAGGGACATTTTCGAGATGAATGCGCACCGGCACGCGCTGCGCCAGCCGGACCCAGTTGAATGTCGGGGTGATATTGACCAACAGGCCGGAGCTTGAATCGCGCTCGCGGTCCTGGATGCCGGTCGCCATGCTTTCCACCCGGCCAGTCAGCACGGTTTTCTGTCCCATGATCTGCACGGAGGCCCGGTCGCCTTCACGAATGCGCTGCAATTTGCTTTCCTCGAAATAGGCCTCGACCCGCAGTGTATCAGTGTTGACCACGGCGACGGTTGCGGTGCCTCTATTGACGAAATCGCCGACCTGAAGAGAGAAATTGCTCACCGTGCCGTTGACGGTGGATTTCACTTCAGTGCGATCCAGATCCAGCTTGGCAACATCGCGGCTGGCAAGGGCCTTGTTATAGGAAGCCTGCGCCTGTTCCTGGGCGGATACCGCCTTATCACGCGCCTGGGCCGAAGCGGAATCGCCAAGCCGCTCTTCGCGTTGGCTTTCGCGGACAGCCTCATCCAGCGAGGATTTCGCCTGATCGAGATCGGCCTGCGCCTGCTCCAGCGCAAGTTCAAACCGTTTTGCATCGACCCTGAACAGAACATCGCCCTTGCGCACGGTCTCATTGTCCTTCGCCAGCACCTCGCTGACCGGGCCGGTGACATCAGGTGCGATCGACGCGACATCGGCGCGCACGCGCCCGTCGCGCGTCCATGGCTCCTCCATGTAATAGACCCAAAGGTGATAGCCGGCAAAAAGCGCGGCAACAACGACAACCAGGGTGACAGCGACCCTGCCGAGAGATTTCAACATCGTCATGAGACAAACCAGCGTGTTAGAAAGGAAAGACCTGCCGTCAGCAGGACAAAGAGTGCAACATCGAAAAGGCCACGATGCCAGATGAGCCCATAGGCACCCATCCAGGCCAGCAGCTTGCGGATCACCATGCTGATCAGCAAGGCGATCAGCATCACCACGAAAAGACGCGGGACATAGACGCCATAGATATCGAATTCGGTCGGCATTGAGGTTACTCTGCTGCAAAAGAAAGTTGGTTGGGCTCGGACCTTGTGGACAGGCTTGGCGGTGGCGATTGCACAAACAGCACGCGCCGGAGGCCGACCAGCGCGTCGGTAACACGGCGCCCGACATCGCCCTCGTTGCGCATGACCGTCTCCAGCGCCCGGTCGATGGTGTCCTGCAATTGCGGCTGCGCCGACCCTGACCCACCCCGCTTCAGCCGACGCCGGTAATGATCCGCAATGCCAGCCAGAACCTGCGAGATCAGCGTGCCGCTTTCCTGCCCAAGCGATGGCCGCTGCTGTTGCAGCGTCACCACGTTGAAGCCGAGCCGGACATCGGCAAAGCCATCGACATCACCGAGATCGCGCACATTCAATGCCGCCAACCGGGGGACAAGCTGTCCAAGCCGGTCAAGACTGCGACTGGAAAGGCGATCGACATCTCCCGACCGTGATCCGGAAGCCGTATCGGCAAGATCCCGCCATCCCGACTTCATCAATCGCCGGGCCGCCAGTTCAGCCCCAAAAGGCTGGGCGACGGTGACCCAGAGTTGGGCAAAACCGATGCCGAGCAGGGTCGCCAGCCCACCATTGGCAAAGCTGGTCAGATCCGCGGAATACTGGTCCTGAATGGCGATCAGCGTGGCGCTGTTGACTGCCAGCAGCATGAAAAACATGCCCATTTGCGGATTGCTCATCTTCAGCCCGATGAAAAGGAACATCGGCGCCAGCGTCAGCACCAGCATTTCGAAGGAGGTCACAACTGGGAGAATGGCAAAGAGATAGACGAAGGCAACTACAATCGACAGGGCCGTCCAGATCAGCATTTTGCGGATCATTGGCGCAGGCCGGTCCTGGGCGGCAAAAAACGAACAGGACACCGCGACCATGGAAACGAAACTCGCGCCCTGGCTCCAGCCGCTGGCAATCCAGAATGCGCAGGCCAACAGAATGCCCACCACAACAACGGCAACTTTCATGGCCAGCAGTGCATGGTCGAAATGCCGGGAGCCTGTCAGGATACGTCTGGTGTGCAGGAGCGGCAAAGTCTCCGCCGCATGGCCGCCGCTGGCGATGTGATCGCGCAGTGTCAGGCAATCCTGCCAGAGTTCAACGACATCCTTCAACCGAGTCAGCAGGCTCGACATGACGAGATCCTCCCAGCCATGCGGCTTATCCTGCTTCTGCAAGGCGTCGATCCGAACCAGCAGGCTGGTGCCAGCCTTTTCCGTCTCGACGCCACCACCCAGTTTGAACCAATCAGCGATATCATTGAGAAGGGCAATGAGGGTGTCATCCAGGCCGGATTGCTGTTTGACAGCATGCAACCGGTCTGCAAGCGACGAAAACACTGGCAGCAGCATCAAAAGCCGACCGCGCAGCTCCCGCGCCTGACCAACAACGTCTTTGGTTCCCGGATCATAACTTAACTGACTGATCATCAGGTCAAGACTGGACACGTCAGAGGCCAATTGCTGGCGCTTCAGCGGGGTGGACGGTATGGCACCTTCGCCGCGCAAGATATCTTCGGCCCAGGCACCGGCATCGGCCAGCCAGACATTAATCCGATCACTGAACAGTCGCCCGATACTGGAGGGAAACACCACCTGATTAACGAGCGTGGCGCAGAGAATGCCCAGGGTAATTTCCTCGGACCGCGCCAGCGCCATATCGAAGACGCCGCCGGGATCACTGACGCTGGGCAAGGCAATCAGCGGCAACGTGTACCCGGCCAGCATGAAAACATAGGCACGCGCCGAGCGGTCCAACATCGACAAAAACAACAGCGTTCCAGTCCAAAGCGCCACGACCAGGGATAAAAGCTCCGGCGCATTGACGAAGACCGGTACGAACACAACCGCAGCACTGGCACCCAGCAATGTGCCAAGCACACGGTACAGCGCCTTGGATTTGGTGGCGCCCGCGAAGGGATTGGAAACGATATAGACTGCCGAAACAGCCCAATAGGGCCGCGACAGATCAAACATCAGGGCAAGATAAAGGGCCAGCACGGCGGCCGCGAAAGCCTTGCCGGAAAACACCCAGTCTCTCCAGGTTGGTGCGACCATCGACCCTAGTCCTTCTTGTCCCGGCTCGCCCGCATATCGACGCAGCGTTGCTGAAACTCCATTAAAACGCGCAGAGTCGTTTCTAGATCCGCCTGGGATATCCCTTCAAAGACCCCTGCCCTTTCCTCGTCCAGCACAGCTTCTATCCGCGCTGCCATGCGCTTGCCTTCAGGCGTCAGCCAAAGGCCCTTGGCCCGCCTGTCGGTGGGATCGTCCTTGCGCATCACCATTCCCGAGGATTCAAGCTGATCAAGCAGCCGCACCAGCGAAGGCCCCTCGATGCCGACATGCTCGGCAAGGGTGATCTGGCGGATACCGCCCCCCAACCGCCCGATCCACACCAGGGGCGAAGCGCAGGCCTCGGAAATTCCATGCTCGGCCAGAATCAGATCGATCGTCCGGCGCCAGAGGCGCGCGGCCGAAAACAACTGACTGGTCAAATTTCTGCGCGTGTCGAGATCATTGCTCATAATCTCGAGATAGCATAGATATAATTAGTATTCAAACTATTTTGATAAAAATAATTCCGTCACCCGTGTGCTGTCCGAAAAACCTCCAAACCATCAGTTTAGCATTATTGGTTTCGCAATCGCCCCTGCATGAGATTGATGACGGCGCGGGCGGCCTCGAGCACGTTTGTTCCTGGGCCGAAGACGGCGGCGACGCCGTGGTCGAGGAGGAATTGATAGTCCTGTCTTGGGATGACGCCGCCAACCACGACGATGATGTTTTCCGCACCTTTAGCCTTGAGCGCGGCAACCAATTGTGGCGCAAGGGTTTTATGGCCAGCCGCCAGCGAGGACATGCCGACGACCTGCACCTTGTGGCCGATGGCCAGATCAGCGGCCTCTTGCGGGGTCTGGAACAGCGGACCGGCGATGACGTCAAAGCCAATATCGCCAAACGCCGAAGAAATGACTTTGGCACCCCGGTCATGACCATCCTGGCCAAGCTTGGCCACCATGATCTTCGGCTTTGCACCCAGCACCGTGGCAAAATCCGATAGCTGGCCGACAAGCGTCTGGTATTCGGGATCGTCGTGATAGCGGTCGCCGTAGACCTTGGACACCACTTTGGGCACGGCGGTGTGATCGCCAAACACCGACCGCATGGCATCCGATATTTCTCCCACGGTGGCGCGGGCGCGGGCGGCATCGACGGCGGCGGCCAAAAGGTTGCCTTCTCCGGTTTTGGCAATGCGGGTCAGTTCCAACAGGCTCGCCTCCACCGCTTTTGCATCCCGGCGGCGCTTGGTGTCTTCAAGGCGCTTGATCTGGCCAACACGGACAGTGGCATTGTCGATATCGAGAATGTCGATCTCGTCCTCGGTTTCCAGCCTATATTTGTTGACGCCAACGATCACCTCCTCGCGGCGGTCCACAGCCGCCTGGCGACGGGTGGCGGCCTCCTCGATCAGGCGTTTGGGCAGGCCGTCAGCCACCGCCCTGGTCATGCCACCCAGACTTTCCACCTCTTCGATCAGCGCCCAGGCCGCATCCGCCAGTTCCTTGGTCAGGCTTTCGACATAGTAAGAACCAGCCAGCGGATCGACCACCTTGGTCACCCCGGTTTCATGCTGCAAGATCAGTTGGGTATTGCGGGCAATGCGCGCGGAGAACTCGGTGGGAAGCGCAATGGCTTCATCGAAGGAATTGGTATGCAGCGATTGCGTACCACCCAGCACCGCCGACATCGCCTCAAACGCCGTGCGGACAATGTTGTTATACGGGTCCTGCTCGGCCAGCGACACGCCAGATGTCTGGCAATGGGTGCGCAGCATCAACGAGCCCGGATTTTTGGGGTTAAACTCCTGCATGATCCGGGTCCACAGCAGCCGGGCGGCCCGCAGCTTTGCCGCTTCCATAAAGAAATTCATGCCAATGGCGAAGAAGAACGACAGGCGGCCTGCGAAGGCATCGACATCCAGGCCCTTGGCCAGCGCTGCCCGCACATATTCACGGCCATCGGCAAGCGTGAAGGCCAGTTCCTGCACCAGCGTCGCACCTGCCTCCTGCATATGATAGCCGGAGATCGAGATCGAGTTGAACTTCGGCATTTCCCGGGCGGTATAGTCGATAATATCTGCGACAATCCGCATCGAAGGCTCAGGCGGATAGATATAGGTATTGCGGACCATGAATTCCTTCAGGATATCGTTCTGAATGGTGCCCGACAATTTATCCCGCGAAACGCCCTGTTCTTCGCCCGCCACAATGAAGCTCGCCAATATCGGAATGACCGCGCCATTCATCGTCATCGACACCGACATCTGATCGAGCGGAATGCCGTCGAACAGGATTTTCATATCCTCGACACTGTCGATCGCCACACCCGCCTTGCCGACATCGCCTTCGACGCGCGGATGGTCGCTGTCATAGCCGCGATGCGTGGCTAGATCGAAGGCGACGGACAGCCCCTTCTGCCCAGCTGCTAGATTGCGCTTATAAAAGGCATTGGAGGCTTCCGCCGTGGAAAACCCGGCATATTGGCGGATCGTCCAGGGCCGCCCGGCATACATCGTCGCGCGTGGCCCACGGGTGAAGGGCGCAAAGCCAGGCAGGCTATCGAGATGGTCCATGCCGGCAAGATCGTCTGCCGTATAAAGCGGCTTGATGGCGATGCCTTCCGGCGTTTGCCAGGTCAGGCTGTCCGGACTGGCTTTCAGCTCTTTTTCGGCAAGTGACTGCCAATCCTGAATGCTTCTTTTGGTCATCGATTGGCCTCCCTCGCAATGGTTATCACTCGAATTCCATGATCAGTTCGTCCACGGCGAGGCTTTGGCCCGGCTTGGCAACCAGTTTTTTGACCACACCGCGCCGCTCGGCCTTGAGGATATTTTCCATCTTCATCGCCTCCACGGTCGCCAGCGCCTGACCGGCCTCCACGGCGTCGCCTTCAGCAACCGCAATGCCGGTCACCACGCCTGGCATCGGGCAGAGCAGCATTTTTGACGTGTCGGGCGGTAATTTCCGGGGCATAAGCCGGGCAAGCTCGGCGACGCGCGCACTGCGAACATGCGCCACGACATCCATGCCCCGCCAGCGCAGGCGGATAGCAGGCCCCTTGAGGTCAATTTTAAGCCCGATGCTTTGGCCATCGACTGCAAAAATTGCCAGCGTCTGGCCAGGCTGCCACACACCATCGACCGCGATCACGCCGCCATCGGCAAATGTCAGACTGCCGGGATCAACCGAAAGCGTCAGCGGATAACGCCGGTCTGCCAGTTCCACCACCCAGTCACGGCCGATGGTGCGGGCGTGATTGCCCATGGTGCCGGAGACCTGCGCGGCACGGGCCTCGCGCCGCTGGTGGACAAGGGCTGCAATGGCGGCCAGCGTCCTGCCCGCAGTCTCATCCGGCTCGACCCCGGAAAAGCCCTCCGGAAACTCCTCGGCGATAAAGGCTGTGGTGATCTTGCCGGAGCGAAAGCGCGGATGCTGCATGACCGCCGACAGAAACGGCAGATTGTGGCCAATGCCCTCGACTTCGAACCGGTCCAGCGCCGCACTCATCGCATCGATGGCGGTGATCCGGTCAGGGCCCCATGTACACAGCTTGGCAACCATCGGGTCGTAATACATCGAGATTTCCCCGCCCTCGAACACCCCGGTATCGTTGCGGACCACCGTGCCATCGGCTTGCTGGCCTTCGCTGGGCGGGCGGTAGCGGGAAAGCCTGCCGATCGACGGCAGGAAATTGCGATAGGGGTCTTCGGCATAAAGCCTGCTTTCGACCGCCCAGCCGTTCAGCGTCACATCCCCTTGCGTAAAAGCCAGCCTCTCGCCCGACGCCACCCGGATCATCTGCTCCACCAGATCAAGCCCGGTGATCAGTTCCGTCACCGGATGCTCCACCTGCAAGCGGGTGTTCATTTCCAGAAAGTAGAAATTGCGATTGCCATCGACGATAAATTCCACCGTGCCGGCGGAATAATATCCAACCGCCTTGGCCAGCGCCACGGCCTGTTCGCCCATCGCCTTGCGGGTCTCCGCATCCAGAAACGGCGATGGCGCTTCCTCGATCACCTTCTGGTTTCGCCGCTGGATCGAGCATTCGCGCTCGCCGAGATAGAGCACAGTGCCATGCTTATCGCCCAGCACCTGGATTTCGATATGGCGCGGCTGGTCAACGAATTTCTCGATAAAGATCCGGTCATCGCCAAACGAATTCATCGCCTCGTTCTTGGAGGACTGGAAACCCTCGCGCGCCTCGGCATCACTCCAGGCGATGCGCATGCCCTTGCCACCGCCACCGGCAGACGCCTTGATCATCACGGGATAGCCGATCTGAGCGGCGATTTTGACCGCTTCCTCGGCATCGGCAATCAGCCCCATATGGCCGGGTACGGTGGACACCCCCGCCTCTGCCGCCAGTTTCTTGGAGGTGATCTTGTCGCCCATCGCCTGAATGGCGCCGACCGGCGGGCCGACGAAGGCAACGCCCGCCTTGTCCAACGCCTCGGCAAAGGCGGCATTTTCCGACAAGAACCCATAGCCCGGATGCACCGCATCCGCGCCGGTCTGCCTGATCGCATCGAGGATCTTGTCGATAACGATATAGGACTGGTTGGACGGCGACGGGCCGATATGCACCGCCTCATCCGCCAGCTTGACATGCAGCGCATTGGCATCGGCATCGGAATACACAGCGACAGTGGCAATGCCCATCCGCTTGGCGGTCTTGATCACCCGGCAGGCGATTTCGCCACGGTTGGCGATCAGGATTTTGGAGATTGCCATGGTCACACCCCTGCCGTGTCGTCAAAGGCCTGCGGAAAGTTCTTCCGGGCCAGCTTTTCATTGAGTTTCAGTTTGGCCGTATAGGAGGTCGGGTCAAAACCCCGCTCCGCGGCCAGAAGCTCCCGGCCAAACAGACGGCACAGCCGCTCGCCATCCAGATTGCCGCGCTCGAAAGGTTCCGCGCCAAAATACTCCCAAAGCGCCCGCACAAAGCCGATATCCGCCAAGGCAACGGTCTGGTCCATGGTGCGGTGGCGCGGCATGGAGGTGAGCTTTGTCACGTTGGAGTTGGCGCGCCGCAGCGTGAACTGCCATTGCGTGCCGAGAAGGCCCGCCGGGAACCCGCGATGCTTCGGCATCTCAGACACTTTAACCATCATGCAGCATCCGGTTGAAACAGGAGAGGAACCATCGCATCACACCTCAAACACATCGTCGAAGGATTCCGGAAAGCTATGGCGTGCCACGCGCTCATCGATGCGCAGCAGCGCTTCATAGGACAGGGGATCGAAATCCTTTTCCACCGCCACCACTTCGCGCCCAAACAGCAGATTGAGCCGGGCCGCATCCAGATTACCACGCTCGAAAGGTTCAGCGCCGAAGTGATGCCAGAGCGCGTGCAGGAAAGCCGCATCGATGCGGTGTTCCTTGGTGCCTGGATAGGCCTTGCGCGGCATGGCCTTGATGGGGGTGACGCCCCGGGGATTAGCCCGGCGAATGGTGAACTGTACACCTGTTCCGGGCATGCCGGAGGGAAATCCACGGTGCTTGGTCATATCAGGGGCTTTGGACATCCATGCCGCCCTTTCTTGTCTGCCGGAACAGGTCCGATCTTGTTGTTGAAGTGAACCCGCTATCAAAGTGGGCCAGTTTTTAAAGCGGAATGGTATCGTGTTTTTTCCAATGGGTCGCAACCTGCTTGCCACGCAGCGAGGCAAAGGCCCGGGCGATGCGCTTGCGTGATGAATGCGGCATGATCACTTCGTCAATAAAGCCGCGCTCGGCCGCCACGAACGGATTGGCGAAACGCTCCTCATATTCTCGGGTGCGCGCCGCGATCTTTTCCGGGTCGCCCAGTTCGGAACGGTAGAGAATTTCCGTCGCACCCTTGGCTCCCATGACAGCGATTTCCGCCGTCGGCCAGGCATAATTCACGTCAGCGCCAATATGCTTGGAGGCCATCACGTCATAGGCGCCGCCATAGGCCTTGCGGGTGATCAGCGTCACCATCGGCACGGTCGCCTCAGAATAGGCAAACAGCAGCTTAGCACCGTGTTTGATGACCCCGCCATATTCCTGCGCCACGCCAGGCAGAAAGCCCGGCACATCCACCAGCGTCAGGATCGGAATGGAAAAGGCATCGCAAAACCGCACAAAACGGGCCGCCTTGCGCGAGCTATCAATATCCAGGCAGCCAGCCAGCACCATCGGCTGGTTGGCGACGACACCGACCGTCTGGCCTTCCAGCCGGATGAAACCGGTGATGATGTTCTTGGCAAAAGCCTCCTGAAGCTCGAAGAAATCGCCTTCGTCGGCCAGCGCGTGGATCAGTTCCTTCATGTCGTAAGGCTTGCTGGAACTGTCGGGGATCAGCGTATCCAACCGCATTTCAAGCCGGGCCGGATCATCGTAGAACGGCCTGCTCGGCGGCTTTTCGCGGTTGTTCAGCGGCAGGAAGTCAAATAGCAGCCGCACCTGTTCCAGCGCCTCGACATCGTTTTCATAGGCGCCATCAGCCACCGAGGATTTCTTCGTGTGCGTCCCCGCCCCGCCCAGTTCTTCCGCCGTGACAATTTCGTTGGTCACGGTCTTCACCACGTCAGGACCGGTGACGAACATGTAGGACGTGTCGCGCACCATGAAAATGAAGTCGGTCATGGCAGGTGAATAGACCGCACCGCCCGCGCATGGCCCCATAATGACGGAGATCTGCGGAATGACGCCTGACACCTCGGCATTGCGGCGAAACACTTCCGCATAGCCAGCAAGCGAAGCCACGCCTTCCTGTATCCGCGCTCCGCCCGAATCGTTGATGCCAATCACCGGCGCCCCAACCCGAACCGCCATATCCATGATCTTGCAGATCTTCTGCGCATGGGTTTCTGACAGCGAACCGCCGAGCACGGTAAAATCCTGGGAAAACACATAGACCTGCCGCCCATTGATCGTCCCCCAACCGGTGACGACGCCGTCGCCCGCCACTTTCTGGCTGTCCATGCCGAAATCTGTGCAGCGATGGGTGACATACATATCGTATTCTTCAAACGAGCCTTCATCGAGCAATATCTCGATCCGCTCGCGCGCCGTCAGCTTGCCCTTGGCATGCTGCGCGTCAATCCGCTTTTCCCCACCGCCAAGACGGGCCTCGGCGCGGCGGCTTTCCAGCTGATCCAATATTGTCGGCATGTGATCCTCATCCTGTGTCACGCGGACCTTAAAGCATAAAAGCTTAAACCGGAATCGGCTTAAGGTATCATGCAGAAAAGACATTTTATGCGGCGAGACCGTGATGCCCAATGAGAAAAGCCGCAATGGCAACAGAGTGCAATTGCGGCTTTGAAGCGTAAAAATGGCCGGAATATCATGTAAATTGACCGGATCGGAAGCCGCGTTGCAATCTCCGATCCGGTCTTTTCAAACGATGCGCCTAGTCGCCCGACTTAATGGTCACTATGCGGTGCATGATGTTCGGGTGGCTTACCCAAGCCAAGCCAGGACTTCAATTTTTCACGCACGGTCTGGAAGGTGACGTAGAGCATCGGGATCACAAACAGACCGAGCGTACTGGCCGTCAACATGCCGATGAAGACAGGCGTACTGACATTGTGCCTTGCCATCATCGACGCGCCATTTGCCCAGACCAGCGGCACGAGGCCAAGGATGAAGGCAATCGACGTCATCATTACGGCGCGGAAACGCAGCTTAGCCCCCAGCACCGCCGCATCAGCAATCGGCATGCCTTGCTCACGATGTTCCTTGGCAAACTCGACGATCAGGATACCGTTCTTGGCGGCAAGGGCGATGAGCACCACAAGGCCGATCTGTGCGTAGAGATCCATCGTCATATGCGTCAGCGCCATGCCGGCAAAGGCCCCAAACACACCCACGATGACGGAAAGCAGAACCGGCACGGGAATGGTCCAGCTTTCGTAAAGCGCCACCAGGAACAGGTAGGCAAACAGCAGGGCCAGTGCCAGGATGATACCGGTCTGGCCGGAGGCCTGCTGTTCCTGATAGGCCGTTCCCGTCCATTCCAGCGCAAAGCCGGCTGGCAGGGTTTTGGCAACCACCTGCTTGAATGCTTCCATGGCGTCCCCGGACGATGTGCCGGGAGCAGCCGAGCCATTGATCGTCACGGCGCGATAGTTGTTATAGCGGGTGATGACTGGCGGACCGACGATTGTCTTCACCTCGGCAATCGACTGGAGAGGCACCATGTCACTATTGGAGTTGCGGACATAGATGTTCCACAGCGCCGATGTATCGCGGCGATTGGCGGCATCGCCCTGGACCTTGACCTGCCAGGTACGTCCGAACTCGTTGAAGTCGTTGACATAGGAGCCACCGAGCGTTGCCTGCAGGGCGTCAAAGATATCGCTGATGCTGATGCCGAGCGCCTGGGCTTTTTCACGATCGATATCGAGATAGATCGACGGCGCATTGGCACCATAGGTGGTGAAGACACGCGCCAGCTGCGGGTTCTGATTGGCCGCACCGACCACGCCATAGGCGACATTGGCCATGGTAGCCGGATCGGCACCCTCAAGCGACTCGATCATCGCTTCGAAACCGCCACTGGTGGAAAGACCCAGAACGGGCGGAAGGTTGAAGGGCAGAACCGTGGCGGCCTTGACCTGCTGAACCATGCCGAACGTCCGGCCAATAACCGCTTGTACCTTGTCCAAGGCGGTCGGGCGATCCGCGAAGGGTTTCAGCTTCACGATCATGAAGGCGGAATTGCTGGCCGAATAGCTGTCCAGGAAGGAATAACCGATAACCGAAGAGACGTTTTCGATTTGTGGAATAGCCTTCAGCAAATCCTCCACCTGTCCAACCGCACCACTTGTCCGTGCCACCGAAGCGCCATCGGGCAATTGCACCGCGATGAAGAACGTGCCCTGGTCTTCTTCCGGTAGGAAGCCGCTCGGGGTGATCTTCGATATGCCGTAAATACCAGCCCCGCCAACGCCGATGATCAGCAGAGACAGAACCGCCATGCGAACCATTTTCTGGACCGCCCAGGCATAGCCGTCGCGGGTATTGTCGATACGGCGACTGATCCAGCCCATGATGCCGCGTTTTTCGCCGGTGTGGCGCAGGAAGACGGCGCAGAGAGCCGGCGACAGCGTCAGCGCGTTAATGGCCGAGATCAGCATGGCAACACTGATGGTGACCGAAAACTGCCGGAACAATTCGCCTGATATGCCAGAAATGAAGCCGATGGGAACGAAAACCGAGAGCAGGACAAGGGTAATCGCAACAATCGGACCGGTGACCTGGGCCATGGCCTTCTTGGTGGCGGCAACCGGTGTCAGCTCCGGCTCCTCCTCCATCACGCGCTCGACATTTTCCACGACGACAATCGCGTCGTCGACAACAATGCCGATGGCAAGAACAAGGGCGAGAAGCGAGACCGTATTGGCCGAGTAGCCAAGCGCCAGCAGCACCGCGAATGTGGCGATAACGCTGACGGGTACGGCGATGATCGGGATGATTGTCGCCCGGACATTGCCGAGAAACAGGAAGACGACCAGTGCCACCAACACGAAGGCTTCGATCAAGGTATGAATGACGGATTCAATCGTATCCTCAACGAAGGTGGTCGAGTCGTACATGACATTGGCGCGCATGCCTTCCGGCATCCGGCTGTTCAGCTCCGCGATCTTGGCGCTGACGGCGGCAGCCGTGTTCAGCGCGTTGGCACCGGGAGACATATAAATGCCCATGGCAACCCCCGGATCGCCTTCGCGCCGGGAGACCGTATCATCGTTCTGTGCGCCCAGTTCGACACGGGCAACATCCTTCACTTTCAGGACCGAGCCGTCCTTGTTGGCACGTAGCACGATATTGCCGAATTCCTCAGGCGTTTCGAGACGGCCCTGGGTCTGGACATTGTACTGGAATGCCTGGTCGTCAGGCACCGGACGCGCGCCGATACGGCCAACAGGTGCCTGGACGTTCTGGGCGGAAATCGCACTTGTGACATCCGAAGGCACCAGGCCAAGGCTGGACAAACGGTCCACATCGAACCAGATGCGCATCGAATACTTCATGTTACTGAAGAGCGATGCCGAACCGACGCCTGGAAGACGAGAGATCTCATCCAGAACATTGATCGTCGCGTAATTGGTCATGAACAGCGGATCGAACTTGCCCTTCTCGCTCTGCAACATGATGAATTGCAGAATGGATGAGGATTTCTTGCTGACCGAGACACCAAGATTTTGAACGTCGCTGGGCAGCGAGGACAGAGCCGTCTGCACGCGGTTGTTGACGTTAACGGTGTTAATGTCGGCATCGCTGCCCAGTGCGAAACTGACGGTCAGCGAATAGCTGCCATCATTACCGCTGGTGCTTTTCATGTAGAGAGCTTTGTCGACCCCAATCACCTTGGATTCGAGCGGTTGCGCAACGGTCTGCTCCAGCACTTCGGCGGAAGCGCCGGGATAGGTGGCCGTCACCTGGACCTGTGGCGGCACGATATCGGGAAGTTGTGAGACCGATATTCTGGTCAGCGCCAGGCCACCGGCAATCGTCAGCACGATGGCAATGACGATTGCCATGCGTGGACGATCAATGAAAATATTGGAAAACATCGCTTAGCCCTGCTTTGGTGCGGCGGGTGGAGCCTGGTCGGCCGGCTGTGCATTGACCGGTGTATTTGGCCGAACACGCTGGATTCCGTCGGTAATCACCTTGTCGCCTTCCTTGAGGCCATTGGTGACAACAGCCATTTCCGGCGTGGACTGCCCAAGCGTCACACGGCGCACCTGCGCAATGCTCTTGTCGTCAACCACATAGACATAGGAGCCTTGCTGATCGACCATGACCGAGGCACGCGGAATGGTGAGGTAATCGGTCGGCTCGACGGTTTCGAGAATGACACGGACGAATTCGTCATTCACCAGCTCCCGATGTCCCGTTGCCAGCAACGGATTGGGGATAGTACCGCGCAGGGTGATGGAGTCGGTATTCTCGGACACGCTGATGTCGTAAAAATCGAGCGTGCCTTCCTGGGAATACACTCTGCCATCGGGCAGACGGATCTTGAGCTTCACGTTCTTTTCCAGCCCGCCGTCCTTGTCGAACCGCTGCCTCAATTCGATGAGACGGCGCACGGATACTGGGAATTTCACATACATCGGGTCCTGACTGACCACTGTGGCCAGAGTTCCCGATGAGGACGACACGACATTGCCGACGGTGACCGAAGCAAGGCCAATTCGACCATCGATAGGCGCGATGATATCGGTATAGCCAAGATTGATCTGCGAGGTGCGCACATCGGCTTCCGATTCCGCGACCTTAGCAATCGAAGTCCGCTGCGTGGCCCGTGCGTCGTCCAGATTGCTCTGGCTGCCGCTGCCACCGGCTCGAAGCTGCTCATTACGAGCAAGCGATATATTCGAATTTTCAAGGGTGGCCTGATTTTCGGCAAGAGTTGCCTTCTTGGAATCCAGATCGGCCTCATAGGACTGCCGCTCGATGCGGAACAGGACCTGGCCCTTTTTGACCTCAGAGCCTTCCTTGAAAAGCTGCTCTTCCAGGAACCCGGTCACACGGGCGACGAGATTGACGGAATCCGTCGCCTCAACCCGGCCATTGACCTCGGTCGTGTCATTGATCGGCTTCAGCTTGGCAATCGCCACGCCAACGGCAGGCGGCCCGGCATTAGGCATCTGCGCAAAGGAAGGGGTTGAAAGGGAAAGGGCTGCAAGGGCGCAACCCGTGATTAAAAATCGTTTTGTCTTTTGCATGGCTAGGAACACTCCAACGGTAGCGTCTCCGATATATATACATACATACCGTTTGTAAATAGGATTGATCGCGGCGCGTAAATATGTGATGAATTAGAAAACGACGTTTCGTGCCCGACCATTTTGCCCAGGAGGACCCATTGCGGAGAACCAAGGAAGAAGCAGCGGAAACCCACATGCAGCTCCTGAACGCTGCCGAACAGCTTTTCCTCACCAAAGGCTTCGACCAGACGTCATTGGACGAGATTGCCCAGGCGGTGGGCGTGACGCGCGGCGCTGTCCATTGGCATTTCAAGAACAAGCGCGGTATTCTCGAAGCCCTTCGCAACCAGGCCTTTAAACCTTTCGAGCAATTGGCAGCGCGGCTCCCGGCAGACAGTTCCGTCGATGTGTTTGCTGCTCTTGAACAAATATTGTTCGACATGCTGGCGCATCTTCAAGCCGACGAGCGGCGGCGCGGCGTGATCCGGGTCAGCCTGCATCTGGACCTTTCCATAAAGGAAACCGACTCGGATGGCATTCTGAGCACGCTCAAGGTAAAGTTACTGCCCCTCTTCCAGGTTGCCGCCGAAAGGGGCCAATTGACCGCGCCCTGGAGCCCCGCCTCCGCCGCCATGACCCTGAGCGCGACCATTTCCGGCCTGATCGGCGAATGGGCATTCGGCCGGGATAATTTTCAACTCGTGCCTTATGCGCAGCAATTCGTCCGGATCGCGCTGGTGGGTTTCGGCATGCAAAGCCGGGACTGTTCTACAATTCATAAAGAGCCAGGCCAAAGAGAACCGGGAAAGCCCTGATCCGCCTGTCTCAGTAGCGTCGGTATATTCCGCTCCCCTCGGCGTCCGGAACCGAAGATTCCACCAAATATCCCCTGCTTTCGGCAGGAAAAATACCGCTTGGCTTGTAGATTCCAGATCCGGCGCACTCGGCTTTTCAAAGGCAGTGAGCTTTGCGTCTTAGTAGCATTGCGCCGCACTGCGAGACCGGATCGATGGAGCGACCCTTGGATATTCTCGAACGCCTGGTGGCCTTCCCTTCCGTTGTCGGCACAGCCAATGGCGAGATTGTCAGCTTCATCCGTGACTATCTGCAAAACCACGGCGTGGCGGTGAGCGTGCTTCCCGGGCCTGAGGGCGACCGCAGCAATCTGTTTGCCACCATCGGCCCCAAACATGTGCCCGGCTATATCCTCTCCGGCCATATGGATGTGGTGCCAGCAGGCGAAAGCGGCTGGGTGAGCGATCCATTCCAGTTGCGGCGCGACGGTGACAGGGTTTTTGGCCGTGGCACCAGCGACATGAAAGGGTTTCTGGCCTGCGCTTTGGCCTGCGTTCCAACGCTTGCCGCCATGCCGCTTGCCCGTCCCATTCATCTCGCCTTTTCCTATGATGAAGAGGCCGGGTGCCGTGGCGTGCCGCATATGCTGGCGCAACTGCCGAGCCTTTGCGAAAGCCCGCTTGGCGCCATCATCGGCGAACCCAGCGGCATGCGGGCCATCCGCGCCCATAAGGGCAAGGCAGCTGCCCGTGTCACCATTACCGGGCGCTCCGGCCACTCATCGCGGCCTGATCTGGGGCTGAATGCCATTCATGCCATGAGTGAGGTTCTGCTTGCTGCCCGCGATGCCGCAAAAACTTTGACAAATGGTCCGTTTGAAGCGGTGTTTGAACCGCCCTATTCCTCGCTGCAAGTGGGAACCGTGCGCGGGGGACAAGCCGTCAATATCATTCCTGATACCTGTGAGGCCGAGTTTGAAGCCCGCGCCATTTCTGGCGTTGATCCCGCAGTGCTTTTGCAGCCTGTTCGTCAGGCGGTGGAAGCCCTCATCAGCACGGGTTTTGGCGTGGAATGGACAGAGATGAGTGCTTATCCGGCACTCTCACTCCCCCAAAACGCCCCTCTTGCCGCGCTGCTGCACCGACTCACAGGCACCGAGCCATTGGCTGCCGTGAGCTACGGCACCGAAGCCGGGCTTTTCCAGCAAGCGGGTGTCGATGCCATCATCTGCGGCCCCGGCGATATCAGCCGCGCCCACAAGCCCAACGAATATATCCTGATGGATGAGCTGGCCACCTGCCAGACCATGATCACCGCTCTCGCAGACCACTGCTGCCAACTCTGAACCGAGGACTAATCCATGTCTCTTTTGAAAAGCATCGACACCAACCCAACGTTTACGCCGAAAGAATCCAAGGCCCTGCCAGAGCGTTTGATCTCTGGCGATCCGGCTTTCAAGACATGGCCGCAGGATGTCTGCCGTGGCGAGATGATCCACACCGGCGTGTGGGAAGCCACCCCCGGTGAGACCAAGTCGATCAAGGGCGAGAGCTTTGAATACTGCCATATCCTGTCGGGCGTTGTGGAGATCACACCCGATGGCGGCGAGCCGGTGATTTACAAGGCGGGCGATCATTTCATCATGAAGCCGGGCTTTGTTGGCGTGTGGAAGACCATTGAAACGGTGAAGAAAATCTACGTCACCATCATGGCGTAAGCCGAGCTTAGAGCATCGTGCAGAAAATCGGAATCCGCACGATGCTCTAAGCTTTTGTTTGGGCATCGGATTTACCCGAAAACCGGTTCCCACTTTTCGGTCCGATGCTCTAGCCTAAGGAACCACCATGACCCTCAGCTTCGATCCAGACACCATCGCCCTGCCCATCGGCCATTTCATTGGCGATACGCTGGTGGATACCAATGGCGCAATCGACATGTACCGCCCGTCAGATGGCAAGGCCTATGCCGGGTGTCCGATTGCCAATGAGGACATGGTGGATCGGGCCGTTCAAACCGCAAAGCAGGCGCTGAAAACCAGCAAATGGGGCAGCGTGCGCCCACGCGAACGCACCGTTGTGCTCCAACGCTGGGCAGAACTGATTGAAAGCGAGGCCGAAACATTGGCCAAGCTGGAGGCTCTCTCCTCCACCCGCCCCGTCGGTCATCTGATTGCTGGGGACATTGCCGTCACCGCCGAGCAAATCCGCTTTTTTGCCGAAATGGCGGACAAGGAAGGCGATGCGCTGGTGCCCACGAATAGTGATAGTCTCGGCATGATCATGAGTGAGCCTTATGGCGTGGTGGGAGCCATCACGCCATGGAATTTCCCGGTTTCCATGGCAGGCTGGAAGCTTGGGCCAGCGCTGGCTGCTGGCAATGCGGTGGTGCTGAAACCATCAGAAATGACACCTTTTTCCAGCATCTATCTGGCGCAATTGGCAGTGAGGGCCGGGATTCCGGCGGGCTTGATCAATATCGTGCTGGGCGATGGTGCTGTGACCGGCAATGCCATCACCGGGCACCCGGATATCGCCAAGGTCAGCTTTACTGGCTCCACCGGAGCTGGTCAGGCCATCATGGGCAATATTGCTCGCACGGGGGTCAAACCCATGACACTGGAGCTTGGCGGCAAAAGCCCGCAACTGGTGTTTGCCGATGCCGATCTGGACAAGGCCGCCGCCGCCATTGCCCAAAGCATTCTTTCCAACGCAGGCCAAGCCTGCGTGGCTGGCTCACGCCTGATTGTTGAGCGCAGCGTTATGGAGCCTTTGGCAGAAGCGATCATTGCCAAGATGAAGGCCGTGAAAGCTGGCCCAACCTGGGATGAGGCCAGCCATTATTCGCCGATCATTTCCGAACGCCAGCGCGGCCGGATCGACAGCATCGTCAAGGCCGCCATTCATGCCGGGGCGGAATGTCTGACGGGCGGCGACATCATGGAAGGCGATGGGTATTTTTATACGCCAACCTTGCTCTCCCATGTCGATCAGCATTCTCCGGCTGTGACGCAAGAAATTTTCGGCCCCGTCTTGACCATCCAGTCTTTTGAGCATGAAGACGAGGCACTGGCTTTGGCCGACCACCCCACCTATGGCCTTTGCGCTGGACTTTTTACCCGCGATATCTCCCGCGCCCTTCGCCTGACACGCTCACTTCAGGCGGGTACCGTTTGGGTCAACCGCTATGGCCGGTCGCGGGATCATATTTTGCCCACAGGCGGTTACAAGCAATCCGGCATTGGCAAAGATTTGGGCCGCGAAGCGTACCATGCCAATCGCAAAAGCAAGAGTGTGTTGATTGGGCTTTAGACCGCCCATCTAGAGTTTTTTCAGGAAAAAGAGGAGCCTCGTTTTCCCGAAAAGACAAACGAAAACAAGAAAATCGAGAATCTGTCAGGTTCAATCTGAACCTCACAGGCTCTCATTTGACGCGTCAACGGTCTTTTCGGCGGTCGCATCCGCTTCGCTGGTTTCGTTTTTCTTCTTCTCTGCTTTATCCTGATCGTGATGCCATTTTATGGCGAAGAACATGGCCGTGCCCAACACGATAATCTTTGCCGGAAAGAAGACGATAGGGAACCAGTCCACCCAGTCGCTCGTCATTGGCCATTTCCTTTCAGAGATTCATCAACGCGGTCTCCCATAGAATAATACAGCCACACATGACATGTGCGTTTTGTCGCAAGCGCGACGCCAGACGATGGCTTGGGAGAGCATGTCAAGCAGACGCGCAAAGCTTTCATGCATCCGCAAATCCAATGACCCTGCACGATTGCAGGCTGTCCTTCTCACTGAAATCTATCGAGAATCTTATAATACATGCCCACCAACGGCAAAAACCATGGCTTGCCGAAATGTCCCGGCACGGCAGGCCAGTCCACCCCCTTCAGCGGATTGGCATCGGGCTTGCCCAGGATGGTATCGGCCATGATCATGCCAAGGTGAGTGGAAAGCTGGGCACCGTGGCCGGAATAGCCCATGGCGTACCACAAACCGTCCTGATATCCTGCGCGGGGATAGCGGTCCTTGGTCATATCCACCAGACCACCCCAGCAATAGTCGATCTCGACCTTGGCAAGCTGCGGAAAAATAGCGGCAAGGGATTGGCGCAGGATTTCGCCGCTTTTGGCATCCGATTGCTGATCCGATGTGGCGGAGAAACGGGCGCGACCGCCGAAAATCAAGCGATTGTCGGGCGACAAGCGCCAGTAATTGCCGATGTTCATGGTGTTGACGCAGGTGCGGTTACCCGGCATCACGCTCGCCACTTCCGTGTCCGATAAAGGTCGTGTGGCAATCAGAAAGCTGCCGACAGCAATGATGCGGCGGCGGAAGAAGCTGAAATTGGGCGTGGTATAAGCCCCGGTGGCCACAAGCACATCTTTGGCCGTCACATGGCCCCGCCCAGTGGTCAGGCGATGGCGGCCACCGTGCTTTTCAACAGAGGTGACAGAGGCCTGCTCAGTAATCACAGCGCCGTGGCGGTGGGCGGCATTCGCAAGGCCCACGACATAGCGGCCCATATGCATCATGGCACTCTTTTTGGACAGCATGGCCCCATGAAAAGATGAACCAACCTCACCTTTCAAATCCGATGGCGACAACAGCGCCGTATCGGGATCGACCTCTTCATGCAGAGCTTCAAAATTGCGGACAAGCCCTTCGAAATGCTGTGGCTTGGAGGCCAGTTTCAGCTTTCCGGCGCGGCGGAAATTGCAATCAATGCCTTCCTCGGCAATCAGCGCCTCGATGGTATCGATGGAACTGTCGAGCGCTTGGTAAAGCGCAATCGCCCTCTCCTTGCCCAGCTCAGCCTTGGCCCCCAGATAGCTGTGGGCCAAGCCATTGTTGAGGTGTCCGCCATTGCGGCCAGAGGCACCCCAACCGATGCGTTGCCCCTCCAGCACGATCACCCTTGCTCCGCCTCGCGCCAGTTGGCGGGCGGCAGCGAGGCCTGTAAAGCCGCCGCCAATCACGGCGACATCAAAATCGCCTTCAATTGCGCCCGTGACGCCCTCGGCAAATTGCGGGGCGGTGTCGTGCCAGTAGGAGAGATATTTCATCGCTTAAAGACCAAACACGCCGGGCAGATCGTGAACGCCTGCGATTTCCTGATAGCCATAATAAGGATTGGCTGGCTCATGACCACGGTTGACCCAGACCTTGTTCTTGATGCCCAGATCATGGGCCGTCATCAGATCATAGCGGAAGGATGAGGACACATGGGTAATGTCTTCCGGGCCGCAGCCGAGCATGTCGAACATATATTCAAAGCCCTTCATGCGCGGCTTGTAGGATTGCGCCTGCTCTGCCGTATAGACCGCATGGAAGGGCGCACCAAGCTTTTCCACATTGGACATGATCTGCGAATTCATGGCGTTGGAGAGAATCACCAGCGGAATTTCCTTGGCCACTTTGGCAAGACCAGCAGGCACATCCGAATGCGGACCCCATGTGGGTACGCGCTCATATACGGTTTTTGCGTCTTCATCGCGGAAGGTCACGCCGTTTCTCTTGCAGGTGCGCTCGATGGCATTGTGCACCACATCGGCATAAGGCTTCCAATCGCCCAGCACTTCATCCAGACGATAGGCTGAGAAGTCTTTGACAAACTCGTCCATATGGGCGGCATCCAGCTGGGCGCTGTAAATATCGCGGGCAGCTTCCGCCATCTGAAAATTGATGAGTGTGCCGTAGCAATCGAAGGTGATGAATTTCGGGCGGAAGGGAGCCATGGTTTTCTCGATCCTTGCAAAGCATATCGTTGAGGTGTTCCCATCATAGGCAGAGCCGCGCCAAGCGGTTCACCGCAATTGGCACATATCAAAGCACAATGTTGCGTATGCAGTGGAGGATTTGGCAGAGAGTTTTGCGAACCCTCAGGAAGCCCTGCCCTCGCAGCCAATGAAAATGCACGCTCACGGCATAAGATGCGGCTGGGATCGGTCGGAACGGCGAAACATACCAAGGACACGCCATCGTCGGGATGATCTTCTTTGCGTGCGGGTCTATCACTGAAGAACACTAGAGTTTGTCATAGAAAAGTGCTCAACAATTTTTCTGGTAAGACAAATTTCAACAAAAAGACCAACATATTTCAGGGTAGTGGCATGCAGGCAAGCCAGATCGACATTATTTCCTTTGGTCCCGAACACATCGACGGCGCATTTTTACTGTCCCAACAAGCCCAGTGGCCGCACAGCCGGGAAGACTGGGCCTTTGTGCTATCCTTGAGCAAGGGCTTTATGGCGCTTGAAGGCGACCGTGTGGTGGGAACCGCCATGGCGACGCTGTATGGCGAGACCTGCGCCACCATTAATTTGGTGATCGTGGATGGGTCAATGCGCGGGCGCGGCCTTGGACGCAAATTGATGAACATGGCGCTTGCTGCCGCAGAGGGCCGGGAATGCCGGCTGGTGGCATCGCAAGATGGCCTGCCGCTGTATGAAAAACTTGGCTTTGTCGTCATTGGTGAAGTCCTTCAGCACCAAGGCCTCGTTAAAGCGGGTGCTGTTGCCCCTCAATCAGTGACTTGGGTGGAGCAGGACGCCTCTAGCACCCTCATTGCGCTTGATGCCCAAGCCTTTGGCGCAGATCGCACCTCTTTGTATCAACGGCTTTTCGATCACGGCAGGCTTGCTGTGCTGCGTGATGGTGCCCGCATCTGTGGCTTCATCGCCCTTCATGCCTTTGGGCGCGGCGAGGTTGCTGGCCCTGTGGTTGCCAGCAATGTTGAGGACGCAAAAGCGCTTCTGTCCTTTGTTTTTGCACAGCGTGCTGGGCATTTCCTGCGCGTTGATACGCTGGTGGACACGGGCCTTGCGCCCTGGTTGACGGACCACGGCCTGCTGAATGCTGGCGGCGGCCTGCCCATGCGCCGCAATGCGGCAGCGGCCACGCCCTCATTTGTTAAAACCTATGCACTCGCCAGCCAAGCGCTGGGCTGAATTTGGAGAGAGATTATGTTGAGCAATTCCCTGATTGAACTGGACCGCGCCCATCTGGTGCATCCGGTTGCCTCCTATCGCGGCCATGAAAAGGCGGGCGTGCGGGTTTTGAAATCCGCAAAAGGTGCCACCGTGACCGATGCCAATGGCCATCAGTTGCTGGATGGTTTTGCTGGCCTGTGGTGCGTCAATGCTGGCTACGGTCAGGAAAGCATCATTGAGGCCGCCACCAAACAGCTGCGGGAACTGCCTTACGCCACAGGCTATTTCAGCCTTGGCTCGGAACCCGCCATCCGGCTCGCAGCCGAACTGGCAGACCGCGCACCGGGCGACCTCAACCATGTCTATTTCACCCTCGGCGGCTCTGATGCCGTGGACAGCACCATCCGCTTCATCCGCTATTATTACCATTGCAAAGGCACGCCGCAGAAGGACCAGTTTATCTCGGTGGAACAGGGCTATCATGGCTCATCCACGGTCGGCGCTGGCCTGACGGCTCTGCCGCTGTTCCACGCCGGATTCGGCCTGCCATTTGACTGGCAGCATAAAATTCCGTCGCACTACGCCTATCGCAACCCGGTCGGCAATGATCCCGCCGCCATTATCGCGTCATCCGTTGCAGCTTTGCGCAAGAAGGTCGAAGAACTGGGCAGTGAGCGCGTTGCTGCTTTCTATGTCGAGCCGATTCAAGGCTCCGGCGGTGTTCTGGTGCCGCCAGGCGGCTGGCTGAAAGCCATGCGCGATGTCTGCACCGAGCTGGATATTTTGTTCGTGGCCGATGAAGTCATCACTGGCTTTGGCCGCACCGGTCCCTTGTTTGCCTGTGCAGACGATGGCGTGGTGCCGGATCTGATGACCACTGCCAAGGGCCTCACCTCTGGCTATGTGCCGATGGGTGCGGTGTTCCTGTCCGATAAGATCTACAACACCATTGCCGATGGTGCCGGATCGGCCGCCATTGGCCACGGCTATACCTATTCCGCCCATCCGGTCAGTGCCGCTGTTGGCCTTGCCGTGCTGAAGCTTTATGAGGACGGCCTGCTGGAAAACGGTCGCAAAATGGGCGCACGTCTGATGGCTGGGCTGGAAAGCCTGAAAGACCATCCATTGGTGGGCGATGTGCGCGGTCGCGGCATGCTGGCCGCCATTGAAATGGTGGTAGACAAGGACAAGAAAGCCCCGCTACCAGCCGCTGCCGCACCTGCCACGCGGGTGTTTGAACGGGCCTGGGACAATGGCCTCGTCATCCGCGCCTTCGCTAATGGCATTCTGGGCTATGCGCCGCCGCTTTGCTGCACGGACAGCGAAATCGACGCCATTGTCGAGCGCACCAGGAAGACGCTGGATCAGACGCTGGAAGATCCGGACGTTCGCACTGCCATGGCCTGAGACCACAGCCAGGCAGGCGAAATACCGCCGAACGATCAGATTCAGAATTTTCTGCCGTCTTAAGATCGGCATTCGGGAAGAAACAGCCCGTAGCTCCTGTAATACTTCGGGTGCGCCTCAGTAGAAAATGCCAGGGCGCATTCAAGATAAAACAAAAGTTAAGCGAGGAAACCAAGGGATCGTGAGTGACAGGAACGGCATTTGCCGGGCCTGATGCATGAAGATGGACAAGCCAGAGGATGCAATGATGGCAAAGGCCTTTGCGGATTTCAAATATCTCACCTTCGACGTGGTCGGCACGCTCATTGATTTTGAGAGCGGCATTACCCATTGCCTCGCTGAGATTGCCGCAGAGACAGGCGTGACGATGGATGGAGAACACGCTCTTTCGCTCTATCGTGCGGCCCGCTATGACGATGAAGCCTTGCTTTTTCCCGACGATCTTGCGCGGGTCTACCTAAAGATCGCCCCCGCCCTCGGCCTGCCGGTAGACGCTGCATTTGGCGAGCGCTTGCGTGGCTCCGTCACCGATTGGAAGCCTTTTGCCGATAGTGTTGCCGCGCTGGCACAGCTGAAAACCTGCTACCGGCTGATTGCCATGACCAATGCGCAGCGCTGGGCCTTTGCGTATTTCGATGAAGCCTTGGGCGAGCCCTTTCATGCAGCCTTAACCACTGATGACACGGGCACCGAAAAGCCTGATCCAGCATTTTTCGAAACTGTCTTCGCTTTCGTTGAAAAGGAAGGCAACAGCCGCGCCGATATCCTGCATGTGGCGCAAAGCCAATATCACGACATCGGCATTTCACGGCAGCTTGGCCTGACCAATTGCTGGATCGAGCGACGCCATGCCCAAAAAGGCTATGGCGGCACGATCGAGCCGGAAACATTTGTGAAACCCGATTTTCACTTCACCTCCATGGCGGGACTTGCCGAGGCCATAGAGTTGGATCGCGCCGCCTGAAGCCAACACACGATGACATCAGCATACAATGACGTGCCACCAAAAGGCCCGCAAAACAGTCAACAACAATAAGGGGAATGTCATGACAGACAAGCAGACAACAAACTGGACCGGCGCTGACGATGCCATGGTGGAGAACGCCATCCGCCGTGGTGCCACCCGCCGCGAACTGATGCAGATGATGCTCGCTGGTGGCGTTGCCCTCACCGCCGCCGGCTCCATCATGGGGCGCGCCTCAAGCGCGCTCGCCGCAACGCCGGTCAAAGGCGGATCTTTGAAAGCTGCTGGATATTCAGCCTCCAATGCCGATACGCTGGACCCGGCCAAGGCCTCGCTCTCCACCGACTATGTGCGCTGCTGCGCGCTCTATAACCGCCTGACCATTCTCGACAAGTCCGGCGCTCCGCAGATGGAGCTAGCAGAATCGGTTGACAGCAAGGACGCCCAGGTCTGGACGATCAAGCTGAAAAGCGGCGTGACCTTCCACGACGGCAAGACGCTGACCGCAGACGACGTGGTCTATTCGCTGAAGCGCCATCTCGATCCGGCCACCGGCTCCAAGGTTGCCAAGATCGCCGCCCAGATGACCGGCATCAAGGCCGTCGACAAGCAGACCGTGGAAATCTCGCTCTCGCATGCCAATGCCGACATGCCGTCCATTCTCGCCATCCACCAGTTCATGATCGTTGCCGATGGCACCACGGATTTTTCCAAGGGCAATGGCACCGGTGCCTTCGTTCTCGAAAAATTCGAGCCCGGCGTCCGCTCGATTATGAAGCGCAATGGCAATTACTGGAAAGCTGGCGGCCCGAATGTCGACAGTTTCGAATTCTTCGCCATCAGCGAGGACAATGCCCGTGTCAACGCGCTCCTGTCGGGTGACATCCAGCTGGCCGCCTCCATCAATCCGCGCTCCATGCGTCTGGTCGATACCCAGGACGGCTTCGTGCTGTCGAAGACGACATCGGGCAATTACACCAATCTCAACATGCGCATGGACATGGCGCCGGGCAATAAGAAAGACTTCATCGACGGCATGAAGCTGATCGTTAACAGGGAGCAGATCGTCAAATCCGCATTGCGTGGGCTGGGCGAAGTCGGCAACGACCAGCCGCTGTCGTCTGCCAGCTTCTATCATAATGCCGACCTGAAGCCGAAGGCCTTCGATCCCGACAAGGCAAAATTCCACTTCCAGAAGGCGGGCGTGCTTGGCCAGTCCATCCCGGTTATCGCATCAGAAGCCGCAAGCTCTTCGATAGACATGGCGATGATTATCCAGGCATCAGCGGCAGAAATCGGCATGAAGCTTGATGTCCAGCGCGTGCCCTCCGATGGTTACTGGGATAAATACTGGCTGAAAGCACCGGTCCATTTCGGCAATATCAACCCACGCCCGACCCCCGACATCCTGTTCTCGTTGCTTTATTCCTCCGATGCTCCGTGGAACGAAAGCCAGTATAAGTCGCCGAAATTCGACAAGATGCTGCTCGAAGCTCGTGGCCTTCTCGATCAGGACAAGCGCAAGGAAATCTATGGCGAAATGCAGGTGATGATCGCAGAGGAAGCAGGGACGGTCATTCCCGCCTATCTTTCCAATGTCGATGCCATCACCGCCAAGCTTAAAGGGCTTGAATCCAGCCCACTGGGTGGCATGATGGGCTATGCCTTCGCCGAATATGTCTGGCTGGAAGCCTGATACCAGTTCGGCAGACCCTCTACGAGCAGGCCTTGGCAAATAGCTTTGGATCGGTGCATGCTTTATCCAGCGCATCGCGGCAAAACCGTTTGCCAGCCTGGCGGCACATTATCACGGTCATCCGCATTCCGATTACCCGAAGCGATTGCCGAAGATTGATCGCCCTAACCCAGCTGGAGCATGTGCGTGAACGCCCGAGCCTTTTCCCTTGTTGTCAACAGGCTGATGATCGCCCTGATCACCTTGATCATCGTGTCGCTGGCCGTTTTCATGGCGACTGCGCTCTTGCCAGGCGATACGGCGACCATGCTGCTCGGTCAGGCCGCGACGCCTGAAGCCGTCGAGGGCCTGCGCCAGGCCATGCATCTCAACGATCCGGCAATTCTGCGTTTCCTGCGTTGGGCAACGGGCTTGTTGCAAGGCGATCTCGGCACCTCCTACGCCAATAACATGCCAATTGCTGAGCTGATTTCCGGCCGTCTGGTCAATTCCATGAAGCTTGCCGGCATTACCGCCCTCCTGGCTGTTCCCATCGCACTGACGCTGGGGATTACCTCGGCCATGCTGCGCGGCTCTCTCTATGACCGCTGCGTCACCGTGGTGACCATTGGGGTGATTTCCGTGCCGGAATTCATGATTGCCACCTCCGCCGTTCTACTGTTTGCGGTCTATCTGAAATGGCTACCGGCACTGTCCTTTGCCAATGAGGTTCACAGTTTTGCTGGCCTGGTGCGTGTCTATGCCATGCCCGTCATCACCCTGACCTTCGGCGTTTCAGCCCAGATGATCCGCATGACCCGGGCAGCGGTGATCGAAACCCTCGATACGCCCTATGTGGAAATGGCGTTGCTGAAAGGCGCCTCACGCCGCCGCATCGTGCTGCGCCATGCGTTGCCCAATGCGCTGGGGCCAATCGTCAATGCCATGGCGCTATCACTGTCCTATCTGATCGGCGGGGTCATTATCGTCGAGACGATCTTCAACTATCCCGGCATTGCCAAGCTGATGGTCGATGCCGTCGCCACCCGTGACCTGCCACTGATCCAGAGCTGCGCGATGATCTTCTGCGTCGGCTATCTCGTGCTGATCACCATTGCCGATATTGTTTCCATTCTCTCCAATCCGAGGCTGCGATGACTATGACGCCACTAAACGGGACGCCATCGAACGCGACGCCATCAACAGCACCAATCGCTCGCAAACGCCAGTCATTCGGCTATCGCATCAATGCCGTTGGCATTGCAGGCCTCACTGTCATCATCGCTTGGGCGCTGGTGGCGATATTCGCGCCCCTGCTCATCCCGCATCCAGTCGGTGAGATCGTGGATTTCGACTATTTCGGGCCGATGAGCGACACGCTCTGGCTGGGCTCCGATTATCTCGGTCGGGACATGCTGTCGCGCATCATCATGGGTGCGCGCTACACGGTCGGCATTTCGCTGGCCGCCGTCACCATCGCCTGTTTTTCCGGCGTTGTACTTGGCATGATCGCCGCCGTCGCCGGTGGCTGGATCGATACCGTGCTCAGCCGCTTTCTCGATGCGATGAACTCCATTCCCAGCAAGCTCTTCGGTCTGGTGGTGGTCGCTGCCGTCGGATCGTCGATCCCGGTTCTGGTCATGACCCTGTCGGTGATCTACACGCCCGGCGCCTATCGCTTTGCCCGGGCGCTTGCCGTCAACATCAATGCCATGGATTTCATCAGCGTCGCACGCATCCGGGGCGAGACTATTTTCTACATCATCCGCTCTGAAATTCTGCCGAATATTACCGGACCGGTGCTGGCGGATTTTGGTCTGCGCTTCGTCTTCATCGTGTTGCTGCTTTCAGGGCTTTCCTTCCTGGGCCTCGGCGTCCAGCCGCCCAATGCGGATTGGGGCGCATTGGTGCGCGAAAATATCGGCGGCCTGCCCTTTGCGGCACCGGCGGTGATTTTCCCGTCACTGGCCATTGCCAGCCTGACGATCAGCGTCAACATGCTGATCGATAATCTTCCCCGCAAGATCCGCGACAGGAGCGCATGATGGCAAACCTTGTGGAAATCCGTGACCTCAAGGTCCAGGCCACCACCGATTCCGGCCGCAAGGTCGAGATCATCAAAGGCATCAGCCTGGATATACCGGAGGGCGAAATCGTCGCCTTGATCGGCGAAAGTGGCTCTGGAAAAACCACCATCGCCCTGACGTTGATGGGCCATACCCGCCCCGGATGCCGAATAACCGGCGGCTCGATCAATGTTGCGGGCAAGGATATGGCCGCACTTTCCGAGCGTGATCGCGCCGGTATTCGCGGCACCGATGTCGCTTATGTGCCCCAATCGGCGGCGGCGGCCTTCAATCCGGCCATCCGGATCATGGATCAGGTGATCGAGGTCACCCGCATTCACGACCTGATGTCGAAGGAAGAAGCCCGCACCCGCGCAGTGGCGCTGTTTCGGGCGCTGTCGCTGCCCAATCCGGAAACCATCGGCTCACGCTATCCGCATCAGGTCTCCGGTGGCCAGTTGCAGCGCCTTTCGGCGGCCATGGCCTTGATCGGCGGCCCGAAACTGGTGATTTTCGACGAACCGACCACGGCTCTTGATGTGACGACGCAGATCGAAGTGCTGCGGGCCTTCAAGTCGGTGATGCGCAAGGACGGTATTTCCGGGGTCTATGTCTCCCATGATCTGGCCGTCGTTGCCCAGATTGCCGATCGTATTATCGTGCTCAAGGGCGGAGAAGTGCAGGAAAGCGGCACGACTGCCGATTTGCTGGCGCATGCCCAACATCCCTATACCCGCGAACTTCTGTCTGCCTTTGAACCGAAGCCCCGCACAACACCGCTTGCCGAAGACAAGAGCCTCAAGCCCCTGCTGGAAATCGAAAACCTGATTGCTGGCTATGGTGATCTGCAACCGGATGGCCTGCCTCTCGTTCAGGCGGTGCAGTCCATCAACCTCACGGTGCGCAATGGCCGCAACCTCGGCATTATCGGCGAATCCGGCTGCGGCAAATCCACTCTGGCGCGCAGCATTGCCGGCCTCCTGCCGTCGGCAGCGGGCCATATCATTTTCAATGGCCGTGAACTGGGCCGTCATGCCCGCGACCGCACCCGCACCCAGCTACGCGAAATGCAAATCGTCTTCCAATCCGCCGACACGGCGCTGAACCCGGCGAAATCCATTGAGGAAATCCTCGGTCGCCCGCTGACCTTTTACCATGGCATGAAGGGCAAGGCGCGCGATGCCCGCATCAACCAATTGCTTGACATGGTGCATCTGCCGCAATCGCTGCGCCAGCGCCGCCCCTCGGAATTGTCGGGTGGCCAGAAACAGCGGGTCAATTTCGCCCGCGCGCTGGCAGCGGAACCGAAGCTGATCCTTTGCGACGAAATCACGTCTGCGCTGGATACCGTAGTCGCCGCCGCGGTCATCGAACTTTTGAAGGAATTGCAGCGTGAGCTTGGTCTGTCCTACATTTTCATCAGCCACGATTTGTCGGTGGTGGAAGCGATCTGCGACGAAATCGTGGTGATGTATGCGGGCAAGAAGGTCGAACAAATCTCGCCCCAACAGCTTGCCGCCCCGCAGCATCCCTATTCCAAACTGCTGTTTTCCTCGGTGCCAAAACTCGACCCGACCTGGCTCGATACGCTGCAACAGGACCCGGAACTGGTCAGGACCTACCGCATCAATCCATGAGGCCTGGATTTTCAGGTTTAGTCCCTGCCAACCGTGTGCTGGGTCAATGTGCTGCTGGCATCGCCGACAATTTCGACATGGCGATAGGCCGCTTCGGCAGCGGCGTTCTTTTCACCGCGCAGAATGGCATTGACGATGGCCTCATGCTCCTGGAAAGATAGTGACAAGCGACCCGTCAGCCGGAACTGGGCGCGGCGAAACGGCGCCAGCCGCGACCGGGTTTGTGTCACCAATTCCAGAATATGCTGGTTATGGGCACCCTGATAGATCCGGTTGTGAAATTCGATATTATAGGCGGAATAGTCCTCCGTCTGGCCCGCCTGCACGATGCGGATTGAATCGCGATGCATCCGTTCCAGCGCCCGGCGCTCCTCCAGCGTCATGCGCTCTGCCGCCAGTCTGGCGCAAACAGCTTCAAGCTCCGCCATGGCTTCAAACATCGAGGTCAGGAACTGGCCGGTGACGTTGGTGACAACAGCGCTCTTGTTCGGCTTGCGCTCCACCAACCCCATCGCACACAATTGCCGCAACGCTTCGCGCACCGGCGTGCGTGACACCTCGAAACGGGCTGCGAGCGATCCTTCATCCAGTTTATCATCCGGCTTCAAGTCGCCGACGATAATCAGGTCGGCAATGGCGCGCACCAACTGTTCGACCGTATTGCCGGCACGAACAAGTTCGCGCACCCTCGGCTGATTCATTGAGATTTCCCAGTTTATTATCGTCTGTATGCAGTTTTAAAAATCACTTGTTTTGGCACGTTAACCCACTGCCCTACTGATATCAAAGCACGATTTTCATAAAAATACACAACTTTCCTGCGAGACCAGGAATTTTTCCCTGAAGGATTTAGCAAATTTAATAGTCGCGCTCAAAAAATATTCATCTGAATTTTAAAAGTGCATACAGATGCACCGGCAGCAACCAGATACGGCCAGAAAGCTCTTTTCAAGCATGGCTTTCAGATCTGGCATGGTGATTGCATACACTTTCTCAAATCATCCGCGCCGGACGAGAGCCGGATCAAACAGGGGAACCCACCGATGACCAGATCGCCTTCCTTTACCCGCCGTCATTTCCTGCAAACCTCCGCGCTGGGTGCCGCCGCCGCCATCGCTGCTCCCGGCATGTTGCGTTCCGCGCAGGCTGCCGATCTCACCGTCGGCTTCATCTATGTCGGACCCAAGGATGATTACGGCTATAACCAGGCCCATGCCGAGGGCGCTGCCGTGGTCAAGGCCTTGTCCGGGGTGACTGTCGTCGAGGAAGAAAATGTGCCTGAGACCGTCGATGTCCAGAAGACCATGGAATCGATGATCAATCTGGATGGCGCAAGCCTGCTGTTTCCGACCTCTTTCGGCTATTTCGACCCCCATATGCTGGCAGTCGCGCAGAAATATCCTGACGTGCAGTTTCGCCATTGCGGCGGCCTCTGGCAGAAGGGCAAGAACCCCGACAATACCGGCAGCTATTTCGGCTACATCTTCCAGGGCCAATATCTGAACGGTATTGCCGCCGCCTATGCGACCAAGTCCAAGAAGATCGGCTTCGTCGCCGCCAAGCCCATTCCGCAGGTGGTGCAGAATATCAATGCCTTCCTGCTCGGCGCCCGCTCCGTCGATCCCTCCATCACCTGCCAGGTGATTTTCACCGGTGAATGGTCGCTGGCCGTCAAGGAGGCAGAAGCGACCAATGCGCTGGTCGACCAGGGCGTTGATGTCATCACCTGCCATGTCGATAGCCCGAAGGTCGTGGTGCAGACCGCCGCTGGCCGTGGCGCTTTCGTCTGCGGCTATCATGCCAACCAGAGCCCGCTGGCGCCTGAAAAATATCTGACCGGCGCCGAATGGGCCTGGGGGAATGTCTATACCGATTTCGTCAAGAAGGCGCAGGCTGGCGAAAAGCTTGGCAATTTCGTGCGCGGCGGGTTGAAGGACGGTTTCGTCAAGATGAGCCCGCTTGGCCCCGGCGTCTCCGCTGAAGCCCGCACCAAGTTTGAAGCCACGCTTGCCACCATGAAGGCAGGCGGCTTCTCCGTCTTCAAGGGCGGCCAGAAGGACAACAAGGGCAATGTCGTCATCCCCTCGGGCAAGGACTATGCCGAAGATGCCATCGAGCTGGAAAGCATGAACTATCTGGTCGAAGGCGTCATGGGGTCGATGGGCTGAACCAATGGAGGCGCGGGCCATGACCACGACACCTGAAAGCCGGACACATCTTCCGCATGGCTTGCAACCCAAGTCTGCGGGACGTCACGCACTGCGTCCGGTGGTGGAATGGCTGGCCCGCCGCGCAGAACCGGTGGCCATCACGCTGCTGGCCGTGCTGATCGGGCTTGGCCTGTTCAGCCTGTTCATCACCGCGATCGGCAAGTCGCCGCTGCAATTGTTCCAGTTGATGTTTGCGGGCGGCTTCGGCTCGTGGTTTTCGCTGCAAAATGCCCTTAGCCGGGCAGCCCCGCTGCTGTTAACCGCGCTCTGCGTGGCCCTTCCCGCCAGGCTTGGCCTGACAATCATTGGTGCGGAGGGCGCGCTGGTGCTGGGCGGCCTGACAGCGGCGGCCATCGCCGTTCCGCTCGCACCAAGCTTCAGTCCGCCTCTCCTCTGGCTGGTCATGGGCTTCTGCGCCATGCTGGCGGGCGGAGTATGGATCGGTTTCGCCGGAGCGCTGAAACATTATCGCGGCGTCAATGAAACCATATCTTCGCTGCTGCTGGCTTATATCGCCATCGCGCTGATGAATCACCTGATCGAAGGACCGCTGCGCGATCCGGCCAGCCTCAATAAACCCTCGACCCTGCCCCTGCCCGCCGCCGACATGATCGGCAAGATCCCCGGCATGGACGTGCATTGGGGCCTGGCGGTCGGCGTGATCGCCTGCGTCCTCTCCTATATCGTTATCGAATGGACCAGCATCGGTTTTGCCGCTCGGATCGCTGGTGGCAATATGCGGGCCGCCCAGATTCAGGGCCTGCCGGTTGGCCGTTTGATCGTCGGCTTCACCGCGCTGGCCGGTGGTTTTGCAGGCCTTGCCGGGATGATTGAGGTGGCCGCCGTGCAGGGCAGCGCCAATGGCGCGCTGGTGGCGGGCTATGGCTATACCGGCATTCTCGTCGCCTTCCTCGCCCGGCAAAACCCGCTGGCGATCATTCCCGTCGCGATTTTTCTCGGCGGCATCACCGCCTCCGGCGGCTTGATCCAGCGCCGCATGGGCCTGCCGGATGCCACGGTGCTGGTGCTTCAAGGCACGCTGTTCGTGGTCATCCTGTTTTGCGAAACGCTGTATGGCCGGTTTCGCATCTTTAATCCGGACCTCTGGAAGCAATCTGCCACAGAAAAAGGAGAGACGTGATGGACGATAGCGCGCTTGGCCTCTGGGGCGTGCCGCTGGCGATATTGGCGGGCGCCATCCGTGTCTCCACCCCCTTCATCTTCGTCAGTCTCGGCGAAACCCTGACGGAGCGGTCGGGCCGTATCAATCTCGGCCTTGAAGGCACATTGGTGTTTGGCGCCATGGCCGCCTATGCCGTAGCGGTCATGACCGGCTCGCCCTGGGCTGGCGTGGCGGCGGCCATGGTGGCCGGATCGCTGTTTGGCCTGTTGCATGGCTTTATCTGCAAGTTTCCAAAGGTCAACGACATCGCCATCGGCATTGCGATGATGCAGTTCGGGCTGGGTCTCGCCTTCTTTTTCGGCAAGCCCTTCATCCAACCGGTCGCGCCGAAACTGCCGGTGATTTCCCTCGGCTTCTGGTCACACCTGCCGCAAATCCAGGCGGCTTTGACCATCAACATCCTGTTCATCATCGGCCTTGTGCTAGCACTTTTCCTGTGGTGGGGCCTGAAGAATACCCGGATCGGCCTGATCCTGCGGGTCGTTGGCGACAGTTCGGATGCGGCACGTGCCATGGGCATCAACCCGGACACCGTGCGCCTGCTAGCAACCATGGCAGGCGGGGCGCTGGCGGCGGTGGGCGGTGCCTATCTGTCGCTGTTTTATCCCGGTTCCTGGAACGAGCGGATCTCGTCCGGCCAAGGTCTGATGGCCGTGGCGCTGGTGATTTTCGCGCGTTGGAACCCGCTCGGCTGCGTGTTGGCGTCACTGCTGTTCGGCGGGGCTGGCGCGCTCGGCCCGGCTTTGCAATCGGTGGGCGTCAGCGAGGGCTATTATCTGTTTTACGCCGCACCCTATGTGCTGACGCTGATCATTCTCATCATCACATCGTCACCGACACGGGCGCTGTCCGGCGCTCCGGCGGCGCTTTCCTTGACGAAATAAAGCACAGGAGGTTCCCATGAACGGATTGGGCGGATTGAACAAATCGGAACACGGCGTCGGTATCGGCCTCGTGCAATTGCAACTCCCCGTCACCGTGACGCCGGAAGATCTCGCCCGCCAGACCCAGGTGATCGTCGATCTCGTGGCCAAGGCCCGGCGCAATCAGCCGGGCATGGATCTCGTGGTATTTCCCGAATATGCCCTGCACGGCCTGTCGATGGATATCAACCCCGAGATCATGTGCCGGATGGATGGGCCGGAAGTGGCCGCCTTCAAGGCCGCCTGCAAACAGAACCGCATCTGGGGCTGCTTCTCGATCATGGAATATAATCCCGGCGGCATGCCCTATAATTCCGGCATTATCATTGACGATACCGGCGAGCTGAAGCTCTATTACCGCAAGATGCATCCCTGGGTGCCAGTCGAGCCATGGGAGCCGGGCGATCTCGGCATTCCCGTCATCGACGGGCCGAAGGGCGCCAAACTGGCGCTGATCATCTGCCACGATGGCATGTTCCCGGAAATGGCCCGCGAATGCGCCTATAAGGGCGCCGAAATCATGATCCGCACGGCGGGCTATACCGCACCGATCCGCGAATCCTGGCGCTTCACCAACCAGTCCAACGCCTTCTGCAATCTGATGGTCACAGCCAATGTCTGCATGTGCGGTTCGGACGGCACATTCGACAGCATGGGCGAAGGGATGATCTGCAATTTCGATGGCTCGATCATCGCCCACGGCACATCAGGCCGCGTCAACGAAATCATCACTGCCGAGGTCCGGCCCGATCTGGTGCGCGAGGCGCGTCTCGGCTGGGGCGTGGAAAACAACATCTACCAGCTCGGCCATCGCGGCTATGTGGCAGTCGCTGGCGGCGCGCAGGATGCGCCCTATACCTATATGCACGATCTGGCAGCAGGCCGCTATCGTTTGCCCTGGGAAGACCAGGTGAAGATCAGCGACGGCACAGCCTGCGGCTTTGAAAAACCCACTCGCCTCTACGGCAAGCCTGCCAAATCCGCCGCCGAATAGGAGCCACCATGGATATGTCCACAGAGACAAAACTTCACACGCTTGCCGCCGATCCCTATCCCTGGCCCTATAATGGCGAGTGGCGGCCTGACAATACCGCGCTCATCATCATCGACATGCAAACCGATTTCTGCGGCCCCGGCGGCTATGTCGATCATATGGGCTATGATCTGTCGCTGGTGCGCGCCCCGATCGAGCCGATCAAGGCGGTTCTGGCTGCCATGCGCGCCAAGGGCTACCACATCATCCATACCCGCGAAGGCCATCGCCCTGACCTTGCCGACCTGCCCGCCAACAAGCGCTGGCGCTCGCAGCGGATCAAGTCCGGCATCGGTGATCCCGGCCCCTGCGGTCGCATTCTGGTGCGCGGCGAGCCGGGCTGGAACATTATCGAGGAACTGGCTCCGCTGGATGGCGAAACCATTATCGACAAGCCCGGCAAGGGCTCATTCTGCGCCACGGATCTGGAACTGATCCTCAACCAGAAGCGCATCCAGAATATCATCCTGACCGGCATCACCACTGATGTCTGCGTGCACACCACCATGCGCGAGGCCAATGACCGGGGCTTTGAATGCCTGCTGCTGGAAGATTGCTGCGGCGCCACTGATTACGGCAATCACCTCGCGGCCATCAAAATGGTGAAAATGCAGGGTGGCGTGTTCGGCGCGGTCTCCAATTCGAAAGACCTGATCGAGGCCTTGCCGTGACCACATGTTTCCGCGCCTCGGTTTACCGCGTTGCCGCCTCTGCCCCGGATGACATATCCGGCGTCGAAGCGCTGATTGCCAGCGGCCTCGATCCGCACAGCATCGTCGCGGTGCTGGGCAAGACCGAGGGCAATGGCTGCGTCAACGATTTCACCCGTGGCTTTGCGACAGCCACATTCGAACAGCTGTTTGCCCGCCTCGGTGTATTAGGCGTTTCCATCGTCATGTCAGGCGGCACCGAAGGGGCGCTGTCGCCCCATTGGACGATTTTTGCCCGTGAACGGGTGGAGGCAGCGCCCAACCGCTCGCTCGCCATCGGCGTTGCCCGTACAGCCGATCTACTACCCGAACATCTGGGCCGCAAGGAACAGGTGGATCTAGTCGCTCAGGGCGTGCGGACCGCAATGGCTGATGCCGGGATAGACAATCCGGCCGATGTGCATTTCGTGCAGATCAAATGCCCGCTGCTGACCTCGGCGCGGGTGGCACAGGCGCAGGCGCGTGGCAAACGCACGGTTATTGCCGAGACGTTGAAATCCATGGGTTATTCACGCGGCGCCTCGGCGCTTGGCGTCGCCGTGGCGCTGGGCGAGCTTGATATGGATGACATCAAGGACACCGACATCTGCCGCACGCTCGACCTCTATTCTGCCCGCGCCTCGACCTCGGCGGGCGTAGAACTGACCGATCACGAAATCATCGTTCTCGGCATGAGCGATCATTGGAGCGGGCCATTTGCCATGACCCATACCGTGATGTTCGACGCCATGGATGCCCCCAGCGTGCGGGCCGCCTGGTCCGACATGCCGCTTGGAAAACTGAGTGCCGTGCTGGCCAAGGCCGAACCCGATCCAAGAGGCATCGTGCGGGGCAAGCGCCACACGATGCTTGAGGATAGCGACATTTCCGGCACCCGCCATGCCCGCGCCTTTGTCGGCGGCGTGCTGGCTGGCGTGTTCGGCGAAACGGACCTGTATGTGTCTGGTGGAGCCGAACATCAGGGACCGCCCGGCGGCGGGCCGGTGGCAATTATTGTTGAGCGGGAGGATTAGACATGACTGCCAGTGCAATCGGCATTGAAACCGCCGCCATGACCATGCGGTTCGGCAGCTTCACCGCCCTGGATGCCGTCTCCATAAAGGTGCATGCCGGTTCGTTTCACGCCTTGCTAGGCGAAAACGGCGCGGGCAAATCAACTTTGGTCAAATGCATCATGGGCTTTTACCGCCAAACCTCGGGTCAATTGCTGGTCGAGGACCGGGAGGTGGAGATCGCCTCACCGCGCCATGCGGCAGCGCTGGGGCTTGGCATGGACTACCAGCATTTCACGCTGGTGCCGTCACTGACCGGCGCGGAAAACCTGGTCATCAGCCGCAATGCCGTGCCTGCGATGATCAACTGGCGGCGAGAGCGTCAGGCGCTCAAAGATTTCATGGCAACCATGCCCTTCCAGATCCCGCTGGAACGCCCGGTGCGGGAATTGTCGGCGGGCGAAAAGCAAAAGCTGGAAATCATCAAGCAGCTCTATCTCGGACGCCGGTTCCTGATCCTTGACGAGCCGACATCAGTGCTGACACCTGCCGAGGCCGACGACATGCTGGGCCTGGTGCGGGGCATGACCGAGCGTGGGGCGCTGACCGTGCTGATGATTTCCCACAAATTCCACGAGGTGCAAAAGTTTGCCGATGCGGTTTCGGTGCTGCGGCGTGGCAAGCTGGTCGGCTCGGGCCGCACAGCAGATCTGACGACGCAGGACATGGCGGCAATGATGATCGGCGATGTCAAGCTGGCAGAACTCGACAGCCGCTTGCCGGTTGCGGACGCCAGCCCTTCCATCCTGGCGATCCGGGGGATGAAAACCCGTGACCGCAGCGGCTTGAAAAGTATTGAGGTGGATGATCTCAATGTCAGAGCTGGCGAAATCGTCGGGATTGCCGGCATTTCCGGCAATGGCCAGAAGGAGCTGGCCGAAGTGCTGGCCGGGCAACGGCCCTCTGAGGCGGGCGACATCACCGTCAAGGACCGGCCCTATACGGCCACCCGTCAGGAAACGCGGGCCGCCAATGTCCGTTTCATCCCGGAAGAACCGCTGCTGAATGCCTGCGCGCCGAGAATGTCAGTAGCTGAGAACCTGAGTTTTCGCGATTTCGATGTGGATGCCAGGGGAAAGACCCAGTTCTGGCTGAATGCCAAGGCCATGCGCGAGACGGCCGGGCGGTTGATTGCCGACTTCAAGGTCAAAACCGCCTCTCCCGCCTCGCCGATTGCCTCGCTGTCGGGGGGCAATGTGCAGCGCGCCGTGCTGGCGCGGGAGCTGACCGGCGATGTCGATCTGCTGGTTGTCTCCAACCCATGCTTTGGTCTGGATTTCTCCGCCGTCGCCGAAATCCGCGCCCGGATCATGAAGGCACGCAACAATGGCAGCGCCGTGCTGCTGTTTTCCGAGGATCTGGACGAGCTGATGGAAATGTCTGACCGCATTGTCGTGATGTCAGATGGCAGGCTGGTTTACGAGACCCCGGCGCGCGGCGCCGACATTGCCGTGATCGGCGCCCATATGGCAGGACATGCATGATGGTGGATATCAAGGCCCAACCCTTCGCCTTCCCATTGAAGCTGGACCAGGCGGCGCTTGTCATCATCGACATGCAGCGCGATTTCACCGAGCCGGGCGGCTTTGGCGAAACACTTGGCAATGATGTCAGCCTCGTCAGCGCCATCGTGCCGGATGTCAAGCTCCTGCTGGAGGCGGCCCGCGCCCACGGCCTTACCGTCATCCACACCATGGAATGCCACAGGCCCGATCTCTCCGACCTGCCAGATGCCAAGCGCAATCGCGGCAATCCCACCCTGCGGATCGGTGATCCCGGACCGATGGGACGCATCCTGATTGCAGGGGAATACGGCACCGGCATTCTGCCAGAGCTTGCCCCTGCCGACGGCGAATTGGTGATCGAGAAGCCCGGCAAGGGTGCGTTCTATGCCACCAGTCTCGGTGAAGAGCTTACAGCGCGCGGCATTACCCAATTGATCTTTGCCGGTGTCACCACCGAGGTCTGCGTGCAGACCACGATGCGCGAGGCCAATGACCGGGGCTATGACTGCCTGCTGATTGAAGAAGCCACCGCCAGCTATTTCCCGGCCTTCAAGCAATCAACCCTTGAGATGATCCGCGCTCAGGGCGGCATTGTCGGCTGGACTGCCCATCTCGACCCCTTTCTGGAGGCGCTTGCCCATGGCTGAAACGACCCGTGACAACATGCTTTCAGGGGGCTGGAAAAGCCTGCCCTATGAGCCCTTCCGCGAGGGTGTGACCATTCACTGGATACGCCGCTTTGAGGGTGACCAGCCCGGCGTCGCCCTTCTGGCCTATCAGGCCGGAGCCTCGGTTCCCCGCCACCGCCACGAAGGGCTGGAAACCATTCTGGTGCTGGAAGGCAGCCAGTCGGACGAGACCGGCACCTATGGCACCGGTTCCTATATCGTCAATGCGGCAGGCACCGAACATTCTGTGTGGAGCATTGATGGCTGCACCGTCCTGATCCAATGGGATCGCCCCGTAACACTATTGGAAAATTGATCCATGGCATTTTCTCAAGCTTTTGATATTGCATCGCTTCACACCGCCTATGCCTCTGGCTGGACGCCACAGGCAATGATCGAAGAGGTATTTTCGCGCATCGCCGCCATCAACGATCCCGGCATTTTCTTGGAGCTTGCTGATAAGACGAGCCTGCTGGATCAGGCGCAGGCGCTCGGCGCTTTTTCACCGGAGACAAAGCCGCTCTGGGGCATTCCTTTTGCCGTCAAGGACAATATCGATGTCGCGGGCCTGCCGACCACCGCCGCCTGCCCGGATTATGCCTATACGCCCGAAACCAATGCGACTGTGGTGCGCCTGTTGAAAGACGCAGGCGCCCTGGTGATCGGTAAGACCAATCTCGACCAATTCGCCACTGGCCTGGTCGGCGTGCGCACGCCGCATGCCATTCCCCGCAATGCGATCGATCCCAAACTGGTCCCTGGCGGCTCCAGTTCCGGTTCGGCAGTGGCGACGGCGCAGGGCATTGTCAGCTTCGCGCTCGGCACCGATACGGCAGGCTCTGGCCGCATTCCGGCGGGTTTGAACAATATTGTCGGGTTGAAGCCCTCGGTCGGGGCGCTGTCGGCCACCGGCGTCATCCCCGCCTGCCGCACCCTCGATTGCGTATCGATCTTCGCGCTGACGGTGGAAGATGCCCATAAGATCTTCACCGTCGCCGCAAAGCATGATGCCGAGGACGCATATTCCCGCACCATGCCCACCGGCCATGCATTGGCGTCCGCGCCAGTCCTGCGTATTGGCGTTCCCGCCAAGGCCGACCGCGAATTCTTCGGCGACAGCCTTATGGAAGCAAGTTTCGAAAAAGCGCTGGCGGAGCTTTCGGCCATGGGCTACACGCTTGTGGACCTGCCGTTTTCCGGCTTCTTTGAGGTCGCAAACCTGCTCTATGAAGGTGCCTGGGTGGCCGAACGCTATGCGGCGGTCAAAGACTTTTTCGATGCGAAGCCCGAAAGCTTCCATCCGGTGACGCACACGATCTACAGCGCGGCGAAAACCCTGACTGCCGCCGATGCCTTTTCCGGCATGTACCGGCTGCAAGCGCTGAAGCAGCAGTTGGCGCCAGTGATCGCCTCTGTCGATGTGATCTGCGTGCCGACAGCACCCACCCATTACACGCTGGCCGATCTGGAAGAGGAGCCGATCAAGGCCAATTCACGCCTCGGCACCTATACCAATTTCGTCAATCTTCTGGACATGTGCGGCATTGCCGTGCCGACAGGCAAGCGTGGCGATGGCCTGCCCTCCAGCGTCACGTTGCTGGCACCCTTCGGTGCCGATGGCCTGACCGCAGCACTGGGGTCAGCCTTGCACAGCCGCCTTGGCACCACCGTCGGTGCCACCGGCTGGCCGCTGCCGCCGTCACCAGAAAAGCCAGTGGAAAAGACCGAGGGTCTGATCCCTGTCATCGTTGTCGGCGCGCATCTGTCCGGCATGCCGCTCAATCACCAACTGACCAGCCTTAACGCCAGGTTCCTGCGGGCTGGGACGACATCGGCCAGCTACAAGCTGTTTGCCCTGCCCAACCAGACACCGCCCAAGCCCGGCCTGGTTCGGGTTGAGGAGGGAGCCGCGATTGCCGTGGAAATCTGGCAGCTAACGCCCGCTGGCTTCGGTCAGTTCGTCAACATGATCCCCTCGCCGATGTGTATCGGCACGGTTTTCCTGGATGACGGATCGAGCGCCAAGGGTTTTCTCGTCGAGCCTTCGGCGGTCAAAGGCGCTGAGGACATTACGCATTTGGGTGGCTGGCGGGCCTATATTGCCAGCCTTTGAGCCTCAATAATACCAAGTCTCGAAGATGCTGACGCATCCCCGACTTGAAGACATTGAAAATATGCACAGTACACAATGCAAAGGTTTTTATCTGCCGCTTACCCCCCTCTGCCTTGCCAGGCATCTCCCCCTCAAGGAGGGAGATCGACTCGGAGCGAGCGTTTCGCTTCACATTTACCGTTCAAAATGTCGGAGATCACGACGGTAGTCGATAAGTTGGGCGGAAAAGTCTATCCGATCTCCCCCCGTGAGGGGGAGATGTCCGGCAGGACAGAGCGACTATCTGGGCTGTCAAGTTGCATTTTCGAATTCCCTTCGCGCATCTCGTGCTTTCGCGTTGAGAATGACAAGAAGTTTACGGGCAAGTGCAATGCGGATGACCATCTTTGGCTTTCCCTGGCTCTGCAATCTTTGCTGGAAATCAGCAAGATTTTGATTGTATCTTGCTGCGATGGCAGCGACGAGAAAGAGGATGCTGCGCGGACCGGCCCGTCCATCGCGCACATGTCTACGACCGGTGCGGTTCCCACTGTCGTTGGCCATCGGTGCCAGACCAGACAGTTTGGCAATCGCCTTGTTGGAGACGTGACCGATCTCGGGAAGCTCTGCCATCAGCCGGGCCACAGTGCGGGAAGCAACACCCTTGACTGTGCGAAACGCCTTGTCGAGGCATGCCCACAGCGGATCATCATCAATCAGCGAGGCGATCTCGCCTTCGAGTTTGCGGCTTTGGCGCACCAGAAGAGCGATGACCTCATCAAGGCTTTGCCGGGTTTCGTCATCGCGCACGACATGCCGCCGCTGCTTGTTGACGACAAGATCGCCCGTGATCTGCGAAAGCCGTGCCACCAGAGCCGAAAGCCGCAGCTGGGCCGCCTTTGGCGCGGGCGTCGGACGCAGTTTCTTGACCTCGGCATAGGCGGCAATCACACCGGCATCGATCCGGTCAGTCTTTTCCAGAATGCCCATCGCATCGGCGAAAGAGCGAACGCTACGCGCATTGGCCAATGCGCAAGCCATTCCCATCTCCCACAAAAGCAGAAAGGCAGCGCGCTCATAGCCGCCGGATGCTTCCATCACCACAAGCGTGACACCATGCGCCCGGCACAGAGCCAAAAGCTCCGCTATGCCCGATGCATCATTGCAAAAGCGCTGGAAAACGGCCCCCGGCCGGATCTGTGCATCCAGCCAATCTTTCGAAACATCCACTCCACAAATGATCCTGTTCACGGTAACCTGCCTTGTGCGTACGGTTGGACCCAAGCGACTGTTCGGTTGTACGTGACGATGGCGAAGGTCCCTGGCTCTGCCGCGGTTGTAACCGGTGGGGGGACGGGCGACTTCGCCACGCCTTCGACCGGGTGGCCACCCGGTCGAAGGCACAGTCGCTACAATCTTACACGATTGACAATATGTAGATACAAGGGGGGGTAAGCGGCACATAAAAACGTTTGCGGCATGTACTGTGAAGAACACAAAGAGTCATTTTCAATGAACCTTTGTATAAGCCCCTCAAGACCGTGGCGGCTGCGGCCAAGTGCTGATCCGCCCGGTCCAGCTTTCAAACAGTTTCGACAGTTTCAGCACGGTCAGATCGGCAAATCGCGGACCAACAATCTGCAAACCTATTGGCATGCCGCTGTTTGAAAAGCCGCAATTGATCGATGCCGCTGGCTGTTCCGACATGTTCCACGGCACCGTGAAGGCAATGTGCTCAAAGGGTTTTTGCGGATCATTGGTCGGCGAGGCCCAGTCCGCCGGGTAGGAAACGACAGGATTGACCGGCGACAGAACCGCATCGACGCGGGTAAACAGCGCGCCGCAGGTCTTGCGCATCTCGATGGTCTGGCCAAAGCCCTTAACCGCATCGACACCGCTGACGCTGGCGCCCCCCTCGGCCCATTCATAGATATAGGGCAGGATCATCTGACGCTTTTCCGTGCTGAGCGCGGCAATATCGCCCCAGAATTTTGCCCGCCAGAACACATCCAGCCCATCCAGCATGGCGCGGTTCATCACCGGGCCTACCTCGAAAACCTCGGCCCCTGCCGCCTCGAAGCGCTTGGCGGCAGCAAGAACCGCCTCGCGCACCTCTTCCTCGGCAGCAAGACCGCAGCCTGCATCCAGCATGACACCGATTTTCATGCCGCTGATATCGATATCCTCGTCCAGCCAGTTGATCGCCTGAGCAGGCAGACTGGTGCCGTCGCGCCAGTCCGGACGCGCCAGGGTCATCATCGAATAGGCGGCATCATCAACGCAGCGGGTCATTGGCCCGGCGCAACGCCCGACATAATAGGGATCAACAGGGATGCGGCCATGGCTGGGCTTAAAGCCGAACAGCCCGGTCCATCCGGCGGGCAGGCGCACCGAGCCGCCAATATCCGTGCCGATATGCAGCGGACCGAACCCGGCAGCCCCCGCCGCCGCCGCCCCGGCGCTGGAGCCACCAGGGTTTTGGCTGAGATCCCAGGGATTACGGCTGAGCGGATGAAAACTCGACAGGCCCGAAGACAGCATGCCGTAATCCGGGCACGTGGTCTTGGCGAAAATCACCGCCCCATCCTCGCGCATCCGGGCCGCAATCGGCGCGTCTGCTGCCGCCGGTACGAGATCAACAGCAGCGGTGCCGAGCGGCACCGGCTGGCCTTTCGTGGCAATCAGTTCCTTCAGTGAGACAGGAATGCCGTCGAGCGGGCCAAGCGACGCGCCGCGCTGCCAGCGATCCGTCGAGGCGCGGGCCTGGGCGCGGGCGCTTTGGGGATCATAGAGGTAAAGCGCCTGAACAGACGGCTCGAAAGCATCGATCCGGGCCTCGACGGCGTTCCAATAGTCTTCCGGCGACAGGGTCTTGGCGCTGAAACCGGCAACCAGTTCCCGGATGGTCAAATCAACAAGATCGGTCATTCCTGGCTTTCTCTATCTTTGGTCTTTATCGGATGAAGCTATCGGTCCCTGCCATCACCTCGGCGCGGTGGCAGGCCGCCTCACGTCCGGGCATGATCTCCCGCAGCACTGGCGGCTCAATGGTGCAACGTGTCTGCGCCAGCGGACAGCGCGCACGGAACGCGCAGCCGATATCGGGATCGCCGCTGATATCAGGCAGAGGGGCAGGCTTTTGCGGCCTGCCGAAACGGTGAACGCTTGGCTCGGCATCAGCCAGAATTTTCGTATAGGGATGCAGGGGCTGCTCGAAAACCGCATGGGCCGGTCCCTGCTCCACCAGCCTGCCGCGATACATCACCCCGACCCGGTCAGCGATACAATCCACCACCGCCAGATTATGGGTGATGAACAGAAAGCTGACACCGCGTGTGCGGCGCAGATCCATCAACAGGTTGAGGACCTGACCCTGGACGGAGAGATCGAGCGCCGAGACCGCCTCATCGGCCACGACAAGTTTTGGTTCGGTGATCAAGGCGCGGGCAATGGCGATGCGCTGGCGCTGGCCGCCGGAAAACTCATGCGGATAGCGTTGCGCATGGCTGGCCTGCAAGCCGACGCTTTCCAGCATGGCGGCGACTTTGTCGCGGATTGCTGTCTTGCCCGGCCTTGGCGTCAGCACATGCAAGGGTTCCGCTATAATCCGCCCGATGGTTTGGCGCGGATCGAGCGAGCCGAACGGGTCCTGAAACACCATCTGGAAAGCCTGTCGCTTGCGCTTCAGCGCTTCTGGCAACAGTGAAAACAGATCGTCGCCGTCAAACAGGACATGCCCCGATGTCGGACGATCAAGCGCCATCACCAGCCGGGCAAGGGTGGATTTGCCACAGCCGCTTTCACCGACAATGCCATAGATCTCGCCGCGCCCGACCGTCAGCGACACCTCGTCCAGCGCTCGGCTGGTATGGGAGGCGCCAAACAGGGGACTGCTGACATAGTCACGGGTAAGCATGCGAATATCGAGAAGACTGGTGTCGGTCATCGGCTGACCTCCCCTTGCTCAGCGCGCAGACAGCGCACGCCGCGATCCTCCCCATGCCTCGACCACCCCGGCGCAGTGAGACGACATTCCGTCATCACATCAGGACAACGGTCGGAAAAACAGCAGCCTTCCGGCAGCTGTGCAAACCCTGGAACCGTGCCGGGAATGGTGGCAAGCCTGCCTTGCTCGCCGTCCTTTCCCGACACCCGCTTAGGCACGGCGGATAACAGGCCTCGGGTGTAGGGATTGAGCGGAGAGGTCAGAACATCGCGGGTCAGGCCTTCCTCCATCCGCCGTCCGGCATAGAGAACCAGGTTTCGGTCGCACATGCGGGCGATGACGCCGAGATCGTGGCTGACGAGGATCAGCGCCATCCGGTATTCGCGCACGAGATCATCGAGAATATCGAGCACTTCGGCCTGTACCGTCACATCGAGCGCCGTCGTCGGCTCATCGGCGATCATCAGCGCCGGTTTCAGCGCCAGTGCAATGGCGATGCCGACGCGCTGGCGCTGGCCGCCCGACATTTCATGCGGATAGGTCACGGCCCGGCGCTTTGCATCGGGAATGCGAACCTGATCGAGCAGCTCCACCGCCTCGCGGCGCGCCTGACGCCAGCTGAGGCCACGATGCCAGACCAGGCCTTCGGCAATCTGGTCGCCAACGGTCATCGCCGGGTTAAGCGCCGTCAAAGGCTCCTGAAAGATCATGCCGATCCGGTTGCCACGGATCTTGCACAGCCGGTCTTCGCTGGCGCTCAACAGGTCCTCTCCGTCAAGCAGGATCTGGCCAGTCGGGCGCGCAACGCGGGGCAAAAGTCCGATGACCGCCAGCGATGCCAGGGATTTTCCAGAGCCACTTTCACCGACAATACCAAGTGTTTCGCCAGCCCGCAGATCAAAACTCAGGTCATCGATAATGGGTGTGGAACGGCCATCGGGGAGATCCACCGAAATGGACAGGTCTCGAACCGAAAGCAATGGTTGTTCGCTCATGAGCGCCCCTTTTCACGCGGGTCGAGAAGATCGCGCAGTCCATCGCCCAGCATATTGAAGCCAAGCACAGTAAGCGCGATGGCGAGGCCCGGCAGGATGGCAAGCCAGGGCGCGGCAGCCAGATAGGTTTGGGAATCGGCCAGCATCCGCCCCCAGGTCGGTGCCGGTGGCGGCATGCCGAGACCAAGAAAGCTCAAGCCCGCCTCGGTCAGAATGGCCAGGCCGAGTTGGATGGCGACCTGTACGATGATCTGGCTGGCAATATTGGGCAGGACATGTTCGATGGTTATCAGCACCTGACCCTTGCCTGCGGCGCGTGCTGCCAGCACATAATCCCGCGACCAGACCTGAAGAGCCGCACTGGCGGTGACGCGGGCAAAAACCGGCACCATGAACACGGCGATGGCGATAATGGCGGTAAACCGCCCCGTGCCAAGCAGAGCGCCGAGCATCATGGCCGACAGGATCGGCGGAATGGCGAAGATCACATCATTGATCCGCATGGTCAGCGCCTCGACCATGCCGCGCCGCGCCGCAACCGTAACGCCGAACAGCGTGCCGACGCCCGCCCCAAGCACCACCGCCGCCAAGGCGGTCGACAGGGAGTTCCAGGCGCCGACCATCAGCATGGAGGTCAGGTCGCGGCCAAGCTGGTCGGTTCCCAGCAAGCCATGCACCAGCGGCGGCTTCAGCTTGTAGACGATCTGCATGCGGGTCGGCGGCAGCGGTGTCCAGACCAGCGACAGAAGGGCAATCGCCACCAGCAGGATGATAATCAGCCCGCCGATCAGCAATGTCGGGCGCAGAAAAAGACGGGTGAGCCGCCTGGTAAACGGCTTTGGGGTTGTCACGGTCGTGGTCATTTGCCCCTGCCCCGCAATCTTGGGTCCAGCACGAGATAAGAGAGATCGACAAGGAAATTCATGATGATGACCAGGCCCGCGAAGAACAGGACCACATCCTGCATGACGATGATGTCGCGCTGGTTCAGCGCCTGATAGGCAAGCCGCCCCAGACCCGGCAGGTTGAAGACATTTTCAATCAGGATCGCCCCGGCGATCAGGAAGGTGAATTGCAGGCCAAGAATGGTCATGACCGGCACCAGCGCATTCGGCACCGCATGACGCCACAGAGCCGCACGCCGTGTCAGGCCCTTGGCGCGGGCGGTGCGAACGAAATCCTCGTTCATCACGTCAAGCACCGCCGAGCGGGTGACGCGGGTCAGCACGCCTGCCTGCGGCAGCGCCAATGCGACGGCTGGCAGGGTCAGCGACAGCAGTGCCGGGCCAAATCCTGCCTGCCATCCGGCAAAGCCTCCAGCCGGCATCCAGCCGAGACCGATGGAAAAGCCAAGCACCAGCAACAGGCCGACCCAGAAGCCCGGAACGGCGATGAACAGTTGCGACAGAAAGCCAGCCGTATAATCGAAACCGCTATTGCGCCTAGAGGCAGAAGCGACACCCATCGGGATGGCGATTGCCATGGACAGAAGGATCGCCATCACCGCCAAAGGCAGCGTGACGGTCAGGCGCTCGCCGATCAAGCCAGCCACCGGCACGCCATAGGTATAGGACTGGCCCAGATCCCCCGTCACGGCGCCTGCCAACCAGTGCAGATAACGCATCGCCAGCGGTTGATCGAGGCCAAGCTCATGGCGCAGCGCCGCCAGCGTATCGGGGCTTGCCGAGGTGCCGAGCATGACGGCGGCGGGATCGCCGGGAAGCACATCCATCAGGATAAAAATCAGGATGGACACGGCAGCCAGTGTCAGGACAAGGCCGCCCAGCCGCCTGAGAATAAGGGCAAGCATCTCTGGTTTTCCTTCCGCACGGATTTTTGGGGACCGGCTCCGTGCAAGGACGAAGCAGTCAATCCCACGTGCACTTGTATCAGGCCAATGTGCCTTCACATCGGGAGGGCGATGACCGTTTCCGGCCATCACCGATCAGGATCAATCCTCCCAATGCACATCCGTCAGAACATTGGCGGGGATCGGTTCGTTCTCCCACAAGCCCTTGATCTTCTTGTTCCACACACCAAGCTTCGGCATGACGAACAGATAGAGCGCCGGCACATCCTCCGCCAAAATCTGCTGTGCCTGACCGTAAAGCGTGGCCTGAGCCGCCGGATCGGATGTGGCCTGGATTTTCTTGATCGTCTCGTTGAAGACCGGGTTCTTATAGTTGAAATAATAGGGGTCGCGGGCATAGATATCGATATCAACAGGCTCGGCATGAGCAACAATGGTCATGTCATAATCCGTCCCCTTGAACACATCCGACACCCATTTTCCCGGAAACTCGGTGGGCTCTATGGTCATCGTCACGCCGATTTCGGCCAGCATGGCCTGCATGATTTCGGCGCTGCGCGGCGCATAGGTCATTTGCGGGGTCTTGATGGTGAAGCTGAACCCGTTCGGATAGCCAGCTTCCTCCAGAAGCGCCTTGGCCTTTTCCGGGTTATAGGGCAGAACCTTGGTGGTATCGATATAGCCCGGATCGTTCGGCGTATAATGGCTGCCGATCACAGTGCCGTAGCCGGACCAGGCGCCTTCCACCAGCGTTGAACGATCAATCGCCATCATCAGCGCCTGGCGCACGCGCTTGTCGTTGAACGGCTTGCGGGTGTTGTTCATGCCCGCCACGACCTTCAACTCGGTATTGCCGATAACAGTCGCAAGCTTGGCGTCATCCTTGAAACTGTCCATCAGTTCCGGCGCGCTGAACTCTGGAAAGGCATCGACGCCGCCGGATTTCAGCGCCGCCGCCTGGGCCTGGGCATCGGGAATGAAGCGGAACACCACCTTGTCGAGGCCAAGCTTCACCTGCTTGTTCCAGTAAGCAGGATTGGCAGCAAGCTCCACCCGGTCGCCCTTGGTCCAGCTGACGAATTTGAACGGGCCAGTGCCAATGGGTTTGGTCTTGTCGTCAGCAGCAGTTTTCGGGGCAACCATCACGGAGGCGGGCCAGCCCAGCCAGTAGAGCAGCGAGCCCGCTGGTTCCTTCAGCTTCAAGACCAGCGTTGCCTTGTCCGGGGTCTCGATAGTGTCGATGGCGCTGAAAAACCGTTTCTGGCCATTGGTCGAGTCCGGGCCACGCGCCCGGTCGAGCGTGAATTTTGCCACGGAAGAATCGAATGCCTCGCCATCGTGGAAGGTCACGCCCTCCTGGAGCTTGAATGTATAGGTGAGACCGTCGGGGGAAATTTCCCAGCTTTTCGCCAGCTGCGGGACGATCTTGCCGTCGCGGTCGATAGCAACCAGCCCTTCGAAAATATTCTGCCAGGTCACCTGGCCGATTGCCACGGGGGCTGCCACCGTCGAATCAAGCCCGGTCGGCTCGATATTCATGCCGAGTGTCAGCGTCCTCTGGGCCGCCGTCGCCAGGCCGGGGCCGACAAGCGAGACTGTCGCCGCCAGCGTCATCAACGCGATGCAACGCAAAGTGCCCGGCTTGAAAAAGCGTGCATGAACCATCGTCAAATTCCCCTTCGTGAACGCTCGTTTTTCCGTGTTTACCACGGGTGGCGTCATTGCCGAAAATATTGTCATTTCGCAAGCAACCACACAATGCGGTTTTTTGTGTTCTGCGTGGAGCGCAAAACGCTACACGCAATTCTTCATTTCCCCATCTGTTCGCGCATGAACCGCTCAACCGCATCCACCAGCTTGGAAGCGGCAAACGACAATTGCCGGTCACCGGCGACGCACAGATCGATGGGTGTGCGGATACCCGCCCCACCGGCAATCGGGATAACCACCAGTTCGCCAGACCGGCGCTCACGCGCCACCGTCTGGGCTGGCAGCAATGTCAAGGCGGCACCGCGCAACACCAGTTCCCGCTGCATTTCCAGCGATCCCGTCACGAAGACCGGATCAAGCTCCAGACCAGCCTTGGAAAACCAGGCATCGAAGGCGCGGCGCGCACCAAAGGACCCATCTGGCACCGCCAGCGGAAAGCGGGCAAGCTCGGTGACGGTCATTTCCGCCAAGTGCGCTGCCGGATGGTGGCTGGCAGCGATGACATCATAAATGATTTGCGCCCGTGCCCGCACCCTTATACCCGGATCAGGCTCTGAAAACAGGGTAACGGCCATGTCCGCCTTGGCGCTCGACAAGGCCTCCATCGCCTGACCGGCGCTGGAAATGGTCACCGAAAACCGAATATTGGGATAGACCAGGCTGAAATCGGCCAGAGCCGGTGCCAGCAGATTGGCCACCGTCGCACCGTTTGCGTGGATAGTGACATGACCGCGCTTCAAGCCCTGGAGATCGTCGATCAGCTGGTGAACATGGTTCAGCTCACGCAATGTCTTGCCCGCTCTTGCCGCCAGCAACTCGCCCGCCGCCGTCAGCTGGATGCCCCGGCTCGACCGCTCGATCAACACCGTACCGAAATAATGCTCCAGCTGGTCGATCTGTCGGGCAAAGGCGGTCGGCTGCACGTTCAGACGCTCGGCAGCCGCCCGCATCGACCGGGTCCGCACCAGTTCATCGAAATAGATCAGTGCTTTTATGTGCATGCCCGCTCATCCCCGCCGCAACAGAATTGCCAGATTTCTCCACGGCTTCCAAGTCCTGCCTGGGGTGATGTTTTTCCCATATTCGCCCTATCGCTCCGTTAAGCGTACTCGTTGCAGAAGATACGAGCGCGCAACCATTGAAGCCTAATAAATAAGCTAAAATTCTTATTGACTATATTTTAACCGGAGCATAGCCTGCATACACGCTCCTGAAAATCCCCTAGGGATTGAGGGACAAAATGGTCGCCTGACATATTCGATGAAAATTGTCCTGGCAGCCGATCACATGGCTTTGATGCCGCAGGCAAACACGCCCCGCAACTCGTCTTCACGGACGGGCCGGGGCTTTTTTTATGCGCGATTTCTCCCCTAGGAAAGATCGCAAGGCAAGAGTGACTGCATGACAAGGATGACCGTTCCGATTTCGATCCTGTTCTCGACCACCGGGCCTTATGCGGCACTCGGTCGGGAAGCCGTCGACGGGGCGATGGCGGCCATTGCGCAGATCAATACCGATACGGCATTTGCTGTTCAAATCGAGGCGAAACTGGCCGATCCCGGCGGCAATGCCGAGCGCTATGGATTGATGGCGGAAGCGGCCACCCGCGATGATGGCTGCAAACATATCATTGGCGCCATCACGTCCTGGAGCCGCAAAGAAATCCTGCCGGTAGTCGAACGCTCCGGCGCCCTGCTCTGGTATGCCTTTCCTTATGAGGGCTATGAGGCCAGCGACAGCGCGCTTTATCTCGGTGCCTGTCCCAACCAGCACCTTCTGCCGCTGTTTGCGCATATCCTGCCACGGTTCGGGCGGCGGCCTTTCATTGTCGGGTCCAATTATATCTGGGGGTGGGAAGTCAGCCGGATCGCTCGGGAACTCACCGAGGCCAGCGGCGGCCAGGTCGTCGCGGACCGTTATATGCCGCTCGGCTCCACCCAGGTCGATCACCTGATTGCCGAAATCCGCCAGAAGCGGCCCGATTTCATCCTGAGCAATCTCGTCGGCCAATCGGCAGCCGCCTTTCTGGCCGCCTATGACGCCCTGCGGCGCGAAGACCCAGATTTTGCCCCGGAACACTGTCCTGTCACCGCCTGCAATCTCTGCGAAACGGATCTCGCCGTTCTGGAGCCATCCGCCCGGATTGGCCATATCACCACCTCTGTCTATTTCCAGGGACTGGAGAGCGCGGAAAATCAGGAGTTCAAGGCAGGAATCGCACGGCGTCACGGTCAGGACCGCCGCCTGACCACGCCTTTCGTTTCTGCCTATACCGCTGTGATGGTTCTGGCGCAGGCCATTGCCGATGTGGGCAGCGACATGCCGGAGGCCGTGCGCCATGCCGCCACGAACCGGCTATTTCGCACCCCGCTTGGGCCATTGAAAATCGACCCCCGCACCCAGCACGCCGCGCTTCGTCCGCATATCGCGCTTTCGGACCACGATGGTTCCTTCACGCTGTTTCAGAGTGCGCCGGTGCCCATTGAGGCTGATCCCTATCTGGTGCGCAGCCAACCAAAGCGAATGGAAGACACTCCACCCACGCCTAAACCCCAGACGTCACCATCGCTGAAGGTGATCAAATGAAGCGGCCCGAACGTCCCCTGCTTGCCAATTGGCATGCGATCATCCTGCATCGCCCGCATCCTTCCGTCGATGCGCTGCAACGCCAGCTCGAACTCCTGCATATCCGGGTGACGATTGCCTGGCCGCAACTGGACGAGAGCCATGCCGGGGCCGACATCGTGTTTTTCGATGCCGATATGGGTCATGACGGTCAGTTTCCCTGGCCAGCCGGATTTGCGCCGATGCCGATGATCGCGCTGATCGGCTCGGAAACCCCTGGGCGGATCGAGTGGGCGCTGTCGCAAGGCTCCAATGCCCATTTCCTAAAACCGGTTGGCTCTACCGGTGCCTATAGCGCCCTGTTGATCGCCGCCCACGCCTATCAGGCAGCCCGTAGCCAGGCAGATGACATCCGCAGCCTTGAAAACCGGGTCCGGCAGCGACCGGTCGTGGTGCATGCCGTGCTGGAACTGCTGCGGCAAGGTGCCTGCACCGAGGCCGAGGCCTGGCGCAGATTGCGGATGGTGGCGATGGACTGGGGCATGACCATCGAGGATGCCGCCGAGGCCATCTGCCGCAATGACCGGCATATCGGCGAGTTCCCCATCCCGAAATCCAACTGAAACAGAATTGCAGTCCAAAAGGAGTTTTTGCGTGTCGACTATTGAAGGTTTCGCCCCCTACGGCGAGTATCAGACCTGGTATCGGATCACCGGCGACCTCACCTCCGGCAAGCCGCCGCTGATCGTGGCCCATGGCGGTCCCGGCTGCACCCACGATTATGTCGATAGTTTCAAGGACATTGCCGCAACGGGCCGCGCCGTCATTCATTACGACCAGGTCGGCAATGGCAAATCCACCCATCTGCCCGACAAGGGCGGCGACTTCTGGACGGTGGCGTTCTTCAAGGCGGAACTGCACAACCTGATCGACCATCTGGGCATTCGCGGCGCCTATTGCCTGCTCGGCCAATCCTGGGGCGGCATGCTCGGCGCTGAATTTGCCGTGGACCAGCCCGAAGGGTTGAAAGCCCTGGTGATCGCCAATTCGCCAGCCTCGCTGCGCACCTGGGTCTCAGAGGCAAACCGGCTGCGTGAAGCGCTGCCCGCTGATGTGCAGGCGACATTGCTGGCCCACGAACAGGCGGAAACCACCGACAGCGACGACTATATGAAGGCAACCGATGTCTTCAACCAGCGCCATGTCTGCCGCGTCGTGCCGATGCCAGCAGAAGTGCAGCGCACCTTTGATGCGATTGCCGCCGATCCGACCGTTTATCACACCATGAACGGTCCCAATGAATTCCACGTTATCGGCACCATGAAGGACTGGACCATCGAGGGCAGGCTCTCAACCATCACGGTCCCGACCCTGCTGATTTCCGGCCGGTTCGACGAGGCGACCGAAGCCTGCGTGCAGCCCTTCGCAGACGAAATACCCGATGTGCGCTGGCGGATTTTCGAACAGTCCAGCCACATGCCGCATGTGGAAGAGCGCGACGCCTGCATGGCGGAAGTCAGCGCCTTCCTCGACCAGAAAGCTCCCTGATAACGGCCCCGACAAGAGCCGCCACAATCAACCGACCCAATAAGAACCAGAGGGAATGAACTCCATGACCAGATCGACCAAAGCCTTGTCCTGCAAGGCAGGCACATTTCTCGCAACCTGCCTTCTCGCCCAGACAGCACTTTCCGGTATCTCCTATGCAGAGGATCGGGCGGCGCTGATGGCCCAGCATCGCGGCGGCACGATGACGCTCGCCGCCGTTTCCGCAGCCGGTACCATTGACCCCGCCATCAACTATACCGGTCAATATTGGCAGGTCTTGCAGATGACCAATGACGGGTTGGTCAAGTTCAAGCAGGCCGCCGGCACCGAGGGCTTCAAGATCGTGCCTGACGTGGCCGAAGCCATTCCCGAGCCGCAGGACGATGGCAAGACCTATGTGTTCAAGATCCGCAAGGGCATCATGTTCTCGACCGGCCAGGAATTGAAGCCGTCGGATGTGGCCGCCTCCTTCCAGCGTATCTTCAAGGTCAATGGTCCAACCACTGGCAGCTTTTACAACGGCATCGTCGGGGCCGACAAATGCATTGCCGATGCAGCAAACTGCACGCTTGAAGGCGGCGTGATTGCCGATGACGCGGCGGGCACCGTGACCATTCACCTGACCCAGGCGGATTCGGAATTCTTCGACAAGATGGCCGTGCCGCATGCCAGCATCCTGCCAGCCGACACGCCCGCCAAGGACGCTGGCACGACGCCGCTTCCCGCCACCGGCCCCTATATGATTGCCAGCTACAACCCTAATGAAAAAATGGTACTGAAGCGCAATCCGCATTTCAAGGAATGGAGCGTCGATGCGCAGCCGGATGGCTACGCGGATGAAATCGTCTACCAGTTCGGCATGACCGAAGAGGCGACGATCAACGCCATCCAGAACGGTCAGGTCGACTGGATGTTCGACACGCCGCCCGCCGACCGCCTGCCGGAACTGGGCTCGAAATATGCCAAGCAGATGCATATCGATCCGCTGGCTGCCTTCTGGTACCTGCCGATGAATACCAATCTGGCGCCGTTCAACAATATCAAGGTGCGCCAGGCGGTAAACTATGCACTGGACCGCGACGCATTGGTGGGCCTGTTTGGCGGCGAGGCGCTGGCCTCCCCGACTTGCCAGATCCTGCCGCCGGATTTTCCCGGCTATGCTCCCAACTGCCTTTACACCAAGAACCCCGGCGAAAGCTGGAGCGAGCCTGATATGGACAAGGCCAAGGCACTGATCAAGGAAAGCGGCACCGCAGGGCAGAAGGTAACGATCATTGCCGAGGATAATGCGGTAGGACGCGGCATTGGCACCTATGTGCAGAGCCTGTTGAACGAGCTGGGCTATGACGCTTCGCTGAAGGCGATCTCGCCGAATATCGAGTTCACCTATATCCAGAACACCAACAACAACGTCCAGATCAGCGTCACGCAGTGGTACATGGATTATCCGGCAGCCTCGGACTTCATCAACGTGCTGCTGTCCTGCGACAGCATCCATCCGGGCAGCGATTCCTCCATCAATATCGCCGGTTACTGCAACAAGGAACTGGACAAGCAGATGCAGGAGACGATGGCACTGTCCATCAAGGACCCGAAAGCGGCTGACGCCAATTGGGCCAAAATCGACAAAGCCTTCATGGAACAGGCACCGCTCGCTCCATTGTTCACGCCAAAGAGCGTCAACTTCACCTCGGCGCGGCTCGGCAATTACCTGTTCAACAAGCAGAACCGCTGGGTGATCTCGCAATCCTGGGTAAAATGAGCCGGTACATCAGGGGCGGCGCGTGAAAAGCCCTGCCCACCCTCCCCTCGTTGGGGAGGGTTGGGGAGAAGCCTTTTACCTAAAAAGCCTTCGCCCTCCATTTCCTCCATGACCGAGCTTGAAGAGAAGCGCAGATGAACGATGTGTCGGAAGGCATGGCCAGCCCTGCCCAATCCAATCGAGAGCCTGAACCGCAGGCGCCTAGAAAAGCCGGTGGCGCCAGCCCGTGGCACCGTGCCTGGCGGTTGCTTCGCAGGGATAAATCGGCCATTGCGGCGGCTTTCGTGCTGCTGGTCATCATCGCCTCCAGCCTCGCCGCCCCGCTCTATGCCTCGATGGTATCGGGCACCGACCCGTTCCGTTCCAATCTGAGCGGCAGGGTGACAATCGACGGTCAGCGGGTGAAGGTCATGCAGGCGTCTACCGAAGGCCTTGGCCTCGGCGTTACCCCGATCGGACCGACCCTCAAAGGCCCATACTTCCTTGGCGCCGATAGCCAGGGCCGCGATGTTGCTGCCCGCCTGCTCTATGGCGGACGCAATTCGCTGCTGATATCCGCATCGTCAACCTTGATCTGTCTGGTGCTGGCCGCAATCGTCGGGATTTCGGCTGGCTTCTTCGGCGGCGTCACCGATATGGTGCTATCGCGCATTCTCGATATTCTCTGGGCCTTTCCGGTCTATCTTCTAGCCATTTCGCTGTCCATCGTGCTGATTTCGCAGGGCATTACCATCGGCCCCATCGAGATCAATTCCAGCAGCCTGCTGCTGCCCATCGGCATTATCGGCATTATCTACGTGCCTTACGTGGCGCGTCCGGTGCGCGGACGGGTGCTTTCGCTCAAAAACAGCGAATTCGTGCTGGCCGCCATCGGCCTTGGCATTCCCAAATGGCGCATCCTGTTGAAGGACATCTTGCCGAATGTCTCGACCACGCTGATCGTCTTCATTCCGCTGATGATGGCGCTGAACATCATCACCGAATCCTCGCTGTCCTTCCTCTCCATCGGCGTACAGGCCCCGGATGCCAGCTGGGGTACGATCATCCAGGATGGCCAGGGCCTGCTTTACACCCGCCCGCTGGTGGCCCTGTCGCCGGGCATTGCCATCGTGCTCTGCGTGCTGGCGCTCAACGTGCTGGGTGACAGCGTGCGCGATGCGCTCGACCCGCGCACCAAAGTGATTTGAGGAGCCACCCGATGATTTATGCCCTCATTCAACGTTTCGCCCAGATGATCTTCGTGCTGTTTGGCATTTCGGCGCTGGTGTTCCTGATCTTTTTCGCCACGCCCGGCGCTGATCCTGCCGCCCGCATTGCCGGACGCAATGCCTCGCCGGAAACCGTCCAGGCGATCCGCAAGGAATTCGGCTTCGACCGGCCGCTGCCGGTGCAATATGGCATCATGATGAAACGGCTGTTCATTACCCAAGATCTCGCCTCCTTCGTCAATCGCGGCATGAAAGTCGTGCCGCAAGTGACGGCTGCTGCCCCCGTCACCCTGTCGCTGGTGTTCGGCGCCGCTGTGCTCTGGGTGATCGGCGGCATCGCGGTCGGCGTCATTGCCGCCATGGCCCGCGATACGGCACTGGATCGCGGATTGATGGTGCTGGCGCTGATCGGGGTTTCCATGCCGGTCTACTGGCTGGGCGAGGTGATGAACCTCATTTCCCAGCACCGCTTCCACGACACGATCTTCTTCTCCTGGGTGCCATCGCTTGGCTACAAGCCGTTTTTCAGCGACCCTGCAGGCTGGTTCAAGACACTGATTATCCCATGGTGTACACTGGCCGCCCTTTATATCGGCATCTATGGCCGGGTGCTGCGGGCAACGCTGGTCGAATCCTATCAGGAGGATTTCATCCGCACTGCTCGCGCCAAGGGTCTCAGCCCATCGCGGGTCATGCTGCACCATGCGCTGCGCACCTCGCTCATTCCGTTCGTCACCATGTTCGGGCTGGATTTTGGCGCATTGGTCGGTGGCTCGGCGCTGCTGACGGAAGTGGTGTTCGGGCTGAACGGCGTCGGACGCCTGACCTATCAGGCCCTGCTCAATCTCGATCTGCCGATGATCCTTGGCACTGTGATCTACGCCTCCTTCTTCGTCGTCATCGCCAATGCCCTTGTTGATGTCGTCTATGTGCTGATCGATCCGCGCGTGCGGGGAAGCTGAAAATGAACCAGAACGACACCATTAAAGACCGGCCCCTGCTGCTGGATGTCAACGGCCTCAGCGTCTCCTTCGCCACCGATCGTGGCTATGTGCGGGCGGTGCGCGATGTGTCCTTTAGCGTGCGCGAAGGTGAAATCCTGTCTGTCGTCGGCGAATCCGGCTCCGGCAAATCAGTGACCCTCTTGTCGCTGCTCGGCCTGCATGACCGCAAGACCACGCGGGTGGACGGCACCGTCACCTTTCGCGGCCAGCGCATTCTGGAGATGTCGGCGAGCCAGATGCGGCGCATTCGCGGCAAGCAGATCGGCCTGATTTCCCAGGACCCGATGACGGCGCTGAACCCGGTGAAATCAGTGGGCTGGCAGATCGCCGAACAGATCCGCGCCCATGAGCCGATCTCGGCACGGGCCGCACGGCTGCGGGCCATCGAACTGTTGGGCGAAGTCGGCCTGTCCAATCCAGGCGAGGCGGTGGACCGCTATCCGCATCAGCTTTCCGGCGGCATGCGCCAGCGCGTCGTCATCGCCATGGCGCTGTCCTGTAGCCCTGCGCTGCTGGTGGCCGACGAGCCAACGACGGCGCTGGATGTGACCGTCCAGGCACAGGTGCTCGACCTGTTGATCCGCTTGCGCAAGGATTTCGGCTCGGCGATCATTCTCATCACCCATGACATGGGCGTGGTCGCCGAAGTCGCCGACCGGGTGGCGGTGATGTATGCGGGCCGCATCGTTGAACGCGGCACCACCGACCAGATCTTCTCGACACCGATGCATCCCTATAGCTGGGGCCTGATGGCCTCGATCCCGCCTTTGACCGGCCCGCGCCTGAAGCGGCTGAAATCCATTCCCGGCATGCCGCCCACTCCAGACAGCCTGACGGAGGGCTGTGGATTTGCACCGCGATGTATGTTTGCGCGGGAGGGCTGCGCAGCACATCCACCATTGCGACGCATGGGAGAGCAATCGGCGCTCTGCGTGCTGGACGGGCCGGAACGTGAGGCTCTTCGCCAAGACATCCTGCCGCTGGAGACCATGGCATGAGCGAGACATCTCACACCACGCCCCTGCTCTCGACGCAGGATCTCACCAAGAGCTTCACTGTCGGCAAGACCATGCGTCCCGGCTCCGGCAAACTGCTGCGCGCCGTCGAAGGCATTAGCCTCGACGTCTATCCGACCGAAACCCTTGGGCTGGTCGGCGAATCTGGCTCCGGCAAATCAACGCTCGGACGGTGCCTGACACGCCTCTATGATGTCAGCGGCGGATCGCTGACCTTCGACGGGCAGGACATTACCAAGGTGGACGGCAAGGCGCTGAAATCGGTGCGGCGCAAGATGCAGATGATTTTCCAGGACCCCTCCGCCTCGCTCAATCCACGCCGCAAGGTGCGCGATGTGCTGAGCGAAGTGCTGAAGGTTCACAAGATCCGCGAGGGTGCCGCTATCGAGGACCGCCTGGCCGAACTGATGGATCTCGTCGGGCTGAGGCGCGAATATCTGGACCGCTATCCGCATGAGTTTTCCGGCGGACAGCGCCAGCGGATCGGCATTGCCCGGGCCTTGGCGGTCGAACCGAAGATGATTGTTGCCGACGAGCCGGTTTCCGCGCTCGATGTGTCGGTGCAGGCGCAAATCGTCAACCTGTTCAGCGAGTTGCGCGAAAAGCTCGACCTCACCTATGTGTTCATTGCCCATGATCTGGCCGTGGTGCTGCAGGTCTCAACGCGGGTGGCAGTGATGTATCTCGGCTCCATCGTCGAGATCGGCGAAACGGATGCGCTCTATGCCAATCCTAGCCATCCCTATACGCAGGCACTGCTGTCGGCCATTCCGCAACCGCATAAGCGCGAAAAGCGCGAACGCATCCTGCTGACAGGCGAAATTCCAAGCCCGCTCAATCCGCCAAGCGGGTGCAAGTTTTCCACCCGCTGTCCTTATGCAAAGGATATCTGCCGCGACCTGCGACCACCGCTGACGCCTGTCTCGGCAGAGCGCAAAGTCGCCTGTCATTTTCCGCTGGATTGAAGAAAAGGGAGCCTGCCATGTGCATCGCCTGCACCCATACCATCCACCGCGCCCAGCATCACTTCGGCTGGGACAAGGATTTCAAACCGGCGCTGGTCGCAAAACCAGGCGAAACGATCCTGTTTGAATGCATGGATGCCTCCGGCGGCCAGCTCGGCGCCGATGCAACGCCTGCGAGCCTTGCGACCCTGGATTTTGCCGGAATCAACCCGGTGTCCGGCCCGGTTTATATCGAGGGCGCCATGCCCGGCGATGTGGTCAAGGTCTCCATCCGCAAGTTTCATCCCTCCGGTCTCGGCTGGACCGCCAATATTCCGGGCTTTGGCCTGCTGGCCGATCAGTTCAAGGACCCGGCCCTGCATGTCTGGCACTATGATGCGGTGTCGATGATCCCTGCCCTTTACGGCCCAGGCGGCAAGGTGCCGCTGAAACCCTTCGCCGGAACCATCGGGCTTGCGCCAGCCGACCCCGGTCCGCACTCAGTCGTGCCGCCGCGCAGGGTCGGCGGCAATCTTGACATCCGCGATCTCTCGGCGGGTGTGACGCTTTATCTGCCAGTCGAGGTCGAGGGCGGATTGTTTTCGGTCGGTGACACCCATGCCGCGCAAGGCGATGGGGAAGTGTGCGGCACCGCTATCGAAAGCCGCATGGATGTGGAACTGACGCTGGATCTGGTGAAGGGCATGGCCCTGCAAAGCCCGCGCTTCACCGTGACCGAACCCGTCACCCGGCATCTGGACGGCGCGGGCTATGAGGTGACGACCGGCATCGGCCCTGACCTGATGACCGGCGCCCGCGAGGCCGTGATGCGGATGGTCGATCTTCTGGCAGCCGAGCACGGCATGGCCCCAGTCGATGCCTATATGCTTTGCTCGGTCTGCGGCGATCTCAGGATCAGCGAAGTGGTCGATATGCCGAACTGGGTGGTGAGCTTTTATTTTCCCCGGATCGTTTTTGCCTGACAATAGGCAAGTGACGGCAGCGGCACGGGCCGCCGCCCTCACTGTTTTGACGATCAACTATTGGTCAGCAGCTTGCCGCCCTGTTCCATGCTTTCGCGGCTTCCCGCATATTCGAAGGGGAAAACCGAGAAGGCCCGGTTGGACTGATAGAGATCACCGATCACCTCGATCAGGCCGGACACCTCTTCCGGCTCTGGCAGGAACTCGGTCGGGTACATCCAGTGCATGATCCGCTTCAGGCAATAGCCAAGCCAGCCCGATCCATCCGGCAGTGAGGCAGGCATGCCACCAGCATTGGCCACGGCAAACTGAATGCAGCAGGCGGCGGCATTCAGGCTGCAATAGCGGTCTGTCAGCGCATAGAAATTGGCGCTGTTGGAAAATCCGCGACCAAGTCTCGCCTGGGCGTCGCGCCGGGCCTGATCCAGCTTGACGACCTCATCCATCACGCTCACTGCCAGCGCATATTCGCTCTCCGACACCAGCGGCTTCAACTCACGCAGTGCATCTGGAAGGCCCGCCAGACTGATATCATCGCCATTGCCGGACAGGCCGAGCTTGCTCCAACGCGGCGGCCCAATCGGACGGCGGATATCGTAGATATCGTCCAGCAGCGCCCGGCGCGCTGCATCGAACGGCTGTTCACGAGCGGCCAGCGCCTTGCCAAGCGCCAGTTCCATCTGGCTGCCAACGACGCGCATGTTCACATAGCTATTGCCATCGACAAAGCCGGTCATGCCGATATCGCGCAGCAATTTCTGAAAGACCCCGTGGCCGAAGCCATCACGCATGTAAAAGCGTGCGCCGATCACAGTTGCCAGGCTTTGCAGCGATTGCTCCAGCCGCTTCGGCACCAGATATTTGGAAATGGAGGAATAAAGGAAAAGCTGGCGGGGCAGGCAATGCACCAGCCGGGTCGCAGATGCGACCATGATTTCCGAAATCATCAGATCGGCATAGGCATCGGCGATCTGACGGCGGCTGACCGGCAATTCGATCACTTTCTGATTGCCATAGAGGCTCCGATTGGCAGCAAAGCCATAGGCCAGCCGCAAGCCGGTATCGACAGCGCCGAGGCACATGGCAGCCACGCCAAGCCGCAGGGATTGCTGGCTTTTCAGCGATACTTCCAACCCGGCACCTTCGCGGCCAAGCACCTGACCAACCGGCACCTTGGCATCCTCGTAGCGCACCCCGCCCAGCGGCAGGCCGCGCACGCCGTAAAGACGTTCATTGGGCAGAACCCGGTAGTTCTTGCGCTCAAGATGACTGCGATCAACGATCAGCATCGTGTGAGAGACCGGCGAAATCGCCTCGTCCGTGCGCGCATGGACGATCATCGCACCGGCCCGGTCGGCAAAACCAATCGGCCATTTCTCGCCATTGACGCGGTAGAACTCACCATCCTTGATTGCCGTGGTCTCGTTGGTCAGAAGGTCGCTGCCATGGCGGCCTTCGCTCAACCCCCAGGAAATCGAGCCACCAGAGGCCACGAAGCGTCCATATTCCCGGATCTGCTCTTCCGTGCCGCAGGTGACAATCGCCAGATAGCCGATGAAGGGCAGGATAGCGATGGTTGCCAGCGTCATATCGCGGCGGGCAATGGCCCGGTACATTTGCAGGGATTCCGGATAGGAAAACATCATGCCGCCAGCACCTTCCGGTACCAGCCATTGGCTGATGCTTTCACCCACCAGCGCATCATAGGGCCGAGCGGGGAACCGCTCCGCTTCGTCATCAGCCATGATCTGCGCGAAGGAGGCCGGTGCTGCCGTATCCCACGGATCGCCCATGGCCAGATCCAGCTGCCGCAATGTCGCCAGGACCTCGGCAGACCCTTTTTTCTTCACCTCGGGAAATAGCATCTGAAACTCCTGATCAAAATGTCTTGCATGGCCCTGTCAAGACCACCTGAAAAAACGAAAGAAATCATCGACCGCTGCTAAACCGCAGCGTGCCGTTTTTCATCACTATAAACGTCTTCATTCGCCCCCATCGCCTCTGCGAGACTATGCCAAGCCGCCTGATAGAACCGATCTTCTCCGCTGAAGGCGTAACGATCACCGGCCAGCAGGCGTTGCAGCATGAAGGGTAGAAGCGCGTCTCCGCCTTCAGCCAGTGCCGACAGCGCGCAACAGGACACGGCATAGAGCCTTGCAAATTGCGCCCCGGCATTGACGGCTTCCGGCCTTTCACCCTGGCGCAGGGCCAGCAATTCAGCCATGCCCTCTTCCAGGCTGGCAAAACGTGCCTCTGCCTCTTGCAGCGCGTCCACCACCGCACGGTCGTGTTCGGATGCCGCCTTGGCAAACCGCTCGCCAAGCCCCGGCAGCAGATCCGTCAATGGCTCGCCAGCCCTGTTCAGCATCGGCACCTTGGCAAGCACCATGGCCGGGCAAGGCGAGGACGGTGACAGCTCCGCCTGCAATTGCGCAAACAGCGCATCGGCAAGACCCGGTTCCAGTTTGGCGCGGCGCTTCGTCAGACTGGGCAATTGATTGGCCAGCATGCCGAGATTAACCTGCGGATTGATGTCCATATATTGCGCTACTTCACCGTCGCGGCGCAATTTCTGAAGGATCGCCGAGACCGGCTCCTCCGCCAGCACCGACCGGGCACCCAGGGCTGCCATCAAGCTGGTGAAAATCCGGCTGCTGAATTCCTGGGCGATCTGCTTGGCAACCGCCGCCGCCACCGGAAAATGCTGCGGACGGAAAGACGCGAAGCGGGCCGCAGCCTTGGCAACGCTGTCCATGATCCGGTAATCGGCATAGGCACCGGCCAGCAGGAAATGCTGGTGCGGATGGCCGCCATTCGCCTGTTTAGAGATCTCGCCATAGGTCAACCGCAAGGCGCTTTCGCAAGGGCCGAGCATGGCGCCAATCGACAGAAGCTTGATGACGGATTCGGCGCGAAACACCAGCTCGATGCCTTCGCCTTCACCACCCACCCGGTTAGCTGCATTGACACAGGCCACATCAATATCGACATCGGCGACATCAATGCCCTTCATGCCGGAAAGCTCTGCGCGCGGATGCGGCAGGGTGGATTCCCATTGCGGCTGCCGGTCGATCAGAAACAGCGAGAAAGCCGCCGGTCCGCCTGCACCCGTCTTGGCCATCACCATCAAGGCCCGCGCCTTTTCGGCCTGACCGACCAGCCATTTGCGGCCATTGATCACATACCAGTCACCCTGACGGTCAGCCTTTGTCTGGTTGTTGATCAGATCGCTGCGAATGCCGGGTTCGTTGACGGCAAGGGCAATGCTGTGGCCCGCAAGCAGCCAGTCCGACAGGGTCTTACGCTGTGCCTCAGTGCCAGCCAGATCAAGCACGGTGATGGCCCCAATGGAATACATCAGCCGGGGCATCAGCGACGGATTGCGGCCCGCCAGAAGGCGCGCCATTTCAAGCACCGCTTCCAGATCCACCAATTCCCCGCCCGTCTTCCAATGGGCGGGAATAATCTGCTGGATAAAACCGGATTCGATCAGAGCCTTGGCCTGGAGGTCGAGACTATCGCCGTCGAGATCAGCCTTCACGGCAGTGGCGAAGGAAAAGGGGTGGTCGTCTTCAAGCGGATCGCCCAACAGCGCCCGCAACCGGTTAAGATAGGAGGCGGATGTTGTCATAGCGGCGCAATCTCATAGGACATCGGATGGGGGAAGCGGACACCGGCCATGGCCAGCCAATGCAGCCGCGTCTCAAAGGCCGCGCCCTGCAACAGATGGGTGGCGACATCCACGACACGGCGGCTCTCCGGCTGTTCCAGATAGGTGCCAGCCGTCCATTCGTTGAAGTCACCAATCGCCGGACCGCTCCAGATCTGGTAGTCGATCTGACGCCCCTCTTCCCCGGCATTGGCCCAATGAGATGCCTTTCCGAGATAGGCGCGAAACACCAGCGCCATCTTGCGCTTCGGATCGGCTTCCGCCTCCGTGACCTGTTTGGGGTCGCGGCCAACGAAATAATCCGCCGTCATCCGCCAGACATCGGCAAGGCTTTGCTTGAACAGTTTTTGCTCCAGTTCCTGCACCACCGGTTCCGGCAGGGCATCCAGACTGTCATAGCGGCGATAGAGATCGTAGAGCATCTTGGCGCGGCTGGCGAACAGCGTGCCGCGCTTCAACACCTGCAGCTCCACCCCCAGTTCGAACATATCAGCAGCCGGTGCCATGGTGGTATCGGCAAAGCCGCATTTGGCCAGAAGGGCGCGCACCGAAGGCGACGAGCCGGATTCCTGGCAGGCCTGATTGACCGAACCGGTCACCACATAGGCGGCACCCGTCGCAAAGGCGGCGGCAATTGCCTTGGGCGAGCCAAGTCCGCCGCCGACACCGATGCGGATCGGCTTGGCGTAACCGTTTTTCTCGGCGACTTTCTGCGCCTGCCGCAGCATGATCGGCAGCAGCACAACCAGCGGTCTGCGGTCGGTATGCCCACCGGAATCGGCTTCAGCCGTAATGTCGTCGGCAATCGGCACCTGGGCAGCCAACGCCGCCTGTTCCTCGCTGATCGCGCCTTGGGCCAGCAGCTTTTTCAAGATGTTTTCCGGCGCGGGCTCCATAAAGACCGAGGCCACTTCCGAGCGAGAAACCTTGGCGATCAGCCGATGGCCGATATCGATGCTACCATCCTCGCGGCGGCGAAGGCCAAGCGCCCGGTAGCGCACCAGCGCGGGTGTCAATCCCATGAAGGCCGAGGCTTCGACAATGGTGACACCATAGCGCAGCAGAATATCGATCAGGCCGTTTTCCATGGCCGGTTCGCTGGGGCTATGGATAAGATTGACCGAAAACGGCGCACCCTGGAGCGCCGAGGTAATCTTGGCCAGCGCCTGATCGACCTGCTCCAGCCGGACACCGCCCGCACCATAGCTTGCCAGAAAGCCCTGCTGCGCCAGCGCAATGACCAGGTCCGGCGAGGCGATGCCATTGGCCATAGCGCCTGCCATATAGGGGAAGCTGAGATCATAGCGGGCCAGAAAATCCGGGTCCCCCAGCGCACTTGGCGCCAGGGCTGGGTAGCGGCAGACCACTTTGAAACCGGCTTCCAGCGGCTCCAGTTCCGAGGTCACCCCAAGCCGGGTGCCATCGCTGACCACCGAGCCGGGCTGATCCAATTTCTGCAATTGCCGACGGATTGACGGGGTATCCCAGACAATAGCCGGCGTTGCGGAGGCGTCTTCAAATCGTGCATTGATCGTCATGATATCCTCCTTGGATTAAGCCGGTTTGATGGAAATGCTCATCGACAGCGCTTCATAGATACGCAGCCGGTCATTGAACAAATCGGTATCGGCAATCACCACCAGGCCTTCGCCTTCCCGGCGGATTTCCTTGATATGCACTTCGAGGCCCATGCGCTTGTCAGTGCGCAGCAATTGGCCGCGATAGCGCCAATTGACCGGCACGCCGACCGCGATGCCGAAGCGTGGATTGGCAATCCCCGCGTCCAGACCGGTGCGGATGGCAAAGAGCTGCATGGCTTGCAGGATGGCCTCCAATCCAAGCGAGCCGGGCATGACCGGGTCCCGGTGGAAATGGTTGGTGAAATACCATTCGCCAGCATCAATCGTCCGCTCGCCCTTGACATAGCCGAGGCCAAATTTGCCACCATCGCGCACCAGGCTGGCCTGATGCAGCAGCCGGAACCGATGGCCGGGCGGCAAGCGCCAATGGGGCTTTTCCTGTGTACCAGCAAACAGATGGGCGGAGGCCGGGTTGAGAAGGTCGAATTCCTCGGTTTTCGCGCTGTTTTCCTCCAGCCAGAATTTGCTGAGCTTGCCCTGGTCAAGGCCAAGCTGGTTTTCCAGCGCCCGCTTGGTGAAGTAGCCGAAGGAAGATTGGCCCTGATAGAAAGGCTGGCCATCGACCTTCAGGTTGAAGTCAAAGTTTTGCAGGATCGAATCCGTCACCATGGCATTGCTGAGCAGTTTCTGGCTGTGGCGGATCGTCGTGCCGCGCACATCCGGGTCGGAAAGATAGACCGCCGTGCCATCCAGATTGCGGATCGAATATTCCTTATCGGGATATTTCAGGGTTGGCCCCAGCGCATAGCCATTGAGAATGGCGGCCTGAAGCGCCGATTCCAGCACCACGAAATTCGGGATATGCGGGTGGCTGTTTTCCTGGAAATACCAGCTGTCGGCAGCGGCATCATATTCGGTATCCATCACGGCACCGGGGACCAACTGGCCGCGCGTGCCAGTGGTTTCCAGGCAGCGATCGACAAACTGGAAGCAACCATTCGGAATATGCGGGGCGCGCAATTCCTCGCCGTAAATGTTGAATTCCGGGCCAAGGCCGATGCGCAATTCACCCTTGGCGGCGTGGTGCATGCTCATTTCATTGAGCACAACCTTCTCGCCGCTCTTGGTCTTGCGTCCGCTGAACCAAGTCGGATCACCAAAGCGCGGCTCAACCGAGACACCAGGCTTTTCAATCACCTGCAAGCCCAGATTGGACACCCGCACCAGCGGCTTGCCATGCTCGTCATAGATCAGCACATCGGCAATTACATAGGGGCGCGGCAGCAGGGCGCTTTCCTGAATGAACAGCTTGTAATGCACCTTTTTCACGTCAGGGGTGATCTGGCCACGGACCGTGATCTGCATTTCGCGGTGGGTGACCGGCTCGAACACCCCATCGGCAAAGCATTGATGCATGCCATTGGCGATCAGATAGACCTTGAGCAGCTGGGTTGCACCTTCGGCAATCAACGACCCCGGCAGGACCGGATCATCGACGAAATGCGAGGTATAATACCAGCCATCGGCGTCAAAGCTCTTTTCGGCCTCCATGACATAGTGTTCGCCCTGCCAGGAGCCGATATCGGTCACACGGTCAATCATCAGCAGCATTTCGGGCGGCAGGCGAATGGAGCTGCCGCTTTCCGGATGCTGCGAACCGGGGCCGAAAATCTCGCCGATCCGGCCCTCGGACAGCGCCACCAGATCGGATTTTTCCAGCGTGTCACGGACCCGTGGCAGAAGGGGCTTAACCAGGGTGAGCGGGGCTGCGGGCGGTTGCTTGATGACAACGCCGCCACCGGCACTCAACTCATCCTCGGTGAAGAAACCGGCGCAACCGCTGTGCAATTGCAGCGCCAGTTCGCCATCGACATAGCCGTCATAGCGGAAGAAGAACAGCAGACCATCGCCCTGCCAGACGAACCGGTCGATGGTGATGTCGAAGCGCAGCGTGCTGCCTGCCTGCGGCAGACGACCGTAAAAGCTCAACCGACCATCCAGAAGCCGGTATTTGCGGACACCCTTGTTCTTGAAATCAATGCCCAGCAACGCAACCAGCAACAAATCCGACTGACCGGATTCCACCGCAATGCCTGGAGGCATCTGGCCGTCGATCAGATACCAGGCGTCGGCTGGAACATCATATTCTGTTGTCAGCGAGCAAGGCTTATATTCCCCGAACGTGGCATCGACCTTGGTGACCCGCGACACGAAGAAATAGGGCGGCGCTGGCAGACGAACCCGAACCGGATAATCATCAATTGGCGCAAATTGCGCGCCCAAGGCATCGGCAACCTTGCCGCTGGCAAAGGTCAACAGATCCTGTTCGTCCAGAAACCAGCCCTTTTCCTGCTTTTCACGGGCGCTGGCGGGCAGCACGGTGGCCACGGCAACAGGTGCTGGTGCTGGTGCTCGCGCTGGCGCAATGGCGACAGGCTGAGGTGCCTCGATCTCCAATACCGCAGGCGCGGCATCAATGGTTGCCGGATGGGACAGGCTGCGCTGAGCGGGCCGTACGCCATTTGCCCCATTTCCGTGTGCCCCATTTCCGGCATGCTCGCGCCAGATCTGCACGAGGTCGGACTGGGTTTGCAGGAATGTTTGATGGCCGAGGCGCTGGCGCTGCAAAAAGGCTTCGACAGCCTGGGCGATCCGCTGAGACTTATCCTGGCTGATGGTCATATTCTTGGCCATGACTGGTTGATCCGCTTCGACATGTTTCGGGGAGAGAGATGGAAGACCGGGACTTGGTCTTGCTGGCTGATAATCCGGCTGGACGTCGTCTTGGGTGTCGTCATCCAGCAATTCGTGAACCAGGCTGATGCCTTCGAGGATGAAGGTTGCCGTCGGTCCCCAAGCAACAGACCTTGCGATAGTGCTGGGTTTGAATGGCTGCGACACAGCGGGTTTCGTTTCCAGCGGCCTGATCGTATCACTGGCAGTTGCGCGCAGAGCGGCACCGCCCGGTTGCAGGCTGATAACCGTTTTGGAGCGCTCGGCCTTCACCCCAGGCACCAGGCTGGTAAGATCAACCCTGACGCCGTGAGAAACCAGCCGGGCTAAAGCCGCAAGCAGGCTGCGCCCATCGTCGGCACCACGTTGGTTAAGATTGATCGACAGATAATCCCGACCTGTGAGGCATGAATTCACCCAGCGACTGCATGTGGCCGAAGGACCGCATTCGATGAAGATCCGGTAGCCATCCTCATAGGCCTTATCGACCAGCCGCACGAAATCCACCTCAGAGCACATCACATCGGTAATGGTCCGCGACAGGCCTGCGCGGCTGAAATCCGTCATCCGCCCATAAGTCGAGGTGGTATAAAGATGCAGATTGTCCGCTGGCGCTGTGGTCGGATGATCGTGCAGGGCGGAAATCTGATGCGCGACCCTTTGCAGCAGCGGAACATGCAGGACATGCGAGACCGGGCTGCGATAGGCGGAATAGCCTTCCAATTGCTTGACCAATGCCGTTACCGCTGCGGGCAGACCGGCAATCACCACTTCCTTGGGGCCATTCACATGGGTGATGAACACATCGGAACGAGGAGCAATCGCGTCGCGCACCGTCTCCACCGGAGCAAGCAGCACATAACTCGACCAGACCTGATTGTCGCGGACCTCAGGCCCAATATCGAATGTGTCGCGCACCGCCTGACGGGGACCGCCAATCGAGGTTTCAAACAGTGGCAGGTCGTTGCGCAAGCCATGCTGGTCTATCGGCCAGATGCCATTGGCAAACAACATGCTGACTTCGCCCATGGAATAGCCAAGCGCACCATGGGCCTGCACACCGAACTGGTCCCGCAGCAAGGCGGTATACATCAGGGCAAAACCGACACCGGTCTTCATCATTGCCGCAATGTCCTGCTGCATCCCGGCTTCGGTCTGCATCAGTCGCACAGTCGCGTCCTGCCCGGGCTTGTGGCGCGGATAGAGCTGGTCATGGCAGAGCGTTGCCGCCGGATCATCAACAAATTGCTCGAAAGCGCGCAGGCTGTCGGGGTAACGGCGCAGCAATGTGCGTCCCAGATGCGGATAGCTGTTGAAACCACCGGGATACATGAAGGCGATCTTGCCCTCTGCGCCCTGGGGCCGGTCGGTAAAATAGCTGCCCGCAGGCGTCTGGAACTCGACGCCCTGGCCTTCACCCAGGAATTTCTGCGCCTGACGCGCTTCGGTCAGCAATTGCGCCGGGTCTCGACCGGATAGGACCAATACCCGTGCACTGGGCCTTTCACGAAGATTGGCTAAGGCTTCGGTTTGCAATGCCTGCCATGGCGTTCCCTGTTCAAGTGCCGCGATGACCGTAGCCAGAACACCCACCAGGGCTTCCCGGTTCTCGGCTGCGACCGGCAGGAAGGGTGGGTAATCAGCTTCCGGCTGGCGCAGGGCTTCCACCACCGCTTCGCTGAGACGGAAGGCGGCATAGCTGCCAAACGGTCCGGCGGCACCCACGCCCGCCACAAGCGGACGGCTCCGCTCCTGGCGCACCCACGGCACGCTTTCGGCCAGAAGCCCAAGCCCGGCCTGTTCGATGGCGACCGCCAAAGGCTGGTTCACCTCCGCATTCAGCCAGGCCGGTGGCGTGGCCGGAAGATAGCGGCCCGACAGGCATAGCGCCGCCCGGATCAAGGCCGCCATCGGCTGGGCAACCTTGCAATGGCCGCTCAAATGTTCAACACCGCAGACAACGGCGCCGGGAGCATGGGTGGCAACCGCCGCCAGTTCCACACCATCGCCGCCGATCTGCCCAGCCATGTCCATCAGATCGAGACGATGACCATCGGCGATGGTCGCCAGCGCCACCGCCACGGCACTGTCCTCACCGTTACCCACATGACGGATGGAGATGTGATCGAGAACCGCATAGGGTGCAGCACTTGCGCCCAAACCGGCGGGAGCAAGCAGGATTGCGCCTGCACCATCGCCTAAGGATTTGGCGGGTTGTGCGTTCGCGCCAGGGGTCGCGGCTTGTTCCAGCGCATAGGCTTCCAGCCCGGCATTAAGATCAACCGCGACGATCAGCGCTGCTTCCGCCTTGTCATCGGCAATCATCAACCCGGCCTGTTCAATAGCATAGGCAACGCCCAGCATACCGGCAGACAGGGTGAAGACCGGACCGGTGAAATTCCATTGCGAGGCAATGCGGCTGGCGCAGATATTGCCAATATAACTGGTGATTTCCGTGGAGCGTAGCGGCCCCAGAACAGCGCGTTTGCACGCCTCGATCAGGCCTTGGCGTTCATCCTCGCTGAGGTGAAGACCTTGGCGCGCCAGCGCCTGGTCTATCCAATCCGGCACCAGCGTGCGGCCCCGGCGCAGGTGAGCGCTCAGATCCAGCTCCAGCACCACCAGTACCGCTACCGGGCGGGCGGAGCGCTTTTCGCCGATATGGCCATAGCCAGCATCGGACAGCGCCTCATTGGCCACCTTTAGCACCAGTCCCTGCTGGGCGTTGAAGGCTTCGGTTTCGGCAGGAGGGATACGGTTGCGCAGGAAGTCGATATCATAGGCGTTGATGGCAGCCTGAGGTGGCGCATCGGCAGTCACCGTAGCGCCGCGCCAGCGACGGCTGGACGGTTCGGCCCAGACAGGCTCACCGCCAAAAGACGCCGCTTCAAAGGCCTGGAGGCTGGCGGCATTGCCGTAATGGGCGGCCATGCCCCGGATTTCCAGCGGCGGTGGTTGCAGGGTTTTTGCCGCGCCATTATCTCCTTGCGTCCGTTCCCCTGAGAACGTCCGGTCATCGGAGACGATCATATGCGCATTAGTGCCACCAAAGCCGAAGGCGGAAATGGCCGCATGACGCTTGCCAGCCGGTGTCGGCCAGCTCTGGTTTTCGACCACCAGCCGCTGCTCCATGCCCGGCGCGTCCATGCTTTTTTGCAGTTTTCCAATGCCGGGCGTAGCCGGAATGGTACCTTCCTGCATGGCCAAGATAACCTTGGCCAAACTGCTCATGCCTGCCACGGTCAGAAGATGGCCGACATTGGCCTTGACCGAACCGATCAGCGGGAAATGCTGTTTGTCCGCACCGAAAAAGCGTTGCAGCGATGTCAATTCTGTACGGTCGCCAAGCGGCGTGCCGGTGGCATGGCATTCGACGTAATCGATCTCTTCAGGCTGCACGCCGGTGCGGGCATAGGCGCGCTGATAGGCCAACCGCTGGCCATCGGCATTGGGGACAAGCATATGCTGACCCGTGCCGTCATTGGAAAGGCCGACACTTTCGATGACCGCAAGGATCACGTCATTGTCGCGCAGCGCATCTTCCAGCCGCCGCAGCACAACAACGCTGGCGCCCTGACCCGTGACGATACCATCCGACGTGCTGTCGAAGGGCTGGCTGACGCCATTGTTGGGAAAAGCGCCGAGATCACCGAAGGAGACATGGATCAGCCAAGGGTCCGGCAGGCAGACGCCCCCCGCCAGCATGGCATCGGCCTGTCCGCTTCGCAGATAACTGGACGCAAGTTCGATGGCGTAAAGGGAGGAAGAACACGCAGCATCAAGGCTGAAGCTTGGGCCGCCGAGGCTCAAGCCTCGTGTAACCGCATAGATGCCATCGGCGCTGAGCACACCATGCTCGGCAGGCGGTGCCGTCAAGGACGTGTCCACCAACGTCCCGGGCGAAAGCCCGAGACCGTCTTCCAACCCTGCGGCGATTTCCCGTTCCCAGACAGGGACAACGGCATTGTTGGAGGCGAAGGTCGGGAAGGTATAATTACCAAGCACCATGCCAACCCGGCCAAGATCGACCCGCTCGCCAAGCCTGCTGGTCTGCAAGGCTTCTTCGGCAACCCGCCGGGCCAATTGCCAAGGCAGATCGAGGCCATCGCCGCCTTCATCTGCAAGGCCCTTGGTCACCTCGTCCAGATCGACGAAACCGCCGCGGAGCCAGCGAACCTGATCAACATCCTCCTGACTATCCCTGAGATAGAAAGGGTCGATCCGGAAGTCCTTGACCCCGCCCGTCGAGCGGGAGTCGTTTTTTGCAAGGAGGTTGCGCCAGTAACTATCCAGGTCGTTGGCACCCGGAAAGCAGAGCGACAGGGCGGTGATCGCGATGCGGCTCATTTGACGGCCTCGACGGATTTCGATCCCTGCGCGCCAGACGGTGCCTCGTCCCGCTTGACCGTGGTTGCCACCAATTGCATCTGCAAGCGGCCATCAAGGTCGTAGCCGGTCAGTTCCCAATCCAGCTCCTGGGCGCGGCTAGCCTTGAGGCGAGCGGCAATCAGCCAATCTGATCCCGGCTCCGGCCGGCTCGTCAGCGTCGCCGATCCAAGCCGCATTGGCAGGCTTGGGCTATCGGCTTCCAGCCGCGTCGCGGCCAGCGCTGCTTGCAGCACGGCATCGACGGAGACGGCATCCAGCAATGTGCTGTCTGCAAATCCATTCAGTGCCGCACTATGGATGGCCGCTGGCTGAGCGATGCGGAACAGGTAGCTCGCGGTCTCCAGCTTCCTGTAGGTCTTGAGCATTTGCAGGCTCTCGCCATGGAACAACGTGCCATCAGAATAAAAGCCATTGGCAGGCGTCGAGGGTTCCAGCGAAGGCAGAGCTTTGCCCGGCTGTGGCGGCATGAAAGCGGCCTTGCGCAGCAGGATATTGTCCGCCTTGTAGCGTGGGCGACCAGACCCATCGGCCAACATCACATCCAGCCGGATGGTTTCTTCCGTCTCGGCGCGGAGTGCGCTGAGCGACAGCTCGAAATCACCGCGCCAATCCTTGTTGATGACAAGGCCGTTCAACACGTTGAACTGATCGAAGCCCGAGAATGTCCAGCCTGGAAGCAGGCTTTCCAATCCATCCGCAACCAGGCCAAGCACGAAGGCGGCGGGGACGACGGGACGTCCCTTGATCTGATGATCGGCCAACAGCAAGGACTTCGTCCAGTCGTGGCCGCTGAGCGCCAGCCGCCTTGGTGCCTGTGGCAATTCGGCAACGGGGACGAAGCGGGCATTGATCGGCTTCAACCCACCCACCAATACCGCGCCGGTTGCGGGCAGAGGCATGGCGGTTTCCCGGGCAAAGAACTGGCCACCGATATCGCGTGGGATGATCGGAACGCCGCGTTTCATGAAGATATCGCGGATTTCCGGTGTGACCATGCCGCCAAGCCACGGACCCCAATTGATCGCCCTGACATCGACGCCCTTCACCGATTGGCTGGCGGCGAAACGGTTGAGCATTTCATTGGCCATGGCGTAGTCGGCCTGACCTGGATTGCCAAACAGACCGGCAACCGAGGAAAACAGCAGGACGCGGTGGAAGGGCTTGCCCGTCAGCGCCTTGATCAGACCGGCCAGACCGAAAATTTTCGGCGTGAAGACACGGTCCATTTCGCTGATTTTCTTCTGAGCGATTGCCGCATCGGCAAGCGCGCCAGCCCCATGCACAAGGCTGATTTTCGCCGCCTTCTGAATTTCGGGGTGATCGCCAAGGCTGGAAATCGCCGGAGAGGAAATATCGAGCGACAGATAGCTGGCATGGCTACCGAGCTTTTCCAGTGCGGCCAGCAACTGGCGGATTTCACGGCCCGCCAGAACCCCACGCACTGTCTGATCGATCAGCTTTGGTGTCACCGGCGCTTTCCCTTCGCGCAGTGCGGCAAGGGCTCCACCCTTCAATTGCGCGTCGGTTTCGAGACCCGCAGCCCAGACCGGTTCGGCTTCAAGGGCGGAGCGACCGAGCAGGAGGAAGCGGCGAGGAGCGGCAGAGGCCAGGGCCAGCACGCAATCGGCCGTCACACCCCGTGCACCACCGGTGACGATGAACAATTCATCGGGATCGGCGATCGTCACCGCATCACTGGAGGAAATCGCCTCGATGGAAGGCTTCCAGCGACCCTGCCCGTCAAGACCGATTTCGGTAATGCTGTGGCGGGCATCGAAGACTTCCTGCACGAGCAGGTCGGCAGCAGCAGCATCTTCGATCTGCGGCGCAATATCAACGGCGCGGGCAAAGATATGTGGTGCTTCGGCGGCATAGGTCTTGACCAGGCCGGACAAGGCGCCGGATGCCACCGTTGCAAGGCTGCCATCCCGGTAGCCGAGGGCTCCATCCATCCGCGACAGCGTCATAAACACCGTGCGACCCTGGGCAGCCCGCGCCGTGAGTGGCGTGATCGACAGCTTGGCGAGCAGCAAGGCCCGTTTCAGCCAGAGGACAGATGCGTCACTTTCAGCGCCGGGAAGCGCGTTGTCGATTGTCTTGGGATGAACATAGATCACCCCATCCCATGGACCCTGAGCGTCGAATTGCTGTTTCAGCTCGGCTTCGTCCTTGCCAGCGGCCAATTGTGGACCAGCCTTAGAGGAGACCTTGCCTTCGAACCGCAGCCAGACAGCCTCGATACCCTTGCTTTTCAATCCCTTCTGAAGGGCAAGGATCAGGGCATCATCGGTACCGGTCAGTAGAAATTTTGCCCCCTTCTGAAAAGCCTGCTGCGTCACCAGATCGAGCGGAGCTGGCAAAAGGGTGACGACACCGCGCCCGATCAGATCGTCACCATCCTTAAAAGAAGCGAGAGCTGCCTCTTTCTGCTGGGGTTCCCCAGCGTTTGAAGCCTCACCCTCGGCCAGGGTCAGGATTTGGGCCAAGGTGCGCAATTCCCCCATACGATCAGGAGAAAGCTCCGCCATTTGCGGCAGGCGCTCTTTCAAGGCGCCAAGAATTTCAACGCGCTTGATCGAGTCGATGCCGAGATCAGCTTCGAGGTCCATATCCAGGTCGATGACATCGGTTGGGTAGCCGGTCTTTTCACTGACGACGGCGAGAAGTGCTTCGCGGACAGCGCCAGCGGGCAACCCGGCAGTTTCAGGAACAAATGCTTGCGTCGGAGCGAGCGCCGGGACGACGACAGATGCCGGGACCGGTGCAGCCGCAGGGGCAGCAGGCACATCCGTGACGGCACCTTCGGTGGCCAGTGCCAGAATTTGAGCCAGCGTACGCAAATCACCCATGCGGTCAGGCGAAAGTTCGGCCATTTGCGGCAGGCGTTCTTTCAACGAGCCGAGGATTTCCACACGCTTGATCGAGTCGATGCCAAGATCGGCTTCGAGGTCCATGTCGAGGTCGATGACATCCGAGGGATAACCGGTCTTTTCACTGACGACGGACAGTAGGGCTTCCCGCACGGCTCCGGCCGCAACAGCAGGAGAGGTCGCCGTCGATACGGGAGTAGCGATAGATATGGCGGCGGGCTGTGCGACCGGAGCAGGAGCGACGGAACCGGCGAGTTCGAGGATTTGGGCCAGCGTGCGCAGCTCACCCATGCGATCAGGGGACAACTCTGCCATTTGCGGCAGGCGCTCTTTCAGAGAGCCGAGGATTTCGACACGCTTGATCGAGTCGATGCCAAGATCGGCTTCGAGATCCATTTCAAGATCAATGACATCGGCGGGATAACCGGTTTTTTCACTGACAACCGCCAGCAAGGTTTCCCGGATGGCTCCGGCCGCGACAGCCGGGGCGGATGCCACTGGTGTCGGGGCGACGATGGACGCAGCGGCGTGCTGCGCGGCCGGAGTGGCAGAGGCTTGAAGCGCCGGGGACGCAGAGCCTGCCAGTTCGAGAATTTGGGCCAGTGTGCGCAACTCACCCATGCGATCAGGGGAAAGCTCCGCCATCTGCGGCAGGCGCTCTTTCAGCGAGCCGAGGATTTCCACACGCTTGATCGAGTCGATGCCGAGATCAGCTTCGAGATCCATGTCGAGGTCGATGACTTCTGCGGGATAGCCGGTCTTTTCACTGACGACAGCGAGCAAGGTATCGCGGACAACTGCTGCTGGCGCAGCGGATGCGGCAGCAGGAGCCGCGGCCTGCGCAACCGGCGCTGCAACAGGCTTTGCAGGGACAGGAGCCGGCGGGGCCACGGCAACCGGTTTGGCGACTGGGGCCTGAACCGGGGCGGCAACCGGCGCAAATGCCGGGGCGGCAACAGGTGCAGCATGGGCGACAGCGGTTTCAATGATCCGCTTGACGGGTTCATGCTCAACCGTTCTGACCCGCGCGGCTGGCAATTCGCCCTGACCTAGGAACAGACCCGGCAGGCTGCGCATGAATTCACGATGGGTGAGGTTGGTTTCCTCGTGGATCTCGCAGAGCATATCGACATGTGCGGCGCTCAACTCGCCTGCATTGTGCACCAGGGCTTGCAAGGCGCTTTGCTCGAACTTGAGATATTCGCGATGCAATTCGCCGTTGGACCGCGCCAATTCAGCGACGATATCGCCGCCACCGAGAGCCACGGCTGGCTCGGACGAGGATTCATTCTTCAGGATGGACATGGGTTTCTCCGCAAATGAAGATCTGGAGGCAGGTGCCGTCAGGGCAACGGCTTGCTTTTGCGCCAAAGGCTCGGCTGGCTTTTCCACGGATGCCGCTTTCATTGAGGGTGCCGGGGATGGTGCCGGAACACCGATCGCGACATTTGCAGCGACTGGCTTTGCTGGTTCCGACCGGACAGGCGCAGGGGCCGCAGCCAGCGGCTTTGCGGCGACAGGCTGCGGCAGCGTGGGAACCGGTTTAGGGGCAACCACAACCGGATTGGCCAACGCCTTGGCAAAGGCCTCCTTGCGGGACGGTGACACGTAATTCATGCCATTCAGATTGATCTCACCCTTCTTGGCAGGAGCCTCGACAAGGCCTTCGGTCCCGACCGGGCTTGCAAGCGCAATACCGGCAACCGCCAGATCCACCACCGCTTCGATCAGACCGGCATCCGCCTTGTCGGGTTGACCATGGTCAAGCGCGATTGCCAGATGGGGCCGATCGCCGAGAATATCAGCGGTCATTTTCGACAGCGTCGAGCGCGGCCCGAACTCGATGAACACGCGGATGCCATCGGCATACATTTGCTCGATAATCTTGACGAATTCGACCGGCTCGCGCAATTGACCCTTGAGCTGGGCCGCGACATCGGCAGCCGATGCAGCATAGGGCTTGCCATTGCGATTGGCATAAACCGGGATCTGCGGCACGGCAAAACTGGTCTGGTCGATCCGCTCGGCAAATGCCGTAACGGCACCTTCAACCTGCGGCGTGTGAAATGCCCCGGCAACATTCAACCGGACAAAGCCGATGGAGGCGGCCTTGAGGTCGGCCTCGAATTTTTCGATGGCCTCGACTGCACCGCCAACCACGGTCTGCTTCGGCGTATTCAGATTGCAGAAATGAACGCTGCCCTTGGTGGCGGCAATCAGGCTTTCCAACGCCTCACGACCAGCCTTCACAGCCGTCATCGTGCCAGCGCCATCGCCGGTCACAGCAGCCATGGCATCGCCACGCGCCTTGGCCAGGCTTGAGAAATCGGCATCGCTCAAGGCCCCGGAGGCCCAAAGCGCCGTCAATTCGCCGAAGCTATGGCCAGCCACCGCTTCCAGCTTGAGGCCGAGATTTTGCAGCCAGCGATAATGACCCGCCGAAAGCGCGCCGATTGCCGTCTGGGCATATTGCGTACGGCGCAAGGCCTGTTCCTGTGCCTTGCGATCCGCATCATCAAAGGCCGGGATCGGGTACATGACCTGGCTGAGGGGCTGGGCACCGTCCTTGGCAAACAAGGTATCGGCGGCACCGACGAAATCGCCCAGCGCCGGAATGGCGACCGCCGCCATGCGGCCCATATTGGGATGTTGCGATCCCTGCCCGGCAAACAAGCCGGCCAGCTTAGCGTTTTCAAATGCACTGGGGCGGAAAGTGATGCCCTTTGGATGACGCCATTCGGCTGTGGCCGGGCGGCTGTCGAGCAATTGGATCGCTTCACTCAACAAAGCGCGGCGGCTGGTCTCGTCTGCGGCCACCAGGCCCAGACGCGGATGGTTCGCCGGAATTGCAATCTCGAAAGGCCAGGCCGTTTCGCCAGTTGCAGTGAGAAGCTCTTCACAACGCTTGCGCAAAGCAGCGACCGTGGGGGCTGCAACGACGATGGGTCGCGGCAGGACGCTGCGCAGCTTCGGTGCCCTCGCGGTCTGCGGTGCTTCCTCAAGGACCAGATGGAAATTCGTACCACCGAAACCGAAGGCGCTGACGCCGACCCGGCGCTTGGCGGTCTTTGGATCGCGGAACCACGGACGAGCTGTGGAATTCAAATAGAGTGCTGTCTCTTCCAGACCCAGCTTCGGGTCCGGCCGGTTAACATTGATGGTCGGGGGCAGAACGCCGTGCTGCAAGGCAAGCGCTGCCTTGATGGCGGAAGCCGCACCCGCTGCTGCCTTGGTATGGCCGATCTGCGATTTGACCGAGCCGAGTGCGATGGGCGAAGAAGACCCATCATTGTCCCAGCTCTTCAGGAAGGTCTTGAGACCATCCACTTCGGTCGCATCGCCAACCGCCGTGCCGGTGCCATGGGCCTCCCACAGATCAACATCATGAGGAGAAATGCCCGCCTGCTGATAGGCGCGTTGCAACGCCTTGACCTGTCCGGCGGCGCGCGGTGCGTAAATGCTCTTGAACTTGCCATCGCTGGCCGAACCGAGACCCTTGATGACAGCATAGACCTGGTCGCCATCGCGTTCAGCATCTTCCAGCCGCTTCAGCAGCATCATGCCTATGCCTTCGCCGATCAACGTGCCATCGGAATTCTCATCAAACGGCGAAATCACCCCCTTCTTGCTGAAGGCAGGTGTCTTGGAAAAGCACATATACATCAGGATGGTGTTTTCGGCATCGCAGCCGCCGGTCAGCATCATGTCGGCGCGACCGCTGTGCAGCTCATCGATAGCCATGCGCATAGCCGCCAGCGAACTGGCGCAGGCCGCATCCACCGTGCAGTTGATCCCACCAAGGTCGAAGCGGTTGGCGATGCGCCCGGCGACGACATTGCCCAACATGCCGGGGAAGGAGTTTTCCTCCCAAGGCGCGTAGGCAAGCTTCAGCGTCTCGACGATATCGTCAACCTGGGCCTTGGGAAGACCCCGGCTCTCCAGAACCTTCTGCCACAGCGGATATTGCAGGCGCGAGGTCAGCGGCGTCACCAGCGAATTGGCGCCGGTAATGCCGAGCACGACCCCGGTTTTTTCACGGTTCAGCTTGGCATGTTCATAACCCGCGTCCAGAAATGTTTGCTTGGCGACGCTGAGGCTGAGAATCTGTAGAATATCAGTGACATCGAGCTGAGACGGCGGCAGACCGAACTCGACGGGATTGAAGGCCGTTTCAGGAATGAAACCGCCCCGGCGCGCATAGGTTTTGTCAGGTGTTGAAGGATTTGGATCGTAGTAGTCGGAGATTTTCCAATGGGTCTCCGGCACATCCTTCAGGCAATCCTTGCCTTTGACAATATTGTTCCAGTATTCATCAGCATTTTTGGCTTCCGGAAACAAAGCTCCCACGCCAACAATTGCGATAGGAGAAAAGACATCGTATACGCGCTGCGAGAACCCGTCCATTATTCGGCCCCTTCCAAAAGGTTTTCGTCAATATATTTCAAATCAAACGGTGCGATATATTTTCAATATGTGTTGAAATGTGATCCAGGGCCTGCTGCTCCAGCAACATTTCGTAATGGCCCAGCGGCAGATTCGAGACTGTGAGATTGGGCGCCAACTGCCCCCACCCCATGTCTTCATGCAGATGAAATATTTCGTATAATGGGTAATCCGACCGAACCAGATGCACGGGAAACCCGTAGGATTGCGGCTTGTGAGCAAGGATAACCGCGATGTTACGGTTCATTCCTTTCGAAAACTCCCGGTAAACCTTGGAGAACCCGACGAAGCTGGTGGTTTCCGGCAGGCCGCCATTGGCAATCAACTGGAGACGCATCAGCTCGATTAGATCGTCTTCCGCCAGGCGATGGGCATCGCTGCCTGCCACTTCCCAGGCAACCCGCTTCAGCGCCCGCATATAGTCCGTGAACCAACGAACCCTGACCACTTGTGAACGGCTGAGCTTTATCAACCGCTCTGTTTGCGTCCCATCCATCACGCCATTGAATAAGCGTGGTGCGATGCTGTCGAGCAGGACGGCACCACAAGCGCCGTCCGTCCGCCGGCTTGCCATCTCGCAAGCCAGCACACCTCCAAAAGACCAGCCCAGCAGACAGAGCCGCTCAGTGTTCCAGACCTCTCCCAAATCCGCGATTGCTTCATCGGCGATCTCCCCGAGAATGCCTTCGGGAAGATCGGTCTTGCCCAATGCCGAGGTGTAGCGCTTGTTGAGAGAAAGCTCGACCAGATGCCAGGAATAGCCTGTCATTCGCTCCGCAAGCTGCATGTAACTGCGGATTGGCATTCCGCCGGGATGAACGCAAACCACGGTCATCCCGGCATTCTCTCGGTGGGCAAGTTCACTTGCAGACTTCGGCATCTCCATTCGCCATACCTCGCTGACTATACCTCGCTGGATTGTGGCTTCTGGAATTCAGAGCTCGCCTTTTTCGAAGAGATCCTTGGCCTCGACAAGATAATTGGCCAGCTTCTCAATGGTCGGGTGGTACCACATGGCCGTCGGCGGCAATTCGAAGCCGAGCCACTGTTCCATTTCCCCTGCCAGCACCAGCGTCTCGGTGGAATCCAGGCCGAAATCGGTGAAGATCTTGTTCACATCGATTTCCGATGCTGGCACAGAGAGCTTGTAGGCGAATTTTTCGACCAGCCAGGTCTTGGCTTCTGCGTAGCTGAACTTTGTTTGAACGTCAGACATTATTCGTCACCCTTTGTTGCGTTGAAATGCATTTTGAAAAATCGGCCACGTCATCGCGTGACCATGAAAAACAAGGCGCAGATCGCGAAAAGATTGGCGAGGGTTCCCCAGAGATACCAACGCTTCGCCAAGGCGCGGAACGGCTTGGCAATCGCATCGAAATCCGATGCCTCGTTGAGAAGCCTTCGCTGGCGGATCTGATTGGGGATGAGCCCCAACATCCAGGACAGGCCCGACAAAAGAAAACAGCCCACTCCATACAGCAACCACGGCGTGTCGAGGAAATTCATACCGTAGCTGCGAGCCATATATCCGCCCGTCGCAGATAAGAGTACAGCCCCACCGAACGTAAATACATAATCGGTCAGGAAAACCAATTTTATTGCATATCTTAGTATATCAAGATTATTGCTTCGATCTGCAATCAGTTTCCAAACGGCTGTTACAACAATATTACCAAGGAACATTGTTGCGGCAAAAACATGAATGAACAGGAGCACTTCCGACATGGTCCATCCTGCGATACCATCTCCAGACGCAAATTAGCACCCGGAACCCCAAATGATTGCAACATCCGGCTACATGCCGGCTTTCGACTGTCGCAACGTGACTATTGTTTTGGCCCTTAGGCGAGCGACCTTAACGGCACAATTCTCCATTCCTGAAAACAGGCTCAGGGTGATCGATGCCATTACGGCAATATTGCGAAGGGAAGAAATGTGTTATAATACCAATAGCTTATGATAGGGAAATGACTTTCCACCAATTATTAGACGATACATGACTTCTAGCAAGGCGCACCCAATGATGCATGCGCCTTATGCTGCAAATCTTGTCTCGATTAAAAAAGGCAAAGGCCTCGCCTCGATAGGTTACGCCGTCTTCCCGATTGGAGCTGAGGCATGCCGCTTCACAAGGCGCGCCGCCTGTGTACCGGAATAGACGCCGCTTTCGTGGAAACCGACGAAATCCGGCCCGAGATCCCTGACAGAGAAGTAAGAACCTGCAAAATACAGCGGACCATCGTCATTGATCGAAGGCAAGCGTGCCTGCATTTTGCTGCTTTCGATGGTAATGACCGGATGCTCGTAATCGAAGGTCTTGATCACCTTGGCAGGATCGATGGGCAGCGGACTATCCAAGGACACGAAATAGTCCTGCTCCGCCTTAAACCCTTGAATTGAATTCATATGATAGACGAGATAGGGCCGCCTTTTGCCATCGACCGTCATACAGCCGTAATTCCAGCTCTTCCATCTGTGCGGCGGCACAGGCATCACGGATGAATCGGTATGGAGAACTGTGCTGCAACGATTGTACTCAAACGTTCCCAGAATTTCGCGCTGCTTCACACTTGGATTGTCGAGCAATTTCAAAGCCTGGTCGGCATGGGTCGCAACAATGGCATAGTCGAATTTTTCCCAGCTTCCACCGGTCTGAACCTCGACACCATCTGCAAGAGCACGCACGGACGTTACCGCCGCATTCAACCTTGGTGGACGCTTGAGGCCGCCAATCAGGATATCAAGATAGCCCTTGGCACCTCCCTTGACCGCAAGCCACTTCACACCCTTCCCCCCAAGGCCATCCTTGCCATGATTGAGGAACATACCAATGACCATGACCGCGGGAGAATTCAATGTCACTTCAACGGGGACAGACCAGTACGAGCAGGAAATCTGGATCATGTAACCGTTGATAAAGTCGTCAGTATAACCATAGGTCCGGAGATATTCCTCCAATGGAATCTGACACTTGCCCTCCATGATATGGCGAGGCGCTTCCCTCAGCAGGCGATCCGCCTGCTCCCAGACGGAAATGAATTCCGGCCCATAGTTAGCCCGAACATAAGCCTCATCCTTTTCAAACTCCTCTGTGCCGTAATAGGTACCGGCATCAACATCGAAGAAGTTGAAACCACCGGAATGCTCGGTCAGCGGTACGTTCAGCTCAGCAAAAAACTTGGTAAGCTTAGGATAATTGGGCGGATTAAACACCATAAAGCCCGTATCCACACCGACATCACCCAATGGATCGGAAACGACCACTGTGCTTGCATGCCCACCAGGCCGGTCGTCCTGCTCGAAAACATGAACGTCGAAGTCTTTATCAAGCGAATAGGCTGCACTCAGTCCGGAAATACCGGAACCAATGATAGCGACAGATGCCACACTTACCTCCAATAAGAATTAAATAATTTGCTTATTTTAAATATTCGAATGGAACGAGCTATTCTCAAAATTTCATAAACCAGTTTATATTCTACGTTACTAATTTTTTTTGATTTGTTTTCTCAAAAACTATCTTTGTTATTCAGTCGAAGGATAGCAATATTTAACCGACTGTCAACGATCAATGCAATCAGAGGTAATTGTTTTTTTCGCAGCAGCGTCCATCATTGTTAGCAAGTGCAAAACAGACATGCATATCAAAGGTTTCAGCTCCAGGGCATCACTCGCTTTTCCGATGTAACCGCAACAGCCCGCCTCGCCATCTTGCAAAAGATGCAATGAACAGTTCCGCGACGAACGCCCTCGCACAGCCCTCCACATTCATCAAAGCGGGATGCGCTTTGAGCCATGGAAGAGCAACCCACACCATTTGACTTTTTCAGCCATGCACATTTTGGAGATTGAGTCCGCCGTCGAAAATTACCCCCCAACCGAGAACCCCACAATGGATCTCATTTGATTCAGACAGCTTATGATGAGGCCCGTCGCGCCGCGCAAATTCGCATGCTCGATACGATGCGGAACCATCTCAAATACATATTATATCCAACTATGCGTCATAGTATGAAATGATTGATTGCCGGCTACTGCACCATATTCGCACCACGATTTTCATGGACAACGACTTATAATAGCTTCGATAAAAGCGATAATGTGCAATAGACCTTCAAGCGAAAAAGCCTCAAAACAACTCGACACCCTGTAAAATTCATATTATGTCATGATAAACAGCACTTGCATGAGGAGGAGCGTCATGTATTTAGGAACGCAGGTTGGCGCGCGAGACGACGACGATTATCGGGTGTTTGCCCAATTGGGTCTCAAGCATATCTGCGCCGATCCGCCGGGCGATCCACGCAGCTGGACACTTTCCGATATCGAGCGCCATCGCGACAAGGTCGAGAGCTTTGGTCTGATCCTGGACATGCTGCAATTGCCCTTGCCCTCCAGCCCAATCGAAAGAGCGTCCTATCCGGATATCCTGTTGGCCGGCCCAGACCGTGACCGCCAGATCGATGCGGTTTGCAAGATGATCGAGAACCTGGCCGCGGCCGGCGTTCCGGCGGCAAAATACAATCTCAACCTGATCGGCATTCCCCGCACTCCGATGGAGAAAGGCCGGGGAGGCTCAATGAATGAAAGCTTCCGCTGGGACAAGGCCGATCAGGCCGCAGCACCGGGACTGGCTGGCGTTCTTTCGGAGGATGAAAATTGGGAGCGAATCGATTATTTCCTGGAACGGGTCGTGCCGGTTGCCGAAAGCAACAAGGTGCGCCTGGCCTGCCATCCGCACGATCCCTACACGCCGCCTGGCTATAAGGGTGTAACCCGGGTCCTTGGCACAGTGGAGGGACTGAAGAAATTCGTGCAGATGCGCGAAAGCCCGTATCACGGCCTGAATTTCTGCCAGGGATCAATTGGTGAAATGCTGGACAATCCACGCGATGAAATCGACGATATCATTCGCTGGTTCGGAACGCGCGGCAAGATCTTCAACGTCCATTTCCGTAATATCAGTGGTGGCAAACTGTCCTTCATGGAAACCTTTCCCGATGAAGGCGATATGGACATGGTACGGTCGGTCAAGATCTATCACGAAGTCGGCTACCAATATATGCTGATGCCGGATCATGTTCCCACCATCAGCGGCCGCGATCCAACCGGCGTCGCCTTCGCCTTCTGCTACGGCTATATCGCCGCGCTGCTTGAAAGTCTGAACTCGGCAAATACGTAAGCCAATACGAACGTTATCCGTTCAACACTCCGCCAGCCGCCAGAACGGCGTCTGGCGTATCGACATCGACAAGGGCAGCCGGGCCGATATCAACGTTGATCACCGGCAACGTGCTGGCAGCGATGATCGCCTTGGCGCCCTTGTCGCCCGTCAATGTGAGCAATGCCGGGCGAAGCGCCTCTGGTAAAATAACCGGATTACCCGGCACGTCACCTGACGCTGCACGGATGATGGCGCGGCCATCTGCGCTTTCGAATGCTAAGATCAGCGCATCGAGATGCAATGCTGTCAGTCCCGGCATATCGCCGAGCACCACCATGACGCCATCCTTGCCAGCCACATCAGGAAAATTTAGTCCGGTGATCAACGAGGATGCCATCCCCTCGGCAAATCCGGCATTGAAGCTCATCGCGGCTGGCAAGTCTAAAAGACAAGCCTCGACCTCCTCCCGACGATGTCCGGTGACAACCGTAACGGATGCCGCCCGGCTCGCAAGGCTGATCGCCACCACGCGACGGATCAGTGGGACACCATCAAAGAGAGCCAGAAGCTTATGGGCGCTGCCGCCCATCCGGCGCGCCTGCCCGGCGGCGAGAATGACAATGGCGGTGCTGACAGTTTTCGGTTCCGGCATCGGCACACTCTTTATGCTTTGTCTCCACAACAACAGATGATTAGAAGCCTCTCCCGTTTGCAAGGCCAATTTTTGCAGGAGACAACCTAGCTCCTTGTTCAAAAAGACACAAAAGCATCATCCAGCTTTCATGTCGCTGTCACGGTCCAGCGGTAACGCTGCCCTAAAATGTCAGGGGTTTTATATCTCGACCCATTTCGGAGACCGATGATGAACAGACGCGACTTTCTGCTAGCTTCCTGCGCAACCGCAGGCCTGGCCGCCATGCCGAATTTTGCCTTTGCTGCGGGCAAGGAAATCAATGTCTACAGCGGCTCCGATGCCAATATCATCGACTTCTGGAACAACATCGTTCGCCCAAGCTTCGAGAAGGCCAACAGTGACCTGACGATCAAGGTGATTGATGCCGGCGACAATAACGGTCTGCGTGCGATTGGTGATCGCGCCCTCGCCGCGTTGAAATCCAACAGCGATCCGCAAGCCGACCTGTTTGAAGCCTTCAATCCGCGCCTGCCAACCGGCTCCATCGATGCAGGTCTCTGGGTCGCATTTTCCGAGAAGAATGTCCCCAATTTTGGCCGCGTCAACCCGATGGCCATCGATCTGTCGCAGTCGCTGCCCTATCGCGGTTCGCAGGTTCTTCTGGCCTATGACAGCACCAAGCTCGATCCGAAGGATGCGCCGAAAACCTGGGAACAGCTGATTTCCTGGATCAAGGCCAATCCCGGCCAGTTCATTTACAACCGCCCCGACAAGGGCGGTTCAGGCGGCAATTTCGTCCGCCGTGCCATCCATGAAGCGAATGGCCGCGATCCGAGCAAATTTACAGTTGGTAATTACACCGCGGAAGCGGCTGAAAAAGCCTTGCCGCCAAGCTGGAAGATCCTCAACGATCTGGCCCCGTCGCTTTATGAAAAGGGTGCCTATACCTCCGGCAATGCGCAATCGATCCAGCTACTTGCTCAAGGCGTCGTCACCATGGTGCCTGTTTGGTCCGATCAGGCGCTGCAGTCGATTGCCCAGGGCGTATTGCCCGACACCACACGGCTGGTGCAACTGACCGATCTGGCGCTTTGCGGCGATTTCGCCCGTGTGACGATTTTTTCCAACGGCGCCAACAAAGATGCCGCTCTGAAACTCGCCAATGTCCTGCTGTCTGAAGAAATCCAGTCGGCAATCATCACCGAGCTTGGTGGCTTTCCGGGGGTGTCCTGGGATTATATTTCCAAGGACCTGCGCGAAAAATATGCAGATGTCATTCCCGCATCAATCCCGACATTCCCAAGCGGCGATTGGGAAATGGCGGTCAATGACGGCTGGTTCCGCAATGTCGCACCAGGCCTGGCGCGGGGTTGATGAGCGCGACCAGTTCGCTGCCGCTTGATAAAGGGCGGGAGGCAAAAGCTGGACGCGGGCTGACTGGCCTGCTTCTGGTCGCCCTTCCTATCCTGCTTTTGGGCTGGTTGATCATTTATCCGATCATCTCGGCGGTGATCGGCACGCTTGTCGTGACCACGCCGGAGGGCGGGTGGCACGTTTCCACGGCGTCCTACCGGTTCTTCTTCAGTGACACCTACAGCCTACGCAATCTCGGCATCACCCTCTGGACCACCGCCGTCTGTGGCGTGGTGCTGCTGTTGATCGGCGTGCCGATTGCGCTCTATTTGCGCTTTTCCTCCGGCAGGCTGGCCGCTTATGTACAGGCGCTGGCGATCTTTCCGATGTTCGTGCCGTCAATCATCCTCTCCTATGCGCTGATCCGCACCATCGGCCCAAATGGCACCGTCGATATCCTGCTCCATGCCATAGGCCTGCCGAAACTACCAACGCCCTATCTGACGCCCTGGGGTCCGGTGATCGGTCTGGTCTGGGACAATTTGCCTTTGACCGTGCTGATGCTGACGGCGGGCCTCAGCGCCATTTCAAACAATGCGGTCGAGGCGGCGCGCGATGCCGGTGCAAGGCCGGTGCAGGTGTTTGTCCATATCATCCTGCCGCGCATGGCCAATTCCTTCCTGGTTGCCAGTTCCTTTGCGATTCTCGGAATATTTTCGGCCTTTACCCTGCCCTATCTGCTCGGCCCAGCCTCGCCGGAAATGATGGGGCCTTTCATGCAGCGAACGTTTGCTGATCTGAACGATCCGCTCAACGCCACAACGCAGGCCGTGATCAGCTTCGGCTTTTGCCTGTTTTTCGGCGCGTTCTATGTCTATTCGATTGCCAGAAATCAGGAACGAACACGATGAGACCCCTGCGATGAGAACAGGCAGGATCGACTGGACGGGCCTTGCTTTCGCAGGCCTCCTCACACTGTTTATCGCCCTGCCGCTGTTAGTGGTCGGCACCTGGGCCTTTACCGAGGTCTGGCGCTATCCATCGGTCATCCCGCAACAGTTCGGCCTGCGCTTCTGGTTTCTGACGCTTGGCCGTGCCGATGTCTGGGAAGCTCTATTCCTCAGCCTGCGCCTCACCGCCACGGTAACGCTGCTGTCGGCGGTCATCTGCCTTCCGGCAGCCTATGCCTTTGCCCGGATGAAATTTCCAGGCCGCAATCTGCTGTTCCTGTCTTTTCTCGCCTCGCATGCCTTTCCCAAGTTCGGTCTGCTGGTAGCCATTGCGGCGATTTTCCTAAAGCTGCATCTGATCAGCACCTTCTGGGGCGTCGCCTTGATCCAACTGGTCGGCACGCTGATGCTGATGATCTGGATACCGGTTGCCGCCTTCCAGAATGTAGACCGGCGGATGGAAGAAGCGGCCCGTGACGCGGGCGCTCGGCCCTTGCGGGTTTTCTGGTCTATTACACTGCCGCAGGCGGCGCCAACGATCTTTGCCGCCCTGCTCCTGACCTTCGTCAGCACGTTTTACGAAACTGAGGGTGCCTGGTTGATTGGCGCGCCGCAGGTCCGCACCATGCCGGTGCTGATGGTCTCCTTCATCAACAATCAGATGGTGGTGCAATATGGCGCGGTGCTCTCAGTCATGCTGTGGGTTCCCTCCTTCCTCGCACTGATCTTTGCTCGCAGAGCCATCGGCACAGGCGCATTCGCCAAAGGCTTTGGCGCCTGAATACACCCTCATTGCCTGTAACCGGAATAGAAACGAACACCCATGGCCCAACTGACCCTTGACCGCGTTTCAAAGCAATTTCCCGGCTCGACAGCCGTCGATGCGTTCTCGTTGCATGTAGAGGATGGCGAGCTGGTCTGCCTGCTCGGGCCCTCCGGTTCGGGCAAATCAACATTGCTGCGGATGATCGGCGGTTTCGAAGCACCAACCAGCGGCGTGATCCGCATTGACGGTCAGGACGTGACCCGTCTGCCGCCGGAACGGCGACCGACCGGCATGGTCTTTCAAAGCCATGCGCTCTGGACCCATATGAATGTTTTCAAGAATATCGCGTTCGGCCTGAAACTGCGCGGCATGGCGAAGAGCGAAATCGCTGACCGGGTCGAGGCAGCGCTGGCCATGGTCGGGTTGAAGGATTACGGCCAGCGCCAGACCTATCAACTCTCCGGCGGCCAGCAGCAGAGAGTGGCACTTGCCCGCTCGCTGGTGCTGGAGCCGAAAATCCTGCTGCTGGATGAACCCTTTGCCAGCCTCGATCAGCATTTGCGCGAACGGCTGCGTGAGGAAGTGCGCGATATCCAACAGCGGCTTGGCATTACCACCCTGTTCGTCACCCATGGACAGGACGAAGCCCTGGCATTGGCCGACCGTATCGTCGTGATGCGGGCTGGGCGCGCCGAGCAGATCGCTCCGCCGGACCGGGTCTACCGCGAGCCGGAAACCGAATTTGTCGCAGGTTTCATCGGCCAGATGAATTTCATTCCCGGCATGATGCGCCGGGGCGCATTCACCCATATTGACCTTTCCTTGGCGGTTGATGCCGATAGCAATCCAGAGGATGGCGATGCTGTGCTGGCGGTTCGGCCGGAAGCCCTACATCTGTCGCCCACCGACCGGCTGGACGCGGCCTTCGTGTGCCGGGCCATCGACTTTGGCAGCCATCTCATGGTCGATCTTCAACTCGGTGATGGCACACGGGTAAAAGCCATGACCGATCCGGGAACCGGCTGGCAAAAAGGCGACCGCGCCGAATTGCAGGTCAGGGCTTTCCGGGTTTTTCGCCACAATAAGGTGATCTGTGTGTCCCAGACCGCCGAGCGATTAAGGAGTCTGGCCAATGTCTGACGGTTTGTTTATTGAGCGTGACGGTTTCAGAACCATGCTGAAATGGCATCGCGGCCATAAGCAGGCGGGCGATATTTCCTTCACGCCGGACCGGATCACCGAGGGCATGGCGCTTGGTGCCAGCGTCGAAATCGATCTTATCTGTCATGCCGTTGGCGGCCTAGCCGTGCTGCATGACGAGGTTTTGGACAAAGCCACCACTGGCCAAGGCCCGGTGCGTGCAGCCTCAGTGGACCAACTGCGCAATCAGTTCCTGCGCGACCATGACGGACAGCCAAGTGCCCATAGGGTTATGCTGATCGATGATCTCGGGCGTATTCTGGCCAGCATTTCCCATCGTGCAGGTGCCGTATTGCAACTGGACCTGAAGGAAAAAGCCAGCGACTTGACGCAGCAGGACATCGACGCTTTCGTTGCCGCCATCGGGCCGGTGCGTGAACGGGTTATCCTGTCGGCAGGTGATGCAAAAGCCGTTTCCCGCCTCGCAGAGGCCCTGCCCGGCCTGCCGCTCGGCTACGACCCCTGCCATGGCGGCGCCATTGAACGGTTGATGGAAAGTGGTGACTTCGTTGCGTTCATCGATGATGCCGTTGCCGCCATCCCCGACGCCGAGATGATCTATCTCGACCACGAGGCGGTGCTGTTTGCCGAGGATCGCGGTTTCAACATGGTCGCCGCCTTCCATGCTGCTGGAAAACGGATCGATGCCTATACCATCAACAGGGCGGACGAGGTATCGCTACCGCGCGTCCTGCGGCTGCTGGCGCTGAAATGCGACCAGATCACCACTGACGATCCGGTCGGACTGCAAGCGCTGATCGCACTCTACGACAATCAACGGTCCATGGCGGGCTGAAACCCGGCGAGCAGCCAGGGATGCAACGCGGGCGTGGCGGCGAGAATGCCGCCTCCAGCGTCAACCGGCATTCCGCCAAAGCCTGTGACCAGGCCCCCGGCCTCGGTCAGGATCAGGGCAGCGGCGCCATAGTCGTGAACCTGCAAGCCATCCTCGAAAAACCCATCCAGCCGACCGCAAGCCACATAGGCAATCGAAAGCGCCGCCGAACCGAGACGGCGCACGCCAGCGGTATTGTCCATCAACCGGCGAAGTGCGCGGTGATAGAGTTCCTCATCGACGCTTTTCACTTGTCCGGGAACCGGCAGGCCCGCCCCGACCAGCACATTCTGGACATCCGCCACATCGGCACACTGTAGTTTTTCACCGTTCAGACAGGCACCCTTGCCAATTTCAGCGCTGAACAGTTCATCGAGCATACTGTCATAGACCACCCCGCAGGTGATTTTGCCTTGTTCGGCAATGGCGATAGTCATGCCGAAATGCGGCAGGCCCCAGGCAAAATTGGTGGTGCCATCAATGGGATCAATATAGATAACCGGTGCATCTGGGCCACCTGTACGATTGCCGATCTCCTCCTCACCCTGGATGGCATGGTCCGGAAAGGCCTCGCAGACACCGGCAACGATCCGGCGCTCGACGGCGACATCGGTGTCCGTCTGGTAATCGCGCGGACCTTTGTGAACCATCTGGTCAGCATAACGGCGGCGCAGCGACTGACGCGCCAGCGCTCCAGCTTCAAGAGCAATGCTGGCAAGGGTCAACAGGCGTGGAGAACTGTCAGGCGCGAGACGGTCGTGGGCGCTCAAATCGGTCATGGCACATTCCGGGATGTTTGGGACAATAGCCTCGATTCAGGGCAAAACGAGGTCGAATGGATGCCGAAACTTCGCGGAAATGGGAAGAAAAGCAAGTAAAGGATATATGACAGCCCGGCTATCCAATATGCCGGTTGCTGAGATGACCGCTCTCGGTATCAGTTCAGCAATTGTTGCTCGCGGCTGCGGGCCGCAGACAGTTCGGATGTCGTGTGATTGAGACGATCAGCCAGAACCCGGGTGATTTCCGAGGAAATTTCGGGAAAATCGCTCATCAGTTTCAGGAAATTTTCCTTGCTGATTTTCAAGACTTCTAGCCGGGAAGCCGCCCGCACGGTTGCCGTCCGCGACACATCGCAGAGAATGGCGATTTCTCCGACGATAGAATTGCTCTGGACTTCCGCGACCTTGATTTCACCGGCATCCGAATTGACCAGGACATCGGCGGTCCCTGAGAGCACGACATAGGCTGCGTCACCGACATCGCCCTGGCGAAACAGGTTCTGCCCTTCGCGACAGGTCATCCGGTCGGAAGCAAAAGCTAGCAGCTTCAGCTTGGCTGGAGCAATCTGGGAAAACAGCGGCACACGCCGCAACATTTCAACTTCGTCCTTCAGTAGCATTTGCGTCTTACCCCCTATCGCGCCTGATCACGATATTACGAGAGAAACTGTTTGAACATCCCGTCTTTGGCGGAAAGCTCATCGAAACTCCCGGTTTCGACAAGATTTCCTTTGTCGAAGACGAGTATCCTGTCAAAAAGACCACTTATATCTGCATTTGGCAAAACCCAGATGATCGAGGGCCGATGACCGTCGCAATGCAGGTTCTGCAGGATATGACTGACGATCTTATCCTGCGCCCGCTGATCGAGCGCCGACAAGGGCCTGTTGAAGATGAAATAATCCGACCGCTTCAGCAGCGCGCGCGCCAGATTGAGCTTCTGGCGCTGGACAGCGGTTAACCGCCGCCCCTGCGAGCCGACATCGAAATCCAGCCCGATCGACAGCACGCTTTCGGCAAGGCCGAGGTCTCTAAAAATGTCGCGAATGATCGCACGGATCCGGTCAGACGCATCGGCTTCGCGCACAGCCAGCCGCCCAAACAGCACATTGTCCATCAATGATGCCGACAGGGTGAACCGTTCTACGTCGTGACGTTCGATTTTTTCCACCAGATCCGCGGGAACTCCGGCATGGAACTCGCGACGTGCATCGACGATCTTGTCCATCAACTCCTGCGTCAAAAGGCCGAAACGATGGCGCGGCTCGATATAGGCAAAGCTGAGGCGGATAATGCTGCTGCGCTCGCTGGCCGAGGCTTGCGTTGCGGATGTGCCTTGAAGCTTTTGCAGCAAAGCCTCGTAGTCGGGAAGATCCTCCGCGCTCATGAAGGTCAATTGCTGGAAAAACGGATGGTCGGGCGGAAGGTCTCGAAACAGTTCGACTGCATTCGCCGCGATTTCAAGTCCCATTGCGTAGAACGCGTCGCCAATGCCGGTGTCGCGCATCACCTTGCGGAAATAGGGATGAGCCGCCAGCCCTTGACCATTGATCATCATGGGTTTCATCTTACCGAACAGCAGGTTTTCACCCACCGTCGCCTGGCTGTTATAGGCATCGGCCTCGAAGGGCACGACAATGTCGTCCAGATCCTCCTCATTCAGCCGACGCCGCAGGGCATGGCGGATCTCGACAATTCGTTCAGTCAACGCCTGATGGGCAAGCGTATCCACTTGCGAACGCAGGGCGAGATCGAAAATATCCTCCGAAATCGTCACCGCATCCAGAACCGGACGGATCACTTTCAACAGACCATCCGGCCCTTCGGCTCCCGCCGATCGATAATCCACCCAATCGCTGTTGAGATCGAGAAGCGGATTACCGGATCTCTGCGCCTCCAGAAGGTCACGTTTATATCTGCGCGCCGCCAGTCCGTCATAGGTGACATCCGTCAAAGGCGCATGTTTCAACCCGTAGAGAAGATTGTCCCGCAGAGTGCCATGGAAGAAATAGGCATCCGAGGACACGAACGAAAGCCGCCGCCCGGTGACCGATTCCGGCATGGTGAGAATATCCTGGCCGCCAATGCTGATATGGCCGGATTCCGGCCATAGAATACGCCCGAGAGCTTCCGCCAGCGCCTCACCGCCGCCGCCGTTCTGGCCGACAATCGCAACCGTCTCGTTTGGGGCAATATCCAGCGAAACGCTATTGAGCAGCCGCGCGCCGCTATCGTCGCACAGCACCAGGTTCGAGGCCACCAATGCCTCGGAAAGCGGGCCGACCGGCGTTGCTGCGACCGTGTGAACCCGCGCATCGACCAATCGTTCAACATCGAATTGCTCGACCACCTGAGCATATTTGACCTGCACGTCCTGGCGGGCCTGATCCCAGTCTATCAACTCCTTCAGCGGGCCCGGCAGGTCTTTGTAGGCGCTAATAACGGCGATCAGCTGGCCAATGTCGAGCCGCCCCTCCAGCGCCATGTAACCGCCAATGGCATAGAACAGGAAGGGCGTCAGTTGAGCCAGGAAGTTATTGATGAATTTCACCATAAACTTCCACTGATAGAGATCGTAGCGGATCGAAAAAATCAGGCCGAGACGGGCAGCAATGTCGGCGCGCTCGAAATTGGATGTATCATGGGCATGGATCGTATGGATGCCATCGACGATTTCGCCAACCCTGCCGGATAATTGGCGCGCCGTCAGCTGGCGCTGGCGACCCAGCTCCAGAAGCCGTCTGCGCATGCGTGGAATGATAATGGCCTGAACGCAGACCATGCCAGCCGCGATCATTCCCAGCCAGACATTCTGAAGGATGATGAAGATCAGCGCCGTCAGCGCCTGCCCACCCAAAAGTGCGGGCTGGACGAAGGCATCGCCGGTAAAACCACCCAGCGGTTCGACCTCGTCCTTGATCATCGTGGCGATCTCAGCGGATTTGACCCGCTTGAAATGCACGGGCGGAAACCGCAGAACCCGATCAATCAGTTCGAAGCGAATCCGGCGCAGCATCCGCTCACCAAGCCGCCCCTTATAGGTATTGATATAGAATTTGAACAAACCGTTCAGCACGACAAGACACAGAAAGACGACGCTGAGCGCCATCAACATTTGCACTCGGTTCAACTCGAAACCGCGGAAGATTTCCATATGGCCAAGCCATGGCAAGTCGAAAGCGACATGCATAAACGGCTTTGTGGCCCCGGCCTCTTCAAAGCCCTGGCCCTGAATAGGGCCATTGACGATCTGCTTGGGCAGATCGAAGGACAGAAAATAAGGGATCATCGAAAGACCGACGATGCACAGGATCCACACCTGTTGCAGATAGGTATTCGACCAGATGTAACGCCCGAGGCTTTTTTCCATCGTCACTCGTGAAATGCAGCGCCTGTCGTCCCACGCCCCATGCCGCACGACAACGCCTTTCATCATATATGGCGCACTTCTCTTCGCTGTAAAGCGGTCAAGCGAAGATCCGTTGCCAACAATCCTTCACGTTGACGAGTGGATCTCTATGGAACCTATTGTGCTGCATCCCCCTGATTTATTGCAGGAACCGGTCCATCATCGCTTGGGACTTTTTCTGCCCGTTCAGTTGTACGGCATCGCGATGCAGGAGAATCAAGCGCTCGGCTTCCGAAAGGCCGGTGCGATGCAGATCCGCTTCAGCTTCGTCACGCCGAAGTTCAGCCATCCGCGGGCCGGGTTGGAGAATCGTCACCCTCTGGCGAACCCCCCGCAGCTTTTCCTCGCCAAGGGTTATCCAGTCGCCGGCGCAGTATCCGGCAAAGGCATGGCTGGCCACCACGTCACTTGCGTATTTCTTGGTCAGCAACTGAAGCCTGACCACTTCATTGACCGCCGAACCGAAGGCTGAAAACGTCAACCGGTCGCGCAGCCCGACATTGCCGAACATCACATTGCCGACATGCAGGCCCAGGCCATAGCCGATAACGGCTACCCCTCTTTTCCGGCGCTCCTTGTTCAGGTCCGCCAACCGAGCCTGGGCCACACGCACAGCCGAAAGTGCCGCCTGGCAGGCCTGCCGGGACGGGTCCTTGTGGCGGTCGCAAGGATAGACGGCCAGAAACCCATCGCCCAGAAAACTGAGGATCTGCCCGCCATTGCGGTTGAACGGCGCAGCGATTGCGTCGAAAAAATCATTCAACGTATCGATATAGGCTTGGCGGCCTTCTTTTTCGGCCAGCATGGTCGATTGGCGCATGTCTCCGACCACTAGTGCTGCCCGGATGGTTTCGCCGTCACCGCGGCGGATCTGGCCATTCAACACCCGCTTGCCGGCATCGCCCCCCAGATAGGTGGTCAGCATATTGTTGGAAAGCTTGCTGAGTACAGCCATTTTGGCGGCAACCGCCAGATGGTTTTGAATGCGCAGCAACGCGGCAATCATCTCCTCGCTAAAGCCGTCCTTGGCATCCGTGGACCAGGAACCCAACATGCCCTGCACGGACTGGTCGCCGAAGGGCTGCATGAAGGCAAGATAATCGGTGACATTCTCCTTGCGCAAATCCTCGAAGATCTCGAATTCAACGGGGCCTTCGGCGGGAATGCGCCGGCGCAAATAATCGAGATCCCGGCTCAGCAATTGATAATAGGGGCTCTGCAAAAACATATCCGTATTGTCGGCATCGTGACGATAGCCTTCAATCATCAGCCCGCTTTGTGGCCGCCACGTAAAGCCAACGGCTTCGTAAAGCGGATGCAGCATGGCAAAGGACAGATGGACCCGAACGATTGGCAGACCGGCGGCGGCGATCCGGTCGCAAAAGCCCCGAACAATATCCTCGAGAGTGCTACCGGAAAGGGCAGCCTGTGTCAGCCAATCGGCGACTTTCTCCATGAAGATCGCCGAGACCGGTGCGGATGCAGTCGCCATGAAAGGTCCTATCAAAAAGACGTGTCGTTGAAAAACAGGCCATGGCCGGGTTCATGATAGGAAATAGGGATCTCCGCCACTCCAGACAATGGCAGCCAACATCCCCGACGCTTTATATATAGCATAGTTCAGCAAGCTTGAATCGGAACGATGCTGCTGTTTGTTTTCACATCGGATTTTCCGTCGCCGCAGGTTATGTTTTGCCAAGCTCGGAAAGGTTGAGCGCACTGCGTGTCGCCTCATTCAGGATGAAGACTTTCAATGGCTCCGCTCGGCCGCGAATGGAAATTTCCCGTCCAGCGCTTTCCGGCACCGCAAGCCCCGCCAGAGTAGCGACGGGTTCGGAAATCACCAGTTGCGTTTCGAATTCCTTGGCCACCGATTCAAGCCGGCTGGCGACATTGACGGTATCGCCAATGGCTGTGAGATTACGAACGCTGCCGTAACCCAACGTTCCCACTACGGCCGGACCGGTATGAATACCAATGGCGATCCTGAGCGGTACCGTCAGTTCGTTGGCCAATTGCCGGTTCAACTCCTCCAGACCGGCAATAATACCGTTTGCCGCCTTCAAGGCCTGGCGACAGGCTACCTCGGTCGAACCTGTGACGCCGAAAAGCGCCATGGCGCCATCGCCGATGAATTTATCCAGTCGCCCTCCTGCCTCTTCCACGGCATGACCGACCACGGCGAAATAGCGGTTCAGCAGAAAGACGATGTCGAAAGGCAGCCGGCTTTCCGTCAGCATCGTGAAATGTCGCAGGTCGCAGAACAGCACGGCAATATCGCGTTCGCGGCCGGGTATTACCTCATGACTGCTATCCACCGTGGCGCTTTGCGGCATCGCCACCATAAGCGGCATGACTGTGAGGTTCGCCTTGGGGCGAAGCTGGCAGGCAAGTCGCACACCGGGGCCAGCCTTGATCCGGTTCAAAGTACCCTGCTCCAGCGTTTCAGCAGGCGGCAGCTGTTGCTCTCCATCGATAACCTGGACACGGCAGGTCGAACATTGGCCCTTGCCGCCGCACACGGCATAATGCGGTTGTCCTGCCAGTCGACTGGCCTCAAGCAGGGTGAAGCCACGCGGCACCCTGACCGTCTCGCCGTTCGGATAACGGACGGTGATCAGATGCGCCCGCTCGGTCAGTCTGCGGGCAATGCGCAAGGCGACAACCATGCCGATAGACAGGAAAAACAATCCATAAAGTGCCAGACGGATAATCTGGATCCATCCCGCTTCGCTTGATGTCAAGGCGGCCGGTTCGTAATAGCCTCCCGGATAACCGCTCAACCAGAAGGTTGGACTGGCAATCGTGCGGCCCATCTCGACAAAGCCGAGCAGAGACAGGATCGGCAGCAGAATGGCCACCGTCAGGAAACCCGTTTTGGACCTTTCATACCATGGCCGGAAGCGCAGCCAAAAATGGACTCCAATACATCCATGCAGCCATAAAATGACGATGGCCAGCGACTGCCGCCATCCATCGACAGGCGACGTGCTCCACATGGAATGGACAACAGACTGATAGTTGTCACGCAGATGAAAGAGCGAGGAGGCAATCCTGGTCGCGACAATATGGTCGATGATCAGCAGCGGCACCACCAGGCCAAGTACGATCTGCAACGCTTCGGATTTGGGCATAGTAAAGCTGCGGCGGATATAGACGGCGCGCAGGGCCAGACCCATATGCGTAAGGAGAGAACCGTAAAGCGCGACTGTGCCGGGGGGGGTACGCCAAACACCCAGAAACCACAAACGGGCGCGATCGGCGAAATCCACCGAGATCAACCCGGTGGCATGATTGGCCATATGCATGGCGAGGAACAGGAAAATCACCAGCCCCGAACCGAGCCGGGCCTTGCGTATCCGGCGTTCCGACCAGAGGCTTTTTTTGACGTCCACGGCCATAGGTTTCAGTTCTTCAAAGCCACTTTCCGAAGATCCAGCAATGGCAGTTTTGACAGGACCTGTAAATCATCGCCAGGTTTCCCGATTGATTTTATCGATTGTATGACCAATACGGAAATCAAGCTTCCAAATTTTTGCCCGTGCTGTCAGATATCGAGAAGCATTCCGTCACGAGCCATAAGCGTCGCTGGAAACGCCTCCTGCGCCAACCGTTCCAGCAGTGCCATTTCGCTGTCGGTCCGCCAGGGGGCGTGATGGAACAGCAACAATCGGCCCACATTTGCCTCTTGGGCCAATTTCACGCCCTGTTCCCAGCTCGAATGGCCAAACCCTCGATAACGCTGCATTTCCGCTTCAGTAAAGGCGGCGTCATAGACCGCAATATCGGCATTAGCCATCAGCGCCAGCGCTGTCGGATCGAGTTCACCGGGCTGATGTTCTATGTCAAATACCAGTGCCAGCACCTTACCTGCCCATTCCACCCGGTAGCCGATGCATCCGCCCGGATGATTGAGCGCAAATGTGCCGATGGAAATACCAGGACGAGGCGTCAGAATATCCCCGGCCCGAAAATCATGAAACTGCAGAGAGGCCTTGCAGATATCCATCTTCACGGGAAAATATGGCGGACTGACGAATTGATGGATCATCTGATCAGTCGTCATGCTACCGGCAAGGTGGCCGGACCAGATATTGACGGTGATCTCGGGATTGTAGATCGGCTTGAAAAAAGGCAAGCCGATAATGTGATCGTAGTGACAGTGGGAAAAGAACAGGTCGACATTGCTGGTCTTGTCTCCCATCATATCCAGACCGGCCTGACGAATGCCGGAGCCGGCATCGAAAATAAGCCTGTGCTCGCCGCAGCGCACCTCAATACAGGGGGTGTTCCCGCCATAAACATCGAATTCCGCGCCACAGACCGGGATACTGCCGCGAACACCCCAGAATTTCACCTGAAACACGCTACTGTTCACTTTATCCAAAGAGTTTCGGTCGCGGGATTAAGACGATTGGTTTTGGACCGGTTGCCAATACATCATTCCTGAAATTACCAGGGATGCAAAGGAAAATGTCATGTGCCTGTCCCAGCCCTGTCTCTTCCCGAGCATTGCCTTTACCAAGCATAGGGAATTGCAACAATTACCATGATTGGTCGAAGGTTACTTCCTTGTTGTCATCCTCCTGACGAAGGTGGGTGAGAAAGCTCACCGGTTGTGGCCTGCCGATCAAGTATCCCTGAACCTGATCGCAACCCAGTCTTTTCACGCATTCGAATTGTTCTTCCGTTTCCACACCTTCAGCCGTTGTGGTCATGCCAAGGCTGGCACCAATCCCTGTCACCAGCTCTGCAATTGCCAGGGCATCCGCCCTTGTCGTCACATCGCGGATAAAGGACCGATCGATCTTCAACTTGTCAAACGGAAAGCCTCGCAAGCTGCCGAGCGAAGAATAACCCGTCCCGAAATCATCCATGGCAATCTGAATCCCGATCGCCTTCAGTTCCCTCAAGGTTTTCAGGGTCAGTTCGTTTTTGTCAAGCAAGACGGATTCGGTGATCTCAAGCTCTAGACGGCCCGCAGAAAGGCCGCTGATTTCCAGGGCATCCAAAACCTTTTGCACGAGCGTCGTGCTGCGAAACTGCACCGACGACAGATTGACCGCAATTTTGAGATGGCCGCGCCAGCTTGCCGCTTCCACGCAGGCGGTACGCAGAACCCAATCCCCAAGCCCATCAATGACCCCGATTTTTTCGGCGACAGGGATGAAATCGACCGGCGACACAGAACCGCGGCTTGGATGTGTCCAGCGCAGCAATGCTTCATAACCGCAAATCTCACGCGTCGCGGTGGTCGCCAATGGTTGGTAGTAGACTTCCATTTCCCCGTTTTGCAAAGCCGTTTGCAAATCCGCCTCGAACGACTTTCTGTCCTTCAACCGTGTCTGCATCTGGCTTTCAAACACACAGGCATGGCTCGGCCCCAAAGCCTTGGCTTCATAGAGAGCAAGGTCAGCACGCTTGAAGAGTTCGTCGGTGTCCGGCTCGTCATTGAAGATCGCCACGCCGACACAGGTGCCGATCTTGATCGCCTGGTCTCCGACAAGGTATACAAGTCCAAGTTCATTCATCAGACGCCTAGCAAAATCCATGGCCTGGTTCTCGGTCAGACCGGTGGACAAGATCGCGAATTCGTCTCCTCCCAAACGACAGACAAGATCGCCATGGTCCTTGATATCGACCAGCCGGCTCGCGACCATCCGCAGCAAGGCATCACCGATGTCATGACCAAGCGTATCGTTCACATCCTTAAACCCATCGAGATCCAACAGCAGGATGATGGCCGGCGGTCCGCCAGCTTTGGCCGATACCAGCCTTGCTTCCAGATCCTGACGAAAGAGGATGCGGTTGGGCAGACCGGTCAGGGAATCATGGTGAGCGACATATTCGAGGCGATTGTTTTGCGATTTCAGCTCCCAGGACGCCGCGCGCAAATCGTCTGTCAATCGTTGCATACGCCGATGTGCTTTATCCAGAAGACTGTTGTGACGCAAAAGCAAGCCGACAAGCACAATGCCGCACAGGATAAGCCCCCCAGCAAGGGCGGTATAGATGAGATGAAGGTGCCGCAACTCGGCCTGGGCCGCACCAATCTTGCTGACATCGGCTTCGAGAGCAGTCGATGCCAGCCTTGTCATCGGACCATCCAGAAGTTCCATTTTCTGCAACAGCGCTTTGATGGCTTCGAGGTCCAGCGTTCCGAACCGCCTGTTGAGAGTTTCAAGAACGTCGCTGAGCTTGGCAATCAGATCCACACGCTGCGGATCGGCATCAATGAAGCTCTTTAAATTGCCTTGCTCGAATAGTTCCAGCCGGCTCAGCATGATATCCAGACGGAGACGCAAATCATCCCGGTCAAACTCACCCATGTCGAATGCGGATGTCGCCAGCCGGTGCTCAAGCCTCATATATTCGGAGAGGGTTTGACTGACGGCCCAGGAATCATTGTAACGGGCGAATTTCTCAAGCGTCGTTTGACGTTCGGCTATCACATAGGCGATGTACCCGGTTGCCATGACGAAACAACATATGATCGTCCCAAGAATACGCCTCACGCCGCGCCTCTATTCCACAATGAGCTTTGAAACCTGCCATGCCGAGCGCATGTAATATACCTGACTTTGAAGCTGTTGGTCACTGTCATAGGGATAGACAATGAAGAGCGGCCCTTTATCCCTCACTGGCATATAATTCTCGTCCCGCTTGAAAGCGAGCAAAACATTGAACCGATTGAAATCATCAAGCGGAATTGTTGTCACATAATCGTTCAGAGCAACGGCTGTCACCTTCGTTCCCTTTGCCCCCACGAAATCCATCAGCTTTTTAAGCGGAACGCCTTCAAAAACCGTACGCCCTTCATACCACGGATTGGTGGTTTTAATCACTGTAGAACCAATGGCCTCCAACATGCCAAGATCAAAAGCAGCCCCATCTGCCGTATTGCGGTTTTCAATATTGCCAGAAATCACCAGAATAGGCTTGCCTTTCGGCTCTGCGAATGTTCCCGCCAATGCCATAGAAATGGGAGCGACCGACAGCACGATATAGGCCCAAAGGCGGACGATTCTCATTATCATTCTCCTGACGATCAATCGATAACGCAAGGACGCCAACGCCACTTCGAATTCGAAGAGCGTTTTGCCACAGTCGTGACCGTCCGGCATGCTGGTTCGGTAACTTTTCACTTATCTCATACAAGAGTTTACAAGTGCAATAAAGCATCCGAGGGTGTCTAACGATGACAGACCGCAACGCAGCGTATTGTAGATTGAAGCGCATCTTTACGAGAACAACCAGTTTCCGGTCATCAAAGTTAAAACCAGCAAGAAGCGATCTTGATTCTCCGATAATTACTTAGATCAAATACTATATGAGAAAATACGCAAGTACCAGAGGGATCGTTGATTTGCCTAGTCGTCCGATTAGCGACGGCAATTTTTCAACGCGGCGACCGACAGACCGTTTGCTCAGTGCTCCCCAGCGTACGAAGCAACCTAAACAATGTCCCGACGTGACAGAGCGATGATCTCTGAGCAGAATGACCGTTGAACCCTGGCATTCGAACGGCGGAGAATCCACTCTACCACCGGCATGAATTAAACATAATATCTGGTGGTCAACGACTGACTCGGCCTGACCGTCCGTGAATTCCTTGAATCAGTTACAATCCACAGAAGCAGGCAGAAAAATTAAAGCACGACAGTCTCTTTTGGGCATTTTATCAAGCGCCCAAAAGAGACTGTCGTGCTGTATTCGTATGGATTGATTTTGAGGCCCAATAATTGACAGTTTTCCCTGAAAAACTTCAGCTTAAGGAAACGGCGAAGATGGTTGAACCATCTTCGCCGTCTGCCAACTACCAGAGCTTTTTGATAAAGTTCACTTGCAGATAATCACCCTTGAATGAATTCCTGTTGTAGACATCCGTCAGGTATTTGATTGTCACAGTTGCACGTTGTGATGGAAAATCAACCGCTACGATGGGACCGAGGCGTATAGATTTATGCCGTCGTCCGTCTGTGGCTGGATTGGCCGGAGACCCATCATCATCCTGAACCTGCCATTTGACATTGCCAGCAAGACCCAACTGGTATCGATTATACCGTTCCGTGACGGCGAAATCGGCAGAAAGATAATCACCGTCGCGATAGGTGTAACCACCCGTCGAGTCATCGCGGTCGAAATTGTGATTGTAGAAGATACGGGTCGAAAACTCCGTCCCCTCCAAAAGAATAGGACGGGTTCGATAGGTCATGGCAATATTTGGAGACAGAACCCAGTTGCTGAAGCCTGGATTGCCGACCTTTTCATTGTCGAACAGGCCCATTGGTATGGTGACCCCAACACCAAGACCCAGGGTGAAGCCAACCGGCATCGGCGGAATGAAATCAGCAGCTGGCTTGGGTTGGCCGGGAGCGCCAGGAGGCGGGCCCTCATACCAGCTCTTCGACCAGAAGAAGATATCGGAATAAGCGTCGAACCAACCGGTATTTTTGGAAGACAGATTGGCTGGCGTTGTTTTTGTAATCGTCAGATCGTGCTCTCCGTAAACGAAGACCAGAGAAGACGCCATTCGCCCACCAAGGAACTCCCCGTCATAGACATAAAGCCCACCCAACTGCCCCTGAAAAAGCCTTTCGCTTGTATCAGGGAACATCGAATTTCCGCTATTGTCACGCAGAGAGTTCCGCCAACTGCCCCAGCTGCCACCGACCGCATAGAAGCCAGCCTCGGGCGGCAATTCGGCAGCCCTTATATCCGTGGAGGCGCCCGGTGTGGACGTCTGATAAAACTCGGCAGCAAAGGCCTGCCCACCTTGAGAAGCCAATAGGCAAGAGCCCATCAGCAGAACCGCAAAATTTAACCGTCTATTTCCCATAAACTTGTCCCACTTTCCCAGCCAAAATAATAGGCCACCCCATATCCGGCACTGTCGAATCGCCCTGGGATTCGCTCCATAGTAAATCCCAGGCCACCCTAACCGCCTCTTCTTGCTCCAGGCTTGCAAAGAAATGCCACAACTCCTTAAGGTAGAAATATATTTAAGAGGTTGCACATAGAGAAGGGTGCTGGAGCAAAGCGAAGTGTGCCACAAAGGATGCAGTAAACCTGCGCCTGGTTCGCTCCGTTTCAATGAAGCCCGACCAATTCCCGCTTAATGGTGACAGGCTCCTTCAACGCCATACCGAATATCGACCAGATGGCGAAGACGCCTGCTCCCAGCAGCGTAAAAGCTGCAAAACCCGCCATTGCACCGATCATTCCGCCAGAGGCAGCGGAGACAGCACCAACCACGAGGGGGCAAATAAACTGGCCGATGAAAAACATCGACGTCCAGATACCGGAAGCCCTGCCCCGATACACATCCGGCAGCCGCGCCATGGTGAAGGCCAAAACCAGAGGCAGCGAAATACCGCAGCCAATATTGTTGATGAACATGCCAACGATTCCACCCATCAATGAAGCCTGGGTATAGAGCAGGATGAAACCGATACCCTGCAACACCATGGCCGCCGACAAGAGCACACCGATGGAGCGCCGCGCCTGAGACCGGAACAACAAGGTCCCGGCGACGACGCCGAAAGAACCAGCAGCGCTGGCAAGACCAAGCACGCTTGGCTCGACAATGCCTCGCTCGGCAAGGAGCAGGGACACATGGACCGGCATCACGTAGAAGAGCATGCCGCAGATCATCGTCAAGACGAGGCAAACGATAAACCGCGTATTGAAAAGCCTGCCTTCAGCCTCCTGCGTATCCGCAGGCATGTCAGCCGGACGGCTCGATGTGGTCGTGCGTGACGGCTCGAACAAGACCATCAGGATAAGCGGAATAAATAGCGCCGTGGCACCATAGACAAGAAACGGCACGCGCCAGCCGTACCCCCCCAGAAATCCTGCCAGGACGAAACAGACGGTTGCGACAAACGAGGCCGACCCGAATTGCAGAGATAGCCAGTGCGCCCGACGTTCGCCGGCAAAATAATCGCAGATCAGGGCCGTCCCTGCCGTCATCACACCCGCTTCGGCGATACCAACAACAACTCTCGATGCGATAATTGTATAAAGGCTATCCAGCCAGGCTGGCATGACGCCGGCAATGGCGTAAAACAGCATCGAATAAAACAACAGTGTCTTGCGACCGATTCTATCGGCAAGTATCCCGGCAAGCGGGGCAAGCAACGCCACGAAAAGGGCTGGTGTGACGAGTGCGATCGGAGCAAGCAGCGACGCATTTGCCACCGAGGAAAAATGCTGGATGATCTGCGGCAAGACCGGCGCGAACAATGTCGATCCGATCGGCGCCAGCCAGGCCATTGAGATGAGTAGTACGCCTTGAGGTATACCGGCGGCTCTTTGCATGTCTCTCCTCCTCCATAAATACCCAGATCTTGAAGACTGGTCCGCAATCCGCACACAGAAAATCGATGCGGGGCAGCCTGCCCTACAATCTGTATTGTTTCGAAATGAGGTTCCGCGAATTCAGGCAATCCATTTCAGCTCACGCAATCGCCTCCAAGCTGACTGGTTGATCAAACTGGATCCACCTCACTTGCAAAAGCTGCAGCGCCGAACGCGTTACCTGTCACACCAAAGATGCTGCACTATTCTCAAATTGATGCCCCCAAAGCCGAGTCCGGCTCCAGGAATTATAAACTTGGACATCAGGCTGAATGCGATGCTGCGACGTGATTTCCTTCCCCTCCCAACGCAATTGCGTCAGGACCTCCTCATTTCTTTGCATATTGAGGAATATCAAATCGCTAGTCAACAAAAATTATTATATTTTGATAATATCGAAAGGATTTCTAATTATGCGTGCATTATTTCGAATATAAGAGGCAAGCACTGCTGATATAAAACTCTCAAAACCACCGGGAATTTAGCTTGTCAGCAAGGATTGAAGAGGCTGGCAACAAAAGCATCGCCAGCCGACGTTCAGTTGAGTCATCGAAATCGCTGGCACGGACGATCAGGCTGAAGCTGGCATTGATTGCCCCTTGCGCGCAGGTGACGGGTACGGAAATACCAACAAGCCCCTGATCCACTTCGCCACGCGTCACTGTAAAGCCGCGCTTGCGGATGGCGGCCAATTCAGACGCAATATCGTCAAACGCCCGGTCCACTCCCTCGGCACCTTTAATGATCTTGCTCAACTTTGCCCGGGGCAATTGCGCCAGAATGGTTTTTGACGTGGCACCCCTCAGCAATGGCATGGGCCTGCCTCGCTCATAACTGGTGGCGATATCGGTGGCGGGGCTACGGTCATCGGCAACGCAAATCACCTGGTCGCGATACAGCCGTGCGATAACCGCGACACAAGGAAACTGAACGGCAGACACAACGTCACGCAACAAAGGCACGCCCTCGCGGATCAGCGGATCGGAAAGGCGAAGACGTCGATCAAATTCGATAAAAACCGCACCAAGGCGATAATGACCTTCCCGGGAAGGATCGAGAAACCCTTGTCCCACCAGTTCGCGGACCGTGCGGTAGACCGTGCTTCCAGGCACATCCAGCCGCTCTGCTATATCCTGTATGGTCCACTCCGACGTCTTCTCGTCGAATAGCCTCAAAATATCGACAAAGCGTCCCAGTCCGGCCATGCTTTTCCTCAGAAAGCTGAAAGAATCCCACTATCAGGCAGTTTCTGACTCGCATTTCAGGCCTGGCAAGTCAATCGCCAGCCTGAAATGCACTCTGAATTCCTGTAAAACCGTGGCACCTGGCCAGCTACCGGCACTCAAACTGTGCCGATAAATTGAGTTCTCCTCGCAAATTGGGGCGCGATTGAAAAATACCGGATCTGTTACGCTAAACTGAAATGCACCGACAGGGCTTTCCGGGCTCGATTGACCCGGCTTTTTACGGTTCCCACCTCGCAACCGCAGGCAAGAGCGGTTTCATCATAACTTGCGCCGCTCGCCACCATCAGCAGGGAACGCCGCGAGGCCTCCGGCAAATCTTGCATGGCCAGACCGAGATCGGCGTATAAAACCACCCATTCCTGTGGTGGCTCCATCACCATGCGCAGGTTCAACTCGTCATCCATTCCCACATGCTCGCGCTTGCGCCTGTTATAGGCCGTATAGAAGGCGTTGCGCATGATTGTGAACAACCAGGATTTCAATGCCGTACCGGCTCGAAACTGGGAGGACGAGTTCAAAGCTCTGAGAATGGTATCCTGAACAAGGTCCTCGATATCGCCATTGGGGCCGACAAGCCGCTTGGCGAAACGTTGCAATGCAGGTAGATGCGCCTCTATTTCCGTGTGAACAGCCGTTGTAAATGCCATCGCGCCGCCGGTGCCAGCGCTGTTCTCGAAAGTTGCCATGAAACAGATCTCCTTCTGCGGGCATCAACGAGCACAGGGCCAGGTTGTTTCTGTACGATACCGCACGAAAGAAATGTGGCGTTTTCCACCAGGGTCCTTTTTTGAAGACAAAAAGGCCGCACACCGGCGGCCTTTCTGGGGAAGAAACCTTTCGCAACGGCGAAAGGTTCGTCCAACGATCACGCTGCCTTGCGTGCGCTTTTCTTGTTGGCGCTACCTTCGCCAAGCGCCGTCAGTTTTTCGTCCGTGGCGATTTCTTCCTTCAGGGTCGCGTCCAACAAGGCGGCGGCCTCCTTCATGCCAAGCTGCAGTGCCCAGGCCTTCAACGTGCCATAGCGGGCAATTTCGTAATGCTCGACTGCCTGCGCCGACGAAATCAAGCCGGCGTCCAGAGCGGGAGACCCCTTGAAATCCTCCATGATTTCTTCGCCTTCGGCGATGATCCCCTGGATTGCCTCACAGGTCTTGCCCCGGGCATTCTTGCCCAGAAGCTCAAAGACCTGTTCCAGCCGTTCGATCTGGCCCTGCGTTTCTTCGCGATGATGAAGAAATGCGTTCCGGCCCTCTTCCGATTGCGCTGCGCGTGCCATTTTCGGCAAGGCTTTCAAGATTTGCTTTTCAGCAAAGTAGATGTCCTTAAGCGTATCCAGGAACAGGTCGTTCAATGTTTTCTCAGCCATTTTTTCCTCCGGGGAATGGTGCAATTCCTTGGCGTCTTTGCTGTGGCTTTCGTCTGGAACTGCGTGAAAAATCGGGAAGCATTTTGAAGGCTTCCATGTAAGCCACCCTTCCCAAACCAGGGTTGCAACCTAAAAGTTCCCCGAAATATCCGGCAGAGAATCCGGCGAGTGAAATGGCGCTGCAAATAGCCGCTCAACGCAATGGCACCGAAATATTCAATAACACCTTCTTTGACAGGACTTGTTTGACCGGATTTGGGAACCCGAGCGGGTTTTCTAAGTTCAATGGGAAACCAGGCACGCCACACCACGCGTCCAGACCAAGACCGCGCCTCGAAGACGAGAGCGTCAAATCCCTTGGTAATTGTCGCAGGCTCGGGCGAATGACAGGAAGGAACCGGATGGACAGGATTTCCGCAGCGTATCGCGAAAAACCGGATACCGATGAGATGAAGGCAGCGGTTGTCACCGGGCCGGAACAGATCAACATCGTATCCCATACTCTGCCGCAACCCGGATGGAGCCAAGTAAGAATCAGGCTGGAGGGCTTTGGCGTCCTTGCTTGCGCCCCTCTCTCTCGTGATAGACAAGCACGTGATAGACAAGGGCGGACGCTGACCTCTGTCGAGCCGATCGGCTTGGATGGCGAAGGATGGGGCGTCATCGACGCGATTGGTCCCAATGTCAGGAGCCTGTCGGTCGGAGACCGGGTTGCGTCACTTGTCTGCACCGCTTATGCCAGCCACCATCTGGCCGATGCAGACAGTGTCATTTCTCTTCCGCCACGTCTGTATGGCATGCCGTTTCCGGGTCAGTCCCTGAGCCGAGCGATGAACATCTTTCGCCGTAGCAACATTAAGGCCGGACAAAGGGTGGCCATTATCGGCATAGATTTTGTCGGCGCCCTTCTCATCCAGCTCGCCTCGAGGGCCAAGGCCCATGTTATTGCCATTTCGCGCCGTCCGACATTCTTGGCGATGGCCAAGAACATGGGAGCGGCAGAGGCGTTTACCATAGACGAGCGTGGTGCGACGGATGATCCCGTGCGGATCATCGAAGCCGTCCATAAGCTCACGGGCGGATATCTTTGCGACCGAGCAATCGACATTACCGGCGAGACCAGGATGATTGCTCTGGCGGATCAACTGACCAACACACAAGGCCGCCTGATCATGGCCGGTCGCCAACAGGACGACCCCGGCGAAGGCGTGTCGCAGTTGTGGAAAGCGCGCGGAGCAACGATAATCCAGACAGATGAAGGCAATGCAGAAATCGGTTCAGAAATCTGCGTCGATGGCATGCTTGAAGCGGTGGCGGCAATCATGGACGGACGGCTCGATCCCACCCCCCTTTATACCCATCGCTACCGACTAGAGGAGTTGGGTCAGGCGCTGATCGACACCCATGACCAACCGGATGGATTTATGAAAGCACTGGTGATCTATTGATGAATGACAGAATTTTGAAAAATGGCCGCGCAGCTGAGGATCGCGCTGTTTCAATCTTGCCGATCCTTGCCCCTAACCATAGTGCACGAACTGGTACGGAGACAGACACGCCTGTGCGTAATCGTCTTCTGGGCCTGCTGGCGCCGGATGATCTCGCCGCCATCGCGCCCGCTCTCGAGCCTGTCAATTTACCGCAAGGGCTGGTCTTGTCGCAGCCTCACGACATCGACCAATACTGTTACTTCCCTGTTTCGGGCGTCGGCTCGACGGTAATCGTTTCTCCGGTTGGCAACCAGAGCGAGGTCGGACTGTTTGGCCGTGAAGGCATGTCGCCGGCCTCTGCCTTGCTGGACAGCGATCGCAATCCCTGCCGGGTGATCATGCAGGTCGCAGGCACTGGGTTGCGCCTGGAAACACGCCGATTGGTTGACCTGATGGATAGCAGGCCATCCATGCGCCGCCTGCTGCTGCGATGGGCCTATGTGGTCAATATGCAAATGGCTTTCACTGCCCAGTCAAACGCCATTCACTCTATCGATAAACGGTTGGCGCGCTGGATCCTGATGTGCCATGACCGGCTGGATGGGGATGAATTATCGCTGACCCATGAATTTCTGTCGATCATGCTGGCCGTGCGGCGCTCGAGCGTCACCGCCTCCTTGCATGTGTTGGAAGGCGAAAGATTGATTTATGCGGAACGCAAGGCAATCCGCATTCGAGACAGAGCAGGTCTCGAAGCCTTTGCCGCCGATGCCTATGGCCCCGTGGAACAGGAGTATCAACGGCTATTGGGGCCAATGAGAGATCCGCCGCTTGAGGTTTGACGGAGAGCATATCGGCGACACTGCGAAACGCCGATATGCTTTAACGGGAGACTGAAGCAGGCGAGATCCGCGCAAAGGGTCCGGCCGCGCTGCAAACCAGACCATCCTCGGCAAACTGGATATCGGGCGTTGCTGCAAACAGCGATGAAAGGGCGGAGGTAACATAGCGCGTCCCATAGCCTTGCCGAGCCGGTGTGCGGACAGGCGGCCCATTGCTCTCCTGCCAATGGAAGTGGAAGGTCGGCTTCTCAGCGCTATCAACAGCCCAGCGAAGGGAAACACGTCCCTCCGGGACAGACAGGGCGCCATATTTGATCGCATTGGTGATCAATTCATGCAGGCAAAGCGCCAGCGTCGTTCCGGCTTCGCGACTGACAAGTAGATCGCTGCCATCGACAGCAATCCGCTCGGTGCCATAGGGTGAGACGATCAGATCGACCACAGCCGACAGCGACACATCCTCGCCCCCTGCCTCGAAAACTGCGGTATGGACATTGGACAGCGCCAGCAGCCGCCCATTGAAATCCGTCGCAAGATCGTCAAGGCTTTCGGCACCGCGCCGTGTCATGCGAAAGATCGATGTCACCGTGGCCAGGATATTCTTGACCCGGTGATTGAGCTCGGCCCGTAGTTCCCGCTCACGCTCGATGGAATCGCGCACCTGCCGCTGGCGTAAGCGCACCAGCAGGTTGGACTGGATACCGCTGACCAGTTCCAGCGGCGCCACGGGACGTGTGTAGAACAAAAGCCGCGCCCCCGGCCAGGCAGAAAGCAATTGGCTGCGGATGCGTGTCAGGGGTGCGCCCCGCTCCAACAGAACGATGATCGGCACTTCAGACCAGTTCGGTTGCCGGTCGAGATGCTCGGCAGTCAGGGCGACAATCTGCGGCGTCAGAGCCTCATGCGAAACAATCACAATCCCCGGTGAAGCGTCCAGCAATAGGGCGAAGCCCTTGGCCTCCGTTACCGCCCGCACCTCGATCAGATGTTCGCGCAAAAGCGCGCCGACATAATCGGCATCCTTGCGAAAGGGTGCGCAGACGAGCACCCAATCTAGTTCCTCTTGGGCCAATTCCGCTTGAGCCAATTCCTGTTGGGCAAGCTCCTCCTGGGGTAATGGCACTGTCATTTCGGATCAGGAAGCGGGTTATAGGAAACGACGCTGACACTACCGCTTTCGATCAGCAACTCCCGGACATCCAGATCATGGGGACCATGGCGCTTCTTGACCACGGTGATGCTGCGCCGCAGCCGGCCCTCATGCTCCATGATTCTCAAGAGAAGCACCGTATCGCCGAGGAAACTGACATCGACGTCAATGCCGACATTCTGGCCCAAAAGCCCATGCTGTGCGACGATCAACATGGTGAGGACACCGGATCGCGCTAGATATTTCAGCAGGGACTGGATATCCCGCACTGCCTTTTCTCGATGCGGCAATGAATTCAGATAGCCCGTCAGGCTGTCGATGACCACGACACGCACCTTGTTCTGCACGACAGCATCCTGGACGATCTGACCGAACTCGCCGGGCGAGACTTCATTCGGGTTGAAATCGCGCAGGATCAGTTTGCCATCCTTGTGGAACTGCCGCAATTGCATGCCGAGGCCTTCAGACCGGCGGAAAAACGTTTCCAACCGTTCCTCAAACAGGAAGAGAGCGACGCTTTCACCGCGCTCAAGGGCTGCCGTAGCATAGAGCGACGACATGGTGGATTTGCCCGTACCGGCCTGACCGATCACCAGGGTGGTCGTTCCCGCTTCCTGGCCGCCGCCGAACATGTCGTCCAACTCGCTCACACCGGATTTGATCAATTGTGGCTTGGTCGCCTCTGTCGCCGTGCTGGGCATGATGCGCGGAAACACGACAACGCCGGCGCCCTCGCGGATCGCCATGTCATGATAACCATCGGCAATCGGCACGCCGCGCATTTTCGACACCTCGATCCGGCGCCGAACACCGCCATATTCTTCCAGCGACTTGTCGAAACGGATGACGCCATGGGCCAGACCTTCGACCTCCTCGCCACTGCGGTCGAGACCGGGCGATTGAGTGTCGAGAAGCAGCGCCACAACCTTTCGCTTCGACAGGAAGGACTTGAAGCCGATCAATTCCCGGCGGAAACGCGGGGAGTCGCCCGTGATAAGCCGAATTTCCAGCAGCGAATCATAAACCAGACGCTGCGGCTTATGCTCATCGATAGCAGCCTCTATCGCCTTGCGGGTTTCATCGAGCCGCAGGTCGGCGGTCATGAAAATGCTCTGCTCGTCGGCCTCGTCGATACTGCCCGACGTCGACAGTTCCTCGACATGAATACCATCCAGCGTCCAGCCATGGGAAACCGCAATAGAGCGCAATTCGGCAGCACTTTGGGACAGCGTCACATAAAGACAGCTCTCGCCCGCTTCAACACCGGCCCGCAGGAACTGTATGGCTGCGGTGGTTTTACCCGATCCGGGAGCGCCTTGAAGCATGAACAGGTTCGGTAAGGGCAATCCGCCGCGAAGAATTTCGTCCAGTCCTGCGATGCCGGTACTGGCAACCGCAGTTTTTTTGCGTGGTGGCATATCTGTCTTCCATGACCATGCAGGCAAATGCATCGTTCAAAAGAGGGGGAATAATAGCTCGATGCCGCATAATTCCTTTAACCCGGGACGATTGCGGGAATTCTACGGCAGGATTTTTTAGCTTTAAGTCAATGTCCACCCAGATCCAAACCCGCCCTCAATGAGCGAGGTAGGAACTTTATATTTGTCTTGCGCAAAATTTCAATAAAATCCGCAAAATCGGCCAATGAGGAGAACCAGATCAAGGAAACAACCTTCCCCGCTTGGGCGATCATTCAGGACGAACCATCCCTCAGGCAGGCGCAGGCCGCTGTTCAAGCCTCCAAGCCGGCGAGGGTCTGCGGCTTACCTAGAGCATCAGATTGCGTTGTCTCGGACTGCCCTGGCCTCTGCGACATCAAACCCGAGTGGACCACCGCGAAGGAAAGATGGAAACGAAGACCATCGGGCCGGAAATCGCTGCTGATCCTGGGAGACAGGCTGCGAGGGAAAGCACTGCGGATCAGCCGCGACCCAAATCCTTCGAAGCCGGCCCCTTTGAGACCAGAGGCTTGGGGACCAGAGCCTAGAAGCGTGGGATCAACAACCGGCGGTCCGTCTACTTCCCGCCATTCCAGCTCGATCCGATCCTGCTCTTGCCGCCATTCTACCTTGACGCGTCCATCGGGTTCGCGAAGAGCCCCGTATTTCACAGCATTTGTGGCAAGTTCGTGCGCGATCAGCGATAGCGCGACAGCAGCCTCCGGCGGCAGGGTGCAGGGTGCCCCCTGGAGAACGATCCGCCTGTCGCCCTCGCTATCGAAGGGCTGAAGCGCCCGCTCAAGAACATCGCGCAAACCGGCGCTTTTCCAGTCTTCCGACAGAAGGATATCATAGGCTCCCGCAAGGGCTGCAACACGCCGGGCAAAAACGCCATTTTCCTGGGAGCGATCCTTGAATGTCTGCCTTGCGATGGCCTGGATCATCGCCATCGTGTTCTTGACGCGATGCGCCAATTCTCTGGCCACAAGTTTACGGTTTTCTTCAGCGCGCGCCGCCTCGCATCGGCGCGCTTCCAATTCGTCTAGAAGACTATCGACCGTGGCCCCAACCTGTCCCAATTCGCTGGAGCGCCCCGTCATCCCGGTTCTGGCCGCGAGATCCCCTTGGCGCCATCGCTGAAGAACGGCAACGATGTGAGTGATCGGGCCAAGGATGAAACGATTTCCGATCAAAAACGCTGCCAGGAGAGCGAGACCTGCGCCCACCGCGATCATCGCCAGTCCCAAGAGAGAAGCCCGGTCAATCGGCGCGAATGCCTGGTCCGCCGAAAAGCCGGCACTGACATAAAATGGATTGTCGGCTGAAACGGGAACATAACCCATAATCCGGCGTAGCCCGTCCTGACCGACAAGCTCCGTCGTACCTGGCTGTTGGGCTTGAACCAGCGTGTCATAGGGGGGCGGAATCTGAGTGCCAACGAATTTTTCAGGCCCTGGGTTGCGGGCAAGCACGATACCGTTGCGGTCGGCAATGGTAATCCATCCGCCCGGCGGAAGGCCGCGCTGAACGATGCGCTGTTCCAGCCACTCAAGATGCACCGCCGTGGCCAGCACGCCAATTGTCTCGGAGCCTTGCTTGATGGCCAGCGCCATTGGCACGATTGGTGCATTCGAGATCCGACTGACCGTGTAATCGCCAATCGATAAAGCATCGGAACGAAGGGCTTGCTGAACATAGTCCCGATCGCTGAAGTCGCTGCCGACCTCCCAGCCCATATTGTCGCAAACCAGTTTACCGTTGCGATCGAGAACCACGATATTGCGGACCTGCGTCACCCTGGCGGCAACAGATTTCAGGACGTCGGTACAGGCCTGTTTATCCTGTCCGGCAACCGCCGGAATAACAGCGGTGGCAATCAGCAGGGCTTTGACGCCCTCCACGACGCTTTTCACCTCGGACGCCGCCTGTCGGGCAGTTTCGAATACCTGACGATGAACTTCGCCGTAGCGTTCCGAACGCGCGCTTACTTCGTTGTAAACCAGCATTCCCAATGCCGGAGACAACGCCGTCAAGACCACCGCGACCAGTCTCTTTTTCACGCCATCCCTCCCCACCCGCAAGAGATCAAGTCGCTTTCCGGTCCTTGCTTCACACCAGGGCCGCTCCGCCCAAAGGCCCGTTCGCAAAAAAGCCTAGTGAACCTGCACAAACGGCGTTCCTCCAAGACACGACCGCTTCAAGCATCCCACAGGACGCACAGAACCCGTCACCCCGATTTATACCCGCTGCACGGTTTTCTTCTCAAGTCTTTCAGCCCAAGGAATCAGGCCGCAGTTTATCGGGTATTCCTGCCGCGACAATAGAGGGTCAGTGCATTTCCGTCATCCCGCCACAAGAGGGCGATCCGCCGTTAATAGCCCCCCCAAAACGACGCTCGGCCAGGCTCAATCTGAACCTGACCGATGAAAGCGACTCTTGTTTTCGTTTGTCTTTACCAGGAAACCTGACTTCAACTCACCCCACGACTGCTAGAGCATCGGACCGAAAATTGGAATCGGAACGATGCTCTAAGTTTTTGTTTGCGCATCGTATTCATACGAAAACCGGTTCTTAACTTTCGGTCCGATGCTCTAGAGAATAGGCTTGCCACCGGTGACCGCGATGGTGGCCCCGGAAACATAGCTCGAAAGCGGGTCGGCCAGCATCACATAGGCCGTTGCAAGCTCCGCCGGTTGGCCGGGTCGTTTCATCGGCACTTGTTCACCAAAGCTCGAGACCCGTTCCGGCGGCATGGTGGACGGGATGAGTGGCGTCCAGATCGGGCCGGGCGCAACAGTGTTGGCGCGGATGCCCTCTTCCGCCAGAAGCTGGGCAAGACCCGCCGTGAAATTCTGGATGGCACCCTTGGTCGTGGCATAGGCCAGTAATGTGGGGCTCGGCGTATCGGCATTGATCGAGGCGGTATTGATAATCGCCGAACCGGGCTTCATGTGCTTGACGGCTGCTTTGGTCAGATAGAACATCGCATGGATATTGACCCTGAACGTCAATTCCCATTCTTCATCGCTGATATCCTCGATCTGCTCAAAGGTCTTTTGATGGGCGGCGTTGTTGACGAGAATATCAATACCACCAAGCTCGGCAACCGCCTTGTCTATGATGAGGCGGCAATGGTCGGCCTTTTGCAAGTCGCCCGCCACCAGCACGGCCTTGCGCCCCGCGTCTTCCACAAGACGCCTGGTTTCCTCGGCATCCTCATGTTCGCTGAGATAGGAGATCAGCACATCGGCACCCTCACGGGCATAGGCCAGGGCCACAGCCCGCCCGATGCCACTATCAGCGCCTGTTATCACCGCCTTCTTGCCAGCAAGCCGCCCCGAACCCTTATAGGTCGCTTCGCCATGATCCGGCACGGGGTCCATGTCGCGGGTCAGTCCCGGAATAGACTGTTGTTGTTTGGAAAAGGGTGGCGTCGGTTTATCGATCATCGGATTACCTCTCATTTCAAAACATCACTGCTGGATAGTCGAGCGCGCGGATCAAAGCCGCCCTCTCAAAACCCCACAGTTTAAAAACAAAGCGAGAGCGCCACCGTTCCGAGTTTTAATATTTCGTGACCTGAATAAACGAGATGGGTATTGGCTATGGAAGATAGCGGACCGCAAATTTTCAAAGGCGATCACCACCGCTTACTCATGCATTTGGCGCATGGGTGGCGTGAGACCTTGTCTCTGTTAGGAAGGCGAGAGAACGCCTATATTCCAAACATCGAAACGACGCCGGAACCGAAGCAAGGTTGCTGACGTCAGACAGGCCTCAGAAAGGGCATTATCATGAACGTAGCACGCTCCCTGAACAACTGGCGCAAGTATCGTCAGACCGTTTCCGAACTTGGCCGCATGACCAGCCGCGAGTTGCAGGATCTTGGCATTGAACGTAGCGACATCCGTCGCGTTGCCCGGGCCTCCGTTGCCGGCTGAGTGATATCGACATTGCTGTTTGAACGACGCCCGCCGATGACGCGGGCGTTTTTGCGTCTGGGAAATCCTATACGCAAAACGAGCCGGTTTGGATCTCAAGTCACCCCAAAATAGCCATGCATTAAGCGCATATCTGCACTGCAACAAAATGACTATGAATTGGGCATTTGTTGCGTATTATCTATTTCAACGAAGCGATGCATCCTCCTCCCGCAAAGCTTCGTGTCTCGGACAACCCACTCCTCCTCCCTAGGGGCGTCCGATGGAACGGTGGCACTCCTCCTCCCAGCCGCTGTTCACTTTTTTAAAAAGCCTGCCGCACATCCTCCCGCGGCAGGCTTTTTTTGTTTCTTCGCTTCAATTCAAGATTTTTCGCTCGATTGATTGAAAGTGCCAATGATCTCTATCAATTGGCATCTATTGCATAATTCTTTAAACCGGAATCGGTTTAAAGAGAAAATTATGCAACAAATATAAGGAGCTACAGCGCCGTCTCAGCCCTCTGATGAACTCACCCGTTGACCGCCATCCACAACAGATGGCGCGCCCCGCCGCGTTTGCCGTTGGCGCGCACCTGGACTTCTTCGGTAACAAATCCTGCCTCCCGCAACCTGCGGGTAAAGGCGGCATCCGGGGCAGAAGACCAGACGGCCAGCACGCCTTTTGGCCGCAAGGCAGCTTTTGCGGCACGCAGTCCGGCGGCATTGTAGAGACTGTCATTGGAGGCCCGGGTCAATCCGTCCGGACCATTATCGACATCGAGCAGAATGGCGTCATAGTCCGCATGCTTTGAGCGAATCAGCGCGCCGACATCGCCGATATGAATATCGACACGCGGATCATCGAGACTGCCCTTATGAACTTCCGCCATCGGCCCACGCGCCCAGGCAACCACAGCCGGAACCAATTCGGCAACGGTAACACGGGCATCGGCTTGCAACACACTGAGGGCGGCACGCAGGGTAAACCCCATACCAAGTCCGCCGATCAATAGGCTGGGCTTCTCGCAGCCCCCGATCTTCTCGCAGGCCCCTATCTTTTCACAGGCAAGCGTTGCCAGCGCCTCTTCCGAGCCGCTCAACCGGCTGTTCATCAGCTCGTTGGCACCAAGCATGATCGAGAATTCCTGGCCGCGCTGCTTCAGGCGCAGATCGCCGCCGCCATCGGGAATGGCTGCACTGTCAAGCTGTATCCAGGGAAGCATCGGGCGTCTCTTTATCCTTTAAAAGCCGCCCAATAACATAGCCACGCTCGCCAACCAAGACGCAAAGCCTTTGCACTGCTGCCCTGCCTATCGGTTCACACCGCCATTTACCCGGTTTCCGGCATCGTCAAACAGATAGCAGCGTTTCGAGTCGATATGGATCGTCACCTTCTCGCCCTTGCGGATCGCCTGCTGGTCTTCCATCACCATGGCAATCGACTGACCGTCCTGCATGGACAGATAAAGGATGGTCTGCCCGCCCAGATGCTCAACCAGATCGACATGCGCCTCGCCAAGGGTAATTTCGGCCGGACGCAGGCTGAGATGTTCGGGCCGGACCCCGACGCTAACCTTTTGCCCGACCTGCGCGCCGGGGCTTGTCCGAGCGAGATCGACCGGCTTGCCATTCAACTCGACGGCGGTTCGGTCTCCGGCTTCCACCAGGCGGGTATCGATGAAATTCATTCGGGGCGAGCCGATGAAGCCCGCGACGAATTTGTTTTTCGGATTGTTGTAGAGATCAAGCGGCGCGCCAACCTGTTCAATATAACCGCCTTTCAGCACCACAATCGTATCGGCCATGGTCATGGCTTCAACCTGATCGTGGGTCACATAGATCATAGTATTGCCCAGGCTCTGATGGAGCTTGGCGATCTCGACACGCATCTGCACCCGCAATTCGGCATCGAGGTTGGATAAGGGTTCATCGAACAGAAAGATATTTGGCTCGCGGACGATGGCGCGCCCGATGGCGACGCGCTGGCGCTGGCCACCGGACAAAGCCTTGGGCTTGCGCCCCAGCAACGGCTGGATCTGCAAGATATCGGCGGCCCGCTGGACGCGCGGCTCGATATCCTTCTTTTTCATGCCCGATGTTTCCAGACCGAAGGCCAGGTTTTTATAGACCGTCATGTGTGGATAGAGCGCATAAGACTGAAAGACCATGGCAATGCCGCGCTTGGCCGCCGGCACTTCGTTCATCCTTTGCCCATCCAGCAGCAGAGTGCCGCCGGAAATCGGCTCAAGCCCAGCGATCATCCGCAACAGCGTGGATTTTCCGCAGCCAGACGGGCCAACAAACACCACGAATTCTCCCGGCGTGATCTCGAGATCCACACCATGGATCACTTCAAGCGCGCCATATCGTTTGAAGACCTTTTGCAGGGTGACGCTTGTCGCCATCAGTTCTGCCTCCAGCTGTCGTAATAGGCATTGTCACTGCCAACAGGGAAATGCACCTCCTGCTTATGTTTGGCGCTCCAATAGCAGGCGGTGAGGAATTCCAGCGAACGGCGAGCATCTTCCGTGGTGACCGGCGTCGGCGTGTCATAGACCAGGCAGGCATGGAAAGCCTGCATCTGGCCGGAAAACAGCTGGGCCATCGGCACCCAACCCTCAAGCAGCGCGTCAATCTTCTGCCCGACATCAGGATTGGCGGGAATGATCCGCCAGGGATCGCCACCGGGATGGTAAGGCGCATGGCTGCTCTCGAAGGTCACGTGTTCAAAGCACAGCTTCAGCCGTGAGGTTTCCTCCGCCGAACCCAGCGTGGCCGACACGGTTGCCAGGGCGCCGCTTTTCATTTCCAGGCTGAGGCTGACGCAATCCTCCACTTCAATCGGATTGACGCGGGTGGCGACGCGGGCATAGAGCGAGGCCACCGGACCCAGAAGATAGCTCAACATATCGTTGATATGAATGGCATGGGTCATCAGCACACCACCCAGTTCCGTCGCCCATTTGCCCCGCCACGGCACGGCATAATAGTCCGACAGCCGTGTCCAGTGGGTTTCTGACGTAGCAATATAGGCTTTACCCGCCAGACCGGCCTCGATGATCCGGCGCGCCTTGTGGACGCCGTCGCCGTAACGGTACTGGAAAATCGGCATCAACCGGCCTTTGGCGGTCTTCTCATGGATCATCAACCGGTCGATTTCCGCAAGCGAGCCGACAAGCGGCTTTTCGCAGATCACATGCTTGCCCGCATCCAACGCCTTAAAGATCAGGTCGTAATGGGTGGACGGCGGCGTGCAGATATCGACTATGTCGATGGACGGATCGTTGAGCACGGCGTCGAAATCGTCGGTCCGGCCATCAACGGAAAATTCCTCGCCAAACTGCGCCAGACGGGCAGGATCGAGATCGCAGATCGTTGCGACCTTGAACAGATCCGCGTTCGGCATATAGCCCTCGCGGATATGACGGGCGCCGATGCCAAGGCCAATGACGGCAACGTTAAAGATCTTAGACATTGCCAGCGCCCTTCTGCTTTGCCGCATCCGCGAAAGCCTGGGCTTTCAGCGCCAGTTCCATGGCCTTGAAGCAATGCTCCTGCCCCATGGCGGTCTCAGTCCTGTCGCGGATATCGGCCAGCAATTGCCGACCATAGGGCCGCTCGGTTTTGCTGCAATCGATATAGCGCGTGCCGGTTTTGTCGGTCAGGAACAGATGGTCGGCACCGGGGCGGCCCTCGATATCGAGGTATTTCCGAAGCTCGATCGTGCCTTCCGTGCCAACAATGAACAGCCGTCCATCACCCCAGGTCGGCAAGCCATCGGGGGTGAACCAATCTACCCTGATATAGCCGGTGGCCTTGCCGGTGGTCAGGTGAATATCGCCGTAATCCTCAAGGCCGGGCGTGTCGGGATTGGCGCGGTTGGCGGTGCTGGCCGACAGGATTTGCGCATCCTTGGCGCCGGTGAAAAACAGGAATTGTTCACATTGGTGCGAGGCGATGTCGATCAGCACGCCGCCATAGTGCGCCCGGTCGAAAAACCAATTGGGCCGGTGTGGCTTGCGCAGCCGATGCGGACCAAGGCCGGTCGTGTGGATCACCTCGCCGATCATTCCGGCCTTGACCAGATTGCCTGCCTCCACTGTGCAGGCCGTCTCGAAATGTTCGGAATAGAGGATGGAAACGATCCGCTTCGTTTCCGCCTGGACCTTTCGCACCGCTTCCAATTGCTCAAACGTCGTCATGCCCGGCTTGTCCAGCATCACATCCTTACCATGACGCATGGCGGCAATAGCGATCTCGGCGCGGTTGGCGGGAATGGCTGCCGACAGGATCAGGACAATCGATGGATCTTCAAGGATCTGTCTGCGGTCAGCAACGCGGCGCGCCTGTGGGTAGCGTGCGGCAAAAGCCTGGGCCAATTCATCTTCTTCAGCAAAAAACGTCGAAAACTCAGCTCCGGCGTCCAGCATGAAAGCGATCTGGCCGAAAATATGATCGTGATTGATGCCGATAACGGCAAAACGCAAGGCACTCATCGTCGCAAGCTCCTATTAGAAAATCATCTCAACGCTTCAGACCGGCAGTGGCGATACCGTCAATCAGCAGGCGTTGGCAAAACAGGAAAATCAGGAAAATCGGCACCAGCGACAGGCTGGACATGGCAAACAGCCCGCTCCAGTCGGAACTGCCAGTCGAGTCAACGAAGGACCGCAGGCCGAGTTGTACCGTGTAGGTATTGATATCGCTCAGATAGATCAGCGGACCGAAGAAATCATCCCAGCTCCAGATGAAGGAGAAGATCGCTGCCGTCGCCAGCACCGGCAGGGAGAGCGGCATCATGATCCGCCAATAGATCCGCCAGGGGCTGCACCCGTCCATCATCGCCGCCTCGTCCAGTTCGCGCGGAATGCCGCGGAAGAACTGCACCATCAGGAAGATGAAAAACGCATCGACCGCCAGAAACTTCGGCACGACGAGCGGCAGAATGGTCTTCACCCATCCCAGTTCGAGAAACAGGATATATTGGGGGATGAGTGTGACGTGATAGGGCAGCATCAGCGTCCCCAGCATCAGCGCGAACCAGATATTGCGCCCCCGAAACTCCAGGCGGGCAAAGGCGTAAGCCGCCAGCGAGCAGGAAAACAGATTGCCCACCACCGTCAGCACGGCAATGACCAACGAGTTCCAGAAATAAGTGCCGAAACTGACCTGGGTGCTGAACCAGCCTCGCATATAGGCACTGAAATCCACTTTCGAAGGGATCAGCGAGGCCTGGCCGAAGATCTCGCTCTGGTCCTTGATCGAGCCGGACAGCATCCACAGCAGCGGATAGAGCATGACCAGCGAGGCTGCCGCCAGAACGATATGCAGGATAAGGGAGACCGGCCAGCGCCGTTTTTCCTGCGCATGGATGTCCGGGGAGGAAGCAAGTGCTGCATCAGTCATCGTAATGCACCCAATAGCGCGAGGACAGGAAGGAAAAGGCCGTGAACAGCGCGATGATGATCACCAGGATCCAGGCAAGCGCTGCCGCATAGCCCATCCGGAAATAGCCAAAGGCCTCCTGGTAGAGATAGAGCGTATAAAACAGCGTCGAATCGATCGGGCCGCCGGTGCCTGACGAGATCACATAGGCTGGCGTAAAGGCCTTGAAGGCATCGATGGTCTGGACCACGGCATTGAAGAAGATCACCGGCGTCAGCAAAGGCAGGGTGATCTTGAAGAACATCCGCACTTTGGAAGCCCCATCCAGGCTGGCCGCCTCATACATGTCGACCGGGATCTGCCGAAGGCCAGCCAGGAAGATGATCATCGGCGAGCCGAATTGCCAGACAGCCAGGATGACCAGCGTATAGAGGGAGTAATCGGGATTGGAGATCCAACTTGGCCCTTCGATGCCGAAGGTATTCCAAAGCAGCACGTTGATCGCCCCGTCACCATCGAACAATTGCCGCCAGACCACAGCAATCGCAACGCTGGATCCCAGAAGCGATGGCAGGTAGAAAACCGCCCGGTAGAGCGGCAGGCCACGAATACCCTTGTTGAGCAGCAGCGCAACCAGCAGGGCGAAGGTCAGTTTAAGCGGCACCGACAGCACCACATAAACCAGCGTCACCCGCATGGAGGACATGAATTTTTCGTCAGCCGTGGCGATGCGGATGTAATTGTCCAGGCCGACGACATTAGGCGATTGCAGCAGATTGTAGTCGGTCAGCGACAGCCAGAAGGAAAACAGTGCCGGGCCGAGCGTGAGTACGAAAAAGCCGATGAACCAGGGCAGGAGAAATAGATAGCCCGGCGCGTTGCGCGCCAGACTGGCCCTGAACGGCGACGGTGTCGAGATAGGCTGCATCACTGGCGCGGCACCAGAGGTGCCGGCCATTCCATCGCGAGTGGTGTTCACGGTTTCAACCCCGTTTTAGATTGGCAGCCGCCTGATCGACGAATTTCGCCGCGCCGTCTTCCGGCGAAAGTCGCCCAAAGCCGACTTCTTCGCCGATCTTCTTGATCAGCATCTGGTTTTCACCCGCGCCATTTGGCGGTGGCGGCGGCAGCGGACCGACATTCGGCGTCAGCCGGGCGATATAGTCAAGAATTTCCTTGGACTGGTCGTTCAGCGTCGGTTCCAGCGCCTCGCGCATGGTCGTCGATGCCGGAATGCCTCGCTCGATCCCCAGAGCCAATGCCGCATCCTTGTCCTCGACCAGGAAATTGACGAAATTGACAGCGGCGTCCTTGTTGGCGGACGCGGCGGAAACCGAAATCAGCATTGACGGCTTCAGATAATGCCCAGGCTTGCCACCCTTGGTTTCGGGATAGCTCATCAGCGTCAACGGGTCCTTGTTGACGGCCTGGAAGGCGATGAACTGATTTGAATTGACGAAGCCAACAGCCGCCTTGTTCAATGTCACCATATTGTTTTCGACATTGAGCTGGTCAAGCGCCTGGATATCGGCGGGCACGCAGGCCTTGATCTTACGCATCCAGGCCCAGAATTTGAACCATTCGGTTATATCGGCCTGGTCGAAACCGATGGCGCCATCCGCCGTATACAGCGCCTTGCCGCGCTGACGCAGCCAGCATTCCAGATTGCTTTCGCCGACGCTGCCGTCCTGCGTTCCATAAAAGCCACGACGTTTCTTGGCGGCGGAAACCTTGGCGCAGGCCTCACCGAATTCCTCCCAGGTCATGCCCTCATGCAGCGCGTCAACGCCGGTTTCCTGCCACGCCGCCTTATTGACGAGTGCGGTGACGGAATTAACGCCGAGATTGACGCCATAGAGCTTGCCGCCGACCTTGCCGGCATCGATATTGGAGGCGCCGAAATCGTCGATTTTCAGCGTTTTTCCCATATAGGGCGTCAGATCAAGCAGCGTACCACGCCGCGCATATTCGAAAATATAGCGATAATCCATCTGGATCAGGTCGGGCGCATTGCCGCCTGCCGTCTGGGTGGCCAGACGTGTCCAGTAATTGTCCCAGCCGAAAGACTCGCCAGCGATGGCTGTGCCGCTGTTCTTGGCCTTATAGGCCTCGATGACCTTGAACGTTCGGTCGTTGCGCTCCTTGGAGCCCCACCACAAAAACCGCAGGTTCGTGGCCGCTCTTGCGCCAACTGCACCCATGCAGATCAGCGGCATCGTCAGACCCATGCCAGCAAGCACGGTTCGTCTGCTGAATTTTGTCATCATTCTGGTCTCCTCCCCAGTATCCAGATGAATTCAAATCGCTTGCGTTATGACCAGAACCTCCCTCCCGAGGTTACAGAACAGTCAACGCAAGGAAATGAAAAAATTTTCATGCCCTCTACTTATATACACTATCCAAGCTGCCGATTTATCCAGAAACACGGCATTTCTTATACAAATTGTCGATGTTTCCACCGCCTGTCAAGCCGTGAAAATTTCATGCAGACAAACAATCTCAGCATGACAACGGCAAATGATATGCTAGCATAGCAGTTAAGTCGGGCCGAAGGAAATGATTTTGCATCATCACCAAAAGAGTGGAGGCAGCCAGAAGCGCGCGAGCCCTTGGAGGGAGTTTTGCGCGCCGGACTCCTTGGCACTCTCGTGCAAAAAACCGGCCCTGACACCATGATTGAGTCTTGAACAACCACGCAGTCCATGGGGGAGGTTTGTGGGCGCCCTGTCCGCCGGAGACGGCGTGATAGCGCCTGCAGGACACCAAGGCTGTAGCCAAGGAGGATGGCATGCAAGTCATACGCAAGAGACGCTTTGCCCTGGTCGGCGCAGGTCACCGGGGAACGACTATGTGGGGGCGCGATATTGTCGAGCGCTGGGGCGATCAGGTCGAGTTGGTGGCAATCTGCGACCTGAACGGACTACGCGCCGAACAGTCTCAAGCCCATATCGGCTCCTCGGTGCCAATCTACCTGGATTTCGACCAGATGCTGGCCACCGAAAAGCCGGATCTGGTGATTGTCTGTACCCGTGACAGCACCCATGACGAGTTGATCGTCAAGGCCATGGAAGCTGGCGCTGACGTGATCAGCGAAAAGCCGATGACCACAACCGCCGCCAAGATCAAGCGCATCCTGCATGCCGAAAAGCGCACCGGGCGACGGCTGGATGTCTCCTTCAACTATCGTTTTGCGCCAACCGCGGCACGCATCAAGGAATTGCTGAATTCAGGCGTCATCGGCGATGTTACCTCTGTCGATTTCCATTGGTATCTCAACACCAGCCACGGCGCCGACTATTTCCGCCGCTGGCATGCCTATACCGAAAATTCCGGCAGCCTGTTCGTCCACAAGGCCACCCACCATTTCGATCTCCTGAACTGGTATCTCGATTCGGACCCGGATCTGGTGTCCGCCTTTGCCGATCTGAAGCATTACGGACGCAACGGGCCGTTTCGCGGCGAGCGCTGTCGCACCTGTCCCCATGCGCAGCAATGCGATCATTATTTCGATATGCGCAAAGAGCCCCTGCTGGAAGCGCTTTACGAAGCGCCCTCCAAGGAGGATGGCTATGTGCGCGATGCCTGCGTCTACCGGGAGGATATCGACATTCCCGACACCATGGTCACCAATATCCGCTACAAGAACGGTGTCCATGTCTCCTATTCCCTCAATACCTATATGCCGATTGAGGGCCACCATATTGCCTTCAACGGCCACAAGGGGCGTATCGAGCTTCGCCAGTATGAAAAACAGCCCTGGACCGAGCCGCCAGCCGATGAAATCGTGCTGATGCGCAATTTCGGCGAGGTCGAGCGCATCTGGGTGCCACATTCCTCCGGCGGCCATTACGGCGGCGATGACCGGCTGCGCAATATGCTACTGAAACCCGGCATGAACGACGAATTGCGCCAGCGCGCCGGGGCAAGAGCCGGGGCCATGTCGGTTTTGTGCGGGATTGCCGCACTGGAAAGCAGCCGCAGCGGCAAGCCCGTCACTGTTGCCGATGTCTGGGGTGAGGATGAAGGGATCGGCCTTCTGGAGCAAACGGTTTAAAATCGATAGGACAAAGGCACCGCACGCCTCAGGCCAGCAGAACAACATCGGATACAGACGTCGCCATGAAAACCATACGAAAGCTCGATAGCCTGCTCGCCCGACTGGCCGACCTTATCTTCCAGCCAATCGGTGTTTCGGTGCCACTGCGGTTTCGGGCGGCAGGCTACGATGAGCGTGCAAGCGTGCTGAACGAAAGCCGCGAGCATTGGGTGGCGGTGACGCCTGACCATATCTGGGGCGAACCGGATGGCTATTACTGGTTCGGCGGCAAGGCCACCCTGCCCCAGGGCGTGGATGGGCAGCGGATCGTCGGGCGCATCGAGGCGGCGTTTGGCAATGTCATGGGTCGCAGCGATCCGCAATGCCTGGTGCGGATCGATGGAACGATCACCCAGGGCGGCGATGCCAACCACCGCGAATTCCTGCTGTCACCGTCTGCCCATGCCGGTCAGAGTTTCGACATCCTGATTGAAGCGGGGACAATCGAGGATCGGCGGCAACTCGGCTTTGCCGTCAGCCTGCATCGCCATGATCTGGAGATTGAAGGGGCCTATTACGACATGCGTGTGCCACTGGACGTGGCCCGCCTGCTGGCGGAAGACGATCCGCGTCGTCATTTCATTCTGCGCACGCTGGACGATGCCATCAACGCCGTGGATTTTCGAAAGAGTAATGAGAGCAGGTTCAAGGCCTCGCTTGCCGAGGCACGGGCCATCACGGCGGCCATCTACAATGCCGTTGATTTCGAGGAAAAGCCTGTCGTAGTGGCAACCGGCCATACCCATATCGATGTCGCCTGGCTCTGGCGGGTGCGGGAAACGCGGCAGAAGATGGCGCGATCCATGGCGACCGCGCTTGCCCTGATGGAGGAGTTTCCCGACTACCGCTTCATGTATAATCAATGCGTGCTGCTGGATTATCTGGCTGACGACTATCCGCAACTGTTCGAGCGCATCCGCGCCCATGTGACGACCGGGCGGTTTGAAATTGAAGGCGCGCTCTGGCTGGAGCCGGATGTCAATATTGCCGGTGGCGAGGCGCTGGTGCGCCATATCCTCTATGGCGTCGCCTATCATCGCAAAACCTTCGGCGTCGAGCCGCGCATGGTCTGGTTGCCCGATACGTTCGGCTATTCGGCAGCCCTACCGCAATTGATGCGCAAATCCGGCCTCGACAGTTTCGTCACCCATAAACTGTCGTGGAACGACACCAACCGAATGCCGGACGACAAGCTGTTCTGGCAGGGCATCGACGGCAGCAAGGTGGTCGCCTACTTCCTGACCACCCAGCCCTATGATTCCAAGCTGATCAACACCACCTACTGCCCCAACCTGAAGCCGACCCATGTGATGGGAACCTGGAAACGCCACGGCCAACAACGGCTCGGCAAGGAACTGTTTCTGGTCTATGGCCATGGCGATGGCGGCGGTGGCCCAACCCGCGAAATGCTCCAGAACATCCGCCGGATGGAGCGCGGCATACCCGGCTGCCCGAAGGTTGAACACGGACAGATGCGGCCTTTTTTCGAGCGCCTGATTGCTGACATGCAGGCCAATCCAGACAGCTATCCGACCTGGGTCGGCGAGCTTTACCTGGAATTCCATCGTGGCACGCTGACCTCCGTCGCCAAGAACAAGCGCTTTAACCGCAAAGCCGAAATCGCGCTTCGGGAATTGGAGACGCTGGCGGTGATGGCGGAGCGGCAGGCAGGTCATGCCTATCCCACCCGGCAATTGCGCGACCTGTGGGACATCGTCATGCTCAACCAGTTCCACGATATCCTGCCGGGATCGTCGATCGGCGCCGTCTATGAAGACAGTGACCGCGATTACGCCAGGCTATTTACTGAGGCTGAAACCCTGCGTGCCGAACTCATGGCGCTGTTGCCAACCCATGGCGGCGATGTCGTGTTGAATGTGACCGGTCGCCGTCGCGCTGGTCTGGCCCTGACCCATCAACCTCATGCCTCCGGTCAGAGCCTGGTTCTGGCGGATGGATCGAAAACCCACGCCGTCCGGCTGGAAAACGTTCCGCCGCTGTCCTTGTCCGCCGCCCTGCCGTGCGGCCTAACACCGCCCGGTGCTGTTGAGGTAGAACCATTTCGGCTCGCCAACCGCTTTCTGGATGTGGTGTTCGACCCCAAAGGTCGCATCCTGTCGCTGCATGACAAGGCGAGAGACCGCCATGTCTTCAAGCCCGGCCACACAGCCAATCGCCTCCAGGCCTTCCGCGACATGCCTGCGGAATATGATGCCTGGGATATCGATGCGGATTTCGAAGACCAGAGTTTCGAGATCGATGATCTGGTGAGCGCCGAGATCGTTGAAACCGGGCCATTGCGCGCTGCAATCCGGTTTGAATGGCGCTATGAGGCCTCGCGGATCGTTCAGGTCGTTTCGCTGGAAGCCGACAGCAGGAAGCTGGACTTCGATACAGTCATCGACTGGCATGAGCACAATACGCTGGTCAAAACCGGCTTCCCGATGGCGCTCAATACCGCGTCAATTGATGCGGAAATCCAGTTCGGTCATGTCCGCCGCGCCACGCACCGCAACACCTCTTGGGACCGCGCCCGGTTCGAATGCTCCATGCAGCGCTGGATCGATGTCAGCGAACCGGATTTCGGCATCGCTTTCCTCAACGATTGCAAATATGGCTATGACGCAAAGGGCAGCGATATTCGCCTGACCCTGCTGCGCTCACCGACCTATCCCTGGCCGGACGCCGATCAGGGCGAGCATCGCCTGCGCTACGCCTTGCTGCTGCATAATGGCGACAAGGCCGTGGTGCATGAGGCCGCCGAGGATTTCAACATGCCCTTGCAGATCGTCGCGACCGGACAGGCTAATGTCGTATCAGGAGATCAAGCCCCGCCCCTGCTGTCGATAGAAACAGATGGCATTACGCTGGAGGCGGTGAAGCAGGCAGAGGCAGGTGATGGTTATATCGTCCGCCTCTGGGAAACCACAGGATGCCAGCGACACGCGCGGATTAAACTCGACGGCAAGATCATCCATGCCGCCCTTGTCGATCTGCTCGAGGAAAATCCGGTGGCGGTAGACATCAACGAAAAAGGGCTGGATCTTGCCTTCCAGCCCTTTGAAATTCTGACGCTGAAGCTCTACAGATAGGGTGCGGCTTCAAACTCTAAAACAACGATCACCGCTGGCTCGGGTAGCGGGCTTCGTACCAGGACTTGAACAGCGTATACTGATTTTCCAGATGGGCGCGCTGCGAAGAACTCAATGCGTCGGTCTCGTTGAAATGCAGCGTATATTCGGTCTCGCCATTCAGGACCATGAGATATTTATAGTGCAGCATCAGGTCCGGGCCTTCGTCATAGGTCGAAAGCACCATCAGCGCCTCTTCTAACTCCTTGGCTTCGCGGCGGGCCCGCGGGTCGCCCGTGGCCGCCTCTTTGCAGAGAGCCAACAGGTGCAGAACCTCTCTTGGCAAAGCATTGCCGATCCCGGTGATCGCGCCAGCCGCGCCGCAATTGACGAAGCCGTGATAGACGCCGGTATCGACGCCGACCATCAGGATCAGTCCGTCATCGCCGGAGGTGATGTTTTCGGCCGCATAGGTCATGTCACCCTTGCCACCGAATTCCTTGAACCCGATCAGGTTGGAAAAGCGGGCGCGCAGCTGGAAGAACAGGTCGGCGCGCGTCGCAAAGCCGTAATAGGGGCTGTTATAGATCACCGAGGGCAAATCCTTGCCCGCCTCCAGAACAGCGGAGAAATGGTCGCGCTGGGCCGCAATCGAAGACCCGCGCGATAGGACCCGAGGGATCACCATCAAGCCACTTGCCCCGACTTTCGCCGCATGGGCGGCGTGGCTGACGGCTGAGCGGGTGTTGATCGCGCCGGTTCCAACCACGGTCGGCACACCGGCGTCAACCAGCCGGCGCACGCCTTCCTGGCGCTCGTCATCGCTCAGCAGCGGCCAGTCCCCCATCGATCCGCAATAGACCACGCCCGACATGCCGAGACCGACAAGCTCTTTGCCCTTGCGAACCAGCCCGTCGAAATCGGGGGTTCGGTCCGCCTTGCAAGGCGTCATCAAAGCGGGAATGCATCCCTTGAAAACCAGTTGGGTCATTGAACTCTCCCAGATTGACCGCAGGCAAAGGGCGCGGTCCATAGCCAATGGAAGCGAACTACCATTTTCATGACGTCCTGTCGACAAATAAAATACAAAGTACGAGCCCGTAAAAACCCTTCTCGTCTTGATATCGGCTTCGGATCAAAGCTTGAGATTTGCGGTCTGGCGGCCATCGGCGGTGATATAGGAGCGGATCTGCCGCACGATCTGGTCCGCATGGGCGGTGGCCAGTGCATCGGAGCGCTCGGCATCGCGCTCGATGATTGCCTGGATCATATCTTCATGCTCGGTGACATATTGCCGTGGCAGCACATCGTTGAAGGATGAATAGTAGAGCCGGAGAATCCGGCGCCCCTCATCCAGCAATCGCGTGAACAGATCCTCGTAGTAACGGTTCTTGCCCGCCTTCGCGATGGCAACGTGGAAATCCCGATTGCTGGCGATCATCGCCAGCACATCGCGCCTTTCCACGGCCTGCGCGAAAACCTCCTGAAACCGGCGGATCTGTTCGATATGATCAGGCGTGTGATTGAGCGCGGCAAGCCGTGTCGTTACCCGGTACATCAAGGTCAGTGCATCGAAAAATTCCGAAAGGCCCAGAAAGTCGATGGAAGAGACGATTGTGGCGCGGTTGGTCAGCGTGGTGATCAGGCCTTCGGCGGCAAGCCGCACCAAGGCTTCGCGGATCGGCGTGCGCGACAGGCAAAAGCGGTCGGACAATTGCTGCTCATCGACAGGACTGCCGGGCGCCAGCGTCAGCTCAATGATCTCGTTGCGCAAGGTCTCATAGACTGTCGAGACCCCATAGCCACGCCTGTGGATTGGTTTTTCCGCGTCGACCGTTTTATCGTCCAAGAGCCTGTTCCCGTTTGCTGCTGATTCACTCAATCTATCATTTTCGCCGAAAAAAGCCCGAATTGCGTTTGTCCCACTTGATTTGACGATCTGGCATCCAACTTTCTGGAAGGATGGGACATCTCATTGTCTCGAAATTGCCAAGCTTGGCACTAAGATGCGTCAATATATTCGGTGCCTTATCGTTGATGATTTGGGCTCGGATGAGGTGTCACAGGGGGAAACGGCACCAAGGGAAGCCGGCGACGGACAAATGGGGGCTTGCAGCCATCAGGCTGCGGATTTTTCACGGATGGAAATTTCAACCGATAGGAGAAGCGCGTGACGATCAAGACGGTTGTCTGGGGTGAGAATATTCATGAGCACCTCAATGAAGTGGTGGGAAATCTTTATCCGGAAGGCATGCATACAGCCATCGCCAAGGCTTTGAACCGGGATAGTGACATCGAGGCCACGACCGCAACCTTGCAGGAGCCCGAGCATGGCCTGAGCGCCGAGCGCCTGGAGCAGACCGACGTGCTGATCTGGTGGGGCCACAAGGATCACGGCAGCGTCCGCGACGAGATCGTCGAGCGGGTTGTCGCCCGCGTCCAAGAAGGTATGGGCCTCATCGTCTTGCATTCTGGACATTTCGCCAAGCCGTTCAAGCGGCTGATGGGCACGCCCTGCGCCTTGAAATGGCGTGAAGCCGGTGAACGCGAGCGGGTCTGGACCGTCAATCCCGGCCATCCGATCGCGGCTGGCATACCCGAACAATTCGTGCTGGAAAATGAGGAAATGTACGGCGAGTTCTTTTCCGTACCAGAGCCACTGGAAACCGTGTTCATCTCCTGGTTTTCCGGCGGCGAGATTTTTCGGTCCGGCCTCACCTGGCGGCGCGGCGCTGGCAATATTTTCTACTTCCGCCCCGGCCACGAAACCTACCCGACCTACCATAACCAAACGATACAACAGGTGATCTCCAACGCTGTGAAATGGGCGTATAATCCACGCCCGGCGCTGAAATCCATTCATGATGCCCCGAATGTGCCGGTCGATCAGGCGCTCGAGCCGATCCAGGAACGGGGTCCGAAATTGCATAAGGCCGGGGAGGCCGGATATCGATGAACAAACCCGTCCGTATTCTCATTCTCGGCACCGGCGGCATGGCGAACCGTCATGCCATCGAGTTTGCCACCAATAGCGATGCGCAACTGGTCGGCGCCGTTGATGTCGATATCGCCAAGGTGCGTGGTTTTGCGCTGCGCCATGATATCGCCAATACATTCACCTCGCTGGACGACGCGCTTGCCTGGGGTGAGTTTGATGCCGTTGCCAATGTCACGCCCGACCGGGTGCATTACCCGACGACACTGCAATTGATCGCGGCGGGCAAGCATGTGTTCTGCGAAAAGCCGCTGGCGGAAAGCTTTGAAAAAGCCGACGAGATGGCCCGCAAAGCCAATGCAGCCGGGCTGGTCAACATGGTCAACCTGACCTATCGCAATGTCGCACCGGTGCAGAAGGCCCGGCAGATCGTCCTGGCTGGCGAAATCGGCACGGTCCGCCACATCGAGGCCTCCTATCTGCAAAGCTGGCTGGTCTCCAAGGCTTGGGGTGACTGGGCAACTGAGGACCAGTGGCTGTGGCGGCTATCCACCAAGCACGGCTCGAACGGCGTGCTGGGCGATGTCGGCATCCATATTCTCGATTTCGCCAGTTATGGCGCGGCAACCGATGTCGAGCATATTTTCGCCCGGTTAAAGACATTTGAGAAAGCGCCGGGCAACCGGATTGGCGATTACGATCTCGATGCCAATGACAGTTTCACGATGACGGCGGAATTCAGCAATGGCGCGATTGGCGTCGTGCATGCCTCGCGCTGGGCAACCGGCCACCTCAACGAATTGCGCCTGCGCATGCATGGCGACAAGGGTGCCTTGGAGGTGATCCACACGCCGACCGGCAATACATTGCGGGCCTGCATGGGCGACGATGTGGAAAAAGGCATCTGGACGGAACTGGATGCCGGCACTGTTGCCACCAATTACCAACGCTTCGTCACTGCGGTTCAGGAGGGCAAGACCCGGGAGCCAGATTTCCGCCACGCCGCGGACCTGCAAAAAGTGCTGGATCTGGCCATAGTGACCGAGTTGGAGCGGCGCGAGCATTCCGTTCGCCGTTTCGATGCGGCACCCTCGCTGGCTGCGGTATCATCAGGTTGACCGGCACGGATTGCCCGGTTTTTGTGTCGACGTCATACCTGTCATGACGTCCAGCCTGCTGAGTAAGGCTGGACGGAATTAAAATTGGCTCTTATACGAAAGATCATTGAATGATCTTTCGTATTCCGCTTGCGAATATCTAAAGGCGAGGATGTGGTCCCCATCTTCGATGTTTTCGTGTTACAGAGTGCCAAAATAACGAGAGATGCCCGTAGATAAATGAATTTCTGCGTTTACCAAGATACTGGAGCGGAGATACAGGGCTATATAGTCCCTGACGGCTTTTCCACGAAACCCTGCATTCGCGTCCGGATAAATGACGAGGACAGGGAAACCGAAATTTTGCCGTGGGTTTACGTTGATGGCGCCCGCGCGCTCGGCGCTCACGAGACCGGAAATGTTGGCTTCGTTCTGAACGACGACAATATTCCGGGCATTAGCACCGCGTCGAAGCTGGAAATATACGATCCTGAGACCAGGCTCACCATCTACCGACGCGCCCAGCCAGAATATATTCCAAAAAAGGTTTTGCGGATCGAAACAGCCTATTTGCCGCATAGAGAGCTGGATCTGGGGGTGAAGCCCTATTTCCAGTTTTTTGAATGCGGCGTTGAACGTTTCGGTTTTGAAACCGTTCGCCAGATGCTGGAGATCATTCACCAGCCCTCAGTCTATGTTTCGGGCCGGATTTTGCTGAAAGCCTATCTGGTTTACATCGGCTACAATATCGACACGACAATGCTTGCCTTGCGAGACCCATTCTATGAGCTGGCGACGCGCATAATCGTTTTCAGCCGATCTAACAAGCATGAGTTTTCCTTCGTTTCGCCGCGCGATAAATTGCTGTTCAAGCCGGTCATGAACCTGTTTGAAGGCTTGGCTTTTCAGGATGAAGAAGCGGTTATCACCGCCATCAAGCACGCGCCAAAAGAAACCCTGAATCTGCTGGCCTCCCCCTTTACCCATCAACTGGTTGCCGCAAACCCGACCGATGTCCCCTCTCTTGATGACGTCACCAAGGCCCTCGATGCTCTATCGCAGTTTACGGTTTTCGATCCCGGTCAGGACGATACCAGTTACCCCAAGCTGATTGCGGCAAACCTGGGCGTACCGGAAAATGTGGTGCAGATGAAGCCACCCGTGGAGACCATCCATCAACTGGCCGATGTGCTGAGAAAAATCAGCCGCGTTCAGCATCTGCTGGAAGTCGATCTTCTGCTTTACCACTTCATCCAGAGAGCGTGTAAAGATGCAACAGCCGCCTGAGCCGCTGAAACTCGGCTATCGCTCCCATAAAGTCTTCGCTGTCGCCCCGATGATTGACTGGACGGACACGTTCTGTCGGCGGTTTCACCGTTTGTTGACCCGCCATGCACTGCTCTATACGGAAATGATCGTTGCCGATGCCATTCTGCATGGCAAGCGGGAGCGGCTGCTGGCTTTTGACGCCAGCGAGCATCCATTGGCACTGCAACTGGGTGGCTCCGATCCGCATAAGCTGGCGGAAGCCGTGCGGATTGCCAATGACTGGGGCTATGACGAAATCAACCTGAATGTCGGCTGTCCATCGGACCGGGTCCAGGCCGGAACCTTCGGTGCCTGCCTGATGCGCGAACCGCAGACCGTCGAAGCGTGCATCCGAGCGATGAAAGCGGTTTCCACCGTTCCCGTCACCGTCAAATGCCGGATCGGCGTCGATGACCAGGAACCGGGTGATGTTCTGCCGGATTTCATCAAACGGATGATTGGCGCTGGGGCGGACGCACTCTGGATTCATGCGCGCAAGGCCTGGCTACAGGGCCTCAGTCCCAAGGAAAATCGTGATATTCCGCCACTAGATTATCCGCTGGTTCACCTGATGAAACAGGAAAACCCGGATCTTTTTCTTGGGATTAATGGCGGTATTACCGATCTGGATGAGGCCAGCGCGCATTTGCAGGTGATGGATGGCGTTATGGTCGGCCGGGCCGCCTATAACAATGCCACGATGCTGACCGAGGTCGACGCTCGCATTTATGGCGCACCCGTCAAGGCTCAAAACATGGACCTCGTTCGCGATGCGATGATGGATTATGCCGCCCGCCACATCGCCGAAGGCGGACGTCTGGTGCATCTGACCCGCCATATGGTTGGGCTGTTTCAGGGCTATGCCGGGGCGCGGCGCTTTCGCCAGATCCTTTCGGCTGACGCACCCAAACCGGGGGCTAGCCCTGATGCGATCGCCGCCGCCTTTGCTGCGGTGGATATCGATGCCGGTCCGGTGCGGGCCGCCTGAAGTCTCACCTCAGATTTTTTGCACACGCCTCATCGAAGGAATGAAAGCCAGACGCGATAAACGAAAAACGGCGCTCCTTGCGGAACGCCGTTCAAAATCATCCGCCGTGAAGGACGGAGGCGAAACAATCACGCAGCGCGGATGTTTACAGCCTTCGGGCCCTTGCCCATGCGGTCAGCTTCGGTGTCGAAGGTAACTTCCTGGCCATCACGAAGCGTCTGGATGCCAGCAGCCTGGAGAGCGGAAATGTGAACGAAAACGTCCTTCGCGCCGCCTTCCGGGGTGATGAAGCCGAAGCCCTTGTCCTGATTGAAGAATTTTACGGTGCCCTTGATGGCCATGGGAGAAGTCCTTATCCCTTGAGTTTTTAGTTTCGCCACGCCCGGCGGCGGCCGGACGAAGCATGCATCGTCCCTTCGCGAAGAGACAGGTCGGTAAGTCGCGATAACGGGGAAAAGACGTCTACCAGCGGAGGTTAAGCCCCCAAAGCCGCGCAACCCATTAAGGTTGGGCGCGGAGATACAATCAGTCCAGTCTCCGGGATCATAAATACCCGAACGGGGAATTATCTACAGGAAAGCGGCCAAAGCGGCAAGCATTTATGCGTTTTTTCTGCTTAAATACCCTCGGGAATAGCGGTTTTCATCGGCGTCACATTCGGCACCGAAGGATTAAACCCTCAAAATCTAGGGGCATAAATTCAAGTCAAATCCGGGCTCGTCCTGATAAATGTCGACTGGTCCGAGAATCTGTGTTTTCGGGAAACTCATTGACCACTTTCTTCTCCAGCCAAATTCTTGCTGCCGAATTTTGATTTGGGTCTTTCCTGCCTCATCGCTTCAACAATCCGATTAAAAAGGCTGAACCGGGTGAGATCTTCACAGGAGACCGAAAGCTTCGGCTGCCAGTTCGGATAACTGCTGCTGGTTCCCGGAATATTGGTCGGGTTTTCCTCGTCAGTGAGATCGGCAAGCCGGACAGAGACCAGCATGGAAGCTGTTTTCGCCATCAACCGATGGGCAGCCACCACGCGCTCATGCAGGTCCGGCTGTTCTGCACCATGATCTTGCAATACGATTCCAGCCGATTTAAAGGCCAACAGCAGGTCGGCACGTTCCTTAATGCGGTCGGCCTGCTCTTGGCGTCTTGATGCTTCCGGTACCATTCCATGTGCCGCACGCGCCTCGATATCGGCACCGCGCCACCATCCCGCCAACGTCTGGTGATCGTGGGTCGAGACGCAGGCCAGCGCCAGCGCCGGATATTTCTCCGGCGCGATAAAGCCGCGCTTGTCTCGTTCATAAGACAGGATGCGATAGGACAGGAGATTGGCATCCGCCATCTGCTGGCGTAGCCCCGATGGCACCAGACCGAGATCCTCACCGATGACCAGGCATTGATTGCGTACAGAGGCTTCAGCAATCACGCCCTGGATCTCGCGGGCGGGATAATCGACATAGGCCCCCTCCTCCGGCCCCCTATCGGCTGGCACCAGGAACAAGCGCTGAATGGCCGCGGCATGATCGATACGCACTGCACCCGCATAGCGCATTGCCACATCGATCATCTGACGATAGGGCGACCGGCGAGAAAAAGCGATCAAGGCCGGCTGCAAGGCGGCCAACCGCCAATCCTGGCCATTCACCGCCCAGGGATCGGGCGGGCTGCCAATGCTGGCGCCCCGCAGATAGATGTCCGGTTCGCTCCAGGTCGCCGAACCATCCAGCGCTTCGCCGACAGCAAGATCAAGGTAAAGGCCGATCCTCAGTCCTGCTTTGCACGCTTGGGCAGCAACCGTCTCAAGCTGCCGGTGCGCGACCCATTGAAGCCAGACATGAAAGGCGATCTCCTCGGCATTCTGGCTACGGAAGGCCCGAACGGAGGGATGATCGATATCCTGATACTCCGCAGGCCAGGACATCCAGCCCGCACCATGGCCACCTTCGCTCATGAACCGGGACAAAGTCTCAAATAGAGCATGATTTTGTAGAGCATCACCGCTTTCATCGCAGAAACGCCTGAAATCGGCTCTGTCCTGATCGTCATTTCGCTCCAACTGTCTCGAACCGTCCCAGATCCGCCGCAGAACCTCAAGCTTCACACCGGCAACCGCCTTGTAATCGACGAGTTTGGATCGCCGCAAAGCCTCTAGCGTCTCGCTGTCGGCCATATTCGGGTGAAAACCCGGCACCAGATCGACGGCGATGTAAAGCGGGTTAAGAAAGCGCCGGTTGGATGGCTCATAAGGACTGCACCGGGCAGGGTCCGCCAGAAAAGGCGCGTGCAACGGGTTAAGCCCGATAAAATCGGCCCCCTGATTGGCGGCAAGCATCACCATGCTCTGCAAATCGGCAAAATCGCCGATCCCCCAATTGCGCACTGATCGCAGTTCATAAAGTTGCAGACTGAAGCCCCAGACACGATCCCGAGCAAGGCAATCGGGCAGATAGCTGCGGCCAGGCTCACCCGCCTCCACGTTGAGAGCCGCCAACAGCCGACGTTTTGTGGCGTCTGAAATTGGAACTTCCGCCTGTTCTATTCCCGGTCTGGCGAGGTTGATCCCATGTCTCTTGGCAAGTCTGTTGATTATTGACGTCATGATCGGGTCCATCCTGAGCGATAGACGCTGTCTGCGGCAGAGGCCGTGCCGCAGACAGCGTCGCGATGTGGGCAGTCACACCACCAACCCATCCTCAAGGGTACGGTTCCATCCATCGGCAGCGATTGTCATTGCCGGAGCAGCAAAGCGTTTCAACCAACGCCTGCAAAGGGCTTCCCCCCGCCCTTCGCCTGCACTCTCAACGGCATATGTTTTATTGAATGGAACCACCTGCCGCGTGAGGTGTTTGGCCTTGGTAAACAAATTATGCGGGTGGACGATGACGCAATCACATGCTGCCGAACAACAAGACATCATCAGGGAAACGGTCTCGTCCAGCGCGCCAAACATCTATTATATCCATCCGCTACTGCTGAAAGGCATGGCGGACTGGAACACCCTGTTTGAGCATGTGCGTGGACTGGGCTTCGATACAGTCCTCAGTGCGCCGCCATTTGCGCGTGCAGCGGGTGCCAGCCTGTTCATATCCAAATCCTTCGACACATTCGACCCCGCCCTTGATCTCCCAGGCAGCAGCGATGAGTGCCTGCGAGAACTGACCAAGGCTGCCCGGGCGCATGGCCTGGACTTTATGCTGGATCTGGTGATTGACCGGGTTGCGACGGAAACGCCACCTGGACAGATTGCCGATCCAAGGATTTCGCCCTTTCATTCCGGCAGCCGCCCCGTCGATTTCACCAGCAGCGATGAAACAACCCATCTGCTGGGTGAATGGCGTGCGCGTATTACACAGTTTACCGCTGCGGGCGTGGCTGGTTTCCGCTGTATTGGCATCGATGCCGCACCTTCATCCTTCTGGCGAGACCTGATCGCAGCCGGTCCGTCGGCCCGGTTCTTCGCCTGGACGCCGGGGACGAGTTTTGAGGCGCGGCGCGCTTTGCAAGGCACAGGCTTTGACGGCTGTTTCTCATCCTTTGCCTGGTGGAATCTCGAGGAACCGTGGTTTGCCGAGGAATACGCGCTGCAACGCGCCCTCGGCATTCAGATCGCTTTTCCCGAAGCCCCTTTTGCCCGGCGGATCGCCCATGGCATGGAAAGCCGTGAGATCACGGAGCGAAAGGCTATCCGCGCCCTTCATCTTGCCGCCGCCTTCGGTCCATTGATGGTGCCGATGGGTTTCGAATTCGGGGTGAGCACCCCGCTCGATCCGACGCATGGCGATGGTCAAGGTATCAGGGGCCTGAAGGATCAGGGCAGCTTCGATCTTTCCGCCAGCATTCGCGCCCTCAACGATCAAGCCGGACAACGGCAGGTTTTTCTCGGAAAACCCTTGCGGATCGTCGCCAAAGCCGGCTCACCAGCCTGCGCCCTGGTGCAATCCGACCGCGAAGACCTTCGGTCGTCGCAGGGCATTCGGATCGTCGCCTTCAATCGCGATCTGCGCACATCAGCGACCCTACCGCTCCATGCGCTTCACGAAATCGCCTCCGGCTTCCTGCCATTGATGCTCGACCAGGGCCAAGCGCCGTCCGAAATTCTGGAGACAGGAAAAATCGGCCCGGGCGGGCTTTGCTTGCTCACCGGGGCACGGGCCGATGCCATCGTGTTTGAGCCCAAAACGACGGCAAGTGATGCCGCCGCCTCACCCCGCCTGGCGATTGAAAATATCCAGCCTTCCGTGGATGACGGGCGTTTCCCCATCAAGCGCGTTGTCGGCGACCGGATCACGGTTGAGGCTGATATTTTTGGCGATGGTCATGACCCGCTTTCTGCCGCCGTGCTCTGGCGGCCCTGCGATAGGGATGACTGGAGCGAAGTCCGCATGGAACTGATCGAAAACGACCGGTGGCGGGGTGAATTTTCAGTGTCACGGCTCGGACGGCATGAATTTATCGTCGAGGCCTGGCGCAATCCATTTGCGATTTTTCATTACGAGCTTTCCAAGAAACATGAGGCAAGGCTGGATCTGAAATTAGAATTGCAGGAGGGCATCGCCCTTGTGCGCCAGGCTTTGGCAAGGGCCGATGGACAACTGGCTTCAGACCTCGAACAGTTGATCGCTCGCCTGGAACAGACCCCTGAACAGCAACGCGCCGATCTGTTGCTGCAAGCCGACACGTTTGCATTGATGGACCGCGCCGATGCCAGGCCTTTCCGGTTGCGCTCGCAGCCGCTTCCCGTCGACGCGGAGCGGTTGGAGGCGGGTTTTGCCAGCTGGTACCAGATTTTCCCCCGCTCCCAAAGCGGCGACAAGGACCGTCACGGCACATTCGCCGATGTTATCAAGCGCTTGCCAGCCATTCGCGCCATGGGTTTCGATGTGGTCTATTTCCCGCCCATCCATCCCATCGGCACGACCAACCGCAAGGGCCGCAACAATAGCCTGAAGGCAGGGCCGAACGATCCCGGCAGCCCCTATGCCATCGGCTCCGCCGATGGCGGCCATGACGCCATCCATCCACAGCTCGGCACATTCGAGGATTTCAGAACTCTGGTCACTGCGGCCCGCGATGAGGGGTTGGAGATCGCGCTTGACCTCGCCATCCAGGCATCACCCGATCACCCATGGCTGACGCAGCATCCCGGCTGGTTCGACTGGCGTCCTGATGGCACGATCCGCTATGCGGAAAATCCGCCGAAGAAATACGAGGATATCGTCAACGTCGATTTCTACGCCAAGGACGCCGTTCCCGCGCTTTGGCAGGCCTTGCGCGACATTGTCGAGATGTGGGTCGGCGAAGGCGTCAAACTGTTTCGCGTCGACAATCCGCACACCAAGCCTTTTCCGTTTTGGGAGTGGCTGATCGGCGATATCCGCGCCCGTCACCCGGAGGTGGTCTTCCTGTCGGAAGCCTTTACCAAGCCGAAGGTGATGTACAGGCTGGCCAAGATCGGCTTTTCGCAATCTTATACCTATTTCACCTGGCGCAATCTGCGCTGGGAGCTCGAGCAATATATGCTCGAACTGACGACCCAGGCACCCAAGGAATTCTTCCGGCCGCATTTCTTCGTCAACACCCATGACATCAACCCGGATTTTCTGCAAAACGCGCCGCGCTCGGCCTATCTGATCCGGGCGGGCTTGGCTGCGACGCTTTCCGGGCTTTGGGGCGTCTATAACGGCTTTGAACTGTGCGAAGGCCGCCCGGATGCCAAGCGCAAGGAATATGCTGACAGCGAAAAATACGAGATTACCGCCTGGGACTGGGACCGGCCCGGCAATATCATTGCCGAGATTACCATGCTGAACCGCATTCGCACCGAAAATGCGGCGCTTCATTCCCATCTCGGCCTGACGCTGCTGCCCTCTTCCAACGACCAGGTGATGTTTTTCGAAAAGGCCAGTCCGGGCCGCGAAAACGTTCTGCTCGTGGCAGTCAGCCTCGACCCGCACAATCACCAGACCAGCACAGTCGAGCTGCCTTTGTGGCGCTGGGGCCTGCCCGATAGCGGCAGTCTCGCGCTCGAGGATCTGGTGACAATGAGAAAATTCACGTGGACAGGCAAATGGCAGACGGTCGGTTTCAACCCGCATGTCCTGCCGTTCAGCATTTACCGCGTCAGGTGAGGAGATTTCCAATGGAACAGCAACAGCAGAATGCCGAGACCGATCCGCTTTGGTACAAGGATGCAATTATCTATCAATTGCACATCAAGTCCTTTTACGATGGCAATGGCGATGGGATCGGCGACTTCAAGGGTTTGACGGAAAAGCTCGACCATATCGCCTCGCTTGGCATTACCGCCATCTGGATCTTGCCATTCTTTCCCTCGCCACGGCGCGATGACGGCTATGATATCGCCGATTACGGCAATGTCAGCCCGGACTACGGCACGATGGACGATTTCCGCGCCTTTGTGGATGCTGCCCATGCCCGCGACATGCGCGTCATCATCGAATTGGTAATCAACCACACATCCGATCAGCATCCCTGGTTTGAGCGAGCCCGCAATGCGCCCGCCGGTTCGCCGGAACGGGATTTCTATGTCTGGTCGGAGACCGACCAGAAGTTTCCGGAAACCCGGATCATCTTTCTCGATACGGAAAAATCCAACTGGACCTGGGACCCGGTGGCTGGCGCCTACTACTGGCACCGCTTCTATTCCCACCAGCCGGACCTGAACTTCGACAATCCGGCTGTGTTGGACGAGTTGATCACGGTCATGCGGTTCTGGCTCGATACCGGCATCGATGCCTTCCGGCTCGACGCCATTCCCTATCTGGTTGAGCGCGAAGGCACCAATAACGAAAACCTGCCGGAAACCCATGCGATCCTGAAGAAGATCCGGGCGGCAATGGACGAAGGCCATCCGGGTAAGATGCTGCTCGCCGAGGCCAATCAATGGCCTGAAGATACCCAGGAATATTTCGGCGAGGGTGACGAATGCCATATGGCCTTCCACTTCCCGCTGATGCCGCGCATGTATATGGCGATTGCCAAGGAAGATCGTTTTCCGATCACCGACATCATGCGCCAGACACCTGAGATTCCCGATAATTGCCAATGGGCGATTTTCCTGCGCAATCACGACGAACTGACGCTGGAAATGGTCACCGACGCCGAGCGGGACTATTTGTGGAACACCTATGCCGCTGACCGCCGGGCGCGGATCAATCTCGGCATCCGCAGGCGCCTCGCACCGCTGATGGAACGCGACCGCCGCCGCATCGAGCTGATGAACGCGCTGCTTCTGTCGATGCGCGGCACGCCGGTGATCTATTACGGCGACGAGATCGGCATGGGCGACAATATCTATCTCGGCGACCGCGACGGAGTGCGCACACCGATGCAATGGTCGCCTGATCGCAATGGCGGGTTTTCCCGCGCAGACCCGGCGCGCCTGGTCCTGCCGCCGCTGATGGACCCTCTCTATGGCTATGAGGCGGTCAATGTCGAGGCCCAGTCGGCTGATGCCCATTCGCTGCTGAACTGGAGCCGTCACATGCTGGCGCTTCGGCGCAAATTTACGGCGTTCGGACGCGGCACATTGCGGTTCCTGTCACCGGCCAACCGCAAGATCATCGCCTATTTGCGCGAATATGAAGGTGAAGTGCTGCTGTGTGTCGCCAATCTGTCGCGCCTGCCGCAGGCAGTCGAGCTGGATCTGGCCGAATTCGAAAAGCGTATTCCCATTGAGCTGACCGGCATGTCGGCCTTTCCCCCGATCGGCCAGTTGACCTACCTCCTGACCCTGCCACCCTATGGTTTCTTCTGGTTCAAGCTCTCAGGCGAGACGGATGCGGATGGGCCGGTCTGGCGCACCGAACCGCCGGAGCAATTGCCGGATTTTGTCACCATCGTCATGCGGCGCGAACTTGCCCAATTGCTGGACGAGCCTAATATTCAAGACACGATTTCGCGTGAAATCCTGCCTTCCTATCTTGCCAAGCGCCGCTGGTTTGCCTCCAAGGGCGAAAGGGTGAAACGCGCCTCGCTGATTTCGACCATTCCGATGCCCTTCGGCAATGACCTGCTGCTGGGCGAGTTGGAAACCGAGCTGGAAGATCGCATTGAGCGATATTTCCTGCCGTTTGCCATCGCCTGGGACGATGAGACACCCCATGCGCTAGCCCAGCAACTGGCCTTTGCGCGGGTTCGCAAAGGACGCCGGGTCGGCTTTTTGACGGATGGTTTTGCCATGCAAAGCATGGCGCGTGGTGTCATCAAGGCGTTGTGCGAACGCTCCAGCATTTCCAGTAAGAGCGGTTCCATTGATTTCATCGGCACCGAGCAGCTCGATGGCATGGATCTGTCCGAGGACATGCAGGTCAAATGGCTCTCGGCTGAACAATCCAACAGCTCGTTGATCATCGGCGACATGGCAATGATCAAGCTCATTCGTCACATCCATCAGGGCATCCACCCGGAAGTGGAAATGACCCGCCATCTGACGCGGCTTGGCTATGCCAATACGGCCCCGCTGCTGGGAGAGGTCGTCAGGGTTTCCCCTGAAGATGAGCGCTCGACATTGATCATCATCCAGGGCGCCATTCGCAACCAGGGCGATGCCTGGACCTGGATGCTCGACACGCTCAGACAGACGCTCGAACAAAGCATGGTTGCCGGTCAGGATGACGATGCCGAGCAAGAGCGGTTCAACCCGCTGCTCAATCAAGCCGCTGTGATCGGCAAACGGCTTGGAGAACTGCATGTGGCACTGGCCAAGCCGACAGACGATCCGGCTTTTACGCCGGTCGCAATGCGTGATGAGGATGTCTCCGTTTGGGCGCGCTCAGTGATGGCCCGCGTTGCCGACTGCCTGGACAGAGTGTCTGCGATTGCTCATGGCGCCGACAGTGATGGTTTAGACACTGAAACCAACAGGGTCAGCACCATGCTGGCGGACCGCCGGGAGCAGATCTTGAGCGCGGTCGGTACGCTGGCCAGTGGTGCCAAGGACACGCTGATGATCCGTAACCACGGTGATTTCCATCTGGGCCAGATCCTGATTGCCGAGGACGATGTCTATATCATCGACTTCGAAGGTGAACCGGCCCGCCCGCTCGCCGAACGGCGGGCAAAGACCAATCCGCTGCGCGACGTGGCAGGACTGATCCGGTCGCTGAGCTATCTCGCTGCTTCCGCCGATACCGGCCGCGAGATCGTCATTCAGGGCGATAGTGCAGCAAGAGCCGCGCTGATCGAAGCCTTTCGCAAGAAGGCCGAGGCGCATTTCCTCGAAAGCTATTTCGCGTCAGTGGACGCAGAACCATCACTGGCCATGGACCCCGAAAAGCGCCGCAGGATTCTTGACCTGTTCCTGCTGGAAAAGGCCGCCTATGAAATCGGCTATGAAGCCAGCAACCGGCCAGGCTGGATCGCCATTCCACTCGCTGGCTTTGCCGACATTGCCGAACGGCTGACGGAGAACTCCCTATGACGATTGCCACGAGCGACTTGCTATCCGGCATCGATGCCCAGGCGATTCAAGCCCTGATCGACGGCAGGCACGGCGATCCCTTTTCCATCCTTGGACCGCATCGGGCGGATGGGGAAACGGTGGTCCGGGCAATCTTTCCGGGTGCGCTCGGCGTGGAAATGCTCGACAGAAACAGCAACGCCCCGGTGGGCCGGCTGAACCTGGTGCATCCGGGCGGCCTGTTTGCGGGACAGCTTCGCTCCTCCTCACACTACCGGTTTCGGATCGAATGGCCTGATGCGGTGCAGATTGCCGAAGACCCCTATGCCTTCGGCCTGCTGCTCGGCGATATGGACCTGCATCTGATCGCCGAGGCCACCCATTATGATCTCGCCCGCACATTGGGCGCCAATCCCAGAGAGATGGATGGGGTATCAGGGGTTGGCTTTGCCGTCTGGGCGCCAACCGCACAGCGCGTCTCGGTGGTGGGTGATTTCAACTCCTGGGATGGGCGACGCAACCCGATGCGCCTGCGCCAAGCCGGTGGTATCTGGGAATTGTTCGTTCCGGGTCTCAGCCCCGGCGAGCGCTACAAATATGAATTGATCGACGCGCAAGGCACTGTCCTGCCGCAAAAGGCCGACCCGGTCGCCAAGGCCAGTGAAGCGGCACCGGGAACGGCCTCCATCGTCGCGTCCAACACGCCGTTTGCCTGGACAGATCAGGCATGGATGACACGGCAGAACGCCGATTCTGCCGCGCGCGAGCCGATCTCGATCTATGAAGTGCATCTCGGCTCGTGGCTGAGGATCGCCGAAGATGGCAATCGCTGGCTCGACTGGGTGGAACTGAGCCAGAGGCTTGTGCCCTACGTCAAATCCATGAATTTCACCCATATTGAATTGCTACCGATCACCGAGCATCCGTTCGGCGGTTCCTGGGGTTATCAGCCGCTCGGCCTGTTTTCACCCACCGGGCGCTATGGCACGCCGGAGGATTTGGCCTATTTCATCGACCGCTGCCATGCGAGCGGTGTCGGCGTCCTTCTCGATTGGGTACCAGCCCATTTTCCAACCGATGTCTGGGGCCTGGCACGCTTTGATGGCAGCGCGCTTTATGAGCATGAAGATCCGCGCGAAGGCTTTCATCGGGATTGGAACACGCTGATCTACAATCTCGGTCGCAAGGAGGTGAAGGGCTTTCTGATTGCCAGCGCCTTCGAGTGGCTAGAGCATTTCCATATCGACGGGCTGCGGGTCGATGCCGTCGCCTCGATGCTCTACCGCGACTATAGCCGCAATGACGGCGAATGGATTCCCAACCAATTCGGCGGCCGGGAAAATCTCGAATCCGTCGAGTTCTTCAAGCATTTGAACAGCGTTGTTCACAGCCGCTGCCCGCATGCGCTGATGATTGCCGAGGAATCAACCGCCTGGCCGGGTGTGACCAAGTCACCGGAAGACGGCGGCCTGGGCTTCGATTTCAAATGGAACATGGGTTGGATGCATGACAGCCTGTCCTATATTGAAGAAGATCCGGTCTATCGCAAATATCATCACGGCACGATGACCTTCAGCATGGTCTATCAATATTCCGAGCGGTTTGTGCTGCCGCTTTCCCATGATGAAGTTGTGCATGGCAAAGGCTCGTTGCTGGGTAAAATGCCCGGCGATCACTGGCAGAAGCTAGCGAATCTGCGGGCCTATTATGGGTTCATGTGGGCGCATCCCGGCAAGAAACTGGTGTTTATGGGCTGCGAGATCGGCCAGGACATCGAGTGGAACCATGATCAATCGATCTCCTGGGATTTGATGGACCGACCGGGCCATGCTGGTATCCAGACTTTGGTCGCCAAGCTGAACGGGCTGTATCAGCAGGAAAAGGCGCTGCAATTCAGCGATCTTGACCCCGCCGGATTTGAATGGGCGATTGCCGACGATGCCGAAAACTCGGTCATCGCCATGCTGCGCTATGACGAAAACCATGAGAGCTGCATTCTGGCGATCTCGAATTTCACCCCGATGTTGCGCCATGACTACCGCGTTGGCGTGCCAAGGCAGGGTCGCTGGACGGAAATCCTCAACAGCGATGCCAGTGAATTTGGAGGATCGGGGCAAGGCAAGGGTGACGTTTCAGCCGAGCAGATCCCGGCGCATGGCAGGGAGTTTTCGATCAACCTCGCCCTGCCACCGCTGGCGACACTCTATCTGAAATGGGTGGCCTAGTGGTCCGATTCCGACATTTGCCTCCGTTTGCAGCACCCTCGAGAGCAAATGTCGGAATCTCCAGAACCACTAGCAAGCCTATGTTTTCTAGTGGAATTTAAGAATTTGACATTTGATCCTCGAGGGTGCGGCAAGGGGGTATCAAATGTCAAATTCATTCCACTAGAGCATCGGACCGAAAGTTAAGAACCGGTTTTCGGATAAATCCGATGCGCAAACAAAAACTGAGAGCATCGGACCGATGCTCTACAGCGCCGTGCGCCATGTATGGCGCATAAAGGTTCGCTGTAGCGCTTTATATCTACTGCATAATTTTCTCTTTAAACCGATTCCGGTTTAAAGAGAAAATTATGCAGTAGTGACATCAATGCCGGTCATGGCGGCATTGGTCGTGATCGGCAAGAACCTCGATGACCCGGCATTCGGCAATCGTCCCGTGCGAACAGCCGGTAATCATCCGCTCCAACTCGGTTTTCAACGCCCTGAGCCTGTCGATCCGCTCCTCGACATCGGCAAGCCGTTGCCGTGCAATCGAATCGGCTGGTGAGCAGGATTGACCGGGCTTATCCTGAAGATCGAGCAGGGTGCGAATGGCATCCACCTCGAAGCCAAGCTCGCGGGCATGGCGGATGAAGGTCAGCCGCTGCAAATGGGCAGCGCTGTAAAGCCTGCGGTTTCCATCGGTGCGCGGCGGCTGCGGCACAAGGCCGACCTGTTCGTAATACCGGATTGTCGCAACCTTGACGCCACTGATCCGCGCCGCCTCGCCAATTGCAATATTCATCAATTTTGCCCTTGCTCCTCTAGTCACTAGAGAATGTAGGATCGGTTCGACACAATGACAAGGACGAACCGATGGCAACCGAACAGACCACCCGCTTCCGCGTCGAGGGCATGGATTGCGCCTCCTGCGCGACAAAGATCGACACCGCCGCACGCCGAGTGGTCGGTATTACCGATGTCCGGGTGTCGGTGACAGCACAGACCATGGCGGTTGTCCACGATGGCGATGCCGATCTGGTGACGCTTGCCGATAAGGTGACCGGTCTTGGCTACAAGACCACCCGCCTCGCCGCCTCCGTTCCACAACACGAGCACCAGCACGATAACGCGCATGGCTCCACCTGCACGGGCCATCATGATGGCGAGGCGCATGACCATCACGATGAGCATAATCATGAGATGCATAACCATGAGGGGCACGCCCACGCCGCTCATGGCGACGGTCTGCACAGCCATCAGCATGATGACGGACCCACGACAGGCCCTTGGTGGCGCACGCAAAAAGCCCGGCTGGTCGCAACGAGCGGCGCTGCACTCGTTATTGCCATGCTCATCGGCCATTTCGTCCCGTCCCTCTCCTTCTGGGCGTTTCTGGTCGCCATCGCCATCGGTATCGTGCCGATTGCCCGCCGTGCGGTGATGGCCGCGCTGGCCGGAACACCGTTTTCCATTGAAATGCTGATGACCATCGCCTCCATCGGCGCCATCGTCATCGGTGCGACCGAGGAAGCAGCGACGGTCGTCTTCCTGTTTCTGGTCGGTGAACTGCTTGAAGGTTTTGCGGCTGGGCGGGCGCGGGCCAGTATTCAAGGCCTGACCAAGCTGGTTCCCGATACGGCGCGGATCGAGCGGAATGGCCGCGTTGAAGACGTGGCAGCCGCCAGCCTGACACTCGGCACCATTGTCATCGTGCGGCCCGGCGACCGGGTTCCTGCCGATGGAGAAATTATTGATGGCACCAGCGCGATCAATGAAGCCCCTGTCACCGGAGAGAGCCTGCCGAAAACCAAGGGTGCCGGGGAAGGTGTTTTTGCCGGAACGGTGAATGGCGAAGGAACACTCCGGGTCAAGGTAACGGCAACCGCAGCCGACAACACCATTGCTCGCGTTGTCCGGCTGGTTGAGGAAGCCCAGGAAAGCAAAGCACCGACCGAGCGCTTCATCGACAGGTTTTCGCGATACTACACACCCGCTGTAACGCTGTTGGCCGCGCTGGTGGCAATCCTGCCGCCGCTGTTGTGGGATGGGGACTGGAGCCTGTGGCTCTACAAGGGCCTGGCGATCCTGTTGATCGGCTGCCCCTGCGCCCTGGTCATCTCGACACCGGCCGCCATTGCCGCCGGTCTTTCCGCCGGGGCGCGTCGTGGCCTGCTGATGAAGGGCGGCGCGGTTCTCGAAAATGTCGGGCGGATCACCGCCATCGCGCTCGACAAGACGGGAACGCTGACCGAGGGCAAGCCGAAATTGACGGATATCGTCACTTTTGGCGGCGCCCTCGAAGAGACCGTGCTGACCGATGCAGCCGCCCTTGAAATGGGGTCGAGCCATCCGCTGGCCCGGGCGATTATCGAGGCCGCCGCCGACCGCGCCATTTCCGTACCAACGGCAACCGAGACCGGCGCTATCGCTGGCAAGGGCGTGCGCGGCACGGTGGACGGCATCAGCCTTTTCCTCGGATCGGCCAGTGCCGCCGCCGAACTGGCCCCTATTTCCGCCGAGATCGGCACCAGCATCGAAATGCTGAGTGCGGAAGGAAAATCCGTCTCGCTGCTGGTGAAGAACAAGGCTGTAACAGGGCTGATCGCGCTGCGCGACGAGCCGCGCCCCGATGCCCGCCAAGGATTGGACGCGTTGAAAGCGGCCGGTATTCGCCCAGTCATGCTGACCGGCGACAATGCCGCCACGGCCCGGGCGATTGCCACGCTTCTTGATATCGAACCTCGTGCCGATCTGCTGCCACAGGACAAACAAGCTATCGTGCGCGACATGCAGGCGAAGGGCGAACGGGTCGCCAAGGTCGGAGACGGTATCAACGATGCCCCGGCTCTGGCCGCCGCCGATATCGGCATTGCCATGGGTGGCGGCACCGATGTGGCATTGGAAACCGCCGATGCAGCCATTCTGCATGGAAGGGTGATGGATATCGCCGACATGGTCATGCTGTCGCGGCAGGTGATGGGCAATATCCGCCAGAATATCACCATTGCCATCGGGCTGAAAGCTGTCTTCCTGGTGACGACAATCATCGGCGTTACCGGTCTCTGGCCCGCGATCCTGGCAGATACCGGCGCCACCGTTCTCGTCACCGCCAACGCCATGCGCCTGTTGCGCTGGCGCGGCAGCGCGAAGACCGCCTGACTGGGCGCATGAGCACTAACAGTCCGATACAAAATCACCCCGATATCTAAGAGATATCGGGGTGCGACTATGATTGGTCTATGACAGCACGAGCGTTTTATAAAGCACACGGCGCCGTAACATTTTCAATCTACTGCAAAATTCCAGCGGATCATTTCCTCTTCGTGCGCCAGCTTTCGGCATAGGTCTCGCGGGCCTGACGCGCGTAAGGCGTAGGCGAGATCCGCACGCGGATTTTCGCCTGCTTATGCGGACGCTCGGTGGAGGTTTTACCGCTGCCGCCGTCCGGCTCACCCCAGATCAGCGTCAGCACGTCGCCTTCCTTGACATTGGCATCGACAATGCCGAGCGACAGAATGCAGCGCTCATTGTAGGAATAACCGCCAAACATCGATAGGCCCACCGTCTTACCCGCGTCGTTGACAATCATGTCAGCGCTGGTCGATGCGTAATTCAGCACGGGGAAATCGATCCACTTGTAGCTGTCTTCGCCCGGACGGAAAGCCGAGGCGATTACCTCGACCACGTCCTCGGCATTCCATTCGAAGGTGACTTTCTTGCGATTGGTCTGGCCCTTGAATTTTTCAAGCGCTGCCTTGCCGATGAAATCATCCTTCTTCCAGCCGATGTAGAAATCATAGCCAAGCTCGAACGGATTGACGTAATAATCCTCGATATTGCTGGAAACGAAACTGCCGCCAATCGGACCATTGGCCTCATAGCTGTCAGCGCCCAGCCATTGACGATACTCGGCGAGCATGCCATCGCCGGTATAGATGCCGGGAAGCGGTGAGGGAATCCAGCCGCTCTCCAGCGTGTTGGTGGAATAGGCGCGGCTGCCGCAGCGCACCAGATCGACATTGGCATCCTTTGCCGCGTCGAGAATACACGACAGGATGTAATTCTTGTCCTCGTAAGGCCCCCAGATTTCAAGACCCGGCGCACCGGACATGCCATGGCGAAGCGCCTGCACCTTCTTGGAGCCGACATTGATCCAATCGACATGGAAAAACTTGATCTCCTGGACCGGCCCGCCATTGATCTTCTCGAAGATCTTCGGGGCTTCCGGTCCCTGGATCTGGTAGCGATAATGGGTGCGCAACACGCGCTCGCCTTCCGGACGGGACGGTGACCGCGGATCGTGCTTGAGGCGGACGTTCCATTTGCCATAGGCGGCACAGAACATCAGCCAATTGGAGGTCGGGGCGCGGCCCACCAGGATGAACTTGTCGTGCCGTTCGCGGAAGATGATGTGATCGCCGATCACATGGCCGTTCGGCGTGACCGGAACGAAGTGTTTGGCGCGATTGAGATCGAAATTTGCAAACGAATTGATGCCGTGATGGCTCAGAAATTTCTCTGCGTCCGGTCCCTCGACGATCAATTCGTCCATGTGGTGGGATTGATCGAACAGCACGGCGGAATTGCGCCAAGCCACTTGTTCGGAGCGCCAATTGCTGAATTCAGGTGTCACAACCGGGTATACATACATGCCGACCGGCGAATTGCGCAACCGGCTGACAATGTCGGAATTATCCTGCAAAATATCGTGAAGACTGCTCGCTGCCATCGTTTCCTCCCAAGGCGGTGTTCAGTGTGTATACATTGATGCCAGCCCGTGAGCAGAATGCAAGCCCGTTTCTGAAGCTTTTTTGTGGCCATGAACAAGACCACAGAAATCATGGAGAAAATTCAACGATGGATCAGCGCCATGCCGGGAATCTTGGTGATCAGCTCCGGGTCTTCTTTGAAAATATAGTCAAGGTTTCGCCGCGCCGTTCTGGCATGTTCACGGGCGATAGCTTCAGCGCGCGCACCTTCGCGCGCAGCAATTGCCTCTACAAGGGCGCGATGCTGCTCCTGCGCTGAGCGCAGGGATCGGCGAAACGCCGCAATATCCAACCTGTTGGGCAGGAAAGCGGAGGGCGAGGCAAAAGGCAAAGCACTTGCCCGCTCCACCTCACGGCGCATCACTTCGCTTCCACAAAGAGCTGCCAGCTGGCGATGGAATACTTCATTGAGATCGGCATAGGCATCGAATTCCACGTCATCGACATAGGGTCCAAAGCATTGATCCAGCTTGTATATTGTCTCCCATATCTCAGAGAGCGCCTCCGCATCGGCCCCACGCTCTGCGGCCAGCCTTGCCGCTGTTCCCTCAAGAACACCACGCAATTCAATCGCATCGATCACATCGTCATAGCCAAACCGACGCACTGTGAACCCACCATTCGGCAAGCGGTCGAGCAGACCTTCCTCCGCCAGCCGTGACAGAGCTTCGCGCACCGGCGTGCGGGAAATGTCGAGTTCCGCCGCCAGCGACACCTCAAACAACCGCGTCCCGCCAGAGAGATGTCCACTGATGATTTTCTCGCGCAATTCAATCACCGCGCGGCGGCCATGGGTGGCGGCATCCCCCTGCTTTGCCGAGGCCTTAGTGTCCTTCTGCATGCCGATAAAGTCCCTCCCCAACCGCATTACCTGCCCTGTCTCAGCATTGTCCCAGCATTATCCAGCGGTAAGCAGCAGGCGCAATTTTTCTAATGTAATGTATACACGGCAAAGCCGCAATCATCCTGTCAGGATCACTCTTCGCAGAACAGACCTAAACAGCCGGACGATGTTCCACATTGGCGCCTGACGTGGTGCGCGCGCCCCAGCGCGCCGACAGCCGGGCAAAGATCAGGTAGATGATCGGCGTGGTGTAAAGGGTCAGAGCCTGCGACACGATAAGGCCGCCGATGATCGTCACGCCGAGTGGACGGTGAAGATCGGCGCCGGGACCGGTCGCCAGCACCAGCGGCAACGCGCCCATGAAGGCGGCAAGGGTCGTCATCATAATCGGCCGAAACCGCCGCAGGCATGCTTCGTGAATGGCATCCTGGGGCGACATCCCGTGCTGGCGTTCGGCTTCGAGCGCGAAATCCACCAGCATAATGCCGTTTTTCTTGACGATACCGATCAACAGAATGATGCCGATAAAGGCAACGATGGTCAGTTCCGTGCCGCTGATCCATAGCGCCAACAACGCGCCCAACCCGGCAGAAGGCAGCGTGGAAATGATCGTCAGGGGATGAATAAGACTCTCATAGAGAATGCCGAGCACGATATAGACGGCCAGAAGAGCCGCGAGAATGAGCAGCGGCTGGCCGCCCGACGAACTCGACGCATTGGCGGCGTCACCGGCAAATTCGGCATGCAGGGTATCGGGCAGATGCATGCCGGCCACGGCGGCCTTGACCGCATCATTGGCCTCGGACAGCGTGGTATCCGGCCCGATATTGTAGGAAATCGTTACCGCCGGAAATTGTCCCTGATGATTGACCCCGATGGGTGCCAATGTCCGCTCGATCCTGGCAAAAGCGCTGAGCGGCACCTGCGTACCGCTATTTCCAGGCACATAGATCTTCAACACATGTTCCGGGTCCTTGGCGAAATCCAGATAGGTTTCAAGGATAACCCGGTATTGGTTACGGTCCCCATAGACGATGGTCACCTGTCGCTGGGCAAAGGCATTGTTGAGCGCCGCATCGACCCCCGTCATCTTAACGCCGAGACGAGACGCGGCCGTCCGGTCAACAACAACATTGGCCTGGAGACCGCTCGGCTGGCGGTCACTGTTGACGTCGGTCAGCAAGGGCTCCTGCCGCAGCCTGGCGAGAATGCGCGGCGCCCAGGCGACCAGTTCATCGTAATCGGCATCCCAAAGCGTGAACTGAAATTCCGAATCCGATGTCCGTGCGCCGACCCGGATATCGCTTGGTGAAAAGAACGAGGTATCGAGGCCGGGAATGCCGGCAACCGCACGGCGCAGCCTCTCTATCACCACATCCGTCGCCTCTCTTTCATCAGGCGCTTTCAACGCGATCAACATCTGACCGCGATTGGCTGTTCCCAGAAATCCACCGCCGACGGAGGCGCCGATGCTCTGCACAGCCGGATCGCGCTCGACGATAGCCAAGGCGCGTTTTTGCAGCGCCAGCATGGCCGGATAGGATATGTCGCTAGCGGCCTGGCTATTGCCCATCACGAAGCCGGTATCGTCGCGCGGCATGAAGCCCTTTGGCACCTTGGCATAAAGAAAACCGGTCAGCACGATGCAGGCAATGGTGATGACCACCGCAAGGACACGGTGATGCAGGACGCCCTTCAGCGTGCGGTCATAAAAGGCAACCGTCCGCTCCAGGCTGCTTTCTATGGCGCGATCAAAGCGGCCCTGCCGAGCGTCGAGATCCCGCACCTTAATTCGGTGACCGCAGATCATCGGCGTTAGAGTCAGGGAGACCACAGTCGATACGGCGATGGTGAAGGCAAGCGTCAGGGAGAAGGTCAGGAAGAATTTACCGACAATACCGCCCATGAAAAACAAGGGAATGAAGGCGGCCATCAGGGAAATGCTGATGGCGATCACCGTAAAGCCGATCTGCCGGGCACCCGCGTGGGCAGCCTCAAGCGGCTTCATGCCTTTTTCAATATTGGCGTAAATCGTCTCGATCATCACAATCGCGTCGTCCACCACGAAACCGCTGGCCACCGCCAACGCCATCAGTGACAGATTGTCGATGGACAGTCCCGTCAGCCACATGGCGGCAAACGCGCCTGCAAACGACAGCGGCACCGTTAAACCCGCGGCCAGCGTCGGCACCAAGCGGCGCAGAAACACGAAAACCACGGCCATGACCAGCGCTACCGTCGCCAGAAGGGTAAACTGCATGTCCTCAACGCTGGCATGAATGGTCTTGGTGCGGTCATTGAGGATATCGATTTCGATACCGGCGGGAATGAGTTGCTTGACTTCGGGAATGAGCGCTTTCACCGCATCGACCGTCGACATCACATTGGCATCCGCCGCCTTGGTAATGTTGAGAAGAACGGCGGGCTTGCCATTGAACCAGGCATCCGAACGGCGGTTGCGCACGCCGGGCTCCACGGTGGCGATATCGGCCAGCCGGACGGCGATGCCGTCGGAGGCATGAATGACAAGCTGGCCGTAATCTTCAGGCGTAATCAATTGCGCATTGATCGACAGCGCGTAAAAAGCCTGGCTTCCATCGATGGCACCAATCGGCGCAAGCGCATTGCCATTGACGATGGCGGTGCGCACGTCATCTGCCGAAAGCCCGATGGCCGCCAGCCGGTCCGGGTTGAGCCGGACGCGAACGGCGGGCTGGTCGGCACCGCTGACCGAGACATCGCCAACCCCTTCCACCTGCGAAATCCGCTGCACGACGACGCTATCGGCGGCATCGTATATGGCACTGGCGGGAATGGTATCGGAGGTCAGTGCCAGCGTCAGGATTGGCGATGCGGCAGGATTGGCCTTGCGCATGGACGGAAGCGACGGCAGGTCACTCGGCAGATCGCCGACTGCGGCATTGATTGCCGCCTGGACATCCTGGGCGGCACTATCGACATTGCGCGAAAGGTCGAACTGAAGAAAAATATTGGTCGTGCCAAGCCCGCTGGTCGAGGTCATTTCGGTGACACCGGCAATCGCGCCGAGATGGCGCTCCAGTGGCGCGGCAACGCTGGACGCCATACTTTCCGGGTCGGCGCCGGGACGGCTGGCCGTGACCCGGATAGTCGGAAGATCGACGGCAGGCAGGCTTGCGACCGGCAGGAACCGGTAGGCGACCAGCCCAAGCATCATCAGGCCGATGGCCAGCAAGGTAGTGCCGACCGGACGGCTGATAAACAAGCTTGAGATATTCATGCCGGGCCTCCGATATCGGACGCGGCACGCTTTCCCTGCATCCTGGCGCGCACTCCATCCAGCGCCAGATAGATGACCGGCGTGGTATAGAGCGTCAGCAATTGGCTGAGCAGCAGTCCGCCGATGATCGAGATGCCGAGCGGGATGCGCAGTTCCGCGCCGGTTCCCTGGGCAAGCGCCAGCGGCAGCGCCCCGAACAGGGCCGCCAGCGTGGTCATCATGATGGGCCGAAAGCGCATGACGGCGGCCTTGATGATGGCATCGCGGGCGCTAAGCCCCTCGTTGCGCTCCGCGTCCAGCGCGAAATCAATCATCATGATTGCGTTTTTCTTGACGATTCCCATCAAAAGAACGATGCCGATCAAGGCGATAATCGACAGATCCTGGCCAAACAACATCAGCGCCACCAGCGCCCCGACACCCGCCGAAGGCAGCGTGGACAGAATGGTGATCGGGTGGATGGTGCTTTCATACAGCAGACCGAGCACGATATAGATGGTGATGATCGCCGCCAGGATCAGCCAGGGCTCTCCCGCCAGCGAGCGGTCGAATTCCTCGGTATCGCCGCTATAATGGCGCTGGATCGAAGCGGGCATACTGATTTCTCGTTCAGCGGTCTTGATGGCGGCAATCGCCTCGCTCAGCGATGCGTTTCTGGCCAGATCGAAGCTGATGGTGACGGCGGGGAATTGATCGTCCCGGCTGATCACCAGCGGCGCCGTGGTAAACTTGACCGACGCAACCGCGTTCAGCCGCACGATGGCACCGCTCGTGCCTTTGACATAAAGCTGTTCCAGAGATTTCGGATCGCCTTGAAACCGCTGGGCAGCTTCCAGAATGACCCGGTACTGGTTCGCCTGCCCGTAGATGGTGCTGATCTGGCGCTGGCCAAAGGCATCGTAGAGCGTATCGTTGATCGCCTGCATGGAAACGCCAAGGCGGGCTGCGGTCTCACGATTAACGGTAATCGCCAGCCGCCCGCCGCCCATTTCCACTTCGGATGTCACATCGATCAGCAAGGGGTTCTGCTGTAGCCGCCGGGCCAGCCGGTCGGCCCAATCGGCGACGGTCGCGGTATTGTTGCCCGTCAGCGTATATTGATAGGGTGCTCGGCTGGCCCGCGTGCTGATGGAAATATCACGAATGCTCTGGAATGTCGGATGGATGCCGGGAATATCGGCAACGGAGGCCCGCAGCCGGTCGATCAAATCCGTCGCCGAGATATCCCGCTGGTCGAGCGGCTTCAACACGATACTATAGCTTGCCGTGTTTAGCGTCAGGTTGGAGGCGCTAGTGCCAATCACCGCAATGACACTTTGCACCGCTGGATCGGCACGGAGCCGATTGCCGACAAGGGCCTGGGTCTGTTTCATCGCATCGAAGGAGCTGGTCGGCTCGGTTTCCACGACGGCGGAAATCAGACCGGTATCCTGCACCGGGAGGAAGCCCTTGGGAATGGTGACGTAAAGCAGGCCGGTTACCACAAGCGTGACCCCCGTCAGCGCCAGCATCAGCCAACCGCGATTGACAGCCCAGACGACGCTGCGGCGGTAGCCCTCGTTCATCCAGTCCATGCCCCGGTCCACCATGCCAAGCACGCCGGAATTGCGCTCCTTGGGAGCCCGCAGAATGCGCGCGCACATCATCGGTGTCAGCGTCAGCGAAATCACCGCCGACACCACGACGGCGATGGTCAGCGTCAGGGCAAATTCGCGGAACATCCGCCCGACAATGCCGGTCATGAACAGCAGCGGGATGAAGACCGCGATCAGCGAGGCCGTCAGCGAAATGATCGTGAAGCCGATTTCGCCCGCCCCCTTCAGGGCGGCCTGCATCGGATGTTCGCCCTCCTCGATATGACGGGCGATATTTTCGATCATCACGATGGCATCGTCCACCACGAAGCCGGTGCCGATGGTCAGCGCCATCAGTGACAGGTTGTCGAGGCTGAAACCGGCAAAATACATAATGCCGAAGGTGGCGATCAGCGACAGCGGCAGGGCGACAGCGGCAATAATCGTCGCCGTCAGCGTGCGCAGAAACAGAAACACCACCAGAATAACCAGCCCGACGCTGAGCGCCAGCGTCCATTGCACATCGTGAATGGAGGCGCGGATGGTGTCCGTCCTGTCGTTGACGATATCGAGCGAGACCCCGGCGGGAAGCGCCTGTTTCAGGCGGGGCAGCTGTTTTCGGACATCCTCGACAGTCTGGATAACATTGGCGCCGGGCTGGCGCATGATATCGACAATGACCGCCGGATGGCCCTGATACCAGGCACCGACGCGGCTGTTTTCCAGCCCTTCAACCACATCGGCGACATCGCGCAATCGCACAGGCGCGCTGTTGCTATAGGTGACGATGGTGTCGCGGTAGATCTCCGGGTCCTGGATCTGGTCATTGGCCGAGAGCGTGAAGGACTGGGAGGTGCCGTCCACCGCCCCCTTGGCACCGGAAACATTGGCATTGGTAATCGCGGTGCGCAGATCCTCCAGCGAAAGTCCATAGGAGGCAAGCCGGGTCAGATCCGCCTGGATGCGGATGGCTGGCCGCACGCCACCTTGGACGCGCACATCGCCAACGCCAGAAACTTCGCTTAGCCGCTGCGCCATGATCGTATCGGCAAAATCGCTCAGATCGCGAATGGGATAGGTCTCGGAATGCAGCGCCAGCGTGATGGTTGGCGTATCCGCCGGGTTTACTTTCGCATAGGTCGGCGGATAGGGCAGGGTTTTCGGCAGGCTGCCGCTGGCCGAATTGATCGCCGCCTGCACATCCTGCGCAGCACCATCGATATCGCGGTCCAGGTTGAATTGCAGCGTCACCTGGCTGATGCCGAAGGCGCTAGAAGAGGTCATCGAGGCCAGTGCCGGAATCTGCCCAAGCGGACGTTCCAAAGGCGCCGTCACCAGGGCTGCCATGGTCTCGGGGTCGGCACCCGGCAATTGGGTGGTGACGCGGATCGTCGGAAAATCTACCTGCGGCAATGGGGCTACGGGCAGCGACGCATACCCCAGCAATCCCCCCAGCAGGATGGCGATCCCCAGCAGCGAGGTGGCGACGGGCCGTGCGATGAAGGGCGTCGAAATACTCATTTCGCTGCGTCAGCCGGTGGGGTTGCGGGTGCGCCGGTGCCGTTTTGGTCTCCTGCGGCTGCCGCTGGTTTGCCGTCCGGCCCAGCCGGAGGCTTTTCAGCGCCCTCTTTCCGCGAGGCTGGGTCGTGGGCGTTTGGCCGAGCCTGGCCATTGTTACGGTTACCGCCATGGCGTTGACGCAGCTTGTTGTCATCTAGCGGCACGGCCATGTTGGCAGGATCGGCCTCCTGCGGCGTCGAAACCCGCACCAGCGCGCCATCCTGTAGCCGAGCGAACCCTGTCGTCACGACGGCCTCGCCAGCACTCACCCCTTTGGCGATCACCGCCGTCTGGTCGTCCTGCATCTCGACCGTCACCGCCTGGATTTTCACCGTCTGGTCCGACTGAACAATATAGGCGTAGGTTCCCGCAGGACCGCGCTGGATGGCTGAAGATGGAACCGTCAGCACATCTTTCTTTGTCTCGACCAGAAGCCGGGCATTGACGAAAGCGCCGGGCCACAGCCGCAGATCTTCGTTGGGAAATTCAGCCCGCAAGCGGACGGTGCCGGTGGTGGTATCAACCTGGTTGTCGACGACCGTCAGCGTACCGTTGGCAACGACCGTCTTGCCGTCGTCTCCGAGGGCATCGACCGAAAGAGCGCCCTTGGCATTGGCGACATTGACACGGGCCAGATCCTGCTGCGGAATGGAAAACAGGATGGTGATTGGCTTGATCTGCGACAGGGTGACGATGCCGGTGGTATCACCGGTCGAGACGATATTGCCGACATCGACATTGCGAATGCCCGTGCGCCCGACCATCGGCGCCTTGATCACAGTATAATCCAGTTGGGCCTGGGCCGCCTCGATGGCGGCCTGATCGGACTGCACCTGCGCCTTGTATTGTGCCACCAGCGCCACCTGGTTATCAAGTTGCTGCTGGGTGGTGGCGGAATTGCCGATCAGGCGCTGCAAACGCTCCATTTCCAGAATGGCATAGGTCAGTTGGGCCGAGTCCTGGGCCTTCTTGCCAATCGCTTCATCCAGCTGCGCCTTGTAAAGCGCGTCGTCCAGCGTGGCGATCAGGTCGCCTTTCTTCAGGTCCTGCCCCTCCTGAAAGCCGATCTTGGTGATCCGCCCGCTCACCTGCGGCTGGATAACAACAGTGTTCAACGGCTTGACGCTGCCGACGCCGGTCACATAGACGGGGACGTCGGCCTGGATCACCGGAGCTGCCACGACTGGAATGGCCATATCCCGGCCCCGCTGCCGGTCGCCTTGCGGTTTCCCCAACCAGCCCGCGGTGAGCGCGGCAACCTGCGGCTGGCGGGCGGCATAAGCGAGGCCCGCACCCACAACCACAAGGCCGACCAGGACGATCTTCGTCATTCTCTTCATAAGCTTCGCTCACGCATTGTTCATGGCCCGTCAGGGATGGTCCGAAGGGGATAGCCCATCCGGGAGCAATCCTGCCTTCCCCACAGAAGAACAGGCCCGGCTTCATAGCACTCGCTCATCAAACTGTCTTACGGGATAAAGACAAGCCAATCACATCTTTGAAAAGACCGGGTTATCGAGAACCGCATTTCAAATGTTGCTAAGGCGGCAACGGGGTGAAAACGCCAAAGCCCGGAAGAAACTTCCGGGCTTTGAACCTGCTGCAAATTTCGGGCGATCAGGCCGCAATCCCCCAATCGCTGCAATTGCTGTGGGCAAACATCCGTTCGAGATTGAGAAAACAGATCATGCTCGCGCCCTGGACAATGATGCCATCGGAAAAATCCGTGCCGGTGCTGGTGGCTTGCGGCACGGGTTGCAGGCTGTCAGCGGGAACCGTCAATATGTCGGACACCGCATCGACAAGCAGGCCGACGACCGCGCTGTCCACTTCCGCAACGATGATGGCGCTGCGCTCATTGGCCACCATGCCCTGCATTCCCAATTTAACCGCGAGATCGACGATGGGAATAACCGTGCCGCGCAGGTTGATCACCCCGATGACCTCCGCAGGGGCATGCGGCAAGGATGTGGCCGGTGCCCAGCCGCGAATTTCGCGGATGGACGTGGTCTTGACGCAGAATTCCTGTCCATGCAGCCTGAAGGCCAGGATTTCCAGTGCATCCGCCTGATTGGTCGAGGCCATCAGCATCAAAATTCCTCCCAGCTATCGGCCTTGGCTGCTGTCTGGAGACCCATGGCGCGGGCCACCTGCCCCACCATTCGCCGGGCCGGAGACGCAACCGGGCGGTACTGCTCATGCGCAGCAGCTGGCTTTTTGGATGTCCAGCCAGCAGCCGAAGAGGCTGGCATGGTCTGGGTGCCCTCGAGATGGAACTGCGAAATCAATTGGCGCAACCGGCCCGCTTCCGATGCCAGCGAAGAGCTGGCAGCCGTCGATTGTTCAACCATGGCGGCATTTTGCTGGGTCACCTGATCCATCTGGTTGACCGCGGTGTTGACTTCGGCAAGACCGACCGATTGTTCGCGTGACGACAGGGCAATGGCATCAAGCTGACTGTTGATGGTGACAACATGCGCCTCGATGGCCTTCAAGGCATCGCCGGTCGCCCGCACCAGTGTCACACCATTGCTGACTTCGCCAGCGGAATTGCGGATCAACTCCTTGATTTCCTTGGCAGCACCGGCAGAGCGCTGCGCCAATTCACGCACTTCCTGGGCAACGACCGCAAAGCCTTTGCCCGCTTCGCCGGCACGCGCCGCTTCCACGCCAGCATTCAAAGCGAGAAGGTTGGTTTGGAAAGCAATTTCGTCGATGACGCCAATGATATTGGAGATCTGGTTGGATGATTGCTCGATCCGCTGCATGGCGTCTACTGCATTGGAGACGACAATGCCGGATTCGCGGGCCGACTGGTTGGCCTCGATCGCTACATGCCGGGCTTCTTCGGCGCGCTTGGACGAGTTGGCGACATTGGTGGTGATCTGGTCGAGGGCGGCGGCGGTTTCCTCCAGCGATGCGGCCTGCTGTTCGGTGCGCTTCGACAGATCTTCGGCAGCCTGGCTGATTTCCCGCGAACCACTGTCGATAGAGCTGGTCGCATTGGCGACAGCGCCCAGCGTATCGGACAATTGCGCAACGGCGGCATTGAAGTCATTGCGAAGCGCTTCGAACTCGGTGGCGAACGGCTGGCTCAAACGGAAGCCGAGATCGCCATTCGACAGACGCTTCAAGCCATCGGCGAGACCAGACGTCGCCTCTGCCATTTCTTCCGCGCGCTTGCGGTCCATTTCTGCAACACGAGCCCGTTCCGCCTCGCTGGAATTGCGCACGCTTTCTGCTTCCCGTTCCAGTTCCCGGGCACGCAGGCCGTTGTCCTTGAACACTTGCACGGCCTTGGCCATTCCGCCGACTTCGTCACGACGTTCGGTTCCCGCAACATCCACAGAGAGATCGCCACCGGCCAGAGTTTCCATCGTCGCCGCGACCTTGCGGATCGGCAGGACAAGCCAGGAGCGAATTGCAAAGAAGCCGATGGTCAGGACGATTGCCAGACCGGCTACGATGCTGACCACCGTGACCATAGCGGCATGGCTTGAGCTCACGGATAATGCATCGCTTTTCTGATCGGTGGAATTGTTCAAATCATCCACCAATTGCACGTTTTTTGGCGTAATAACGCGAAACGCCGACTGACATTCATTGATAAAGGCGGCCTGCGCGAGCGCCACGCCCTCTGGCGAATTACTGGCATTGCCAAGAGCAATGGTATTGGCACAGGTATTGTCGATGATGCGCAGACTTTCCGTCTTGGCATCGGCAACATCACGGCGCTGGGGAACCGCGGCAATGGCAATGTCGATGAATTTTACGAAAGCGGCCCGCGACGACTGAAGGTCCTGCTGAGACGCGGCTTTCTCTTTGTCGGAGCGAGCGATCGTCAGTTCCGCGATTGCCGAGCGTGCACCCTGCAAGGCCCGGTTGGCGCGCGATATCGCTGTTGCAGCGGCAGTATCCTGAGAGATGAGGTCGCTATAGGATGTGTCGATATCCATAATGCGCGTTCCAGCATAGCCCGCAACGCCCAGTGCAAACACACCGAACAGCGCCATTATAGTTAAGAATTTACCAATGATTGGCAGGTTTTTCATCGCAGAAATCCAGTTTTGTTTCGTTTCTGGCGCGATAATTCACCATGACCGATCTGGTTCCTGCGCAGTTGCGCCTATACTTAATGATTTATGTATAAAATTGAGACATCGATTTTATTGAAATAGTGTACTCCATTATTTTCACGCGTTGATCGGGAAATACATGGATTCCGAAATTTTCAAAGGCAGAAAAAACTGAGAATAAAATGCATTTCGCCCTGATTTTTCAGAAAATTGGCGAAGAAAATCCAAAAGGAGCGAATCTCAGAAATATAAGTCAAACAATCAAGCCAGCCTTGATGCAATGGAACTGCGCTCGATAAGCTCCGTCGTCAGGATGACATGCCGAGCCGGGTGGCTGGCGCCTTTTATTCTTTCCATCAAATGGGCCGCCACGGTTTTTCCCATATGATAGACCGGCTGGCGGATAACGGTGATCGGGGGAGAGGTCACAGCCGTCCAGTCGGCATCATGAAAGGCGATCAGCGAAAGATCCTGCGGGATCGACAGGCCGAGATGCCGGGCGACTTTGAAGACCTCCAGAGCAATAAGGCTATCCGAGGCGATGATGGCACTTGGCCGGTGCGCCGATTGCAGCAGATCAAGCGCCAGCGCCCCGCATTTTTCCCGGCCATTTGCCCCGAGACGCACGGCCTCAAACGGCGCAGGTAGGCCTGCGGCACTGCACACAGCGATAAAACCTTCAACACGATGCCGGACCGATGCGGTATGAAGATCGTCGAGACTTTTCATCCGATGATCAGCCGTATCGCAGGCGGTGATATAGGCGATATCACGATGACCATTGCGAATGAGGATTTCCGTGGCCTGTTGGGCCGCCTCGCGGTCATCCGTCGTCACCGTGTCGACACCCAGGGCCGGAAGGGCGCGGTCAAGCAGCACGAGGGGACATCCCGATTGCCGGATCTCCTGCAGGTGCTCGAAGTCCAGTGTGCTTGCAGCAGAGATAATCAGCCCATCGACCCGTTTTGCCAGCAACGCCCTGACCGCCGCCTTCTCCGCCGCAACGTCTTCGCCGGAATTGGTGAGGATGACAGTATAGCCTGCCATGCGGGCGACATCGGCAATGCCGCGTACGGCTGAGCTGAAAAACGGATTTTCAATATCCCCCACCACAACACCAATGGTGCCGGATCGGCCCGTTGTCATGCTGCGGGCCAGTTCATTGGGCCGGTAGTCCAATGTGGCCGCAGCCTCCAGAACCAGCGTCCGCACCTTATCGCTGACGGTGCCATAGCCGCCCAGCACGCGCGCGGCCGTGGCCTTGGAAACGCCTGCGGCTCTGGCCACATCGGCAACGGTGGCGGATGATTTCCTGTTCGCGGGTTGTTCCATGACATTAGCTCTATAAGGGATATTGACGGACGGTCAATGCGAATATAACAATTGTCAAACCGAAAGAGACCGGTCTCTTTAATGTAGAGACCGGTCTCATATCCAATAACAAGAAAACGGCATGCGACAAGCATTTGCCGAATGAATGGTTGCCGCCATTCATTCGGATGGGAAACCGCGCGCGTCATCACAAGGCCAGCACGGGAAAGAAAAACAATCACCAGAGCGGAGAACAACGACAATGAGTATAACCAGAGCAATTTCACAGAAGGCGCGCGGCGCGGTCATCGCGGCGGCTCTTGCCTGTGCCGGATTGATGGCGCAGCAGGCCGTTGCAGCCGACAATCCCTACGGGTTGATAGACCCGAAGGTCATCAGTGTCGGCACCATGGGCGATTCCAAGCCCTATACATTCATCACCTCCGATGGCCAGTTTACCGGCTTTGACATTGAACTCTTTCTCAATGTTGCCGAGCGCATGGGCTTCAAGAAAGATCAGGTTGTCTTTACCGGTCAGGAATTTTCGGCCCTGATGCCGTCTGTTGCCAATGGCCGGTTTGATGTGGCTGTGGCGGCCATTGGCACGACAGACGCACGAAAGAAAACCGTTGATTTCTCCGATGGCTATCTAGCCGGTTATCTCTCAGTGCTGACGCCGGATGCGAAAATCACCGATGCCGCCGGCCTGAAGGGCAAGCGCCTGGGCGTGGTGCAGGGCACGTTGCAGGAAATCTACGCGACCAAGAACTTCAAGGACACCGATCTCGTCAAATTCCCCGACAACAACTCCGCCGTTTCGGCCCTGAACAATGGCACAGTCGATGCGCATTTTCTCGATTATGAGGCCGCCAAGGACTATACGGATCGTTTCAAGGCGCTGAAAATTGCCGTCAATATTCCAAGCTTCGATGCGCCTGCCGGTTTCGTGATCCGCAAGGGCAATGACGGGCTGCGCGAGGCCTTCAACAAGGGCCTGCACGCCGCCATGCAGGATGGCACCTGGAAGAAGCTCTACGAAAAATGGTTCCCCGGCTCACCGATGCCTGCCGAATATCTTCCCAAGCCCTGATTGCGGCTTCACCCGGTTGGCCATGAGCGCCAACCGGGTGGCTTTCGGGCACATGATCATAACTGGGAAGGGTTTTTGAATGGAATGGCTTGAAACACTGCGTCGCAGTTTTCTCGACTGGGACGCGATGGCCGAGGTCTTGCCTGCCATGATTACGGTCGGCTTGAAGAATACGCTTATCCTCGCCTTCGCCTCCACCGTGATTGGCGTGGTGATTGGCATGATCCTCGCCATTATGGGTATCTCGCGCTCGCCCTGGCTGCGCATTCCGGCACGGCTTTATACCGATATCTTTCGCGGCCTGCCTGCGATTGTGACGATTTTGCTGATCGGTCAGGGCTTTGCCCGCATTGCCCGCGAGATCTGGGGACCATCGCCCTACCCGCTTGGTATTCTGGCGCTCAGCCTGATTGCCGGGGCCTATATCGGCGAAATCTTTCGCTCTGGCATTCAGAGTGTGGATCGCGGCCAGCTGGAAGCCTGCCGGGCGTTGAGCATGAGCTATGGCCAAGGCATGCGGCTGATCATTGTGCCGCAAGGCGTGCGCCGGGTGTTGCCAGCGCTGGTCAATCAGTTCATCGGCAATGTGAAGGATTCCAGCCTCGTCTATTTTCTCGGCCTCTTGGCATCCGAGCGCGAAATTTTCCGCGTTGGGCAGGATCAGGCTGTTGTCACAGGCAATCTCTCGCCGCTGTTGCTGGCGGGCATGTTCTATCTGGTGATTACCGTGCCGCTGACCCATCTGGTCAACACCATCGATACTCGTCTGCGGCTTGGCAAAAAGCCCACGAGTGAGGCGATCAGTGGTCTTGCCGAAGTGAGCGAGCTGGCAAAGGCTGTGGATGGTGCAAACGCGCCGACAAAGGAAATCACCTTTACCGGTGGCAGTCTGGATGTGCGCGGGCTGACCATGGCCTATGGCACGCTGGATGTGCTGAAGGGCGTTGATCTCACCGTCAAACCCGGCACCGTGACCTGCATCATTGGCCCGTCCGGCTCTGGCAAATCGACGTTGCTGCGCTGCCTCAACCGGTTGGTGGAGCCAAAAGGCGGCGATGTCCTGCTGGATGGAAGCAGTATTCTGGCGATGAAGCCCGAAAAACTGCGCCGCAAGGTCGGCATGGTGTTTCAGCATTTTAACCTGTTTCCCGACCACTCGGCGCTCGACAATGTCATGCTGTCGCTGACCAAGATCAAAGGCATGTCGCGGCAGGAGGCCGAGCGGATTGCGCTGGCGAGATTGCGTGATGTCGGGCTGGAAAGCCGCAAACATCATCGTCCCGGTGGTTTGTCTGGCGGCCAACAGCAGCGCGTGGCCATTGCCCGTGCGCTGGCGATGGAGCCGGAAGTCATCCTGTTTGACGAAGTCACCTCGGCGCTTGATCCCGAACTGGTCAAGGGCGTGCTGAACCTGATGGCCGATCTGGGCGAACGGGGCATGACAATGGTGGTGGTCACCCACGAAATGGGCTTTGCCCGCCGGGTGGCCGATCAGGTGATCTTCATGGACGAGGGCAAGGTGGTGGAAGCCGGTTCACCCGAAGCGATTTTTGACCATCCCCAAAGTGCGCGGTTGAAGCACTTTTTGGCGGAGGTTTTGTAAGTGGTAAATAGAAGGCAGAAACAGTTATGAAAAAGCTCAGATGGGGCGTGCTGGGAGCCGCCAATATCGCCATCAAGGCCGTTATTCCTGCTATTCAGGCGGGAGAAACCGGTATTGTTGCGGCGATTGCTTCGCGCTCTCTAGCGAAAGCGCAGAGTGTGGCGGCAGACCTTGGCATTGCCAAAGCCTATGGCAGCTATGAGGAATTGCTCCGCGATCCCGATATCGATGCCATCTATAATCCTCTGCCCAACCACCTGCATATGCCGATGACGCTGGAAGCCATCCGGCACGGTAAGCCCGTGCTGTGCGAAAAGCCGATTGCGCTGACGGCGGAGGAAGCAGAGCAGATTGCTGATGCCTCCCGCACATCCGGCGTGCTGGTGGCAGAGGCCTTCATGGTGCGCCATCATCCGCAATGGCTGAAGGTGCGCGATTTGGTGAAAGCCGGGCGGATTGGCGAGGTGCGCGCCATGCAGACCATCTTCTCCTATTATCTCGATGACCCCGCCAATGTGCGCAACCAGAAAGATATTGGCGGCGGCGGGCTTTACGATGTTGGCTGCTATGCCATCAACACCGCCCGTTTTGTGTTTGATGGTGAGCCGGAGCGGGTGATTGGCCTGTTTGATCAGGATGAGACATTCCAGACGGACAGGATGATGAGTGGTCTCGCGGAATTTTCCACCAATCGTCACCTGACGTTTACTTGCGCGACCCAATTGTCCTTGTGCCAGAAGGTCACGGTGCTGGGCACCAAAGGCCGCATTGAGATTGCCATACCCTTCAACGCCCCAGTGGATGCGCCCACCACCATCACCATCGATGATGGCCGCGACCTGACAGGCGGCGGGTGCGAGGTGATCGAGATCAGCGCCGCCAATCAATATGGCCTGCAATGCGATGCCTTTGCCCGTGCCGTGCTGGCGGGCGAGGTTTTGCTATCAGGACCGGGCGATGCGGTGGCCAATATGAAGGTCATCGATGCGTTTTTCCGCTCCGCCAAGAGCAATGGCTGGGAACAGCCCTGAACCAATTCACATCATCATGATTGAAGACTGAGAGAAAAACATGTCGAAAAACAAGATATCAAGCGCTGTCATTATCGGCGGCGGCATTTTTGGAACGTCCACGGCGGTGCAGCTTGTCCGCAAGGGCATCAATGTCACCCTGATCAATGACGGACCTGTTGCCAATGGGGCGTCCGGGCGGTCCTTGTCATGGCTTAACTCATCGCGGATGCGCTCTGATGCTTACCATCGCCTGCGTATGGCAGGCATCGATCGTTACCGCACACTGGCGGAGCGCTTCCCGGGGGCTGATTGGCTGTCCTTCAAGGGTGGACTGACCTGGGATGCCGATGACGCCACCAACGAGATTGATGCCGCCTATGACCATGAGGTCAAGCTGGCCTATGATGCCCTTCATCTGGCCGCAGACGAGGTCAAGGCTGTGACGCCAGGCGTCGATGCGGGCGCTGTCACGCCACAGGGGGCTATTTTCAACGCAGCCGAGGGTTGGGTGGATTTGCCAGCCCTGATCAAAATTCTCATCGAGGAATTTAGGGAGCGCGGCGGCACGCTGGTGACCGATGCCGGAGCGGCCAGCGTGATGATTGAAAACGGTCGCGCCGTTGGGGCTCGCACAGCCAACGGTGCGACCTATCCTGCCGATGCGGTCCTGGTGGCAACGGGACCGTCCGTTCCCAAAATGGCCGCTGATGCAGGCCAGAAAATTGACGACGGCACGCCCATCTCGCTGTTGGTCACCACCAAGCCGGTCGATCTGGCCCTGAAAGCCGTGCTTAACACTCCCCGCATCGCGATCCGCCCCGGCCCAGACAACAGCTTTGCATTGGATTCGGCATGGTCTGAGGAAGAAGTCGGCACTTCGGCGGATGGCAGCTATCAGGTGAAGCAGGAAACCCTGGATGGCCTGCTGGCGGAAGCCTCCAAAGTGCTGGAAGGCAATCCGAAGCTGGAACTTGCGAGCTATGGCGTTGGCCGCAAACCCATTCCCGGCGACGGTGAACCGGTTCTGGGCGAACTCAAAGCCATCCCCGGCTATTTTGTTGCCTTCAGCCATAGCGGCGCAACACTGGGCCTGATTGTCGGCGAACTTCTCGCCTATGAAATCGCCAGTGGCGAACGCCACCCGATGCTGACGAGCTTTCGCCCGGAACGCTTTGCCTGAACCAGATGCACCGCCGCCGGCTAAAACCGGCGGCGGATGTGGCCGGCTGATTGTCTTATCGCGTCACATATTTGCGCCAGGGATGCTCTTCCTTGAAGCCGAGCATCTCGCGGGCCTTTCGGTTGGAAATCGGTGCCTCATTCTCACCCATCTCCCGTAGAACCGGCGTGTCGGGGCAATATTTGGCGAGAAATTCACGGGTCGGCAGATCGGCGGTGATCGTGTCGTTGACGGCATTGAACACCTGAAAGCCGAGGCCGTCCTTTTCGATGCACAAATGGACGATTTCGCCGAGGTCGCGGGCGTCGATATAACTCCAGGCATTGCGCTTGCGCGACATGGGGTTGTCGAGATAGCCCGGGAAATTGGCATAGTCATGCGGCTCGATCACATTGCCGATCCGCAGCGCATAGATATCGGCCTTGTAACGCATGGCAAAAGCCCGGGCGGTCTTTTCATTGACCACCTTGGACAGACCGTAGCTGTCCATTGGGTCGCTGTCATAGTCTTCTTCAAGCGGAAAGCTATGGAAATCCTTGTCGCCTTCGGCAAAACAGACACCATAGGTGGTTTCGCTCGACGCAATAATCACCTTGCGCACGCCAAGCTTCATGGCCGCCTCGATGACATTATAGGTGCCGACGACATTGGCCGAAAAGGTGGAATTGTCAGGCTCGATCATCACCCGGGGAATGGCAGCGAAATGCACGACGGCGTCGGGCGCCGAAGGCGGGGCGCCGTGATCATATCCATCAAAACCGAAATGCGTCGTCAGCGCGTTGAAGACCTGGCCGCTATCGGTGATGTCGGTGATCAGCGTATTGACGCCAGGGCAGTCGAGCGGCTTCAGATCAAGGTTGAGGATCGAATATCCCTTGGCTTGCAGATGCGCAACGGCATGGCGTCCAGCCTTGCCGGTGCCGCCCGTAAAGACGATACGCTTGTTCATAATCTCTCTCCCTTATTTTCGGACGCGGATGTGTCCCACACAGATGTGTCAGGACAACGATCTCCCGGCGTTTTTGGCGCACATGTTTATGCGCTCGGCGCGGGCGCGGCAATGCAGGCCAGACGAACCGTGGAGACCAGTTGCTCGGCCCCATAGGGCTTGGTAAGCACACGCGCGTCCGCTTCGTCGCGCACGCAAGACGCATCGCCCGTGGCAAAGACAATGCCTGCCGCCGGCCGGATCTGCCTTGTTCTTGCAGCAAGATCCCGACCCGACATGCCCGGAAGGTTGACATCCGTCACCAGCACGTCGATTGCCAGGGTTTCGAGCGCGGCCATCGCCTGTTCTGCGCTGCCGACATCGATCACCACGAAACCGGCATCCTGAAGAATTTCCGCCGTATCCATCCTGATCAGCGCGTCATCCTCGACCAGAAGAACCGTCAGCGGCCCGGCTATATCTGGTTGGGCCACTGCCACAGCCGGTTTCGGATCAGCTACCCTGCCCGTCAACCGTTGACGTTGATTGGCCAGAACGTGCCGGAATTTTCGCGCCAGCGCCTCTTTCGTATAGGGCTTGGACAACAGATCAACGCCCGCATCCAGCTTGCCGCCATGCACGATGGAATTCTCGGTATAGCCTGATGTGAACAGCACGGCGATATTGGGCAGCCGCTCGCGCGCCTTGCGGGCCAGTTCCGGACTTTTCAGGGTACCCGGCATGATGACATCGGTAAACAGGATATCGATGGGGATGCCGCTTTCAATCACGCTCAAGGCGCTGGAGGCATCGACAGCCTTCAACACACGATAACCGAGATCGGCCAGAAGCGCCACGACCGTTTCTCGAACAGCCTCGTCGTCCTCCACCACCAGCACCGTCTCGCTGCCGCCGGTAATCGGCCCGGTATCAACGGCGATTTCCACGTCTTCAGCCTGCATGGCGCGTGGCAGATAAAGCCGGATCGTCGTTCCCTGGCCAATTTCCGAATAGATTTTCACATGGCCGCCCGACTGTTTGACAAAGCCATAGACCATGGACAAGCCAAGGCCAGAGCCCTTGCCTTCCGCCTTGGTCGAGAAAAACGGCTCGAACACCTTGTCGATGATCTCGGGCGCGATCCCACACCCGGTATCGCTGACGGCCAGCATGACATATTGACCGGCGGTGACCTCATCATGGTCCCTTGCGTAATCATCATCCAGATGGGCATTTGCAAGCTCAATGGTCAGCATGCCGACCCTGTCCATGGCATCGCGGGCATTGATGGCCAGATTGAGAAGGGCGTTTTCAATCTGTGACGGATCGATGAATGTATTCCACAGCTCTCCTGGAAACACCGTTTCGAGCTTGATCGCCTCACCGACGGCCCGCCGCAGCATGTCATCCATCGCCTGGATGAAGCGGCTGATATTGACCACCTTCGGCTCCAGCGCCTGACGCCTGCCAAAGGCCAGCAATTGGCTGGCAAGTTTGGAGCCGCGCGACACACCCGCCATGGCATTGGCAACCCTGACTTCAGCACGGTCATTGCCTGCCACATCTTTTGACAGCAGTTGAAGGTTACCGGAAATCACCTGCAACAGGTTGTTGAAATCATGGGCGACGCCGCCGGTCAATTTGCCGACCGTTTCCATTTTCTGCGCCTGCGCCAGCTTGGCCTCGGCCTGGCGCCGTTCAGCAATTTCCGCGACAACACGGGCTTCCAGCGTCTCATTCAGGTGGCGCAATTGCTCTTCCGCCAGCTCGCGGTAGCGTACCTGCCGCGCCAATGTCTCTGCCTGCTGACGCAAGGTCGCTTCAGCGGCCCGCTGGTGGGTGATATCGGTGTGAACGCCGACCCATTCGATGATTTCACCTGCATTGTCCAGAAGCGGCAGCGCCCGGATGGCAAACTGGCGCCAGACGCCATCGGCCCGCCGGACACGATGCTCATGGATAAACATGGTTTTACTGTCGACTGCGGCCCGCCAGGCACCAATGGTGGCGGTAACATCGTCCGGGTGGACAGCATCGGACCAGCCATAGCCCTGGTATTCATCCATGGACTGGCCGGTCAGCGACGACCAGCCGGCCTGCTCTCCCTCCATCCGGCCATCGCGGCCATTGGTCCACAACACTCCGTGAACGGCGTCCATGGCGGTGCGGAACCGGCGATTGCTGATGATCAGGGCCGCTTCGCGCCGCGCATGGTCCTGCATATCGATGCACAGGATGTGAACCCCCGGGATAGAACCATCCGCCTCGACATGCGGGATGTAGCGGATTTCCAGCCGATGCTCTGCCCCGTTGCGGATGATGGTGGCTTGCGAGGTGAAGCTTTCACCCGCAAGGCCACGCTCAATGGAAGACCGGCGGTTGGTATAGGACAAATCGCCAAGCAGTTCGCGCACATGCCGCCCAACCACTCGCTCAGGCGCAATACCGAACCAGTCTTGATAGGTGGCATTGACGAAACGATAGATGTGATCCCGGTCAACATAGGAAATCAGCATGGGCACCGCATCGGTGACCCGCCTCAACTCCGCCTCCCGCTCAGCCAGCCGCCTCTCCACCGACAGACGAGCGCTGTTATCAACAATCGTACACATCACGCCACCGACCTTGGCGTCGGCATCGTAAACCGGCGTATAGAAAAGATCGAGAAACAGCTTTTCCGGTCCCTTAGGACGGTTCAGCACAATCGGCTGATCGCGGTGTACGACAGTTTCACCCCTGAAACCGGCTTCCAGGATAGGACGGTTCCAATCCCACACTTCCGGGAAGGCGGTGGCAACAGGCATGCCGAGCGCCATCGGGTGCCGATCCGCGGCAATGGTACTATAGGCATCGTTATAGATCATGATGTGGTCTTTTCCCCACATCAATACGGTCGCAACCGGTGAATTGACCACATTGGCGACCGTCCCCCGCAATTCTCCAGACCATTGACAAACCGCCCCAAGGCTTGAATCGCGCCAATCCCGCACCCGGATCAGATCGCCGCAGTTGCCGCCACCTTTTGGCCATTCCACGTCTTGCATACCCATATCTTGCACGCCTATGGGCGAGACCGCGTTGCGCAGCCCGTCAAGGGCTGCGCATACCATGTCGTTTGCGTTGGCATAGTCGCCGGACGCAAGACTGGCATGAATGAAACCCTCGAGTTCGGGGGTGAGCGAAACGTTACGCAGGGGGCGACTGATCATAGGATTTCGTGACATGCTAAACTACCTCTGTCAATCAATGTCGTCCGGTCTGCTCAGGCTTTCCTCACCTGTCGTAAAGGAGGTGGAAATTGCGCTTTCAAACATCGGATATTATCGTAGAATCCGATCCTGTTTCGTGGATTTTTCGCGTGAGCATTCTCCTGGATTTATTTCCCCTTCCCCCGCGTCCGACATCGCCTTATGTAGTCGTCAGACAGCGTTGATAGCCCGGCACTCGTTGATAGAAAGCAAGCAAGATGATCGCTCCAGCCCGCTGCGGTATCGCATTTTGACCGCCCCTTTGCTGGCAACGCTCGGCTGGTCGGAGTTTTTTGCAGACCAGATCGGCCCAGATGAAACGGCCCTGACGCCTTGGCGTATTGCCTCCGTTCACCGCGCCCGCGTCGAGGCGATCCATGCTGGCGGACACGGTGATCTCGGACTGCCTCACCACAGCAATACCGCCGATTTCGCGGTAGGAGACTGGGTGCTTGCCAATCCTGCAACCGGGGAATTCGTCCGCAGGCTGGAGCGCAAGACCGTCTTGCAGCGGCGCACAGAAGGCCGCAACGGCCAACAGCTTGCCGCCGCCAATGTCGATACGCTGTTTATCGTCACGTCCTGCAATGCCGATTTCAATCCGGCCCGGCTGGAACGCTATCTTGTCATGGCCAACCAGTCCGGCGCCAATCCGGTGCTGGTGCTGACCAAGGCCGATACGGTTGATGATGCTCAAAAATTCGTCGATGAGGCCGCAGTCCTGCAACGCGACCTGCCCGTGGTCACGGTCAATGCCCGCGCCCCGGATGCCGCAGCAGCGCTTGCGCCCTGGTGCGGCATCGGCGAGACAGTCGCCCTTGTCGGCTCGTCGGGGGTTGGAAAATCGACCCTGGTTAACACTTTAGCCGGTTTGGAGACGGGCCAGCCCCAGAAAACCGGCGGTATCCGCGAGCACGATGCCAAGGGACGTCATACGACGACGGCGCGATCCCTGCATGCCATCAGCGGTGGCGGCTGGGTCATCGACACGCCGGGAATTCGCACGCTTTACGTCAGCGACGTGACCGACGGGCTCGACACCTTGTTCAGCGAAATTACCGATCTTGCCCCGCAATGCCGGTTTCGCGACTGCACCCATGCCCATGAGCCCGGCTGCGCCGTGCAGGCGGCCATTGCCAAGGGCGAACTGGCACCGGAACGCCTGGAGCGCTGGCGTATCCTGCTGACGGAAAGCCGCAAGAGGACGCCGGTGACAACCGGGCCACGAGGCAATAAAATCCCGCGCAAAGGAAAATAAGCCATCTCCGTGTGTCCGGGACATGCCAAAATGGTCTATTGGCGCGCATAGGCGAATCTCAGCATTGAAGTTCGCGGCATTCATCGCCATATACAGCCCATCGGGGTAAAATACCGACCATGACCGCCCCACTGTCGGTCTCTCGGTCCAGACGCCCACATTCTCCCTCTTCAGAATGTCACAGATTTCAACCCACACTCTGGCGCTGCGCCGGAGCAAGCAAGATCGGACCCATCATGGCTGACAAGAAAACCAACGATACGAGCGCGCAACAGCCTTACGAGCCCATTTCCTTTGCCAAGAAACACCGGATATCGGTCGAGGATGCCCGCACCATCATCGAAAAACACGGCGCCGACCGCAAGAATGCCGACAAGGAAGGCCGTCGCGTCAGCGTCTGATACGAGCCACGTGTCACAATGACATTGGCATTTGGTCTGGCGACCTCAAACCCGCAACGCAGATTTGAGGTCGATGCCATCACCCGTGCTGGGTTTCCGGCGCCATCACCAGGCTCGGCGGGGCCTGCACATTAGCCTCGCCCCGCAGCCGCTTGCCGATATAGTCAAGGGCATTCTGCAAGCCATTCATGGTATAGGGCTTTTCAATAGCGCCCACCGCACCGACAAAATCCGGCGGTATCCGCCGAAGATTGCCCGTGACGAAAACATAGGGAATGCCGCGCTCCGTCAGATGCCGCCCCACCTCGATCCCGGTGGGTCCATCGAGAAGATGAACGTCGACAAAGGCGAATTCCGGCTTTTCCCGGTCGATGATTTCAATGGCCTCGGCACGGCTCATCGCCTGTCCCACGACAGTGTGGCCAGCTGCCTCCACTTCCGCCTCAAGTTCGAGCGCAAGCAGGGCCTCGTCTTCGACGATCATGATTTCCAATTTTATGCTCCAGATCAGCTATCAACCATCAGGGTGACCCGCACGATGGTCTGGCGGCCCTCAGTCTTGCGTTCAAGTTTGGCATCGACCTGCCGAATGCAGGTTTCCAGCATCAGGCGACCGAAGTCGTCATCCTCGCTATTGACCGGCACCGGGTCAGCGGTATCGCGCACTTCAATAACGAAATGGCCGTTTGGCCGGTTGACGGTCAGGTGGATCTCGCCGCCGCCATCGCTCAAGCCACGACGAACCGCGTCGCCGATCAACTCATTGACGATCAACGCTAGCGGCGACGCTTTCACGGCAGGAACGAAGACCGGAGAAAGATCCATGGTAATATGAATGTCGTCCCGCTTCAGCGCGTTGACAATGTCAATCACCAGTTCGCGGGCAAAGTCCGCCACATCGAAACGCCCGACATCGCTGGAGGTAAACAGCTTTCGCTGTACGGTGCTCAGCGCTTCGACACGGTTAAGCACCGAGCGGAGGGTATGGCGCACCGTATCGTCCCTGGTCATCCTCGCCTGCAACTTGACGATCGAGGCAATCGTCAGGAGATTGTTTTTGACGCGATGATCGACCTCATGGACGAGCGTGGTTTTCGCTTCCAGCGCATCGACAAGATCCTGCGTGCGCTGGGCAACGGCTGCTTCCGCCTGCGATTTTGCCGAGGCAAGTTGAACTTCCTTGCTTTTGACATCGGTAAAATCGAGTTGCGAGGCAAAGAAATAGATTACCTCTCCCTGGCTATCGCGTACCGGGCTGATGAACAATGCGTTCCAGAAGGTCGTGCCGTCCTTACGGTAATTCAAAATATTGACCGAGACGTCCCGCTCGGCCTCTATCGCCTTGCGGATCTGCGACACAGCTTTCGGGTCGCTGTCAGGACCTTGCAGGAAGCGGCAATTTCTGCCGACCAGATCATCGGACCCATAGCCCGTCAGCTCGCAAAAGGCATTATTGGCAAAGATGATCGGATTATCATCCTGCCTGGGATCGGTGATGATCATCGGCATCCGGGTCGCCTTGAAGGCGGCGGCAAATGGATCTTCCGATGCATGCTCTGCCAGAAGTCTGCGCCCGGCTGCTTCGGCACCGCGTCTAGCTGAGCTGTCCGTCATAAAACTTCCTGTTATCGTTAGAGACTGTCAGGCTCAGATTGAACCTGACAGCCTCTAACTTCTTTTGTATTCGTTTGTCTTTTCGGGGAAACCGGATTCCACTTTTCCCTTACAAACTCCAGGAACGCGAAACGACAAGAAATCCCATATGTTCCACCGGTTAAAAATAAAATTTCCGTCATGATGCAGCGCAAAGCATCACAATAGGACCTGCATTTCCAATCTTGCAAATGCTGGGAAATATGCCCAGATAAAGTCCCGACAAGCAATGAATCGCCAGGACAACGGGCAAGCGTCATGGAAAGTTTACCCTCTCCGCATATTCACGTCCTGCTTTGTCCCCGCGGATGGCGCCACCAGGATGGGCCCCTCGGACGGCATGGACAAGAATTTCGCGACAAACAGTGCGTCGAAGATGTGAGCCCATCTTCAACTTAAAGAATGAAACCCACTCGGCAAATCCCCCCCGGTCCAGAATTTGAACCGGCACGACAGAACAAGATCCATGCGCCACTCATTAAACGACGACCAAGCCGAGCTGCGCGAGAGACGGCGCATTGAGGCGCTCAGGGCCTATGACGTGCTTGACACGCCGCGCGAGAAGGATTTTGACGATATTGCCGCCCTCGCCTCTCGGATCTGCGCAACGCCGATCGCCGTCGTCAACCTGATCGATGACAGCAGGCAATTCTTCAAGGCAGAAGTCGGTCTTGGCGTGCGCGAGACACCGTTCGACAGTTCCTTCTGCGCCAAGGCGATCCTGGAAGACGATTTCCTGATGATACCGGATGCAAGCCAGGACAGCCGGTTCAATCGCAATCCGCTGGTCACCGGCGAACCGCATCTGCGGTTTTATGCGGGAGCCGTCCTGAAAACCGCTGATAATCTACCGATCGGCACGGTCTGCGTGCTGGGTTTCGAACCCAAGCAACTGAACGAACTTCAGCAGGACACGTTGAAGCTTCTCGCCCGACAGGTGATGGTGCAGCTGGAATTACGCAAGGCGCTGAAGGAAAAAGCGCGTGAGGCGGAGGTACAGCGCCGATTGAGCGAGCGCAGGCTGGCGCGCGTCACGGCCATGGAACAACAGGACGAGCGTTCGCGAAGCGCCCAGGCGGCCGGCCGGGTCGGCACGTTCGAATTGGACATCGCCACCAATACCATGACGGTTTCCAGCGAATTCTGTCGGGTCTTCGGCATTCCCGTGCAGACGTCCTATCCGGCTTCGGCGATTGAGGATCTGGTGCATGAGGACGATCGTGGCCTGCGCTCAAACCCGGTCACACGGCGAGAAGGGTCAGCCAGCCCTGACGTGGATTATCGGATCATCCGCGCCGACGATGATGAATTGCGTTGGATTTCGCGGCGGGCGCGCTTCGTTCACAACGAGGCAGGCGAGATCACCCGCATGGTCGGCGTGGTCTTCGACACCACCGATGCCAAGCTGAAAGAAGCGAAAAAGGCCGCATTGTTAAAGCTGGGAGACGAACTTCGCGCCGCCAGCACCGTGGAAGAGATCACCCGAAGCGCCGCCGCCATCCTGTCGGACGGCCTCGGTGTTGCCCGCGCGGGCTACGCCGTGGTGGACAGGACGGACAATAGCTTTGCCGTCGCCTTCGACTGGACATCCCATGGCACGGTCTCGCTGGCAGGGCGCCATTCTCTCCAAAGGTTTTCAGAAACGATTGAGCACCTGTGCAAGGGAGAGACATTGTCGATCACCAACGTCGCCTCAAGCAAACGGCTGATCACAGAAAAGGACGCCTATGCCTCCATCGGGGTTTCGTCGCTGATCAAGGTCCCGATCCTCAAAGGTGGAAACCTGGTCGGCATTCTCTTTGCCCATGACGACAAACCCCGTACATGGAGCCAGGACGAACTGGACTTTACACGCGGTATTGCCGACCGAACCTATGCAGCCCTTGCCAAAGTTCAGGCCGAGGAAGAACAGGAACTTCTCAACCACGAACTGAGCCACCGGCTGAAAAATACGCTGGCCATGGTACAGGCCATTGCCGGGCAGACATTGAAGGACGTTACCGAAAAGGAAGCCGTCAACGCTTTCCTGGCCCGTCTACATGCCCTCGGCGCCGCCCATGACGTTCTTCTGCGGCAAAACTGGTCGGCGGCGAAAATGCGCGATGTGATCGAGAAGGTGCTGGCATTGCATGCCGATGGCGACCGAATTTACGTAGACGGTCCCGATCTGGCGCTTGGCCCGAAGGCCGGTCTGTCGCTATCTCTGCTGCTGCACGAACTGGCAACCAACGCCCTCAAATATGGTGCGCTTTCCAATAATAGCGGTCGTGTCTCCATCAAATGGTGGATCGCCGACAACGACGCCATTCCGACCCTGTCGATGACATGGACGGAAAGCGGCGGGCCGACCGTGAGCGAACCGACCCGCAAGGGCTTCGGCTCCCGCCTGATCCGCATGGGACTGGCTGGAACAGGCAATGCCCACAAGGACTATCGACCCTCCGGCCTGACGGCAACCTTCCATGCGCCGCTCACCACAATCCAGGAAACCGGAAACTAAATTTATCGGGTTCAGATTGAGCCTACGGTATTGGACATAGGCGTTTTCAGGCATTGCTTACCCAATCCTGATATCAGCCATGCGGTTCGCCGGGATCATTGGCGCGGATATCGGCCAAGGCCTTGAGAGCGGATGTATTACCGATATCCGATAGCGTTTCGAAAATCTGGCGCGCCTCACCGACATAACCGAGCTTCTGATAGGCATAGCCCCGCAGCAAAAGCAGATCCTGTGGTTCCGCCATCAGGCGTGCGCGCTGGTCGAGCGCAACCAGCGCCTCACGGGCACGACCAAGCTGGAACGCGCCCACAGCCCGGTCGGCCAGGATCGCCAATTGCAGCTCACGCGCCCGCTCCTTGCCAAGCGGCACGGACGCGGCGGCGGCGGCGGCTTTATCGGTCAATTTCAACCGCAGCAGCGCCAGGCTCTTGCCATAGGCGGCATCCTGTCGAAGCGTCAGGTCGCCGCCACTGAATGCCCGGTCGAACGCCTCGACCGCCTCCATCGGACGCTTAAGATCCATCAGACACCAGCCGCGCATCAAAGCTTCCGGCGGCGACAATTGCCCGGCAGGAAGGGTCGAAGAGCAGCCAGACCGCCTGGCCGCTGCTGCCCCGGTATTTTGCTGCAAGGCAACCATGGTCGGCCTTGAGCGCGTCCGGCTGACAGCCTCGGACGTGGAACTTCCCGTTTCGGCAACAGCCGGGCGATCGGGAGACCGCACGGCTTGTTTTTCCGCAAGCCGGTCTCGGGATGGCCTGATTTCGCCGACTGCGGCGATCCGGTCGGACTGGCCGGCCCATTTCGCCTTGATCTGCGCTACGCCGGTCTTGTCGCCCAGAGTGTCGAGCGACAGGGCCAGCCCGTAGGCCGCGGGTTCATAGGTGGCATCCCAGGACAAAACCAGCCGAAACCAGTCCGCCGCCGTCGACATCTGTTGCAGCGCTCTCGCATACCAGCCGAACTGCTCGGCTGCCGCTGAATTGCGGGCTGCAATGACCACCGGCGCCATGCGGGACAGCACGCCATTGTCGATGACCTTTGGCGGCTCCTGCGACAGCAATGCGGCAACCGCCGAGAGATAGACAGCCCGCGCCTGCTGATCGGCGCCGTAAAAGCGGAACATGGTATTTTCCGCCTCGCCCGGTGTGCCAAGCGCCACCTGCGTCAAGGCCAATCCCTGGGCGGCAGAGGCAATCGGCTCTTTTGCGTAGGAACGGTTAAACCATTCCTTCGCAGTGGCCATATCGTTGCGGCGGTAATGATACCAGCCGAGCAGCAGGGCATCGCTGGCCTTGCCTTCGCGTTCGGCAACCTTTTCCAACCGCTCCAACTCAACGCCCTGCACGGCAATCCCGGCATCCTGCCCGGCGCGCGCCACGATCTGGCGGGCAATATCGTCACGAATGCCGTCAAATTCCGGATGTCCGTCAGCACTGGGCTGTTCCAGCTTCAGGAGGTCTTCGAGCAGAGCGGGCTGCAACAGAGTGCTTGCCTTCTGCATGGATGCCAGCCGCAATTGTGGGGTCCGGCAGGTTTTCAGCACATAGGCATAGACATCGCGGGCGCGTTCCGGCTTGCTTGTCCTGGCGAAAGCCTCGGCAACACGCCACAAAACATCGACCTCCGTACAGGTCAGCAGTTCCGGCGCGCCCGAGGCCAGTGAAATAACACTGTCGTAACGCTTATCATCGGATGCCTTGACCAGGCTTTGGCGGGCCTCGGCAAGCCTCAGGCTTCCCTGCAACTCCTCCGGTGGCATCCAACCGGGTTCACTTTGCTGGCGCCCGGCAATGGCTTTGCGCACTTCCTCATAGCGACCGTCGGCATAGGCCTGCCAGAGAGACTGGACGAAACTATCCACCCCGGTTGTGATGGACATCGGATTTTCCGGCGGCTGCCAGCCGGGATAAAGCATGCGCAGGCGAGAAATCTCAGCCTGCAACCGAACCGTATCACCACGGGCCGCAAAATAACGCAACGCGCTTTCATCAACCGATGGGCGGCTGGTTTCTCCAGACCCTCCACCCTCGTTGGGCTTTACCGGTGCGGCAGACTGTTCCCCGGCAACAGGGACAAGCGGCGAGTTGGCGCGGGTGGGAGCTGACTGGTCGGGCGCGGGCGCCTCTGCCAGCAATTGCACGGGCATGGTCCGCGGCGCGGGCAGACGCTCGGACTTTCCAGCCTGCACCTGCTCGCCAGCCACCTCGTCCTCACGGCCATCCTGGCCAGAGACCTGCGAATTTTTCGAAACAGTCGCAAGATCCTCATGGCCCGGAAAAACCCCCACGGCACCCACGGCTCCGGCCGCAATCGCTATAAGCGCTATGAGTGATGTACGCATGAGAACTCCGTCCGCATTATCGGCCGAAATGCAAAGCCAATAAGATCTGACTTTTAACCGTTAGGGTAAAGAAATGGTTTATTTTGATCGAATCGGCAGGGAAGTCTTACACTTTGAAAGGTTTTAAATTTCGTCAATGCAGTTTCTGGCGTAAGACGAGTCCATGATTCTAGACCGACCGATTCTAGCGGGACTGTTGCGGGGCACACTCTGCTCACCCGCTTTTGTTCTTGTGGCCCTTTTGTCCGCCTGTGCCGGCAATCCGGTGCGGCTGAACGACGAAACGCGGGCGCTCTCCGCCGACCAGGCCATGCTTTTACCTCCACCGGGCGAGTTCTCCATCGTCGGCGTCACGCAAAAGCGCTTCAGCAATGCGGTGCAGCAGGAAATTGCCCTGTCGACCAATTCGACGGTTCCGGGACAAAATGTCGTGCAGGTGCGGTTTTACGGAACGGAAAATCCCAATCGCTACGGCGACAACGCCCTCTCCTCGGCCTCATTGACCGATGCCCGGATCAATTCGGAAATGCGCGGCACCCTGCCGGGCCTCGCCATGACCCGAGCGCCTTACGTCGTGCAGAATGATTTTGGACCTTTCGGCTATGCGGTGGGCCGCTCCAGCGGCAACGATCTCTGCCTTTATGCCTGGCAGCAATTGCGCGCCCGGCAAGGCCAGCGTGGTCCCTTTGTCGATGGCGGAACTGTTCAGATCCGCATGCGCCTTTGCGACAGGCTGGCAAGCGAACAGCAGCTTCTATCGCTGATGTATGGCTTTACCCTTGCCGGCACCGTCGATAGCCCCGGCTGGAACCCTTACGGTGGCCCGCCGCCGCTCGACGCGCGCCTGGGCGGTAGCAGCGCGCCGATTTATCCTCCGGCAACGCCCATTCTGCCGGTCCCTTCGGCCCCAGTAGCCACTCAGCCTCAATATCCGACCGAGCGCCGAGCCCCGCGTCCGGCCCAGACAAATGCGGCGATATCACAGTCTGCCTCTCCTGGTTCGGTGACATCCAATCCTCGACCATTGCCGGCAGGTGCGCAAGGCACGATCGTTCCGTCACCCAGCCAGATCGGTGGCGCCCATGCAGCGGTACCTTCGCCAGCCAGATCGGGCGCGACAAGCCCGTCGCCGTCCTCACAGACCACAAGAGCGGGTTCTGTCGTACCATCGCCCGCCTGCATTGGCGCAACTTCGGCCCAATCTGGGGCGACCCAAGCTGGACAATGCCCATGAGATGGATGGCACCCATGAGCTTGGTGGCCACAGGCAAAAAATCCGCTGCATCGCTTTGGCCGCAACGCGTCCCCCATGACCGGGATTTCGAGGATTAGACAATGGTGTTTTTGGTCCGCTTCCTGCTCTGGCTGATCTGCGCGGCGGCGATGCTGGCCCTGACATTTCTGCCCATCGACACCCGAACGCAGCTGGTGACGACATTCATCATTCTCATCATCGTTTCGGTGATGAGAATGATGCGGATCGAAGGACACGGCCGCATTGTTTTTCTGTCGCTCTCGACAGCCATTGTGCTGCGCTATGTCTATTGGCGCACCAGCAGTACCTTGCCGCCGGTCAACCAGCTTGAAAATTTCATCCCCGGCCTGCTTGTCTATCTGGCCGAGATGTACAGCGTCCTGATGCTGTTTCTCAGCCTGTTCGTGGTGTCCATGCCGCTACCGCCGCGCAAGCCTTTTCGCACGCTTGCCGCTGAAGAACTGCCAATCGTCGATATCTTCGTACCAAGCTATAACGAAGACGAAGCCTTGCTGGCCAATACGCTGGCTGCGGCCCGCAATCTCGATTATCCGACTGAAAAATTCACCGTTTGGCTGCTGGATGACGGCTCCACAGAGCAGAAGCGTCAATCCACCGACCTGCTGGCAGCAAAATTCGCCGAGCAGCGTTATCATGCGCTTCAGGCGCTCTGTAGCCAGCTTGGCGTGCGCTATCTGACACGCGAGCGCAACGAGCATGCAAAGGCTGGCAATCTCAACAATGGCCTCGACCATTCCAGCGGAGAACTGATCGCCGTTTTCGACGCCGACCACGCTCCGGCCCGCAGCTTTCTGAAGGAAACCGTCGGCTATTTCGGGGATGACCCCCGTCTTTTCCTGGTCCAGACGCCGCATTTCTTCATCAACCCGGACCCGGTCGAGCGGAACCTCAACACGTTCAACAAGATGCCGAGCGAGAACGAAATGTTCTACGGCATCATCCAGCGCGGTCTCGACAAATGGAACGCCGCATTTTTCTGCGGATCGGCAGCCGTGCTGCGCCGAGAAGCGCTGCTTGAAACCAAGGGTTTCAGCGGCCTTTCCATCACCGAGGATTGCGAAACGGCGCTTGAACTGCACTCGCGCGGCTGGAACAGTGTTTTTGTCGATATGCCACTGATCGCCGGGCTGCAACCGGCCACCTTTGCCAGCTTTATCGGCCAGCGCAGCCGCTGGGCTCAGGGCATGATGCAGATCATGCGGTTCCGTTTTCCGCCACTCAAGCGCGGCCTGACCCTGCCGCAGCGGCTCTGCTACATGTCATCAACGATGTTCTGGCTGTTTCCCTTTCCCCGGGCAATCTTCCTGATGGCGCCGCTGTTCTACCTGTTTTTCGATCTACAGATTTTCATGGGCTCGGGTGGCGAGTTCATGGCCTATACCCTGTCATACATGCTCGTGAACCTGATGGTTCAGAACTACCTCTATGGTTCCTTCCGCTGGCCGTGGATTTCGGAGCTTTACGAATATGTGCAATCGATCCATCTGCTACCGGCGATCCTCTCGGTAATGTGGGACCCACGGCGACCGACCTTCAAGGTCACCGCCAAGGATGAAAGCGTAACGGAAAGCCGTCTGTCGGAAATCAGCCGGCCGTTTTTCCTGATTTTCTTCATCCTACTGCTTGCTTTCGCAGTGACGGTCTACAGGCTCTACAGCGATCCCTACAGGTTTGACGTGACACTGGTGGTCGGTGGCTGGAACCTGGTCAATCTGATCATGGCCGGATGCGCCCTGGGCGTCGTCTCGGAGCGGGGTGAGCGGCAGTCGTCACGTCGTGTGCAGGTCAGCCGGCGCTGCGAGTTTTCCGTGGGTGGAAAAACCTATCCGGCAATGATCGATGATGTGTCGGTCAATGGTGCAAGCCTGCAAATTTTCACTCGCGACCGCGAAATCTTCAAGCGGGACATCTTGGGCGCGGTGACCTTTCAACCGCATGGCACGACGGGATGGGCCGAACTGCCTGTCAATATCCGCCATTTCCAGTTCAATGGCGATATCGTCTCAATCGGCTGCCGCTATCTCCCGGAAACCGTGCGCCACCATGAATTCATCGCCGATCTGATCTTTGCAAATGCCCAGCAGTGGAGCCTGTTTCAACAGTCGCGACGCCACAATCCTGGCCTTTTGGGTGGAGCCTGGATGTTCCTGCGCCTGTCCCTGACGCAGACACTGCGTGGCCTGCATTATCTGCTCCTGCTGCTTTCTTCGAAAGCCAAAAACGACGCGAAGCAGGAGGGCGAACAGTGAAAACAGCTTTTGCCCTGATTTTGATGCTTTTGGCCAGCGCTGGGTCAGCACTTGCCCAGATGGCGCCTTTCGACATGAGCCCCGAAAGCAATACAATGCCGGGCGCGCCGATACCCGGCCTGCCCGCGACCAAGGCGCCTGTCCCCGTCCCGACTACGCCGATCCCCGGCATTCCCCTGTCCAACCGCCCGGCACAACAGCAAAGCGAGAGCCTGTCACGCCGTTACCTGCTGACGACGCCGGCTCTCAAGCTGCAAGGCGAACTGGCCCGGCAGGCGATGTCGATTTACCTGACACCGGAACAAGCCTCAGCCGATGCAACGCTGGTGCTGAGCTATAGCAACGCATTGGTCGTTGCCCCGGAAGCCTCTAACCTTCTTATCACCATCAATGACACACCGGTTCTAAACCTGCCGATCAGAGGCGGCCAGTCTGCGCAGCAAAACACGATTTCCGTGCCGCGAGGCGCTCTTGTTCCAGGCTTAAACCGGATCAGTTTTGCCGCAGAGCAGCGGCACCGCACCGACTGCACCATCCAATCCACCTATGAATTGTGGACGCAGCTCGATGCGGCAAAAACCTATCTGACATTTGCGGACCCTAACGCCAACGGCATGAAACGTCTCGACGATGTGCGCGCACTTGGTGTCGATGAAAAAGGCCGCAGCCATTTCACAATCGTTTCTCCGGATTTCGAACAGCCATCCGCAACCCCCGCATTGCTCCAGTTGGCCCAAGGGCTGTCGCTGCTGAGCGGTGTGGCCAACGGCTCCTTCAGCTTCACGAAAACCATGCCCGCACGACCGGCCCCCGGAGAGCTTGTGGTCGTGGCGGCCACCACATCGCAAATGGCGGGCCTGATCGGCATCAATAATGCCGTAAACGCTGATACCAGAAAGCTGAACGGCACGATGGCTGGCTTCATGGCGCTTCCGGGCCGGCCAGGCGTGTCGGTCCTCGCCTTCAGCGGCCCGGATTGGCGCGACATCAAAGCGATTGCTGATAACTTTGTTCAGTTCGCGCAAGACGGCGAGCGGCGGATGTTGAAAACCTCGGCCTGGCGCGGCGTCGATACACCTATTCTGGACAAGGCCGGGGCGCTGTCCTTTGCCGCGCTCGGTCTTCCCGACCAGGAGTTTTCAGGTCGCCGCTTTTTCACGGATTTCACGGTGGGCATGCCAGCCGATTTCTATGCCAACCATTATGGGACCGCGACCATATTGCTGGACGCCGCCTATTCGAGCAAGGTCTTGCCGGGTAGCCAGATCGTGGTATCGGTCAATGGTCATCTGGCGACCACCGTTCCGATCACGTCCAAGGGAGGCGCGGTTCTCCGGCACTATCCGATCCGCGTTACCCTGCGGCATTTTCATCCGGGCGTGAATGTCATCGGGCTGGAAGCCGTGATGATGACCCAGGAGGACAGCGTCTGCGCACCTGGTGAGACAGCAGACAAAACGGCGCGGTTTGCCTTGTTCGGCTCTTCGCAATTCGTCATGCCGCCGATCGCGCATCTGACCCAGGCCCCCGACCTCGCCGCAACAGCGGCTCTCGGCTTTCCGTTTGCGGCGGCAAAGACCCCGACAATGGTTGTTCTCGGCCGGAATGACGATGTGACGCTGGCCGCAGCCGCAACCGTGCTCGGCAAATTTGCCGCATCGGCCCGCCAAACCCTTGCTCTCGAAATGGCGTCATCGCCCCCGCGTTTTGCCGGTCGCAATGCGATTTTCATCGGAGCGGCACCGGACCTTCCACCCCAGGCACTTGCCAATGTGCAGCTGAACACCAAGGGCGCCGGAGATGGCGATCTTAGCACTGACGTAAAGCTCAAATCCTGGCGCGACAAAATTGATTCCGGCACGGTGATGGAATTTTTTTCCAGCGTCGACACCTGGATGAAAGAAACCTTCGATCTCAACCTGGCGACCGTCAGTCTTTGGCCGAGCGCCGAGTCCGCCTATACGCTGCCGCAGGCATCCAGTGCATTTCTGTCTCAATCCGTCGATGCCGACGGTGCCATCCTGACGACATTCAGCGCCCCTGATCTTGCATTATTACAAACCGGCGCCATTGATATCGCCGATCTTCGCAATTGGACCGCGATCTCTGGCCGTGTCAGCGTTTATGATGCCAGGAAACAGGAGATCGTCGTCAATGAGCCAAGCAACGTCAGCCTGTTGTCGATGCAGCCCTTGAGCATCAGCAATATGCGACTGGTCGCGGCAAACTGGCTCTCAGGCAATTTTGTGATCTATGCAGGCGGGCTCGTCCTGTGCGCGATCCTGCTTGGACTTGCCACCAATGCGTTGATGGCGCTGCTGGGGCGCGGCCATGGGCCAGACAGACATTAATCATTTACGCGATTGGTTGCAAAAGCCATTGCCACAGCAACGCTTGATTTAACCAACAGAACTGTCACTTTAAATCCACTTCGACTTGAGGAAACCGAGCAGAATCGGTGAGGATCACGCAATATCCTTGACCATGTCGGCCTGACAGTTCAATAACATGACCGATCTGTAACTTTGCCGCTGCGGTTTAACAGAGGGCATTTCTGGACGGATGGTTTTGTATCGAGTGATAAATCCTAGAGGTGCGATCGCGGCGGGCTGCCTGTCATCCCTGCTGTTTTCTGCCTGTAGCAGCCATGCCGCCGACGCGAGTGCCGATAATGCGGACAGTCGCTGGACGGTCACGCTCGGAGGGGCTGTCGAACTGGCGCCCAGCTATCCCGGTTCCAAGCAATATACGTTCGGGGTCATTCCCTCCTTCGATATCCGCCGGTTTGGAGAGCCTGAGGAAAATTCAGCGCCTGACGATAATCTGGATTATACGGTGTTCAGTGGGCATGGGTTTGAAGTGGGGCCGGTCGTTGGCTTTCGTGACAGCCGCTCCTCCAAATCGACCAATCTCGACGGGCTGAAAAACGTCGAATTCGATATTGATGCGGGTGTCTTCGTCCAATACTGGATCAAGCCGGATGTCTGGCGCGTCCGCTCGGAAATCCGTCAGGCGCTGTCAAATGGCAGTGGATTGGTCGTCGATATCGGCTCGGACTGGTTTCAACCGCTTTCCGAAAAATGGCTGCTGTCCGCAGGACCGAGGGCCACCTTTGGCGACACCTCCTACATGAACAAATATTTCGGCGTCTCCACAGCCGAGGCCAGCCGCAATGGCCGGATCAATGCTTTCGATGCGAGCGCCGGGATCAAATCCGTCGGCTTTACCGTCTCGGCCACCTATACGATATCGCCCGACATGTCGGTGCAACTCTATGATCGCTTCGAGCGGCTGGTGGGCGATGCCGCCGATTCTCCTGTTTCCTCTGAGCTCGGGACGAAAAACCAGAACGTCGTTGGAATTGCCTTCAATAAATCCTTCGATATTTCATTCTGAACGCGGCCTCAGGCCCCAGACTTTGACGCCGTCGCAATGCACCAGGCGCCAGCCAGGATTGTCGCCGTGCCAATCAGCGTCAAAAGCCTGACCGGCTCGTCAAACATGAACCAGGCCATTGCCATGATCAGCACATAGCTGACAGCGGATAATGGAAATGCCTTGCTGAGCGGCAGATCGGCCAGCACCGACATCCAGACGATAAAACAGACGATTTCCGCCACAACGGCAGCAAGAAACCAGTGTGACAGGAAGACATGTTCGAAAAACGCCGATCCGTGCGCGGTATCGGCCTGATCGGCACCAAGTTTCAAAAACATCTGCTGGGCCGTATTGAGTACCGGCACGGCCAGCCATGACAGGCGAAGCAGTTTCATGCGTCGCCCTCGCTCGGTTGAACTGCGCTCGCTTCATCTGCGGCGAAATAGGGCGCAACCATGCGCAACAGACGCTGAACGACAGGATTACGATGACGGAAATACATTTCATTCGGCGTTAGCCTACTGCCCAGCCGCACCTTGTTGCTATAATAGGCCTGACCACTCTGATAGCGCGTCAAGCCGTTCTTTAGGCAATAGCCGATATTCTCGAACCAGCTGAGATAATAGAGATTGTAGGGACGCCCCGCCTTTTCATCCATGCAGAAAAACTTGTCGATCAGGGTGTGATCGTTATGAACCATCAGGTTGGCCGCCAGCAATTCGTCCCCGACAAAATACAGGGTGCAGAAAGACCGGCCGGGCATAGTCTTCAAAATGCCTTCGAAATAGGCCGGTGTCAGCTCCTCGAACTGCCATTCGCTCCGGGTCCGCGTCTCGTTATAAAGCTGCATGATCCGTGGCAGATGGTCACCGAATTGCGTGTGGTATTCGACCCTGACCTTTTCGCGCGCCCGCAATTTGCGCCGCATGTCCTTGCGCGTCGACGATGAGAGACGGGCAAAATAGCTGTCCATATCGTTGAAATCAATGGCAAGCCAGGCGGTCGGCATGCCGCCCAACGGCGCATAGCCATGGTCCTTGATAATGCGGTCAATCCCGGCCTCCACCGGCTGCGGAATATCCTTCAGTGCGCCCAGCACGCATTTGCGTGTCTTGGCGTAATCCTCAAAACTGCTCAACAGCGCCTGAAACAGACCCTCTCGGCGATCAGGCCTGACCGAGGGGTGAAAACCGAGATTGCCGGTCTCCGTGCAAGGCGAGCCCAGGCAGGCCAGTGGCAAGGTCAGGAATCTTGGGAAGATACGGCGCAACCTAGCGATCGCGTCACGGACGCCGCCCGCCTCAAGCGTGGTGTCCAAGGCATAGCGTGTGATGAAGGCTGGCATGGCCGCAACAAGGTAGCCGCCTTCATAGACCGTGGCGTAGCACCATTCAAAGCCTGATATCCCCGCGGTTTCCACGGTCAGCAGATAGTCGTAGGCCTCAGGTTCGCCGGGAAAACAATGGTCCCACTCATCACGATCAATATCGGCAATGGAGGTTGCAATGCGAGTATCAAAACCGCGAACCACATCAAGCATGACGCGATTGTGCATGACATCGTCTGGGGCCGCAGATTTCACCGCTATATTTTCGGACATGTTATGCTCGGTCCGGTACATAATGAGCCTCGAAAAAATCCGCAGTCAGATCAGCAACGTGCCGATGCTGGCGGTCCATATGGATCATGTGATAGCTGTCCCGTAGCCAATGCAGTTCGCGCGGCCCGCCGAGATGGGACGAGATATATTGCGCATGGCTTGGGCTGCTGACATCGTCCTCAAGCGAGTGAACGATCAGCGTCGGCGTCTGCATCAAAGGCAGCCGGGCTTTCAACACGCGCCCGAGCTTGTCCATTTCCACCAATCCCTTGCCGGGGAAGCTCTCCAGCATGCCGTCGCCATTCATGGCGGCAATCTTGTTGCGCAGCCGGTCGTCCTTAATGCCGAGCGAACGGGTTTCGTGAAACCTCAGCCGGTCCAGGAACGGAATCTTCGCCAGCCAGCGGATATTGCGGGCCATGAAATTGTAATGGCGGGGAATGTCCCAGCCATCGTAATGGAAACAGGGCGAGTAGATGGCCGCCGCCCGCAGCGTCAAAGGCTGACGATCCGCCGCCATCAGCGCCAGCTTTCCACCGGCGCAAATGCCAGCGGCAAAGGCTGCATCGACCCGTGAGGCCAGAACCTGACCGGCCTCCTCAACGCTCTCAAGCCAATCCTGCCAGCGCGTCTTGCGCAAGGCTGCTTCGTCCGTTCCATGGCCTGCCAGCAGCGGGGCATAAACCGAATATCCGCGCCGGTGCAATTGTCGGGCGACCAGCCGCATCTCCGCAGGCGCCCCGGTCAACCCGTGGACAAGGAGGATGCCGCTGCCATTGCTGCCTTCCTGAAAAAACGAGAGCGCATCGGTGCTCATCGCACGCCCTCGCCTGGCATGGTCTCTTTGGCCAGGTTCTCCTTGGCAATGAAGCCGAGCGCGTGGCAGGTGCTGATGACGTGTGTGCCAGCTTTTTCCTGCTCATCCTTGATCCGGTCATGCAGCAGCGGCAATTGCGTCCAATGGGTTTTGGGCCGGTAATGATGTTCGGCATGATAGCCGTTGCCGAACCACAGCCAGTTGTAGAAGCTCTTGTAACTGCTGACACCCCAGGCAATAGGCTCGTCCGGATCACCATGCAGATGCTCGTAGTAACCATTGAGGGAAGACAGGCAATTGCCGAGATAATAGAAGGGAACGAGAAACAGTGTCGCCTTCCAGTCATAGGCCAGGGCCGCCAGCGCGACGACAATGAAGGCGATCAGTTCGATCCGCCCCCACTTGGCTTCAAATGGCCGCTTGGCAGCGATAGCCCGATGGATTTCGCCCAGATCGTCACGAAAGAAACTGAGAAACGTGTAGGAAAACACGTTTTCCGGCTCGCCATTCTTGCCATGCTTGTAGATCGACAGCAGATCGACGGTCTTGCCGCTCTCATCCGGCCGGTCGCTATTGCCGGAATGATGGCGCATATGGACCCAGTGATAATAGGTCTGGGAAAAGCCAATGGTGATCGATTCCAGCAGGCTGAAGGCATAATTCATCCAGCGCGGCTTGAAATAGGGCGTGTGAATGAAATTGTGGGAAATGCTGTTGATGTTCCAGGAAATCGACAGCGCATAAATGCAGGCAAGGATGAAAGAGAGCCAGAGTGGCCGGCTCTCGAACCCGGCAATCAGATAGATATTGAAGGCCAGATGCAGCAATGCTGCGGCGACAGACACACTATCCCATTTCGAATAGGCAAAGAGTTTCATAGTCCTGTTGCTCCGACACAGACCACACCGGCAGTCACAAGCGCGACCCCGACGGCATGGCGAAGGTTGATGGATTCCTTGAAGATCACCGCACCGGCAATCGTGATGGTGGCATAGCTCATCGCCATGATCGGAAAGGCGATGGACAGCGAAACACTGGCCAGCACCCGGCTCCAGGCCAGCAGTTCGATCAGCCAAAAGCAGATCCCGGCCCAGACGACGGGCCGCAGGACCATCTGTCTGGCATCGCCCGCGCCCGCCCCTTTTTTGAAGCAGATCTCACGGCCTGTCTCCGTCAGGATGCAGAACAAGATCAGCGCCAACATCGACAGATCAAGCCCTTGTTTCATCGCATCTGCTCCCCGAACACATCCAGCAGCGCGAGATTGGCGGAGCTGTTAATGGTGCAGATCTGCGGACTGGGACATGTATGGCGGGGTTGATCAATCAGGATCTCGCCCTTTTTCAGCAATCGGGTCCAGAGAGTGCCGCTATAATCTGGACGGGAATAATCCCCCGTCACATCGGCACCGATAATCCGATAGCGCTCACCAATCGCGCTGATGATCGACAGGACATAGGGCATCTGCATTTGCCCCTGGTCCCAATTGGTCACCGCATCGCCCTGAACCAGAACATCCTTGTCCAGAGTGATGTAGACGCAGTCGGTCTGAATACTGGCCAGCAACCGGTCGATAAAATTCATTTCGCCGATCTCGGCGATGGTTTGCCAATAGAGGTCGCGGGCATGCTGCCTGTAGGATTGGCCGGAACCGTAACTGGCCTTCACCCGGCTAGGCGGATGTGCGTACGGGTAAAGCTCCAGCCGACCGCTGGTCAGCAGGTCAAGATTTGCACCCTTACGCTCCGGCGTCTCCAGATCATTGCTACAGACGCCGATGGTGATGACTTTATCGACCTGCGGATTGGCAAGGGTGCGGTTTACCCAGGAACCGCAATGCATACCGCCATCGAAATGCACCCAGTCCGGATGATTGTCGATATGAATGACCGTCACGCGCTCGCTGTGGCTTTCCAGGGCCTGATCGATCAGCAGCGATGTGACATGGTGAAAATCGCCCGACCCCATGAAACAGAGGCGCGGTTCGCCAGAACCCTGCCGTCCCGCTTGGCTGATCTTGCGCCACAGCGTGTCGAGCGCGGCTTGCCGCCCCCAGAGACGCACAGCCCTGCCGCTTTGCTGTTCGTTGAGTTCATGCGCGCCTGCCATTTTGCAGGTGCGCATGAACTCAGGCTGCAACTCCAGCGCGTCATCGAGGTGAAGAAGCAGGAGTTGCACGGCTCTATCTCCGTGCAGCGCGGGTCAGCAGCTGATCGAGCAGGGTGAGGGCCAGATCGATTTCGCTGTTGCTGATCATCAGGTTGGGAGCCAGCGTGATGACGTTCTTATGGTAGCCGCCGACATCGAGCACCAGACCATAGGTCTTGCCATCAACAACCATATCGCCCTTCATGCCCTCGTCCGACATCCAGTCAAGCGTTGCCTTGTCGGGGGTAAACCCGTCTTCCTTGCAGATTTCCATGCGGAGCGCGAGGCCGAGACCATCGACATCTCCGACGATGGCATGACGCTTTTCGAGAACCTTCAGGCCATCGAGGAAGCGGGCGCCTTTTTCCATGACGCTGGCGCCAAAATCACCCTCGCCGACCATTTTCATGGTTTCGAGTGCAACGGCGGTGCCCATCGGATTGCTGGCGAAGGTCGAATGGGTCGAGCCGGGCGGGAAAATCGTCGGATTGATCATTTCCTCGCGCGCCCAGATGCCGGACAGCGGATTGAGACCATTGGTAATGGCCTTGCCGAATACCAGAACATCAGGCGACACGCCGAAATGCTCGATCGACCAAAGCTTGCCGGTGCGGTAGACGCCCATCTGGATTTCATCGACGACCAACAGGATGCCGTGGTCATCAAGCACTTTCTTCAAACCGGTGAAGAAATTCATAGGCGGAATGACATAGCCGCCGGTGCCCTGGATCGGCTCGACATAGAAAGCGGCATATTCGGATTTACCAGCCTTGGGATCCCAGACACCGTTATATTCGCTTTCAAACAGGCGGGCGAATTTCTGTACGCAGACCTCACCATATTCCTCCTTCGACATGCCTTTCGGGCCGCGGAAGTGATAGGGAAACTCGATGAACTGAGCGCGGTCGCTGAAATGGCCGTAGCGGCGGCGGTAGCGATAGCTTGAGGTAATCGCGCTCGCGCCGAGCGTGCGGCCATGATAGCCGCCCTCAAAGGCGAACATCAGGCTTTTGCCACCGGTGAAATTGCGCACCAGCTTTAGCGAATCCTCGACAGCCTGCGAGCCGCCGACATTGAAATGGACGCGGCCTTTATGGCCGAATTTCTGTTCCGCATCGCGGGCAATCAGCGCGGCAAGCTCGACTTTTTCCCGGTGTAGATATTGGGACGCGACCTGCGGAAGCTGGTCGAGCTGACGATGGGCCGCATTGTTCAGCCGCTCGTTGCGATAGCCGAAATTGACGGCGGAATACCACATTTGCAGGTCGAGAAACGGCGTCTGGCTGGCATCGTAGACAAACGAGCCTTCACAACCTTCGAAGAATTTCGGCTTATCCGTATAATGGACGGTATCGCCATGAGAACAATAGAGGTTCTCGAGTTCTCTCAACTCGTCTTCTGAAGGCGAGACGACGGGCGGTTCGGCAATCTTGAACGTTGCACGCATATGCTTGTTTTCCCTAAGCTATTTTTGATGCAGGAACAGTGGTCACAGCAGCACCAGCCCCAATCGCCAGGGACTTGGTCTTCAAGGTCTTGAGTGCGGCTGTGATATCGGTGAAATCGCGGTAAGCGATGAAGGGGATCCGGTTTTCCTGGCAATGGACCGCCAGTTTGGATTTGGCGAAGATCAGCTTGGCGGCATGGCTGGAGACGCAGAAATCCGAGCGGCCATCGCCGATATAAATGTGATCCGCATCGCCGGAGCGGATGACATTGCATTTGCAGACACCCGATCCGGTGACGCAGTTTTGGCTGGCAAAGGGGTGGTCGAGGTCGAAAACCGTCGGGTTACCGCAGGAGGGCTCCAGCATGCGGTTGGCAACCACTTCGATATCGGTGATGCCGTGATGGCTAAGAACACGGCGAATGAAATAATCGACACCGTCGCTGACGATGGTCAGGCGGATATGGTTCTGGAGGCAGAACCGACGAAATTCAGGAAAGCCAGCGTCGATTTCGACCTCACCGAGAAACCGGTCGATCTCATGCCGATAGGCCTGAAGCAGACGGATCTGAGCCCGCATGCATTCAGCGGAGTTGATTTCTCCCGCTTCCCATTGTTGTTCGATATCGGTCCATTCAGGCAGGGCGAACCGCTCCAGGACGAGGTCAGTGACGTCCTGTTTCGATATCGTGCCGTCAAAATCGCAGAAAGCTTGCATGGTGGTTCCTTCAATCTGTGAAGGAACCCTAGAACCGCGAACTGAAAGCTGGATTAGACGAAAATGAAGTGAAACTTAAATGTCGATTTTTTTGCCAACCAGCCTTGGGGTGTCTTCGTTCACTTAAAAATTATGCTTTATAATCATTTATTTGCATCCTATGACTGCAACCCGCCGATCAAGCCGCAGTGAGCGTCCCCGCTGGCACCAGCAGGTCGATGCGCAAGCCATAGCCCCAGTCCGGCACACCCAGTTCGATATCAACCGAAAGGCGGCCCGCAATTGCCGCAGCAATGGCAAGACCAAGCCCGGTGCCCTCACGCTCTGTTGTTGGCAACCGGTAGAATTGCTGGAAAACCTTGTCACGATGCTGCACGGGAATGCCCGGGCCGCTGTCATTGACTGAAACACACCAGCAGGCCGCTTTCGAGGTAATCGTAACCTGGATTGCGCCAGCATCCGGGGAATATTTGATGGCATTGTCAACGATATTGTCGATCATCATTCGCAACAAGCTGCTGTCGGTGGCCACCAGTGCCTCTTCATCTCCAGAAAGTTCAACCTGCAAACGCCGTTCGTTGAAGACCGGACCGAAATCTGCCAGCACCTTGGCAACCAGATCGAACAGGTTGGTCTGTTGCAGGTTCAAGGGCTGATGACTAACGCGGGCCAGATTGAGCATCTGCTCGATCAGATGCATCGCCCGCTCATTGCTGGCGGTCAGATCCTTCATCAACGCCTGTCGCTCCTCCTCCGAATCCGACCGCTCGATCAATTGCAGCAGCAGCTTTATGCCAGCCTGCGGCGTGCGCAACTGATGGGCGGCGAGATCGGCAAAGCGGCGTTCAAGCGTCAGGGATATGCGCAGCTTTTCCATGAACTGATTGAGCGAGCCGACCAGCGGCACAAGATCGCGCGGCAGACCATCGGTGGAAATTGCCGAAAGATCGTCGGGCGTCCGTGACCTGATCTGCCGGACAAGCACCCGGATATGGTTGAGGCCATTATGAATGACGAACCACACAACAATGGCGATGGCCGGCACCAGGATCATCAATGGAAAGGACAGATTGAGAATGATATTGGCAACAAGCCCGTCGCGCAGCGCCATTTTCTCAGCCACTTCGATCGTGACTTCGGAATTGGGGATGGGCAGGGAATAGACCCGCCAAGCCTCGTTGTTGATCTTGAAATTGGAAAAGCCGCGCTTGAATTCCGGCACCGATTCCGGAAAGGAATTGCTGCTGACCATGACCAGATGGCCATTCTTCCAGGCCCGGAAGGCATGGGCGTCGGCGTAATCATCGGCATCTTCGTTCAGGGACAGTTGGTCGTCCATGTTGAAATCCAGATCCGGGATCTGGACGATCGGTTTGTCCGAATTCTTGGCCAGCGGATGGTTGAGCAGGACCCAAAGCGTATTGGCGTCGTTGATCAACTCCGCATCATAGATATTTTCAATCTCGCGGTCGGCGCTTCGATACGCAAAGGCGCCGACAAGCGCGATGGTAATGATCAGCGTCGGCAGAATTCTCAGGAACAGTCTTTGACTGAGTGTCACGTGTCACCGCTCGACCATATAGCCGACGCCTCTAATAGATTTGATGAAATCGGCGCCCAATTTTTTGCGCAGACTGTAGATCGTCACTTCTATCGTATTGCTCTCCACCATGGCCGAAATATCGTAGAGGGCGTATTCGATATCGCTTTTGGTGACGTAACGCCCGGCGCGCTCCATCAGCAGCTTGAGCAGATGAAACTCCTTACCAGCCACATGCAGGGGTGTGCCGTTCTGGCGGGCGATCATTGCGGAAGGGTCAAGCTCGACATTGCCGCAACGGATCAATGTCTCGGTGCGCCCTTCATACCGGCGAGCGAGCGCTCGAACACGGGCCAGAAGCTCGTCCAGATCGAAAGGCTTCACAAGATAATCGTCGGCCCCTTCATCCAGTCCCTCAACCCGCGAGCGAATACTGTCAAGCGCCGTCAGCAGCAGGACCGGAACCTTGTTGCCGCTGGCACGCAAAGTTCGAACCACCTCGAAACCACTGGCTTTCGGCAGGTTCACATCCAGAATAACAACAGCATAGTCATTATCCTGAATGGCAAGCAGCCCGGATTCGCCATCCCGCATCAGGTCCACGCCATAGGCGTGTTTCTCAAAGGCCTTCTTCAGGGAAGAGCCCAGAATGACATCATCTTCGACAACAAGAATCCGCAATGCCGATACTCTCACATATGCTTTGCCTAGCACAGAAACGTCCGCGCCAGGCCAATCACGCATTCTACTGCACAGTTTGCGCTGCAAATCGAGTCACATTTGCGCAAGGACCTGGATCAACGCAGGGGCATCGCCTTTCGTGAGCCTTTCAGCGAACGCCCGCCAGATCCAGTTCCGCGGCACGATGACAACGCACGGCATTGTCGCTGCCATCTAGCGCTTCCAGTTGCGGCTCCACCTGACGGCAGATATCGGTCGCATAGGGACAGCGGGGGTGAAAGACGCAGCCCGACGGCGGCTTGGCGGCATTGGGGATTTCGCCTTTGAGGATGATCCGCTTCTTGGCGGCGTTGGCACGGGGATCGGGCTGCGGCACAGAGGACAGCAAAGCCTCGGTATAGGGATGGCGTGGCTTGTCGAACAGGCTTGCCGTATCGGCAATTTCCACCAGCCTGCCCAGATACATGACGCCGACGCGGTTGGCGATATGCTCGACCATTGACAGGTCATGGGTGATGAACAGATAGGTCAGGCCGAACTGCTCCTGCAAGTCCTGCATCAGGTTGACGACCTGAGCTGCGACCGAAACATCCAGCGCCGAAACCGCTTCGTCGGCGGCGATGAAACTCGGATTGACGGCAAGCGCCCGGGCGATGCCGATGCGCTGGCGCTGGCCGCCGGAAAAGGCATGCGGATAACGGCTCATGAATTCAGGACGAAGACCAACGAGCTTCAACAACTCCGCCACCCGATCCTCGATTTCAGACCTCGCCACCTTCTTGTTGATCAGCGGCTCACCGATAATCTCCAGCAATCGCAGGCGCGGATTGAGCGATGAATAGGGGTCCTGAAAGATCATCTGGACCTCGTCGCGCAACTCGCGCATTTCGGCATTGCCCGCCTTGGCGATGTCGATCAGCGAACCATTGCGTCGGCGGAATGTCACCCTTCCTTCGGTGACAGGAAAGGCCCGCAGCAGCAGCCGGGCGACGGTGGATTTTCCCGAACCGCTTTCGCCGACCAATCCCAGGGTCTCTCCTTTGCGCAATTGAAAACTGACATTCTCCACCGCACGCACGGCGCCGGTCTGGCGTCCGAGAAAGCCGGAATGGATCGGAAAATGTTTCTTCAGATCGGCGACATCCATCAGGAGGTCCGGTGCCATGGATAGCTCCGTCATTGGGCGACACTCCCTGCTTGCATCGCTTCCGCGACAACATGACAACGGGCCATGCGCTCGTTATCAATCCGGGTGACGGGTGGGTAGATCCGTCGACAGTCGCCGTCCCTGGCAAGGCCGCATCGGGGGTGAAACACGCAGCCGTCAGGCAGATTGAAGGGATCGGGAATCATGCCAGGAATGGTGTTCAACCGGTGCTGTTTCGCAGCCCCAAGCCTTGGGATAGAATTGAGCAAGGCCCGTGTATAGGGGTGTTTCGGATCGTAGAAAATATCCTCGGTCCGGCCGGTTTCCACGACGTTGCCGAGATACATTACCGAGACCCGGTCAGCGATATCGGCGACCACCCCGAAATTATGGGTGATGAAGATGATCGACATGCCAAGCTCGGCCCTCAATTCCTTCAGCAAATCAAGGATCTGCGCTTCAGTGGTGACGTCAAGCGCCGTTGTCGGCTCGTCGGCAATCAACACCTGCGGACGGCAGGCGAGCGCTATGGCGATCATAGCGCGCTGGCGCATGCCGCCGGAAAGCTGGTGCGGATAGCTGCGCATCATCTCGTCGATACGCGGCAACCGAACCATATCGAGCACTTCCTTGGCGCGTTTTTCGGCATCCGCTTTGCTGCCCTGGCTGTGCAGCAGGATCGGCGTCATCACCTGATGGCCAATGGTGTGTACCGGCGACAATGCCGTCATCGGCTCCTGAAAGATCATGCCGATCCTGCCACCGCGCAGGGCGCGCATGTCGCGGCCATTGCGATCCAGCTTGGCGATGTCGGTCGTCTTGCCGGGAACCCCGTTGAACAGGATCTGGCCATCGGAAATCTTGCCGACCTTGGGCAGCAATTGCATGATGGCCCGCACCGTAATCGACTTTCCGGAGCCGCTTTCTCCGACGATGCCCAGGACTTCGCCCGGCATGAGTTTCAGGCTGACGCCATCGACAGCCTTGACCACACCTTCGCGGACCTGAAAGTGAACCTTGAGATTATCGATCTCGATAACGGGCTTTACGCTTTCTGCGGGCATGACGGCACTCATTTGCTATAGGGATCGGCTGCATCGCGCAGGCCATCGCCGAGAAAATTGAAGGCAAGGACGACGATGACGATGGCCGCCCCCGGCGCCAACAGCCAGGGCGCCTGCGAGATTGTCCGCAGGTTTTGCGCCTCTTGCAGCAACACGCCCCAGCTGACTACTGGCGGGCGCAGGCCAAGGCCAAGAAAGCTCAACGCCGTCTCCCCAAGGATCATGTCAGGTACGGAAAGCGTCAGCGCCGCGATGATATAACTGGTCATCGACGGCAGCATGTGTCGGGTGATGATCTTCGATTCCGACGTGCCGCAAAACCGGGCGGCCAGCACGAAGTCCTCATTCTTCACCGACAGGAAACGGCCCCGAACGGTGCGGGCCACATAGGTCCAGCCGATCAGCGACAACAGCAGCGTCACGAGAAAATACACAAACAGCGGGTCCCAGGTGATCGGCAGCGCTGCGGCGAGGCCCATCCACAAGGGTATGGTGGGAATACAGCGCAGAAACTCCATGCCCCGCTGGACGATGTTATCGGTGATCCCGCCGAAATAACCAGAAATCGATCCCAGCGTCAGGCCGAGAACAAAGCTGACGGCAACCCCGATCAACCCGACCGACAGCGAGATACGCCCGCCATAGATCAGCCGCGACAGCACATCGCGTCCCAGCGTATCGGTGCCGAGCAGGTTGATCTTGTCCTGCCCGGCAGCACCAAACAGACGCAGGTTCCCCTCAATCAGGCCCCAGAACCGATAGGTCTGTCCCTGAACGAAAAACCGGATCGGCACGATCTTCGACGTATCCGGCTTGTACATCGGCCTCAAGGTTACGGGATCACGGGTGCGGGTCGTCGCATAGACGAAGGGACCGTGGAAATTTCCCTCCTCGTCAAACAGATGCAGGGCCTGGGGCGGCAGCAATGTCGTGCGGGCATTGCCCTGGAATGCATCATAAGGTGCCGTGAATTCGGCTAGTCCCGTGATCAGATAGGCCAGGATGAGGATAATCCCCGAAACCATCGCCACCTTATGACGCTTGAAGCGCCACCACATCAATTGTCGGGGGCTGGCCTGGTAGAGCTTTTCCGCGCGCCCGGCTTCGGGCCGGGCTTCATCCATGTCGTTGAGCGTTACATTGGTCATGGTCTGCTCCTATCGGTAGCGGATGCGCGGATCGGAGACCGCCAGCAGGATATCGGACACGATGGTGCCGAGGATCGTGAAGACGCCGAGAATGAGGATGAAGCTTCCCGACAGATACATGTCCTGGCTTTGCAGCGCGCGCAGCAGCAGCGGTCCGGTGGTCGGCAGGTTCAAGACCACGGATGTGATAACATCGCCGGAAATTAGCGCTGGCAGCGCCCAGCCGATGGTGGAAATGAACGGGTTGAGCGCCACTCGCACTGGATAACGCCAGATGACGCTCCATTCCGTCAGGCCTTGCGCCATCGCGGTCTCTACATAGGGCTTGTTCAGCTCGTCCAGCATATTGGCGCGCACGATGCGGATCAGGCCAGCCGCACCGCTGGTCGAAAGCACCAGCAACGGTATCCACAAATGGCCGAGCATGTCGGCGACCTTGGCGATGCTCCAGGGCGCATCCTGCATCTGCGGTGAAAACAGCCCGCCGACATTCATGCCCATCCAGGAATAGGCCAGCCACATCAGGATCAGGGCCGAGAGAAACTCCGGGAACCCCCGACCGAGAAAGCCAAAAACAGTGAAGAAATAATCGAGAAACGAATATTGGCGCGCAGCTGCATAGACACCAATCGGGATGGCGATCACCCAGGTGAGCAACAGCGATGAAAAGGAGATTGCCAGCGTCAAGGCCAACCGGCCCCAGATCAGGTTGGAGACCGGCTGGTTATAGGTCAAGGAAGTGCCGAAATCACCGTGCAGAACGATATTGCCGATCCACTGCGAATATTGCTCATACATCGGACGGTCGAGGCCAAGCTGATGGCGCAACCGCTCCTCGGTGCCCTCAGGCGGGGTATCGCCATTCGCCCGCATTTCCGCGACAAGCGCTGTGGCATAATCGCCCGGCGGCAGCTGGATGACCGTGAAGGCAGCGATGGACACCAGAAACAGCATGGGAATGGCCCAGGCAAACCGGTTTAAGATATAGGATGTCATCACTTTCTCCCGACCATTCCGACGAAGTGTCATTGAAAATGACGCTTCGTATTCCTTCTGCAGACACCTTAAACCGCTGATAGATTTGAGATATGTGCATTCCCTTGCACGCGAGGATACTTGAGCATCGTCAAGCCCTGATAGGGCGTTTTCCGTCGCGTCCTCGCCCACAAGGAAATTTGCGGCGGCCTGCAAAGATGCAAGGCCGCCGTCATCGATCATTTCTTGAAGAACAGCTGCGCCGGAATGGCATTGCCTTCATTGCGCAGGGCTTCTTCGTTGGTCATCACATCGGGGAAATTGCCGATCTTGTTGTTGACGACGAAGGGCGTGACAGATTCGCCGACAAGACCGATCATCCAGACATTTTCCTTCATGACGTTGATCATGTCCTTCATATGCTGGTTGGCTTCATCCACGGTCTTGGAGCTTGACGCGGCAGTCCAGGCCGCAAACAGCTTGCGGATCGGGTGATCCTTCGGCGGCTCCGTGCCGCTCTTGCCAGCGGAATTGTACCATTCGAAATAGGCGTTGGCGTAGGATTCCCGGCCAAGCAGCAGGGTTGGATCAGCCTGCGGCATCAGCAGCCGGTCGGCATAGGCGGTGATGATATCGAAATTGCCAGATTTGATATGCTGCAGGCTGGCGGTTTCATCGACCGAACGGATCAGTCCTTCAATGCCAATCTGCTGCCAGCCCTGGCGGATCACCTCGACCATCTCAGGCGGAATATTCTCGTCAATCGTCTCGATCACCAGGCTGAGGCGCTTGCCATCCGGCCCGGTGCGGAACCCGTCGGCACCCTTTTTCAGGCCGATCTCGTCCAGCAACGTATTGGCGCGATCAATATCGAGACCGGTCCACTTGGTCTCGAATTCGGGGTCATAGTAAGGCGACCCCTTGGCTGGCGCAGCAGCTCTTGGCATGGCCAGACCAGAAAACACTGTCTCGTTGATGGCTTCGCGGTCAATCGAGATGCTCAACGCTTCGCGAAAGCGAATATCGTCAAATAGCTTGCGTTTCACCTCGTCGGTATCGTTGATATTGGGAATGATCGCCAGGTTTTCGCCGCTCTTCCAAGGATGAACAGTGTAATTTCCGGCCTGTTCGTTTTCCTTGAGCAGCGGATAATCGCGTGCCTCGACAAAGCGCGACTGGAAGTCGATCTGGCCCTGAACGATCATCAGGTTAACCGCCTGGTGGTCCTGGAAGAGCTTGGCTTCGATCCGGTCGATATACGGGAGTTGGTTGCCAGCCTTGTCGGTTGCCCAGTAATAAGGATTACGCTCGAAAACGATGGTGCTGGCCGGTGGCGGTGTCACGACCTTCCAGGCAGTCACGACAGGCAGATCCGGGTTCAACCACCATGCCTGGATCACGCCTTTCAGATCCCAGAGCGCCCGCCAGTTGGGAACACCCTTGGCCTTGACGATGGCGTCCAGCTCTGCCGGCGTGCTGTATTTCGGCAGGAATTTCTTCAGATAATGAGCCGGCTGAATAAAACTCGGCTTGTCGAGGCCCGGCCATCCCGTCGATTGAACCGCCAGAACATAAGGAAACAGCGCATAAGGCTGGGCAAAGCTGACCTTGAACGTATGCGCATCGACAATGTCGAGCTTCATCGGCTTGCCGCCGGAAAACAGAAAGCCGGGAGGGCTGGGATTGAGATCGGCATTGAGGAACAGATCCTCATACCAGAATTTCACATCTTCCGTGGTGACCGGCACGCCATCGGACCATTTCATGCCATCGAGCAGCGTGAAGGTAAATTCGGTTGAATCGGCATTGGCCGACCAGCTCTCGACAAAACGCTGCACCAGATCGACTTTGCCGTCAGACGATTGCTGCAACTTCAAGGCGCGCTCTTCGATCAGTTTGGTGGACCCCATGCGGTCACCGATGCCGCTATAGGCGCGCCGGAGCGTGCCGCCATAGGTGCCGATCTCGTTATAAACAGGAATGATAGCGGGCTTCTTGGGAAGGCGCTGTTCGACCGGCGGGAGCTTGCCCGCATCGACCTGGCTCTTCAGCATCGGCGCCTCGCCGAATGCATAGGCATTGGTCAGCGACAGCATGACGCCAAAGCCACCACCAACCCATTTCAAAACGCTTTTCTGCATCGAATTTTCCTCCTGATGGCCACCGGTGAACTCAAGCTTTGGTTCACGCAATTGCGCGGGCCGGTTTCACCTTGCTGTTCCCTTGCAGGTGAGACGGCGGATGATGGGAAATACAGCGCCGTGCGGTCACCACATCCACAAAATCGCTGTAGCATTTTCTTTTGCCTGCATAATTTCCCGCTCGAATCCTGAAAACCCGATGCAATCATGCAGTATGTCATCGTCTTGTCCGGCCACCTCCGCCAGTCAGAACCGGATCGAAATCGCCCTGAAACTTCTTAATTGGTTCGTTGACATGACGAACGAAATAGGATTTGCCGCTATGTGTCAAGCGAATTCGTGGAGAAGGATAAAAGCCTGCCAAACAAGGCGATTGCAGGGGTTGAGCCTGAGGTTAGCCGCTCCTTGACGGGCAACTCCGCGACGTCCTGCCTGTTGGCGAGAGAGACTTGACAGGGCAGATACCAGTCCATAATAGTTCGTCAACACACCGAACAAAACAGGAAATGCAATTGTGCCCAGCTCGGCGAAGCATTTGCTAGCAACCGCAAGCCTCCGGGAAGACGCTCAGGGACGTGACCGGATCTCTGGTCGCGGCCCCGGCAGTGGCTGGGTCATTGGCATCGACCTTGGTGGCACAAAAATTCTGGCCGGCATTGGCCGCAGCCAGGAGCAGATTGTTGCCACACGTGAGGAGCCTACGCTGCACGGTGAGGATGCACCCGTTCTCGCGCAAATGGCAAGATTGATTACCGCCCTCCTTTCGGATGTGGGCGCCTTGGCGCACGAGCTGGACAATGTGGTGATCGGCGTTCCGAGCGCCGTTGATCCTCAAACCGGCCTTTCATCGCTTTCTCCCAATCTGGCTCTGCCAGTTGACCAGCCCCTTGCTGACCTGATGTCGCGCTTCGTCTCCTGCCCGGTGACGGTGGAAAATGATGTCAATCTCGCCGCCTATGGCGAAGCATGGGTTGGCGCCGGTCAAGGGCTTGGTTCACTGGTGTTCGTTTCGTTCGGAACCGGCGTTGGCATGGGCATCGTCCTGGATGGAGAGCCATGGCGCGGGGCGGCTGGCCGGGCTGGCGAAATTGCCTATCTGCCGATCGGCGCATCTCCCCATGAGACAGCACCCTTGTCAGAAAACGGACTTTACGAAGATGGCGTCGGCACCAGCGGCATCCGCCAACGATTCACAACAGACGGCGAGACCGTTGCCGACCTGTTTTCGCTTGCACGAGCAGGCAGTGAACAGGCCCGGTCTGCCATCGACAGTGTCGCAAAACAGGCATCGATCGGTATCGCCGCCGTCCATGCGCTGCTGGACCCGGCTGTCACGGTGATTGGTGGTGGCATCGGCTCCCAGCCGGAATTCTTCACCCTTCTCCAGGCGCATCTGGGACCCTTGCTGCCGTTCGAAAGCCCGCTGAAACAAAGCAGGCTCGGCGTGCAGGCGGGGATGATTGGCGCCGTGGCACTGGCCTTGAAAAACCGCGTCCCGCATCCGGGACAATCCGATGCGAAAAACCGATAACGGACAGGGGAGAGACATGGAAAACGCCAAGGCGAATGCACGGCCAGACGGTCTTGTCGAAAGCAATTTGCCCCTGCAATTGGCGTTCATGGCGCCCCGCCTACAGGGAGATTTTCTGCCGGAAGGACGGCTTGAACTGTCACTCTGGGGCTGCGGCCGGATCGCAAACATCGCCCTTCACCCTTGGACCGGCCCGTTCGTCTATGCGCCGAACCAAATGACCGGCAAAGACCATGGCCTTTATGTCGCCCAATCCGCCCCAGTCCTGGTGCTAACAGGCAGCCATTTAAAATCCACACGCCCGGCCCGCCGCTGCGCCTGGTGGGGAACGCTGACCAAGCCGGAAAAAGTGACGCGCAGCGGTGCAAGGCGGATTATCCGCACGCCATGGGGTGTGGCTATCGTCGAAGACAAGGGCGACGGCGTGATCGTCATTGCCGCAGGTGCCAGCGACGCGGAAGCCGAACGGGGCATGGTCCTGCCCGTCGAGACGATCATCGCCGAGAGCAAGGCCCATGTGACGCGCTGCGACCTGCTGCCAGAAGCCCCACCGCTGATGCGCAGCATGGCAATCCAGAGCGCCCATGCCTCGCTCTCCAGCATTCGCCGTGCCGAAGACGGTTCCTTTCTGGGGCTTGCCGCAGGCCAGGCCTATAGCGCCCCGACCCGCACCTATTACCGCGACGGCTACTGGACCTTGCAGGCCCTGCTGCATCTCGAACCGGAGGCCGTCCGGGGCCAGATCGACCTGCTAGCGACCGGCATCCAGCCCGATGGAGAAAGCCCGAGCGGCGTTATTCTGACCGGTCCGAAACAGGGCGAGGAGTGGGAGAAATTCCGCACCACCTCAGATGACTATAAGATGGAACATCTGCGGCGCACCGACTGGTGGAGCGATCATTTCGACAGTCCGCTGTTCTTCATCCTGACGATTGGCGATTATATCCGCACCACCGGCGACAAAGCCGTCCTTACCCGTCACTGGAAGACCATCGAAGCGATTTTCCGCCGCTATCAGGGCTTCGATACTGCCGGAAACGGGTTGCCTATCAAGCCCCGGCACGACCGGGACTGGGCCGACAACGTTTATCGCCATGGCTATGTCGCCTATGATCTCGGGCTCTGGATCGGCGCGCTGGATGCAATCGCAGAATTCGGCACCCATCAGGACGAGGCTGTGGCCAAAGAGGCAAAGCAGACAGCAATCAAGGCCCGCGCATCGCTGGATGAAGCGCTTCTCACCCCCCATGGCTGGTATGCCGATTACGGCCTGAAAAGCGATTTCGTCGAAGATCATCTGACACTCGACAGCCTGACGCTGCTGCGGTTCGATGCCGTGTCAGGTGAACGGGCCAGAACCGTGCTTGGCCATGTCGCGGCCCTGCTGGAAACCCGCAACAATGCACGCCAACCCTATGGCGACTGGGGTGTGATGTGCGCCTGGCCGCCTTTCAAGCGGCCAGCCGATACCCGTGCCAAGTCCGCCTTTGCCTATCGCTATCACAATGGCTCCGACTGGCCGTATCTTTCAGGTCTCTATGCTGAACAGCGGATAAAATATGGGATGGACGGCTGGGAATATCCGATGCTGCGCTGGTGGCAGACCAGTCTTGAAAACGGCTGGATCGGCTCGGTCGAGTATTTCTCGCCACCCTTCGGACGCGGCTCGCTGCTCCAGGGCTGGACCGGAATGCACGCCGCCGCCATCCTGCAATACAGGCCGCAGGTTGAAGCGGCGATTGCAGGGGGCAACCTGACCTGACGTCACCGCCGTCAACGACGGCGGCGCTCCGCCTTAGCGCATCTCGATCACCACGTTATGCGCTTCTACATCTATACGTTGACATTAAGTCGCATACTAACATATTACTGTCTTCGGGAGCCCTTTCCGAGGGTGGAGATATGGGAGAAGACCATGGTGACGATCAACAGAAGAACATTCATGGGTACGGCTGCTGGTGTGGCCGGGCTAGGCCTTTTGCCGCGACTTGGCATGGCCGCCACCAAGCCACCGGCAAGTCCTGTGACAATCACCGTGGCTGACGTGGCCGGCAACCTGGCGCTGACCCAGGGCATGTTCGAAAAATATGCTGCGGCAAAGCCGCAATGGGTGTCGCGCTTTGCCTTCACAAAGGCCCCTGCCCCGGAATTGCCGTCAAAGCTTAAAGCGCAGCAGGCCGCAGGCAAGGTCGATATCGACCTGGTGCTGACCGGAACGGATGCGCTGGCCGCTGGTCTCTCTCAAGGGCTTTGGGTTGATTTGTCCGCTCATAAGGCTGACCTGCCGGATCTTGAGAAAATCCTGCTGCCACAAGCCTTCAAGATGCAGGCGCTTGCCCAGAACCAGGGCGTCGTCGTCACCTATTATCCATCCGGGCCGTTGATCGAATATATGCCTGACAGGGTCAAGCAGGTGCCGGGCACTGCCGAGGAACTGCTGGCCTGGACCAAGGCCAATCCAAAGCGTTTCATGTATGCCCGCCCCGCCAATTCCGGTCCGGGCCGAACATTCCTGATGGGTCTTCCTTACCTGCTGGGTGATAAGGACCCAAAAGATCCGGTCAACGGCTGGGCCAAGACCTGGGATTACCTGAAGGCAATCGGCGAAAACGTCGAATATTACGGCACCGGCACCACGCAGGTGATGAAGGAGCTTGGCGAAGGTACCCGCGATATTGTCGTCACCACCACCGGCTGGGACATCAATCCCCGCGTGCTCGGCATCGTGCCGGAAGAGGCCAAGGTGGCGACCCTCAAGGGCTTCCATTGGGTCACTGACGCCCATTACGCCGTTATTCCCAAGGGGGTTTCGGAAGAAAAGCTCGCGGTCCTGCTGGACGTAATCAACTTCGTTCTTCAGCCTCAGCAACAGGCGATTGCCTTTGACGATGGTTATTTCTATCCCGGCCCGGCGGTCAAGGATGTGACGATTTCCATGGCGCCCCAGAAGAGCCAGGACGCCATCGCCGAATTTGGCCGCAAGGAATATGACGGCTGGATCGCCAACAACCCGCTGGAAGTGCCGCTCGACCCATCGAAGATCGTCGATGCCTTCCGTATCTGGGACGAAAAGATCGGCGCCGCCAAGGGCTGAGCCCTTTGCCCCGCAGAGCCTTGGCGCGGCGGGGCCTATACGCAGTCTTCCCAATATTTCCCCCTCGGATCCTCCGGGTCCGGGTCAGCTTGCCTATGATTTTTCCGCAGACAGGAGAGTAACGTGGTCGCGCCAGCCCCCTTATCGACGCAGGCTGCCCAGCCCAAACAGGGGGCGAAGCTTGAGCTTGTCGACCTTCGCCGCGCGTTCGGCGCTTATAAAGCACTTGACGGTATTAATCTCGCTATCGAGCCGGGTGAATTCATCGCGCTGCTCGGCCCTTCCGGCTGCGGAAAATCCACGGCGCTGAACTGTATCGCCGGGCTTTTGCCGCTGACGGGCGGCGAAATCCGGGTCGGCGGCCAGCGCATCGATCAGCTGGAACCGGAAAAGCGCGGCTTCGGCATGGTTTTCCAGAGCTACGCCCTGTTTCCCCACATGACCGTGCGGCGCAATGTCGGCTTCGGCCTCTCCATGCAAGGCATCAAAGGCACGCAAGCCGACCGCCGCATCGAAGCAGCCCTTGAGCTGGTGCGTCTCGGTTCGCAAGCGGATAAATTGCCGGGACAACTTTCCGGCGGCCAGCAGCAGCGTGTCGCCATTGCCCGTGCCATCGTCATCCGCCCGCCGGTCGTGTTGATGGATGAGCCGCTTTCCAACCTGGATGCCAAGCTACGGCTGGAAATGCGCGCTGATATCCGTGCCATTCACGACCAGATCGGTTCGACAACCATCTATGTCACCCACGATCAGGATGAGGCGCTGTCGATGGCAGACCGGATCGTGGTGATGAGCCAGGGCCATATCCGCCAGATCGGCACGCCGGAAGATCTTTACATGCGCCCGAACCATGTGGATGTCGCCGATTTCATGGGATTTCGCACCCGGATTGCCGGGCGAATCACAGCCGTATCCGGCGATGAGGCCCAGATCGAAGCGGCAGGCGCAACCACTGTCGGCACGCCCCGCCAACCGGTTCAAGTCGGCGATGCGGCTGTGCTCAGCGTCAGGCCGGAGGATATGATCGCCGTCCAGGATGGCAGCGGCATTCCGGTGACGGTCAAATCCATGGAATATCGCGGCAGAGCCTATTTTGGTGCCGCAGAAGCCAGCGACGGCGCAGAGGTTCATTTTCGCTCGGATATAGTGCTACCACGCGGCACCGCCACCAGTGTTCGTCCGGCAGAAGGCCGTGCATTGATCTTTAAGGGTGATGCATGAGCCAGTCTTCGCTTCGTGTCTCGCTTGCGGCCAGGGGATTGGATGGCACAACGCTGCTGGTCCTGCCGGGCCTGCTGGTCATCCTCGCGCTGTTCATCTATCCGTTCATCTTCGGCGTAATCGACTCGCTGACACCAGCAGAGGGCGCCTGGTACGCCAATTACGTCACCTTCTTCACCGATCCGTTTCAGTATAAGACCATTTCCGCCACGCTTTGGCTGGCGTTGCCGGTCACGGTGGTCAATCTGGCTTTAGCCTTGCCGATTGCCTTCCGGGTACGGCTGATGACCCGCCAGCGTTTTTTGACGACCATTCTGGTGTTGCCGGTCACACTCGGCACCGTCTTCATTGCGGACGGCCTGCTGACCTTTCTCGGTCCCCAAGGCTGGTTCAACCGCAGCCTGATCCTGATTGGCATTCTCGATATGCCGGTCAAGCTCACCAACAATTACTGGGGCGTATTTGCGTCGCTGCTGATTTCGGGCTTTCCTTTCGCCTTCCTGCTGACGCTGTCCTACGTCACCGGCATTGATCCAGCTATTGAACAGGCAGCGGCGACATTGGGGGCCAATGCCCGCAAGCGCTTCATGAACGTGTTTCTGCCGCTGCTGGTGCCGGGCCTTGCCGTGACATTCTGCCTGTCCTTCGTGCAGGCCTTTGCGGTCTTTCCCTCCGCTGTGTTGCTCGGTGCGCCAGCCGGGCCAACGCGAGTGATCTCGATTGCTGCCTATCAGGCCGCCTTCGAGCAATATAATCACTCGCTGGGCTCGGCCATCGCCATCATCATGGGCGTTATCGAACTGGCAATCGTCGCGGCCATCCTGGCCTTGCGCTCCCTCTTCTATCGCGGCCCCGTCGCCGGAACGAAAGGCTAGATCATGATCCGCGATCAGGGCATCGGCTCAAAACTCTGGCGTATGGCGGTCTGGGCGCTCGCCGGGCTGTTCATCCTCAACCTCGTGGCGGTGATTGCCTCCGTCGTGGTCAACTCCTTTGCCCGGCGTTGGCTGGGTACATGGCTGCCGACCGGCTGGACCACCCGCTGGTATTCCGACGCCTGGAGCGAGTTTCAGCTGTCCAGCGTCGTCGCCGTCACCTTCCAGATCACTTTTACGGTGGTGATTATTTCCGGCCTGCTCGGAGTGATGACCGCCTATGCGCTGGCCCGGCGGGATTTTCCCGGCAAAAAGCTGGTCATTCTCACCTTCCTGCTGCCGCTTCTGGTGCCGCCGCTTACCTATGGCATTCCGCTGGCAACGGTTCTCTATCAGGTCGGCCTTGGCGGCACCTTCTGGGGCGTGGTGCTGATCAATCTCGTGCCGTCCCTGCCCTTCGTCATCCTGGTCATGATCCCCTTCATCGAGCAGATCGATCCGCGCATTGAGGCCGCGGCCAAGGTCTTTGGTGCAGGAACCTGGAGCCTGTTCACCCGCATCCTGCTACCGCTGCTGCTACCGGGCATGCTGGCCGCGCTGCTGCTGGTGCTGGTGCGCACCATCGCCATGTTCGAGTTGACCTTCCTGATTGCCGGGCCGACGACACAAACACTGGTCGTGTCGCTCTACTATGCGGTCTTCGCGTCCGGGGTTCGCGCATCGCAATCCATCGATGCCATGGCTGTGGTCTATATGGTCACCACGCTGTTCTGGCTGGTCATCGCCCTGCAATTCGTCAGCCCAACGCAAATCGTCGCCAGGGCAAAACAGCAACCGGCGGCGTGAACCGATAAACAGCACCGCGCTCTATAGAAAGCGCGGTGCTGTCGATTATACCAAGTCTCGAAGATGCTGCGCATCCTCGACTTGAAGGGGTTTCGAATATCTCAAATGCATTAGAGGCTTGAGATATTCGAAAGTGGAATACGAAGAGTCATTTTCAATGGCTCTTCGTATTAGCCTGTCATCAATCAGACGAAAAATCTTCACCCCAACGTCACGGAAGCGTAGTCGAGCCATCATAAATGCCCGTTAGAACCCCCTCAATTTCCGGGGGTAAAGCGGAATTGTTTTCCTGAAAACGAGGCATTTGCGATGAAAATCTACGCTTTGAAAACCGTGCTGGCTGGCCTTTTGGCTGCCACGACGCTGGGGGCAGCACCGGCTATGGCCGAAAAGGTCAAGTTCGAGTTCTGGCATGGCCTGAGCGGCGACCTTGGCGAGCGCGTCCAGGACGCCTGCCGCAAGTTCAACGACAGCCAGGCCAATTTCGAAATCGTCTGCATCTCGCAGAACGATTACGATACCACGCTGCAAAACACCATTGCCGCTTACCGCGCCAAGAAGCAGCCAGCCATCGCCCAGATCTACGATGCTGGCACGCTCGACTTGATGCTGTCCAAGGCCTTTATTCCCGCCAAGAAACTGATGGCCGACAATGGCTATAAGATCGACTGGAATAATTATTTCGGCGGCATCGCCAATTACTACGCAACGGCGGGCGGCGAATTGCAGTCCTTCCCGTTCAACTCTTCGACGGCGATGTTCTATTACAATGTCAGCGCGTTTGAGAAGGCTGGCATTACCTTCAAGCCAGATACCTGGGAACATGTCGAGGAAGCAGCCCGCAAGCTGAAGGCTGCTGGCTATGAGTGCCCGCTGGGCTTTAATTTCGATCCATGGTCGATGCTCGAACAGTTCTCCGCCATCCACAACCAGCCAATCGCCACCAAGGCCAATGGCTATCAGGGGCTCGATGCTGAACTGGTTTTCAACAAGACCAAGTTCGTCGATCACGTGAAATTCTTCAAGAAGATGCAGGACGAGAAGCTGTTCGTGGTCAAGACCAAGCAGCTCGGCATGGATGTCGTCCCGGCCTTCACCTCGCAGACCTGCCAGATGATCCAGTCGTCGATTGCCGACCACGGCACCGTCGGCAAGACCCTGCCCGCTGACGTCAAATGGGACGTTGCCATGCTGCCGGTCTGGAAGGGTACGGAGCGTCAGAATTCGCTGGTGGGCGGCGCTTCGCTCTGGGTTCTCGCCGGTCGTCCGGAAGCGGAATACAAGGGGGCAGCCGCCTTCCTCAACTTCCTGGCCCAGCCGGACATGGTACAATGGTGGTCGACGGTGACAGGCTATATTCCCGTCACCAAGACCGGCTTCGATGCGATGAAAGCCAATGGTTTCTACGATAAGGCGCCTTACAAGGGCCGTGAACTGGCCATTGCCAGCCTGACCTATACGCCGACATCCGATACCAGCCGCGGTATCCGCCTGGGCAGCTTCACCCAGATCCGCAAGGAAGTCACGACCTCGTTTGAGGCGATCTTCATGCAGAATGCCGATGTGCAGACCCAGCTGGACCAGACGGTCGAGCGTGGCAACGCCATCCTGCGCCGCTTTGAAAAGACCTACGCTGGCCAGAAGCTGAACTAAGCCTCGGCGGTCATTACTCCCGGAAGCCTGCCTTAACGGCGGGCTTCCTCCTTCATTCCAGCATATTGGTCACGACATGGAACAACGCGCCGTTTTCAAGAACTGGTGGCTGCCTATCCTGTTTGCGCTACCGCAGATCATCCTGATCATCCTGTTCTTCTACTGGCCGGTGGCTGCGGTGGTGAATTGGGCCTTCACCCTCGAACCGCCGTTTGGTGGTGCTGCGGAATTCGTCGGCTTTGCCAATTTCAAGGACGCGCTGACTGATCCCTTCTACTGGAATTCAGTGTATGTCAGCCTGATCTTCGCGACAGTCGGTCCATTCTTTGCCATTCTGATCGGCCTTGTGCTGGCGCTTGCCGTTGACCGGCAGTTGCCTGGAACCGGTTTCTTTCGGTTTTTCTACATCCTGCCCTTCGCCATTGCCGGACCGGCTGCCGGTATCGCCTTCCGCTTCATCCTGGCACCCGATCGCGGGCTGGCGGCCATGGTCAATTCCTTCTCTCCAGATCTGTGGAATCCGGCCAAATACGGCAGCCATGCGCTGGCGCTTGTTATCATCGTCTTCATCTGGAAATGGTCGGGCTATACGTTCATCTTCCTGCTGGCAGGCCTTCAATCTGTTCCGCGCGCGCTTAGTGAAGCTGCCGCCATGGACGGCGCTGGTCCCTTGCGCCGTGCCTTCGATGTGCAGGTGCCGCTGCTTGCGCCCACCCTGTTTTTTCTGCTCGTCACCATGATGACGGAAGGCTTCGTTGGCGCTGACACCTTCGGCATCGTCCATTCGATGACCGGCGGCGGACCGAACCACGGCACCGAAGTCATGGTCTACAGGATCGTCGATGAGGCGTTCAAGGGTCTCAACTATTCCGGCGCATCGGCCCAGAGCATCATTCTGATCGGGCTGATCATGATCTGCACCTTCATCCAGTTCCGCTTCATCGAGAAGCGCGTGCATTACAAGTGAGGCCGGAATGATCCAGCGCACACCAATCGCCAATGCCGTCACCTATGCCATTATGGTCCTGGGCCTCCTGCTGCTGATCGGACCATTCATCGTGGTGATCGCTGGCGCCAGCCAGACGATGCCGCAGGTCAATGCCGTTCCCTTCAGCTTCCTGCCACAGGGTGAATTCCTGACCAATGCCAAACAGGCATGGTCGCGGGCCGATCTCGGCACGGCAATGACCAACAGCCTGATCATGGCGGCTCTGGTGACGCTCGGAAAAGTCGCACTATCGGCCATGACCGCCTTTGCCATCGTGTTTTTCCGCACGCCGCTGAAACACGTGTTTTTCTGGGGCGTGTTCATCACCCTGATGCTGCCGCTCGAAGTCCGGGTCGTGCCGACCTATGCGGTGGCCGCCGATCTGTTCCAACCGGTCAAATCCATCCTGTCCACGCTGTTTGGCATCGACATCAAGATCGAGTGGAACCTGCTCAACACCTATGCGGGCCTGACCCTGCCGCTGATTGCCACGGCAACCGGCACCTTCCTTTACCGGCAATTTTTCATGACCATGCCCAATGAATTGGCTGAGGCGGCACGGATGGACGGGTCCGGGCCAATCCGTTTCTTCTTTGAAATGCTGCTGCCGCTTTCGCGCACCAACATGCTGGCGCTGACCACCATCATGTTCGTCTATGGCTGGAACCAGTATCTCTGGCCGCTGCTGATGGTGACCGACCCGAACTACAAGACGGTGATGATGTCGCTGCGCTCACTGCTGCCGTCCGACAATGGCATCCCCGATTGGAACGTCACGCTCGCGGGTTCTCTGATGATCATGGCCCCGCCGCTGGTTGTGGTTGCCGTGCTGCAACGCTGGTTCGTGCGCGGTCTGGTCTCCACGGAAAAGTGACGCTGAAAAGCGCCTGCAAGAACAACAAGGTTCAAAGACAATGGCTGATATCGACATCCGCGCGGTGCGCAAAAGCTACGGCAAGACACCGACCCTGCATGGCATAGATCTGCTGTTTGGCTCAGGTGAATTCGTGGTCATCCTCGGCCCCTCCGGCTGCGGAAAGTCCACGCTGCTGCGGATGATCGCCGGGCTGGAAGATATTACCTCGGGCGAAATCGCTATCGATGGCCGTGTCGTCAACACGCTGGAGCCACGTGAGCGTGGTTGCGCCATGGTGTTTCAGAATTACGCGCTTTACCCGCATATGTCGGTGGCCGGCAATATCGGCTATGCCCTGAAAGTGGCGGGCGTTGCCAAAGCCGAGCGTGACCGGCGCATTCTTGAGACCGCAAAAATCGTCGGCTTGCAGGACTATCTCGACCGTCGGCCCGCCGCCCTGTCCGGTGGCCAGCGCCAGCGTGTCGCCATGGCCCGCGCCATTATCCGCGAGCCGAAGGTCTTTCTGTTCGATGAGCCCTTGTCCAATCTCGACGCCAAGCTGCGCGTCACCATGCGCGCCGAAATCCGCAAACTGCACCAGCGCCTGTCAGCCACCTCGGTCTTCGTTACCCATGACCAGGTGGAAGCGATGACCTTGGCCGACCGGCTGGTGGTGATGAACCGTGGCCATGTGGAACAGGTCGGCAGACCACTCGACATCTATCATCGTCCTGCCACCACCTTCGTTGCCTCGTTTATCGGCTCCCCGGCCATGAACCTCTTCGACGCCCGCGTCGAAGTGGAAACCTCCACCATTTGCATCAGTGGTGCATCGGTCGAAATCGATCCAGTCGTCGCCCATACTTTGCGCGGCCGCGATGTGATCGTCGGCATCCGCCCGGAACAATGCCGTCTTGCCAGCCACGGCCAGGGCGTCCCGGCACTCATCGAATTCGTCGAAGAACTGGGCGTTGGCCGCGTCGTCCACTGCGAATTGGCTGGCCAGCCCTTTGCCATCGCCGTTCCCGAAGAAGCTCAGGTGGCGGCCGGTGACACGATCGGGCTTTTGCTGCCGCAGCAGCAATTGCACTTCTTTGACGCCGAGAGCCAGAAGCGGATCGATTTTTCTCCCATGACGGACACGGCAAACAGCCCTTCCACCCTTAACCCGACCTCATCGACACAGACCATTGGAGTTCTTTCATGACCGACATCATTTCCGCCATCGGCTTTTGCAATCGCACCGGCAAGGGCGATCTGACGACACTGGACGCCTCACTGCGTGAAATCGCCGATTCCGGTGCGACTGCTTGCGAAATCGGCATTTATGGCGAAGAAATCATCTCCGGTGGCCGTATTATCGAAGATCGCACCCAGCGCGTCGCTGACATTGTCGGCCAATACAGCTTCAAAAAACTGTCCTTGCATGGCCAGGTCAGCTCCAATTTCATGGACCGCGAGCATCTGCACCTACAAAAGAACGTGGTTCGCGCCATGCTGGAACTGTGCGACCGCCTTGGCGCCGGTATCCTCGTTCACCATTCGGGTGCAGCCCAGCCGGTAGAAGGGGTTGACGGCGCGGATCTCGACAAGATGGAGCGCGAGGCCCTGCTGGAAATGGCTGATATCGCCGAGGGTTATGGCGTGCGCATCGCGCTTGAAAACATCTTCACCACGGAGACCGGCCAATATCGCCAGACGCCGAGCCAAGTGGCCGAAACGGTCAAGGCCATCGGCCATGACCATGTCGTGGCGCTGATCGATTTCTCCCATGCCTATATCGAATCCACCTTCAAGGGCCTGGATTTCCGCGAGCAGCTGCGCGCCATGGCGCCAGTGACCGGCCATCTTCACGTTCATGACAGCTTTGGCCTGCCCTATACTATGAAGGAATTCTTCCATAATGCGGAAGCAACCGCACTCGGCATTGGCGACCTGCATCTGCCGCTCGGCTGGGGCGATATCGCCTGGGACGAGATCTTCGCGGAACTCACCTTCCTGCCGGACACCATGCTGATCATGGAAATCGGAGCTGAACGCTTCCTCGACCAGCAGCCCCGCTGCCTGGACCGCGCCCGCGAACTGGCAAAGCTGGTAAACCTGCGCTGATTTTGGTTATCGCCAATAATGGCGCCGTGCATCTTGAGTGCGCGGCGCTATCCTCTCAATCCGACGCCGCAAGCCGATCCCAGATCCGCACCAGATCGGCGACGGATTTCGCATTAAGCTTGCGCATCAACTGGGCGCGGCGAACCTTGACGGTGATTTCACTGACACCGAGATCCCCGGCAATCTGTTTGTTGAGACGCCCCTGGACAACCAGTTCCATCACCTCCCGCTCCCCCGGCGTCAGCGTTTGCCATAGCTCCCGCAAGCCAGAGGACAGATGATCCAGCCGTCGCTGCGCGCGGTCATTTTCGATGCCCTGCTGAATTGCGTCCAAAAGGTCCTGATCCCGAAACGGTTTGGTCAGGAACTCGATAGCACCGTTTTTCATCGCCTTGACCGACATGGGGATATCACCATGACCGGTAATGAAAATCACCGGCAGCCGTATACCCAGTTTCGCCATCTGCTGGTGAAATTCAAGGCCGCTCTGGCCGGGCATCCGCACATCGAGCACCAGACAACCGGGCGCATCGGCAAGCGGCATTGCCATAAATTCCTGGGTGGATCCATAGGCGCAAACCGCAAGGCCGACGGAGGCAAGCAGATCCTCCAATGCGGCGCGCACCGAGGCGTCATCATCGATCACATAGACAACCGGCTCATGTTCATCCTGGTGAGGTGGGTTGGCCATCATGCCTTATTCTCTTCGCTTAGGGGCAGGCTGAATTGAACGACCGTGCCCATGCGATGCGCCGACGTCACGGAAATACGTCCACCATGCGCCTCGATGATGGAGCGGCTGATGGCAAGGCCGATGCCCATGCCGCTTTCCTTGGTTGTCCAGAACGCTTCGAACAGATGATCCAGCGTCGATTGTTTCATGCCGGGACCGGAATCGGCGACAGCAAGCACGATCCTGTCATCGCCATCGACAAAGGTCGAGACCAAAAGCTCCCGTTTGAAACTGGGAACAGCCGCCATGGCCTCGATGGCATTGAGCAGGAGATTGCCGATCACCTGCTGAATCTGGATACGGTCGGCCAGCACCGGCGGCAGATCGTCCGCAAGGGCCATCTCCAGCGCGATGCTGTTGCGTTCAAGTTCATGTTCGGCCAAGCCGATGGCCTCGGTCGTTGCCGCATTGAGATCGAAGCTTTCCCGTTGCGGAGGTTCGCTCCTGGCCAGCCGCCGTACCCGCACGATGACATCGCTGGCGCGTTTCACGTCGCTGGCAATTCGCTCCGCCGCCTGACGGGCACGATCCAGATTGGGCGGCGTATGATCGAGCCAGCGGCGGCAAGCATCGGCGCTGGTGGCGACGGCGGCCAACGGCTGATTGACTTCATGGGCGATGGAGGCGGTCAGTTCCCCCAGCCGCGTCAGCCGCGCCATGCGGGAAAATTGCGCCTGCGCATCGTAAATAGCGGCTTGGGCGGCAACGATTTTCAAGGCGAGATAGGTCGTTACCCCAATAGCGCAGGTGCTGATGCCGCAGTTCAGCAGCCCGGATTCGAACGATCCGCGCCGGGTCAGGAACAGGCTGAGCACCGTCAGACCAATACAGATCATGGCCAGCGCGACGACGCCGCGCATCGACAGGAAGCCGATAGCGATCAGAATGACCGCGATATAAAACACCGCAAAAGCGATCTCGAAATTGGTGATCGTATCGGCTGCAAAGATACAGACCAGCAGAAACAGAATGAACACGGCTCTGAGTTTTGGCCGGTTCTGGTGCTGCGAAAACAGAATGTGTTTCATCCTTCAGTGGCCATGGCTGTTTCTTTGCGCAAAAGGTAGACGCCCTCTCGCAAAACATCGAGGGCCGGATCGGCCCACTCCAAATTACGCAGGAAAGCGCCGCAGCGACAGTCCCGCAGGGCTGAATATACAAAAGTATATCTTGCCTATGCCTAAGCCTTGTCTGCCTTTCCTTAAGCGCGGTGGCACGAGGTCGCGCACCATTCTATAGGATTATCAGGCGCTTCGGGGATCTGCGGATCAAACCGTCCAGCCTGAAATTGCCCAGCCTGAAATAGACTACCCCTAAAATTGCAGTGTCATCCCTCCCTGTGATGCTTCGCGAAATATAGGCCCGTCCCATGATCCATCCAAAATTCGCTCCCCTTGCCATCCGCCGCTCCCATCTCCCGAACCATTGGGACCTGATGGCGCTGCTACTGATTATCGGCGTCATCGTGCTGTTTGCCTATGGTGAGCGGGTGACGACGGTTCCGCTATCGGTGCTCGATGCCGCTCCGATGTCGCTCGATCCCACCAATCTGCCGATCTATGCGCTGCGAACCATTCTGCGCATGCTGGCAGCTATCCTGTTTTCGCTGGTGTTCACACTGATCTATGCTTCGGTTGCCGCCAAGAGCCGCCGCGCCGAAATGGTGATGATCCCGGTCCTCGACATCCTGCAATCGGTACCGATTCTCGGCTTCCTGACCTTTACGGTCACCTTCTTCCTCAACCTGTTTCCCGGACGGGTCATCGGTGCGGAACTGGCATCGGTGTTTGCGATCTTCACCAGCCAGGCCTGGAACATGACCTTCAGCATGTATCAATCAATGCGCAGCCAGCCGAAGGATCTGGAAGAAGCCACCCGTAGCTTCCAGCTGAGCGGCTGGCAGCGCTTCTGGCGGCTTGACGTGCCCTTTGCCATGCCTGGCCTGGTCTGGAACACCATGATGTCGATGTCCGGCGGCTGGTTCTTCGTGGTCGCATCTGAAGCCATTACCGTCGGCAACACCACGATCACCCTGCCGGGGATCGGTTCCTACGTTGCTTTGGCCATCAAGCAACAGGATATCCTCGCGGTGTTCTATGCTGTCATCGCCATGCTGGCCATTATCCTGCTGTATGACCAGTTGATGTTCCGTCCGCTGGTTGCCTGGGCTGACAAGTTTCGTTTCGAAACCACGGCCTCGGGCGTCGCTCCCAGTTCCTGGATGCTCGACCTGTTTCGCAAGGCCCGCGTCACCCGCCTGCTGGTCGCTCCACTGAACTGGCTGGCTCGTCAGGTCTGGACCCTGCGCCTGCCGAAACTGCCAAGCCTCGGCTCCAAGGTTGCCAGCCCCGTCACATCACGCGCCATCGACTGGATCTGGATCACCATCATTGCGGGTCTGGCCGCATGGGCCGCCTATATCAGCTTCAATTACCTGCGGGCCAGCATCGGCTGGTCGGAAATTCCGACCGTTATTCTCTACGGCTCCATTACCCTGTTGCGTGTCATCGTGCTGATGGCCATCGCAACCGTGGTCTGGGTGCCGGTCGGGGTGTGGATCGGCCTGCGTCCGAAACTATCGGAAAAGGTCCAGCCGCTTGCGCAATTTTTGGCGGCCTTTCCAGCCAATATCGCCTTTCCGGTGTTCGTGGTGGTGATCGTGCATTTCGGGCTGAATGCCGATATCTGGCTGAGCCCGCTGATGATCCTCGGGACGCAATGGTACATCCTGTTCAATGTAATCGCTGGTGCCAGCGCCTTTCCAAGCGATCTCAAGGAAGCGGCCCGCAGTTTCCACATCACCGGCTGGCGCTGGTGGTTCAAGGTCATCCTGCCCGGCATCTTCCCCTATTACATCACCGGCGCCATCACGGCATCGGGCGGCTCCTGGAATGCCAGCATCGTTGCGGAAGTGGCAAGCTGGGGCGATACCCAACTGACCACGCCGGGCCTTGGCTCGTACATCGCCAATGCGACGACGGCTGGTGATTTCCCACGGGTCGTGCTCGGCATCATCGTCATGTGTACCTTCGTGACGCTTTTCAACCGGCTGGTCTGGCGCCCGCTCTACGCCTATGGCGAAAGCCGCCTGCGCCTGGGCTAATCCAAACCGCATCAAACGGGGTGCCTTGGCACCCCAAACACCACAGACATGATGTCATCCGACAAAAGGATTGTTCCCATGCTTGATCTTATCACCAAGTCCCCGCTGATCGATATCGCCCAGGTCTCCCGTTCCTTTCCCAAGGCCAGCGGCAATGATGTTGTCGTGCTCGAAAATGTCGATCTCGCCATCAAGGAAGGCGAAATCGTCGGCCTGCTTGGCCGCTCCGGCTCCGGCAAATCGACGCTGCTGCGTATCATCGCCGGCTTGCTGTCACCGTCTTCGGGCAGCGCCCGCTATCGCGGCACCGAAATCGACGGGCCACCGCCCGGCATCTCGATGGTCTTCCAGTCCTTTGCCCTGTTTCCCTGGCTGACCGTACTTCAGAATGTCGAACTCGGTCTGGAAGCCAAGGGCGTCGACCGCACTGAGCGCCGCTCGCTTGCATTGGCCGCCATCGACCTGATCGGCCTCGACGGGTTTGAAAACGCCTATCCGAAAGAGCTGTCCGGCGGCATGCGCCAGCGCGTCGGCTTTGCCCGCGCCCTGGTGGTCCATCCCGATCTGCTGTTGATGGATGAGCCCTTTTCCGCCCTCGACGTGCTGACCGCAGAAACCCTGCGCACCGACATGATCGACCTGTGGATCGAAGGACGTCTGCCAATCAAATCCGTGCTGATCGTCACCCACAATATTGAGGAAGCGGTGCTGATGTGCGACCGCATCCTGGTGTTTTCCTCCAATCCGGGCCGGGTGGCGCGCGAATTGAAGGTCGATCTGCCGCATCCACGCAACCGGCTTGACCCGGTGTTCCGCCAGCTCGTCGATAGCATCTACGCGCTGATGACGGCGCGCGCCGAACCACGCCTGCCCGCCATGGACGGCATTCCCGGCACCGGCATGGGCATGGTGCTGGAGCCGGTGTCGACCAATATCCTGTCGGGCCTGATCGAGGCCCTGGCCGGAGCGCCGTATCATGGCCGCGCCGACCTTCCTGTTCTGGCCGGACAGTTGCAACTGGAAGCCGACGAGCTGTTTCATCTCGGTGAAGCACTCCAGCTTTTGCGCTTTGCCCATCTGAGCGAAGGCGACCTGGTGCTGACCGAGGCCGGAACCCGCTTTGCCCATCTGGAAACCGATGCTCGCAAGAAATTGTTTGCCGAGCATCTGGTCAGCTACGTGCCCTTAATGGGCCTGATCCGCCGGGTTCTGGATGAGCGCCCAAGCCACACAGCACCGGCAGCGCGGTTCCGCAACGAGCTGGAGGATTACATGAGCGAGTCTTACGCCGACGATACGTTGAAGACCATCGTCTCCTGGGCGCGTTATGCCGAATTGTTCGCCTATGACGAACGCACCGAAATGTTCAGCCTGGAAAACCCGGAATAGGCTGAACAGCTACGATTTGAAACGCTGCGCCCGTGTTTTTACCAATACGGGCGCAGCAGGTTAGTGACGACGAAACAGCCTAACCCTCCGGGAAAATCGCCACGGCACGGCACCAGCCAGCCGAGCCGCCCTTGATCTTCACCGGCAGGCAGGAAACGGTGAAGCCGGAGCCGGGCAGTTCCTCCAGCCGTGTCAGTTTTTCCATATGCAGGAAAATGCCTTCACGGGCAGCTTTATGGCCTTCCCAGATCAATCCTGCATCCCTGGTTTCCGCAAACCGTTTCGCCGTGACCGGAAAGGGCGCATCCCAGGACCAGGCGTCGGTTCCAGCGATATGGACGCCTTGCGCCATCAGCCAATGGGTGGCCTCGCGTCCGATGCCACAGCCACGGCCCAGGTAATCCGGTCGCCCATAGGCGGCACCGGCGGCGGTATTGATCAGCACCACATCGAAAGGCTGAAGCGTATGACCGGCCACCGCCAAAGCTGACTGAAGATCGGCTGCCGTTGCGATAGAGCCATCCGGCACATGACGCAGATCCAGCTTGACGCCCGGACGGATGCACCAATCGAGCGGCACTTCATCAATGGTCCAGGCGCGCTCGCCATTCTTCATCGTGGATGCGAAATGCCAGGGCGCATCGAGATGCGTACCGGCATGGGCGGTCAGGTTCAACTGTTCTACCGCCCACCCCTCCCCACCGGGAACATCGGCAATGTCGAGGCCGGGGAAGAAGCGCAAAACCTCTTCCGAGCCTTCCGCGTGGTTCGTGTAGGTGATTTGGGGACCAAGGCCCGGCGGATCGGCGGGAACATCGTTTTCGATAGCAACGGACAGATCAATAATCTTCATCATGACTCTCCTGAAATTGCAGCTTTAGCAAGCGCATCGAGATCAACATCGGCCTTGAAGCCCGCCGCCAACGCCGTGGCAGCATCAAGCGGCGGCATGGCACCAAACAGGCGGCGGAGCATGTCGTCCTCGCCCCATTCGACCAATGCGGTTTTGCCCACGTGACGGGCGACCGCAGTGGCCACCTCGCCAGCCGTTGCAAACAGCACCGGCGGCTGCACAACGGTTACGGCGCTATCCTTCAGCTCAGCTGAATGCAGCAGCATATCCACCGCAGCCTGACGCGAGACCCACCAGCAGGTGCTGCTGGCCGGAACCGGACAGGCATAGGCTTCCCCAGCAGCAATCCGATGGAAAAGCAGGCTCATAAAGGCGGAGCCATGCCCGCTGTCGGTCGCAGGCCGTGCGACAATGCCGGGAAACCGCAGACTGATGGCTGAAAGCGCACCGCGTCGCGTCAGGTCGGATAGCAGAATTTCGGTCATCAGCTTATGGGCGCCATAGGTCAGCTGCGGCGCGGCAAGCGTCTGCGCCGTGACGGTTGCCGCTCCAAGCGCACCATAGACGGCGATGGAAGAGGCAAACACCAGCCTCGCGCCGGGCTGGCGAAGTGCGACACCTTGCGCCAAAGCAATCGGCGCAAGCAGGTTTGCACCATGTCCCAGCGCCTGTTCGCGCTCGGCAAGTCCTCCGGGAACACTGGCCAGATGGAAGACCAGATCGAAACCGGGTTCCAGCAATGTGTCCAGAAAACCGGAATCGCCGAGATCACCGACCAAGGCCTCGATCCCGTCAGGGACAGGTTGAGCAAAGGCCCGATCGGTGACAACGATCCGCTTTGCCTGACCATAGGACGATGCCAGCCGCGCCACGAGCCCGCGCCCCAGAAAGCCATCAGCACCGGTGACGAGAATACGCATCAGGCCTTCACCACAGCCTGATCAATCACCCCGAAAGGCGTTGTTCCATCCGGCAGCCGCGCCTCCATCCGCACCTGATCACCCCAGGTCAGAAACGGTGTCCGCGCCTTGCCTTCATCGAGAAGCTCAATCACCCGGATTTCGGAAATGCAGGACGAACCGGCGGCACGGTCTGCATTGGACACCGTGCCGGAACCCAGAATGGTTCCCGCCGACAGACGTCGGCTACGGGCGCAATGAGCGATCAATTCCCCGAAGGAGAAATGCATTTCGCTGCCATGGGCATCACCAACTCGCCGCCCGTTGATCTCCACGTGCAAAGCCAGACCGACCCGACCGTTTGACCAAAGCGGCCCGATCTCATCCGGCGTAATGGCGACAGGTGCAAAGGCCGTCGATGGTTTAGCCTGGAGAAACCCGAAACCCGCCCGCATTTCGCGCGGCCCAAGGGCGCGCAGCGACCAATCGTTGATCTGCACCAGCAGACGGACGTGGTCGATGGCATTTTCCGGCGTCACGCCCATTGGCACATCAGCAAGAATGACGCCGAACTCGCCTTCCATGTCGATCAGGAGCGTGTCATCGAGAAACTCCACGCCTGCCAGCGGTCCGCGTAAATCATCGCTTGCCCCCTGATAGATCAAGGGTACCGTCTCAAAATCCGGGTTGATCGGATTGTCGAAGGCCTTATCCATCAACCGGCCATGGTTGAGGAAGGCAGAGGCATCCAGCCATTGTGGCGCCCGCGGCAAGGGCGCCAAACACCGTTCCGGCTGGAAGCTGGTGGCAAAGGGTTCATTCCCTGCATTGAGCCGTTCATACAGTTCGAGAAGGCGGGGAGCGGCGGCGTCCCAATCTTCCAGCGCGGCAAGGAGGGACACAGCGATGCCGGTGGCCGGAACTGCCCGCTTCAGATCGCGAGAAACGATCCAGAGCTGGCCGTCGCGGCTTCCGTCGTGATAGGTTGCAAACTTCATGATGACCTCATTCCTGCTGTTATTGGTGGCGCCCGGCTATCATCGTCCGGCAAGGCTTGCGGCGATGGCGGGATCGTAGACCCCTGCGACAAGGATGAAGAGCATCCGGCACGTCTTGCCGGAGCGATTGGCCCAGGCATGGTTGGTGCCACGCTGGATAACGACGGAACCCTGCTTCAAAAGCACCTCACCATCATCAAGAACCAGGGTCATCTCGCCTTCAATGACAACGCCGTAATCAACGGATTCCGTGCGATGCATCAGCGGATGCGGGGAATGCTCCTCCACCGTCGATGCAGCTGTGTCGCCCAATTGCTCGAAGGCCACATTCATTCGCTCTGCACCGGTTTTCAAAAAATCCTCGGTATCCGGCGGAATATCGACAAAACGGATGCGCGTTCCGCCAGCTGGAGGGGGAAGGATAAGAGGCCCGAGGGTTGGATCGGCACCATTATCGATCCGCGCAGGGCTTTCGCCAGTCTCCCACACTTCGTGAAACACAGTGCCGGGAATGGCATTGATTTCAACCACCGTGGGCAAAGGTCCGACTTCGCTGAGGATGGAGCGGCCATCGCTCGCATGGCCGGTGACGATACGGGTAATGTCAGGAAATTGTGTCATGCTGTTTTCGCCTTGGTAAAGAAGCCGATAGATGCAGCGCCGACCGCCACGGCCGTCACGCCCAGCGCCGCGAAGCCAAAATTTTCACCCAATGCGCCGCCGACAATCGGGCCAAGTGCGGCTCCCACCATCAGCATCGCTGGGGTCGCGGCAACGGCACGTCCGGTCGGGTCGAGTTTTGCGAGGCGGCCGAACGCAAAGTTATGGGTGAAGATCTGCACGGAGACGAACAGGGAGGCCGCAACCGCCCAGACCGGAAAAATGGTCACCGAGGTCACGATGATCGCCAGCACGACCTGTACCGCCGGTCCAATCTGGGTCACGGTCGTGGCGGAGACGCGCGTCTGCAAAAAAGCAGCCAGCGGAGATGGCAATATGAAATTGACGAAGCCCAGCGCGATGAGAACGGCCAACACGCTCTCTGCGGAAAACCCGCGCGATTTACCGATGACTTCGACGAAGGAAAACACCATGGACTGGTTGAAGGTCAAGATGCTGATACCAAAGATTGTGAACCACATTGCCCGGCTAAAGGGCTTTTTTTCTGGCTCAACGGCATGGACGGGATTGCGAAACAGAAACGCACAACTTAGCGCGGCAATCACCATGATGCCGGTGAATACATAGAAAAGAACAGAGCCACCAAAGACGATCAAAAGCTGCGGTATGGCTGCCAGCAAAACAATGGCGAAAAGCCCAAGGGCGATGCCAGCCATGGCGTATAGCCGGTGCGGATTGGCCGCTTGCCCTATAGTTCCATGTACCATCGAAAGGGCCGTGCCGACCGCGACACCGGCGGTCAGATGCAAAAGCGCAAGCGGCACAAAAGCCGTCTGTCTCGATGCGCCAAAAAAGGCGGCAGCGGCAACGGCAAACCCCATGGAGGCCCAGAGCCTTTGGTTCATCTGGTTGAAACGAGGCGCGACAATGAGGCTCGCAACCACTGCACCGACCAGGAACAAGGTGACGATACCGCCCGCCTGCTGCGGGCTGAACCCGAAGCGTTCGACAAGCGCACCAACCCAGACGGGAAGAGCAATCAAGTCAAGCATGCCCGAGAAGTGACCGATGACGAGAGCAATCGACCCGGCCACTCCAAATTTCTGTCCTGACATTCCATCTCCTCCGGTTGTTTTCATGCGCCGACAAACGCGTCCGATCTCCCAATTGGAACGCCGTCGAAAATAATTACATAAAATCAAATGTTTAATTAATTTTAGTATTGACTATCATGCTCGATAATCCCCGAGGTCAGATCGCTTCCGCCAGGGTTTTCATCGAAACTTTCATGATTGAGGCATGCTCTTCACGGCTGCCGCCATGGATCTCGATATCGGCCAAACGACCCGAGTTCTCGACCACCATCCGACACCGCTCCCAGCGCCGTGCCTCGAAAGTGGCAAGCGCACCATCGATATCGCTGCCCTTAACCAGTTCCTCGGCCAGCACCATGGCATCCTCGATACCGATACAGGCACCGGCGGCCAGATGCGGTGTCGTGGCATGAACGGCGTCGCCGATCAGAACCACCCGCCCCTGAAACCATGGACGCGGCAGCAACATCTGCTCCAGGGGCCGGTAAATGATCTGGTGCTCAGCTGACAATTGCGCAGCAATTCCTCGTATGATCGGCGAGGCAAAACGCTCCAGCAAGCCGCGCAGGGTCTCGACGAACAGTTCCGGAGCCACGAAATCGTTGGTGGGGCGATCTTCGGTCAGGAACAGATAGGCCTGGCTTTTGTTGACGCCGTTCAAACCGACCTTGAGTTTCGGACCCATCCACATCGTGATGGTTTCCAGTTCCTCCGGTCTTGGCAAAACGGCGCGCCAGACCGACTGGCCGATGAAGCGGGGCTTTGGCGCATGGGGAAAGGTTTTGGAACGAACAGCGGAAAACAGCCCGTCCGCCCCAACAACAAGATCGAATCGGTCTGAACTGCCGTCGCTAAAGCTGACCTGTGCTCCATCTTCGCTCTGGACGATATCGGTAAATGTCACGCCCAGGCGAATCTTGGCTGTTGAAGCCCGCACAGCCTCCGACAGGATTTTGGCAAGCGCCGGGCGCATGATGCCGCCGCCACCGGGAATATCGTCGCCAGCCACCCGGGGGGTTGGCAGTGTAAAGAGCACGGTATCATCAGGCCCGCGCAATTGCACGCCGTCACTGGCATAACCCTCCTCCATGAAGCGATCCAGGAGGCCGAGTTGGCGCAGCACCCTGAGCGTCGAGCCGTGCAGGCTGATGCCTGCCCCATAGGAGCGCCATCCTGCATCGATCTCCACGAGATCGACCTCAAACCCCTCTCGCGACAGCTGAAGTGCCGCCGTCATTCCCGAAAATCCACCGCCGATAATCAGGATCTTCTTGATACCCGAATTCATGTTCAATCCTCCTCCGCAGTTACCAAAGCGAAAACCTCGCCTTCCTCACCCACTGCAATATCCACCCGTGTCAGTCCTTGCCCCAGGCAGGGGCCAAGCACACATTCTCCCGTCTCCAAATCGAACAAGGCGCCATGGGAATGGCAGGCGAGATGCGTTTTCTCGCCGTTGAAATAAGCATCCGTCTTCCAGGCCATCGGCGTTCCGCTGGAATAATGCGGGCAAGCATCGAGCCAGGCATGGAGCTTGCCGTCGCGTCTGACCACGATGATCTTGCGACGGAAGCCTTCAAGCGGGCCGAAGCCTTTAGCCTCGCCCTCGCCAACGGCGTCCTGTCGGCAGAGGAATTGTCGGGATGACATGGCCTCTTTCCATCACGTCAGGACTTGGCACCGGGAGGCGGACCACCACCGGGCATCCACTTCTCGCGCATTTCGAACAGGAAGAGTTGAGACGCCTCGGCACTGATCGGCACGTCGCGGCCCACCCATGTATCGTCGTGCTTGTCCATGTCGGCGTCGTATTCGAAGTGACAGCCAAGGGGGCTGTTGAAATACCAGAACCAGTTCGATCCGAACTTGTGGCGGCCAGGCCCCCAGAAACTCTGATAGCCCTTTTTGACAAAGCGCGTTCCCGCAACCATCAACTCCGTCGGGCCACCCATATGGAAGGCAAGATGCTCACAGCCTTTCATGTAATCCGGCGTGCGAATGAAGAAGAGTGTGTGATGATCGTCATTGGCCTTGGGCCGCAGGAACGGACCTGCCCCGCTCAATGTATCGGTGACGACGAAGCCGAGGCGATCACAATAAAACTCGGTTGCGATCTCGATATCGGGAACGAACAACACCACATGGCTGAGCGACCGTGGCAGTGCCGGCATGTCTTCCCAAACGCCGATTTCATTCGGTTTGCGCTGGGCGGGTGCGCCCGGCGCGTTGATCTTTTCGGCTGGCATGTCGAGTTTCCGGCGGATCGACACCTGGAACTTGAGCTCGAAGCCATGACTATCCTTCACTTCGATCGACCCGTTGGACAGCCGCGTGACACGGCGATCCTTGGACAACTCTGCTTCGATCGCATCCAGATCTTCGGCTGTGCGCACCCCATACACCTGCTGGCGCAACATGTTCGAGGTCGGCAACGGCGGCGGAAGGGACGGATCGGACTTATGGCGAACGATAACGCCCGTGCCGTCCAAAGCTTCGAACAGCCCACCGGCATCCGTCACATCAACCGGCTTCAAGCCGAAAGCCGTAAGATACTCGCAACTGGCGGCGACATTATCGACACCAAAGACAAGATAATCGGGTCCAATGATGTTCATGGGACATTCCTTTCTTTCATGACGTCTGGCTTTTATTTGGCGAGGTCTACGTGACCGGCGTGGAGAACGTATTCGCGGGCAATGGTCAGGCTAAAGCCGGTATCGCCGGGGCGAAGTCCGCTGATGGCGTCGCGGCAGGCTGTTGCGAAAGCGACACCGGCAGCCTCATTCGGCAGCCAGTATTCGTCGATGGCTGTGACCGGGCCGGGAAACAGCGGGGTGTTGCGGCAATATCCAAGCAACCCGTGAGAGACCGTATCGATCACATCCGAAACAGCGCTTGCATGCGGCTTTTCACCAAACCAGGCCAGGAATACCTTCACAGCACCTTCGCGCGATTGCACCGGAATGATTATTTCTTCCGAGCAAGGCGTGCCGATCAGAGTGGCGTCATCGACCATTTCCGGCTCGTCGGGCTGTAGATATTGCAGATAGAACGGCGTCTCGCGTGACGCCTTCAACCCTGCCAGATCCTGAGCCCAGACCTCGGTGACGAAATCCAGACCAATCGACAATGCCTTGACCTGCGGCGTACCGCCAAAATAGACACCATCGAAAGCATGATTTTGAACATAGCGCTGCGGTGCTTTCACCGGATCAAGCGCGATATAATCCAGCACGAGCTTGCCGTGATGGTCCTTCATATGTGCGCGATGTTCGGTAAGCGTTTGGCCCAGCCGACGGCGTCCACAGATCATGAGTTTAATGGTCATGGGTTTTTCCTGACTGCGATGCGTCCACCCAGGATCTCCGCCACCCAATCGGCAATATAGGCACCGGCATTTGCCGAATTGTCGAAGCTGGAATGCTGGACGCCACCGGTGCGCTCGTCGAAAATCTTCAGTTCGCGGTTGGGACTATTGACCAGCTGATCATAGGTGGCATGAGCCCATTGAAGAGGAATCTGGCTGTCTTTTTCACCATGGGTGACAAGAAAAGGCACATGAATCCGGTCGAGAATGCCATTGAGATGAACCTTCTCAGCAATCTCCATGAAGTCGTCCATATCCTTGGCGCCCCAGACCCACATGACGTGGCTCCAGTAATGCGGAACGGGGAGATTGCCCTCACGGGCGAGACGCTTTTTCTGAACATCGCGCCAATCGTGATTGGCACCCCAGGCAACACCGCAGGCAAAGCGCGGCTCGAAGGCGACTGCGCGAGGACAATAGTAACCGCCAAGCGACACCCCTTCCATGCCAATCCGCTTGGCATCGATATCCGGCCGGTCCTCCAGCCAATCGACCACACGGCTTGCCCAATGCTCGCTTTCGTAGCGGGCCGTCAGTCCTTGCAGGCGAAGGGCTTCCCCCGTCCCTGGCTGATCGACGATCAGCGAAGCGACACCGCGCTTGGCAAGCCATACCGGCAACCCCACCAAAAACTTCATTTCCTTGGTACTGTCGAGACCATTGACCTGGACCAGAAGCGGTGCGGCACCTTCGACGCCTTCGGCGGGTACGTAAAGAGCAGAAAGATGCTTGCCCTCATAGGGAATTTCTACCCGGCGACAGGATGAGCCGGACAGTTTCAAGCCCTTTTCAAACGCATTCAGAACGCGCTGATACAAGGCCACCCGGCCCTCAGAACCATGGGCAAGCAACCGTTCTGCGGTCAGCATGTAATTGGCGGCACGGATCAGCTTGTCACCCGCAGAAATCAACCGGCCCTTGGCTTCGTCTTCCTCGGCGAGGGACACCAGCTTGTCCGCCATCTTGATCCAGGTCTCGCGGAAAGCTTGCGTGCCGGCTGCATCAGGCGCTTTGGCCGCCTCCTGCAAAGGGGCGCACATTTCTTCGATCTCGCCCATCCGGGCACCCATCTCGATCGACAGATCGACAGACAGGTTCCAGACATAATTGGTCGGAAAATACTTAAACATCGGGTCTCCTCGAACTCGCCTCCTCGGGCGATTTAGGCGATGGGAGAACCGCGCTGCCAGCGTTAAGGCCAAGCAACGATATTTCCTCCCTGACCCAAGATGTACTCAAGAAAAACTCGTTTACAAAATTGCATTGATGAATGATTTGTATTTTTAAAATAAATACATGAATCGATTGATCCCCCGATAATTTGGCTGGTTATTCGAGGGATTCCTTGGGAGGGGGACAATCATGCGCTTCAAGAATCTGGACCTTAATCTGCTGGTGGCGCTCGACACGCTGATCAGGGTTCGCAATGTCAGCCGGGCGGCAGACGAAATGTTCATCACCCAATCGGCGATGAGCAACGCCCTTGGGCGTCTGCGCGATTACTTCGATGATCCGCTGCTGATTCAGGTCGGGCGATCCATGGAATTATCCCCCCTCGCCGCCTCATTGGAACTGCCCTTGCGCGACATTATCGTGCGCATCGAGGCCGCCGTTGTGTCGACGCCGTCCTTCATTCCCCATGAATCAACCCGCAGCATCAACCTCATCGTGTCCGACTATACGCTCAACACGATCATACCGCCGTTTTTACGACAGGTGTCGGCGCTAGCTCCGGGTGTGCAAATCCATTTCCAGCCACAACAGAACTATCCCCATCTCCTTCTTGAGCGCGGAGAAGCGGATCTATTGGTGGCGCCAAGCGACTTTTGCTCGACCAATCATCCATCCGAGCCTTTTCTGGAAGACCAGATCTGTTGCGTGGTGGATGCGGACGGACCGCTGGCCGAAGGGCCTATGACGGAAAATGATTTTCTTGCCGCAGGTCATGTGGTGATGCAGCCGCCCAATGGTGGAGAGACCTTTGCCCAACGCGCCTGCGACAAGCTCGGCCTGAAGATCAAGGTGGAGGTTTCGACTTTTTCCTTTGCCTCCCTACCCTTCCTTATCCGTGGCTCGAAACGCATTGCCATGGTTCAGCGCAGCCTGGCGGAATGCATGCTCAATCTGGGCGGTATCCGCATCATGGACCCGCCTTTCCCTCTGCCACCATTACAACAATGTCTGCAATGGCACAGCTATCGCACCCGCGATCCCGCACTGGTCTGGTTCCGATCCCAGATGCAGGAGGCAGCAGCGAGAGTTCGTCAGAAAAAAATGGAACCCGACCGGGACAGGGAGCATGACATGGTTTCCGGCTAAGCGCTGTCGGCGAGCCGTAAAAATCGAGGATAAACAGTGAAGTGCCGCTGCGCCTCAAAAGCGCAACGGCACATCGTTTGCCTTATACCAAGTCTCGAATGACCCTTCTTTTATTCGGCCGCCATACGCATTGGCCTGTCATTGTCCTGATCATGGTCATCGTTGACATGCTGGACCAGCGGACGATTGCCGGCCAGTTTGCGGATCAGCACGTAAAAGACCGGCGTCATGAAAATGCCGAAGAACGTCACGCCAATCATGCCGGAAAACACCGCAATACCCATGGCAGCGCGCATTTCGGCCCCGGCACCGGTTGAGGTGACCAGCGGAACGACGCCCATGATGAAGGCCATGGATGTCATCAGGATCGGGCGCAGACGCAAGCGGCTGGCCTCGATAGCCGCCTGAACCGGTGTCCTCCCTTCAAATTCCAGCTCCCGCGCGAATTCGACGATCAGGATGGCGTTTTTGGCCGAGAGCCCGACAAGCACGATCAGGCCGATCTGGGTGAAGATATTATTGTCTCCTCCGGTCAGCCAGATCCCGGTCAGCGCCGCCAATACGCCCATCGGCACGATCATGATGATCGCCAAAGGCAGGGTCAGGCTTTCATATTGCGCCGCAAGCACGAGATAGACCAGAAGCAAAGCCAGCGGGAACACCAGGAAGCCCGAGCTTCCCGCCAGGATCTGCTGATAGGTCAGATCGGTCCATTCATAGCCGATGCCTTTGGGCAGCACATCGGCTGTAATCTTTTCGATTGCCGCCTGGGCCTGGCCGGACGAAAAGCCAGGTGCCGGTCCGCCATTGATGTCGGCAGCCAGAAAGCCGTTATAGCGGTTGGTGCGTTCCGGCCCCGTGGTCGGATCAACCCGCAGCAGCGCAGACAACGGGATCATCTGGCCCGATGCAGAGCGCACCTTCAACTGACCGATATTGTCGGACGTTGCCCGAAACTTGGCATCGGCCTGGGCGCGAACGCTGTATGTGCGGCCAAAGGCATTGAAGTCATTGACGTAGAGCGAACCCAGATAGATTTGCAGGGTCTGGAACACATCGGTGACGGAAACACCGAGCTGTTCAGCCTTGGCGCGATCAAGATCGGCATAGAGCTGCGGCACATTGATCTGGAAGCTGGAAAACAGGCCGGTCAGCTCAGGTGTCTGGTAGGCCTTGGCCAGCACAGCCTTGGTGGCTTCATCCAGCGCCTGATACCCCAGTCCCGCCCGGTCTTCCAATTGCAGCTTGAAACCGCCGGTCGTGCCGAGACCCTGGACGGGCGGCGGCGGGAACATGGCGATGAAGGCATCCTGGATGGAGGAAAACTTCTGGTTCAACTGCATGGCAATCGCCCCACCGGACAGATCAGGCGTCTTGCGCTGGTCGAAATCCTTCAGGGTCACAAAGACAATGCCGGCATTGGAGGAATTGGTGAAACCGTTGATCGACAGGCCCGGAAAGGCGATGGCGTGCGCCACGCCCGGCTGGGCAAGCGCAATATCGCTCATCCGTTTGATCACATCTTCCGTGCGGTCAAGGCTGGCAGCATCCGGCAACTGGGCAAAGCCGATCAGATATTGCTTGTCCTGTGCCGGTACAAACCCACCCGGCACGGCATTGAACAGGCCATAGGTGGCACCGGCCAGGGCCAGATAAACGACCATGACAATGCTTTTGCGCGACAGCAACCCGCCGACGCCTTTCCCATAGGCATTCGAGCCAGCGCCGAACACCCGGTTGAAGCCTCGGAAAAACCAGCCCAGCAGAAAATCCAGGCCGCGCGTCAGCCGGTCCTTCGGTGCATGATGGCCCTTCAGAAGCAGAGCGGCAAGCGCTGGCGACAGGGTCAGAGAGTTCAGCGCCGAGATCACGGTCGAGATGGCGATGGTCAAGGCGAACTGGCGATAGAACTGGCCCGACAGACCAGAAATGAAGGCCAGCGGCACGAATACCGCAACCAGAACCAGGGCAATGGCAATGATCGGCCCCGACACTTCCTTCATGGCACGGTAGGTCGCTTGACGCGGCGACAGGCCATTTTCGATATTGCGCTCGACATTTTCGACAACGACGATGGCATCATCCACGACGATACCAATGGCCAGAACCAGGCCGAAGAGGCTGAGCGCGTTGATGGAAAAGCCAAAGGCATACATCACGGCAAATGTGCCGATGATCGACACCGGAACCGCGATCAGCGGAATGATCGACGCCCGCCAGGTCTGGAGGAAGAGGATGACGACCAGCACGACCAGCGCCACAGCTTCCAGCAGGGTATCGACCACTTTTTCGATGGAAGAGCGGACGAATTTGGTGGTGTCGTAGACGATTTCGTATTTGACGCCTTCTGGCATCGCCAATTGCAGCTCATCCATGGTCCTGACCACTTCATCGGAAATGGTGATGGCGTTGGAGCCCGGCGCCTGGAAGACAGGAATGGCGACAGCGGCCTTGCTGTCCAGCAGGGAGCGCAGTGCGTAATCGGAAGCGCCAAGCTCGACGCGGGCAACATCGCGCAATCGGGTAATCTGACCGTTTGCACCGCTTTTGACGATGATATTGCCAAAATCCTCGGGCGTTTGCAGCCTGCCCTGCGCATTGACATTCAGCTGTACATCGACGCCCGGCAGGCTTGGCGAGCCACCGATGATCCCGGCTGCGGCCTGAACATTCTGGGCGCGGATAGCCGTGGTAATATCGCTGGCCGCCAGTCCGTGCTCGGCTGCCTGCTGCGGATCGATCCAGATGCGCATGGAATAATCGCCGGAGCCGAAGATCTGTACCTGGCCGACGCCTGCAATCCGGGCGAGCCGATCCTTGATGTTCAGGACGCCGTAATTGCGCAGATAGGTAATGTCATAGCGATTATCAGGGGAGATCAGGTTGACGACCATCATCAGATCGGGAGAGCTTTTGACCGTGGTTACGCCGAGGCTCTTGACCTCTTCCGGCAGACGCGGTTCGGCCTGCGACACCCGGTTCTGCACCAGTTGCTGGGCCTGATCGGGGTCAGTGCCGAGCTTGAAGGTCACAGTCAGCGTCATCACGCCGTCCGAGGTTGCCTGGCTCGACATGTACAGCATGCCCTCGACACCATTGATCTGCTCTTCGAGCGGCGTTGCTACTGTTTCGGCTATCACCTTCGGATTGGCGCCAGGATAAGTGGCCCGCACAACAATCGACGGTGGCACGACATCGGGATATTCGGAAATCGGCAGCGACCGCATGCCGATCAACCCGGCGACGACGATCAGCACCGACAGCACCCCGGCAAACACCGGTCGGTCGACAAAAAATCGGGAAATGTTCATTTCAAAGCCCTCTCCGGCGTGAAACAACTCCGCCCTCGGACAAAAGCGATGTTTCGTCCGGCAAACGGTGGATATGGATATGACAGTCCTGCCCGGCGGCCTTTGCTGCCGGGAGGATATTGGACCTGACCAGTGTTCGCGCTTTGCGAAAAAAGCGTCAGGTCGATGCGCAGGCTATGCTTACTTCGACGCCGCGAGCTTTTCTTCTAGCTGCGGAACAACCACTGCGCCCGGTTTGATGCGTTGCAGGCCGTTGACGACGATCGTATCGCCAGGAACAAGCCCGCTTTCCACCACACGCTGGCCTTCGGCCACGGCGCCCAACTGGATCTGGCGGTAATTCACCTTGTTATCGGCATCGACCACGAAAACGAATTTCTTGTCCTGATCGGTGCCAATCGCCCGTTCGCTGACCAGGATCTTGTTTTCCGGCACGGGTTGTCCCATGCGCACCCGCACGAACTGGCCAGGAATAAGCCTGCCGCCCGGATTGTCGAAGACGGCGCGCACGCCAATCGTACCGCTGGCGGCATCGACCTGGTTGTTGATCAATTGCAGCTTGCCTTTGATCGGCGTGCCGTCATCGGCCAAAGTGCCGATTTCGACCGGGATGCGGTCGATGTCGGCCAAGGCGGCCCCGGTTTGCGGCAGTTGCGAAAGAGCCTTTGCCACCAACTGTTCACTGACATTGAAGCTGGCATAGATCGGATCGACTGACACCAGTGTGGTCAAGACCGAAGAAGACGAACCCGAGGCCACCAGATTGCCCGCCGTAACCTCAAGCTTACCGACGCGACCGGAAACCGGGGCGCGCACCTGGGTATAATCCAGCTCCAGTTGAGCCGATTGCAGCTGTGCTCTGGCGGTTCCCATGGCGGCTTGGGCCTGGGTAAAGCTATTGCGGCGCTGATCCATGTCGCTTTGCGAGATCGTGCTGTTGCCCGATAGTTTCAAGCCGCGATCCAGTTCGATCCTGGCAAGATCGACCTTGGCTTCAGCTGAAGCGAACTGGCCTTCCGCCTGATCGACAGCGGCCTGATACGGGGCGGGATCGATGGTGAACAGCAGATCGCCTGCCTTGACAAGCGCGCCCTCTCGGAAATGGACGGATTGGATGGCTCCGCCGACCCGTGGCCGCACATCGACCCGTTCAACAGCCTCGAGACGGCCGGAAAACAGCTCCCAATGGGTGAAATTCCGGCTGGAAACCTTGGAAACCGTGACCGGCACGGCAGGAGCCGGTGCAGCCGCCGAGGCCGCCGTTGCCACAACACTCATCGGCAATTGAAGAACCACGGATACGGCTGAAATGGACACAACAAGGCCCAGGCCGGCGCCCATAAGGGCCCAGCGTTGTTTTCTGGATGACATTGGCAATCTCCTTGCGGCCCCCACAGGCCGCCATTGTTCATTCAGGTTTCACGGCATTCTAGCGAATGCTGATCTGTTTAACGAAGTCTTCGAACTGGCTTTCAAGCTCAGGCTCCCATGTCGACGCATGGATCTGTTGACCGTCATAGATGGATGACCAGCCCTTCCCGGAAGGCAGGATCTGGCTACAGGTTTTAACGCCGGCCTGCTTCAGGCTTTGCGCGAACGCAAGACTTTCATCACGCAGCGGATCATCCTCAGCGCTCAAAACTAAAGCAGGCGCGACGCCAGCGAGACGCGAACAGAGGCAAGGTGCCGCATAAGGATGGCATCCACCACCGCTCAGATAGCGGCTCCAGCCTTCCGCCCAGCGCTCCCGCATGCCGATGGCTTCCGCTTCACGAATGGACGCCGTCCCCATGAATGGATCGAGCAGCGGCGACAGCAGGATCTGGCCGTCGAGTTCGTTGGCGAAATGATCCCGCGCCTTCAGCGCGACGCTGGCGGCAATATTACCACCCGCCTCAACGCCTGCCAGCAACAGCAGCGATTTGCGGTCGCCAAGCCCGGCACGCTTGTTGGCGAGATAGGAGAAAATCGAAAAGCCCACCTCAAGCGGACTGGGAAAGACCGGCCCGAGCGGCGCATTGTAGTCCGGCACCACCACGATAGCGCCGGTCCTCGCCAGACATGCCGCCACCGAACTGTACACCACGCCGGATGCCATGAAGGCACCGGCGTGAAAGAACAACACGACCGGCGGCCCCTTGCCATATTCGGCACCCTGATAGACACGCGCCGACACTGGCCCGACGGCCAGCTTGTCCAGCACCATATCTTTCACTTGTACCGGCATTGGCACCGACATTGCTTCGACTTCCTTAAGCCCCCACTTTCGGGACCTCTGATTCCCCCGGTCCGACCAGCAGCCCCCGAGATGAGATATGCACGCTTGCAATTTCCTGTAAAATCTACTGTTATTCGCCAATCGGAACAAGCTGGCGTTTTCTTACTACACTGTTCGTATTTTCGAATAATAGTGCAACGCACATCAACAAGGCCAACTCCCATGGACCAGCTCTCAGCAATGCGTGCCTTCATTCGCGTGGTGGAAACCGGCAACTTTACGCGGGCGGCTGAACGGCTTGATATGCCGAAGGCAACGGTCACCAATCTTATTCAGGGGTTGGAAGCCCATTTGCAGACCAAACTGCTCAACCGGACCACCCGGCGCGTCATGGTGACCACGGACGGGGCCTTGTATTATGAGAGAGCGGTCCAGATCGTTTCGGAACTGGCTGAGCTGGACGAAAGTCTTTCTAATGCGCAAAGCACACCCCGCGGACGTTTGCGTGTCGAAATGTCCGGCGCCTTTTCAGATTGGATTGTAGTTCCCTCCCTCTGCGACTTTCATCAGAAATTTCCAGATATGCACATCGATCTCGGCGTCAGCGACCGGATGGTCGATTATCTTGCCGAAAACGTCGATTGCGCCTTGCGGGCCGGTACGCCCTCCGATCAGTCACTGATCGCCAGACGGGTTTGCGACGTGGAAATGATCACCTGCGTCGCCCCCCGTTATATCGAAAAATTCGGCATCCCCGCCCATCCGCGCGAACTGGAAAACCACCACTATTGCGTGAACTATTTCAGCAGCAACAATAGCCGGAAAATGCCGTTCACGTTCAAAAAAGACAAGGAAGAGTTGGAGATCAGCGCCCGCTACATCGTGTCTGTCAACGATAGCCGCACCTATATGACCTGCGCCCAGAACGGCCTTGGCATCGCCCCGATTCCCCGGTTCATGGCCGCCAGCCTCATCGCATCGGGCGAATTGGTGCAAGTGCTGGCGGATTGGAGGCGTGAGCCGCTTCCTCTCTACATCGTCTATCCGCCGAACCGTCATTTGAGCAACAAGGTCCGGGTTTTCGTTGATTGGCTGGTAAAACTCCTGCTCGAAGCCAGGCTCAATGAGGGCTGAAACAACGACGTCACAGACCCCACAACCCTTTGAAAAGGAAACTATACAAAATCTATCGATATGATAATATCGTTTATTGCCCACCTGTTTGGCGGGCTGCGGCTCTCGTGAAGCGGGAAGAGACGTCACTAGAGCGTTTCTGCCCCACATGTCATCGCAGTAACGCTCTAACTCTTTGTTTTTACGCATTTCCGGACGGAAAACCGGTTTCCACTTTTCCTGGAAATGCTCTTGTCCGGAATTTCGAAATCGAGACAAAAGGGAGATGCCGTCATGGGAACATTCTCGCCCGTTTTCGACCGACTGGCTAGACCAGTTGCCTTCATCAAAGCCGAGGACGAAGCCCTTGGCGTCGCGCATATCCTGGTCGAAAGTGCAGTGCCGACAGGTGATGGGTCCTATGAAAAAGCAATCCTCGACCATCTGCTGAGGTCAGGGCTTCTCGGCATTTCCGTCTCGACCGATTACGGCGGGATCGACGTTTCAAATGTGTTGTTATCGACCATTTGCTGTGTGCTGGCAAAGGCTTGTCCCACCCTGGGGGCCATGCTTGCCGGTCATTATAGTGCATTGGAATTGTTGCGCAGCCATGGCAGCGAAGCACAGAAATCCTATTTCTTTGCTGCCGCACTGGCAGGCATGCGCCTGGCGCGCGTCAAAGCACCGTCTGCGGCAAGCCTGAAAGACAGGGGCCTGCACCTTTCCTATAATGGACTTGGCTGGTCATTGAATGGCACCGGCATGGCGTCACCGAACGCCGCTTCCGCCGATTGGATCATGGTGTCCGTCCATGACCAGGCTGAAGAGCCGGCCCATCTGTTTTTCCCCGCCGCAGCGGCGGCGATAACGCCGATCGCCAATTCCCTTTCAGACAAAAGCCAGCCGGATCGGGGTGAACCGGTGCTATTTCGTGACCAGAGAGGCGAAAAGGACGCGCAATTGCAGGCTCGGCGTTTGGCACAGGGGCCGGATGTGCCTCAAGCCATGGACCTGCTGTTGCAGGCATCCGTAGAGCTGGGGAGAGGCAAAGCTGCATTCAGCCAATTGTTCGGAAGCCCGGTATTGGCCCCCTCTCATCTGCCTGACGACACGTTCGAACCCGATTTTGACCCATCAAAAACCGACGCCATCGCTGATGCCGCCCTGCGATTGGCAACAGCCGAAGCCGTGATCGAAAAAGCCGCCAGCGCCATTGATGCCGCCCAGATCGGCACACAGGACCGGCATCGACATACCGCCTTCCTGATCGCATCGGCAGCCAATGCAGCAGCCGTGGAAGCCTCGACAATCGCTCAGTCTGTCGCAGCGGACCCACGCTTTGCACATGCAACCGCACATCTTGGCGCGGTCGAGTTCCAAAGCGCTGATGCCGGTATCATCGTTTCGCTTTTGCGCAAAGGTACACTTGGCTTGAGCGGTTTTTCAGATGATGATTCCAACGGCTGACTTGCCGATGAATGCTGCCAGAGTTTGGCTTAGAAAAAATGGACAATCGTTTTCCCGAAAAACAAACGAAAACCAGAGAAGTGAGAGCCTATCAGTTCAGTCTGAAGCTGATAGGCTCTAACATTTCTAGTAGATTCTATTGTATGCATTGCAGCTTTGAAGTGTTTATGGGCCTAGGAATGCAAAAGATCGCCATTTTTTAGAATTTTTTTCCCATAATATAATCTATTGAAATTATGGATTACTTTGACAAAAGAGCCGTGAGATTCCATTTTGACCGGCAGGAAAAGACAGCCAATTGGAGATTGCTCATGACGATCCTCACCATGCCGCGCAAGGACGCCAACGCTACGCCCTATCCGCAGCCGTCCGTCGAGCCGGGTCTGCTGAAATCGGCCATGCGCCACGTCAGCGGCCAGGTTTCGGTGATCACGGCGGGCCAGGGGCCAGAGCGCACTGGTGCAACCGTGACCTCCGCCACCGCTTTGTCGGTCGATCCTCCAACGGTTATCGTCAATATCAACCGGACCTCTTCCAGCTATCCGGTGATCCGGAAATACGGTCATTTCGGCCTCAACATCCTTGCGAGCCATGACGAGCCTGTCGCCAATCGTTTTGCCGGCGTTGGGGGTCTGAAGGGAGAGGCACGCTATGACGGGTCAAATTGGATAGTCGGGCCTAGCGGCGCATCGCTGCTGGTCGGCGCGCTCGCCGCAATCGACTGCGAAGTGGAAGAGATCATCGACCGCCATAGCCACGGCATCATCATTGGCCGGGTCATTTCGATCCAGCTCAGCGAAGGCAACCCACTGGCCTATCAGAACGGCCGTTACGGCAATTTCACACCGATTTTGGGCTGACCTTGCGGCCACAGCAAAAAATCAGCCTGCCGGATTATTCAGATCCGGCAGGCTGATTTCTGTCTAGAGGTCTGCCGTAGCGCTTTACATCTGCTGCATAATTTTAGCCATAAATCCAAGCCGATTTAAGGAATTATGCAGTAGCGCGCTTTTCTTGCTGCTCATCCTGCGTCAGCTCATTCAGGCTTGGCGTAGCGACGAATTGTTCCAGTGTCATATTGTCAAGAATCGCCGCAATGGCGTCCCGCACCTGGGTCATCGACCGCCGGACCTGACAGTTGACCGGATCGGCACAATCATCGCAAGCTTCGAAAGCGGTGCGGCTGGCACAACGGATCGGCGCAAGCGGCCCATCCAGCAGGCGAATGGCGTGGCCAATACGGATTTCGCTGGCGGGATGCGACAAGGAGTAACCGCCGCCCGGGCCTTTTTTCGACCGCAGGATGCCACCATTGCGCAATTCGAGCAGAATGGTGTCGAGAAACTTCTTCGGAATGTTGTTTCTGAGCGCAATCTCGCTGATGAACGCTGTTTCACCCGGTCCAAGCTGAGCCAGATCCACCAGCGCTTTCAAACCGTATTTGCCTTTTTTCGTCAGCATGACTGTCTGCTTTCCCAACATTCCGGGCCGACAAATCCCGGCCCCATCCGCATTTCACCATGGCAATAAAGCCAAACTAAAGCATGAATTTTAAAAACATATAAAAATTATGTATTTCATATTCAAGCTTTGCCGCAAGGGATTGTGGCTGGCAAACGTCAGATCGACCGACGTTTCACCGCCGTTCGTTGCATGGAAGCATCAAAAAAGGCAAGGCCACCCCGGAACAACCCAGGGCGGCATAGTGAATAAGCGATACTTGCAGAGCGTCAGGACCCTGAAACGACCCGGAAACCGCCCGAATGGCCTCCGCCGGCAAAAACTTTCGAATCGGCGAAATCGCTGTGCTTAATGTCGTTTTCGCTCGACCTGCCAAGACCAAGCTTCGGAAACAGCAGTTCCGCCACACGGTAGGCTTCTTCCAGATGCGGATAGCCGGAGCCGATCACCGTATCAATGCCAATGGCCTGATATTCCCGCAGGCGCTCCGCCACTGTTTCCGGCGAACCGACCAGGGCCGTACCGGCCCCTGCCCGTACCAGTCCCACCCCGGCCCAAAGATTGGGCGAGACTTCCAGCTTGTCGCGCCGACCATTGTGCAATTCCGTCATGCGGCGCTGGCCGACAGAATCGGATTCCTTGGCAAAGCGCGCCTGGGTTTCGCGGATGGTTTCATCGGACAGTTTAGAGATCAGCTTGTCTGCGGCAGCCCAGGCCTCTTCATCGGTTTCGCGGACGATGAAGTGCAGACGGATGCCAAAGGAGACATCCCGCCCGCTGCGGGCAGCAGCAGCGCGCACAGCCTCGACCTTTTCCTTGACCTGCGCTGGCGGCTCGCCCCAGGTCAGGTATTTGTCGACGCGACGGGCGGCAAAATCGATCCCGGCCTCCGACGAGCCGCCAAAATAGAGCGGCGGACGCGGCGATTGCACCGGCGGGAAGCCAAGGCGCGCCCCTTCTGCACGAATATATTTGCCATTCAGATCGGCATGGCCCTTGCCTAGAAGATCCTCCCAGACGGTGAAAAACTCGTCGGCATGGGCATAGCGTTCATCGTGGGAGACGAAAATACCGTCACCCGCCAATTCCGAAGGGCTGCCGCCGACAACGATATTCAGCAGCGTGCGGCCGTTCGAGACCCGGTCCAGGGCGACCGCCAACCGCGCGTAATAGGCGGGCGATGCGGTGCCGGGACGAATGGCGACCAGAAATTTCAGCTTCTGGGTGTGGGCGGCCAACGATGCCGCCGTCACGAAGGATTCCTCACAGGCAACCCCCGTCGGCAGCAAAACACCGTAATAGCCGAGCCGGTCGACGGCGCTGGCAATCTCACGCAGATAGCCGTGATCGACAGGGCGGGTCAGATCGTTGGAGCCGAGATAGGTGCCATCACCAGATGTGGGGATGAACCAGAGAAAATCGATGGGCCGCGCATTTTGTGCATTGGACGTTTTAGACATGGACAAGTCCTTTCATGAAAATGGTTCAGCTGGCCTTCGGGCGCCAGACGATCTCGGCGATCTTCAAAGGCTTCGGCAGGATTTGCAGGGCGTGAAACTCGTCGGCCAAGGCCTGCTGATAGGCGATGGCCTCATCGTTCAGGGTGGAAACGCTACCCAGATCGGCGCCGGGCCGGGTCAGCACGGTCTTTGTCGTGTCGCGCGGCACGCCGGTGATTTCGGCAAGCGCGGTGATGGTTTCATCCAGATGGCTCTGGGCCCAAACACCGGTCTTGCGCAATTCATCGATAACCTCAGTGATCACCTCCGGGTTTTTAACGGTGAAATCACCATTGCCGAAATAGAAGCTCCAGCTATCGACAATGCCGCTTGCCGTCGTCAGCACCCTGGCATTGGGATCGGTCTCGGCCACGGCAAAATAAGGGTCCCAGATCGCCCAGGCATCGACATTTCCAGATTTGTATGCCGCCCCCGCATCGGCAGGCGACAGATCCGCTGCCTTGACATCGGCTGGCGTCAATCCGGCCGTTTTCAGCGCCTTGACCACGAAATTATGAGCGCTCGAGCCGCGTTTGAAGGCTAGCTTCTTGCCCTTGAGATCGGCAATCGTCTGGATCGGCGAATCCTTGTGCACAAGCAATGCCGTGCCGGAGGGTGCTCCCTTATACGTGCCGACATAAAGAAGATTGCCGCCCGCCGCCTGGGCAAACAGTGGCGGCACATCTCCTGTCGGACCGAAATCGAGCGCACCGGCGCCTAGCGCTTCCAGCAGCGGCGGGCCGGAGGTGAACTCGGCCCATGTCACGCTAATGCCGCGTGCAGCCAGACGCTTTTCCAGCGCGCCCGTGCGCTTGGCCAGCGCCAGCACACCATTCTTCTGCCAACCGATCCGCAATGTCGTGGTTGCCGCCTGCGCGGTACGGATTGCCGGCAAGGCGAGGATGGTGCCGGTAGCGCCAAGCAAGCCAAGGGTCTGTCTGCGGTTGATCATCAGCGGTCTCTTCCTTCGGTCTGTCGCATTCGTCAGGCCTATATGATGATTTAGTCTATGGAATTTGTAAGGTATATTTTTCGCTTTATGGGCGACTGCGGAAATTTCCTGCCGCCATTTTCCCGTCTCCAGGGGTCGGAATTTCGTCTTTCCCGAATGCCCAGATCCCGACCTGCACGAACAGAGCCGGTTTTCACCCAGCACAGGTCCATACCATCCAAGGACATCCTCGACGCACATCCCAACCTAAAAGCCGCACCAATGGGGAAATTTGTTTCCGCAATTTGCAGAATATTGATCGATATTATCTCCATTATTTCCATAGACTATATACTTTAATCTAAGGCGCCATTGCCCGGACTTAGGTTTTCAAGAGACGCAACATGACAGAATTGACCCGCCGCCTGTTTGCGACCGGTGCCCTTGGCTCCCTCGTTTTATCCCTGACGCTTGGCGCTGCCTTCCGCGCTCGGGCCGAAGGATTGGGTACCTTGAAAATCGGCTACCAGAAAACCGGTCTGCCGGTCATCGCACGCCAGCAAGGCGTGATCGAAGCCGCCCTCAAATCGCAGGGGATCTCAGTGTCCTGGGTGGAGTTTGCCGCCGGGCCACCGCTGGTCGAGGCCTTGAATGTCGGCTCCGTCCATGTCGGCTGGACCGGAGATGCGCCGCCAATTTTCGGTCAGGCATCCGGGGCAGCCATTGTCTATGCTGCGGCGCTGCCGCCGAATGGCAAGGGCGAGGGCATCGTCGTCAAGGCCAGTTCCGGCATCAAGGATCTGGCCGGTCTCAAGGGCCGCAAGGTTGCGGTTGGCAAAGGCACCAGCGCCCATAACCTCGTTGTGGTTGCCCTGGAAAAGGCCGGGATCGGCTTTGATGAGATCACCCCGGTCTATCTGGGTCCGGCGGATGCGGCGGCGGCCTTTGCCAGCGACAAGGTGGACGCCTGGGCCGTCTGGGACCCGTTCCTGGCGATTGCCGAGACCCGATACGATCTGGTGACGCTCGCCCGCTCCAGCGAAGTGCTTGACGTCAAAACCTATTTTCTCGCCAATCGCGACTTTGCAGCAAGCCATCCCGACACATTGGCAACCGTGCTGAAGGCGCTCACTGTTGCGGCTGAATGGTCCGCCAACAATCGCGATCAATTGGCCGCCGCCCTGCATGACATTACCGGCGTGCCGCTCAACGCCCAGACTTTGGCTGCCAACCGGGCCGAGTTCGGCATTTTCAAGATTACCGACGAGATCGTGGCGACCCAGCAAGAGACGGCAGACCGTTTCTTCCGGCTCGGCCTGATCCCGAAGAAAATCAACATCAAAGACGCCGTGTGGGTTGCGCCAGCCAACTAAAGACCCAGGCAACTGAAGATAATGATCCGGAGTTGAAGCGATGCAGAATTCAAACATCAGACAAGATGCCGGACATGCACCCTCGCTAGGATTTGCATGGTTCGGAGCTGGCCTGTCGCGGTTGGCTGGCAACAGCATCGGCTGGGCGCTGCCTTTGCTGATCCTGATTGCCTGGGAAGCATCGTCGCGCGCCGGATTGTTGCAGCAAAACGTGTTACCGGCACCGTCTGCCGTCGCCGAAGCCTTCTGGCGGCTGACGTTATCGGGCGAATTGCCAACCAATATCGGCGTCTCCACCGTAAGGGCGCTGGCGGGCTTTGCGATTGGCGGCGGCATCGGTTTCGCACTCGGTCTGCTCAACGGCCTGTCCGCATTGAGCCGCGGCATTACCGATACGACCTTGCAGATGGTGCGCAATATTCCCCATCTGGCACTGATCCCGCTGGTTATTCTGTGGTTTGGCATCGATGAGGAGGCCAAGCTCTTTCTTGTCGCGCTTGGCGTGTTCTTCCCCATCTATGTCAACACCCTGCTGGGCATCCAGAGCGTCGATCCGCAACTGGTGGAAATGGGCCGCCTTTACGGCATGAAGCCTTACCGGCTGTTTCGCAAGGTTATCCTGCCGGGCGCCCTGCCCGCGATTTTTGCCGGACTGCGCTACGGCCTTGGCATCATGTGGCTGACGCTGATCGTCGCCGAAACCATCGCCGCGTCTTCCGGTCTTGGTTACATGGCCATGCAGGCCCGTGAGTTCCTGCTGATCGACGTGGTTGTTCTCTCTATTCTCATCTATGCGCTGCTCGGCAAACTGGCGGATCTGCTTGCCCGTTTCCTGGAGCGCGTGTTCCTGCAATGGCATCCGGCCTACCAGACAGCGAGGTAAGACCCATGACCGCAACAACAGTGACGCGGCTTCGGCCAATTCAGGAAATACACCCTGCAAAAAGACAGGAACAGGCATCCCAACCGGTGCTTGCCAGCGCCCGCCCGGCGTTTTCCTTCCGCAATGTCCGAAAGAATTTCGGGACACAGACCGTGCTGGATGGCATAAACCTTGATGTCGCAGAAGGTGAGTTCCTGGCGATCATCGGCAAGAGCGGCTGCGGCAAAAGCACCCTGCTGCGGTTGCTGGCTGGGCTGGACAAGCCAAGTTCCGGCGAACTTGTCCATCATGCCGACAAGAGCGATGCTGCCCGGGTTCGAATGATGTTTCAGGAGCCACGCCTTCTGCCCTGGGCAAAGATCGACGACAATGTCGCCGTCGGACTGACCGGAATTGCCAAGGGCAAGGAAGCGCTTTCGGCGGCCCGCGCCCTGTTGGAAGAGGTTGGCCTTGGCGCACGGGCCAGCGAATGGCCCTCCGTTCTCTCCGGCGGCCAGAAACAGCGCGTCGCGCTTGCCCGCGCCTTGGCGGCGCATCCGCATATTCTGGCCCTGGATGAACCGCTAGGCGCGCTCGATGCGCTGACCCGGATCGAAATGCAGCAATTGCTGGAACGGATCTGGCAAAAGCAGCGGTTTACGGCGGTGCTGGTCACCCATGATGTGTCGGAGGCCGTCGCCCTCGCCGACCGGATCGTCGTCATCGACGCCGGACGCATCGCGCTCGACCTCAAGGTTGCATTGCCACGCCCAAGGCGGCACGCCACGGCGGAATGCGCAGCAATCGAAGCACAGATATTGGAGAAACTGCTGGGAGACGCGGCCCCTGCATGAGGACTACGCCAGCCCGGCACCGAAGCGGTCGGGCTGGCAGCACACTACTATCGCGCTTCGACGCTATGGCTTGCCATGCTGCGGCTCACTATAACGGCGTCGGCGATACGATCTGCGACAAGTTCGGCCTGCCGGGCGACTTCTGGAACGCCCATCAACTCGCCAAACGTACCGCGGGCCAGTGGTCCAGCAATGAACAAATCCGCTTGCGGTCGCCCATCGATAGCAATGGCCTGACCGGCCTCATCGCAGGCGATACCGAGCCCATAAGCATCGGCCTGGAGGTGGCCCGTGCTTTCTAGTGTCAGCAACATCGATTGCGATTTCAGGACACTGGCATGATCGGGGCCTGTTGCCAGCACCACCCAGTCGAACCGCTTGCGCTCCACCAGCCCGGTCGAGGCCACCACGAGATCAAGGGCGATGGTCTCGATACCCCGCTCGATCTTGATCATCCGGCCTGAGGCAAGTGTCAGACTGCCCTCAGCCATCCTATCCTGCCAAATGGCCTGCGCCTGGGGTGGCAGCCGGTAGCGATGCACGTCCCAAAGACGGCGGGCGTGGCGCAGCAGCCGTTTTCGTTCCGTCGTATTGAGACGCGCCCAAATGGTCTGGCCCTGTTTGCGCAGGGCGTCGGTCACCGCATGCCAGGTCACGCCATGGGCCTGCGCATCGGCCACCGCACGCCGCACGGCACGTATCAACGACCTTACCGAGCGACAATCATCCTCGCTGAACGAGCAAGACCAGTCCTGGGGCTGAAGAGTATGGCCGCGGGACGACATGCCGCGCCTTGAAAAGGCGGTGATCTCGCCACGATGGCCACGGGCCGTTAAACTGGCGACAATATCCGCTGCCGTCAGCCCCATGCCGACGACAAGAACCCGATCCGTCGCACGGATACCGCAAAGACTCTGGCCCGCGACGGGATTGGTAATGAACCGTGGATGACCTTGCAGGGCTGATTGCAATGCCCGCGGTGCCTTTGGAGCCGGGTGGGTAGCCGCCATGACGACGATATCGGCCTTGATCCAGGCGCCCAAATTGCCGGTCACAAGCCAGCGGCTCCCGATCCGGGTCACGCTTTCCACCGTCTCGCGGATGTGCTGGATACGACCCTCTTCAAGATAGGGGGCCATCTGGTCCGCCATGAAGCGACCGAAGGCTTCACGGCGGCCAAACACCTGCGTGGCATCACTGCCTGTGCATTCGACCTTGGCGTCCGGATCGTCCGCAAGCGCGCCGGATTGCCGTAACCACTCGGCAAAGGCGAGCGGCTCCTTGCCGTCAGCAATCATCCTGTTTGCTTCAACATTGAGGCGAAGAGCCGGATCTTCCGTATCATAGGCAAGCCCAGCTCCCAGCATGGATCGCGGCTCAAATACCAGAATTTGCAGATCTTCGTCCTGCCGCTGCGCCAAAAACCGCGCCACTGACGCGCCGGCAAAGCCTCCACCGACAATAACGACTGTCTTGCGGGCAGGCGAAATGCTGCTTTTCGCTTGGGAAACCCCAAAGTGCGAAACCCCTGAAATAAACTGGAGCATGATGCCCTCCATCAAGCGGCATTCAGGATAGCCCTACAGGCATGCCCTGAGTGCCTGTTGAATTTGCCAGTCCTCGATTCCTGCCACTGCGTATTGACTATAAAATATATAGATTTAAATTGAAAGATGTCCACTGGACCTATTTGCACCCTGGAAAACACGACCTATAGTTGTGGAAAAAGCAGGTGATAAGCGTCTATTTTCGCAGAGCTTTTTTAATGACGCGACATGGCCCTACAGGCGCAATTATGCGGCGGCCTGCCCGACCACCCCATCATCCCAGATCCCGAATGTCACTCGTCGAGCAGAGTTTATCTACGATCAAAGCCTCGACAGAAGATCGGCCTTTTTGTCCTGATATTCCTTGTCGGTCAGGATGCCGCGGCCATGCAGGGCGGCGAGTTTCTCGATCTTGGCAAAGATCTCATCGTCACTGGCTGCCGGGGGAACGGTTGGAGGCATGGGAGACGTCCCTGCCGAAAATGCCTGAATCTCCGACGCCAAAGGCTCACTCGCTGGTTCGGGATGGTCAAAAACAGTGGCGACGGGTGGCATGACCGGCGCGAGGGGTGCAGTCGCGGCCTCGCCTATCCCATTCGTAACGGGCGAATTCGTACCGGGAGACACGACTTCAAGCTCTGAGATCCGCACCAGCCCATATTGGGAGGTAAAGCTCAGCGTCTGATCACCGCCCTGCTGCTGGGAAAATCCGCCGATCTGGTGGTCTCTGGTATCGTAGACTGTGGTGCGCCCGCCAATATCAATCGCCAGTCTGCGGCTTGACGGAAAAAACGCATAGCGCAAATTGTTCTGAGCACCGGTCGAGGCCGGAAAGCCAAGATCGGCTGGCCACCAGTTTGCGGCTGAAAGACTGCCGGGGATGAAGAGGCTGACACCGCTCGAAAAGGTACCAAACCCGCCATTTCCCTGCGACTGTGATTGCGACGATGAGGCGTAGCCGGACGCCGGGCGATGCAGATCACTGGTTTGCAGCAGCGTGGCGATATCCGAGCAGAGATTGTCAACCCGGGCCTTCAGCCCGTTGTTGAACATATCGCCGACCATGGTCATGCCACCCTGCGACCATTGCCCCATGCCACCGAGATCCGGGTGGTTGAACTGGGCCTGGTAGCCGTTGCCAGCCATCAACGCCATCAGCAAATGTTCCACCGCCCCGAAGCTGACCCCATGGCGGGTGGCAATGTCGCTCAGACGCGCTTGGCCCTCGTCACTCAGTGTCGGCATAACAGCGTCCCTCGCGGTTGGCAGCGATCCGTGATTGTCAAGCTGCTAAGTGTGCCTAGCACGTGCCAGCCGTTTATCACAGGGGGCGTCGAAAAGGCGGATATCATCTCTTGAAAAAGCACAAAAGCCCGGCCTAGCATTCAAGCCAGACCGGACCCAGACCACCCAGGGTAACTGGTTATCCCAGGGTAACGCTGAGGCTAATCGGCACGGAGGCCAGGGCCTTGGAAACCGGGCATCCCGCCTTAGCCTGATTGGCAATTTCCGTAAACCGGGCTTCATCGGCACCGGGGACTTTACCCTTCAGGACAAGCTCGATGGCCGTGATGGCAAAACCAGCCTCCTGCTTTTCCAGGGTCACATTGGCCTTGGTTTCCAGGCTGTCGGCGGTCAATCCAGCCTCGCCCAGCATCATCGACAAGGCCATAGTGAAGCAAGCCGCGTGTGCCGCACCGATCAGTTCCTCCGGGTTGCTGCCGGTGACACCTTCAAAGCGGGTATTGAAGCCGTAAGGATAGGCATCCAAGGCGCCGCTCTGCGTCGAAACCTTGCCTTTTCCGTCTTTCAAACCACCTGACCACTGGGCAGAACCGTATTTTTCGATCTTCATGGCAATCTCCTTTTATGCGTACTGGACCAAATCTGGGACCCTGCCTCTCCGTTCATAAGCGGGTCATGGGCTGGGATGTTGGGTTAACACCCCGGAGCAAGATCGGTTCCCCTATCCCCGAATGTCGCGTGCAGTGAGTGAAGGCGTCACCAGCAAGGCGATATCGTCGCCTTCGAGCAAGTTCGAAACCAGCATCTGTTCACGATTGAACGACCGGCCTGACAGAATATCGTGCAACGGCCCCTGTACGCTCTCAGGGCAAACAATCATGGTATCCGCCCAAAAGGCCGCTGCAACCCTTGCCGTCTCAGGATCGATCCGGCCAAACACCAATCTTGGCGCAATAGTCAGCGCGATATCATTCCCCTGTACCCGAGCGAAAGCGATGACGTGATCCCGGGCATGGCCAGTGACCTCCAGCGGCACGTAATCACCGTCATTGAACAGGCTGGCATGGCGGCTACGAAGGGCAAGCACCTCCCGGATCAGCCTTTGCTTGCGCTGGATGAAAGAGACGGGGCGCTCATTTGCGGGCGCACTCATCTCGGCGGCCAGCGCCTGATAGTCGATGATGCGGCGATTGTCCGGATCGACAAGGCTATCGTCCTTGCCCTCGGTTCCCTGGTAAATATCCGGCACACCCGGCGCCGTGAGCTTGATCAGCGTCTGGGAGAGGCTGTTGACCTCGCCCGCCGCCATGAAGGGCCGAAGCGTTTCGCTGAAATCCGTCAGGAAGCTTTGGTTTTCCGGTGACACCAACTGCTCGGCATAGGAGCGCACCGCCTGTTCGAAAGCCTCGTTTGGCTCAGCCCAATCCGTTCGCACCTTGGCCTCCCGAAGCGCTTTTTCAGTATAGGCCAGAAAGCGATCGGCCAGCATGGCAGGATCGGTAGCTTCGGTCGGCGCGAGCCAGATCCCTGCCAAGGACTGATATAGCATCCACTCCACATTCGGATCGGGAGCGGGACCATCCGGCAAGGAGGTGAGGTTGCCGCGATGCATCTGGCGCCAGCGGCTCACACCGTCGATCCAGGCATCCGCCCCTTCCGACAGGGTGTAGAGACGGGCGCGCGCATCCTCGCCACGCTTGGTATCATGGGTCGAGCTTGCAGTGAGACCATGCTTCTGGGTCTGCAAGCGCTCGATCATCGCTGCGTGGAAGGCGCGGACACCACCCGGCGGATGGGCTGGCTCGCCACCAACCTCGTTTGCGGCAATCAGGCGATTGTAGCGGTAGAAAAGCGTATCTTCCAAGGCCTTGGCCATGACAGGACCGCTCAACTGCTGGAAGCGGGTGCGGAACTCATCTGCCGCCTCCGCCTCGAACCCGCCGAGCAACAGGCGTTCGATAACACCAAGCGCTCCATTATCCACTCCCCAGAGCCGTGCCTGCGCGACGACCTTTTCCAGGACAATTTTGTCCTGCGCATCGAGGCCGCCATGATAGCCATAGGTCCGGTAAACTGGAAAAGCGATCAGCAATTCCTGTATCGCCTTGCGCAACTCGTCCTCGTCGTGGCCGGTGCCAATCGATTTTGCCAGCGCCACCAGCCGGGTGACTTCGCCCTTGAAATTGCGTTGAACCATCCGGGTCTTGGCGTCCCACAGGCCTTTGACATAGTCAGCCGCTCCGGCGTCGGTGTCGTTATAGGCCTGCTGAAGGCGCTCCAGTCCCTCGCCATCGATGTAGAGCTGCGACAGGGCGGTGATGAATTCATAGCCCGTCGTGCCGGACACCGGCCAGCTTGGCGCAATCACCTCACCTGCCCCCAGAATTTTCTCAACAGTGATATAAGTCTGCGGCCCCGTCGCCTCGCGCAGGCGAGCGAGATAGCCTGCCGGGTCAGCCAGCCCATCGACATGATCGATCCGCAATCCCTGAACCTGCCCTGACCGCACCAGATCGAGGATCAACCGGTGGCTATCGTCGAATACCTGCGGTTTTTCCACGCAGACACCTACCAGGCCGGTGACTTCGAAAAAGCGGCGATAGCTCAGGCTTTCGGCGGCCTGTTTCCAATGCTGAAGCTGCCAATGCTGGGCATCGAGTAACGCCCTGATTTTTTCAGGCGACGCGAGCACCTCGGCCAATGCCGCCCGATCGGTATTTTCCGCGACCAGTGCTTGCTGGATGCTTTCATCGCTCAAGGGAATATGCGTCTCGAAATAGGCAAGGCTGAACTGGTCAGCGTTGTCATCTCGTATGACAGTCAACTCACCATCGGCAAGGGCTTCCTCAAGGGTGTTGCCAAGCACCGGCAAGGTCAGCTTCCGGCTCCAGTCAATATCGAAATGCCCGGCATAGGCGCTGCGGCTGCCATTTCGCAGCACATCGTACCACCAGGCGTTTTCGACTGAAGCCGCCATATGGTTGGGAACGATATCGAGGATCAGGCCGATATCTGCCTTCGCAAGCGCTACGCACATCCGCTCAAAACCGGCTTTTCCGCCGATGGCCGGGTCGATCTCGTTGGCGTCCACCACATCATAACCGTGGGTGGAGCCACGGGTAGCCGTGAAGATTGGCGATGCATAGAGATGGCTGATGCTCATCGATTTCAAATGCGCAATAAGATCGATCGCATGATCGAATGTTATGCCGTTTCGAAATTGCAGGCGGTAGGTCGCTGTTGGGATGGTCATGCTGCCCTCTTGATGGTGTTTGCCAGTAACACGGCTGGCCGCCTTCGGTTCCACGCGGTCACGGCCAATAATGGCGGCGGAATGCCGATATAGTCGGCATCAAATACCGGGAAGACGGAACACCGGAGCCCTTTGGAAGTTAACGCCTCGGTTTGCCCGATCATGGATCGATATGCGCAGGAGACACGATGCAGGACATGACATTTGGCCCGGTTCTTTCCGGCAACGGCACGATCTTCAGCCTTTGGGCACCGCTTCAGGAAAAGGTTCTGCTGAAGATCGAGGGCCAGGAGCCTTGTCTCATGACAGCCGGTGAAAATGGTTGGTACAGCGCCGAAGTGCCGGAGGTTGGGGCCGGATGCCGTTATAACTTCATCCTGGAGGATGGCCTTGCTGTTCCCGATCCCGCCTCACGCTTCCAACCCGATGATGTCCATGGGCCAAGCGAGGTCATAGACCCAGCCTACGACTGGCAGCAGCCCCAATGGCAAGGGCTGCCTTGGGAAGAGATCGTGATCTATGAACTTCACGTGGGAAGCTTCACGCCCGCTGGGACATTTATAGCCATCATCGAGCGGCTGGACCACCTGAAAAACCTTGGCGTCACCGCGCTGCAACTCATGCCAATTAGCGACTTTCCGGGCCGGTGGAACTGGGGCTATGACGGCGTATTACCCTACGCACCCGATAGCAGCTACGGCCGACCGGAAGATCTGAAGCGGTTGGTGGACGAAGCCCATGCACGCGGCATCTGCATCTTTCTCGATGTGGTCTATAATCACTTCGGCCCGGACGGAAATTATCTTCCCGCCTATGCACCGATCTTTACCGACAAGCACATCACGCCCTGGGGGCCGGGCGTCAATTACGATGGCGACCAGTCGGAAGCCGTGCGTGAATTCGTCGTGCGTAACGCCATGTACTGGGTGGACGAGTTTCGGGTCGACGGACTGCGCTTCGATGCGGTGCATGCCATAGAGGACGAGCGCAAACCCCATATCCTGCATGATATCGCCAGGCGGACACGCGCTTGCGCGCCCGGACGGGCCGTGCATCTGATCGTCGAGAATGAAGACAACAATGCCGTCCTGCTCGAGCGTGATGAAAATGGGGCGCCCCTCCATTTCACCGCACAATGGAATGACGACATCCACCATGTCCTGCACATCACTGCCACCGGTGAAAGCTTCGGCTATTATCAGGATTACGCAAACGACACCTCGAAACTGGGCCGGGCGCTGGCGGAGGGCTTTGTCTACCAAGGCGAGCACATGCCCTATAGTGGGAAGGAAAGAGGCATGCCGAGCGCCCATCTGCCACCCACTGCCTTTATTTCCTTCATCCAAAACCATGACCAGATCGGTAATCGCGCCATGGGCGACAGGATGGCCGCATCCCAACCATCAGAGGCGTTGAAGGCTCTGGCGGCGGTTTATCTTTTGGCCCCGCAGATCCCCATGCTGTTCATGGGAGAGGAATGGGGCGCAAAGACCACCTTTCCATTCTTTTGCGATTTCAATGAAGAGCTGAATGAAGCGGTAAGGCAGGGACGACGCAAGGAACTGTCGAGGCTACCCGGCTTCGATGCCGAGGATGCATCCGACCCAACAGCACAGACAACGTTCAACAGCGCCAAACTATCATGGGAACCAGACCAGCAAGACGGCGATATTTTGAAATTTTACCGCGAATTGCTGGCGTTGCGAAAAGAAAAAATCACTCCTCTTCTCCGCGATACGCGCGGCCATATCACCAGCCATAGCAGTCAGGGACACGTGATAACTGTGCGCTGGACGCTCAGCGAACACGTCCTGACACTCACCGCCAATCTGTCTGCCGAGGATGTAAAAAGCCCCGTAAAGGCAAGCGGAGATTGTTTTTTCACGTTCGGCGCCCAGCCGGGTAACCAGCTCGGCCCCTGGGCCGTTGTTTGGCATATCGGCTCTCGCTGAGGCGAAGGCAACCCTGCCAATCTGAACGACAGCGCCAGGCACCACATAGAGTGCCTGGCTCTGTAACGCATTGTATATGCTGAATATTTTCAACTTGAGTTACACCCGATTCGTGGAGCTATAGGGTGTGACCCCGACAACGGCTCTTGCAGTAGTTCTTGAGGTCGCTCCAAGCGGACATGCAATGCGAGATAGTCAAAATCTCATCAACACGGCGCTACGTCCGCAGTGCGGAAACAAGACCTCTCCGCCTCAGGTCATTTATCAAATCAATACATTCTATTGCGAATTGGAATTTTACATTCGTCAATCCCTTCTCTACCAGAAATGGGAGGAGAATAGGGAGATTATCATTGGTCGCCATACACCACGGGTGGCGGCGCTGTGATTAAAATATTGCTGGGGACTTATATCCAATCAAAAAACGACAGAAATACAGATCACCAAGGGTGAATAGTATTTAAAAATACGTTTTTGCACCGAACATAGCAACATCAGTAGATTCAAATATCATCACATTCAGTGATCGATCACCTGTGGGATATTTTCAATTATCGCAAGAGGAGGAGCGAAAAATGAAAAGAGCAAGGACGCTGCTGGGGACAGCACTTCTACTCATCAACTGTATGACCGTGGCGAAAGCAGCCGAAAACAGTAATACGCAATATGCGCCGGGCGCTTCACAATTTTATGCGGGTGCCATTCCTCCATTTGAGGGATTTTATTTTCTCTCGCAGACAAGTTATTTCACCGCCAACAGAGTCAACGACGGCAAAGGTCGTGAAATACCCATAGACTTCAAGGTGAAAGCCACCGTTGAAACACTGCGCTTCATGTATGTATCAGATATCCGTATCGGCGAAGCCCAGCTTTGGGGACAGCTCGTCCTTCCGCTTATTCATCTCGACATTTCCAACGCATTTGCAAAAGACTCCGGCTTCAACATGGGAGACGCAACCGCAACTGTTGGGCTGTCATGGCACCCGGATCAAAAGCAGACATTCATCACCGGCATAGACATCGGCATGCCGACCGGCGCTTACGATGAGAACGCCCTTGCCAATGCCGGCCTTAATCACTGGTCCGTGCAGCCAACGATTGCCTATCATTATTCAGACCCCCAAGGCCTTGAATTCGCAACCGCAGCCCGGGTCATCTTCAATTCCGAAAACACCGCAACCGATTACAAAACCGGCAATGAGTTCGTCCTCGATTACGCAGTTGGCTGGAATTTCGGCAAGATAAGGGTCGGAGCAACAGGATATTACCTTAAGCAGTTCACCGATGACAAAGGACCCGGCGTCGCCTCCGACGGCCATCGCGGCGAAGGCCTCGCGGTCGGCCCATCACTGTCCTATAGCTTCAATCCGGGCCTGGGCATAAGCGCATCCTGGCAGCATGACGTGGTGGCGAAAAACCGAAGCGAAGGCAACACTCTCTGGGTGAATGTCGCAACAAAATTCTAGAATTATCCGATACAGCTCGATTTTCCAGACGAGCGTTCCGGGCAGGCGATCCGACAGAAATTCAACCGCCTGCCCCTTAAATTTCTCCGCATACGAAAGCCCGAAGATGCCAACACATCTTCGGGCTTTCGTGTCCTATGGAGATTCATTGAAAATGGATCTCCATATTCTTTTTGAAAACGTCTCAAGCCTCTGACACATTTGAGATATTTTAGTTTTTTTAAGTTGAAGATGCGTCAGCATCTTCGAGACTTGGCATAAGATGAGCGTCTATATTATTTGGCGCGTCAGAGGCGTGGGACCTGTCGCCTCTCCTCCCATTTCCCCATTCTATCTGCACTCGCTGCATCAAACTGGCAGAAGCGGGTCGGCCCGCATTCAATTCGGCTTGAACAAAGGGAGGCGGCAGACATCAAATGTTGTAATCGCCTTACCTTGGCTTAGAGCGTCGTGCAGAAAGTCGGCTTCCACTTTTCGGACCGATGCTCAAGAGCACCCGAAATTCGTCAATCCACATCGATTGATCTTTCGCAAATCATATTGCCTAACTATGAACTAACTGGTACAAACATATTAACGACAGAGTTTGGGCGCGAGGAGAGAGCGCCACAACCCGCGGACAATTTAAGGGAGCGTGCCAGCCTTGCCGCTTGCACGAGGAGCTGCAAGCCTTGTCAGTCAAGGCTTAGACAATGCCTGGGAGGGAAAATGGGTTACACACTCGACTTTTCGGTTGTGATCGAGCGGTTGCCGGAATTGATCCTGGCATGCCTCGCAACCATTGGTCTTGCCATTGCAGGCATGTCCATTGCCACCGTCATCGGCATTTTCGGGGTTGTTGCCCGCCGGTCGCCGTCGCGTATCCTCAGAGGCGCGACGATCGGCTTTGTCGAGTTGATCCGCAATACGCCCTTCCTCGTGCAGATCTTCTTCATCTTCTTTGCCCTTCCGCAAATCGGCGTCCGGCTCAACCCGACAGTGACGGCAATCGTTGCGCTCGGCCTGAACGGCGGCGCCTATGCCATCGAGATCATTCGCGGCGGGGTGGATTCCATCGGCAAGGGGCAGGTCGAAGCAGGCCTTGCGCTCGGCCTGCACCGCGCACAAATCCTGCGCCACATCATTCTCAAGCCAGCTTTGCGCGCCGTCTATCCGTCGCTCACCAGCCAGTTCATCATGCTGACGCTGACGACATCTGTCTGCACGTCAATTGCGGCTTACGAATTGACGTCGGTTGCCCAGAAAATCGAAGCGGATACGTTCCGGTCCTTCGAGGTCTATTTCTCGATCACCCTGCTTTACCTGGTGATTTCCTCGCTGATGATGGGGGCTTTCGCGCTCATTTCCCGCATTTTCTTCAGTTACCCGGTAAAGTGAGGAAGAGACGATGGCTTCTATCGGACCCAATGAACTGTTCTTCCTGCTGCAAGGCTTGAAATGGACGCTGGCCTTGACCGCCATCGGCTTTGTCGGCGGAGGCTTCTTCGGCCTTTGCGTCGCTCTGGCCCGGGTGGCCGACAGTGCCGCCCTGCGCAAGGCGACCGCTGGCTATATCGCCGTCTTTCAAGGCACTCCGCTGCTGATGCAACTGTTCGTCGTCTATTACGGCGTTGCCTTGCTGGGCTTGGATGTGGATGCCTGGATCGCTGTCGCCATTGCCTTCACGCTGCATGCCAGCGCCTTTCTGGGCGATATCTGGCGCGGTGGCATTCAGGCCGTACCCAAGGGGCAGACAGAGGCTGCAAAAGCGCTCGGCCTGCATTACGCATCGATCATGAAGGACGTGGTCCTGCCGCAGGCGTTCAAAGTCTCCCTGCCCGCCACCATCGGCTTTCTGGTGCAATTGATCAAAGGCACCTCGCTTGCCGCCATTGTCGGTTTCGTGGAGCTGTCGCGGGCGGGGCAGATCGTCTCCAACCAGACATTCCGTCCGCTGACGGTCTTTGCCATCGTCGGCATCATCTATTTCCTGATTTGCTGGCCGCTTTCACTCTGGGGCGCCAGAAAAGAGAAACGGCTTCAAGCCGCCGCCCGGTAAAGTTTGCCAGACGACGTGTAGAACCCGGCTTTCCTCAATACAAAACGAAAACAAGGAAAGCACAACAAAAGACGACACCAGGTTTGGTGCCAAGCACCACTCTCATCAGCTTTGTAAGGAGGAGCAAATGATGAAATCCAGGACAATGACAATCAAGCGCCGCACGGCGCTCGCCCTCATCGCGGCGGCGGCGACCATGTCGCTCGTCGCTCCCGCCACGGCCTTCGCCGGTACGCTGGAACAGGCCAAGGCCAAGGGCAAGGTCATCATCGGCATTCAGGGCGACAATTCGCCTTGGGGCTTTGTCAATTCCAGCGGCGTGCAGGACGGTCTGGATGCCGATATCGGCAAGGCCTATGCGGATTATCTCGGCGTCAAGGCCGAGTTTGTGCCGCTGGCCGTGGCCAACCGCATTCCGGCCCTGATGACCGGCAAGGTCGACATCCTGTTTGCAACCATGGGTATGACTGCCGACCGCGCCAAGACCATCCAGTTCTCCAAGCCCTATGCTGGCAACGTCTTGTCGGTCTACGGACCGAAGGACAAGAAGATCGGCAGCTATGACGATCTTACAGGCGTGTCCGTCGGCGTGCCGAAATCCAGCGCCATGGATACCGCCATCACCGCTGGCGCAGGCACAAAGGCCAGCATCCTGCGTTTCGATGACGACGCGGCAAATATCCAGGCTCTGATTTCAGGTCAGGTCGAGGCCGTTGGCGGCAACCAGTTCTATGGCGACCGGCTGAACGCTGCTGCCGCAGGCAAGTATGAAACGAAGTTCGACCTTGTCACTCTCTATAACGGCGCGGGGATGCGTCCGGGTGAGAAGGACTGGAACGAGAGCATCAACAGCTTCATCGACAAGATCAAGGCTGATGGCCAACTGGCAAAGATCTACGCCAAATGGATGAAGCGCGACGTTCCGGCCTTCCCGGATTCGCTTCCGGACATCCCGTTCACCGCGAAGTAATGGAGAGGCTTCCATGCAACAATCCACCGCACAGGTTCCACTGATCGCACTTGAAGGCGTTGGAAAATGGTATGGAGCCTACCACGCGCTGAAAGACATCAACCTGACAGTCCGCAAAGGCGAAAAAATCGTCCTTTGCGGGCCATCCGGTTCCGGAAAATCGACATTGATCCGCTGCATAAATCATCTGGAGGACATCCAGGAGGGCAAGATCACCGTCGAAGGCACCACGCTCACCAGCGCGAGCCGCACCATCGACGCCGTGCGCCGCGAGGTTGGCATGGTGTTCCAGAGCTTCAACCTGTTTCCGCACATGACCATCCTGGAAAACTGCACCCTTGCGCCGATGCGGGTGAAGGGGCTTCCGAAGCCACAAGCCGAAGAGGTCGCCCGCAAATATCTGGATCGTGTTCACATTCTGGACCAGGCGGACAAATATCCCGCCCAGCTTTCCGGCGGTCAGCAGCAACGCGTCGCTATCGCGCGCGCGCTTTGCATGGAACCGAAGGCGATGCTGTTCGATGAGCCAACGTCGGCTCTTGACCCCGAAATGGTCAAGGAAGTGCTGGATACGATGATCGGTCTAGCCCGCGACGGCATGACGATGATCTGCGTCACCCATGAAATGGGCTTTGCCCGTCAGGTTGCAGATCGTGTCGTGTTCATGGCCTCCGCGCAGATCATCGAGGAAGGACCACCGGAGGAATTCTTCCGCAATCCTCAGCATCAGCGCACCCGCGCCTTCCTGGGCGAAATTCTTGCCCATCACTGAGCTGAATTGCCGCCGCGACAACGCATCAGGCAGGTAAGAGCCTTCACCACGCCGACCAAGTGGACGCATTCATGACAGAGAAACCCATTATTCAAGTCGGGCTGATCGGTACCGATATCCAGCTCTCCAAATCTCCCGCTTTGCATATGCACGAAGGGGCGGCGCACGGGCTGGATTATCGCTACGAATTGCTCGATATCCATGTGCGCAACCTGCCGGAAAGCGCGCTCCCCGATCTGCTGGACGAATGCCAGGCACGCGGGTTTGCCGGCACCAATATCACCCATCCCTTCAAGCAGGCGGTCATTCCATATCTTGACGATCTTTCCGAAGATGCCCGGATGCTGGGCGCCGTGAATACGGTCGTCTTCAAAGATGGCAAGCGGATCGGCCATAATACTGACTGGTCAGGCTTCTACGAAAGCTTCCAGCGCGGCCTGCCGGATGCAACGCTGAAACGGGCATTGCTGATCGGCGCAGGCGGCGCGGGAGTTGCCGTTGCCCATGCCGCGCTGAAATTGGGAATCGAGCAGTTGGACATTTTCGACCAGGACCTCACGAGAGCCGAAGGGCTGGCAGCGACACTCAATGACCGGTTCAACGCGGGACGCGCCCATGCCGTCACCAATCCTGGCCAGTCCTTAGCTGAGGCCGATGGCCTTATTCACGCCACCCCGGTCGGCATGCCGGCTCATCCGGGACTGCCGGTCGACGCTGATCTGATCGCGCCGCGCCATTGGGTTGCCGACATCGTCTATATGCCGCTCGTCACCGAACTGATCGCAACAGCGCGCGACAAGGGCTGCCAAACACTGCCCGGCGGCGGTATGGCAGTGTTTCAGGCAGTCGGCGCATTCCGTCTGTTCTGCGGCTACGAGCCGGATGCCGAGCGGATGAGCGCCCATTTCACTGAACTTTGTGTTTCGGAGGGCGCCGCATGAGCCTGTTTTTCATCCTGAACGGTCCAAATCTCAATCTTCTCGGCCAACGTCAGCCTGAGATTTACGGTCGTGAAACCCTTGCCGATGTCGAGGACAATTGCCGGGTGATTGCCGAGGCGGCAGGACATTCGATTTTTTTCGCGCAAAGCAACCGGGAATACGAGATCATCGACTGGGTCCACGAAGCGCGCGGCAAGGCGGCTGGAATCGTCATCAATCCCGGCGCCTTCACTCATACATCGGTGGCGATCCTTGACGCGCTCAACACTTTTGAGGCACCGGTCATCGAAGTGCATATTTCCAACATCCACAAGCGGGAGGTGTTCCGGCATCACTCCTACGTTTCAACGCGGGCGGAGGGCGTCATCGCAGGGCTGGGCATCGAGGGCTATGAAATGGCATTGCGCCATCTTATCGGCCGCGTTGCTCGATCGGGCTGATATGCTCGGCACGCAGCACATAGCGCAGGACCATGTCGGCCACGTGGCGCGACAGGGTCTCCTGACCGTCTGCCGTAAACAGCGCATTGCCGAAAATCACGGAAAAACTGGCCGCGTTCGACACATTGAAAAACGACAGCGCGCTGATCTGCCAGTGCAATTCAAGCGGGTCGATGCCCTGCCGAAACAATCCCTGCTCCTGCCCGCGCCGCAAAACGCCTTGCAGGGCCTCGATTGCCGGTTGGTTGAGACCCCTAATCGTCTCGGACAATTGCATATGGCGACCGTGATGAATATTCTCGATGATCACCATGCGGATAAAGGCAGGGTTGCGGCGGTGATGATCGAAGGTAAACCGACAGAGCTTGTCGAGAGCGGCGATGGGGTCGAGCCCTTCAAGCTCCAGGTCCATTTCTCCGCCACGAACCTTGCCATAGGCTTCCTCCAGAACGCGCTGGTAAAGCCCTTCCTTATCGCCAAAATAATAATAGATCATCCGCTTGGACGTGCGGGTTCTGGCGGCGATCTCATCAATGCGCGCGCCAGACAGGCCGTTTTGCGAAAACTCTTCCATCGCAACCGAAAGGATGTCGCGGCGAACGCCTTCCGGGTCGCGTTTGATCGTGTCCCGTTTGCCAGGCTCCCCTTTGACCGGGCGAGCCTCTTTACCGTCTCGCGTGGTTGCGTCCCGTTTCATCATCCATCCGCCGCCAGGCCGCAGCGCCAGGCTCTACTTCTTAACCAAGCAGTACATAAAGCCGGAAAGGAAGCAATATGGCAAGCCCAGACAAAAGCGACCGAACGAGCACTCATGCCAGCACCCAATCACTCACCGGAACAGTAACCATGCGGACCTCGATTGCAACCGTATCGATCAGTGGGGAATTTCCGGAAAAGCTGGCAGCCATTGCCAAGGCAGGCTTCAGCGGCGTCGAAATTTTCGAGAACGACTTCCTAACCTATGACGCCTCTCCCCGGGATGTGGCGAAAATGGTCGCCGACCACGGTCTCGACATTACCCTGTTCCAGCCCTTCCGCGATTTCGAAGGCATGCCGGAACTGCACCGCGCCCGCGCTTTTGAGCGGGCCGAGCGCAAATTCGAGATCATGGACGAGCTTGGCACCGACCTGATGCTGATCTGCTCAAATGTCTCGCCAATCTCGCTGGGCGGCATCGACCGGGCCGCCGCCGATTTCCAGGAACTGGGAGAACGCGCGGCAAAGCACGGCGTCCGCGTCGGATACGAGGCGCTCGCCTGGGGTCGTCACGTCAACGACCACAGGGATGCCTGGGAAGTGGTCCGCCGGGCAAACCATGCCAATGTCGGCCTGATTCTCGACAGTTTTCACACCCTGTCGCGCAAGATCGATCCGAACTCGATCCGTTCCATTCCCGGCGACAAGATCTTCATCGTCCAGCTCGCCGATGCGCCGCTGTTTGACATGGATCTGCTCTACTGGAGCCGCCATTTCCGCAACATGCCCTGCGAAGGCGATCTGCCAGTGGTCGATTTCATGCGCGCTGTGGCCGCCACAGGCTATACCGGGCCACTATCCCTGGAGATTTTCAACGACCAGTTCCGTGGAGGCTCACCGCGTGCCATTGCCGAGGACGGCCACCGCTCACTGGTCTACCTCATGGACCAGGTCCAACGCCTCGAACCCGATATCCGGCTCAGCGCCCCGGCCATGCCAGCCCCTGTCGAAACCCAGGGCGTCGAATTCGTGGAGTTTGCGACTTCGGTCGAGGAAAAACAGGATCTGGCGGCATTCTTAGCGACACTCGGCTTTTCGAAAACCGCGACCCATCGCAACCGGGATCTTGACCTCTACACCCAGGGCGACATCCGCATTCTCATCAATACCGATACGACAAACAACAGTTTTGCCGGCGCGTCCTACGCAATCCACGGAACCAGTGCCTACGCCTTCGGCATGAAGGTGGGTCACGCCGAGGACGCCTTGAAGCGCGCCACGGCGCTGGGGGCAACGAGCTTCTCCGAACCGCGCAAACCGGGCGAAGTACCCGTGCCCGCCATTCAAGGCGTGAGCAATGGCGTCATTTATTTCCTTGATGACACGCCTGCCCTGTCCGGCATCTGGAAACAGGAATTCAAAGACCTCGACGCCGATCAGGCTCCGGCCAACACCCGCCTGACCCGTATCGACCATCTCGCCCAGACAACCCGCTATGACGAGATGCTGACATGCCTGCTGTTTTACGGCTCGATCTTCGCCACGCGGCGCACACCCATGGTTGATGTGGTCGATCCGGGCGGTCTGGTGCGCAGCCAAGCGATCGAAAGCAAACCAGACCCTCGGTTCAGGGTGACGCTGAACGGCGCCGATAACCGGAAAACCGTCGCCGGAAAATTTCTCGAAGAAGGCTTCGGCACCAGCATCCAGCATATTGCCCTGGCGACCGACGATATCTTTGCGACGGCACAGGCGCTCTCAGCCTGCGGCTTCCAGGCGCTGACCATCTCGCGCAATTATTACGACGATCTGGAAGCCCGTTTCGGTCTGGAACCGGATTTTGCCGATGCGCTGCGTTCGGCCAGCATCCTTTACGACCGCGACGACAATGGCGAGTATTTCCAGATCTACAGCCGCACCTTCGGTGAGGGCTTTTTCTTCGAAATCGTCGAGAGGCGCGGCGCCTATGGTGGTTATGGTGCGATGAACGCCCCGTTCCGTATCGCAGCCCAACGTCGGCAACTGCGCCCGGATGGCGTTCCGAGATAAGAGTGACTGCATCATCGCTGGCTATCTGTCCGCCTCAATCTGAACCGGGCAGATAGTCGCTTCTCTTGTTTTTGTTGGTCTTTAATGCGTCACGGCCAGCATATCCTCGATCTCGGTCCAATCCTGGAGCAAGCTTTCACGCGAACCGCTGACGCGGACCTGGCCGCGTTCGATAACCATGCCCTGTTCGGCGATTTCAAGCGCCAGTTTCGCATGTTGCTCAACAATGATCATCGACATTTCGCTTTCCTTGCGAAGCTTGATCAGCGATTCAAGCAGCATATCGACAATAACAGGTGCCAGGCCTTCGAAAGGCTCATCGAGCAAGAGACAGGTGGGCTGGCTCATCAGCGCGCGGCCTATCGCCAGCATCTGCTGCTCTCCGCCGGAAAGCTGGTTGCCACCGTTTTTCCGGCGCTCTGCAAGACGGGGAAAAAGCTCGTAGACCCGCTCAATCGTCCATCCCCGGCGGAGATCGGCAATGCGCAGGTTTTCCTCGACGCTCAACGTGGCAAAGATCTGCCGCTCCTGCGGCACGAAGCCTATGCCAAGTCGGCAGCGTTGGCTGGGAGAAAACCCGCCGATTTCCGCAGAGTTAAAGCGAATGCTGCCTTCCTTGAGCGCCAAGCGCCCGGCAATGGTGCATAATAGTGTGGTTTTGCCCGCGCCGTTGCGCCCAAGCAGCGCCAGCCCGCCTCCCATGGGGAGGTTGAGGTCAATGCCATTGATAATGCGGGTCGGGCCGTAACCGCTGACGACATTTCGGATTTCGAGCAGGTCTGCGGTCATGAACGGTTCCCCAGATAAGCGGCACGGACATTGGCGTCATGGCGAATTTCTTCTGGCGTGCCCCGCGCGATGATGGTTCCCTCGGCCAAAACCGTGATGTCCCGCGCGAACCGGAAAACCAGTGGCATATCGTGTTCGATGAGCAGGACGGCGACGTCATCAGGCAATTCGTCAAGAATAGTGAGGATCACCTCATGATCCGCCGCAGGCAGGCCCGCAGCCGGTTCATCCAGCAGCAGCACTTTCGGGCGCAGGGCCATGGCGACCGCCAGTTCCACCAGGCGCTGCTGGCCATAGGCCAGATCGCGAACCGGAACATGCGGGACATTGGCGAGGCGCATGCGGCGGGCGATCTCTTCAGCTTCCGCCACCACTTTTGCCGGAAAGCCCTGATGCCGTGCCACGGAAAGCCCAAAACCCTCACGCTCGCCAATCGCAAGCGCGATATTTTCCAAGGCGGTGAAGGAGGTAAAGAGATTGGTGACCTGGAAATTGCGCACCAACCCTAGCGCAACGCGCTTGTGCTGCGCCATGCCCGTAAGGTCGATACCGTCGAGAAATATCGCTCCCTTGCGCGGGGTCAGTCTGCCGGTGATGAGATTGATCAGCGTCGTCTTGCCAGCACCGTTCGGCCCGATCAATGCATGGCGTGCGCCCTTTTCAAGGACAAGCGAAACATTATTGGTCACCACCAGTCCACCAAATTGCAAGGTAAGGTTTTCAAGCTTCAAAGCGCTCATCGACCAATCCTTCCGCGCAGTTGAGCCAAAATCCGCGTAATGCCCCCCGGTGCGAACAGAACGAGCACCACGAGGATGATCCCCAGCCAGAGCTGCCACATGACAGGATTGTCTTTCGACAAAATGTCCTGGGCGATGAGATAGACAGCAGGTCCAATAATCGCGCCGTAAAGCCGCCCCGAACCACCAAGCGCCAACATCACAAGAATAGTTGCCGACAATTCGAAACTCATATCCTTCAGGCCAACGAATTGATTGACCTCGGCTTGCAGGGCACCGGCGAGCCCGGCCAGCAAGCAGGAGATGACGAAGATCAGCAAGGTGCGCGGCCGGACCGCGATTCCGATTGCCGCGGCGCGACCGGGATTGTCGCGGATCGCCATGATCGACTGTCCAAAAGGCGAATGGACCAGTCGGCGCACCCCAAGCCAGACAAGAACAAAGACCAGGGCCGAGAACCAATAACCAACCTGGCCAAGCAGATCGAATTCGTAAAGACCCAAAACCGGCCAGGTCTCCATGCCCACCATGCCATCGACGCCTCCGGTCAGCCAGGTCGCCTTGTTGGCGATCTCGCCAAACAGAAACACCGTGCAAAGCGTCAGCATCAGCAAGGTGAAGCGTGCCGTGCGTAAAACAATGGCTCCAACCACCGCGCCCACCAGCCCGGCTGCGATTGCGCCAATCAACAGGCCGCTCAATGGCTCGCCCCAGCCGTATTTGGAGGCAATGCCGGTGGCATAAGCGCCAACCCCGAAAAACGCGGCGTGGCCCAGCGTGACAATCCCGGCATAGCCAACCAGAAGATCAAGGGACAAGGCGAAGATAACCGTCACAAGGACTTGGGCGCCGAGCGCGTAATAATCGTCGCCGAGCAGCGGCACCAGCGCCAACGCAAGGACGATCAGCCCATCAGCCGGATTAAAACCATGCTTGCGGCGCAAGAAGCCGGTAAACGTGGACGGTGGAGAGACAAGAGTGGAGCGATTTGACATTTTCAATCTTCATACCCTTCCAAACAGCCCGCGCGGCCTGACCAGCAGCAGGATGAAGACGAGGAGAAACAACATGACGGTTCCAAAAGCCGGCACATAATAGGCCGAAACGGTCTGGACCGTGCCGACCAGAAGTGCTGCGACAAAAGAGCCTCGCAACGTACCAAGCCCCGCCACAGCGACGACTATCTGCACATAGACGAGAATATCGAAGGCATAAGACGGATTGAGCCCGAAGACGTCAGCCCCCAGCATGCCGCCCAGGGCCGCCAGTGCGCCCCCAAAGGCGAAGGTCGCCATGAACACATGTTTGGTGCGAATGCCGATCGATTCCGCCATGCCACGATTTTCGACGGAGGCCCGGATGATGGCGCCGATCCGGCTGCGTTCAAGCACAAACAGGATGAAGGCAGCAGTCAGGATACCGATACCGATCACCACCAGTTTGTAGAGATAGAATGAGAAAGGCCCGACCGTCAGATTTTGTGCCAGAAACGTGGGAATAACGACCGGGCGCATCAGCGGCCCGAAAAACAACCGCGCCAGCGCACCGACGATGAAGATCAATCCGATGCAGAAGAGAACCTGATCCAGCTCAGACCGACCGTAAAGCCGGGCATAGAGCAACTTTTCCGCGACCGCCGCCAGGAGTGCGACGGCAAGGGGAGCGCAGAGCAACACGAGCGGCCAGGGCAGGCCCCAGACGCTGATCGCGGTAGCCGCGATATAGCCACCGGCCATGGCGAAAACGCCGTGCGCCAGATTGACGAAACCCATCAGTCCGAGGGTTACCGACAGGCCGACGGATATGAGGTAAAGCACGCTTGCATAGGCAAGCGACTGGAACGCAACTTCCACCAGTGTCATGACAAGCCTCCTCCCTGTCATCCGGCAATATTGCGGGATGACTCCGAGAGTCCATCAGGTTCAGATCGAACCAGACAGACTCTCGCTTCCATTGTTTTCGTTTGTCGTTTCAGGAAAACGGGTTCCACTTCCCCTGACAAACGCTAGCAGGAACGTCTGTGCGCCCGAAAATCAAAGAGGATGCTCAACCTTCCAGGGGTCTTTGACGGCTGGAATGGTTTCGAGTTCCACATTGGCAAGCTCGCCGTTCTTCTCGCGCACTTCACGGATGTAGATATTCTGCACAATGTCGCGAGTCTCGGGGTCGATCGAAATCGGCCCACGCGGGCTTTGATCCGCCTTGAAGGTTTTCATCGCGGCCATGGCACCTGCGGCATCCACGGCACCCTTTGTGGCGGCAATGGCCGAGCAGATCAGATGCATGCCATCATATGCGCCGACGGCCATATAATTGGGCCGGACCGGCATGAACGTATAGGCCTTCTTCCAGGCCTCGACAAAAGCGGCATTGGCGGGGCGATCACCAGCCATGCTATATTGGCCAGCCGTGATGACACCCAGCGCAGCGTTGCCGATGTTTGGCAATTCCTCGTCGCTTGTCAGGTCTCCCGGACCAATCAACTGGATGCCGGCGCCGCGCAAATCGGCTTCCTGATAGGCCCGCATGAATGCGGAGGCCTGCACACCGCCGGGATGGAATGCAAACACCACATCCGGTTTTTCCTGCTTGGCCGCAAGCAGAAAGGGGACGAAATTTGTGCTTTGGATCGGCATTTTCACCGAGGTGACAATTGTTCCACCATTGGACGCGAAGCCCTTGGTAAACGCTTCCTCTGCATCGTGGCCAGGGGCAAAATCCGTGGTCAGCAGGTAGGCTCGCTTGAAGCCGCGCTTGCCCGCCGCCCACTCACCCAGCGGCTGGTTCACCTGCCAATGGGTAAAGGCGGTGCGCACATACCAGGGAGCAAGCTGCGTGGTATTGGCGCCCGCCGCATTGAACAATACACAGGGCATTTTGGCCTTGACCAACAATGGAGCGATAGCATTGGCGTTAGGCGTCCACTGGAAACCACCAAGATATTGCACCTTGTCGCGCGTCACCAGTTCCTGCACCAGCCGTTTGGCCACGTCCGGATTGGCACCGCCGTCGTCGCGGATGACGAGTTCGACCGGAATATCCCCCAGCACGGCCTTGCCCTCGGTCTCCAGATAGAGTTTCGCCGCATTGGCCATGATTTGCCCGCTTGATGCGAACGGACCGGACATGGTCAATACCAACCCGATCTTGATCGGTTGGCTGGCGGCTCGTCCCAGCCCGGCCCAACCGGCCAATGGCGCAGCAGCCAGCAACCCAAGGGCACCTCGGCGTGTAAACTTCAGTTCGGTCATCATAGCGCTCCTCCACCAATGATCGTCAATTGTGCCTTCCCCCTTTGGCTAGCCCTCGAAAAAGGACAGCGCAAAAGGCACGACGCTGCCAACAAATCCGGAAAACAGACCCGATCGAAGGCAAAATTGTTCAGTGAACTGATGATGCTGGATCGCTGGCCATGCGCCGATAACGGCACGGCATGTCTTGCAGATTTGGGCCTAGTCTTCTCTTGTCGCCACGGACCTCTTCTTGCCTATCTGACGACATTCCCTGATGTCTCAGCTTCTCCGCGGCGGCAAGAACGATTATTATCTATTCCTGCGTTTTATCAAGTTTATTATCATAAAATCTAATAAAAATCTGTATTTAAAATTTTAATTATCATTTTATGATATTTTATAACTAAATACGAAGGTATAGCAATCAGCTTTCTTACTGACTGTAATTGGTGGGCATCTGGGACAAAGCACCATGCCCTAACCATCGGTCCCTCAACAACAGGACCTTAGACAACAGGCATGATGCACCGGTATCTTACCGTTTGGCTTTCCAATAAGCTCTAGGATGCCGCAGCCAAAGAGTTCTTCACTTCTGCGCGGATCACCGGGCGTGGACCAAGCATCCCCAGCTTTTCCACCAGATGCAGGGCTTCAGCGATAGGCGTGGCTGCTGCGATATATCGGTCACGGCGCAGCAAGAGGACATGGCCAAGATAGGATTTCATCGGACCGGTGCTGAACAGCCGCCCGACATCCCGGTGAACCGGGAACGTGCCGTCAATGGGATTCATCCATTCGGGGGTCAAACCGACCACTGTCGCACCCGCCGCCTCCAGAGCCTTGATGACATCGACAGGCAGAACACGGTCAGGGAATTCATCAAAGACCAGAGCAACAGGTCCATCCGGCAAGACGCGGTCAAGTAATAGGCGGTGCCTTTGGCTGTCTTCCACCACCGGCTGCGGCACCAACCGCCCCACCATGGTTTCCTTCTCCGGTCTGGAGTCGGGCCATAGAAGTCCCTGACGAAAGCGCGGCTTTGGCTTGTAGCGCATTTGGGCGAAATAATCACGCGCAGGCGGATAGAGCCCAAGGATACGAAAAGCTGCCCTCGTCAAAAGGGCCTTGATGCCATTTTCCGGCATCATCACCTGGCCCATCCGCAACGCCAATGCTATCATTTCCCAGGCATGTGGCCGCCGCTCAATCTCGTAGCTATCCAGGAAATCGGATGGCATATCGCCACGCAATGCTTCCGCCAGTTTCCAGGCCAGATTATGCGCATCGCGCAGGCCGCTATTCATTCCCTGCCCGGCAAAGGGAGGCGTCAAATGCGCGGCATCACCGGCGAGAAAGATATTGCCGTCCCGCCAACGATCGGCCAGACGGGCATGGAATGTATAGACCCGCACGCGGCGAAATTCACAATCCCGATCAGGTCCAACACGCTCCAGAAGACCACGGACAAAGGCCTCCTCAGTCGCGTCCTTCTCGTCCTCATTGGTATGCAGCATGAATTCGTAACGACGGATATTGTCCGGGCCGGGCAGCGATATGCATGGGCGAGCGGGATCACAATGGACCTGCGTATGACGAAAGCGGTTTTCCGTCCGCACCAGATCGACAATCAGCCAACGCTCCACAAAGGTGGAGCCGACAAGATGGACGCCGAGTTTTCCACGGGTCGGGGAACGTCCTCCGTCACTGGCGACCATGTAGCGCGCCCGGATGACGCGGGTTCCTTTCGCCGCATGGGCGATTTCCACGGTAACGGAGTCCGCATTCTGGGAAAAGGTTTGCATATCCCAGCCGAAAAACTGGATCACATTGGGATAACGGGCAAGCCCCTCGCGCAAAAGCGCTTCCAATTCCGGCTGTTGAAATGCATTGCGCTTGTCGAAACCGTAATCGCGCGACGTCGGCTCCACGGTCAGAAACAACTTCCCAGCCGGCGAGAGATAGCGTGAGCCGTAGCCGCGCATCACGATTTTCTCTACCGCGTCCTCCAAACCGATAGCTTGTATGGTTCGCATCGACTCATCGTCGATGGACACGGCACGCGGCTCCTGAACCGTGGTCAGGTTGCGCTCGACAAGCGCCACCGACACGCCCATGCCGCCCAGAAGATTAGCCAGGGTCAGTCCGGTTGGACCCGCCCCGACAATGACGACCTCGACTTCGGTCTCAAGTTCCTCGACGTTCATCAGGCCCTCCTCTCCACGCTGAATGTTACAGCGCCCGCATCATGTTCTGTCTATTAAACTTCGCTGCAACACCCTACAAATACAGTGATTTTCGTCCCCGGGCCCGAATGAACCCAGGGAGCCTTGCTGTAGATGGGTGGCGCAGTCCTCCCGCCCCGCGCCGCAGGGCTGCGCTGTTCAGGGCTCCGTGCCGACAGCGTTGACCAGCAAACCGACGCCGGGAATATCCACTTCGAAAACATCCCCCGCCTTCATGAAAACAGGCGGCTCCCGGCGATCTCCAACACCACCTGGCGTGCCCGTGAGGATCACGTCGCCGGGCTGCAACGGCGTGAAGTGCGAGCAATAGGAAATCAGGGTGGCGATGGGGAAGATCAGATCGGCCAGTGTTGCATCCTGCATCACCTGACCATTGAGACGGCCGGTGATCTTCAGCTTCGTGTAATCGCCAACTTCATCCGGGGTTACGAGCTGCGGTCCAAATGCGCCGGTTGCCGGGAAATTCTTGCCTGGCGTGAATTGGAACGTATGCCGCTGCCAATCACGGATGGTCGCATCGTTATAGCAGGTATAGCCCGCCACGTGATCGAGGGCATTTTCCTCGGCGATATAGCGTCCACCGCGACCGATGACGACAGCAAGCTCGGCTTCATAATCCAGATGATCCGACACCCGCGGCTTCAGGATTGGCTGGCGATGCGCAATCTGAGTGTCAGCGAAACGGGTGAAGATCGTCGGATATTTGGCGTCAGGCCGCTTGGTTTCCGCACGGTGGGTTTCATAGTTCAATCCGACGCAGAGAATTTTTCCGGCATCCGGCACAACAGGTAGAAGGGCGATATCAGCCTCGGTGAACTCTGCTCGCCGCCCGGAAATATAATCCTGAACGCTTTCGAGCAAACCGGCTTCGATGGCCTGTTTCAACGTGACGACATCGGCGGCGAGCCTGCCGGTGAGATCAACAATGCCGTTTTCGACACGAACGCCGAACCCGGCCCGGCCAAGCCGGGTGTAACTTAAAAATTGCATGTCACTAATTCCTAGAATTGGTCTTGGAAGTGAGATCAGACGACAGGATCAGGAGCGAAGAATCGCCTCGCCCCATTTGTTGAGCGTGCGCGGATGCTGCGGCCAATCCATCGTGTCACGATCGTAGATAACTTCCAGTTCAGCCGAGATCTCAATCCAATTTCCATCTGGATCTGTGATGAAGATGAAGAGATTGTTGCCGGGACCATGGCGGCCTGGACCCCAGCTGAGCTGGACATCATGAGTTGCCAGATGATCGCACCAATCACGGATGTAGTTCCATTCCCCAGCCTCGTAGGAATGGTGATCGACGCCAACGCGGCCCGGCGTATAGAAGCAGGCGATGGTGTGATGTTCGTGATTGGAGGTCGTGAAGGCGGTGGCAAGCCGACCATCTTCATGCAGCACACGGTCTGTCAGCTGGAAACCCAGCTTGCCGACGTAGAAATCGACAAATGCAGCCACATCCTCGGATGCATAGGTCAGATGCTGCGTTGGCCCCTGGATACCCTTGGCGCCCGGCTTATCAGGCTTGGCAATACCGAAGCACACCATGCGCCCATCGGGATCGCGAATCGCGAATGCGCCATCTTCGAAATAAGGCGAAGGGCTGGCCAGCACGGCGATGCCTTCGGCATCGACACGAGCCCGCAGAAGCGCAAGCCCTTCGGCATTGCGGCAAGCAAGTCCGGAATAAGCCAGCTTCTTGTCGGTTCCAGCAACGGCGATGAAGCGGCGCTTTGGCCCTTCACAAATCCACTCGTCTCCAACCTTGTCGAGCTTCATGTCCATGGCATCGGCGTAGAACCGCGCCAGACGCTCAGGATTGGAGCTTTCGAATGCAACGTGATGCAGGTACGCACCTGCTTGAACGGCTGTGAATGCCATTTGATCCTCCCTGATAATGTTTTTACAAATTATCGTTTTTTGATAATTATTCAATATCAAAAAACGAGATAGCAAAAAAAATTGATAAATATACGTAATATGGCCGCGCCACACCATTCCTGCCGGAATTGACGGAACGCAACCACGCACAGCTGCTGGAAGACATCAAAGGGAACCTGCGGTCGGCAGAGAAGCGTTGTTTGCGGTGTTGATTCGAGCCGACCTCCGTCAAAACCCACGCGGGTCTTCCCGCCAAACCGGCTCGATTTTTCCTCGAAATGCTCTAGGTGAACTCTGGGTTTTCAGAGGCCGCGTACCAGGCTATCGGGTGAGATTTCCGCGATAGAACGTGCGCCGGTCAACGTCATGGCAACCCGCATTTCCTTGGCGAAGAGATCGAGAAGATTCTCCACGCCCGCCTGACCGGCGGCGGCCAATGCATAGACGAAAGCGCGTCCGATCAACACGCCATCGGCTCCCTGCGCTATCATCCGCACGACATCCAGACCCGAGCGAATGCCGGAATCGGCAAGGATTGTCAGGTCACCCTTGACCGCAGCAGCAATGGCCGGCAAGGCGCGGGCGGAAGACAGGACGCCGTCCAGCTGACGCCCGCCGTGATTGGAGACGATAATGCCATCGGCACCGAAACGCACTGCATCTTTCGCATCCTCCGGGTCGAGAATGCCCTTGATAATCATCGGTCCCTTCCAGAAATCCCGGATCCATTCCAGATCCTTCCAGCCAATCGAGGGATCGAAGTTTTCGCCGAGCCAGCCGACATAATCGGCCAGATTGGTTTTCTGCTGGCGATAGGCCGAAACATTGCCAAGATCATGCGGCTTTCCCAACAGGCCGACATCGATAGCCCATGTTGGGTGCATGACGGCCTGGACAATACGGCGGACGGAGGCATTCGGGCCGGACATGCCGGAATGGGCGTCACGATAGCGAGCGCCGGGTACGGGCATGTCGACCGTGAACACCAGCTTGCGGATACCAGCCGCCCAGGCCCGCTCCAGCGCATTTTTCATGAAGCCGCGATCCCGCAGCACGTAGAGCTGGAACCAGATGGGACGGTCGATAGCCGCCTGCACCTCCTCAATCGGGCAGACGGATACGGTTGAAAGCGTCAGCGGAATGCCCTTCTTTTCTGCGGCCCGCGCGGCCTGCACTTCGCCGCGCCTTGCATACATTCCTGTCAATCCCACGGGCGCGAGAATAACTGGCATAGACAGCTCTTCATCGAAAAGTGTCGTGGAAATATCAACAGTACCCACGCTTTTCAGCACCCGCTGACGCAGAGCCAGATCGGTAAGGTCAGCGATATTGCGACGCATCGTGTGCTCGCTATAGGCCCCACCATCGATGTAATGGAACAGAAAGGGCGGCAGGCGGCGGCGGGCCGCCTCGCGGTAATCGGTCGAGGACGAAATGATCATGATAAATTTTCCCCCTGAAATTCCGGTCTTTGCAAAGCCTCTGAGGCTCGCAGCTCCCGCGCGCGGTTGTCCTCGATGACACGAAGGTTTTCCTCCACGAAGGCGAGGTGATCTGCCGCCGCCTTGCGGGCTTCATCCGGCTTCCTGGCCAGGATAGCGCCCAGAATCAGGCCATGCTGGCGCTCTAACGCTGGCGCAAGATCCGGTTGGCGATAGAACTGCATCAGGCTTTGCGCGATGCTCTGCTGGAGAAGTTCGGATAGTCCGGCAACAATCTGGCGCAACACGACATTATGCGATGCCTCGGCAATCGCCATATGAAAAGCTGCATCAGCCCGCGCCTGGGTCTGCGGGTCGCCTCCTTGCACAAAGCTCATCGCTGCAAAGGCCATTTTCATCCGCTCCCTGTCCAGATCATTGGCACGCAAGGCAGCGTAATAGGCAGCATCCGTGTCCAGCGATTTTCGAATTTCCATCACATCGCGCCAATATCCCGTCTCGTCCTGAACCATCGGCAAAAGCGGCTTCAGCGCCCGTTCCAGCGATTTGGTCGCATCCTGACTGGCAACGAAAGTACCGCCACCTCGACGGCTGACGACGATCCCACGGCTGATCAACTGCTGGATCGCCTCCCGAAGCCGCGACCGCGAGACGTCAAACTCCGCCGCCAGGCTGCGCTCTGGCGGCAGACGATCTCCCGGGCTGAGCTGGCGCTCAGCAATCATGGCTTCGATGCGCTCGGTCAGCGACATTGGCAGGACCTTTTTTGTTTTATTGGTCGTACCAAATTTTCCTCAGTTAAGCAATATTCAGAAATTTGCTGAGATTTCTTTCTTATTTTTCAAAATTGGTAGGACCAAATGTGTAAACTCATCATTATGGGGGCGCAAATACCCAATAAAAAAGCCCCTACAGCGATGCTATAGGGGCTTTAGGATGACTGACTTGAAACCTTGGCTTAAAGGCCTTCGGCGATCTCGAAAGCAGCCGTGGTCTTGGCCTGGACATCGGCCACGGTGACCTCAGGCGCCAGTTCCACCAGTCGGAATGCTCCGGCGCGATCAGACCGTACGAATACGCAGAGATCGGTAATGATCATGTCCACCACATTCAGCCCGGTCAGCGGCAGAGTGCATTCGGGAATGAACTTGGATTCTCCCGCCTTGGAGCAATGCTCCATCACCACGATGACCTTCTTGACACCGGCCACGAGATCCATCGCGCCACCCATGCCCTTGACCATCTTGCCGGGGACCATCCAATTGGCAATATCGCCATTGGCCGAGACTTCCATCGCGCCCAACACGGTGAGGTCGATGTGACCGCCACGGATCATCGCAAAACTGTCGGCGGACGAAAAATAGCTGGAGGATTGCAATTCGCTGATCGTCTGCTTTCCGGCATTGATCAGATCAGCATCCTCTTCACCCTCAAAGGGAAACGGCCCGATCCCCAGCATTCCGTTTTCGGATTGCAGCGTCACTTCGACCCCAGGCGGAATGTGATTTGCCACCAGCGTCGGAATGCCGATGCCAAGATTGACATAGAAACCGTCCTTGAGCTCTTTTGCGGCGCGTGCCGCCATCTCATCTCTGCTCCAGGACATCAGGCTGCTCCTCTTACTGTAACGGTGCGGAATTCAATCTTCTTGTCATAAGGCGAACCATTGATCATCCGCCGGACATAAATGCCGGGAAGATGGATGGCATCAGGGTCGAGACTTCCGACCGGCACGACCTCCTCGACTTCCGCCACGCAGATCTTACCGGATGTTGCCGCAGGCGCATTGAAATTGCGGGCCGTCTTGCGAAACATCAGATTGCCAGCCTCATCGGCGCGCCATCCCTTGATAATCGACAGATCGGCCCGGATGCCGCGTTCCAGCAGATAGACTTCGCCATCGAAAATATGCGTTTCCTTGCCCTCGGCCACCTGGGTGCCGACGCCGGTTCGTGTATAGAAGCCGGGAATGCCAGCGCCGCCAGCCCGCATGCGCTCGGCCAGCGTTCCCTGCGGGCAGAATTCGACTTCCAGTTCACCGCTCAGAAATTGCCGCTCGAATTCCTTGTTTTCACCGACATAGGAGGAGATCATCTTCTTCACCTGGCGGGTGCGCAGAAGCTTTCCAAGCCCATGCCCATCGACGCCAGCATTGTTGGAGGCAATCGTCAAATCCTTGACCCCGGACGCGACAATCGCATCAATCAGCCGCTCGGGAATGCCGCAAAGCCCGAAACCACCGGCGCAAATCGTCATGCCATCGAACAACAATCCGTCCAAGGCCGCATTTGCGTCACCATATATTTTCTTCATTTGTATCTCCCGCCTGAATAATCAGTCCTGAAACCTGTTTGAGCTGGCGCCTCCAGATCAACTTTAAACTTCATCGCAATGCGTCCGGCAAGCGCAAAGGGGCGCCCGGAGCAAAGAAACCGTGATCAACATCAATCTTAAATTAGAAAAACTCTCGGCGTTAAATTAGCGCACAGACGGTTTTGGTTTCCAGGTAGTTTTCCAGGCCCGGCGCGCCATTCTCATAGCCCCAGCCGGATTGACGATGACCACCCTTCGGCAGTTCTGGGGAAAAATAGGAATGGCAATTGATCCATATCGTCCCGGCCTTGACCTGCGCCGCCAATCGGTGAGCCTGGGAAAGATCCCGGGTCCAGACACTGCCTGCCAGTCCGTAAGGACTGTCATTGGCATAGAGCAGTGCCTCATCCACCTCATCGAAGGGCGTCACCGCCACGACAGGACCGAAGATTTCCTCGCGCATCAACCGCATGTCAGGCCGCACGCCCGTTACCACGGTCGGCGCATAAAACGTGCCTGTTTCGCCTGACTGGCTGCCACCCGCTGCGATTTCTGCGCCCTCCAGCTTCCCCTCCGCCACATAGGCCGCCACACGGTCGGCCTGGCGGCGATTAACCAGTGGTCCCAGATCGACAGCGGGATCGAGCCCATGACCGAGGCGCAACGTGGAAGCCGCCTTCGACAACCCTTCTACCACCTGTTCGCAAATGGAGCGATGGGCGTAGACACGCGACGCCGCAACGCAGACCTGACCGGAATTGCTAAAGATGCCGCGCGCGATCCCTTCGATGGTCAGAGCCATATCGGCATCCGGCATGACAATGGCCGGTGATTTGCCGCCCAGTTCGAGTGTCAATTTCTTGAGATTGCCAGCGGCAGCAGCAACAATCAGCTTGCCGACCTCAGTCGATCCGGTGAAAGCCACCTTATCAACATCCGGATGGGCGCAAAGCGCCGCCCCCACCGTTTCGCCAAAACCGGTGACGATATTGACAACGCCGTCAGGCAGACCCGCCTCCAGCATCAACTCGCCCAACCGCAGCGCCGTCAGCGAGGTTTCTTCCGCCGGTTTCAGCACGACGGTGCAACCGGCGGCCAGCGCTGGCGCAAGCTTCATAGCCGCCATCAACATCGGCGAATTCCAGGGGGTGATCGCAGCCACCACGCCGACAGGCTCACGGGTGGTATAGGCAAAGATCTGCTTGCCCTGCGGCTGATAGCCGATAGAGGTCGGAATGGTGGTGCCGAGGATCTTGGTGCAGAACCCCGCAAAGTAGCGGAATTGTTCGGCGCTGGCTGGAATTTCCGCAAAACGGCTGGTCCTGAAGCTTTTGCCCTGATCGAGGGTTTCGAGTTCCGCCAGTTCCTCCGCATGGGCGTCGATCAACTCGGTGATTTTCCACAGCAACCTGCCACGCTGCGAAGGCGTCAGCCCTTTCCATGCCGGAGAGGAGAGAGCGGCACGGGCGCTGGCCACGGCCTCGTCCACATCGGCAATCGTTCCTTCAGCAAGCTCGGCCAGAACCTCGCCAGAGGCCGGGTCAGCCGTCTCGAACCATTGCCGGGAACCGGCATCACGCCAGAGCCCGCCGATCAGGATCTGCTTGCGGCGGCGGGCCAGAAAGGCTTTGGCACCTTCGCTTTTCGGGCCGATAGGGTCGAGTGCCAGGGTCATGTCAGTCTCCGGAAATGGTGTGTGCAGCGCGAATGCGGCAAGCGGCGTTCAACGCCCCTCGGATGATCGAATGATAGCCGGTGCAACGGCAGAGATTACCCTCCAGACCAGCGCGGATTTCCTTTTCCCCGGCCTGGGGGTTGTCGGCAAACAAGGCCACCAGCGCCAGCGAAAAGCCCGGCGCGCAATAGCCGCATTGGAAGGCGTTTTCCTCCGCCAGCCCTTTACGGACCACCTGCCCCAGCGGATGGGAGGTCAGTCCTTCCGCCGTCACCATGTCGGCATCCTCAATCTGCCAGGCCATCAGCAGGCAGGCATTGGCAAGCCTGCCATTCAACAGCACGCTACAGGCACCGCAGCGGCCAATGGCGCAGGCAAGCTTAGTGGCAGTCAGATGCAGCCTGTCACGCAGAATTTCGGTGAGCCGCGTGTCCGGCTGGCACTCCACAGTGACCCTCTCGCCATTCAGTGTGAAGCCCAGGTTCATGCTGACACCGAGAGATGCGTGAGAAGCGTTTCCGGCACGACAGGCATGACTGGCGGCCAATAGCCGGTGGCAGCCGCTACGGCATTGGCGATTGCCGGTGTGACTGCGCCGATACCGAGTTCGCCGACCCCGCGCGGACCAAGCGTGTCGCCCGGGTCGAGATCATCAAGCGCAAAGACATGCAGACCGAGCGGGGCATCCTGAATGCCGGGTAGCATATAAGTGTCGAAATTGCCGGTTAGATACGCGGCCTCCTGCATCGGGCAATCCTCCGTTAGCGTGAAGCCCAGCCCTTGCACCGAGCCACCCTCCAATTGACCGAGATAGGCGGCAAGATCGATGATCGGTCCGGCGGCGGAATGCTGGTGAAGATCAAGCACCCGCACTTCTCCCGTCACCCGGCTGACCGCGACACGGGCCAGCGAAGCGCCGAAGGCAAAGATATAGCGGGCATTGGCATCCATATGATCGGTCTTCGGAAAATCAAACGCCACCGTCACGCTCGGCAAATCTTGCTCCGGCAAGGCGGCGGCCAGATCCGCATAGGACAGCAAAATTGTGCCGCGATGGGTGCCGGGCTCCGCAAAACCGCCGGGCGCCAAAAGAAGCTTTTCGGGGTCGCAGCCAAGCAGTCCTGCCGCCGCGCCGCACATCTGTCGACGAAATTCAGGTGCTGCCAGCCGAACCGAGGCCCAGACGACATGGCTGCCACGCGAGGCGGTGGTGGAGCCTGAATCCGGGGCCAGCAATGTATCGCCAATCAGCGGGAGCACATCTCGGCGCGCACACCCCAGTTCGGCGGAAATGGCCGCGCAGATTGCGGCCAAAAGCCCTTGCCCCATTTCGTCCAGCCCGAATGCGCCTTCGATCAGCCCCTGTTTGTTCAGCGCAAGCCGGCCCGCTGCCGGGTCGGGAATGACCGATCCGAGACCATTGCCCTGATAATTCAGCGCCATGCCCGTGCCGATCATCCACTCCTGATCGGCACCTATCCCCTGCGGCTTGCGCCAAAGCACCGAGGCCGTGGCGGCCGCCAACATTTCTTCCAGTCGTTCGCTGGTCGATACGACCTGTCCCAAAGTGCCGGGAGAGCCTGGCTGTCGCAGATTGCGCCTGCGGATCTCCAGAGGCGAGAGGCCGCACAGTGCTGCCAGCCTGTCCATCTGGCACTCCACCGCAAATGTCATCTGGTTGGCACCGAAACCGCGAAAAGCGCCGCAAAGTCCGTTATTGGTATAGGCGAGACGGCCCCGCGTGGTGATATTGCCCACGACATAAGGGCCGATAGCATGTTCCAGCGCCGTTTCCAGAACGCTCGGGCCAAGTGATGCATAAGCCCCCGCATCCGCCACCAGATCAACCTGCTGGGCCAGCAGAACACCTTGCGCATCGCAGGCGGTTTTCATGCGGATTTTCATCGGGTGGCGTTTTTGTCCTGCAAGCATGGACTCCGCCCGTGACAAATGTAGCCTGACAGGCCGCTTTGCCTTCAGCGCCAGAAGCGCCAACGCTGGCTGGACAGAAAGTTCGTCCTTGCCGCCAAAAGCACCGCCGGTCGGTGACGTCACCACCCGAATACCGTCTTCATCCAAGCCAAGGATGCGCGACAATTGCAGCCGATCACGCCCACCATGCTGGCCGCCAGCACACATGTTCAGCCGTCCATCCGGCTCAACAAAGGCATAACCACCCTCGGTCTCCATGAAACCGTGCATCTGGCGCGGCGTGATATAGATTTCTTCCACAATATGGGCGGCCTTGGCGAAACCCTGGACAATATCACCACGGGTAAAGAGTATTTCCCGCTGGAGATTGCCGCTTTCGTGCACCCGTTCCGCCTGCGGCTCCAGCGCCGCTTCGATATCATCCACGACAGGCAGCGGCTCGTAGCGGACCTCGATCAGCGACAACGCCTTTTGCGCCGTCTCTTCATCGATTGCCGCAACCGCTGCGACCGGATCGCCACGATGGCGCACCTTGTGGAAGCATAGTGCCGGTTGGTCCTGGACCACGATACCAAAAGCATTCAGCCCCGGCACGTCGCGATGCGTGACAACAGCGACAACGCCCGGCAAGGCTTCTGCCGCCACTGTGTCGATGGACAGGATACGCGCATGGGCGACCCCGGCGCGCAGGATGCGGCCGACCAGCATGCCCTCCTCCCGGTGATCGGTAAGATAGGTCAGTTCGCCTCGGATCTTCTGCTCCACATCCGGGCGAATATGCCAGCGAGCTGGCATCCGCATGCGCTCAAGCGCCAGTTCGCCTTCCGGCGGGCGGGCAAACTCGATAGGTAAGGCGACAGGACAGTCCGGTATCCGTCCGGGCAGAAAGCCACCGAGTCCGAAGGTCAGGGCATTCGCCGCAACGTGGCGACGATAGGCAGCAGAGCGAAATGCGTCGCCCAGCACGTGCATTGTCTCAATCAAGCAGGGATGAACCTGCGCCCAATCGATCCCGTCCTCGGCAGCACCAGCCGCTAGCACTTCAGCCTCACGCAAACGAGCGGGTGGCACAATGCCGCCGCCCACGGCAAACCGTACCGCAGCGGCACCGCTCCGACCGGCTATGAGGCGACCTGCCACATTGATGACACTGGGGCTGAAGGCTGTTCTCAAACCGATCTTGCGGAATGTGAAACACTCCTGTGGTTCCTGGGGTGCGATCAGAATAGCCGTCAGAATTGCGGCAGGCTGGGGTGCGTCGGCCAGCCAATGTTCCAACGATATGGTAAACCCGTGTGGGTGAGCCGCAAATTCCAAAACCGCATCCAGCGCCAGCAGTGCGGGCAAAAGGCAACCGGCCCGCCCGGCTATATTGCCGCCAAGCGTGGCGAGAGTGCGCACAGCGGGGCTTGCCACCCATTTGACGGCGGCATGCAGCAGGGGCAAAGCCATAGCAAGATCACGCGATGCCAGAAGATTGGCAAGCGTCGTCATCGCACCGATGCGAATGAGCCCATCGGCCTCCACAATACCCGATAGCGAAGCGGAAAGCCCGCTGAGGCTGATCATACGCTCCGGCTTCGTCAGCCCCTTCGCCCATTCCAGTTGCAACGCCGTCGCTCCGGCGACGATGCGCGCGCCCGGCTGCTGCGCCTCAGCGATTGCCAGGTCCAGCGTTTTCGGGGCCAGCACCTCCATCATCCGGCTCCTGCGGTCGTGCCGAAACGGAGGCCTTTTTCCTTCAGCCAGCGGCGATAGGCAATGGAGGAAGAATCGGCCCTTGTCGGGATTTCAGCACGCGGCTCAAGCGGCAGCAGCAAGGGGCGCTGGTTTTCAACGATGATCCGATCCTGAAGGAAGATCACCTGCTCAAAATTGAGGAGTGCCTTATGCGGTGAGACGGTATCGACCAGATACATCACCGGCTGGGAGCGGCAGAGCCCGTCTTCCATCGGCTGGATGAACAGGGCAATCGCATCGAGCCGGTCCGGCGATGTGGGACAGACCCTGTAGAGCATCACCACGAAGGGCGATGGCACCCGGTAGGTCAGCTGCACGAAATCGCCATCGCTTTCGGTCGCGGCAATACGCGGCTGGAAAAACGTGCAATTGGTCGCCCAGACCTCATCCACATCGCGGCGGATTTCCGACAGGTAATGTGGCACTTCGGTATGTGGTTCGGAGCCGAGAATATCGGTATGCACGAAGGGAAAATGCGCCATATCGAGGAAATTCTCGACGACGCGCAGGCCCGATGCCCGCATCGTCACCCAGCCGCACAGCACGAACCGGCGATCCGCCTCTTCTGCTTCCACGATATCGACAATGTCCTTCCCCGGTGTGCCAAGCGTGATAAACAGGCAGCCGTATTTGACCTGGAAGGGCAAGGCCGGTCCATAGCATCCGTCCGTATCAATCTCACGCACCAGCGGCGCACCATTCGCGCCCAGCCGATATTCGATCTTCTGGCCCAGCAGCTTTGTTTGCACCGGCTGGGTCGTGAGATCCCCGGCAGTGGCGATCGTATACCAATCGTCAAGCGCGACCCGGTCGGTCGTCTTCATTTGACACCCTCCGCTTCGCTGATCCATTGCTTGGTGCCGCCGCCGTTTTCGGCAAGCCATGCGGCGCGGCGGGCAAAATGTGCAGGCGCCATGCCATGGATATCGGCAATGATCGCCTTGACGTCACCGGTCTTCAGCACGCCATCTTCCACGATCACCTGGCCATCCACCATGGTCATGGCGACATCGCCGCCGCGCACGGCGTGGACGAGATTGTGCTGCACATTGAAATAGGGACCCTCGGCAAACAGCGGCGTCATACGCGGCGTATTGGTGCGCACGGCAATGATATCGGCGCGCTTTCCAACTTCGACAGAGCCGATCTCATCCTCAAGACCGATGGCTCTCGCGCCAAGAATGGTCGCCATGCGCAGACATTGCCAGCTATCCATGGCAGCTGCATCGCGGTGGCGCAGCTTGCCGAGCAGGGAGGCGGTTTTCATCTCCTCGAACATGTCGAAATTGTTGTTTTCCTTTTCGCCATCCGTGCCAAGACCGACCGGAATGCCAGCCGCCAGCATATCGGCAATCGGTGCAATGCCGGAAGCAAGCTTCATGTTTGACACCGGATTATGGGCGACCGAGACATTGTATCTGGCAATCAGCTCGATTTCCGCCTCATCCAACCAGACAGCATGGGCCAGCATGGTGCGCGGCGTCTCAAAGAACCCCAGATCTTCCAGAACATGCATGGGCCGTTTGCCATAGGTGTCGATAAAACCGCCAACCTCGACTTCCGCTTCCGAACAATGGGTGTGAAAGCCGGTGTTATACTGCTTGGCCATGGCGATGGACCGCTGCTGGCCAGCCGCATCGGCATAAAACAGATGTTCCAGCCCGACCCAGACATTGATGCGGCCCCCCGCCTTGCGGTGCCAGGTCTCAATCATCTCCTCATTGTTGTCGAGCGTTTCGAAATAATTATAATCGGGATGTTCACCAACATAGGGTACAGCAACAAGGCGCGTGCCTATGGACTGCGCCGCCCGCGCACTGCCATCCATATAGCGCCACATATCGACAACGGTCGTGGTGCCAGACAGCGCCGATTCGGCATAGCACAGAAAGGACGCCGCCTCGGCTTCATGCGGCAGAAGCACGCGGTGCATCGGGTTGATATGGATGGTCAGCCAGTCCCAGACCGGCAGATGTTCCGCCGTGCCGCGCAGGAAGCCGGAATGGGCATGGGCGTTGATCAGCCCCGGCATCAGCAGGGCGTTGTCTATTCTCTTGACCGGCAAAGCCGGATGGCTGGCCTTCACCACCTCCAGCGAACCGACCGCCACGATACGACCACCCTCGATAGCAACCGCACCATCAGAGATGACGCTGTTTTTCGCATCCATGGTCAACAGAGTGTCGGCGGTGACGATCATTGCGCTCGAAGTCATGTTCATCTCCAGGGTGGTATTCCCGTTTCAGGCAATGCAAATTTCACGCCGCCTGCATCAGGAAGGCGGCGGCACGCTCACCAATCATCGTCACCGGCGCATGGGTGTTGCAGGTCGGAATGATGGGGATCACTGAGGCATCGGCAATCGTCAGCCCGGCAAGGCCATGCACCCGCAACCGGCTATCCACCACCGCCATCTCGTCACTGCCCATCTTGGCCGTGCCGACGGGATGAAAGAAAGTGGAACAGCCGTTGCGGATGAAATCCCGAAGGCCGTCCCTCGACAGTTTTGTGTCCGGCGCGACAAAGCCATCGAACAGCCCGGCAAAAGCCGGTGTCTGCGCCAGCGCCATCACCGTCTCAATGGCCAGAAGCGTCGCATCCAGATCGGCGGGGTCTGCGAAATAATTCGGCTGGATCTCCAGCGGACCGAAAGGATCGGCAGAGAGCAAGCGCAGGTAGCCGATGCTTTTCGAGCGCATCAGGCCTGCCCCCATCGAAAACACCGGACCGGACATGTCGTAGAGGGCGCGCAGCGCAGGCGTAGCGCTATTGCCCTGCACGGGAAAGGCATGCACATCCGGTTGGCCGAGATGGGCCGATGATTTCCAATTCATCATCGTGCCACCACCATTGTCGAGCATATCGCCCAGCGGCATTTTCGACCGGCAGACCACGGCCTGCACCAGCGGGTGATCCTGAAGATTGCGCCCGACGCCGGGAAGGGCATGATTGAGCGGAATGCCCAGCCGTTTCAATTCCTCGGGATCGCCAATGCCCGACAACATCAACAGGCGCGGCGTATCGAAAGCCCCCGCCGCCAACACTATCTGGCTTTGGGCAAGGGTCTCAACACTCTTGCCGTCCACCAGATGGCGAATGCCCGTGCAGCGCCCCTTTTCGACCATCAGGCCGATCACCTGTGAGCCGGTCAGCACGGTCAGGCGCGGATGATCGAGGATCGGATAGAGGTAGCCCTTAGCCGAACTCCAGCGCTTGCCATCGACAATATTGAAATTCGAGGGGCAGGCGCCCTCATTGCTTGGCCCGTTCGGATCATCGATCACTGGAATGCCGAGATCGGCAGCACCCTCCATCATCGCCCGGGCCACCGGATGAAGGACCTTGCTGGTCGTGATCTTCAGGGGACCACCAGCACCACGCCAGCGGCTTTCGCCCCCTTGCCAATCCTCGGCCTTTTTGAAGAACGGCAGCACATCCTCGAAGGACCAGCCCTCGCAGCCAGCGACCTGCCAGGCGTTATAGTCATTGGGATGACCGCGATACCACATCATCGCGTTGATCGCCGAGGAGCCGCCCAGCACTTTGCCACGCGGAATGCCAATCCTATGGCCATTGACGCGGGATGTGGGCGCATATTCATAGCCCCAGTCCCAGCGTCCGCGCCCCAACGGCACCCATTGACGCGGGTCGTCAATCTCGGTCACGCCGATCCCCGGCTCGCCCGCCTCGATCAGCAGCACGGTCGCCTCCGTGCCATCGATCAGGCGACGCACCACCGGCAAGCCGCCGGAGCCAGCGCCGACGACGATATAGTCATAGGCTTTTTGAAGCGAGCGTTGTGGCAAGAGGGGCCGTGCTTCAGTCGTTGTATTGGACATGGGGACATCGGCCTCAATTGTGCTCGCTCGGTCCCATGATGACGATGCCCTCGCTGGCCTCGACATGGCGCACGAAGATATATTTGTCCTCGCGCCCATCCGAATGCTTGCGTTTGATGTCCGGCTGTACGGTGCCTGCCACCTTGGCAACCACCACATAGGGAACATCGGCCTTCAGCCCGGCCTCGCAATGGGCCTCGAACTCTTCCAGCGTGCGGGCGGTAAAGGCATTGTCGATCCCGGCACCGCGAGCAATGGCGGCAATATCCACCCGGCCGAAAGCCGTGTGGGTCGGCGGACCGCCAATCGACTGGTAGCACTCATTGTCCCAGACGACGATGAACAGGTTTTTCGGTTGTTCGTTGCCAAGGGTGGCGAGAATGCCGAGGTTGAACATCATGCCGCCATCGGTATCGAGCGAGATGATGCGGCGATGCGGAAGCCCGGCTGCCAGCCCGAAGGCCTGCGGCGTGACGCAGCCAAGCTGCTGCTGAAACAGGCTGGCCTGGCGCATATGCGGGGCGGCGTTATACCATTCATCGACGGAGGCCCCGAGCGACAGGATGACAAGCTCGTTTTCCAGCCGTGCGGCCAGCAATTTCATGCAATCATAGCGCTTCATCGGACGATGCTCCCGCCAAGGGCGATGGCCGAGTGGTAGTAGGCATTGTAGGACCAGTTATAGGCATCGATGATCGATTGCTCGATTTCGTCTTCCTCGCGCACCACCCGGTAGGGAATGCGCAGCGCGTTCAGCACCGGCTCCATGGTGATGCCATGGGGAATGGCCCACCAGTTGTTTTCACCCAGTTCGCCACGATAGCTCATCAACATGACAACCGGGATGCCGGCCCCCAGGCCCATACGCGCCAGCGGTTCAACGGAAGCCCGCAGGCCGGAATTTTCCATAACCAGCGCGGCGCGCTTGCCGGAGAGAAACACGCCGCCACAGATTGCCGCCCCCTCGCCCTCATTGGTGACGCGGATGGTGCGGATCTCAGGATCGGCGTCCAGCGCCGGATACAACTCCTTGAAGAGCGAATCGGGCAGGTAGCAAACGACACTGACCCCGGCTTTCTTGAGGCCGCGGATAACGGCATCGACGGATGATGGTTTCATGGTGATCCCTCGTTTCCGCGTGAGGTTCGCAAACCGGACGTGTTTCGAATAGACGGCATTTTTCGACGCAAGTAATGCGCAAAAGGCAACATGGTTACGGTATGTCTCGTGGCACGTGTCCTGCCGCCTGGGCAAGCTGTTCGACCGATTGCTCCAGCAGCCGCCCCAGCGCCGAGGCCGCATCCGACATCTCCTTGGCCGAGCGCGATAGCAGCATCAGTTTGCGGTTCGGCAAACGGCTGTCGGAGAGCGGCACGAAGACCAGCGAGCCCTCGGCCAATTCCTGTTCCACGCCGACCCGGGTCTGCAAGACAAGGCCGAGATTGCGCCTGGCCAATTCCACCATCAGACCGATGGAATTGGTGCGTGAGCGGTGCGAGAGATCCACCAGCGACCGGTTCAACGCCTCCTCCACCGATGCGCCCAGCGTCAGGCTGGCATCCGAGAGGATCACCCGCAGATTGGCGAGATCGAACAGCTTGATTTCCGTGCGCTTGGCCATGTCACTGTCCGGCAGGGCCAGAACACCGATTGGCAGCGAGACGCTGGCAATGCGGCGCACGGTGCGCGGCACGCGCACGTCGAAAAGAACGGCGAGATCGCATTCGCCCTCGGCCACGGCATTGGCTGCCTGCTGCGAAGCCATGACCTTGATATCGACGGTAATGGCCGGATGCCGGCTCCAGAATGCCTCCAGCGCCGCTGGCAACAGGCCTCGCGCCACGCTTTCCACCACAGCCACCGAAACGGTGCCTCGGTGCAGCCCGTGCAGATCGTTGATTTCAGCGCAGGCGCGGCTGAGTTCCGACAGTGATGCCTTGGCGTGATACAGCAGCAGTTCACCGGCGCTGGTCAATTTCAGGCGCTGGCGCACCCGGTCAAACAGCGGCGTGCCGATTTCCTCTTCCAATTGGCGCAGGATGCGGCTGACGGAAGAAGGTGCGACATTGAGGGCAAGGGCGGCCTGGCGGATGGAGCCCAGCCGCGCCACCAGCTGGAAATAATGGATGCGCGTTGCAACCAGGCCCAGCCGGTAGACATCCATCACGCTGCCTCGAAGGGCGGCACGATCACCATTTGCGGCACCGTCACAAGCCCCTTGTCGGTGATGCGGATTTCCGGGATCACCGACAGCGGGATCAGGTTGAAACCCATATATGGAATAGTGCAGCCTGCCTTTTCCCATTCCACTTTCAAGGCCTGAACTTCGGCTGCCACCTCATGCACCCGCTTGTCGGACATCAGGCCCGCCACCGGCAGCGGCACCATGGCCGTCACCGTGCCATCCTGCACCACACAGACCCCGCCCTGATGGGATTCGATGGCGCGCAAAGCCACCTGCATATCGGCCTCATTGGTGCCAGCGATAATGATATTGTGGCTGTCATGACCGACAGAAGAGGCAACGGCACCGCTTTTCAGGGCGAAATTGGAAAGAAGCGCATGCGCCACATTGCCCGGCGATTTGCCGTGCCGCTCGATGACCGTCACAAAGCACAGGCCGTGGCGAGCAAAATGCGTTTCCCAGTCATTGGCCGGTTCCAGCTCGATCTTTTCGTGTCCGAGGATGATGCCCGGCAATTCGGTGCGGATCGTGTTGGCGATGACTTTGCTATTCGGCAGATCAGGCGTCAGCTTCACCACCTCTGGCAGCTTGACCGTGTGATAAGCGGCATCGGGATAGCGCCAGCGGCTGGAAAGGGCGGCATCGAGAACCGGAGTAATCTTTTTGTGGTCAACCACCAGTTCACCGCCATACCAGGTGCTGACCGGTTCAAGGTCGTCATTCAGAAGCACCAGATCGGCCCGGCGACCGCCGCCCAACCCGCCGATCTCCCCGTCCATGCCAAACCGTGTCGCGCCATGCAGCGAGCCCATGGCCCAGGCTTGCTCCCGGCTCATGCCCACGCGCCGTGCCTCGCGCACCACCCAATCGAGACCGAAGGCCAGCAGGTCTTCTGCATCGCGGTCATCGGTGCAGACGGCAATGCGCTTATGCGAAGCGCCAAGCTCGGTCACCGTGCGGATCGCCTCCGGCAGTGAATGCCAGGGCGTGGTTGGCGGGCCGCCGCGCAGGAACAGCCAGATCCCCGCCTCCAGCAGATCATCGGCAATGTCGCGGTCGATGGCTTCATGCGTATCGGTCACGCCGGATGCGGCATAGGCCGAGACGAATTCACGGCCATAGACATGCCCGGAAACCGGCCTGCCCCGGCCAAGCGCCGCGGCCAGAATAGCATGAGCGCGCTCATCGCCCATGGTGACGGGGACGAAATCCATCTTCTCACCCAGCGCCACCGCTTCCGGCCATGTGTCGAACAGGGCAGCGATCTTTTCCGCTGTCAGATCCCCGCCCGCAGTTTCCAGTTCCGGTGAGGTGGCAGGCACGGTGGAGGGAACGGTGAGGAAAATCGATAGCGGCGCATGGCGGGCGTCTTCCAACATCGCCTCAACACCGGCGACATCCATGACATTGCCGATTTCATGGCTATCGCAGAAAATCGTCGTCGTACCGTTGAGAAGGGCGGCCTCGGCATAGGCGCAGGCCGTGACCATGCTGGATTCAATATGGATATGCGGATCGACCAGACCCGGCGCAAGAATGCCGCCCTGCGCATCGTAGCGCGGCACGCCCAAAGTTTTCGAACTGCCAGCCGGTTTGACCGCGGCGATCCGTCCGCCAGCCAGCCAGATTTCCCTATCCGGCAAAATACGCTCAGAATAGGTGGAGAGAACGCGGGCTCCGGTGATCACCAGATCCGGCGCGGCGCGGCCGGACGCCACATTTGCCAAGTGCCGTGTCATACCCGCCAGCGGGGCGACGGAAAATCGGGTTAAAGCCATCGGCATGAACTCCTCTGATGGACAGAATGGTGAGATCCGGCGTGCGTCCTGCCGTCACAGTCTGTTCAAGAATTGCTGCTGGCCTGGCGAAAATGGTAATTTCGAGAACCGGAACGGAGCGTACTTAACGTACGTGAGTACCGGAAGCGGAGAAATTGCCATTTGCAGACGGCCAGCGGCGACTATTGGATAGACTGTCAGTGGTAATCAGGTATGCCCGGCATAGTCCGGAAACCGGGGATGCTGCGAAACCGCCTTATCCACCGCCGCAGCGCTGGAAATTCATCGTGATCGATGCCGTAGTCGCGGCTGAGGGCAAAGCTTGGAAACAGGGCGAGATCGGCAATGGTCGGGCCTGCCCCGGCAAACCATTCGCAGCCATCGAATTGGTGCAGCGTCATGTGGTCGTCCATGACCCGGAAGGCGGCGCGGGATGATGCTTTTAACGCCTCAACATCGCCCGGACCACCAAACAGCGCCACCCGCCGGGCCGTGACAGCACAGCCAAGCGGCGATGCTGAAAACAACGTCCATTGCATGACGCCGCCAAAGATGGCTGGATCGAGTGGCAGCCATGTGCCGGAGGGATCATAGGCCCTGGCCAGATGGGCAAGAATGGCCTGCGTGCCGTAAATCACCTGCTCGCCATCCTTCAGCACCGGAAGCTCCCCCAGCGGATTGAGCGCCAGCATCGCCGGGGTCTGTTCCTCCCGGCCCGGCACCATATCGATAGCAAGGGTTTCATAGGCCATCCCAAGACAGGACAGCAGCAGCCGCACCCGGTAGCAGTTTTCGTCCAGATCGTAATTGTAAAGCGTGATCGCAGACATCAGGCCACCTGCGCCAAGGCGGAGGGTGCCTCAAGTGTCAGGCGCAAAGCCTCCGCCCAACGGGCAAGCGTCGGCCTCAATGCCGCCGATCCTGTGTCGGTCACAAGATGGAGGGCAAGCCTTCCGGCGGAGACCGCCTGAACCGCTACGGCGACACGCAGATCGCCAGCCTCAAGCCGCCAGGCATTGGCGGAGAGAACTTCAAAATTTGCGGGCAAAATTCCCTCTGTGGTGGGGAGTTGCGCTTCCTTCAGGACATTCATCGCCTGTTGCACGGTACAATCCGCATAAAGGCTGCGCACACTCAAGCCCACTCCAAGATCCGGGATGCTGGCCACGTCGGCACGATCGGCAAGCGCTGCCCAGATCACACCACTGCGCTCCTCGGCGGCATAGGTCGTCACCCGGATGGTCTTTGGCACATCCAGATCGGGATGGGCCGGGATATGGGTGCATTGTCCCGCCGTATCGTAGGACCATCCGTGGTAGAGACAGGCAATATGGTCACCCCGCACGAAGCCAAAGCTCATCCGCATACCGCGATGCGGACAGCGGTCTTCCCAGACATGCGCGGCCCCCTTGGCATCGCGCCAGACGACGATCTCCGCACCATCAACGACAGCACCAGCCGAGGTTCCAGGCTCGATAGACGAAGACAGCGCCACCGGCACCCATGCTGTTTCAATGCTCATGACCCCTTCACCTTTCAAAAACTGCCTGTCTCGCACTCTCAAACCTGTGCCATCACGAAAGCCGCCGGACATCCCGCACGATGCAGTCAGTCGGGCCAAGGCTACAGGCCATTTCAAACATATCAACCAAGGCCTCCTGCCCGATGACGCAAACCGCAACCCGGCTTTCGCTGCAAGCCTCGACATCAATGCCAATGTCGAGCCTGCCAGCGCGATGGCGGGCAAAACTGAGGAAGCTTTGGCAGTTGAAATCTCCCTCGAACACCAGATTGACCGTCAGGCTCATCACAGATCCACCATTGCTGGTACATCATTTTTCGGCTCAACCTCAGGCTCAATCCTGCGCACTATTTCGTCTCCGATTGACCGTTTCAAACGCATAAGATTAAATCTTGTGCATGCCTGATTTTTATTCAGTCTAACGTTAGGAGAAGCAGGCTTACAAGCATTTTCTTCAGCCTAGATGTTACCTTTCACGCATCGTCTTGATCGATTTTTTTCGACTATGCGGAACACCAGTGTTTTGAAAAGGTCAAAGCCGATTGGAATGGGGTGAACATCAGCGCGGTGAACAACCCAGCGTGTATGACGTCGTCCTACCAATGTCGATGCTGAAGCATCGGCCGTTGAACGTCACCATCTGGCACGGTTGTTGCGTCAGAAAGGGCGGCAGGTGGATGCGGATCGCCGCTTTCCAACCGGTACAGTTCGACAAAACCAGTTCAACAAAAACATATGGGGGTTCCAATGATCGACCTGCGCAGCCTTTCCCGTCGCGGTTTTCTCAACATGGCGGCAGCCGGCAGCGCCTCGCTGGCGCTTCCCGGCATGTTGCGCACCGCCGCAGCCGCAAGTGCCTTGCCTGCTATAAAGGAAGAGAATGCCGTGATTGGCTTCGGCCATGTCGGCCCGGTGACGGATGAAGGCTGGACCTGGTCGCACCATCAGGGTGTTCTCGCCGTCAAGGAAAAATTCCCCAAGCTGAAGAAGATCCTCGAGGTCGAGAACGTCCCCTATTCAGCGGATGCCACCCGCACCTATCGGCAATTCGTGTCGGAAGGCGCGAATATGATCTTCGACACGTCCTCGACAGGCGACTTCCTGCATGACGTGGTGCGCCGCGCCAAGGACACCGCCTTCATGGAATGCAATGGCCATGTGACGATGGACAATCTCGGCTGGTACTACATGGCCCATTGGTATCCGACCTATGTGGTCGGCGTCGCCGCCGGGCATTTGTCGAAAACCGGCAAGCTCGGTTACGTCGCCTCCTTCCCGGTTGCTTCGGTCTATGCCTCGACCAATGCCTTCCTGATGGGCGCACGCACCGTCAACCCCAATGCCACCTGCCAGACCATCACCATCAATTCGTGGTTCGATCCGCAGGCCGCCGCCCAGGCTGGCACCGCGCTGATCGACAATGGCTGTGATTTCCTGTTCGGCATCATGGATGAGGCCGCCTATCTCCAGGTTGCTGAAAAACGCGGCGTCTGGGCTGCGATGTGGAACACCGACATCCGCCGCTATGGCCCCAATTCCTATGTGTCCTCGATCATTATTGACTTCAAGGAGTTCTATATCGATCAGGTGCGCAAGCGGCTGGCAGGCGAATGGTCGCCTTCGGAAAGCATCTTCGCGATGGGCGCTGGCGTTGACCGCGATGCCTGGGGCGCCAAGGTTCCCGCCGAAGTCGGCAAGGCGGCGGATGACGTGCGCACGAAAATCCTCGGCGGCTGGTCGCCGTTTGTCGGCGAATTGAAGGATGCGAAGGGTGCCGTGCGGGTGGCAAAGGGCCAGAAGATGACCGAACTTGAGCTTTATAATTGGGATTGGTCGGTGGAAGGCGTCACGGGGCTTTAAAGCACCCGACGAAATAGAGAGGTCGGGCGATGGCCCGGCCCTTCGCAGCCTCTCATGCCGGTGTGCCGAGAATGAATGAACATCCTGCGAAATATACAGTGCCGACGGGGGCAGCCCCTCTCGTCCAGTTAAAAGGCATTGCCAAATATTTCCCCGGCGTCATCGCCAATCGCGATGTCGATCTTGAAGTTATGCCCGGTGAAATCCACGCGCTACTGGGGGAAAATGGCGCGGGCAAATCGACGCTGATGAATATCCTGACCGGCATTTACCAGCCGGATGCGGGCGAGATCATCATCGACGGCTATGCAAGGCAATTTACCGGACCACAACAGGCAATTGCCGCCGGAATTGGCATGATCCATCAGCATTTCAAGCTGGTGAATGCCTTTACCGTGGCGGAAAACATTCATCTCGGCTGGAGCGAGACGCCGCGCCGCGCCTCAGCCCCAGTCCTGGAGGAACGCACCGCAGAGCTTGCGGCCAGGTTCAATCTTCAGGTCAAGCCTTCGGCGCGGATAACAGAGCTTTCGACAGGCGAACAGCAGCGGGTGGAGATCCTGCGGGTTCTCGCCCGCAAGGCCCGCGTACTGATCCTTGATGAGCCGACCGCCGTACTGACCCCGCTTGAGGCGCGTGAACTGTTCAAGGCCTTGCGCGATTTCGCCTCCACCGGCAATGCGGTGATCTTCATCTCCCATAAGCTCGATGAAGTGCTGGAAATTTCCGACCGGGTGACGATCCTGCGCGGCGGGCAAAAGGTCGGCACCGAGCTTTCCGCCGATTGCAGCCCGGCCAAGCTGGCTCGGCTAATGGTCGGGCGTGATATCGTGCTGGCCGATATGCGGGGCCGTCCGCAAGATGCCGCCGCGCTATCGTCTGCTCCTGTCATGCGGGTAAGCACAGTGACGGCGCTGGACGATAGCGGACGTCAGGCCTTGCACGATATTTCCCTTGATCTGCGTGCTGGCGAAATCCTTGGAATTGCCGGGGTAGCAGGCAATGGCCAGCGTGAACTGTCGCAAGTGCTGACCGGCACGCGGCCCATCGCCTCCGGCACCATCGAGATCGACGGCGAAGCGGTTGGCCACGCGAATGCCGCCGATTTCGTGCGGCGCGGCATCGGCCATATCCCGGAAGACCGGCTACAAAGCGGCTTGGCACCGGGGCTCTCCATTACAGCCAATGCCGTGATGCGCGAATATGGCAAACCGCCGGTCACTGTTGGCGGACTGTTTCGTCCCTCCGCCGCCAAGGCGCTGGCCCGCAGCATTGCCAGCGTCGCAGAGGTCAGCATCCCGGATTTCGCCATGCCGATCCGCAATCTGTCGGGTGGCAACCAGCAAAGGCTGGTGGCGCGGCGTGAGATGCGGATCGCCACGAAAATCCTGGTCGCCGCCTATCCAAGCCGGGGGCTGGATGTCGGGGCGATCAATACCATGCTGCGCTATATCGTTGACCTGCGCAATGCAGGCGCCGGTATCCTGCTGATCTCGGAGGAGCTTGAAGAATTGCTGAACCTCTCCGACCGCATCGCCGTGCTCTATGAGGGGCGGATCATGGGCATCGTCGACAATGACAGCACCGATATCGAGCAGATCGGCCTGATGATGGGCGGGCGACAGCTTCAGCCGGGTCAGTTGGCAGGAGGCACGCAGCATGGCTAGTCTTCGCCTGCAACGCTTCCCTTCAGCCACGCCAGCTGCTGCCCTTGGCGCACGAGTGGCGGCCATTGCGCTGGCGCTGCTGATCGCAGGCGTCATTCTGGCTATCGCGGGCAAAAGCCCGCTTGACCTTGGCATTCAAGTGGTTTCGTCCTCGCTCGGCTCCAGTTTCGGTCTGGAGGATCTTGGCCTTCTGGTTATCCCGCTGATCCTGACTGGCCTTTCCGTCACGGTCGCGCAACAGATCGGTGCCTGGAATATCGGTGCGGAGGGGCAGTTTTACGCAGGCGCCTTCGCCGCCAGTGCCGTTGGCCTTTTTGTGCCGCTGCCGGAAGGCTGGAGCCTGGTGGCAATGTTTTTCGCTGGAGCGGTTGGCGGTAGCGTCTGGATCCTCATTCCGGCCCTTGCCCGTGCCTATGCCAATGTCAACGAGCTGATCACCACGCTGCTGCTGAATTTCGTCGCTATCCTGATGGTCTATTATGTCTCGACGGATGCCTGGCGCGAACGCGGCGGCGTCGCCAACTCGGCCACTCCGCGCATCAAGGCCGAAATGCCGGAATTCTGGGGTCTTGTGCATTGGGGCCTGCCAATTGCAGTGCTTCTCGCGCTGGCCATGGCGGCGCTGCTGGCCTTTACCCGCTGGGGCTATGAGGTGCGGTTGATCGGCTCCAATCCGCAGGCCGGAAACTATGCGGGCATTGCCGCCCGCCGTCATCTGATCACCGTCATGCTGCTATCGGGGGCAATTGCCGGTCTGGCGGGCATGTTGGAAGTGACAGGAACGGTGCATCGCCTCCAAGGCGGTATATCCAACAATTATGGCTATCTCGGTATCATGGTCGCGGTGCTGGCGCGGGGTTCTTGTATCGGGGTTATCCTTGCGGGCGCGCTGATGGCCTTCATCCTCAATTCGGGCATCATCCTGCAAACGCAGGGGCTGACAACCTCGACCGTACTGGCAATCACCGGCCTCATCCTCTTCCTGACGGCCATCGGCGACGAGATTTCCCATTACCGCATCGTCCGCGACAAGAGCTGAAAGGACCCGCGATGGAACTGTTGACCGGACTTCTGACCACCGCCTTTCTGGCTGGCGGCGTCTTGGCGCTGGCGGCCATGGGCGAAGTGCTGGCCGAGCGGGTCGGCGTCGTCAATCTCGGCGTCGAAGGGCTGATCGCCATGGGAGCAATCACCGCTGTTGCCACCGTCACCGCCTTTCCATCGCCCATCCTCGGCTTTTTGGCGGCGCTCGCCGTCGGTGCCTTGTTTGGTGTGGTGTTTGCGGTAGCGACTGTGACGATCAGGGCCAATCAGGTGCTCTGCGGGCTGGCATTGACCTTGATCGGCACCGGCCTTGCCCAGACGATTGGTAAATCCTATTCCGGCATGCCGGTCCCGGCAACATTCCACGGCGTCAAGATGCCGATCCTCTCAGAAATCCCCATCCTCGGACCGGCCTTTTTCAGCCAGAATATTCTCGTCTATCTGATCTACATCATCCTGCCGCTGGGCCTGTCCTTTCTGATGTTTCGCACCCGCCACGGGCTCAATATGCGCGCCGTTGGCGAAAATCCGGCGGCAGCCGATGCGGCGGGCATTCCGGTCCACCGCATCCGCTTTGGCTATGTCTGCGCGGGCGCGGCGCTTGCTTCAGGCGCAGGTGCCTATCTGGTTCTGGCCTTCGTGCCATCCTGGTCGGATGGCGTGGTGGCCGGGCGCGGCTGGATCGCGGTGGCGCTGGTGATTTTTGCGGGCTACCGGCCTATTCCGGCGGCTCTGTCCGGCCTGTTATTCGGCTTCATCACCGCACTCGGTTTCGTCGGACAGGCGCGCGGCTGGCCGATTGCTCCGGCCTTTCTATCCATGCTGCCCTATGCCGGAACCATCGCCTTCATTATCGTGCCTGTGATCGCCTGGCAGCGCATGCGCCGGTTGATGGCGGCACCAGCCGCCCTTGGCCTGCCCTATTACCGCAGCCTTCGTTGAACGCGAATGGCAGGAGAAACCCAGTGATGGCAATCGACAAAACAAGCCTCGATCAATGGTATCCCATCGATACCGAAGCGCTTATTCCCTATGGTCTATCCGCAAACCGGCTGCTGGGCATTGATCTCGCCGTGACCCGCACCGAGGACGGTGACGTTACCGTGAAAGCGCAGGAAAACAATCTGCCAATCCGGCGGCGCTACGGCTATATCTGGACGACGCTCGGCAGCCCGGACAAGGAGATTTTCCCCATTGAGGAAGCCGATGAGCCGGATCGCCGCATCGTGCCTTGCGGTGCGGTCACCGTGAAGGCATCGGGCCTGCGGATCGTCGAAAACTTTCTCGACATGGCGCATTTTCCCTTCGTCCATACCGATATTCTCGGCTCCGAACCGCATACGGAAGTCGAGCACTATAATGTCGAAATCCGCCGCGATGTCGATGAGGTCTGGGCGACCAATTGCCAATTCTTCCAGCCGCAAGCCGCCCTTTCCGCCACGGACGGATTGATGACCCACTATATCTACCGGGTGATGACACCCTTCACGACGCTGCTCTACAAGACCTGTCCGAATTCAGACACACGGTGGGATGTGATCTGCCTGTTCGTCCAACCCCTGGACCCGGATCGCTGCCGCGCCCATCCGATCATGTATCTGATCGACGATCAATCGACCACCGCCTCGCTGATCCAGTTCCAGCAGCTGATTTTCCTGCAAGACCGGATCATCCTTGAAAACCAGCGCCCGGTTCTCCTGCCGATGGAGCCACGCTCGGAAATCCCCACCCGGGCTGACGCCACCTCCATCGCCTATCGCCGCTGGTTGAAGGAAAAGGGCGTGACCTATGGCACCTCGCTGAAGGCCGTTGCATGACCAACGCCATGCATCGGCCATGAGCGATTTCAGGAATAGGGTGCTGATCGCCAGCGGCTTCCATGCCCCGGTGGTTGGTGAAATCGATGTGCTGACTGATTGCCTGATCGCTATTGATGCGGAGGGCATGATCCTCTCCGTGCAGCGTCCCGGCGATGACGGATATGCATTGACGAAAGCCGAAGCCGACCGCCACGGGCGGCTATCACGCCTGCCTGCGGGCTGCCTGCTCCTGCCGGGGCTGGTGGATTGCCATGTGCATGCGCCACAATATCCGCAGCTTGGCACCGCCCTGGATGTGCCGCTCGAAACCTGGTTGCATGCCCATACCTTTCCGCTCGAAGCACGCTATGCGGACTTAGCCTATGCAAAGCGAGTCTATGGCCTGCTGGTCGATGATCTGCTGGCCAATGGCACGACGACGGCGCTGTATTTCGCCACCATTCACCAGGATGCGACCCGCGTGCTGGTCGATACCTGCCTTGAAAAAGGTCAGCGCGCCCTGATCGGCAAAGTCGCCATGGACAATGCAGAGCAATGCCCGGACTATTACCGGGACGCCTCACCGGATGCGGCTTTGCAGGGAACACAAGCGCTGATCGACTATATCAGCACTCATCCCGACAACACGGCCTCCCGTGTCTGGCCGGTGGTGACGCCACGGTTCATTCCGGCCTGCACGGATGCGACGCTGGAAGGCTTGGGTGCACTGGCCAGAGACTGCGGCTGTCATGTGCAGACCCATTGCTCGGAAAGCGATTGGGAACACGCCTATGTGCTTTCGCGCCACGGCATGACGGATGCGATGAGCCTTGATCGCTTCGGCCTTCTCACCCGCCGCAGCATGCTGGCCCATGCCAACCTGCTGACTGCTGATGATATGGACCTGATCAAGCTGCGACAGGCGGCGGTAGCGCATTGCCCGCTCTCCAATGGCTATTTCGCCGGTGCGGTCTTCCCCCTGCGCGCCGCCCTGGAAAAAGGCATGCATGTCGGGCTGGGCAGCGATATTTCCGGCGGACCGAGCGCCTCGCTTCTGGACAACATGCGCGCCGCCATTCTCGTCTCCCGTATGTTGGAAACCGGCGTCGATCCAGACCTCCCGCCGGACAAGCGCGCAAGCGGTGCCAAGGCCCGCATCGACTTTCGCCACGCCTTCCACATCGCCACCGCTGGCGGCGGCAAGGCTTTGGACCTGCCCATCGGCCAGTTTGCTCCGGGCTATCGCTTCGATGCCATCGTTATTGATCCGCAGGCCGCCCAAGGCACGCTGCGTCTTTCAGATGGCGATGAAACAGCCGAAACCCTACTCCAGAAAATCATCTTTACGGCATCGCGCGCCAATATCTCTGCGGTGTTTGTCGACGGATGCAAGGTGGCCTGATCGGCATGGAAAAGCGGCGGCACAGTTGCCCCTGGAACCGAATGGGCTCTCGATAGTTTAGCCTGCCGTGCGAGCGTCCACCCCGTTTCAATAAGGGATGATGAGAGAGCACGCTCGCCAGTTTTACCCCGGAAAGACAAGAATGCCTGATATCGCCGAACAGGAAGCCGACAAGGAGGCGCAGCCCTCCAACGCCATGTCGGAGGAAGACAAACAGGATATTGGCGAGCGAGGGTCCGGTTCGCCCAAGGTGGTCCATGAAGTCGTTCGTCTGCAAGGCGATGAGGAACTGAGCCGTCCGCTTCAGTCCCTACTTTTTTCGGGCTTCGCTGCTGGCGTGGCTATCTGTGCATCGCTGCTGGCGGAAGCCTTTCTGCAAGTGCGGCTTCCCGACACGCCGTGGCGGGAGTTGGTCGTCTCCCTCGGCTATACCGTCGGCTTCGTGATCGTCATTCTGGGTAACCTGCAACTGTTTACCGAAACGACCGTCACCGCCGTGCTTCCTATCGCCGCCCACCCGACACGTCGCAACCTTATCCGGCTTCTTCGTTTATGGGTGACGGTCCTCGCGGCCAATCTGCTCGGAACATTTTTCATCGCGGTGCTCATGGAGAACCAGCTGATCATCGGCGCGGAACAGCGGGAGGCGATACTGGATATTTCCAGGGCGATCCTCGGGCATGATTTTGCAGCGACATTGCTGCTTGCCACGCCTGCGGGCTTTCTGATTGCCTCGATCGCGTGGATTCTCCCCAATGCCCGCGGCAATGAATTCTGGGTCATCGTGATGATTACCTATACGGTGGCGCTTGGCGGGTTCAGCCATGTCGTCGCCGGGTCCGGGGAAGCATGGCTGCTGATGTTGGCGGGCGAAACAAGCGTCTGGGGCGCTATCGGCGGCTTCATCCTTCCGACGTTGATCGGCAACATCATCGGCGGCACCGGACTGTTCGCCGTTGTTGCCCATTGCCAGGTCCGCGATGAACTCAAGCCGGAATGATGTGGAAAGCAATTTTTAGGCTGGCAGGCGCATTTCGCTTGGAAGGTCCTGGGGAGAAAACAGCGCGTTGTGAAGCTGGTTGAGCGCGATGGCCACCGCGCCAACCAGGGTGGCGCGGGACGCAAGCGTGCTGGCCTCAAGCGAAATGCTACTGCGGGTCGAGGTTGCCAGCGCCTCCTTGACCATGCGGACCATCAACGGATTGCGCCCGACATTGCCGCCGAGAATGATCTTGCCCGGATCCAGCATGGCGTGAACCGAAACCACCAGCAAAGCCGCCAGCCGCGCTGTTTCCTGCACGGTTGCCAGCGCCTTTGTGTCGCCCCTTTCAGCCGCTTCGAGAATATCACGAACGGTGACAGCCCCGTCTCCAGGGTTGCCATAGCGCTCCAGAATGCCACGGGCACCAATCGCGCATTCCAGCGCGCCGCGCTCCAGACTTTCAGAGCTATAGGGATCGGCCCCGAACGGCAGATAGCCGATTTCGCCCGCCGCCCCTTTTGCACCCCGCATCAACTTGCCATTGACGAGGACGCCAAGGCCAATACCGGTTCCCAGCGACACGAAGGCCACCGAATCGAGACCGACGCCGCTGCCTTTCCAGCTTTCGCCGATCACCGCCGCATTGACATCGTTTTCAATGATGACATCGCAGCGAAAAATGCCCTGCAAAGCTTTGATCACATCAAGACTGCCGATTTCAGACAGGTTCGGCGCCAGAGAAAGTCGACCTGTCTCAGGATCGACCACCCCCGGCATGGCCACAGCGGCCAAAAGGACCTTGCTGCGAGAAATTCTCGCCTTTTTAAGCGACGCTTCGACAATGCCGCTGACATAGGCCAGAAGGGCCTCACCCCCATGGTCTCCGGTCGATTTTTCGACTTCCTGGACGATCGTTCCGGCAATGTCGGCAATCGCCACCCGAATGGTCGTTGCACCGATATCCATACCGATGACAAAGCCCGCATCCGGGGCGACTTCATAGGTCACGGCACTGCGCCCAACCTTGCCGGACACGATCCCTTTCACCCGAACCCAGCCCGCCGTCTCAAGCGTGCGAATGACCTCGGACATGGTCTGTTTCGATAACCCGGTCTTTTTTGCCAGATCCGCCCGCGATGTCGGCCCTTGGTGCAGAAGAATATCCATGGCGGCGCGAACGGAGATCTGGCGCAACATGGGTGGCGTGCTCGTCCACAGATTCATCCGCAATCACCTCATCCTATCGACAACAGGCATATTGAAATCGTAACGACGAACATCGCACGACTGGGTCACAGACGCAAATAGTTCGTCCCCGTGACGAATTATCTCATCTTGCCACAATTCGTCCTCACCCCGTTGATACGCGAGAACAAGAGCACGATCAATGCCACCGCAAATTGCCTGAGGAAATTACAACCGGAGCCAGCATAGATTTTTTTATCGCCGCGATCGAGTTCGCCGTGTTCCAGACTTTTCTTGTCTTTCAAGCTTCTTTTGCGCGCAAAAAATCGATAACACTCTATAGATGCTGGATATTTTTGCCACTATCCGATTCCGGTTTCGCTTGTAATATGATAAGAGACACTGGTATTATGAGTTAGAATAGACGTCCGGGAGGGACATGTGACGACCAATACTCTGCCTGCCACAGCACATCTCGATTGGCTTTCCGATCCCAAGGTTTTTGCCGTCGGGCGGCTGTCTGCCCATTCCGATCATATCGTCTATCCCGATGAAGCATCCGCTGCGGCGGGATCTACCTCTCCGCTTCGCCAGAGCCTTGATGGCACCTGGCAGTTCGCCTCCGCCATATCAGCCGCTGAGCGCCCGGCAGGCTTCCATCATCCGGATTTTGACCGAAGCGGATTCGGCGACATTATTGTGCCTGGCGCCATGCAGTTGCAGGGCCATGGCCGCCCGCAATATGTCAACACCCAATACCCCTGGGACGGCCATGAGGCGCTGGCGCTTGGGCAAGCTGCCGAGGCCAACCGGGTCGGCTGCTATGCCCGGACCTTCCGGCTTGACCCGGCCCTTGCTGGACAGCGGATCATTCTGACCTTCGACGGTGTCGAGACCGCCTTCTATGTCTGGCTGAACGGCCGTTTTATCGGCTATGCCGAAGACAGTTTCACGCCCTCACGCTTCGATATTACCGATGCGCTGATCGACGGCGACAACCTGCTGGCCGTCGAGGTCTATCACCGCTCTTCCGGTGCCTGGCTCGAAGATCAGGATTTCTGGCGTCTGTCGGGCATCATGCGGCCCGTCCGCCTGGAAGCCTGGCCGAAGCTGCATATCCGCGATCTGTTCGTCACCACAGATCTTGCCGATGATTTCAACAGTGGTTCCCTGCGCTTGCGGCTGGCCCTCGACCTGCCGGGTGCAGAGACGGCCAGCCTTGCAGTGACACTCTACGATCCCAAGGGTGAAGCCGTCCTAACAATGTCCCTCGATGCCGCAGCCGAGATGGATATTGCCCTGCCCGTCACCGCCCCGCATCTGTGGAGCGCCGAGACGCCGCATCTCTATCGCCTGCTGCTGGTCCTGAAAGACAGCAACGGCGCAACGGTCGAGGCCGTGCCGCAGCCGATCGGCTTCCGCCGGTTTGAAATGCGCGATGGGGTGATGCGCCTCAATGGCCAGCGGATCGTGTTCCGTGGCATCAACAGGCATGATTTCCATCCACGCCGTGGACGCGCGTTGACGGTTGAGGACATGCTCTGGGATGTGCTGTTCTTCAAGCGCAACAATATCAATGCGGTGCGCACCAGCCATTATCCAAACCGCAGCGAGTTCTACGCGCTCTGCGACCAGCACGGCCTCTATGTGATCGACGAGGCCAATCTTGAAACCCATGGCACATGGTCGGTCGAGACCCTGGACCCGGACAAAGTCCTGCCCGGCGACCGTGACGAATGGCGGCCCGCCGTGCTCGACCGTGCCGCCAATATGCTGGAGCGCGACAAGAACCATCCTTGCGTGCTGATCTGGTCCTGCGGCAATGAGAGCTATGGCGGCAGCGTGATTGCCGATATGGCCGATTGGTTTAGGGACCGCGACCCCTCCCGCCTCGTTCATTACGAAGGCGTGTTCCACGACCGCCGCTTCGATGCGCGTTCCAGCGACATGGAAAGCCGCATGTATGCGCGCCCGCAGGACATCGAGGATTATCTGCGCAGCAATCCGTCCAAGCCTTTTGTGTCCTGCGAATATACCCATGCGATGGGCAATTCCTGCGGCGGGATGCATCTCTATACCGACCTTACCTATCGCTATGAGCAGTGCCAGGGCGGCTTTATCTGGGAATATATCGAACAGGCCCTCTACGGCACCCGCCCGGATGGCAGTGAAGGCCTGCTGTTTGGCGGCGATTTTGGCGACAGGCCAACCGATTACAGCTTCTGCTGCGACGGCATTATCACCGCTGACCGGCAATTGACCCCGAAAGTCCAGGAAATCAAGGCGCTTTACCAGCCTGTCCGTTTGATCCCGGACGCGCACGGCGTCAAAGTGATCAATGACAACCTGTTCTTGAACCTCGACGCTTTCTATCTGTACTATCACCTGCTGAAGGATGGTGTCGCGGTGGCCGAAGGGCGGGCCGATATTGCGCTTGCGGCCCAGGAACAGACCTATCTGCGGCTGTCCGTGCCTGTCACGCAACAGCCGGGCGAATATGCCCTGCAATGCTCGCTGCGCGAACGCCATGACCGCGCCTGGGCTCCGGCTGACCACGAAGTGGCGTTTGGCGAGCATGTCTGGACGGTCGCAGGCGAAAAGCCAAGCCCGGTTTCCCGTCCACTCACCCGCGCCGAAGGCAGCTATAATCTCGGCATTTCCGATGGCCACAGCCGGACCTTGTTCTGCCGGCGCTTTGGCGGACCGGTATCACTGGTCAATACGGCGGGTGTGGAATTCCTGGAACGGCCGCCGCTGCCGATCTTCTGGCGCGCGCCAACCGACAATGACCGGGGTGCAGGCTTCGGCTTCAAGTTCGGCAGCTGGCGTCGGGCAAGCCTCGACCAGAAGCAGGCTTCCTATGCCTATCGTGACACCGGGGCCGATTATCGCTTTGCCCTGCCTGACAGCAGCATGCAGGCCACGGTGTCCTACCGCTATGAGGAGGATGGCGCCATTGCCGTCACCGCCCATTGGCCGGGCGATGCCAGCCTGCCGTCGCTGCCGCTGTTCGGCCTGACGATTCCCATGCCAGCAAGTTTCGACCGCTTCCGCTATTATGGACTTGGACCGGAGGAAAATCACATCGACCGCGTCCATGGCGCACGGCTTGGCATTTACGAGCGCGCGGTGGCCGACAATGTCACACCCTACGTCATCCCGCAGGAATCCGGCAACCGAACCGGCGTGCGCTGGGCCGATCTGTTCGACGCTGACGGCAACAGGCTGCGCTTCGAGGCGGTGGATATGCCGTTCGAGCTGGGCGTTTCGCCTTATACGGCGTTCCAGCTGGAAGCCGCAGCCCGTCCCTATGACCTACCGCTAGCCAATCGCACCATTGTCACGTTGATGGCCCGGCAGATGGGCGTCGGTGGTGACGATAGCTGGGGCGCGCTGCCTCATCCTCAATACATGATCGAGCCGGGTGAGCCTTTGACGCTCACATTCCGGATGAGAGTGATGGGGTGAGAAAGGGCAATTCGATCTCCCGATAGGATGGCAACACTGCCTCGCTGACCCTGCCTGCCCGCACGATCACCCGGTCGGTTTGCGGGCGGGCAATGACCTGGTCCATGGTCCAGGCCTCAAAGATCATCAGATCGGCCGGACGCCCAGCGCCGATGGTTCCAGCGGAAAGGCCTGTCATCGCGGCGGGTTGGGTGGTCGCCAGTGCGACGGCATCGTCATAGGGATGGTCGAGATGCAGAATGCGCACCGATTGGCGCCAGGTATCCACCATATCATGATCGCCATAGGCAAAAAACGGGTCGCGGCAATTGTCACCAGCGACCGCGACGCGGATACCGGCAGCGCGTAACTCCTTGACCGGCGTCACACCCCGCCAGCGCGGCGTTACGCCCGGAGCCCGGCCCTGCAAATACATATTGACGGTCGGAAGCGTGACGATGGACAGTCCGGCATCGACCAGAAGTGCAATCCGCTCGCGGACTTCCGCCTCACTGAACAAAGCCAGCGAACAGCAATGGCCGCAGGTGACGCGGCCCTCGTAACCGTGGCGGATGGCAGCGCGGGCCACATGCGGCAAGGCATCGGCCTTTTCGGCTTCGTCCACATGCAGGTCGATATCGAGATCCCGCTCGCGGGCCAGCAGAAACAGACTGTCAAGCAAAGCATCGATGTCATCAAGCCCAGTGCCATTTTTCCCGATACCATGGGTGCCGCCTGAGGCGCGGGTCACTCCACCCAACAGCCCCCCCTGACGCACAACCAGGTTGGCAAGCTGCTTTCCATGGTCGGTGCGATAGGCATCCAGCGGCACAAGGCCGACCGCCTGCAATGCAATGCGCCCCGACCAACGGGCCTGCACCTCATCAAATGCCGCCCAGGTGGTTTCCGCCTGCCCCGCATGACTATCGAGATGGGTGCGGAGTGCGGCAACGCCGTGAGCATCCGCGCAGGCGAGGCCAAATTCCATACGCCGGACCAGATCGTCGTGGCGCCAATGGGCCTGCCGGTCGGCTGTCGTTGCCGCGCGGGCGCTGGGATGCGTGCCATCGGAGGCTGGTGCCCGGCTGATCGTATGGCCCTTGTCGAGATGAACATGCATGTCGATCATCAACGGCCAGAGATGGCGACCTTCCAGATCAATGCCATCGCCGGTCACGCCGCTTGCCGCTGGCAACACGGCGGCAACACGTCCGTCATCCAGCAGGATATCGACCAGAGCACAGCCGTCGCGGTCGAGAGTGCTGCCCGGCGGCAAGCCATCGGAAAGACAGGCCGTTGGCACGCGGGCCTGGCGGATAACAATGCGGCCATGGCCGGTGAAGCTGGAACGCGCCAGCGCGCGGACGGAATTGTCAATCATGATCGATCTCGATAGGGCATAAGCCGAATTTCAATGTATGGGAGGCGGCAAAGTCATCGAACAGCGCCGTCAGCGGCTGTCTTCCACCATGCTTAGCCGTTCCTGGGCGTAGTGCATGAAATGGCTGGCAGCAGGCGAGAGAGAACCGCGCGCCCGGTGAAGAATGTTCAGCCTTTGCAGTCCGGCAGACCCGGTCAGGGGAAGGAAGACCAGTTCCCCGCTTTGCAGTTCGCGGTCCACATCGACGCGGTTGAGAAAGGTGACATGCGGTGCGCCATGCACCAGCCGCTTCATCAGTTCCATGGAATTGGTCTCGACAACAGGCATCAATTGGGCCTGGGCTGGTGTCAGGTTCTCAACCACCTCCCGCAGCGACAAGGTCTTATCGGCCAGCACCAGCGGATAGATCAGGCAATCGGCAATCCGCACCGTCTTGCGCGCCGCCAACGGATGGTCGGGCGCAACCACAGCGCCAAGCGGATGCATGAATTCAGCGGCGCGCTGCAAACGGTTATCCTCCGGCAGATTATAGGCCAGCGCCAGATCGGCGGCCCCTGAAGCGACCATATCGCAAACCGCTGAGCGATCCCCGACCTTGATGCGCAAGCTGACCTGCGGAATGTCGGCGCGGTAGGCGGCAATGATGTCGGCAAGCCTGCCCGCCGCCAGCGTCGCCATGGTGGCAATCACCACCTCGCCACGGCTGAGGCCACGCAGGGCCTTGATCTGCACCCGCATCGTATCATGCGCTTTCAGCGTCTCGCGGATATGGGCAATCAGGATTTCGCCCGAACTGGTCAGCTTCAACCCACGCGACAATCGCTCGAAAATCGGCGCATCCAACTCCTGTTCCAGGTCAAGGATATAGCGATTGATGGCGGAGGCGGCGACATTCAGGGTCTTTGCCGCCTTGCGGATCGAACCCTGTCGGGCGACTTCGTCGATATAGCGCAAAGCGCGGCCATGAAGCATCAGCGTTCCCGTCGCAGAACAGGGGCGTTTGCCCCTGTCCGCTGTCTGTCTGGCCACGATGGCATCATGGCTCGCCGGGTTCAACATCATTTCCGGGCAAAGTTGGCGTTGATGCGCTGCGTCAGGTAATCACCGGCGGTGATCGCCTCATATTTGCCAAGCGGACCCTGCATGACCGCGTCTCGATTGGCCTGGCAGAAGAAGGGAAGCGACAGGCGGCGGCCCAGATATTCGCCCGGACGCGGCATGCGAACGCGATGAAGCGTGGATTGCAACTGATCGTCAGACCAGCGCATCAGCATGTCGCCGATATTGCAGGTGATATAGCCGTTTTTCGGCGGCACATCCGTCCACTCGCCGGAGGCCGCATCCTTGCCGGGGCAGACCTGCAAACCGCCCTCGCCTTCCTTCTGGTGCAGGATGGTCAGGCAATCGAAATCGGAATGGGCACCGGCCCGCCAGAACTCGAAATCCTCCGGCTTGGCATTTTCCATCGACATGTAATGGATCAGCCGCTGCGTCGATTGGTACTCACCGGAGGCCGGATCATGCGCCTTGGTGAAGAAGTCCTCGGCAAAGCCCATTTTGAGGGCAAAGCAGGAGAGAATGCGCATGCCAAGTTCCCAATTCTGCCGCTCGAAGCGCAGCATTTTCTTCTTGAAATCAGGCAGCTCTTCTTCACTCGGCCACAGTCCACCCATCATCGGGCGGGTAATCTGATAGCTTTCCTTGTTGTCAGGCGTGCCGGTGGAAGGGCGCACCTGCGCCTTGAATTCCCATCCGGCATTGGTTCCCTTGGGCATCGGATACTGGGCTTTGACCTCGGCTGGCAATTCGAAGAAGGACCAGGCGGTCTCAAAAGCCGCGTCGATATCCTGCTGCGGAATGCCGTGGTTATAGACCTGGAAAAACCCGATACCAACAGAGGCCTCCCACAATTGATCGGCGATCTCTGCCTTGCGATTGTCGAAATCGGCGAGATCAATGACAGGCACATCGCGCTCGACGGTTTTACCGATGCCGCCAATTGTGGTTTCCTTGTTCAATTCGGCAAGGCTGTAGCTTTGCATGGTCATGGCAGTCTCCTTGAGGTTGGGCCGGATACCGGCCGTTGAGGAGCAATGTCCGGGCATGCCCGACTGCTTCTACTCCGAAAAGAACGGGGAGATTTTCATCCCCCCGGCAAAAGGGTCAGCTGGTCTTCGGCAGGCTCCACGGAAACAACAGTTTCTGCACGAGCAGCACTACCTGAAACAGGATGAGCGACAAGGCCGCCAGCACGAACAAACCGGCCCAGGCCTGGGGCAGTTTGAACAGCGATGTCGAAAACTGGATGAAATAGCCCACCCCCGCTTCAGACGCGCAGAATTCCGCAACCACCGCGCCAATCACCGCCAGCGTGATCGATATTTTCAGCGCCGAAAAGATGTAAGGCACCGCAAAGGGTAACCTGATCTGGGTAATTTCGCGAAAGGCGGGCGCCCGCAGGCTTCTGGACAGTTCGATCAGTTCCGGCGGCGTCGCGGCAAGCCCGGTCGCCGTCGAGACAACCAGCGGAAAGAAGGTGATGAGACAGGTGATCACCACCCGTGGCGCATCGCCCGCCCCCAGCACGACGATGATGATCGGTGCCACCGCCACGACCGGCGTTGACTGGATGACGACCAGCAGCGGATAGAGCGTCTTTGACAAAAGCGGCGAGCGCATCATGACAATGGCCAGCGGAATGGCGATGGCAATCGACAACACATAGCCAATCATCGCCACCCGCAGCGTCGCCCAGAGATGCAGGCTCCAACGGTCAAACCCGATGGACGAAAACGCATTGAAGATCGACGATGGCGACGGCAGGAGATAGGACGGAACGGCAAATAGCCGCACGGCCAGCTCCCAAAACAGAATGACGCCCGCCAGCGAAACAAGCGCTGCAAGGCCCGGCAGGCCCATGAGCTTGGAAACCGTATTGCGCAACGGCAGGCGCTGGCGGGTTACAGCCACCGGCTCAGGCCGCCTGTCGCTTGAGGAGGAGGTCGCGGAGATAAGCGGTAAGGTCATGAATGGCTTTCTCGTTGGCTGTTTCGGGACCACGCGGCCGACCGACTGGCACGGCAATATCGGTCAGCACCGTGCCGGGACGGCCGGTCATCACCAGCACGCGGTCGGCCAGCAGCGCCGCCTCGTTGACGGAATGGGTAATGAACACCACCGTCTTCGGACGCTGCGTGAAAATCCGCAGCAGATCAAAGCCCATCACTTCGCGGGTCAGCGCATCAAGCGCCGAAAACGGTTCGTCCATCAAAAGGATATCCGGGTCCATCAGCAAGGCCCGGGCAATGCCAACCCGCTGCTGCATGCCACCCGACAATTCGTCTGGAAGCCGGGAGGCGAAACCCTCCAGACCCACCATCCGCAACAATTCGCCTGCCCGCTGCCGCTCCTCTGCACTCACCCTGCCGCGCTTGTGGCGGGCCGGGAACAGCACATTGTCCTCGACGGTCGCCCAGGGCAGCAGTGTCGGCTTTTGGAAAACGATGCCAATATCGTCGCGTGGTTCGGTCACCGGATGGCCGAACACCTGGAGCGAACCGCTGCTGGGTGCCAGAAGCCCGGCAATCATCCGCAGCAAGGTGGATTTGCCGCAGCCGGAGGGGCCGAGAATGGCCAGGAATTCGTGCCGCGCCACCTCGAAGCTGACATCGCGCAGCGCTTCCGTCTGTCCTGAGCGGGTCGAAAATACCTGACCAAGCCGGTCAAAGCGGATTGCGGGTATCGTCATGCTCTTCACTCCGTTGGAATGAAGCTGCGGTTAACCACGGTTTCCGGGTCAAGCTTGGCCGGATCGATGGCTTGAGCGGCGGCAACCCGACGCCAGGTCTCGGTCAAACGCTTAGGCTCGAACACGCCCAACCCATCCTTATCCGTGACCTCGTTGAAGATCAGCGGCAGCGTGTCATTGATCGATCCCTTGACGTCTTCAGAACCCAGTTCCGGCACGACACTGGTGACGGAGGTGACGGCGGCATCGGGATTGGCGCGGGTGAATTGCACCGACTTCTTGTAGGCGTCGATGAAACGTTTGGCGACATCCGGCCGCTTGGCCAGGAAATCCTCACTGGCAATCAAAGAGGCCGAATAAAGCTCAAGCCCGGCAGCCGACCACGGCAGCGCGACGATTTCCTTGCCGGCCTGGCGGGCCTGGTTGGAATAGCGGGTGAAATCCGTCATCCAGGCAATGATCCCATCGGCATTGCCGGTCATCAGCATCGGACCGAGCGCGCCGGGATCGGCCTTGATCAGCTTGATCGCGGACGGATCGATGGACTGGTCCTTCAGCACCAGCGGCAGATAGACATTGGACGAGGTAAACGGCGATGTGGCAATGGTCTTGCCCTTGACGTCGGCGACAGTGGCTATTGAGCCGCCCTTGATCACATAGAAGGCGTGCGGTCCCTTGTTGAACACCGACAGAACGCCAACAACCTTCACCCCTTCATTGGCACGAGCCGCCATCAAGGCGCCGATATCCGAAACACCGATATCGGAAGAACCCGCCGCCAGTTTCGAAATCGCCTCGGTCGAGCCTCGGCCCGAGGCAATGGTGACATCCAGCCCCGCGTCCCGACAGAAGCCCTGATGGATGCAGACATAAATCGGCGCTTTGTCGCCGCCCGGCAGCCAATCCAGCTGAAACGTAACCTTGTCGGCGGCAAGGGCAGTCCCGGAAAAAAGGCCAAGGGTGAACAGCGTGGACGCAAGCTTACGACGAAACATGGGACATTTCTCCAAGGCTCAGTGTTCGATTTTCAAGGACGGCTGACGGGGGGAAAGCATGAACCTGGCAGGCGTGCGGTGGCGCACCCCGCGTCCAGAAGACAGGGTTGTGACGGTGGTTTTTCGACAATTGGTGACAAGAATAGCGGCATGAAAGCATCTCTTCGACAGGGTTCACCGTCGAGCAATGCCCAGAGCGTCAGGCTCAGACCGCTTCTACTCGCGTCCAAACCATTTCATGCAAGCGTGCATTCTGCAAGAGTTTTAAACAATGCATAATTTTGCATATAAAATAGGCGAAACTCAGTTTCGCGGCGTGTAGCCTTCAAAACTGAAAGGCCCCGATCCTTATATTTCAACAGCCTGCGGCACGAACTTGCCGCAAGCAAAGAATCGGCGTCGGTCAAAAAATAAGCGCTCTAATAATTAGAACATAACAAGCGGAAAATTCTTATCGCGCGCCCTCGAAATCCAACCGCAAACCGGTCTGCGCATCGTAAAGATGCACGGTCTTCGGATCGATCCCGACACCCAGCCGATCGCCGGAGCGCAGGCCACGCCCGCCTGAAACGACAATGGTCAGTTCCGGGTCGGTTTTGGTCGTCACATAGGTTGACGACCCCGTCGATTCCACCAGGGCCACCTCGACGTCGAATGCGCCTTGCCCGGATGGTACCAGCGACAGGTGCTCCGGCCGCAGGCCAAGGGTCAGGGGCTGGCCTGGCGCAAGGCCAGCTGTCATTCCGGCTGCAAATCTCAGTATCTCCGTTTTCCCGAAGAAATCGAGCTCCAGACCAAGCCCATCCGACGACACGCGCGCAGGAATGAAATTCATCGCCGGGGAACCGATGAAACCGGCAACGAAGCGATTTGCAGGCCGGTCGTAAAGATCCAGGGGCCGCCCCTGCTGCTCGATCACGCCATCGCGCATCACCACGACATGATCGGCCATAGTCATCGCCTCAACCTGATCGTGGGTGACATAGACGGAGGTCGCCTTCAACCGGTCGTGCAGCAGCCGGATCTCTTTTCGCATATGCACCCGCAGCGAGGCGTCGAGATTGGACAGCGGCTCATCGAACAGGAAGGCCTTGGGATTGCGGATGATCGCTCGGCTCATGGCAACGCGCTGGCGCTGACCGCCGGACAATTCACGTGGATAGCGCTTCAACAGCGGCATCAGCCCGGTTGTTGTCGCCACCGCCTCGGCGGCCTTACGCGCCTCTGCCTTGCCCACCCCCTTGATGCGCAAGCTATAGGTTAGATTTTCCTCGACCGTCATATGCGGATAGAGCGCGTAGGACTGAAACACCATGGCAATGTCGCGCTTGCGCGGCGGCACATTGGTCATCAGGTTGCCGGCAATCTTCATTTCACCGGCGGAAATCTTCTCCAATCCGGCCAGCGACCGCAACAGCGTAGACTTGCCGCAACCGGAAGGGCCGACCAGGGCGACGAAACTGCCCTTTTCAATGGCAAGATTGATATTCTTCAGGGCATGGAACGCGCCGTAATGCTTGTTGACGCCGTTCAATTCGATCTGGATGGTCATTTCAGGGCTCCCGAAGTGAGGCCGGAGACGATGCGGCGCTGTAAAAGAACGAAAATGGCGAGGATCGGCGTCACATAGATCGAGGCATAGGCCATGATCCCGTTCCATTCATTGGTATTGGGACCCATGAAACTGTTCAGCCCGACGCTGGCCGGTTGCAGGTCCACCGATTGGATCATTGATTTGGAATAGACGAATTCGCCAAAGGCCTGCATGAAGATCAGGATGGCGCTGACCAGAATGCCATTGCGGGCCAGCGGCAGGACGATGCTGAAAAACGCCCCGATCCGCGAATTGCCATCGACCATGGCCGCTTCTTCCAGCTCGATCGGCACCGTCATGAAGCTGGAGCGCACCAGAACCACGAAGAACGGCATGCTTTTCGCCGCCACCGCCAGCATCACGGCAAAGCGCGGCGTGTTCAGCAGGCCAAGCTGCGAAAAGCCGACGAAGATCGGGGTAATCATCAGCGAGGCCGGAAGAACCTGGAGCATCAGGATCAGAAACAGCCCGGCATCGACCCAGCCATTGCGATAGCGCGCCAGCACATAGGCGCAGCCGGTGCCGAGAATGCAGATGATGCTGACCGAACCCAAGGCGATCACGGTCGAATTCCACAGATATCGCCCCATATCGCGGCTTTGCCAGACATCAGCATAGACGCCCCATTGCGGATCGTCAGGCCAGAAATGCGGTGGGGTGGCAAACATTGCCGAGCCGGTTTTCAGTGCCGTGACATACATCCAGTAGAGCGGGAAGAGATAGATCGCCGCCATGACGAGGGCGATGGCAAGCATCAGACGGTTACGAACAGTTTCGCTCATCCGCGCACCTCATGACGTGTAGAACGGACATAGACGAGCGATGCCAGAAGCACGAAGACGGTCATGATCACCGAAACCGTCGCCCCCTTGGCAAAGTCATATTGCCGGAAAGACAGGTCCCAAGCCCAATATTGCGCCACATTCGAAGCATTCGCCGGTCCGCCGGAGGTGATGGCGGCAAACAGGTCGAATTGCTGCAAGGTAAAGATCAATCCCAGCGACACCAGCGCGCCGATGGACGAGCGCATCATCGGCAAAGTGATGGTGTAGAACCGTTGCAGCACGGTCGCGCCATCCAGTTGCGCTGCCTCATACAGATCCTTGGGGATGCCTGAAAGGCCAACGGACAGCAGGATCATGTTGAAGGACGTGCCCAGCCAGACATTGGCGATAATCACCGCCCATAGCGCATAGGCCGGATCGGACCGCCAGAAGATATTGGCGCTGATTAACCCGGTTTCGCGCAGCATATAATTGAACACGCCGAAATCGCCTGAGAGTATCCAGTTCCAGGTCGCACCGACGACGAGGCCGGGCATGATCCACGACACCAGAAACAGGCCGCGCAGCCAGGAGGAACCGGGAAATCCCACCCCGAAAAACAGCGCCAGACCAAAACCCAGAAGGAATTGCCCGGCAATCGATGCCACAACGAAAATCGCCGTATTGGTGAATATGGGCAGCGTTTCCGGTTGCGCCATCAGGTCGATATAGTTCTGAAAACCGACAAAGGGACGGGAAAAGGTTCCAAGGCTGAACATGTCAACCTCCTGAAAGCTCATCACGATATTATAGATCAACGGCAGACCCGACATGACCAGAAGAAAGGCCAGTGGCACCCCGGCCAGACCGAAGTCGAAGCCACGCCCGTCGACAATACTCGACATGATCCGTTTCATGAGACCTCTTTCTCCATTCAGAGCGCCGTCCAGGGGCCGCATTCTCCCAGGAGAAATGCAGCCCTGGCCGGGAGGAAAGGGTAGCCATGCCACGCGCATTGACGGCGCATGACGTGATTGCGGGATGGTGTCGACGTTCAGCCCAGGGCGGCTTTGATCTTTTTCTGCGCCTGGTCCAGCGCATCCTTGGGCGTCATCTGGCCGGTCAATGCCGCCTGAATGGCATCCTGGATTGCCTTGGAGATTTTTGACCAGGCCGGATGCGGCCCGCGCGGCTTGGCATATTTCATCTGTTCGAGAAACACTTGCAGCGCCGCATCCTTCAAAGGCGAACCCGATGGTGGAATAGCGATGTCGGAACGGGCTGGCAGCTGTCCGAAATTCTTGAACATATCCTTGTCCTGGGAAGCAAAGAATTCCAGCGCCTTGAAGGCTTCCGCCGGGTGCTTGGTGCTGGAAAAGATCGCCCAGTTGAAATCACCCATGCCGGAAGACCGTTCAGCGCCGGGGCTCGGCACCGGAAGCAGGGCGACGCCCCAGTCGAATTTGGCTTCCTTCAGCATGCGGTCGAGTTCCCACGGCCCCGAAATCGCCATGGCGGCATTGCCGGAATTAAACGTGCCGGTCGAATCCCACTGGCCGCGGGTCAGCGTATCCGGCGAGGCCAGTTTTTCGGTCATGATGGTTTTCCAGGTCTCCAGCGCCTTTACCGCGCCCGGAGCATTGATATGGTCATAGCCGCCGCCGCCCATCTGCGCCCAGGGCAGGAACTGGAACGTTCCCTCTTCACTGGCCTTGGCGGAAAAAGCCAGGCCGTAGACGTTCTTGGCCGGGTCGTTCAGCTTGCGGGCAGCGGCCAGAAGTTCGTCCCAGGTCTGCGGCGGCTTGAGTGGATCGAGACCCTTAGCCTTGAACATGTCGCGGTTATAGTAAAGCGCGATGGTGTTGGTGGCTTTCGGCACGCCGAAATAGCGCTCCTTCCAGGTCACAGACGCAAGCGGTCCCGGAAAATAGTTCTGTGGCTTGATCACATCCGACTTGGCGATCATGTCGGTAAGATCGAGGAAAGCGCCCCGCGAGGCAAACAGCGCATGTTCCGGATTATCGACGGCGATAATGTCAGGTGCCTGTCCGGTTGAATAGGCGCGCATCGCTTCCGTTACGACATCGTCGAACTGGAGGAGCCGATACTCGATCTTGATGCCATTGTTGAGCGCGTTGAATTGCTTGACCAGATTGGGCGCAGGCTGGATATCCTTGTCGAGCGACCAGAGATTGAGTGTCACGTCGTCCGCCCGGGCGGTCGATGCAAGCGGGCAAGCCGCGGCAAGAGCCAGCACAGCGATCAAGGCACGTCTGTTGATGATCATGGGTTTCCTCCTCCGTTTCTATCCCGTCCTCCAATCGCCCGGCACCTCCATGCCGGACGATCTCGAGACTTCATGCTATTTCAGCGTTGGGTCTCCCCCGCCATAGACGGCGGTTTCGTCGATGAAATCGCCGCCACGCGCCCGCTTTAGATGGTTGAGCGCATGGACCTGGCCGGTCATTTCCAAAGCGTCGCGGTAGACGGGATCGTGCCAGCCTTCGATATCGATAGAGCCGCTATAGCCAGCCAGCCGTAATTCGCTGATCACATTGGTCCAATTGCTGTCGCCGAAGCCGGGTGTGCGCATGAACACGAACGGCTCCTTGCCGAAAATGCCGTGTTCACGAATGACATCCCAGCGAATGGTGGCATCCTTGCCATGCACGTGGAAGATCTTGGATGCCCATTTGCGGATCTGCGGCAGGGGATCGATCAGATAGACCATCTGATGGCAGGGTTCCCATTCAAGGCCGATATTATCATCCGGGGTTTCGTTGAACATCAACTCCCAGGCATCGGGGTTATGGGCGATATTCCAGTCTCCGCTCTGCCAATTGCCGTCCATGGCGCAGTTTTCAAAGGCGATGCGAACCCCCTTGTCGGCGGCGCGCTTGGCCAGCTCGCTCCAGATTTCGCGGTAGCGTGGCAGGCTGTCGGTCAGCACCTTGCCCCGCAGCCGTCCGGTAAAGCCAGCAACGCAACTCGCGCCGAAATGATGGGCATTATCGATACATTGTTTCCAGCCCTCCAGCGTCTCAAAGTCGATGTCGGTTTCTTCAAGCGGATTGCCGAACATGCCGAGCGTCGAAATGGTGATGTCCCGGTCGCCGATGGCATCGACGCAGCGCTTGCCGAGTTCGGCAAGGTTCTGGCCCTTGGTGGTCTGCCAGAAAAACGGCTCGAAACTTTCAAAGCCAAGCCCGGCGATTTCCCGGATACGGGTGGCGGCATCGCCGTTATTGCCGCTGATCATCGTGCCGATACGAATGGATTTTGCAGGATTGCTCACAGTCATGGTCCTTATAACGAAGCTGAAATGTCGATACGCTTGCCGCTCTTGGCGCTTTCGATGGCGGCAAACACCATGGCAAGACTGTTGATATTGTCGAAACCAGCGGTCTCAGGCGGATCGCCACCGGCAACTGCCGCAATGAAGCTTTCCAGCACGCTGGCATGGCCATGCGTCTCAGCGAGTGCGACGTCTTCAGAAACGTTTACGGTCGTATATCCACGCAACAGGCCGGGTTCGTCTGCGGCAATGGAGGCCTCAAACATCTCTTCCCCGTCCCAGGTCAACATGCCTTTGCTGCCGACCAGCCGCCACGCACTTTCCCAACTGGTCCTACGCCCTTCCGCGCACCAGGAGCCGCGATAGGTGAAGACCACATCATCAGCGAACTCGAAGATCGCATTGGCGCTGGCGCCATGCGCATACCAGGAGCCTTGCGGATTGCGCTCCACGCAATAGGCCGCCAGCGGCTGACGATTGGCTATGAAACGGGCGGCATCGAATGTATGGATCGCCATGTCGAGCAGCAGGACATGCTCCATCTCATCCCGGAACCCGCCGAAATGCGGCGCCAGGAAGAAATCGCAATGCACTGCCGTCAACTCGCCGATCGTGCCGCTGTCCAGGAATTGCCGCATCCGGCGGACCCCTTGAATGAAGCGGCGGTTCTGCACGACGGCGTGGATACGCCCCGTCTCCGTGGCCAGTTTAACCAGGGCCTTCGCCTCTTGCAGCGTATTGGCCATGGGCTTTTCACTGAGTACGTGGCATCCGGCCTTCAGCGCGGTGGACACGATATCGAAGCGGGCCGCCGGGATGACGACATCGAAGACCAGATCGGGTGCCGTCTGTTGGAGAACATCGGCAAGACTGCTGCCCGTCACAGCACCTTCGAAGCCGAATTCCTCTGCCAAGGCCTCGGCTGCGGAAACATTGACGTCAACGAGCCCGACAACAGAAATTCGCTCGGCAAGCGAGGGCGTGTCGGCGATGGCCCGGAGCCAGCCCTTGGCCATAGCTCCGCACCCGCATAAAACGGCTTTGAATTGCAAGATATCCTCCCTTGCATCCCATCCGGTCGCTATTGCGCCAGACATGGTTCCAGTTTCCGGTAGGCCGAACCAGCAAGCGCTCTTCCGACACCCTCGAACCGCGCAAACTCCTCTTTGCACCGGCTTCCGTAAACGTTTACGATACTAAGCGTGGTTTTCTTCGCATGTCAAGCAGCGGCGTGATTATTGCGCTCGTGACAGGATAACCCGCTTCAGGCTCAAGGGAAAAACCGATTCCTGCTTGCGAAATTTTGCAGTACACCGGACAAGGCAGAGCATGGAATTTACAACCAGCCTGCTCATCTTAGCGCCTCTGGGTGAGGTGGCTTCAGGGAGAAAGTATCTGGCATGAAGGGCATACATCAGCTTGCAAAACATCTCGACATCTCCATCGGGACCGTGTCGCGCGCGCTGAATGGACGCCCCGACGTCAACGCGGAAACGCGACGGCGGGTGCTGGAGGCCGCCGAGCAGTTGGGCTATGTCGCCAATCAATCGGGCCGCAGCCTGCGCAAAGGGACAACCAATGTTATCGGATTGATGATCGAGTCCGGCAAGGATAATGCCGACAACAGCGACAACTTCTTTTTCGGTGTCATGGACGGCTTGCAGACGGTGTTTGCCCGCCACAATCTCGACCTCGTCCTGCTCCCCTGCCCCGCCGACGAAGACCCCCTGGAATATCTCCAGCGCATGGTGGCCCGCCGCCTGGTCGATGCGATGATCATTTCCGCGACCCAACGGGTCGACAAGCGCATCGACCTGCTGATCAAGACGAAGATCCCTTTTGTGACACTGGGGCGCAGCACATCCGGCGGCAGCCATACCTGGATCGACCTCGATTTTGCCGGTGTCGCCAATTCCGCCGTGGATCGTCTGGTGTCGAAAGGTCATCGCCGCATCGCTATCGCCGCCCCCTGCACCGATATCAACCTCGGCACCGTGTTTACCGATGCCTATCGATCAGCGCTGGAGCGCAACGGCCTGGCCTTCGATCCGGCCTTGGTGCTGCGGGCGAAATCCAGCGAAAGCGGCGGCTATAGCGTCGGCAGTGAGTTGCTGGCGCTTGATCCGCGCCCGACCGCCATTATCCTGATTTACGAACTCATGGCGATCGGCCTCTACAGGCGGCTGGCTGAGGCCGGCGTCATTCCCGGCCGGGACATGGCCGTTATCGGGTTTCGTGAAGCGCCCCGCGCCCGGTTTCTGCAACCCGCTCTGACCTGCTACCGCCTTTCCCTGGAGGATCTTGGGGTTGAACTGGCCGAAACCTTGCTCGCCTCAATGCCGGATTATGCGGAAACCTACAGAACCCATGCCCGCAATCGCCTCTGGCCGCTAGAACTGGTGCCGGGCGAAAGCGATGCCTTCGACCTGCTGACATAGACCTGCTATAAGACTGTGCCTGGAGATCATGCTTGATCGACGCCGCAAAAATCCTCCCCACCTCGCTGGAATTACGCTTGAAATTGCTAAGTTAGCAGCGGCCAGGGGCATGTTCTCTCTCGAACTGGCCTTGGTCGTTGACATACTCTACAACCTCAATAGATTTTAAAGTCTTAGGGGTTAAGGAGATCGCAATGTCCCGTTTTCGTACTGTGAAGATCATTGCCACGCTGGCGATAGCCGCAAGCCTCGCCATGCCCGCTGTTGCGGCCAATGTGACACTGCTGAACGTCAGCTACGACCCGACGCGCGAGTTGTACAAGGATTTCAATCCAGCCTTCGCCGCCTATTGGAAGCAGAAAACCGGCGATAGCGTTTCTGTGAGAATGTCGCATGGCGGTTCGGGCGCTCAGGCCCGCTCGGTGATCGACGGTCTTGAGGCCGATGTCGTGACACTGGCATTGGAAGCGGATATTTCCGCCATCGCCGAAAAGACCGGCAAGATCCCCGCCGACTGGAAAACCAAACTGCCAAGCAGCAGTTCGCCCTATACATCCACCATCGTCTTTCTGGTGCGCAAGGGCAATCCGAAAGGCATCAAGGACTGGGCCGACCTCACCAAGGACGGGATCGAAGTGATCACTCCCAATCCGAAAACCTCGGGCGGTGCCCGCTGGAACGTACTTGCCGCCTGGGGCTGGGCACTGAAGGCCAATAATGGTGATCAACAGAAGGCCAAGGAATACCTGAGCGCCCTGTTCAAGCATGTGCCAGTGCTGGATACCGGTGCGCGCGGCTCCACCACCACCTTCGTGCAGCGTGGCATCGGCGATGTTCTGCTTGCTTGGGAGAACGAAGCGTTCCTGTCGATTGATGAACTCGGCCCTGACAAATTCGACATCATCGTGCCGTCCGTTTCGGTCAAGGCGGAGCCGCCGGTCGCCGTCGTCGAGGGCAATGCCAAAGCCCATGGGACAGAAGCGGTCGCCAAGGCCTATCTCGATTATCTCTATTCCGACGCCGGGCAAAAGATCGCTGCCAAGCATTATTATCGCCCTGCAAAGCCTGAATTGGCAGATCCTGCCGACTTGAAGCGGTTCCCGTCGGTTGATCTCGTCACCATCGAGGATTTCGGTGGCTGGGCAAAAGTACAACCGCAATTCTTCGCTGATGGTGGCCTGTTCGACCAGATCTACCAGCCCGGAAAGTAAGACTGCTCAGAAAGTAAGAAAATCAGAATGGCCCATAGTCCTGTTCAAGGCAGGTGGCAATTCCGTCAGCCGAGCGTTCTTCCCGGATTCGGGTTAACGTTCGGCTTTACGGTGTTTTACCTCGCCCTCATCGTTCTCATTCCCCTGTCCGGTCTGGTCTGGCGTTCCGCCGAATTGGGCTGGACGGATTTCTGGCATATCGCGTCTGACCGCAGAACGCTTGGCGCCCTGAAGGTCAGCTTCGGCTCGGCCATCCTGGCGGCTATCCTCAATGTCGTATTCGGCGTGCTGGTCGCCTGGGTGCTGGTGCGCTACAATTTCTGGGGACGGCGGATCATCGACGCGATGGTCGATCTGCCTTTTGCGCTACCGACTGCCGTTGCCGGGATCGCCCTTGCCTCGCTCTACGCGCCAAACGGCTGGGTCGGCTCGCTTCTTGCGCCGCTTGGCCTGAAAGTCGCCTATACCCAGGCTGGCATCGTCGTTGCCATGGTGTTTATCGGCCTGCCCTTCGTGGTGCGCACCGTGCAACCGGTCATGGAAGAAATCGACCGCGACGTGGAGGAAGCCGCGGCAACGCTGGGTGCCAGCCGCTTCGCGACAATATTCAAAGTGCTGCTGCCGGGTCTGGCACCGGCCATCATGACCGGCTTTGCCCTTGCACTGGCGCGCGGGGTCGGGGAATATGGATCAGTGATCTTCGTGGCCGGCAATGTCCCCTATGTGTCTGAAATCGCACCGCTTCTCATTGTCATCCGGCTGGAGGAGTTCAACTATGCGGGCGCAACCGCCGTCGGTGCGGTGATGCTGGCGATTTCCTTTGCCATGCTTCTGTTGATCAATCTCATTCAGGCCGCAAGCCGGAGAAAATATGGCAATGACTGACCGCCACTCCCCTACCTTTCATCGAGCGACGACCGAGACGCCCGTCGTCCAATGTCTGCTCATCCTCGTGTCGCTGCTATTCCTACTGCTGTTCCTCATGCTTCCGCTGGTGGCGGTGTTTTCCGAGGCATTCCGCAATGGCGCCAGCGCCTGGCTGGAAGCGCTTGTTGAACCAGATGCCCTCTCAGCCATGCGGCTGACGCTGCTGGTCGCAGCGATTGCCGTTCCCGCCAACGTGATCTTCGGGGTCGCGGCCGCGTGGGCGATTGCGAAATTCGAATTTCGCGGCAAGGCCTTCCTGATTACCCTGATCGACTTGCCGTTTTCGGTGTCACCGGTCATATCAGGTCTGGTCTATGTGCTGCTGTTCGGCTCCAACAGCCTGCTGGGACCGTGGTTGCGCACGCATGGCGTCGAAATCCTGTTTGCCGTGCCGGGCATCGTGCTGGCGACGATTTTCGTCACCTTTCCTTTCGTGGCGCGCGAACTGATCCCGGTCATGCAGGAGCAGGGTACTGGCGATGAAGAGGCCGCAATCAGCCTCGGTGCCAGTGGCTGGCAGACCTTCTGGCGGGTCACTCTACCGAATATCCGCTGGGGGCTGCTCTATGGCGTGCTGCTCTGCAATGCCCGGGCCATGGGCGAATTCGGCGCGGTTTCGGTCGTATCAGGCCATATCCGGGGCGTGACCAACACAATGCCGCTGCATATCGAAATTCTCTATAACGAATATAACTTCGCCGCCGCCTTCGCGGTCGCTTCACTGCTGGCCGGGCTGGCATTGGTCACTCTCGTCCTCAAGACAACCATTGAACTGCGCTATGCCGACCAATTGTCGGCTGCCCGTGGGCATTGATCGGGAATTCGCTCATGGAACTGAATATTCGCAATATCCGCAAGGACTTCAACGCGACCGCCGCCCTCCACGAACTGTCGCTGGACATCCGCTCCGGCGAGCTGATCGCGCTTGTCGGCCCCTCCGGTTCGGGAAAAACCACCTTGCTGCGGCTAATCGCCGGGCTTGAGCGGCCAAGTGCTGGCCAGATTTTCTTCGGCGACGACGATGCGTCGCGCAAGACCGTGCAGGAACGGCAAGTCGGCTTCGTGTTCCAGCACTATGCGCTGTTCAAGCATATGACCGTGCTGGAAAATGTCGGCTTCGGCCTCACCGTTCGACCAAAGTCGTCGCGTCCGCCCAAGGCGGAAATTCGCAAGCGGGCCTTGGAGCTGCTCGATTTCGTACAGTTGTCGGGCCTCGAAAAGCGCTATCCTGCCCAGCTCTCCGGTGGTCAGCGTCAGCGCGTGGCACTGGCCCGCGCCATGGCAATCGAGCCAAAGGTGCTGCTGCTGGACGAGCCTTTCGGCGCTCTCGACGCCCAGGTCCGCAAGGATTTGCGCCGCTGGCTGCGGGAGATTCATGATCGCACCGGCCATACCACCGTGTTCGTGACACACGACCAGGAAGAGGCGCTGGAACTTGCCGACCGGGTGGTGGTGATGAGCCAGGGCCGCATCGAGCAGGTCGGCACCGCCGACGACGTCTATGACAATCCGGCGGCCCCATTCGTTCACCGCTTCATCGGTGAATCCTCGGCGCTGCCGGTGCGCATCGAATCCGGCGAGATCTGGCTTGATGACCGGCCGACCGGGCTTAAATCCGAAGGCAACGGCAATGCGACGCTGTTCTTCAGGCCGCAGGAAGTCGAGATTGTCGATGGGTGTGGCGGCTGCTTTGCCGGAACGGTGATCAGCAGCCGAAGACTGTCGGGAACCCGCCGTCTGGAACTGGAGCTTGGCGGCGCACGGCATCTGGCGGAAATCGACGTTCCCGTCGATCATCCCGCCGCCACCCGAACCGGGATATCCTTCCGCCCCAAACGCTGGAAAGTCTATCCGGCAAGCGCCTGACCCAGGCGTCACAAGGCTAAAGCATCGTGCGGCAAACTGGAAACCGCACGATGCTGGAGGATGTTTACACATCTTCGCCTTGTATAAATTATCAATATCTCAAACACATAGAGAAAACCGGGCCGAAAGGCTCGGTCCCTCAAATTGCACGGGATTACACCCTGCATCTTCTTGCGGTGCCCTATCAGGAGCGATAAGCCAACAGGGCTTACAACTGATCGTCCTCCCAACCGGACAGTTGTCAGTCGCGGTTGCCCGCAGCCAACACGCCGAAATCACGGTCAGGCTTTTTTGCGGAACAATCACGTTCTCCTCCGCGTTGCGGGCCGGCACTTGCGTATTCGAGCCGCAACTACGGCCATCGCTCCGCCAGATCGTTAATCCATGCCGCAGTATTCCCGCTGCGCCGCATCAAGAAAAAAGAACCGAAAATGGCAGGAATTCAAACAGGCGCGTCGCAAACCGCGCACGCAGGAGCCAGCCGCTCCTATACCGGTCCGCTGATCGCGCTGACCTCTCTTTTCTTCCTCTGGGGCTTCATCACCTGCCTCAACGATATTCTCATACCGCATCTGAAAAACGTATTTCAGCTGAATTACACGCAGACCATGTTGATCCAGCTGTGCTTCTTCGGCGCTTATTTTATCGTTTCCTTGCCCGCAGGGGCTCTCGTCAAACGCATCAGCTATAAATGGGGTATTGTTACGGGTCTTCTCGTTGCCGCCATCGGCTGCGCTTTGTTCATCCCCGCCGCAAGCCTGCGGGTCTATGGCCTGTTTCTCGGCGCGTTGTTCGTGCTGGCGGCGGGCGTCACTATTCTCCAGGTGGCGGCAAACCCCTATGTTACCGTGCTGGGTGCCCCTGAAACGGCTTCCAGCCGTCTTACGCTGACCCAGGCCTTCAATTCGCTGGGCACCACGGTCGCGCCGATTTTCGGCGCCTTCCTCATCCTGTCTTCGGCAACGGCTGCCGTTGAAAATGCCACACCGGAGCAGATGGACGCCCTGCGCATGGCGGAAGCCGCAGCGGTGAAGTTTCCTTATCTGATGCTGGCTGCCGCCTTCCTTGTTCTCGCTGCCATTTTCGCAGCGTTGAAATTGCCAGCCGTTGAGGCCGAGGAAGATGCAAAGTCCAGCGATGTGTCCGGCTCTGCCTGGGGCTATCGCCATCTGGTTCTCGGCGCTGTCGGGATTTTTCTTTATGTCGGCGCGGAAGTCAGCATTGGCAGCTTCCTGGTCAACTTCATGGCCGAACCCAGCATTGCCGGCCTGCCGGAACAGACCGCCGCGCATTACGTCTCCTATTTCTGGGGCGGTGCCATGATCGGGCGTTTCATCGGTTCCGCCGTGATGCGCTATATGGATGATGGCAAGGTTCTGGCCTTCAATGCGGTCGCAGCCGGTATTCTGCTGCTGGTTACCGTGCTGACCACAGGCCATGTCGCAATGTGGTGCGTGTTGTCGATCGGCTTCTTCAACTCGATCATGTTCCCGACCATTTTCAGCCTGGCGCTGAAGGGCCTCGGTCGCCATACCAGCCAGGGTTCCGGCATTCTTTGCCTCGCCATTGTCGGCGGCGCGTTGTTGCCCCTGGTACAGGGCGGACTTGCCGATACGGTCGGCATCCACCTCGCCTTCCTGATGCCGATCTTCTGCTACGTCTATATCGCCTATTATGGCGCGCTCGGTTCCAGAACAGCTGCATAAACTAACAATGCCATTGCATGTCGCCGCGCATCCGAGCGCGGCGACATGCACATAAGGTGCGTTTACGACGTGCGTTCCGGCATTGCCGAAGAGTGATGGGAGGAAATCAGCCATTTTCCGCCATCATAGTCATAGGTGAAGGTGTAGCGAGCCGGAACCTTCGTGCCATCCGCAAGCGTGAACGTGTAGACGCCGGTATCAATGGCCGTATTGCAGCCCAGCTTGATCGTCCTGTTATTGACCACGCCCTGAGGCTTCTTTTTCAGAAAATCGACAAAATACGCGCGACGCTCGTCCTGCGTCAGCCGCGGCTGGTTCGACAAGGTCGCCAGGAGAACTGCGTCATCCTCATAATTGGCGACAACTTTCTCCGGATCGAGCGTCGCAAGGGACGTGTTCCAACGGTCAAACAACTTTTCCACCTGTCCCTCGGTCACCGGCGCGCACTCTTGTGCCATCGCGGGTGCGGCAAAAGACGATACCGAGAGAACGGCGGTTACACCGAGTGCCAAAAGAATTTTCTGCATGAAAGTGCTCCTTTATCAAGCCCGAGCCAAGCCAAACGCCGGTCGGTTGCTTAGAAAGGTGGCGATCAAGAAGGGCTGTTACGTCTGCCGCATGGTGTCGAAAGGATATGCCGAATGGCCTATGTAAACTGGCCCTCCGGGGTCCTATCTCTCACATCGGCTACTGCATAATTCTTTAAACCGGAATCGGTTTAAAGAGAAAATTATGCAGCAGATATAAAGAGCTACAGCCCCGTGCGCCATATATGGCGCACGGGGCTGTAGACGAACGCGCCTTGATACAGGAGCATGATGACGAATGACGACGGCGACGGACCCGGAACACCTTGCGTCTCCCATCCAGGAATTGCGGAAACTTTACCGCGAAGCGGAAGCCAGGGCCAGCCGGCTACGTCTGATCGTGGAAACACGCGCCAGCCTTGATCGCTATCCACACGCGCGCGCGATCACCGAAATCACCGGATTGATCGGCAGCTTTTGCGGCGGCTCGACAATTCATTTGCGTCCTCCAGCAGAGCGACACCAGACGATTGCCGATAACGCCATGGCAAGTATGGATGGTCGGACGGTCATCACCTTCGAGGATCGATCCATCGCAAGCATAAGCGACGAGGATAAAACCAGTCTTCAGATCGTCGCCGACCTTCTCGCCGCAGCCATTTTTGCTGACGAACGCGAACAGGAGCGGGAAGCCTTGCTCCTGGTGCTTGCCGAGCGAGAAAAGCAGCTTGCGCAATTGTTGGCTGCCATTCTCTCCACACAGGAACGGGAACGCAGCCATATTGCCTATGACCTGCATGATGGCGTGGCCCAGACCCTCGTCAGTCTGCTGCATCACTTGCAGGCATTGGAAGCAGATCCGGCTTTGACGGTGGCACTCGCAAAAAAGGTCGATCAATGCAGTGAGATTGCCCGCCTGGCGATCCAGGATATCCGCCACGCGATTGCCGACTTGCGGCCCGCCGAACTTGATGACCTTGGCCTGCCAGCCGCCATCGGTGCAAAGCTGGACACCGTCGATGAGATCGCCTGTCGGCTGGACAACCGGTTGCCGGATGGCCGCCTGCCTCAGGCCATTGAAATCGTTCTTTATCGTGTGGCGCAGGAAGCGATCACCAATGCCCGCAAACATGCGGGCGGCCAAAATCTGCATGTGCAATTGCGGATTGATGCCGGTCATGTCGTCCTTGAGGCGAGCGACGATGGTTGCGGTTTTTCCCTTTCCGCAGGGCAAGGCGAAAACAAACCCGTCCGTGGCTTCGGGATCGGTCTGTCGGCCATGCAAGAGCGACTATCGCTTGTCAACGGCACGCTGGACATCATCAGCGCCCCCCATCAAGGCACGCGGCTGATCGCCCGGGTTCCCCTTACCGAAAAAGACCAGAGCCAATGACCAAAGCGCGTATTCTGATTGCCGACGACCATGATCTGGCCCGATCCGGCATTATTTCGGTCCTGTCGGGTGCACCGGACCTGGAGGTCGTGGCCGAAGCGCGAGATGGCCTGGAAGCAATCGCGCTTGCCGCAAGGCTTTTGCCTGACATCGCCCTGCTCGATATCAGGATGACACCGATGGACGGGTTGGCGGCAGCGACAGAAATCCGCCGCGTATCACCATCGACGCGGATCATGATGCTGACGATGCATGACAGCCTCGACTATCTGGAAGCAGCCGTTAAGGCCGGAGCCAGTGGCTACGCGCTGAAGGATGTGCGGCGTGACACATTGTTGCGGATGATCCGGGCTGTTCTCGACGGCCAGGAGTTTTTCGATACTGGATTGGTACGGCGGATGCTGACCCGCGTCTCGCGCACATCGCCAGCCGAGGACGCCATTTCGCAGCTGACCGCCCGTGAGCGGGAAATCCTGCAGGAAGTGGCACGGGGCGCGACCAACAAGGAAATCGCCCGCAGACTGTCCATCGCTCCGGGTACGGTCAAGGTCCATGTCGAGCGCATCATTGCGAAATTGCGGGTGGGCGACCGAACCCAGGCAGCGGTGCTGGCAGCGCAGGCCGGATTGGTTGAGGGGGAGGCATCATGACGGATATCGCGGCAAAGACCATGGTGTCCGCCCACAGCCGCTTTCGCTTTCTCAACCAGCCTTTGGCTGTCAAAGGCCTGATCGTGATTGCCCTGCCCCTGGCCTGTCTTCTCATTGCCCTCGGCTCCGTCTTTCTCGCCGACCGGGAAAGCCGAAAGGCGGAAAATTACGTGCGCGTGACCTTCGCCATTCAACTGGATATTCTGGAATTGCACGCTTTATTGGCCGAAGGAGCTTCCGGCGTGCGGGGATATCTTCTAACCCGCGACGAAACGTTCCTCGCCCCCTACGAGAAAGCTGTGACAGAATTGCCTGCAGTATTTGCCGCGATGCGCCCTCTGATCACCGATGCGGAACAGCTCGAGCGGCTGAACCGGATGGAACCGCTGGTCGATAAAAAGCTGAAGGGTCTTGCCTCGCTGATGCGGGGTTCGGTTTCGAATAACCAGATTCCGGAAGCTTTGCGGCAGACATTGATTGCCAACAAAGCCTTCCTGGACGAGCTGCGTCTGCAGATCGCCGAGATGCGCCTGAGGGAAGATGCGCTTCTGGCGCAACGAACGGCCAAGGCCGATGAAATCCGGGCGCTGTCGCAAAGAATTACCCTGTTGGGTGCCATCGCTGGCGTTATTGGATGCATCGGCGCCATCGTCCTGATGTCGAAAGGTATCGTTCGGCGGGTCAACCGGCTGAAACTGGCCGCCAGCCGCCTCGCCCAAGGCCAAAGCCTGAGGCTGTCAGAACATGCAACAGACGAAATCGGTGAATTGTCGAGCGCACTCGAAGAAGCAAGCCGCTTGCTGACAGCGCGCGAGGATGCGCTGCGGGAAAGCGAGGAACGCTTCCGACTGCTTGTCGATGGTGTCCACGACTACGGTATTTTCGGGCTGGATGCCGATGGCAATGTGGTGAGCTGGAATGCCGGTGCAGAGCGTATCAAGGGGTACCGCGCCGACGACATCATCGGCCAGCACTTCTCCCGATTCTATCCTCTTGAGCATCGAGAAACACTGCCGGTTCAGGAAATGGCGCAGGCCGCCGCTTTTGGCCGTGTCGAAGACGAGGGATGGCGGCTGCGCAAGGATGGCAGCCGCTTCTGGGCCAATGTGGTGATGACAGCCCTGCGCGATAAGCAAGGACAATTGCGGGGATTTTCCAAGATCACCCGCGATGTGACGGATCGAAAACGAACCGAAGAGGCCCTGCTGACCGCCCGGCGTGACGCCGAACGGGCCAGCCAGGCCAAGAGCGAGTTTCTGTCGCGCATGAGCCATGAATTGCGCACGCCCCTAAACTCCGTTCTGGGCTTTGCCCAGATCCTCGACATGGACATTGAGGATAAGGAGATGCGCGAAAGTCTGGCGCAAATCCTCAGAGCCGGACGGCACCTGCTCAGCCTGATCGATGAAGTTCTCGATATTGCCCGGATCGAGGCGGGCCGCATGGAACTGTTGATCGAGCCGGTCGGATTGGACGATATCGTTACGGAAGCCATTGCCCTGGCGGCTCCCTTGGCCGAACCGAAGCGGTTGACGATCAGCGTCGAGATGGTGGCTGCGGGCCAAGCCATTGTCGCGGTGGATCGTCGTCGTTTTTTGCAGGTGCTGCTGAACCTGCTTTCCAATGCGGTGAAATTCAACAGGGATGGCGGTGAGATCCGGTTGTCCGCTCATTGCTTGGCAGAAAACATCATCGCAGTTGATATCACCGATACGGGCTGCGGAATTGCTGATGTGGATAGAGACCGGCTGTTCAAGCCGTTCGAGCGACTTGGCACCGACCGAAACGCCACAACCGGCACAGGCCTTGGCCTTGCTCTGTCGGTCAATCTGATGTGGGCCATGGATGGCGATCTTTTCCTGACCGAGAGTGGCGCGACCGGCTCGGTGTTTTCCCTCCATATTCCTGTGTCACATGCCCCTTACGCCGTGGCAGAGAGCGTTAAAACAGATGAGAAACGGGCAGTGGCAAGCGGAGCGACCGGCAAAGCCACGGTCCTTTGCATCGAGGACAACCTTGTCAATCTCAACCTGATCGAGAACATCGTGAGCCGCCGTCTCAGGACCAAGATCATTCCGGCCATGTTGGGTGGCCTCGGCCTGACGCTTGCCTTCGAGCATCATCCCGACCTTATTTTGCTGGATGTCGATCTGCCCGACATGAATGGACTATCGGTGCTTGCCGCCTTGCGTGCCGATCCTCGGACGCAAACCACTCCGGTCGTTGTGATAAGCGCCGATGCCACGGAAAAAACACGCATGATGGCGATGGAAAAAGGCGCGACACAGTATTTGACCAAACCGCTCGACGTGCGCCGCCTGATGAAAACCCTGGATGAGGTTCTGACGTGAATTTTCCCTTCGACCTCGCCTCAGAGGCGCAGATACTGATCATCGATGACGAACCCGCCAATATTGCCCTGTTGGAACGGCTTTTGCGGCGCGAGCGTTTCGATAAGATTGCCTCGACCACGGACCCGCGCGAGGCCACCGCTCTTTTTACAAAGCATAAAGCCGATATTATCCTGCTCGACCTTTTGATGCCGCATCTCGATGGCTTTGCCCTGCTTGACCAATTCACGCGGCTGATCGGACCGGATGATTTTATCCCCATCCTCGTGCTGACAGCCGATGTGACAACCGAAACCCGCCGCCGCGCCCTGTCGCTGGGCGCGAAGGATTTCCTCGTCAAGCCGATCGATACGGTGGAAACGGTTTTGCGTATCGTCAATCTGTTGGAAACGCGCTTTCTGTTCAAGGCGCTGAAGACGGCAACGCCACCAGATGGGGCTGATTGATCAGGTCACCGGTCGATTGTGAGGTTGAGATAAAAACACCAACCCTGGAAAATCTTTTGACAGAACAGCCAGATTTTCCAGAGTTGAAATAGTCCCAAACAGACCCCGGATTACTTGGCCGGGCAGGTCCATGTCAGATTGTGAAAATTGTAATCCCAGCTTTGCATCGGCACAAATTTGTAGCCGGAGATGCATTTGCTAAAGGCGACACGCTGCACTTTCGTTAGCAAATTCACATCTGGCGCCTTGTCGGAAATGACCTGCTGGATCTGTTTGTAAAGCGCATTCTGCTTGGCACTATCGGTGGTGGAGCGGGCATCATCGATCAATTTATCGACCTCGGCATCCTGCAACCATTCCATCGAGGCCCATGTTCCCGCCGATTTGGAGTGATATTGCACGTAGAATACGCTGTCCGGCGAAGGATAGGTTGGGCCATAGAACACTTGTGTTGCCGAAGGCGTGGTCTCAGGCTTGGCGGCCAGTTCGGTAATGCGGTTCCAGGGTTCGGGCTTGATGTCCACATCCACACCGATCTGCTGTAAATTGGATTGCATCAGAAGCGCAATATCCTCCTCAAACGACAGGCCCGCGACATAGGTCATCGTCAGTTTGATCGGCTTTCCCGCATATTTGGACTGAGCAAGCTCGGCCTTGGCCTTTTCCAGGTCAAATTCGGGCGCTTTCAACGTGTCGAGATAGGCCTCGGTGAAGACCGGTGCCATTGGCCCGGCCAGCGTGTCACCGGTCATAATCTGGGTCTGAATGGTCTTGTAATCGGTGGCATATTGCAAGGCGCGGCGCACATGCACATCGTCTGTCGGCGCGGCCTTGGTGTTGAGCTTCAGATAAAAGCCTGTCGCTGTCGGCGTGGTCTGCACCACATAGCCGTCGGTTTTGGCCAAAGCGTCATAGGTCTCATTGGCTTGTGTGGTCGATGAAATGCCCAATTGGCCTGATGTGGCCAGCGCCTTGACGGTTGCTTCGTCATTGGTCTGTACGAAGCGCACTTCATCGATCGGGTTTGTTGGCCAGCCAGCGTAATATTTTTCATAGCGGCTGATGACCATTTCCGAGCCACGCTGCCAGCTGGACAGCACATAAGCGCCAGCGCCCATGGATTTTTCGCCGACAACATCCTCTCCCCAGGGCTGCTTGGAAGCGGCCTTGACGGCATCCTCGTTGATGACAAGCAGCAGCGGCGTGGTGGTCAGGAACGGCGCATAGACCTTATTGAGAGTGATAGTGACAGTGTGGGCATCCACCGCCTTCACATTATCGGGGTTGATCAACGAGGCAAACAGATAGGCAGGCCCCTTGTTGATCGCCAGCAGGCGCTGGACGGTATAAACAACATCCTTGGCCTCCACCGGCGAGCCATCCTGAAAGCTTGCGTCCTTGCGCAGATGGAAGGTGTAGGTCAGGTTGTCACTGGACACATCCCAGCTTTCCGCTAGTTCCGGGATGATCTTGCCGGTGCTGTCCACGGTGGTCAGGCCATCGTAGAGGTTCACAGCGGCGAGATACTGGGTGTAATCGGTGATCTTGGCCGGATCGATGGTGCCAAACACCTGCGTGACATTCATCACGGTAGAGGTTTTGGCCATGGCAACTTGTGGCGCGACAATGGCGGTTCCCATGGTCAACGCCACGGCGAGGTGTTTTAAAGTCTGTGTTGCGTTCATCTCATTCCCCTTTTTTGACAGTTCGCTGTATTTTAAAAAATCATGCAGAGAGTGGCTTTGCGCTGTCGCCGTAGCCAAAATAGCCCGGCCCCGCGAGCGCCAAGCCTTCTGGCGTATGCCATTGCGGATCGGCGGGGATGCCGGTGAATTCCACCATCAAGCCGTAGCGCATCTGTTCAGTGGTCACAGGCAGGCCCATATCGGCATCAAGGGCGCAGATCAGGTCCGGCGTTGCCCAGACGGTTTCGCCATTTTCGCCCTCGGCCAACAAAAACTCGTTCTGGAAATGCACGGCAAAACGTTGGCCTGCAAAGCGGTCCACACCGCGCAAAATCAGCTTGCCACGGGCAAAGCCACCCGTTGTGGCGCGCTCCACATCCACCACGCGTCCGGTGAAAAGATGGGTGCCGCCAAGCTTTTCGCGCAATGCATTTCCGGCGTGGCGAGAGCGGGCACGCTCGTTTAGAATAGTCTCGCCTATAGTACGGATCTGCGTCATCGTGCCATGCAACAGCGCCTGCTTCATCTGCTTGCCACTCATGGCATAGGCGGCAACCAGCGCGGCACCGCCCATTTGAATGGTCACGGCGCGGGCCATCTTCTCGGTCCACAGGTTGGAAACGGCTGAAAACAGCGAGGAATTGCCCTTGTCATCGGCCAAAACCAGCGGGCTTGCCGAGATCCCATGCAGGGTAAAACTCACCATCTGCAATTCCGGAAAAGCCCTGCCCATGCCATCACCATCCACCAAGGGGAGACCAGTCACAGCCGCGACCATATAGGGAATGGTGGAGTTCAATCCGCCCGCCTCGACGCAGAGGATGGCACCGGCTTTGCGGCCCAAAAACTGCTCCAGCTCATGCAGGGCTTTCAACACTTCCGCACCAGAGGGCAGTTTTTCCAGCATCACAGTCGGCGCACCCATCATGAAGACGGAAATGCACAGCGTGTCGTCATCCACTTCGTCTGCGGCAACCACGTTGACAGGCCCATGCTCGCGAAGGGCTGCTTGCGCCATCAGCTTGCCAATATACGGATCGCCGCCGCCGCCCGTGCCGAGATAGGCACCGCCCAAGGCAATGGCCTCCAGATCGTGTTCTTGCACCAGAGTGGCCATGATCACGATCCTTTCATTGGTGTGTAGACAATGCCATCCAGCCCGAAGGCCTTGGGGCCAACCACGTCCAGCGCTTCGCGTGAGCGCAACAACCCATGGCACGGCAACGCGACGATGGCGACGCGCTGGCCATAGCGCAGCATTTCGGTGGTGATGGCTTCGCCGCTATCGACATCCAGCACCAGAATCAGGTCTGGCACGCAGCATTCCATCTGGCCATCGTGGAAGAACACCAGATTTTCATTCTGGATCAGCACCGAGCCGGTTTCGCCATTGTGGGCATCAATGCCGGACAGCTGCACTTCACCGCGCACAAAACCGCCGCGCAAATGGCGCTTCAAATCGCTGATTTTACCGGTGAATAGCTTTTTGCCGTTCTCCTTTTTGCAGATGGCTTCAATCGGGTCATCGTGGTTTTTCTGCGCATGCCTGACCGCCTGACCTAGGCTGACGGCTTGCGTGTAGGAATTGGGAATGCCGAATTGCTTGACGAAAGCCCCGGTCATCGGTGCAGACGCCAAGGTGGATGCACCGCCTTGGGCCACCACGCAGGCCCGCGCCATGCGCTCGTGCCAAAGCTCCGACACCGCATGCTGAAACAGCACGACATTGCCATGCACATCGCACATCGCCGATGGCGTAGAGCTATGCCCATAGATGGAAAACGTGGTCATCTGCATTTCCGGGAAGGCCCGGCCCATGCCGTCGCAATCAATCACCGGCACACCCGTGAGAGCGGCCACGACCAATGGCTCCATGGAATTGGAACCACCGATTTCCTCGCAGACGATGGCGTCAATGGTCATGTCCAGATGCGCTTCCAACGCGCGGATGCAGCGCAGGCCCTCACGGCCTTCACGCAAGCGCTCAATACCAACCACAGGCGCACCAATGCCACCCACGGAAACGCAGAGCGCATCATCATGGATTTTCTGATGTGGCAAAACCGAGAGCGTATAGCCCTCATCCAGCAACTGGCGAGCACGCAGCTTGCCAATATAGGGATTGCCACCGCCGCCTGTACCCAGAATGCCAGCGCCGATTTCCAATGAGGTCAGATCATCGTGATCGAGAATCCAGAGGTCTTTCGGGTCAAAATAGTCTTTCGGGGAAATGATCGCGCTCATGCTTGCCCTCCCATCTCGCCCACGACTTTCACGTGGATACGGGTGGCATTGCCCGGCAGATACGCCAACGGCACATCTTCACGCTCAATCACCTGAATGGTGGCGGGATCGGCGCCGGCAGCAACGGCGTTTTTCGTGGCTTCTTCTTCGGCCTGTTTCAGGCATAGCTCGCGGGTCAGGCCATTTTCAAGCGCAAAGACCCGGTCTACTTCGCCAGAAATCTGCGCAATGGCAGCACCAACGGCATTGGCAACGGAGAAGTTTTCGGGCCGGATGATCTGAAAATCACCCAGCTTATGCGGCATCAGGATAGAGCCGCCGCCAACCGCGATCACCGGAATAGGTTCGGGCGAGACCCGGCTGCGCTCAATGGCATTTTCCAGCATCTGATGGATGCGGGCAAGGGCTGCCTTGGCAAGCTCTGGCGAGACATCGGCGACCTTGCTCTTATCGCCCACATCGGCATGGCCTGCGGCCACGGCAATATCGGTTGCCGTCAGCGTTGCGCCGCCAAACACCTTGGCCTCAGAGGTGATGCGATAGCCCACCGATTGCGGGCCAACCGTCACGGACTCCGCATCACCACGCACCAGCGAACCGCCGCCAAGACCAATGGAAAACACATCCGGCATGCGGAAATTGGTGCGCACGCCGCCAACATCCACCACCGTTGCTGCCTGACGTGGAAAGCCCAGATGCAGCGCCCCGACATCCGAAGTCGTACCGCCAATGTCAACAACAATGGCTTCCTGCACACCGGTGAGGAAGGCCGCACCGCGCATGGAATTGGTGGGGCCGGAGGCGAAGGTCAGCACCGGGAAATCCTTCACCGTCTCAGCCGCCATCAGCGTGCCGTCGTTCTGGGTGATGTGGAAGGGGCAAGTGAGACCAGCACTTTTGAGCGCTTCGCCAAAAGCCCGCACGGTTTTGTAAGCCAGTTCCAACAGGCTGGCGTTCATGATCGCCGCACTTTCGCGCTCCAGCAACCCGATGCGCCCAATGTCGGTGGACATCACCACCGGTAAGCCGGGGCAATGTTCCTGCAAGATCGCCTTGGTCCGCTGCTCCATCGTCGCATTGATCGGGCCGAACACGCAGGTGATGGCAGCGGCCTTGAGATTGTTGGCGCGGATTTCGCCAGCAATACGCTTGATCTCATCTTCATCCAGCGGCGAGATTTCGCGGCCATCAAACTCATAGCCGCCGCGCACCATATAACCATGCTTGCCCACCACGGGCTTCAGGTCTTCCGGCCAATCAATGGCAGGCGGCAAGCAGGCGGTGGCGGGCAGACCGAGGCGGATGGCGGCAACCGGGGTCATATGCTTGCGCTCAATCACCGCATTGGTGAAATGGGTGGTGCCGATCATCACATTGGTCACAAGGCTGCGGTCAATACCAGCTGCCTTGATGGCCCCTTCCATGGCTTCAACCACGCCAGTGGTGACATCCTCCGACGTTGGAGCCTTGACACCGGACAGAACCTTGCCGCCCTGCATGACCACGGCATCCGTATTGGTGCCGCCCACATCTATTCCCAATCGGTACACGTGTGTTTCCTTTCAACAACGGGTTCACCGTCCGGTGCTTTGCACCAGAAAGCGGCCTCGCTCCTCTTCGCTAATGGTGGGTTTCAATGTCTCTTGCGCATCGGTGAGAACCGGAATGGCGGCAATCAGGGCGCGGGTATAGGGGTGGCGAGCCTGTGCGAACACTTCGGCAGGCGTGCCATGTTCGACGATCTCGCCCTTGTACATGATGACAATGCGCGAGCAGAAATTGCGCATCAAAGACAGATCATGAGAGATGATCACATAGGTCAGGCCAAGCTTTGCGCGCAGGTCCAGAAGCAGCTCAATCACGGTTTTCTGCACCGACACATCCAGCGCCGAAGTAGGCTCATCCAGAATGATGATCTGCGGATTGGCCGCCAGGGCGCGCGCAATCGCCACCCGCTGCTTTTGCCCGCCTGAGAGTTCATGCGGATATTTTGAGACAAAATTGGCGGGCAGGCGTACGAGGTCCAAAAGCTCGGCCATTCGCACTTTGCGCTGTTCCTTATCGAGGCCGACATGGGCCAGTGGCACGGTCAAAATCTGCGCCACCGTGCGCTTGGGGTTTAGCGACGTGCCGGGATTTTGATAGACAATCTGGCTGAGGCGCAAAGCCCCATCTCTGGGTGTACCAGTTACAACAATCTCACCATCGCTGGGCTGCAACAGGTTCATCATCATCCGCGCCAGCGTGGTTTTGCCAGAGCCGCTTTCTCCGGCAAGGCCAAAAATTTCGCCCTCATTAACCTGAAGATTGATGTTGTTGACGGCCAGGTGGCCGCGCTTTGCGCCAAACAGCGCCCGCTTGGCATAGAGTTTGCGCACATTGCTCAAGGTGATGATTGGGGCCTTGTCGCTGACTGGCTGATCAACCACACCCTCGCCATAGAGCGGCGGCACTGCCGCCATCAGTTCACGCGTATAGGCTTGCTGCGGGGCTTGGAAGACGGATTTCAACACCCCCTGTTCGACAATGCGGCCATGCTGCATCACAATCACCCGGTCCGCCGTCTGGCGCACCACACCGAGATTGTGGGTGATCATCAGCAGTGACAGGCCTTCTTCCGACACCAGCCGATTGATCAGCCGCAAGATTTCATCCTGCGTGGTCACATCCAGTGCCGTGCCCGGCTCGTCGGCAATCAACAGATCGGGCTGATGCAAAAGCGCCAGCGCAATCAACACCCTTTGGCGCATGCCACCCGATAGCTCGAACGGCCAGGCGTTGAACACCCGCTCAACATCGCCCAGTTGCACCTTGCGCAACACCTCAAAAATCCGCTGTTTGCGCCCCTTCGGCGTGTCATAGATGCCCTGATTGCGATCAGCATAATGCATCACGTCTTCCAGATGCCGACCAATGCGAAACACCGGATTGAAGGAGGACAGCGGGTCCTGCATGATGATGGAAAAGGCTGTGCCTTTCAGCTTGTTGCGTTCACCAGATGGCAGGCTCAACAATTGCCGTCCGCGATAGGCTATCGAGCCCGCCTCCACCTTGGCATTGCTCGGCAAAGTGCCGAGAATAGCCTTGGAGGTGACGGATTTGCCCGATCCGGTCTCGCCAATCAGCGCGACCCGTTCTCCGGCATCGATGGAGAAGGAGATGTCGTGCAACACCCGGTTCACCCGACCATAGCCGGAGAAGGCAACCGTCAAATCCTGCACACTCAGCAAGGGATCAGCCATGGTCACGCCTCCACATCAAACATGTCGCGCAAGCCATCGCCCAGCAGGTTAAAGCCAAGGGTGGCGTAGAAAATCGCGCCACCGGGGGCCAGCACTCCCCACCATTTTTCCGGCAAAAACTGACGGCCATCGGCCACCATGGAGCCGAGGTCTGGCGTTGGCGGCTTCACGCCAAAACCGAGGAAGGACAAGGTTGCGCCAAACAGGATGACAAAGGCCGCATCCAGTGTGGTCTTCACCGAAATCACGGCAATGCAATTGGGCAGGATTTCCCGAAACAGAATATGGATAGGCCCGGCCCCGGCGAGACGCGCCGCCTCGATAAAATCTTCACCGGCAATGGAGACCGTGACGCGATAGACAAGCCGCGCATGCCATGTCCACCACAAAAGCGTAATCGCAATCATCGCATTGATCAGGTTCGGCTCCAGCACATTGCCAATCGCCAGTGCCATCACCAGTGGTGGAATAGCCAGCATGATATTGGTAAATCCGGTGATCAACCGCTCGGTCCAGCCGCCGAAATAGCCAGCGCACAGACCCAGTACCGCGCCAATCGGCACCGAAATTCCCAGCACGCCAAACACCAGCAGCAAGGAGACGCGAAAGCCAAAAATGGTGCGGGTAAACAGATCGCGGCCCACTTTGTCAGTGCCAAACCAGTTGGTGAGGTTTGGCGGATTGTGGCGATGGCGAAAATCGACAATAGAGCCGATATGGCTGGGAAAGGGCGTGATCAGCGGCGCAAGGATGGCCATGGCCACAACGGAGAGCACAATCAATGCACCGATCAAAGCGGCAGGATTGCGAGAAAAGCGATACCAGCTCATGTATCCGGCTGAGAGGTCGCGCTTGTTCATCATAGAATTGGGGCTCATCATTGGCCTCCCCGAAAACGCAGACGCGGATCAATCAGGCTGACAACCAGATCGATGACCAGATTGGCGAGAATGAAAAACAGGCCGGAAATCAGCACCACAGCCATCAGGGCGTTCAGGTCTTTTTGCAAAATGGCATTGAGACCGTAGGAAGCAAAACCACCCCAGCCAAACACCATTTCCACCACAAAGGCATTGCCAATCAGCGAGGCAAATTCCAGCCCCATGATGGTCAGAGGCGCTACAGACGACAGCTTAAGCAGGTAGCGAAAGTTCACGACATAATCCGGCACGCCGAAACTCAGCAGTGTCAGCACATGGTCCTTGCGCTGGTTTTCAATCATTGCCGAGCGCATGATGCGGGTGATCTGGCCAATGCCAGCCATGGCCAGCGCCAATGCGGGAAAGACCAGATGTTGGAGGGCATCCACAAACACATCGGCGCGGCCATGGATCAAACTATCAACCAACAGAAAACCGGTTGGCCCGGCAGGGGCATGAAGATCGAAATTCACCTGCCCCAACAGAGGCCAACCCGGCAGAAAATTCGCCGCAAACAATTGCAGACCAATGGCAAACAGAAAGGACGGCACCGTGACGCCAACCATGGAAAACAGCCGTCCGAGATTATCGATCCAGGTGTTGCGATGGCGTGCCGTAATGACGCCTAGCGGAATGGCAATCAGCAGATCAAGAATGACGGTGACCACCACAAGCTCCAGCGTGGCGGGGAGAAATTCAACGACATCATGAATGACGGGGCGATGCGACGACAGCGATTGGCCAAGATCACCCTGAAGGGCGTTGGCGATATAGCGGCCATATTGCACAATGACCGGCTGATCGAGCCCCATTTCGCGGCTCAGCGCCGTGACCTGCTCCTGCGATGCGGACGGCCCCAGCGCCATGCGGGCCGGATCACCGGGCACCACGCGGGCCAGCGCAAAAATCATCAAAGACAGCACGAACAGCACCATGACAACGGAAAACACCCGTCTCACGATCTGTTCGACAACATGCAAAATCATCCCACCATTCCCTCTTTGCGCCATGGTGGCGTGGAAGGACTGGCGAGAGCAATGCGAGCGAAGGATAGGTTTTTACAAAATAAGGATAGGTTTTAAGGCACTTCAGCGGTGATCGGACCCTGCTTTGCGGGCGGAACGCAAAGCAAAGAGCCAAAGTGTTCCAGTGGGGAGCGATTATCGCACCCACCCCAACGCCTTTGCCGCTGCAATCGCCTCATGTCGACGGGAGCAACCCAGTTTGCGATAGACATTCTTCAGATGAAATTTCACCGTCGGCTCTGAAATGCCGCTGTTGCGGGCAATCAGCTTGTTGGAGGCGCCTTCCGCCAGCATGCTCAGGATTTTCAACTCCTGCTGGGTCAGCCGTGTTCGGGCCGCCGCAAGACTGCTGTGACGCCCCTTATCCAGCCGCCGCAGGATGGCCCGCGCCGGGGTGGCCGCCATCACAAACTCGACTATCCGTCTGTCTTGCAGCAAGTGATCGAGAAACAGCCATTCCTCTGAAAGGGCCGTCAGCCCGCCATGGCTTGCGCAGCGTTCAAACACCTGCCGCAGCAGAGTGCGGGCTCTGGAATTTTGCTGCGTTTGCCGCAAGACGAAGGCCAGCCAGAGAGAAACCGCAATCTCCTGCCTGACCAGCAGATGCGGGTTGGTCAACATCACCTCGAGCTTGCGGTCGAGATGGGGAAAACCTGGGCGCTCGTAGGAGATTTGCCGCAGCCAGCTCAAGGCCAGCGTAATCTCGTCTCGACCCGCCAGGCGGGCAAGAGCCTCCTGCGCGCTTTCAATCCACACCCGATCAAACCCGGCCCGCAACGGCGCAAGAAGCCGGGTCGCATCGCCCCAGAAATTACCACTTTGCAGGATCTGCGCCTTGCGTACATCCAAAGAGAGACGAAACTGCCGGTTCATCGGCTGGTAAACGCTCCAGCCATCGAGAAAGCGAAGAGCGACGCGGGTGGTCATATGGACGCTCAAGGCGTGGCTTCCGTAGTAGATGGCAACATCCGCCAGACTTGGCCACAACTCTCCCGCAATGAGTGCGGCCATCTCTTCTTGCAAAAAGCCAAGCAGCACCGCTGGCTCGCCGTTTTCATAGGCCATGCAAGCCGTCAACAGATCAAGAAAGCGACGATCTCCGGGACTGTCAAAGCCTGTTTTTGCCAGCATGTCCTCGGCAAGCCGCAGAGACTGGTCCATACGGTTGAAATCGGAAGTCAAAAGGCTGAGCACCGATTGATGCAGCGCTATGTAGAAGCATAGAATGGGACAATCCGCCTGCCGATAGGCCTTCATGGCCTTTTCGGCCATGCCATTTGCCTCTTCGTAGCGCCGGAGCCGAAGGAAAAATTCCAGCATGGCGTTGTAAAATGATCCGCGCTGCTCCGGCTCGTCCAGCGGTAACTCGCCGCCAATCTCAAACAGCGCTTCCAGCAATCTGTCGGTCGGCGCAACATCCTCATAAATCAGGACCGTGATACGAAACAGCCTGACACGCAGGGAAAGCGCGCTATCGCCCGAAAAAACGGCCAAGACATTGCGTATTTCCACCCCGAAGCGCTGGACCAGAAATTGCATTGCCCATGCAACATCACCGGCTTTGATCATCAAAAAGGCGCGACTGATGGCCAATTCTTCCGGTAGATCATCACAGCCCGCCTCAAGACCTGTCACCACACGCAAGAACGCATCATGGCCCAGCCGATAATAGAGAAACCAGCCGCCTGTCTTGCAAAACAGGGCCAGCGCGTCCTTGCCCTGATTGCACGCCAGCAATCGCAGGATCACCACCTCCAGATTTCGCGGGTTTCGACGTAAAGCCTGCGCGAGAACGCCAGACGGATCAGCAGTCCGGGACGGATCGGCAAGACGCCGGAGCATTTCTTGCTCCAGCGCGTCGGGCAAAGCGCTGTTGATCCTTTGGCAGGCCGCAGTGGCGGGATGGGCAAGCGGTGCCAGACGCATGGCAAGCCAGGACGGCCAATCCTGTCCACAGACCAGCAGCGCCGACATATCAGCATCATCAAGGCCCACCAGACAGTCATCGGCCAGAAAGGCCGAAAGCCGATTTTGCCCAGCAAGTGCATCCTGACAATCCGCCCCCGGCGACAACAGAACCGGCCAGCCGGCACATCTGTCCCACTCACGTTGGCTCAATCCGTCCTGAGGCAGAAGAAGATCCTCACCACCAAGATCCAGCACCTGACCATAAAGGCGCAGCCGCTCCAGTCCGGGCAAGCTTTCGCCGGGGCGCAGGGCGATGGCATAGCGATGTCCTTGCTCAAGCCGCGAAAGGTCAGGAGAGACGGTTGGGCAATCATACACCGTCCACTGGGCGGCCCCAGACCCCAGTGTCGCGATCAAGGCCTGGAAAAGCCAGGTCTTGCCGAAGCCTGCGGGCGCGGTCACAACGATGACGGGGCTGAAATCATGGACAATGCGCGCGATCAGATCGCTTCGCGCAATCGGCGCATCGGGTGGTGAGGTCATGGATTTCGCGTTATGCTTCGACATCAGCGCTTACAGTCTGCCTAACAGTCTATCCAATAATCGCCGCTGGCCGTCTGCAAATGGCAATTTCTGCGCTTGAATGATGCACGCATTTCCAAACGGAAAACCGCTTCGCACTTTTCCTGGAATGCTTGTACTCACGTACATTAAGTACGCTCCGTTCCGGTTCTCGAAATCACCATTTTCGCCAGGCCAACAGCAATTCTTGAACAGACTGTAAGAGACCAAAACGCAATTATAATATTCTAATCACCGTGCAGCCATATTGGCAACGAGGTCGCTGAACCTTTCACCCTGAACGGCCACATGCATTCCGAGCAACCGTCTTGTCTCCTCGACATCGCCTTTGAAAAGCGCCTCGACAATCGCCCCATGTTCAGAAAATGACGTCGACAAGCGGTTGCGCACCCGCAATTGCAGCCGCCTGTAGGGTCGCAAGCGACGATGCAGCTGGTTGCACTGCTCCTCCAGAAATTCGCTCCGGCTTGCCGCATAGATCGCCTTGTGAAAGGCTTCGTTGTCATAATAATAGCTATCGCTGTCGCCAGCGCCCGCGGAGATTTCACAACGCTTATGGGCATCAAGGATCGCCTCTTTGGACTGCTCATCCAGCCGACGGGCCGCCAATGAACCGGCCAGACCTTCCAGCTCGGCCATGACCTCGAACATTTGATAGATACGGTGCGGCCCCGGATCGATAACGACGGCGCCACGACGCGGACGGATCTCGATGAGGCCAATGGCGTTCAGCTGCATCAGCGCTTCGCGCACGGGCGTGCGTGACACACCGAACCGGTTGGCCAGCAAGGTCTCATCCAACCGGAGACCGGGAGCGAATTCATGAGACAGAATCGCATTTTCAATTTCGTCTCGCAGCCAACGCCCCGCGTTTTCAGACATGCATCCGGCCTTCATAATGCAATTTTTCCATTCTTGTATACAAGACTGTTGACACCGTGCACATTGTGGGCCAGCTTACATACCATATTGCGGTGGATATTGAATAGACAATGATAATAAAAGGACAGCGCGGGGGGTGCCGTCCTGATGATCGGAGGAATTTTGGATGGCCGGAACCTCTTTTCTCAGTGACCTGCTTTCGGGCGCCACGGAACGCGGTCGCGCACTGCTGTTTTCAGGATCGAAGACGCGCGAGAGGGTGGTCGATACAGACATCGAAACCCTGTGTGAAATGCTGCTTTCAAGTCGCGGCGAAGCCTCGGGCATGGCAATCGCAGCGGAAATTCTGGATCGCTGGAGCCGTTTCAATGCCACAGAAGCCGTCCAGTTTCTGCATATGCTGTCTGACCGTTTCGGCGCGGAAGCCGCAGCGCTCGACAAGGCGATAGACGCCTATCGGACCGACAAAAGCCCGATGGCCGTCATCGCGCTGCACAATGCAGCCGAACCACGCCGACAGGAGCTTTTGCGCCGCCTCAACCTTGCGCCCAACGGCACGCAAAAGCTTGTCCGCATGCGCGAACGACTGCTGGAAACCAAGGAGGATCGCGCCGATCTTGGTGCTGTCGATACCGATTTCGCCCATCTTTTCAGCTCCTGGTTCAACCGTGGCTTCCTGACGCTGCAACCCATCGACTGGACGACACCGGCGCATATTCTGGAAAAGATCATCAAATACGAGGCCGTGCATGAGATTGCCGGGTGGGAAGAGTTGCGGCGGCGGCTTGCGCCCGCAGATCGGCGCTGCTTTGCCTTTTTTCATCCGCGCCTGCGCGATGACCCGCTCGTCTTTGTGGAAGTCGCGCTGACCCGTTCGATACCGAGCGCCATCGCCGATGTGCTGGATGAAAGCCGGGATCATATCGGCCCCGATACCGCAACGACTGCGGTCTTCTATTCGATTTCCAACTGCCAGGACGGTCTTCGCGGCATTTCCTTCGGAAATTTTCTCATCAAGCAGGTGGTGGAAGACCTGCGGCGGGATCTTCCCGGCCTCAAGGAATTCGTCACGCTCTCGCCGGTTCCGGGCTTTGCCCGCTGGATTTCGAAGATCAGAGATCCGAAGTCCGGTTTCCCGCTGTCGCAAGAGGACCGCAACACGCTGGCTTTGCTGGATGATCCGACATGGCCTGAAGATAAGGCAAGGGCGGATGCCGTGGAGCGCGTGCTGCTGCCGCTCGCGGCACGATATTTCATCACCGAGAGAACGCCGGACAACCGCCCGGTCGATCCGGTTGCCCGTTTCCACCTTGGCAATGGCGCCAGGCTGGAGCGGCTTAACTTTCTGGGCGACCGCTCAGTGAAGGCAATGCGCCAGGCGCATGGGCTGATGGTCAATTACCTCTACAAGCTGGAGGACATCGAGACCAATCACGAGGCCCTGGCACAGCGCGGAGAAGTGGCAGCATCGCCAGCCGTTAAAGCCTTGCAGGGAAAAATCGAGCTGGGCCTTCCTGAAAAAACCAAGGATATCAAAAAAGCGGAGAGCCTGTCCGGTTCTTAAACAAACTGGAGAGAGACCCGCACGCTGCTTGGAGCCAGGACGGATTTACGGTCCACGGCACAGACGGCGATCACCATGATCGGAGGAGTAGAGTCATATGAGCAACCATCTTTTTGATGCCATCAAAGCCGCAGCACGGCCCAGTTCACCATTCATTCTGATCAATGGCGGAAGGATCTGGACGTATGACGATGCGATTGCGCTTTCCGGACAGATTGCTGGCGCTATCGCCAAGCTCGGCATTCAGCCCGGCGATCGGATTGCCGTGCAGATCGAAAAAAGCCCGGAAGCGCTGATCCTGTACCTGGCCTGCCTTCGCGCAGGGGCGGTTTATCTGCCGTTGAACACCGCCTATACGCTCGCCGAACTGGACTATTTCATTGGCGATGCCGAGCCGAAGCTGGTGGTTGTCTCCTCCTCCGCGCTGGACCCCATCAGAAAAGTGGCTGCCCCCTATGGAGCGCATGTTGAAACGCTGAATGCCGACGGCTCAGGCTCGCTGATCGATCTTGCCCGCATCGAACCGGCCGATTTCGCCAATGTCGCCCGCGCGCCCGACGATCTCGCCGCCATCCTTTATACGTCGGGAACGACCGGACGCTCTAAGGGCGCGATGCTGACCCATGACAATCTCCTGTCGAATGCCTTGACCCTGCGCGATTTCTGGCGCGTCACAAGCGATGACCGGCTGATCCACGCCCTGCCGATTTTCCATACGCACGGGCTGTTCGTCGCCACCAATGTGACCCTGCTGTCGGGCGCGTCGATGATCCTCTTGCCAAAATTCGATCCTGAGGAAGTGCTGTCATTAATGCCGAATGCCACGCTTCTCATGGGCGTTCCGACCTTTTACGTGCGCCTCCTGCAAAGCCAGAAACTGGACCGGGAGATCACGGCCAATATACGCCTTTTCATCTCCGGTTCGGCGCCATTGCTGGCCGAGACCCATGTCGAATTCGGCAAGCGCACCGGCAAAGCGATCCTTGAGCGCTATGGCATGACCGAAACCAACATGAACACGTCCAATCCCTATGACGGAGATCGGGTTCCGGGAACAGTCGGCCTGCCGCTGCCGGGCGTGACCGTGCGCATCACCGATCCCGCCAGCGGTGCCATTCTCCCGACCGGAGAAACAGGGTCCATCGAAATCAAAGGACCGAATGTCTTCAAGGGCTATTGGCGGATGCCTGAAAAGACCGCTGCGGAATTCACGGCGGACGGCTTTTTCATCAGCGGCGATCTCGGCAAGATCGATGAGAACGGCTATGTCCATATCGTTGGACGCGGCAAGGACCTGGTGATCTCAGGCGGATACAATATCTATCCCAAGGAGGTCGAAAGCGAGATCGACCAGCTTGAAGGCGTGGTCGAAAGTGCTGTTATCGGCGTACCGCACCCGGATTTTGGCGAGGGCGTGACCGCCATCGTTATCTGCAAGCCGGGCGTCTCGCTGGATGAGAAGGCAATTCTCACTGCGCTTCAGGATCGGCTTGCCCGCTACAAGCAGCCCAAGCGCATTATTTTCCTGGAAGACCTGCCGCGCAACACGATGGGCAAGGTCCAGAAGAATGTTCTGCGCCAGCAATATGCCGATCTTTACGCGGCAGCCTGATTAAACCCGGGAGCGCTCTCCAATCGCTCCCGGATTACGCCGCGTCATTTGGGAGGGGCGCGTGCGGACATATTCAATCCGAAAACGCACATGCTGCTGGCGCTCATCACGCCGCAGGGAGGGGACTTATGAGCATCGAAATCCTATCTATAGGGCTGCTGGTTGCGATCTTCATTATCGCGACAATCCAGCCGATCAATATGGGGGTCCTGGCCTTTGGCTGCACCTTCGTCCTGGGCTCGCTGATTATCGGCATGAAGCCCGCCGACATTTTTGCGGGCTTCCCCAGTGATCTGTTTTTGACGCTGGTGGCCGTTACCTATCTTTTCGCCATCGCCCAGATCAATGGAACCATCGACTGGCTTGTGGAGCGAGCCGTACGCATGGTTCGTGGGCATGTCGGATGGATACCCTGGGTAATGTTCCTGGTTGCGGCGATCATCACCGGCTTTGGCGCCCTTGGGCCTGCCGCTGTGGCTATCCTCGCTCCTGTAGCACTTAGCTTTGCCGTTCAGTACAGGATCCACCCGGTATTGATGGGCCTGATGGTCATTCACGGCGCACAGGCCGGTGGGTTCTCGCCGATCAGCATCTATGGCGGCATTACCAACCAGATCGTTGCCAAAGCAGGTCTTCCCTTCGCGCCGACCTCGCTGTTTCTCTCCAGCTTCTTCTTCAACCTGGCGATTGCGGTTCTGGTCTTCTTCGTTTTTGGTGGCCTTTCCATCCTGAAACAGAGATCCTCTGTCAAAGGCCCCCTGCCCGAGCTTCACCCTGAGGGCATCTCGGCCTCGATAAAGGGTCATGGCGGTACACCTGCCAAGCCGTTCCGTGACCATGCCTATGGCACAGCGGCAGACACGCAGGCAAAGGTCCGGTTGACGACCGAGAAGGTCACGACCCTGATCGGTCTTACCGCGCTGGGCGTCGGGGCTCTGGTGTTCAAGTTCAATGTTGGCCTGGTGGCGATCACTGTTGCGGTTCTGCTGGCTCTCCTTTCGCCCACAACGCAAAAGGCAGCCATCGACAAGGTAAGCTGGTCGACCGTGCTGCTGATCTCCGGCATCATCACCTATGTCGGCGTGATGGAAAAGGCAGGCACCATCGATTACGTCGCCCATGGCATATCCAGCCTCGGCATGCCGCTCCTCGTAGCCCTGCTGCTGTGCTTTACCGGCGCCATCGTCTCGGCCTTCGCCTCATCGACAGCTTTGCTTGGGGCGATTATTCCGCTTGCCGTTCCCTTCCTGCTGCAAGGGCATATCAGCGCTGTCGGCGTGGTGGCGGCGATTGCGATCTCTACGACCATTGTCGATACCAGCCCGTTTTCCACCAATGGGGCCCTGGTGGTTGCCAATGCGCCAGATGAGCAACGCGATAAGGTCATGCGCCAGATGCTGATCTACAGCGCCCTTATCGCGCTGATCGGACCGGTCATCGCCTGGCTTGTCTTCGTCGTGCCCGGCATCATTTGATACGAAAACCGGGTGGCCAGAATCGGGTGGAATGCATCAGCGTTCCACCCGATTTGTTTTGGACTATGTCGGCTCAGGTTCGCGTGTCCGGAAAACCGGGCGTCCCTTCTATTAGCGTTCAATCTTCTCGGCAGGCGCAGGCAGCAGAACCTGGGCGCCGGAACCGCTGGGGGCCATCAACTGCTTCAGCACATCGTCGGCCGATTGGCTGGAGCCACCGATGCCTGCTTCCCGCAGCTGACGATCAAGATCACTGCCATTTTCCAGCGCCGCCAATTCCGCACCGGCCTCGATACGGCCTGCGGTGATTTCCTGGCGTTTCTTGATCCGCTCAAGGCTTTCCACCGCACTGCCGAGGCGGGTGTTAATACCAGACTGGCTATGCGAAATGGCCGACTGCGCCCGCAGCAGCGATTCATTTGCCTTCACATTTTCCACTTCGCGCTTCATCTGGGTAATGCGCGCCTCGGTGTCCTGAATGGTGCGCAGCATCTGTTGCTGGCGCGGCAGCAGACGGTTCAGTTCCTCTTCATCGCGCTGAATTTCGCCGCGGATAGTGGCGATGCGCTGCGCCAGGCCTTGGGCAAGGTCCATACGGCCAGCATTAACGGCGGCGCGCGCGCTGTCGCTATCCTTCAGCTCCTTGGCGCGGGCTTCTTCCAGCCTGCGCATGACGCTTTTGTTGGATGCCATGATCCCGGCCAAATCCGAACGCGCCCGGCGCAAGGACTGCTCGGCGTCCCGAAGTTCCTGATCCAGAATACGCATGGACTGACTATCGGCAGCAGCCTCTGCCACCTCGTTGACGCCGCCGCGAATGGCGGTGAAAATCTTTGCCCAGGTGCTCATGCCGCCATCTCCCCGTTCTTCCATTCGTCGATCATCACCGCCGCATCCACCGCATTGGCCGCCAGAATGGCCACTTCCTCGACCACCGTTTCGGCCCGCGAGCGCGTGGAAAGTGAACCGAACAGCTCATACCATTCTTCACCATCAATAATGGTAATACCGAAGCTGGACAGCGGCACGAATTTATGGGTCTTCAGAACCATGCGCTCGAAATCTGCGCGGTTCGGCACGTCATCGCATGGCACCAAAACGATGCTGGCGAAAATATCACGTTCGCCGCTCACGGCGACGAAGACATCCATGTCTCCCTTTTCCTTTAGCGTTACGCAGATCACGTCGCCGCTCTGGGGAACGGTCACATCGACATCGCCCAGCGCCTCGGGATCGGCTGCAAACAGACGGGTCAAGCTCGTCAAAGTCCAGGGTTCCAAACATTCCTCCATCGGTTGAAATTCTGAGCATTATCTGGGTATTCCGGCAGGCAGTTAAAAGCCTTTTATGCTAAATAGTTTGCGTGGAAAACGCCGTAAAGACAGGGGCTAAGTGATGACGTCTGTGCCCTTGCTGGTCTTTCCCTCTCCTTGTTTTCAAGGGGCGGTCTCCATCTTGCCGCTCAATCCTGCCGGTTTTCCACGACGATAGAATGATGGTCAAGGTTGCTCTTTTCAATCTTGATGCCATATTCACCGCAGCTATCGATTGCGCCTTATAGGAGATGCTTGATGTTGGGTTGGTTCAGCGGACGCAAGACCGAAAAGCCGATGCAAAAGGAACTCGGCCCCCTCGGTGCCGTGATCGGTGGTGCGCTCGATCTTGATTTCCTCTCACTGGAAGCCGATGCGCTGGGGGCTCAACCAGCCATGCCGCTGCCTCAAAGCGGCGCTTTCATCATTGCCGCTTATGGGGAAGTCCGGCTCGATGCAGCATCGGTCCTGTCGCGCTATTACGATGAAAATCACCATATGATCCAGGTCATGTCCCCATCCGGCAAGCCGGGCGATGGCATAGAGGATATCAGCTTCTACCGGCCCTGGGATAGCGTCGTGCCGGTCAGCCAGAGCGAATGGAACCGCTGGACAGGGCCATCAGGCATGATTGGCGCACCCTCTTACGATGCTGACGGTATTCTGTTCAATCGCTTCTGGGGGGAAGGTCCGGAGCGGGCTGAGACCGTTCAATTCGTTGAAGAGGTAGAGGATGGCGAGACCAGTCGCTCGATCCATCAATCCTGCATGCTATATTACCGGCCCCTTGGGTCCACGCAGGAAATGCTGTTGATCAATGTGGAACGGGATCTCGACCCCACCCAGGCACAGGCGGGCCGCTCTGTCGAATTTCTGATTGGCTATGGTATCGGTGCCGCCGATGTCCGTCGCGTCTGACCAAAATCTTTACCAAGGGGCATATGAATGCTGAACTACATGGCGGGACTTCCGGCCTTTCTGGGCTATTTTTTCATTGGCATCGCGGCTTATGGTGTTTTTGCAGCAATTTACACGCGCCTGACACCCCATAAGGAAGTTGAATTGATCCGGGCGGGCAATCTGGCGGCGGTCACAGCATTTCTCGGTGCGCTCATGGGGTTCAGCCTGCCGCTTGCCTCGGCGGCGGCCAATTCCGTCAGCATTATCGATTATATTCTCTGGGCATTCGTCGGCATTCTCGTGCAGATTTTCGCCTTTTACATCGCCAATTTCACCATGAAGGATCTGCATGAGAAAATCACCGCCGGTGATATTGCCGCAGGCCTTTGGGGCGGCGGCATCGCGCTGATCATCGGCATTCTCAATGCTGCCTGCATGACCTATTGAGGAGGCCAGAATGCGCAGACGTTTAAGCGGGCGAAGGCCCCCGATCCTTGCCCTTGGCACCATCGCCGCCTCCAGCCTGCTGCTATCGGGCTGCGGCGAGGATGCGCCCACTGAGCGCACATTCACCTCCGTCGATCAATGCATCTCTCAAGGGATGGATCGGGAAGTATGTCAGACAGCCTACCAGGATGCCGTCAAAGCCCATATGGCCAACGCACCGCGCTTTGATGGCATGGCCGCCTGCGAAGCTGAATATGGCGCAAAACAATGCGTGCAGCAGACAGCATCCAATACCGATGGCACCAGCGGTAGTGGTAGCTTTTTCATGCCCTTCATGGCCGGTTATCTACTGTCTTCGACCATCAACAATATTGGTGACTATAATCGATATAGGCGGGAAGAAACGCAGGGCCGCAGCTATGGCGCAGGCAGCTATGGCGGAGGCACGCCGATCTATCGCAACCGCAGCGGCCAGACCGTGACCATAAACAAAGGCCGCGACACGATCCTTGCTCCATCGACCTCCAAGCCCGCCAATGTCAATACCCGCACGGTAAGCCGCCAGGGCTTCGGGGGACGCTCCTCCTTCAGTTTCGGCGGCTGACATGAAGCGCATCACTGTTGCGGAACGTCCAGATTGGCGCGACACGGCGCGCACCGTTGGCTTTGGTTTTCATGAAATGTATGGCGAGCCCTATTGGGTGGACGATGCCGCCTATGTGTTCTCCCTGGAAGAAATCGAGACCCGGATAGAGGCACCCAGTCAGGAATTGCACGATATGTGCATGGACCTGATCGGCGATATCGTCGGCAGTGAGGAGGCACTCGACCGGTTGGCCATTCCAGACGATCTTCGCGACGTGGTCCGCAGATCCTGGCAACGCCAGGACCGGCATCTCTATGGGCGTTTCGATCTCGCCTATGATGGCGAAGGCCCTGCCAAGCTGCTGGAATATAACGCCGACACGCCGACATCCGTTTTCGAGACCGCCTATTTCCAGTTCAATTGGCTCACCGACCAGCAGGCGCTTGGCGCGCTGCCCGCCGATGCCGACCAGTATAATCTATTGCAGGAAAGCCTTGTGGAGGCATTCGAGCAGTTTCCAAAACAGTCGATGTTCCATTTCACGGCGATGACCGAGAATGAGGAAGATCGCGGCACCACGGTTTACCTGATGGATTGCGCCCTCCAGGCCGGGCACCGCGTCGAACTTCTCGATATCGGCGATATCGGCATTGATGCAGAAGGGCGCTTTACGGATCTGCAAGACCGGGTGATCGACCAGTGTTTCAAGCTCTACCCCTGGGAATTCATGCTGCGCGAGCCGTTTTCGCGCCAATTGGCACGGTCCGGCGATGTGTTTGTCGAACCCGCCTGGAAATCAATCTTGTCCAACAAGGGGCTGCTGCCGCTACTCTGGCAGCGCCACCCCAACCACCCCAATCTATTGCCAAGCTTTTTTGCCGACGATCCCGCCGCCTCAAGCCTTGGCGACTACGTGCGAAAACCGCTTCTGTCGCGAGAAGGCGAAAACGTCACGCTTTTCCAAGGCGGCACGGAATCTCTCGTCTCCCCAGGTGGTTACGGCGAGGAAGGATTTATCGTGCAAGCCTATGCGCCGCTGTTTAAGAGTGAGGCGGGCTTTGCAGTGCTTGGTAGCTGGATTGTCGGTGATCGTGCCTGCGCCCTTGGCATCCGCGAGGACCGCTCCCGCATTACCGCCAATCTCTCGCGCTTTGTGCCGCATGTGATTGTCTGAAGTTAGAGTCAGTCAGGGTCAGTCTGAACCAGACTGACTCTAGATTCTTTTGTTTTCGTTTGTCTTTTCGGGAAAACCGGTTTCCACTTTTCCCTGACAAACTAGTGCAGCGGATTTGTCCGAAATCCTATCCTACCCTCGTGTCATCCCGCATGACCATGTGGCCCGGAGACACCTGTTCATAGCGTCGTTTGGGCGGCTGGTATCCGAGCGGGCGCACCGGGCTTTTCAGCTCTTCGCTGTCCAGATCGCGCCGGATATTTCGGCGGGAAGGATCCGGTACCGGCACGGCTTTCATCAGTTTTCGGGTATAGGCATGTTGCGGATTGGAGAACACAGCAGTTCTCGGGCCGATTTCGACAATTTCGCCCAGATACATCACCGCGACCCGGTGGCTAACCCGTTCTACCACCGCCATGTCGTGGGAAATGAACAGAAAAGCGATTTTCAGGCTGGCTTGCAGATCCATCAGCAGATTGCAGACCTGCGCCTTGATGGACACGTCGAGGGCCGACACGCTTTCATCGGCGACGATGACTTTCGGGTCCAACGCCAGCGCCCGGGCAATGGCAATGCGTTGGCGCTGGCCGCCGGAAAACTCATGCGGATAGCGGTTGGCCATATCGGCGCTGAGGCCCACCCGCTCCATCAGGTCGGCGGCTTTTTCCCGCGCCTGCCGATGCGTGGCCAGTCGGTGAGTGGTGATCGGCTCGGCCACCGAAGCACCCACGGTCATGCGTGGATTGAGGCTGGCGAACGGGTCTTGAAAAATCATCTGGATGGAGCGGCGCATCCGGTTGATATCGGGACCCCGCAGGGAGAGGACATCATAGCCATCCAGCTGGACCGAGCCGCTGAGCGGATCGATCAGTCGCATGACGGAGCGTCCGGTGGTCGATTTTCCGCAGCCGGATTCTCCCACCAGCGCTAATGTTTCGCCCTGGAAAAGATCGAAGGAGACATCCTCCACAGCATGGATCACGCCGGTTTTTCTGCCAAACAGACCACCCTTGATATCGAACCGGGTGACCAGATCGCGCACCTGGAGAACCGGCGTCAGGCCCCGCTCGACAGTATCGGCGACAACCGTAGGCTCCACCCGTTCGCCGGTCGCCATATCCACGACCGGAAAGCGCCGTGGCCAGGCGGCATCGCCCATTTCCCCCAGGCGCGGAACCGCAGAGAGCAAAGCGCGGGTATAGGGATGGCGGCCCTTGTGAAACACATCGCCCGTCGTGCCGGTTTCCACCACATCGCCGCGAAACATCACCATGGTGCGGTCGGCAATTTCGGCCACAACGCCCATGTCATGGGTGATGAACAGCACGGACATGCCCTCTTCCGCCTGCAATTGCTTGATGAGATCAAGGATCTGGCCCTGGATCGTCACGTCAAGGGCCGTGGTCGGCTCGTCGGCGATCAGGATTTTCGGCTTCAGCGCCAGCGCCATGGCAATCATCACCCGCTGGCGCATTCCGCCCGAGAATTGATGCGGATAATCATCAAACCGCGCCCCGGCATTGGGAATGCGAACCTTGTCCAGCAGGTGGATGGTCTGCGCCCGCGCCTCGCCTTTGGACAGACCGCCATGGGCAATCAAGGCCTCGGAAATCTGCCGGCCGATGGTGAAAATCGGATTGAGGCTGGTCATCGGCTCCTGAAAAATCATCGCCATATCCCTGCCGCGCACGTTGCGCATGGCCTTTGGGGATAGAGCCATCAGATCGCGGCCCTCCAGCATGATCTTGCCGGTCGTCCGGCTGGTCTGGTCAGCCAGCAACCGCATGATCGATAGCGACGTCACGCTCTTGCCCGAACCGCTCTCGCCGACAATGGCGAGCGTCTCGCCCGCCATCACATCGAAAGACACATTGCGGACCACGGTTTTCCAGCGTCCATCCACCAGAAAAGCGGTGTTTAGCCCTTCTACGGACAAGATCGGTGCAGGTGTTTGCGCGCTCATGGCGGGTCCTCATTGTCGACGGGGTACAGACTCGAGTTTGTCTTGATTTCGTTTGTCTTTTCGGGAAAACGGATTTCACCTTTCCCAAAGCAAACTCTATCGTCCGACAGCATAGGCCTGCATCAATCTGGGCGTGGCTGCGGCTCGCAACAGTCCATCGGCATCGCGTCGCGCTGCGGTCAATCGGCCGATAGACCATGGTTCGGCAACGGTCAGGGCATGACCGCGTCTGGCCAACTCAGTAATCGTCGCCTCGGGGAAATTCTTCTCCACCATCAGGCTGCCCGGCTCACGGGTGCGCGGATAAAACGAGCCGGGGAAATGCGAGGTGTGGAAGAGCGGTTGATCGATAGCCGCCTGAAGATTGAAGCCATGGTGAACATAGCGCAGGAAGAACGATAACTGCCATTGATCCTGCTGGTCGCCGCCCGGCGTGCCAAACGACAGGGTGGGACGGCCTTCATAGAGCGCGATCGATGGCGTCAAGGTGGTGCGTGGGCGCTTGCCCGGTTGCAACGAGGTGGGCAAGCCGGGTTTGAGCCAGAACATCTGCGCCCGGGAATTGAGGCAGAAGCCCAATCCCGGCACAATCGGCGAGGATTGCAGCCAGCCACCGGATGGCGTGACGGACACCATATTGCCGTCGCGGTCGATCACATCGATATGCACGGTATCACCGCGCTTTTCGCTCAAATGCGCCATGGTCGGCTCAAACACCGCCCCGGTTTTCGACGTGGCACCCAACATCTCCATGGTGCGGGTATATTGATCCTCAAAGCCCGCAACACGGCCCGGCACCAGATCGAAAGACGCCGTCTCGCCGATCAAGGCGCGACGCTCAGTGGCATAGGCCTCGCTCAGCAAATGCTGCATCGGCACCGTGGCGAACGCCGGATCGCCATAATAGATCTCCCGGTCTGCATAGGCCAGTTTCATGGCCTCGGTGACGGTGTGAACGAAATCCGGGCCATCCGAGGCCATGGCCGCAATATCGAAGCCTTTCAGGAGCGATAGGGCCTGCAACAGCACCGGCCCCTGGCCCCATGGTCCGGTCTTGGCCACCGTCCAGCCATGATAATCGAAGGTTTGCGGCTCCTCTATGGTCGCAGACCAATGGGCCATATCGTCAGCCGTCAGCACGCCTTTGTGACACGCACCGCTCGCATCCATCACCGCCGTGGATTGGACATAGGCATCAATACGTTCGGCCACAAAACCACGGTAGAAGGCATCACGAGCAGCGTCGATCTGCGCCTCGCGGCCGGATTTGGCCTCGGCTTCCGCAATGATCCGCTTCCAGGTCTCGGCCAGAACTGGATTGGTGAACAGGCTGTTCGGCTCCGGGGCGAAGCCGCCCGGCAACCAGGTCTGGTGCGAGGTTGGCCAATGCTGTTCGAAGAAGCTGCCAAGTCCCTTGATGGTGGCCGAAACTCTGGCCAGAACCGGGTGGCCTTTTTCGGCATAATAAATGGCTGGCTCCAGCACGTCACGCACGCTCATCGTGCCGTAATCGCGCAGCATCAGCATCCAGCCGTCGAAGGCGCCGGGTATAACGGTTGCCAGCAGGCCATCGCCGGGAATGAGATCCAGCCCTTCCGCCGTGTAATGCTCGATGGTGGCGCCCGCCGGTGCAGGCCCCTGGGCGCAGATGACCTCCACCTTGTCCTTCTTTTTCGAATAGATCACGGCAGGCATATCACCGCCCGGACCACACAGATGCGGCTCGACAACTTGCAGCACGAAGCCGGTGGCCACAGCGGCATCGAAGGCGTTACCGCCTTTTTCCAGAATGGCCATGCCAACGGCAGAGGCAATCCAGTGGGTGGAGGCAACAACGCCAAAGGTGCCGAGAATTTCAGGCCGGGTGGTAAAGTCAGTCATAGCATATATCCCAGAATTGAAATGGAGGTGTGTCTTAGCCTTTTGCCTCAGGAAGAACGTGGATCGAGAACGTCACGCAGCCCATCCCCCAGGAGATTGAACCCAATGACGACGAGAAAAATCGCACCGCCCGGCCATATGGCCATCCAGGGTGCCTGACTGAGGAAATTCTTGGCGACATTCAGCATCGAGCCCCAGCTTGGGGCTGGGGGCTGCTGCCCAAGACCCAGAAAAGACAGGCTGGCTTCAGCGATGATCGCGGTGGCAACCGTCAGCGTCGCCTGCACCAGAACCGGCGCCAGGATATTGGGAAAGATGTAACGGCTCATGATTGCCACATGTCCAAGGCCAATGGAGCGTGCGCCCTCCACGTAATCTTCCGTTTTCACTGCCAAAACCTGACCACGGCTCAACCGGATGAAGGTTGGCAGTGCGGAAAGGCCGATGGCAATCATCGCATTGGTCAGGCTTGGCCCAAGAAAAGCGGCAAGAGCAATGGCCATGATCAGAAAGGGCATTGCCAGAAAGGCCTCGGTGATGCGGGAAATGACCATATCGATCCAGCCGCCGAAGTAACCGGAGAGAATGCCAAGCGGAACGCCGAGGATGGTGGCAATCGCCACGGAGAAAATTCCTGCGGCAAGCGATGCCCTCGCCCCCCAGATCATCCGGGACATGATATCCCGCCCAAGGTCATCCGTGCCGAACGGGTGGGCCATCGACGGTGCCTTGCGAATGGCCGACCAGCTCGACGCCAAGGGATCGGCAATCGGCAGTAATGGCGCCAGCAGCGCCACCGTGAGAAAGAACAGGATGATTGCCAGGCCAACCAACGCCGCCTTATTGGCTTTCAGTTTTCGCCAGCCTCTTCCGGATGGATGGAACGGGGCGGTTGCGGCCTCACTTATGGCGGTCATAGGCTGGCCCTCATCCGAGGATTGAGAAGAAGATAGAGACAATCGGCCATCAGGTTCATCAGGATGAAGCCGATGGCAGTGCAAAGCACGACACCCTGGACAACGGCATAGTCCCGATTGAAAACCGCATCGACGATCAGCTTGCCAAAGCCGGGAATGGTGAAAATCTGCTCCGTCAGCACCGCACCTGCCAGCAATTCGCCAAACAGCAAGGCGGTCAGCGTAACGATCGGCAAAACCGCATTGCGAAAACTGTGAGACAGGATGACCGAACGTTCCGGCATGCCCTTGGCGCGGGCGGTACGCACATAATCCGAACTGAGAACCCCCAGCATGGCCGAGCGCGTGTGGCGCATGATCGACGCCGCCAAGGCATTGCCCAGCACGAAAGACGGCATCAACATGGTTTTCATCGACATCCATGGGTCGGAAAAGAACGGTTGATAGCCGGAGGCCGGCAACCAGCCGAGCCGGACCGAAACCAGAAGAATGAGCATGATGCCGAGCCAGAAATTCGGGATCGACAGGCCAGACAGCGCCACCACGCTAGCCAGGTAATCGATCAGCGTATTCTTCTTGACCGCGGCCAGAATGCCGAGGGGAATGCCGAGGGCGAGAGCAAAGATCGTCGACATGATCGCCAACTGGCAGGTGACGGGCAATTTCTCGCCGATCAGTTCCAGCACGGGCTGGTTGGTTCGCAACGACATGCCGAGATCGCCCTTCAGCGCAGCGCCAAGCCACATCGCATATTGAACGGGCATCGGATCATTCAGGTGATATTTCTCGCGCAGGCTTTCCATCACTGCGGGATCGCGATCTTCTCCCGCCATGATCAGCACCGGATCGCCGGGCAGAAGCTTTTGCAGCGAAAACACGAAGACAGAAATGATCAGCAGCGTCGGTATGGCCAGCAACAGGCGCCGGGCAAGGAAAGTGGGCATGACGGTCTCCGGATGAATGAGACGTTTGTGTCAGGCGGCGGACCTGCCGCCTGACAAAGATCACTTCCGTGACAGGATCATCAGGGAGAAAAGCAAGAGCTCAATTGGCCTTTTGCATGCCCGTCAGGCGGATCATTCCATCCGGTGACGGCACAAAACCGGTGATCTTCTTGCTGGACGCCCAGAGCCAGGACTGATGACCGAGATAGATGATCGGCAGATCATCGTTCAGGATTTCATCGGCCGCATCGTATTTCTGCTTGCGCACGGCTTCATCGGTGGACTGTCGTGCTTCGTTCAACAGCGTATCGACGGCGGGATTGCAATATTTGGTATCGTTAATGCCACCCTTGCAGGTGACGAACTGATGCAGATTGCCATCCGGGTCCACACGCCCGGACCAATCCGAACGGCTGATCTGGTAATTTCCAGCCGTCTGCTCGTTGAGCATGGTGGCAAATTCCATCGTCTTCAGCGTCACGTCAAAACCCGCCTCAGCGACCATCGATTGGACGACCTGCATCATCTGCAACACCGTCGCGCTGTTGGACACCTGCAACTCAATCGGCACTCGATCAAATCCGGCGGCTTTGATCAGGGCTTTTGCCTTTTCGACATCGCGGGCAGGAACCGGAATCCGCTTGTCATACCAGGGGCTGACAGGCGGAAATGGCTGATTGCCCGCCAGAGCCGTCCCCTCGAAGACGATCTGGTTCAGTGCTTCGCGATCGATGGCCAGCGAGAAGGCCTGCCGCAGACGCTTGTCCTTGCCAAGCGGGTTATTGGCGCGAGGACCATTGCCGATATTGACATACATCGCCATGTAACCGACGCCGACCGCCTGTTCAAAGTCCAGCTTGCCATCGGACTTGATGGAGGCGGCATCGGTTGGGGCCACCCGCTCAATCATATCGAGATCACCGGAGCGCAGATTGGCGAGGCGCACCGTGCTATCGACAATCGGCAGATAGGTGAGCTTGTTGATGAAAATCTGATCCTTGTTCCAGTAATCAGCAAATTTCTCCAGCACGATCCGGTCCTGCTGCACCCGCTCGACAAATTTGAACGGACCGGCGCAGACGGGATGGCTGCCGAAATTAGCGCCCAATTCCTTGGCGGCCTTGGGCGAGACGATCATCCCGGCCCGGTCGGACAATTGCGCCAGCAGGGTCGAATCCGGCGCCTTGAGCGTGAATTTCACCGTATCACTGCCGATAGCCTCGACCTTTTCAACCGAGGCAAGCTCGCTCTTGCGCCGCGATTCCGGCATGGTCATGTTGCGCTGGATGGTGGCGACAACCGCTTCGGCATTGAGGGGTGTTTCGTCGTGAAATTTCACGCCCTGGCGCAAAGTCATGGTCAAAACCTTGCCACCCTCGCTCCAGGCCCAGCCGGTGGCAAGCTGCGGAACGATCTTCAGGTCGGGCGACACATCGACCAGTTTATCGCACATCGCCGTATAGACGATGCGCCCCACGAACGTGCGCGACTGCGCCGGATCGAGCACGTCAGGGTCTTCCGACAAGCCGATCTTCAGGTCTGCGGCCATCACAGGTGCAGCAAAAGCGGCGGTGACGAGCAGCGCGGTCAAAACTCTGTTCAGTTTCATGCCATTCCCCTCATTGTTGTTTTTATGCTGATGATAGGCAGTTGCCGTCATGCCTCTGCGGGGTGGACGGCGGTATCGATCGAGGTAATGCGGATCAGGCTCTCTTGCAGGGTGAGAAGGTGGACCCGCATGGCTTCGCCCGCTCCAATCGGATCGCGCGATGCAATCCGGTCGATAATCGCGAGATGCTGGCCATGAGTGACAGGGCGGGTTTGGGCAAACGCCCGTGCCTGTTCACGAATATTCTGCCAGGCCGGGTCCTGCCGTGTCCGGTTCATCACATCGAACAGCGCCAGGAAAAGACTGTTACCGGCGCATTGGGCAATCTTTCGATGCAGCGCTCCATCCCAAAGCTCCCGCCCATCGGCATCCTTGCTGGCGCCGATCTTTGCCACCAGATCATACATGGCCTGCACATCCGCAGCATTGGCCCGCAGCGCCGCAAGCTGCGCCAGTTGCGGTTCAAGCCGCAGGCGCACTTCCATGACTTCCAAAGGATCGGTTCCGGCAACCAGGGCACCGACATAGTCATCGAATGCGTCGGGGCGTGTGCCAGCAAACGTACCAGACCCCTGCCGCCGCCAGATAAGCCCTTCTGCTTCCAGAACCTCAAGGGCCCGGCGAACGGAACGGCGGCCAAGGCAAAGTTCCTCGCACAGTGACCGCTCTGTCGGCAGTTTTTCCCCTGCACTGAACCGACCGGAGCTCAGCAGTTCACGCAATTTGTTCAGGGCGAGATTGGAATTGTCGTGATCGTCAATCATGCATTGGTTCGAACCAATTGATAATTGGTTCATACTCAGACGAACGAAGAGATGAGTCAATCCGACTTTGCATATTTTTTCATGCTGCTTTTATTTTAGGCAAGCGCCTTTGTGCTGGCGCTCATCACCAGCACTCGCATCACGATAAGGATGCAATCAAGTTACGGATGCAGACAGATGGTAGCCTTATGCTGAGCAAGGCTCCGTCGGCCCCTTGGCGGGTTGGGTAAACCATTTCGGCCCATCCGAGGTCATGTAAATAATGTCTTCCAGACGCAGGCCGAATTGTCCGGGCAGCACGATCATCGGCTCGCAGGAAAAGCACATTCCCGCTTCAAGACGAACAGTGTTGCCGCGCACGATATAGGGCTCCTCATGCCCCTCAAGGCCAAGACCATGACCGGCGCGATGGGGCAGTCCGGGAAGCTGGTAATCCGGGCCGAGGCCGTGGCGGGTAAGCACGTCGCGGGCGGCATCATCCAGGCTACCACAGGGCGCGCCAATCCGGGCTGCATCAAAAACCGCCTGCTGGGCCTCCCGCTCAATCGCCCATATGCGGGCAAACTCGGCAGTTGGCTCCTCCAGCATATAGGTGCGGGTAATGTCGGAGTTATAGCCATCAATGCGGCAGCCGGTATCGACCAACACCACATCGCCCGGCTGGTAATATTGCTCGCCATCCGCCCCATGCGGCAAGGACGTGGTCTCGCCAAAGGAAACGATGCAGAAGGTGGAGCCGTTGCTGGCGCCTAGGCGTCGGTGTTCGTCATCAATAAAGCGCACGACCTCCGAAGCGGCAATGCCGGGGCGGATCATGGCATGGGCTTTGCGCTGCACATCCAGTGTCAGGTTCATCGCATATTGGATAATGGCGATTTCAGTGGCGGATTTTCGCAGGCGCTGACCGCGCAGAAGCGGCCCTCCGTCGATCAGCCGATCTGCGACTATTTCGCGCTTTAGGGCATTGTAGACGAAAAGCGGCACGGAATCGTCGACCGCAAGCGTGCCACCGTGAGGCAGAAATGACGCGACAAGGGCGGCGCTGCTTTCATCTTCTTCCCACACCCTGATATCGCCGGGAAGATGCGGCAATGTCTCCACCCGGCTGCGCTCAAAGCCCGGCACCACATAAACGAGTTCCGATGCCGTGATCACCGCACCCACAAGCCGTTCGCTGCCATGCCAGACCAGCCCGGTGAAATAGCGCAGGCTCTCGGTGGAGCCGATCAGCACCGCGCCGATATCCTTTTCTGCCATGGTCTTCCGAAGGGTTTCTAACCGGAGAACCCGCTCTTCCATGGAGATTTTGGGGGCTGATAGACGTGAGGACATGGTCTGTTTCCTTGGATAATTCAAGCCCGGCCTTCTTCAACGGCATGACAGGCAACCTGCACGGTATCGGTCATCGTCATCAGCGGCATTTCCGCCTTGCAGCGGTCGTTGGCCAGCGTGCAACGCGGATGGAAGGGACAGCCCGTGGGTGGATTGAGCGGGGACGGCATTTCGCCGACGAGTTTGATCCGCTCACCGCGCCGGTCGGGATCGGCAATCAACGTCGCCGAAAGAAGGGCCTTGGTATAGGGATGGCGCGGATTGGTAAACAGCGCTTCCACCGGGCCAAGTTCCACCGCATGGCCAAGATACATCACCACCACGTCATCGGCGATGTGGCGCACCACGGCCAGATTGTGAGAAATGAACATCATGGTCAGGTTGAGCTGGGTTTTCAGCCGCTTCAAGAGATTCAGGATTTGCGCCTGCACCGAAACGTCGAGCGCCGAGGTCGGCTCATCACAGACCAGAAATTCCGGCTGGAGAATGAGGGCGCGGGCGATGCCGATGCGCTGGCGTTGCCCGCCGGAGAACTCATGCGGATAGCGGTCTGCGGCTTGCGGCGGCAAGCCCACCAGTTCCAGCATATCGGCAACGGCCTTGCGACGGCTGGCCTTGTCGCCGATACCATGGATGACCAGGCCTTCGGCAATGGAATCGCCAATCGGCAGCCGTGGATCAAGCGAGGAGTATGGGTCTTGAAAGACAATCTGGATGCGGCGGCTAGAGGCAAAATCAACGCCCATGCCGGGTCCGGCAATCTGCTTGTCATCAAAGATGATTTCGCCTGCGGTCGGCGCGAACAGACCCACCACGATGCGGGCCAGCGTGGATTTTCCGCAGCCGCTTTCACCGACCACACCCAGCGTGCGCCCGCGTTCGATGGTCAGGCTGACGTCGTTGACGGCGTTGACATAGCCTTTCACCCGCTGAAACGCCCCGCCGGTCACGGCGAAGGCCATCTTGATGCCGTTCATTTCGATCAGGGCGCTCATGCGGGCTGAACCTCTTGTTGACCGGCAAGATTGGCCGGTTCGGTCAGCCAGCATCGACAGTGATGGGCCTTGTGGATTTCGGTCAGCGCCGGAACAGCGGTCAGACAGCGCGGTTCATTAGCCTCGCGCCGGGCTGTGCAGCGCGGCGCGAACAGACAGCCCTGGGGCAGATGGGTTAATTGCGGCACGCGACCATCGATGACTTCGAGCATGTCAGGGGATTCGCCCAGCACCGGCACCGAGCGCAGCAAGGCTTGCGTGTAGGGATGCTTGGGCGATTTGAACAGGGTTTTCACATCGGCAAGCTCTACCACTTGGCCCGCATACATCACCGCGACATGATCGGCCATTTCGGCGACCACGCCAAGATCATGGGTGATCAGGATGATGGCAGTGCCGAAATCACGCTGCAAATCGCGCATCAAATCCAGAATTTGTGCCTGAATGGTCACATCCAGCGCCGTTGTCGGCTCATCGGCAATCAGCACTTCCGGCTGGCAGGCCAGCGCCATGGCAATCATCACCCGCTGCGCCATGCCACCGGACATTTCATGCGGATAGGCCTTCATACGTCGTTGGGGATCGGGAATGCCGACGGCTTTCAGCATGGCGATTGCCGCCGCTTCCGCCTCCTGCTTGCCCATGTTTTTGTGCAGGCGGTAAGCCTCGGCAATCTGCCGCCCCACGGTATGGACCGGATTGAGCGAGGAGGACGGGTCTTGGAAAATCATCGAAATCCGGTTGCCGCGCACTTTGCTGAGGTCCATCGGTGACATGCTGCGCAGATCGGCTCCATCCAGCAGCACTTCGCCACCGATGATCTTGCCGGGATAGGGCACCAGCCCCATGATGCTGAGCGAGGTGATCGATTTGCCGCAGCCGCTCTCGCCGACAACGCAGAGCGTTTGTCCCGCCTCCAGCGACAGCGAGACCTTATCGACCGCGCGGGCGGTGCCGGATCGGGTTTGGAAATGGGTGGTGAGATCGCGGATCTCCAGAATAGGCCGGGTCATGCTGTCCTCACGTATGGAGCCGCGGATCGAGGGCATCACGCAGCCCGTCTCCGAGAAGGTTGAAGCCAAGCACGGTCAGCATGATGGCAAGGCCGGGAAAGAACACCAGATGCGGCGCGGAGAAGATCTCGTTGCGGGCAGCCCCCAGCATCGTCCCCCATTCCGGCGTCGGCGGCTGTGCGCCAAGGCCAAGGAAGCTGAGACCAGCCGCATCGAGAATGGCGGTGGCAACCCCAAGCGTTGCCAGCACCACAATCGGCGTGATGGCATTGGGCAGCACACGGCGAAACAGAATGCGCCATTTGCTGCCACCCAGCACCCGTGTGGCCGCGACAAAATCGAAGGTTTTCACCGAAAGCACACTGGCGCGGGTGACGCGGGCATAGGCGGGAACCGAGACGATGGAGATGGCCAGTAATGCATTGCGAATGCCCGGTCCCAGAACCGCAACGATGGCAATGGCCAATAGCAGCGATGGAAAACCTAGGATCACATCCATGATCCGCATGATGATATTATCCACCCAGCCCCGGAAATACCCGGCAATCGCCCCCAGCAGCACGCCAAAGAACAGCGCGCAGGTGACGGTGGTGAGGCCAATGACCAGACTGACGCGCGTGCCATAGAGAATACGCGAAAAGGAATCCCGGGCATTGCCATCGATACCCATGATGTGCTGCGGACGGCTGGCGTCGCATCCAAGCAGATGCACGCAGGGCGGCTCGCGGCGTTTGACCTGCTCGACACCGATCAACACCTGATCGGGATCATAAGGGGCAAGCACCGGTGCAAAAATGGCAATCAGGATCAGCATGCCAATGATGAACAACCCGACCTGCCCGGAGCGCAGCCTGAGCAGCCGTCCCCAGGTTCTGCGCCATTGGGCGACCGGTTCACCAATCAGGCCATCTTCGAGAATGGCCTCTGCTGCACTGGCCGATACACTATTCAAGCGCGTCATGAACTGTCCTATTGTGGGCGAATGCGGGGATCGAGATAGGTGTAGGAAAGGTCCACCAGCAGGTTGATGGCCACGTAGGACACGGCAATCATCACCGTGAAGGCCTGCACGACAGGATAGTCGCGCGCAAAAATCGCCTCAACCAGCATACGGCCCACGCCGGACAGACCAAAAACGGTTTCCGTCAACACGGCGCCACTAAGCAGGGCGCCCATTTGCAAGCCCAGGATGGTGACAACCGGCAACAATGCGTTGCCCAGCGCATGTTCGCTGACAACGCGTTTTTCCGGCACGCCCTTGGCGCGAGCGGTGCGGACATAATCACGCCCCAACACATCCAGCAGCGAGGAGCGCGTCATGCGGGCAATCACTGCCATCGGGATGGTGGAGAGCGCCATGACCGGCAAGATCATGTGGCGCACGGCATCCCAGAACACCGTCCAATTGCCGGTGATAAAGGCGTTCAGAATATAAAAGTTGGAGAAGAATTCGAGCACCTTGCTCCAGCCGCTATCTGCTGCCAATTGCCAGTGCCAGACCTCGTAAAAGGGAATGGAATTGACACCGGCGGAAAGCCGTCCGGATGGCGGCAGCCAGAAGGGCGTGCCACGCAGCATCACCCCGAACAGATAAGCCAACATCAACCCCAGCCAGAACACCGGCATGGAAATCCCGGCATTGGCAACGATCATCGTGCCGACATCGGCTGCGGAATTATGGCGACGGGCGGCAATAACGCCGAGCCCGACACCGATGATGGTTGCGGTGATCAGAGCCAGGACCGCAAGCTCGGCGGTCATCGGCAGGCGCTCGATAATGATCTGCGTCACGGGCCGCGAGAAGCGCACCGATGTCCCGAAATCACCTCGCAGCATATCCCCCATATAAATGAAAAACTGCGTTGGCAGCGGTTTATCGAAGCCGTAGCGGGTGATGAAACCGGCACAGGTCTCGGCGGTAGCCTTCTCTCCCAGCATGGCCTTGCAGGGATCGCCAGGGATCAGCCGAGCGAGCGCGAAAGTCACGATCAGGATGCCAAAAATCACCGGAATAGAAATCAGCAGACGTTTGGCTGCATATCCGAGCATCACAGGTCCTCATTACCAGATTTTACAGCGCCGTTTGGTTTGTCAGATGTCATCAATGAATGGATGATGGAGCAAGATTACCCCCCTCTGGGTTGCCAGCCATCTCCCCCTCAAGGGGGGAGATCGATGCGAGGTTTGCCCCTCGCTGGAATCTCATGCATCGAAACTTGCTGCGTATCCAATGAAGCGGGTGGGTTACCCTATTCGATCCCCCCCCTTGAGGGGGAGATGTCCGGCAGGACAGAGGGGGGGTAAACGGCATATAAAAACGATCTCGTCAGACAGGACGGGCCAGACATTTGCGCCTAGCCCGAAGCGTCGAAATCCTCACGATTACTTCTTGGCGTTCATCAATCCGCCCCAGAGGGAGGAGAAATAATCGAAGGAACCGGTATTGCCGACATGGGCCGGATTGGATGCATCGAGGCCAGCAGCCCAGGAAACAACGACGTCATTGGCGTTGAAGGCAGAGCCGTCGGTAAATTTCACGCCTTCCTGCAAATGGCAGATCCAGACAGTGGAGTCGGCATTGGCGTCGCAGCTTTTTGCAAGACCTGGAAGGATATCGCCGCTATCCTTGGCATAGTTCAGCAGCGTTTCAGTGATCGGTGTGCAGGCATTCAGCGTTTCGCCATCGGTTTCGTCACCGCAATAGAGGCTGATCGGCTCGGCATTCTGCATGAAGACCAACGTATCCTTCCCTGGAATCTCATCCTGCAACAGCGGTGAACCGAAGGGACGGACGATGGCATTCTTCAAGGTCGCACGCGCTGCATAGGCAGCGGCACCATGGACAATCGGTACCATCGGCACATGCTGGCGGATGGCATCGTTGACAGCGGCATAGATCGGTTCGGCCTGCTTGGTATCGGCAATCGTTCCGCCTTTGGTCAACCCCTCGGTAATTTCCGGGAAGGTGGTGCCGAACATTTTCGATGTCTTGCCGAAGTGATAATCGAGGAAGTTGGTGACATGCGGATAGTCCGCGCCCCAGCCCAGCAGATAGAGGCCATCGATCCGGCCTGCCGAGGTATCGTCGATGAATTTACCCGATTCAATCGGAACCACTTCCGCATCGATGCCGAGATTTTTCTTCAGCTGCGTCTGGAATTCGACGGCCACAACGCTTGGTTCCGGCAGGTAAGCGCGGAACACATCGCGGTAGTAGATCTTGGTCTTAAAGCCATTCGGGAAGCCGGCATCGGCCAATAACTTCTTGGCGGCGCTGGTATCAAATCCGTACCAATCCTTGCCGGCGCAGCCATTGGGCAGCGAACAGGGGGTGAAATGGGTGGCGACGACCGAACCCTTCGGATAGAAATTATCGACGATGCGCTGGCGGTCGATGCCCATGGCAATGGCTTGGCGCACCTTCTCATTCTCGAAGGGCTTGGCGGTATTGACCATGCCGAGATAGAGAATATTCGGGCTTTCCTGTGGCAGGAATTGCAGGTCTGGATCGTTCTTGACGCTGTCGAAATCATCCGGGCTGATATTGGTGATTTCATCGACCGTGCCGGAGCGCAATTCATTCAGGCGGCCCGCGCCGGACTGGTTCCAGCGAAACACCAGCTTGTCGAAAGCCGGCTTGGCGCCCCAGTAATTCTCGTTGCGCGTCATGGTGATGGAATCGCCGCGATTCCAGCTTTCCAGTTTGAAAGGACCGGTGCCGATCGGATTGTCGAGCAGCTTTTTCTTCGGTCCAGCCTCTTCGATATGCTTGGCGGGCTGGATGCCGAAGGGTACGAAGGCGGCCTTGGCTTTGAAGGCCGGATCAGGCGAGCACATCGAGAAGGTCACCGTGTGCTCATCGGTCGCCACGATGGACTTGATCTTGCCACCATAATTGCAATCGGGCGCCACAAGGCTTCTGCCTTCAAAAGCAACAGCCGGGCTGGTGAGCAAAGCAGCAACCGACACGGCCACCGCTCCGCCGAATAGACGAAATTTCATGCCTTTAATCCCCAGTTTGTTTGTTCGCGCCTTTGCGGCACCCTCATTTTTTATGTGTGCGGATAAATTATTGTTTTCATTTCTTCCACCGTATCCCCGACGATGAAATTCAGTTTTTGGAGTAGGCCAAATGCCCCTTCGGTCGCCTTGACATTGTTCGTGGGCGGCATACTGCTAAGATGTCAGACCAATTGTCAAGCGGTCGGCAGGAGGAAGAAATATCAATGACAATGCGCACCGGAAACGCGCTGAACGACACCCAGCATATCGCCGCGCTGCCACCGCTGGACCGTGTCCAGCAGGTGAGTGGGGCCATGGTTGGCTATATCAACAAGGCCGGTCTCAAGCGTGGAGATCGCCTGCCGACGGAACGCGAATTGATGAACGCGCTCGGCGTGGGTCGTTCAACAGTACGTGAAGTGATCGGGCGGTTTCAGGCTTTGGGCGTGGTGGAGACCCGAAAAGGCAGTGGAACCTATCTTTTGCAGCCTGTGAGTGCTGCGACGGTCCACATGCCGTTGATGCTGGAGACGGTGAATTTACGCGATGCTCTTCTGCAAACATTGGAAGTGCGGCGCGGCATTGAGGTTGAGGCCGGAGCTTTGGCTGCCATGCGCCGAACGCACGAAGATTTGCGCATCATCGAGGAAAAGCTCGACGAGATGGAGCGGGTGCATCTTGCCAAAGGCACATCCGGCAAGGAAGATCTGGCGTTCCATGTGGCGATCTACGATGCCACGCATAACCCGCTATTCAAACAGCTTCTGGAGCAGATGCGCGAAGCCTTCGAGCGCTTCTGGACAAAGCCTTTCGACAGGCCGGATTTTGCCCGCCGCTCCTTTCCCTATCATCGTACCTTGTTCAGCGCGATAGCCGATCAGGATAGTGAAGCGGCCCGCCGTGAAACCCTCAAAATTCTTGCCGTGGTGGAAGAAGACATCAAGGAAATGTCCAAATGAGCGACGCTCTCGATTATCTGCAACAGGCATCGCTGATTACGGCGCATGATGAGGCCAATGCTTATGATGCGGTGGTGCCGCCGATTGTTCAGACCTCGCTGTTCACTTTCAGTGATTATGACGAGATGGTCGCAACCTATCGCGGCGAAAAAATCCGCCCGGTCTATTCACGCGGGCTCAATCCGACCGTGCGGATTTTTGAGGATATGCTGGCCAAACTGGAAGGTGCCGAGGATGCGCTGGGTTTTGCCAGTGGCATGGCGACGATTTCTTCGACCGTCCTAAGCTTTGTCGAGCCAGGAGATCGGGTCGTTGCCGTTCGCCATCTCTATCCCGATGCCTTCAGGTTCTTTGAAACCATGCTGAAACGCATGCGCATCGAGGTGACTTACGTGGATGGCCGCGATGAGGATGCCGTGGCCAAGGCGCTGCCGGGCGCAAAGCTTCTCTATCTGGAAAGCCCGACCAGCTGGGTGATGGACGCCCATGATGTTGGCGCGCTTGCCGCTCTTGCCAAACAGCACGGCGTGTTGTCGGTGATTGACAACAGCTGGGCAAGCCCGGTGTTCCAGAAGCCATTATCGCTCGGCGTCGATCTTGTCCTGCATTCGGCCTCGAAATATCTCGGCGGTCACAGCGATGTTGTCGCCGGGGTGGTGGCCGGTCCCAAGGCGCTGATCAATCGTATCCGCAATGAAACGCTGCCTTATCTCGGCGGAAAACTGTCTCCCTTCGATGCCTGGCTGCTGATCCGGGGGATGCGCACATTGCCGATCCGCATGAAGGCGCATGAGGCCTCGGCGCTGGAGATTGCCCATCGCTTGCAGGCGCTCGATATAGTCGAAAAAGTCTGCCATCCGGCGCTGAACAATGGCTTGCCGCCGGGCCTGCATGGCACGTCCGGGCTGTTTTCCTTCATCTTCAAGGATGTCATCCATATTCAAACCTTCTGCGATCATTTGAAACTGTTCAAACTGGGCGTCAGCTGGGGTGGTCACGAAAGCCTTGTCGTCCCTGGCGATGTGGTGGCCAACCAGAAAGCTCCGCCGAGTTTCGCGGATGCCTTCGGCGTCGATCCGCTGTCTGTGCGTCTCCATGTCGGGCTTGAGGGGACCGAGGCACTGTGGAGCGATTTGCAGGCGGCGATGGCGGCGGCCCGAACAGACTGATCCGTTGCAAACCTCCATCCCCATGACCGACTGGAAATCTGCCCATGACCGATATTGAAACCGTCCTCGCCCGTGTCGATGACAATCTGCCCTCCAGTTTGGAAACACTGTTCGATCTGGTGCGTATTCCCTCGATTTCCACCGATCCGGCCTACAGCCCGCATTGCCGCAAGGCTGCGCAATTTCTAGCGGCATATCTTACGGGCATAGGCTTTGCAGCATCCGTGCGCGACACGTCCGGTCATCCGATGGTGGTTGCCCATCATGAAGGACAGGACGCGGACTGCCCGCATGTGCTGTTCTACGGCCATTATGATGTTCAGCCGGTCGACCCGCTGAACTTATGGCAGAACGACCCGTTCGACCCAGCCATTCGTGACGGTTCAACCGGAGAAAAGATCATCACCGGACGCGGCACCTCGGATGACAAGGGACAGCTCCTGACCTTCATCGAAGCTTTGCGCGCCTTCAAGGACACCAAGGGCGGGCTGCCGGTGCGCGTCACCATTCTCTTCGAAGGCGAGGAGGAATCGGGATCGCCGTCGCTTCAGCCTTTTCTTGAAGCTAATGCCCAGGAGTTGAAGGCTGATTTTGCCATGGTCTGCGACACCGGCATGTGGGACGCGCAAACACCGGCGATCTGTGCCAGCCTGCGCGGTCTGGTCGGCGAGGAAATCACCATCAAGGCCGCCAGCCGCGACCTCCATTCGGGCGGATATGGCGGCGTTGCAGCCAATCCGCTGCATGTGTTGAGCGATATTTTGGCTGGCCTGCATGATGCAACCGGTGCCGTGACTCTACCCGGCTTTTACAATGGCGTTGACGAAACACCGCCCGATATCAAGGCCGTCTGGGCCGAACTGGAGAAGACCCAACCCTCATTCCTAACAGATATCGGCCTTTCCGTCCCGTCAGGCGAGAAGGGCCGTAGCGTGCTGGAATTGCTCTGGGCCCGCCCAACCGCCGAGATCAACGGCATGTCCGGCGGCTATACCGGCAAGGGCTTCAAGACCGTGATTGCCGCCGAGGCCATGGCCAAGGTATCCTTCCGTCTGGTGGGAAAACAGGACCCGCAAAAAATCCGCGATAGCTTTCGCGCCTATGTAACCTCAAAGTTACCTAGGGATTGCCGGGTTGAGTTTCACGCCGAAGGGGCCTCACCTGCCATTCAATTGCCCTATGACTCGCCAATCCTCGCCAAAGCAAAGGCTGCTCTTTCACAGGAATGGCCAAAGCCCGCCATTGTTGTCGGCGGCGGCGGATCGATCCCGATTGTCGGCAGCTTTCAATCCATGCTTGGCATGGACTCCTTGCTGGTTGGTTTTTCCCTGGACGATGACTGCGTTCACTCACCCAATGAAAAATACAACCTCACCTCTTTTCATAAAGGCACCCGATCCTGGGTACGGATCTTACACGGCCTGAGCGAAGAGGTGATCAGCAGGCCGTGAAGCCACCGTCAACGGGGAGAGAGACACCGGTGATCATTGATGCCTCCTCACTCAGCAAGAAGCGGATCGGCTTTGCAATGTCATCGACGGTCGCCCACCGTCCCAACGGCATTTTTTGCAGGAAGGGTTCGCCTATCTCCGGGCGGCCCCAATAAAATGCGGACATCTCCGTCATGACCACGGTGGGGTTGACGCTATTGACCCGAATTTTGTATTTGCCAAGTTCAAGCGCGCTGACACGGGTGATGCTATCAAGTGCTGCCTTGGAAGACGCATAGGAGACATGGCCCGGCAATGCCACCAATGCGGCCTGGCTCGAGACATTGACGATTGAGCCGCCCTTGCCTTCTTTGATCATCGAGCGCGATGCGTATTTCGTCACCAGAAGCGCGCCTCTGACATTGATGGCAATGGCTTTGTCGAAGATAGAGATGTCTGTTTCCTGCGGGGTGGCGATTTCGCCGCCAAAGCCACCACAGTTCACCACGCCCCACAATGGCAAAGCCTCCACAGCCTTGCGAATTTCGTCTTCCGAGGTGAGATCGAAAATCAACGTCTCACAACCGGTTTGCGCGGCCAGCTTATCAAGCTCGTCTCGCGACCGCCCGGCCGCATAGACCTTGGCCCCGGCTTCTTTCAGCCTCTTCACCGTCGCGCCACCGATTCCGCCGCTTGCGCCGGTGACGAGGATTGCTTTACCATCAAGGTCCCACATGAGTATAATCCCGCGTTGATTTACGTGCTGAATCCTCGGATTAGCCACCAATCATCAGCTTGACGATTTCGTCGTGGTTGGTATCGGCAATATTGCGCGTTCCCGCGACAATACCCCGTCTCAGGACAACGATACGATCAGATACGGCAAATATGTCCTGGAGGTTATGGGAGATGAAAATAACGCCCCTGCCCTGGGCTTTCAGCGATTTGATCAGGGCAACAACTTTACGCTGTTCCGGCACGCCCAGCGCTGCTGTCGGTTCGTCCATGATCAGGATCTTGGCATTCCAGTAAACGGCCCGACCGATTGCCACCGCCTGGCGCTGCCCGCCTGAAAAGTTGCTGACCGGTGCATCCAATCGCTTCACATGAAAGTCGAGAAGCGCCATGGTATCGGCTGCGGCCTTGGCCATCGCCTTCCGGTCGAGGACGGGAATAAAGCCGAAAGCGCGTTTCATTGGCTCACGGCCAAGAAAAATATTGGCGCCAATGGACAGATTATCGGCGAGCGCCAAATCCTGGTAAATGGTCTCGATCCCTTTTTCGCGCGCATCCTGCGGCGAGGAAAAAGCAACCGGGTGTCCATCGATCAGAATTTCACCCGATGTCGGCGAATAGACACCAGAGATCGCCTTGATCATCGTGGTCTTTCCGGCGCCATTGTCTCCGGCCAGGGCCACGACTTCACCGGCACCGACCGTCAGCGAGCAATTATCAAGGGCTTTCACAGCGCCGAAATACCGGGAAAAATTGCGGACTTCCAGAAGGGGTGCGACATTACTCAGCATGTTTGACTCCACTGAAGCGGCGTTGCGCCTGGTCGATAAGAACGGAAATGATGATAACGACGCCAACGGCAATGAACTGCCAGAATGGCTCAACATTCATGAAGACCAGGCCGTACTGGATGACCGCAATGACCAGGGCTCCCGCCACCGTTCCGATGATTGTTCCAGAGCCTCCAAACAGGCTGGCGCCGCCAATCACCACTGCGGCAACACTGTCGAGAAGCAAGGGTTCTCCGGCCTGGGCAGCGCCCGCCGTGAAGCGCGCGGCATATAACGCGCCACCAAGGCCTGCACAGACCGAGGACAAGATATAAAGTCGCAAAATATGGCCTTTGATATCGATACCTGCCCGGCGTGATGCCTGGGCATTGGCGCCAATCGCATAATTATGCTGCCCAAACCGCGTCTGGCTGAGAATATAATGCATCAACAGCACGAAAACGGCGGTTACCAGAACGAGATACGGTATGCCCTCTATCCGTCCATTTCCCAGCATTGCGAAGTAGGAGTTCTTGACGGGTACCGTTGTTCCTCCGGCCAGAAGGAAAGCCGCGCCTCTGGCAACACCGAACATGCCGAGCGTGCCGATAAAAGGGGGTACGTTCAGCCTGGAGATCAGCAGCCCGTTGATGATGCCTGGAATTGTCGCGGCGAGGATGGCGACGAGGATGCCGCACACCATCGCAGCCGGCAAAGGCATGAAAACCCCGAAATAATTGGTGGCGTGGGCAGCGACGACCGCCGCAAGCCCCATGATGAAACCCGCAGAAAGATCTATGCCGCCAGAGATGATGACGAAGGTCTGGCCGATTGCCAAAAGAAGGGGCGCAACAGCAAAGACCGCGACCGATTGCCAATTGAAGGGTGAACCGACGAAGGTTCCTCCAAAATCTGTCTGCGCCCAAATCTCGAAAATCACAATAAGTGCAGCCAGAAAGACCCACGCCCGCAACTGAGCGATACGCTGCACGATCGTCTTGGTAACGTCGGCGTGGTCGGCCTGGGGAGCGACGGCGCGTGCGTTCTCGGGCGCCATGGTCTGGTGTTCCAGCATGAATTCCATCCTGAGTTCTGGTCAGCTGCCAATAAAGGGATTTGGACGCTTATCCTGGCGTCCGATCAGCCTTGGCTGACGTTTTAACGAGGCCGTGGAGGTCTATTCAGCGTAGATGAACCGAGCGATGGCTGGATCAGTCACGTTGCTCTTGTTGATGACCGTAAAGCCAGTCCCAATCTTGGTTGGGATGGACTGCCCGGTCAGGTGCGCATAGGCGGAGATCACCCCGTAATAGCCGATTTCCGCAGGATGCTGAGCGATTGCAAAATCGATAAGGCCGGATTTCAAATTGTCCACCACCGACCCTGGTGCGTCGAACGCCACAACCTTGATTGTGCCGGATTGGCCAGCCTGCTGGACACCGTTCGCCGATCCAAGCCCGGAAAACAGATTGGCACCGAAGACACCGGCCAAATCAGGATTGCGGGCATAAACCGCCTGGAGTTGGGACGCAGCCTTGTTGGCATCATTGTCATTGAACTGCGTTTCGAGAACCGTGATGCCGGGATGTTTGGCCATCTCGGATTTGAACCCCTGCTCACGCTGATCCGTCGTCGACACTCCGGGCTTGACGTTGGAGACGTAGACCTTGCCTTTGTCACCAATGGCCGACGCCAGAGAGCGCGCTGCGATTTCGCCGCCCAGAACATTGTCGGATGCGATATAGGACAACGGAAAATCCCCGTCCCCTGCGCCGGTTTGATAGTCACCGGTCCCGATGAATGTATCGACCGTGATCAGCGGAATGCCGACATCCGCAGCTTTTTTGAGAGGCTGCACCAATTGGGTCGTATCGGTGGGAGCGATGAGAATGGCATCCGGCTTTTTCGCAATGACCGCATCAAGAACCGGAACCTGTGTCACAGGGTTGAAATCTGGAGCGCCTTGAAAAATAATCTGCGCGCCAATGGCAGCTGCTGCGGCTTCTGCGCCCTTATGCATCGTGATATAAAACGCATCGGTCGTCAGACCTGGAATCAGCGCAATTCTGAATTTTTTATTTTCGGCCTGAGCACGCGAGACAGCCAAAACAGCCGGTGCGGACAAGGCAAGCGCGGTCGCAGATTGAAGAAAATGCCGACGTTCCATGTTTCTCTCCTCCCAAATCGAAACAGTCATCTCCCGTGAATTAAGCATTCAATTCACGACAGCATCATCACGCCGTTTTCAGTTCGCCGTCAAGAAATTTTTTTCAGAAACTTATTTCTTTTTCGCTTTCGTCTGTTTTTCCGCAGCCTGGGAAGGCGTATCCTGCTGGAGAAGATTGAGAATTGCGATGCAGGTATTGGCGTCGGTAACCAGGGAATTGATCATTCCAGACCGAACAGCGCCGATGATTCCAGCTGCTTTTTCAACGGTTGCGGCCACACCGATAGACAGTTTGGCTTTGCAAAGCTGCTGGCTGGATGCTGCAATCATTCGCTCTTCCCCATCCCAGGACAAAAGCTTGCCGTTGATATCGACATAATGTCTGATGACGTCACCAACCGCGCCTCCAATGGCGCGCTCATTCACTGTCGCGGCACTCGCCTCAGGCGGATTGATTGCATGCGGCAGCCCTATGCCGACAATCGCGCAATCCAGGCGATCCCAAAGTTTCGTTGTTTCCTGCACGAATGCATCGGCAAGAAAAGCATCCTTCAATTCTGCCGAGGAAAGATAAGGCGCATGCAGGAAATGGGCGCTGCCACCCAGTTGATCAGCGGCCTGGCGGACGAATTCGCTAATCTGGAAATGCGGCGCTGATTGCTGGAGACCGCCGTTCAACGCGACGGCGATAATGTCGGGTATGCGCGGCAAGCCTGCGGCAATAACCTCACGTATGGCACGACCCCAACCGATACCGATGACCGACCCTGCGGCCAGGCCTTCTTCCTTCAGCAAATCGCCCAGCGGCTTTGCCAGCGCACCCAGAACACCTGTCGATGGGGTATCGATCACCGCCGCCCTCTTCAGGGACAGCGCCTCGATCAATTCCTGGGTCAGACCGGCGGGCGAGACAAGGTCAAGCACCTCGATCTTGACGATCCCAAGCGCCCTGGCCCGTTGAAGCAAACGAGAGACGGTCGCGGTCGAGATTCCAAGCTTGCGCGCGATCTCAACCTGAGACATCTCCGCTTCGTAATGCAGCTTTGCGACCATATGCAATGTCGCCCGGGACGCCGTATCCTGTGAAGTTTGCGGAAGCAGCTTGCAATTCCTTTCTGAAATGTGTTACACGAAGCGGGAAGGCTACACTGAAACGGCTCCGGACTCAATGCAATACGGCGCCCTTCCCTGTGACTTCCCAGGCCCTATGACGTCCAAGGCCCTGCGACTTTCAAGGCATCATCAAATCACCTGACGCAGGAGAGCCCGCGCATGGCTAAAGCTTTGCGCTGTCCGCTTTTGCCTGCAATTTCTTTCGGAGTGGACACATGACGGCAATGACGACGGCAGAACGACGCGGATACCATCAAATTTGCGACGGTAGCGGATCCATGATGGTTATTGCATGCGACCAGCGCGGCGGTATGCGCTCCATTCTTGCCGCGACCCCGGAAGAACAGGCAAAAATCGGCAATGATATTCTGGGAGAAACCAAGGCTGATATTGCACGCTATCTCGCCTCTCATGCCGGCTGCGTGCTCGTTGACCCCATCTGTGCCGTACCCGGGCTGATCGACAACGACATCCTTCCAAGGGATACGGCCCTTCTGATCGGCATCGATGCCTCCGGATGGGACACGTCGCCAGAAGGCTATCGCATTTCCAAGATGGTGGAAGGTGTCGATGCGCGGCGCGTTCGCGCCCTTGGGGCCACCGGCGGCAAGGTCATGGTCTATCTGCGGATGGATACCCCGGCGGCCAATGTTGCAAACCTTGAAACCCTGAAGAGGACCATAGAGGATTTCGCCCGCGAGGACTTTCTTCTGGTCGTGGAATTCCTGACCTACCAGCTTGAGGGCGAAAGCCGCGAGGACTATCAGGCCAAGATTCCGCAACTTATTGTCGAAGGCTCACGCGCCTGCCTGGAGCTGGGGTCCAAAGTTCTGAAAATTCCTTATCCCGGCTCTGAACAAGCCTGCGCCGAAGTCACGAAGGTTGCCGGTGACGTCCCTTGGGCCGTGCTTTCGGCTGGCGTCGATCATGAAACCTTTCTTCACCAGGTCGAGGCCGCCATGAAGAACGGCGCCTCCGGCGTCATCGCTGGCCGCTCCCTTTGGAAAGACTGCATCGACCTTGACCGAAATGTCTCACAACAGAAGCTTTCGACAATTGCCGTGTCTCGATTGCATGATATTCAAGACATTATCGGGCGCTACCGTAACAAGCAGAGAGTTGCGGCGTAAGATCGGCGGATGTCATGTCTCTTCAATTGTTCTCTATCGGCATCGATGTCGGCGGAACCAACATGCGTGCGGCACAGATTTCGCCAAAAGGCGAAATCATCCGTAAGACGTCGGTTACAGGCAGCCGTGACCCATCCAAGGCCGTTACTCTTATAAAGAGCCTGATCCACGGGATGGACGGTGCGCACGCCGCGGCGATTGGAATAGGAATACCCGGCCGCGTCGATGGCTGGACGGGAAAGATCATATCGGGCGGATTTCTGAATCTATCCGGCTGTGATCTCCAATCTGAGATGTCAGCGACATCAGCTCGTCCGGTAACCGTTGCAAATGATTGCAGCATGGCCCTGATTGGCGAGGCCCGCGTGGGCGCGGCGCGGGGAATGAACAGTTCGGTCATGCTGACCATCGGAACCGGGATTGGCGGCGCCGTCATGGAAAATGGCCGGATCGTCAATGGCAGACGATGCGCTGGTCAATTGGGCCATCTTGTCGTCAATCTCCATGGCCAACCATGTCCCTGCGGTCAACGCGGCTGTATTGAAACGGAATCCTCAGGAACCGCCTTGCAACGTCATCTCCGCGAGGCAGGCTACGCACCTGAAACGCGATTTGAAGCCATCCTGGCGCTTGCGCAAGCAGGAGATGAGGCTGCCTTGCAGGTGATGACGGCATGGGCCGCGCCCCTGAAGTCAGCCATTAACACGCTCTCCGCCGCCTTCGACCCAGACGTGGTTCTGCTTGGTGGAGGCATGGGCAAGGCAGCCTTAGCTGCCCTGAATTTTCTGCCTCGCAGCGAGACCTGGTATGAAGCGGATATTCGGGGAGCACTCCTCGACGACGATGCCGGTGTCATCGGCTGCGGGCTGGCGGCCTTCGATCTCATCAACGCTGGCCATCATGGAAAATCTGCCCCTGACAAGAGACTGGTCATGGTAAACGGCGTACCCGCCTCCGGCAAAAGCGCGATCGCCCATAAAATCGCCGGTGAAACCGGCTGGCAAGTATTGAGCCTGGATGAGATCAAGAACCCTTTCCTGGAATTGATGGACAATGTGGACCGGCCCTTCAATCGCCTCTTGGGACGCGCGAGCTACAAGTCGATTTTCTCCATCATCCGCGCTGCCGCTCCGGGAACTACCTTCATCGTTGATGCCTGGTTTGGATTTCAGCCAGCAGATGTTCTGCAACAGCATATCGCCATGGCCGGCATCACGCAGATCGTTGAACTCTGGTGCCACGCCCCCGCCGAGACGATAGGCGAGCGCTATAGATCAAGGCTTGAAAATCGCCTTCCCGGTCATCCCGGCGCATCCTATATCCCGGAACTTATCGAACTTGCGCAGCGTGCGAAACCCATCGGGCTTGGCCCGGCTTTGAATATCGACACGACGCAACCAAAGGACGTAAAAACTATTCTGGATTGGGTGGAGAATGCCTTTGAAAACACGGCGGAACTATCCAGAACCGATTTCGTCTAGTGTCTGTCAGGTTCAGATTGAACCAGACAGACACTAGATTTTCTTGTTTTCGCTTGTCTTTTCGGGAAAACCGGTTTCCACTTTTCCCTGACAAACTCTAAGAAACGGATAAAGCGCCCAGACTATGAGTCTTTAAAAAGCGAGAGCATAAAAGACAACGGACTGAGCGCTTTATAAAATCATTTATTGATACAATAAAAATTATGAATTACCATTTTTATCATAAATCAATAATTCATATTGATTGACTGAGGCTTTCGCCGTATTCTTGCCGCCGCAAAGAGATAGACCGCCTTCGTTTACCGCCATCCTATGCTGGCGGCATTGGCGTGGCGAAGGCGCGTAAAACCGGCAAGAGGAGGAGACGTCTTGCAACAGAATATTGGTCAGTCCGCATTCCAACCACAGGCCTATGAAGGGTTTTCCGGACAGTATATTGCCGGTCGCTGGGTGGAAGGCACCGAGGGAAACACCGCCATCGATCGTAATCCTTACGATGATACGGTTGTGGCGGAAATCGCCCAGGCAAGTCTTGGTGACCTCGATCGTGCATTCGGTGCAGCCAAGGCTGCCCAAACCGAATGGGCGCGGGTATTGCCGAGCGAGCGCGCAGCGGTGTTCCTGAGAGCGGTCTCGATTCTTGACGCCCGCAAGGAAGAAATCATTAGCTGGATTATCCGTGAATCCGGCAGTACGCGCATCAAAGCTGGCATAGAATGGGGCGCGGTGCGCGCTGGCATGCTGGAAGCCTTCACCTTGCCCGCTGCCGCCCAGGGACATATCATTCCAGTCGACAAGCCAGGCAAGGAAGCCCGGGTTTACAAAAAGCCCGTCGGCGTCGTCGGCGTCATCAGCCCGTGGAATTTTCCGCTGCATCTGTCGAACCGTTCTGTGGCGCCAGCGCTTGCGCTTGGAAATGCCGTGGTTTTGAAACCATCGAACGACACGCCGGTCACAGGCGGCCTTCTGTTGGCCAAGATCTATGAGGAAGCTGGCCTGCCCGCAGGCTTGCTCAATGTCGTGGTCGGTAGCTCGAGCGTCATCGGCGACGCTTTCTCGCGTCATCCGGTTCCTCGCGTCCTCACCTTTACCGGCTCCACACCTGTCGGACGCCATATCGCCCAGGTGGCGGGTGAATCCTCCCTGCTCAAGCGTGTAGGCCTTGAGCTTGGCGGCAATGCACCGCTGGTGGTTCTCGATGATGCCGACCTGGAAAAGGCAGTGGGAGCAGCCCTGATCGGCCGCTTCATGCATCAAGGCCAAATCTGCATGAGCACGAACCGCATCATCGTTGATGCCTCGATTTATGAGAACTTCGTCGAGGCGTTTACTGCTGCGGTAAAGACGATCAAATTCGGAAACCCGAACGAGCCGGATACCTTGATCGGCCCGCTCTGCAACGACAGCCAGCTGCGCAGCGTCACCGCAAGCATTGCGCGCGCGCGCGACAGCGGCTTCCGCGAATGCGTATCCGGCCCAATCGAGGGACGGGTGGTCGCACCGCATGTCTTCGCCGACGTGACCAATGATTCCGACTTCGCCCGCAATGAGATCTTCGGCCCAGTCGCACCGATCATCCGCGCTCAAGATGAAGCCCAGGCTTTGGCCTTCGCCAATGACACCGAATTTGGCCTTTCCAGCGCCGTCTTCACCCGTGACGAGGTCCGTGGATTGGCCTTTGCTCAGCAGATTGAGGCTGGAATGTCCCATATCAACGACATCACCATCCATGACTATCCGCATGTGATGTTTGGTGGAGAGAAAAACTCCGGTCTCGGACGCTTTAACGGCAAATGGGCCGTTGAAGAGTTCACCACGGATCATTTCATTTCGGTACAGCGATAATTCGATAACGAAGACCGCACCGCTGGAGACAGCGGTGCGGTTTTCAGATTTTAAAAAATGCGAGCAGAGAAAAACGACTACCCGCGATTTATCCTGAAATGATTGGCAGGAATTAGATCACGGTCCTTCGCAAATGGACGCTTGCCCGAAGATAGCCTCCCCCACTTCGGCGCCATAGGCACGCAGTCCGTGATCATCAAGGCAGATGATCCGATAACAGGGATTGCCGCCGGTCCAGAGCGGGTCGGGCGCATCGAGATCGGTGATGAAGCGGTGCGCGCAGGCCTGACCGGAACTATAGCTGATGCCTTCAGCGCTTGTGCCGGCAAGCGGCACATGGATATGGCCGAACACAATATGACGGATACCTGGCCGATGGGTGCTAAGGCGGCGCATCAGCGCGCCATCGTCATGCAGGCCGATCTTTTCGAAATGCCTGATACCGCAATCCATCGGTGGATGATGGATGAAAACCGTGACGGGCAAATCGCCAGCGCTTTCCAAGGTAGTATCGAGCCATGCAAGGCGGTCGGCACCGTACATGCCGCCGATGACACCCGCTTCATGACTGTCCAGAAACAGCAACCGTCCGAATTCCGTATCCGCAAAGGATTGGATGTAACCATTGCTATCACATGGCTGGGCTGGAAAAGCCGCCTGGAATTCCGGCCTGCGATCATGGTTGCCAAGCATCAGGCGGATGTCGAAGGGTACCGGCGCCAGAATTTCGCGTAGAAGTTCGTAGGCCTCGGGATCGCCGTGATTGCAGAGATCCCCGGTCATCACCAGAAGATCTGCATCGGCATGCTTTTCAACAATGTCACCCACCGCCGCACGCAGTTGCTTTTCAGGATCGACGCCGTTGACGACGATGCCCGGTGGCATGAGATGGGTATCGGTGATCTGGATGATCTTCATTATCGGTCTTTCTGGAAAAGAGCTGCGGAGAACATTCCCCGCAGCTTTGCCGTTCTTCAAAAGGACGATGCACAAGCATCGTCGATGCCCTGAACGATTGGCTATTTCAACAATGCGTTGGTCTGGTCGACCATCTGCTTCAGGCCAACCTCCGGCGTCACTTCACCACGCATGACCGTGCCGATAATGTCGCGCTGGGTGCGCCAGACGCGAACGGAGTCGCCGCCTGGGTAACCGGCCCACGGCAAGGACCGGTCTGCCTGGAGCGAGGCGGTCTTTACATTCGGATGCTCGGCATAATAAGGCGCGAGATAGTCCGGCCCAGTTGCAAGCTTGTTGGTCGGCAGATAGCCGGTGATCCGCACGATGGTGTTCTGGGCCTCAGGACCGGTGATCCATTTCAGATATTTCCAGGCGGCGTCCTGCTTGGCCTTGTCCTGCGTCAGGATCACGGCTGAGTTGCCGCCCGTCGGCACGCCACCCTTTTCCGGGTTGTCCAGCGGGAAGGTTGCCGTCTTCAGCTTGAAACGGTCGCCCACCAGTCCTTCGATCGTCTGCACATGCGCCGGTGTCGAGAAGATGAAACCGGTGAGACCGGCACCGAATTGCTGACGGGACTGGTCCCAGTCGAGCAGGGTCTGACCACCCTCGGTCACGAACTGGCGAACCATTTTCAGAGCATTGAGGCCAATCTCGTTGTCAAAAGCCACAGTCTTGGTCTTTTCATTGACCAATGTGCCGCCCTGCTCGAGAATCAATGCCTGCCAAAGCCAATCATCCGGCCAACCATTGATGTCGTAACCCATACCGGCAATTTTCGGATCGAGCGCGTGGATCTTCTTGGCCAGCGCGATCAGTTCGGGAAAGGTTTTCGGCATATTGTCCGGATCGCCGCCAGCCTTCTTTACCAGGTCAGCATTGATATAGATGATTGGCGAGGAGGCATTGACGGGCAGGCCGTATTGCTTGCCATCGATCTGGCCGAGAGCCGCCATTTTCGAGTTGTAATTTTTGTCGAGGAAGGTCTGGCCGCCTTCCGCTGCGATGAACGGCGCCAGATCGGTGATCTGGTTGCGGGGCGCCAGCGTGTGAACGAGTTCAGCGGTCAGGTTGAAGCCCGAAAAATAAACATCGGGCAGATTGCCGGTCACAGCGGCCCGCAGGACCTGCTGCTGACCCTCGTTATAGCCTGGAGCGGGTGCCAGAAAATTGATCTTTACATTGGGATTGTTCTTCATGAACGCATCGGCCAGCGGCTGATGGAATTTCGTGAAGCCAGGCAGATTGTAAAGCACGTTGAGCGTGACTTCGTCAGCAGCCAGCACGGGCGTGGAAAGACCGGCAGCAGCCAGGCCGAAAGCCAGACCGCTCACCACGGTGCGTCGGTTCATTTTCATTGTCGTCTCCGGAAGGGTTGGGAGGAGCATGTGAGCGACGTCACTTGACGCCGGTCATGGTGATACCCGCGATGAAGTGCCGCCGTGCCAGGAGGAAGCACAGCACCATCGGCGCGGTAATTAGTGTGGCGCCAGCCATAAGCGCACCGTAATTCGCGCCGGATTCGACATCCGCGAACAACAGCATGCCCAGAGGCGGAGGAGCCAGATTGGTGTCGGAAATCACGATCATCGGCCAATAGAGATCATTCCAGTGGGCAACCAGCGAAAAGACTGCAAACGCCGCAAGCGACGGCAGTGAGCCGCGCAAGACCAGGCCCCAGCAGATTTCCATCTCGGAAAAACCATCCATCCGTGCCGCCTCGATGATTTCATCGGGATAGCTGCGGAAGGACTGGTGAAACAGAAAGATTGCAAAAACCGACAGGAAGAAGGGTGCCATCATGGCGAAATAGGTGTTGAGGAGTTGCGCCTTCGCCAGTCCGACGAAGAGAGGCAAGGCCAGTGCCTGGATCGGCACGCAGAGCGCGGCAATCACCAGCGTCAACAACAGTTTTCGCCCCGGAAAGCGAAGTTTAGCCAAAGCATAGGCTGCGGGAACAGCGGTCAGGACCTGGACGAACAGGATGCCAAAACAGACGATGACGCCATTCAGCATGAAGCGTGCCATCGGCACCTGACTGGCAGCCCTTGCGTAGTTTTCCACACCCTCGAATTGTTCCGGGATCGGCCAGAGGGAAACATTGAATATTTCCGATGGCGAACGGATCGAAGTCAAAACCATCCAGTAGAATGGCAAGAGCATGACGAAAGCACCGGCAGCCAAAACGACGTGCGGAAGATAGGTACGAAGCCGGGTCATCAATAATGTACCTTCCGGTCCATATGCAGCGTCTGGCCAATCGACAGGATCAGGACGATGGCGAGGAAGAGCAGTGTCAAAGCAGCGGCGTAACCGGTATTCGAATACTCGAACCCTTCGAGATAGAGATCGAACAGCAGGGTTTCCGACCCCGAACGGCCCTTGGTCAGCACCGCAACCGTTTCGAACACCTTGAAAGCCGAGATCGAGGTTGTGACGACCACGAACAAGGTGGTCGGTCCCAGCATGGGCCAGGTGACGGTGAAAAACCGGTCGATGGCATTTTTGGCACCGTCCAGCCGAACGGCCTCGTGCAAATCCTTGGGAATAGCCGTCAGCCCGGCAAGAAACAGCACCATGTTGAAGCCAAGAACCTGCCAGATGCCAATCCATGCCATGGTTGGAATGAGCAGCATCGGATTGGACAGGAAGGCGACGGGCTCGAAGCCCAGCCATTTGATTGCCGCATTCACCGGCCCGAGTGAGGGGTGCAGCAGGAATTGCCAGACCGTCGCCATCGCCACGAGCGTCGCGGTAACCGGAAGGAAATAGGCGACTTCCCAGAAGGCCCGGCTGCGCTTGCGATTATGAACCAGAAGCGCCACGCCGAGCGCCAGGAACACGCCGAAGGGAATGACGATCACGGCGTAGATCGCCGTGTTGATCACCGCACGCGTGAAGACGGGATCGTGAAAGGCCTTGATGAAATTTCCGAGCCCGACAAAGTGAATGGTGAGAGCACCGAGCTGATAATCCGTCACCGAAAAAGCGGCCAGCACCAGCATCGGAATGATATAGATCGCTAGAAGCAGCAGACCGGCCGGCGCGGCAAACAACAGGCCACGGCGGACCATCCTGCGCTCCATTGTCCGACGGATCGCAACAGGTTTGGCCGCAAGCACGGTGGAGGACGAGACGGCGCTCATGCCGCCACCTGTTCACGAACAGAAACGGTGCAGCGCGTGCCATCTGCGCCAAACAGATGAGCACGCTCCGGTGCAAAGCCAATGGTCATCAGACCATGTGCGTCAGCACCAATGGCCTCTCTGGCATTTTGCCGCATTGTCAGCACGACCGTCTCGTCATCGACAAGGTGGCAGGTTACGAAACGGTCTGCGCCATGGGTCTCGCTGCGCTGGACGCGCACGGCAAAGCCGTTGCCGCCCGCCCACAGATCTTGGGCTCTCAGGTCTTCGGCCCGAAGGCCAAGCGTTGCTGGTCCGATAGCCTGTTCGGTTGCCCTAAGGTCAAGGTCCTTTCCGAAAACGGTGACCTGCCCCTGGACGCCGATCACGACAGGCAGAAGATTGATTGCGGGGGTGCCGATGAAGCGCGCCACCGTCAATGTCGCTGGGCGGTGGTACAGTTCATCGGGTGTACCCAATTGCTCAATCCGGCCCTCATGCATCAGCGCGACACGATCCGACATGGTCATGGCCTCGATCTGATCATGGGTGACATAGATGAAGGTAGCGCCAAGGCGGCGATGCAGGCCCGCAAGCTCTTCGCGCATATGGGCGCGAAGCTTGGCATCGAGATTGGAAAGTGGCTCATCCATCAAGAAGGCAGCAGGCGAACGCACCAGCGCCCGCGCCAATGCTACACGCTGCCGCTGGCCACCTGAAAGCTGGGCAGGTCTGCGATCCAGAAGATGCGCAATCTGCAATGTCTCCGCAGCCTCTTCAACGCTGCGCTTGATGTCCTTGACAATCTCGGAAGGCGCGACCAGACGCCCGATCAGCGGCAATCGACCCGCAAGCGACAAACGCCGCATCCGCAGCGGTGTGGCGATGTTCTGCCGCACGGTCATGTGGGGATAGAGCGCATAGGACTGGAACACCATCGCCAGATTGCGGTCGCTCGGATCCATGTCGGTCACATCCGAATTATCGATCAGAACCTGACCGCGATCGGGCCGCTCCAATCCAGCAATGATCCGCAGCAGGGTCGACTTGCCACAGCCGGACATGCCAACAAGCGACAGGAACTCGCCAGGATGCACATCGAGATCAATATTCTTCAGAATATCGTCAGCCGCGAAGCTTTTTCCAATTCCAGCCAGTTTTAGAGAATGTTGCATCATTATGCGCTCCTTCGACGGAGCGTGTAATGGGGCGGCATTATGACAGCCAAACAACGGATCTGCGAAGGTTTAGTGAAAGATCCAGACGAAGTGATAATAAATATATTTTCGCCCAATGCCTTTTGAAACAGAAGAACAAAAAAGACCATTCGATTTCGAGAGGTCAGAGTTCGAATAACATTTTAAGTTGTATTCGTCGCTATCATTCAATGCCCCGAACTGTTTTGTTCTTCGCAACTGGTAACGCAGTTTCGCTCCTGTCGGAGCATTTTCATCGAAGCGGAAACCCTCTGGCGATTTAGATTTTGCCTTAAGGAAAAGCGGAACACTGATTTTGCAAAAAACACAAATGACATCGGAGATACAAACGATCTGCCCGGTTCACTTTGAAGCCGACAGACCGTTGGTGTCATGAAAGGTTCATTCAAAGGCCCCAAAACTTCTCAACAAATGACAGATATCAAATGTGAGGATCTGGAATGGCTGAATTAGCATCTTCAAGTTCGCAGATAAACAGCACGAGCCATCCTCTCGATCGACCCCATGGAACAGGCAAGTGGTTCTTACCGGTCTTCGGTGTCGTGCTGTTGCTTGGACTTGGATATATCGCCTATGCGCTTGGTCAGGACCTCACCAGCACTGTCGCGGTTCCGTGGATTTTGCTTGGCCTGGCGCTTATGATCGCGCTTGGGTTTGAGTTCGTCAACGGCTTCCACGATACGGCGAATGCCGTCGCCACCGTGATCTACACACGCTCGATGCCCGCTGAATTCGCGGTCATGTGGTCGGGATTCTTCAATTTCCTAGGCGTTCTGACATCGAGCGGCGCTGTCGCCTTCGGCATTCTTTCCCTTCTTCCGGTGGAACTGATCCTTCAGGTTGGCTCAGGCTCCGGCCTTGCCATGGTGTTTGCCCTGCTGATCGCCGCCATCGTCTGGAACCTCGGCACCTGGTATCTGGGCCTGCCCTCCTCCAGTTCCCACACCCTGGTCGGCTCGATTATCGGTGTCGGTCTCGCCAATCAGTTTCTGGCACCGGCGGGTTCGGCAACGAGTGGCGTCGACTGGTCGCAAGCGACCAATATTGGCCTGTCCCTGTTGATCTCACCGCTGATCGGCTTTGGCTTTTCCGCAATCCTGCTGTTGGCCATGAAACTGTTCGTGAAGAACAAGGCGCTTTACCAGGAGCCGAAAACCAATCAGCCGCCGCCGCTCTGGATCAGAGGCCTGCTGATCTTCACCTGCACCGGCGTCAGTTTTGCGCATGGATCGAACGACGGTCAGAAAGGCATGGGCCTGATCATGCTGATCCTGATCGGCCTGGTGCCGACCGCCTTCGCCCTCAACCGCACACCGGATGTGAATTATCTCGAAGCCTATAAATCCTCTTCGGCGCAGGTCGAGACCGCGCTCGGCAAATATATCAAGCCGGGTGTGTCGGTTGCAGATGCAAAAGCCACCGTCGCGGATGCCGTCAAGACCAAGACCTGGAACGAGACCACGACCTTCGCCCTCCAGCAATATATCCACGCGACAAGCGCGGAAGTCGCCGCTTTTCCAACCCTGGAAGCAGTCCCGAGCCATCTGGTGCAAAATATCAGAAACGATATCTATCTGATCGGTGAGGCCTTGAAGCTGATCGACAAGCAGAAGCTGCTGCCGATGGAGGCAAGCGATCTTGCTGCGGTCAGCGCCTATCACAAGGCGGTCGACAATGCGACGAAGTTCATTCCGACCTGGGTGAAGGTTGCTGTGGCCCTGGCGCTTGGCCTGGGAACGATGATCGGCTGGCGGCGCATCGTCGTTACTGTCGGCGAAAAAATCGGCAAAACCCATCTCACCTATGGCCAGGGTGCAGCCGCTGAAATCGTCGCCATGGTCACGATCGGGGCCGCCGACCATTTCGGCCTGCCGGTTTCGACAACCCATGTCCTGTCATCAGGTGTGGCTGGCACCATGACCGCCAACGGCTCGGGCCTGCAATGGTCCACGGTCCGCAATATGCTGATGGCCTGGGTCTTGACACTCCCTGCCTCGATTGCCATCGCCTTTGTGCTTTACGTGGTCCTGCGCCAAGTGTTTTGAAGCCACCCCAAACAGAGAGAGCCTGGGACCATTTCTGATGGTGACGGAATGCGACGCGGCAGATGTGCGCGTCGCATTGTGACCGGTTGCGGATGAAAATAATGGAACCAACAGCTGCGTATTCAGTTCGCTTTTGTACATCAACAAAATCGCGGAGAGAATATGCCAAAGCAACGGTCCCAAACCACAGGCAAGAATGCGGCTGCAATCTCGAATGAGGCCACCATCCACGATCAGAAACTTGTGCGCGGCAAGGGTGGCGAGCTTCACCAGATCGCCGAAGGCGATGCGATTTTGACCACTGCACAAGGCGGACCTGTCGCAGACGATCAGAACTCCCTTCGCGTCGGTGATCGCGGCCCGCTTGTCGTTGATGATTTCCATTTCAGAGAAAAGATTTTCCATTTCGACCATGAGCGCATTCCAGAGCGCGTTGTTCATGCCCGCGGCTACGGTGCCCATGGCTACTTCGAAACCTACGAGCCCCTGGCGGACTATACGCGCGCCGACGTGTTCCAGCGGCCCGGTGAAAAAACCCCTGTTTTCGTTCGGTTTTCGACGGTAGCGGGAAACAAGGGCTCAGCCGACCTTGCCCGCGACGTACGCGGCTTTGCGGTGAAAATGTACACGAAGGAAGGCAACTGGGATCTGGTTGGCAACAACATCCCGGTGTTTTTCATTCAGGATGCCATCAAGTTTCCCGATCTTATCCACGCCGCCAAACAGGAGCCGGACCGGGCATTCCCCCAGGCACAAACCGCCCATGACAATTTCTGGGATTTCATCTCTCTGACGCCCGAGAGCATGAACATGATCATGTGGACTATGTCAGATCGAACAATCCCACGGTCATTCCGCTTCATGGAAGGTTTCGGCGTCCACACGTTCCGTTTCGTCAATGCCAATGACAAGTCCACCTTCGTCAAGTTTCACTGGAAGCCAAAGCTCGGTCTTCAATCGGTGGCCTGGAACGAAGCGGTCAAAATCAATGGTGCCGATCCGGACTTCCATCGGCGCGATCTTTGGCAGTCGATCCAGTCAGGAAACTTCCCCGAATGGGAATTGCAGGTCCAGCTTTTCGATCAGGAGTTTGCCGACAGCTTTGATTTCGACGTGCTCGATCCGACAAAGATCATCCCGGAAGAAATCCTGCCGCCGAAGGCAATCGGTCGTCTGGTGCTGGATCGGATGCCGGACAACTTCTTTGCGGAGACCGAGCAAGTGGCATTCATGACGCAGAATGTCCCGCCGGGGATCGATTTCAGCAACGACCCTTTGCTGCAAGGCCGTAACTTCTCCTATCTCGATACCCAGCTGAAACGTCTGGGCGGACCGAACTTCACGCATCTGCCAATCAATGCACCAAAGTGTCCTTTCGCGCATTTCCAGCAGGATGGCCATATGGCGATGCGCAATCCGGTCGGTCGGGCGAATTATCAGCCGAATTCCTTCGGCGAGGGACCGCGTGAATCGCCAACGCGCGGCTATCGTCATTTCCCTGCGGAGGAACAGGGTGCCAAGGCCCGCCTGCGCCCGGAAAGCTTCGCCGATCACTATAGCCAGGCTAGGCAATTCTATATCAGCCAGACGCCCCCGGAACAGCGCCACATTGCAGCCGCTCTCACGTTCGAGCTGAGCAAGGTGGAAATGCCTGTTATCAGGGAGCGGATGGTGGCGCATCTGATGAATATCGATGAAACGCTCGCCACGACCGTCGCAGAAAAACTGGGCTTCAAAACCATGCCTAAGCCGGCTGATGCGGCTGTGCCGACACGCGACGACCTTGAGCCGTCCCCTGCACTCAGCATCATCAAGCGCGGCCCCAAGCGCTTCGAAGGCCGCAAACTGGGTGTGTTGATCACCGATGGCGTCGACGTGAAGCTTCTCAAGGCGCTGACTGGCGCTGTCACCGCGGCAAAAGCCGACTTCGAGTTGATCGCGCCAAAGGTTGGCGGCGTGACCGGTTCCGATGGCACCTGGATCGAAGCGCATCATATGATCGATGGAGGACCATCTGTCCTATTTGACGCCGTAGCGCTTCTGACCTCAGATGCGGGCATGGCAGATCTTGTGAAGGAAGCAACGGCACGGGATTTCGTTGCCGATGCCTTCCAGCACTGCAAGTTCATCGGTTATACCCAAAGCGCCATGCCCCTTTTGGAGAAGGCTGGCATAACCGAAGATCTCGATGAAGGCACCATTGGTCTTCCCGGAGGAGATGGTATCGCCGATTTCATCGAAAAGCTGGGCAAACTGCGCGTCTGGGCGCGGGAGCCCTCGGTAAAACTCGGAAAAGCATCCGTGCCTCTGGACGATTGATCCACCCCCATCTCCGCTCCAAAAAATGATCGTAACCGCTGACGTCAGCGGTTACGCCAAGCGAGAAACGGGTAGACTCTCCTGGAGTCCCGTGATTGAGGGAGGTGCCACGAGATAAATCACAATCGCTCCTTGCAATCTTGACGTAGAACCCCACCTCTATCCTGATGTCAGCCATTGTAAGGGCGCTGTCATTTTCTGGGCGGCACGCACCCTGGCCCCAATAAAGGAGGACCTCATGTCTTCCGACACTCCTTTCAAGTCAATCGACGCTTTCAAGCCAATTGGCAACGTGCGCCTCGGCCTGACACTGACGGCTTCACAAAGCGCTTGCCTGAGATCTCTCACGACAAAACCAGGCCTGCGCCGAAAAGTCACCCGTTTTATGATGGCTCCATCTGCGAAAAGCATTCGTTTTGTCGCTCATGATGGCCTTTGATGAAAACAGTTTCAGCCTCGCTACGGAACGGCCGGATTTCAGCTCCCATTCTATAGATGCGGCGCCTGCATTTTTTAAATTGCGCAACACGGTTCATGCCGTGACGAAACCGCCGTGCCAGCCTGATGATCCTGCCATGCCCGTTCAAGGAAGCCAGATTGATGTTTACCAGAACCACAAGCCGTATCGTGCATTTCGAATGTCCTTTTACCCTTCCTGGCCTTGAGGGTACGCAGCCCGCCGGAGACTATCAGGTCAAGGATGATGAGGAGCAGATTACCGGCATTTCCTGGCTCGCCTACCGGCGGGTGGCAACGCTGATCGAAATTGCCAAGGGATCGACAACCAGCCTTGTCGCCATCGACAATTTGGATCTGGACGCTGCCATGGAAAAGGATCGGACGACATCTCTCACAGCAACCGGATAGCCGCGCAGGGTTCACGAGGAACCAAAAAGACGCGCACTGTTCACACCATCGCAGGCTCCCAGTCCGGGAACGAGCCGGCAGTCAACCCACCGGCGACGGCGTTCTGAAGGGAACCTCTGATGATCAAGACCAAGCGCATCGCATTTATCGGCAATTCGCTTCCAAGGCAGTGCGGGATCGCCACGTTCACCACCGACCTCAGCCACGCCATGTCCAATCCGGCAGAGGGGATCGAGACCAGCATCATCGCGATGACCGATGACAAGCTGAACTACGCCTATCCGGCCAATGTGGTGTTTGACATCCGCGATGGCGAAATCGAGGACTATGTGACCGCGGCCCGTATCCTGAATAATGGAGATTACCGGGCTGTCTCCTTGCAGCACGAGTTCGGTATTTTCGGTGGCCCGGATGGCGAGTTCATTCTCACCCTGCTGTCACATCTGCGAATTCCCGTCATCACCACGTTTCACACCATCCTTGCCGAACCGACACCGTCCCAGAAACGGGTGTTGCAACAGGTAGCCGCCGCATCGAGCCGGGTGGTGGTCATGGCAGACAAGGGACGCGAGTTTCTCGAAAATGTCTATGGCGTGGCCCCCGGCAAAATTGATGTCATCGCCCACGGCATTCCCGACAAAGCCTTCCACGACCCGGAGCTTGCCAAAGGCAAGATGGGCTATAGCGGGCGGCAGATCATTCTGACCTTTGGACTTCTTTCGCCCAACAAGGGCATCGAAGTGGTCATCGATGCCATGCCAGCCATTTTGAAGGTACAGCCCGACGCGCTGTATATCGTCCTTGGAGCGACCCATCCCACGCTGCTACGCCGTGAAAAGGAAGCGTATCGCGACAGCCTGCGCATCCGTGCCGAACAACTCGGCGTCGAACGATCCGTCGTCTTTCTCAACCAATTCGTCGATGTGCCGACGCTCCTGGATTTCATCGCCATGTGCGATGTGTATGTCACGCCCTATCGTGATGAGGCGCAAATGACGTCGGGAACGCTCGCCTACAGTTTCGGCATGGGCAGCGCGGTTGTATCGACCCCTTACTGGCATGCCCGTGAGCTTCTTGCCGACCACCGAGGTATCCTCGTCCCGTTCAGCGATGCGCAGGCGACAGGTGAGGCGATTGCCCGATTGCTTGATAACGACCAGGCGCGTCAGGCGATGCGCCAGGCCGCCTATGAGACGGGCCGCTCGATGATCTGGCCGCAGATCGCGTCGCTCTATCTGAAAAGTATCGAGACAGCGCGCGCGGCCTACCGGCCCCGCCTGATCCGCGACCTCATAACGCAAAGCATGACCCGCCCGCAGCAAGGCGCGAGTTTGAAACTCGGCCATTTCAATGCCATGTGCGATGATACCGGCATCTTCCAACATGCGGTGTTCTCCGTGCCGGACCGTGCGCATGGCTACTGCGTGGATGACAATGCCCGCGCGCTGATCCTTGCCTGCCATCTGGCGGGCGCCGGAGAAACAGGCATCCGTGATAGCAGAACTGCCTCCTTCGCCAGTTTCATCCAGCATGCCTGGAACCCCGACCTGAAACAGTTTCGCAACTTCATGAGCTTTGACCGCCGGTGGCTGGAAGACAAGGGCTCTGAAGACAGCCATGGCCGAACGCTCTGGGCGCTCGGCATCTGCGCCTCCTCCGACAGCGACCGCCCGCGCCGCCACTGGGCAGCGGCCCTGTTTGCCAAGGCGGCCCCTGTGGTCGACCATTTCCACTCGCCGCGGGCCTGGGCCTTCACCCTGATCGGCCTTGACGCCTATTGCAGGGTCACGCCAGAGGACGACATCGCAGCACAGCTGCGCATAATGCTTGCTGACCGTCTGGTGAGGCTCGAACACGAGGTATCGACAGCCGACCGCCATTGGTTTGAAGAGGGGCTTTCCTATGAAAACGCCCGAATTCCGCAAGCGCTGATCGCCACAGGCATAGCAACCGGCTCGGACGAACTCATTGATACCGGCCTCAGAACGCTAGGCTGGCTTATGCAGCAGCAGACGGCTTCCGGTGGCCAGTTCCGGCCGGTCGGCACCGACGGCTTTTTCGATGTTGGCGAAGCGCCCAAGCTCTTCGACCAGCAGCCGGTGGAAGCGACAGCGACGATTTCCGCCTGCCTTGCGGCCTATGACGCCACCCGCGACAAGTCATGGCTGGAGGCCGCCACACGCACATTTTCCTGGTTTACCGGCAGCAACGACCACGGTCTCTCCCTTGTCGATCCGGAAACCGGCAGCTGCCGGGACGGATTGCATCCAGATCGAGCCAATGAGAACCGGGGAGCGGAATCCGTGCTCTGCTACTTGATCTCCTGCTTTGAAGTTGGCCGGGCATCCCGCCTGACGCATGCCGCACCGAAGCTGGCGGAGCTCCAGCAGCTTTCTTAGAGTCTGTCAGGTTCAGATTGAACCAGACAGACTCTCGTTTTTTGTTTTCGTTTGTCTTTTCGGGAAAACCGGTGACCACTTTTCCCTGACAAACTCTAAGCCCTCGTCCAGCGCCCAATCAAAAAAGGATCAGCCTTGCCCAATTCAAGCCTCCTCAATCGGCAGGCCCTCTATCTCCGGCCTGATCCCACCCGTGTCATCGTCCGGCCCTTCAAGCCCTCGACCGAACCACGCCATCTGAACCCGCGCGATAAAAACCGGGCCAATGAAATTGTCGACCGTGTCTTGTCTCTCGATCCGACTGGCACGACGAACCAGCTGCGTGACATTCTCGACAATTTCGAAGGCCGGCATCGCAACCTGCTGCGCCAGTTCGAATTGCGGGCCGATGCGATGGAGGATGCTTTCTCCCAGCATCAAAGCTTCAGTCAGCAGCAAAGACAATTGGTCGGCGCGTATTTCATGAACGAATATTCGTTTGAATCCGCAGCCCTCTTCAATCCGAGCATCGTTGCGCATCCCGACCAGACCGGTATGGCGCAAGGGTGCTGCCGGGTGATCATCAGCCTGCGGGCGGTTGGCGAAGGACATATTTCCTCACTGACCTTCCGAACCGGCATGATTGATGCCGAGGGAGCTGTCACCATCGATCCGCCAGTTCGCCTCGCGGGCCTGCCGCACATCCATGCCAGTGATGGCCTGTCACCGGCAGGCTGCATCGGCATAAGCTTCGACAGTGAAAGCGATCTCAGCGAGCGCGTGATCTTTCCGGTCACGGAAGCCCAATCGAACGGGATAGAGGATGCCCGGTTCGTGGCTTTCGATGACGATGGCAAGACCGTCTATTTCGCCACCTACACGGCCTATAGTGGCTCGTCGATCCGCTCTGAGCTTCTGGAAACTCAGGATTTCCTGAGTTTCACGCTGACGCCGCTGCGCGGTCCGGCAGCCCGCAACAAGGGCATGGCGCTTTTTCCTCGACGCATCAACGGGCGCTTTGCGATGATCGCCCGTCAGGACAGCGAAAACCTCTTCCTGCTGTATTCAGACGACTTGCATCACTGGGACGAGGGACAGGTTTTAATGAAGCCGGAATTTGCCTGGCAGTTTGTTCAGATCGGCAATTGCGGCTCGCCTGTTGAGATTGATGAGGGATGGTTGCTCTTTACCCATGGGGTTGGCCCGATGCGCCGTTATTCGATTGGCGTCACCCTTCTCCACAAGCAGGACCCCAGCATCATCCTGGCGCGCACGGTCGAGCCTTTGTTACAACCGGAGCCAACCGAGCGTGAAGGCTATGTACCCAATGTCGTCTATTCCTGCGGCGCCATGCGCCACGGTGACCTCATCGCCCTGCCCTATGCCGTGTCGGACACCTATTCAAATTTCAGCACCGTGCAGATCAGCGCACTGTTGAGCTCAATGCACCCCGCCGGGCAGACGGGGTGACGATCAACAACAAGCCTCACCCCTTGACGGGCGTCAGACGCAACAGACGCCCCTCACTATCGTCTTCTATAACCCAAACCGCCCCATCAGGGGCAACCGCGACATCGCGGATGCGCGCTTCCATATCCCAACGATCCGCCTCTTCCGCTCCACCTTGACCGTCGAATGTCACCCTGACCAAAGCCATGGATGCAAGGCCACCAATCAGCGCCGAGCCGCTCCATTGCGGAAACATCTGGCCGTCATAGATCGCAAGGCCAGCCGGAGCGATCACCGGGTTCCAATAAACAGCCGGGGCAATAAATTCCGGCCTGGTCGAGTGGCGCGGTATCCGTGTGCCGCTGTAATTGTCGCCATTTGACACCAGCGGCCAGCCATAATTGCCATTGGCTTTTATCAGATTGAGCTCGTCGCCACCCCGCGGCCCCATTTCATGCAGCCACAGTTTTCCATCAAGCCCGAAGGCAAGGCCATAGGGATTGCGATGACCGGTCGTGAAGGTTTGGGCTTTCACGCCGCCTTGATCCGCATAGGGATTATCCGCAGGCGTCGAGCCATCCAGATTGAGCCGCAGAAGTTTGCCCCGCGCCTGGTCGGGGTCCTGCGCCGTATCCGGGCGCATACGGTCACCGACCGTCAGGTAAAGATGCGTGCCGTCTGGATCGAAAGCAATAATGCCGCCGGATTGCCCGCCACCGCCAGCTGGCGTCTGGCGCCAGATCACCTTCATGTCTTCCAGCGATGCGCTTGTAGCGGATGCGGCCAATTGCGCGCGCGACAGAACAAGCCTGCTGCCGGACGATCCTGGTTCCGAATAGGTAAAATAGACCTCACGATTCTTTTCAAAGCTCGGTGAAACGGCGATGTCGAGAAGACCGTTCTGACCTTCGGCGGCCACGGCAGGGACATTGGCAACCGGCGTTTTCCGTCCGTTTTGGAGGACGAGAAAGATCGGGCCCGGCTTTTCCGTCACCAGCATTCGACCATCCGGCAGAAAGGCAATCGCCCATGGGGTGTCGAAGCGTGCGACTTCTTTAGCAGTGAAGGGCTTGGCCGAGGAGACAGGATGATTACCAGCATTGATGCTTTGTGCGTGAGCCGAGGCGATCCATACAGCCCAGACGACCATCACAGATAGAAACTTCATGTCTCCTCCCAAGTACCAAGGTGCAGGCGCCAACGCATCCTCGCCTTGAAGGCATTGCAAATATCTCAATTGCATCAGAGGCTTGAGATATTTGCAAAAGGAATACGAAAGGCCGTCTTTAACGACGCCTTGTATAATGTAGGAGGTTGTGGTTGAGATTAAACCAGACGGATCCTAGTTTTCCGCAACGCAGCGGTTTTCAATGCCCCCTAAGCCCTGTACTTCAACGCGGACGACGTCACCGGGCTTCAGAAATGTCTGGGTCGCAATTCCGACATTTGATGGTGTGCCTGTAATAATCACGTCGCCAGGCTCCAAAGTCATGACCGTCGATAAATAGGCGATCTGGTCATAGATGTCGTAAATCATGTCGCCTGTCGATGAGCGCTGGCGCTCCTCTCCATTCAACGACAAGGTCAATGTGAGGTCATGCGGATCGGCTATTTCGTCATCCGTGGTGATCCAGGGGCCGATCGGGCCATGGGTATCGAATGATTTGCCCAATGTGTAGGTAGGCGAACGGAATTGCCAGTCGCGGGCGGTCACATCGTTTGCGACAAGATAGCCAGCGATCACGCTCCGGGCATCTTCACGGCTCACATGGCGGCAACGTTTACCGATCACGAAACCAAGTTCGGCCTCGTAATCCACCATCTTTGAAACGGCAGGCACGACGACATCACCGTAAGGTCCGTTTATGCAACTGACCTGTTTGTTGAACCACAATTGGCTTTCAGGGGTCTTGATACCCGCAGCCGCCGCTTCTTCGGCATGGGCCTGATAATTCATGCCGATGGCCAGGAATTTTTGTGGATCGGCGATCGGCGCTTCCAGCCGCACATCCGCAAGCAGATAAGACGGCTCTGTGACCGCTTCCAGCGCTGGCCGCAGTGTAGGATAGGCCTCCAACAGCAGGCGCATCGAATGGCCATACTCTGGAACAACAGCAGTCAGATCGACGATCCGCTGATTGTCGACCTTGCCCAGACGGGTGACACCGTCGATTGTGAATCTTGCCAATTTCATAAAAATATTCCCTGTCTAAGACGGCTCGACGGCGCGCATTGAATTGACTGAAATCGCAATGCCGGGGCCGGAAAAGGCAACCATCTGCACCTTCGTGACTTCAAGAATGTCGAGATCGGCCATTCCGTTGACGACATGAGCGCTGAGCGGCAATTGTTCAAATGTCGCCCGGTGCCAAGCCACGCTGCCTTTTGCCGTCCAGCGTTTGAAATCAAAGCCATCGAAATTGATATTGCTGACCCTGCCGCCAGTCTCGGGCGGTGCTGCTGCGGTGGTCACATAAGCAATATCAGCCCCCTCACGTCCGCCGGGACTGGTGCGTGGTACATATTTATAATACATCGACGGACCATTATCCGCTCCGGGAAGTGCTGGTTCATTGCCAGCCTCGACCAGGTCGGTCAGCGAGATATCGAAGAATTTAAAGCCCATCCAGGAGGCAGAACAAACGGCGGTGCCTTCTGCCTTGTCGTGCTCGATTTCCGGAATATCGGCAAACATCTTGGGAAAGCCAAGCTCATCGCGCCCGGTCATGATGGCATCGGGCGCGCCTTCCCAGAGGACGGGACAAAAGGTGCCTTCAAGCGTCTCGGTCTTGCCACGGTAGGTGACTGGAAAATCCACAACAACAATCCCGTAACCACGACCCGCAAGCCAATAGAGATTCTTGAACCAGGCGCAGGACACCGTCACCAGAGGCTCGCCGCGCAGTTCCATGCCCGGCGGAAGCAGTGCCTCGAGCTTTTCGGGCAATGTTCTGTAGGTAACGGCCATCCACTCGGCGTTCATCCGGCCTGTCTCCTCTGCCGCCCACATGCCACCGCCGGGCTTTTGGCGGGGTCCAGGGGCTGGTCCGAAGGACAGTGGCATTCGATACCGGAACGCAGGATTTAATGTAAAACTCATTTTCTAACCTCTCCCAGCCAGCCAGGACGCCGGCACGACCGTTAAATACCAAGTCTCGACGATGTTGACCACATCTAAAACCTGAGAAAACTTCGAATATCTCAAATCTATCAAAGCCTTGAGATATTCAAGAGTGGAATACGAACTACCATTTTCAGTGATACTTCGCATAAATCTCAGCCAGAAAGCGCCGAAACGGCCTTCTCTGAAAAAATCTAGATGGTCGGATCGAAAGCAATGCCCGGGCGCAGAAACGAAGGCGTGGGTGGCGTGCCCCACAGATTGAGCCAGCGTCCCGCCAGCCCCTCCGAAATGTCCCAGCTGCGCGGTTCATAGGTTGCATCATTGTCGATCCGATCGAGTTCGATGGAGTTCTCGACCAGGCATCCGTGCGGATCGGCATAATAGGTGAAGACATTGCCACCCGCACCGTGACGGCCCGGACCCCAGACCAAAGCGCGCTCTTTTCCGGCAAGATTGTCGGCAATCGTCTGAAGATCCTGAAGCGAATGCAAGTCGAAGGCATAGTGATGCAATCCGCTTTCGCCCGGCCCCATGGCAATCGTGTGATGGTAGCCGTCTTCGGCGCGATACCAGCGCAAGGCACCGTCTTCCGTCATGTCCGAAAGCTTCAGCCCGAGCACTTTGACGCAGAAATCACCATAGGCAGCGGTATCAGGTGCGAAAGAATTGATGTGCTCAATCCGGCGCGGGCGGGCACCCGGTGTGGAATAACTGTATTGACGGGGCTGGCTGCGGGCGATTGGCGTATGAACTTCGAAAATCGTCCCACCAGGCGCAACCAGGCGAACGGCGCGGTCATAATGTTTGCCCAGGGGCCGGTCCGACAATATCTCCAGCCCATCGGATTTTGCACGCTGATAGATCTCGTCTACCGCTTGCGCATTCACAGCCTCCAGCCCACAGGCAACCGCCTTTCCGTCACCCTTGATATAGGTAACTTCGTGGTGACGGTCATTGCTGGAGAGATAGACTGTTTCTCCATCGACTTCAGTGATCCTCAAGCCCACGACATCGCACAGATCCTGTGCGGCACCCAGAGGATCAGGCGAAGAGATCACCACGTGGCCCATTTGTCTGATAAGATAGGTCATTGCATTTCTCCTTACAGCACGGATTGGACCGCAGGACGGCTCTCAATCCGCGTGAGATAGGTCTGGATATTCGGCCAGGCGGAAAGATCGATGTCGCGCAGTTTCGCCCATCCGAGAATGACGAATGCGTAAGCGTCCGCGATCGAAAACGTCGTACCGGCGAGATAATCGCTTAGCCCCAGACGGCGATCAAGCACGCCGAAAACCCGCGGCAACAAAGCCGTTTTGGTGATTTCGGCAAAATCCGCTGGCGTATTCGGCCGCATCAGCGGGGTGAAGGTCTTGTGCAATTCGGTTGCCACGTAATTGGTCCATTCCAGCACGCGGTAGCGGGCAAGATCGCCGGGCGGTGGCAAAAGGCCGGTTTCCGGCGCCTGGTCAGCGAGATATTGCAGGATGACCGCACCTTCCGTCATCACTTCGCCATCATCAAGCACAAGGGCCGGAACCTGGCCCTTCGGGTTCACCTGAAGATAGCTCGTTCCATCCGGAAGCGTTTTCTCCCTGAGATTGACCGGAATGGACGAGGCGGCGATACCGGCCTCTTGCAGAACGATGCGAGATGCGGTGGAGCAGGTGCCGGGCGTATGGTAGAGTTGCATGCTGTAATCCTGATGAATGGTGATCGATGGTTGCCGGTATGCTGCCTGCGGTGACAGCATACCGCTGTGCCGTCAGGGCTGTTTTGGGGGCGCGATCTTGTTCACGCCGCTCCAATGCTCCGCCAGACGCTCGTCTCGAAGCCGATAGGCATCGAAAACGAAGTAGTCGTAGGTTTCGCCCGGCTTGTCGGGGTCTGGCTGCGGCAGATAGGCGGCAACCACGACCATATCGCCTTCCGCCACCATGAAAGCGGGAGGGATGCGCATCTCCGCCGGCTCCGGGACTGGTCCGTTTGGAAATACCGATTGCACAAACCGTTCCAAGCCTTCGCGACCGGTCGGAATATGGCGGCTGTGCTGCTTATAATCCTCAGTGACGAAATCCTTGACGGCTGCCGGGTTCTGGCCATCGAACACCCGGCGGTAAAACTCCCGGACCAGATGCTTGTGGCGTTCAAGTTTCGCATGGTCATGGCTCTTCGTGTCGTGCATGACGTCGATCTCCTCTTGATAAAGTGATTGTGAAAGTGTCGCCGGTTCAGATCGAACCAGGCTCAGGGCCCCTTGCGGGGGGAAAGACCGAGGCTGCCGCCCAGGTCGAAAGCCAATGCCGCGTAAATGACGACACCGTTCTTTTCTCTTCCGGTTGAGTAATCAGCCAGAATGGAATTGTTGGGATTGATAATATAGGCGGCACCGAAATCGAGAATCCCGTTGCCGAAGAATCCTGTACTCGCATGCACGTCGACCATGAACGTGTCCTGCGGCTGTTTCTGATTGACGCCCGAGAAGAACCGCCGGGCATTCTGTTCATACTGCGCGCGCTCTTCACTCAAGCGGATATAGTGAACGGAGGCCCCAACTGTCGCGAGCGGATTTTGCTTCCAGAACCCGGAATATTCGACACCGGCATAGGCCTCCCATGGATAGGCTTGTCCATCGCCGAACGTATGGAAAAGACCACCATAGACAGCCAGGTTTTCAGGAATCGGGCCAGCGGATGGCGCACTCCACACGACCTTGCGAACCTGCCCGTAGACGCCGCTCGTTCCGCCGTCATGATTAACAATCCTGGTATTAGCTCCATATGTCGGATTACCCCAACCGCTATTGTAAAGCGCATCCTCGTAAGACGTGGAACGGTGATAGGCACCGACCTCGTATTTCAGAGGATTGTCATTTTGAAAGAAGCTTTCATCATGACTGATATTGGCAATGGCTATATAACCTTTTGAATCACCGGTTCCCCAATCCCATCCATCGCCATTCTGCCAATTGTCCGAATTGTCCTCGATGGCTCCAAATCCCAGCGTGGTTGTTTGATCGAGTCGATAGGCCAGTCTCCCACCCCAGACAGACAGTGCTTCGCCTGGCATGTTGAGGGTGATTGCCGGCGTTGAGGGGACGCAGCCAATGCCACCACAAAACCCCTTTTTCATAAAATCGCGATTGAGACCCATCCGTCCTGCTTCAACGGTCAACCGGTCATTAAAAAGGTCGCCCTCAATGGTTAAACGGGTCAGATCCGTATCCGAATTGACGATAGGGACGGGGAAAAAGGCATTCGAAAGATCAAACAGGTAATTGTCAACATTGTGAGTCGGGGCGTTGATGGTCTCGATCAGATTGACCCGAAGATCAGGTGTCAGATTGCCGGTAACGCCTAAAATGAACATCCCGTAATTGGCCGAGGAGCCACCTGCTGCCCCAAAAGAGGGGGCATTCTGATAGAAATCGACAAAATCGAGTTGAAGATCGATACCATTGTCATGAAGAGTTCTCCCCACGCTGGCCAAGGGGCCGGAATAGACCGGACCGGGCATGGCACCCTCGCCAGGTGGTGTGTCGCTCGACGGCAGTGCCGTATCGGCTGCTGCGGCAGGCATCAAGGATGCAAGCAGCAAAGGCACTGCCAGCAGATTTAAAGTTCGCATTGTCACCCTCCCATTTTTATCATTTGTTATTCCGCTGCGATTGGACTGCCGGAGACCTCCTCTTTGTTGCCCCGGTTTTGCGGTGGTGATGCTGCAAGAATGGCAAAGAACGCGACCACGCACAGGGTGATGATCGTGATAAACACCCATTCATATGTACCGGTTTGATCGAAAACGGCCCCTGCCGACCCCGCGCCAATCGCCGCACAGAGCGTCGATACCGGCATCATCGAACCCAGAATGGCGGAAAACGATGCCTTGCCAAAATAATTGCCCAGAAGAGCCATCAGGCAGACCTGCGAGGCACCATAGCCAATGCCGGCAGGAAGCGCATAGAGCAGGATACCGGTAAAGCCTACGGGCTTGATGACCATGCAAAAGCCGAAAATAATCAACACCATGCTTGCGGCCGAGATCAGTGATGGTGAAATGCGATCCCCCAGGAAACCGGCGGTCATATTGCCAATGAAGGAGGCGACGATAATGACCGCGACGGCGTTAGCGGCTTCAGCAGGCGAGTAGCCGACATCACGCAGATGCACCACGCCATGAGCCATCAGGAAGATCCAGGCGACCCCTGCGATGCTCATATAGGTCAGAATAAGCCAGTAAGCCTTCGTTCCCAGTGCTTCGCGCAGCGTCCAATGAACCGAACTCTTGAACACCTTGCTGTTTTCGCGTGCGAAGGAAGGAGCAGGATTTCGGGAAATGTAATTTTCGACCCGCCGCTCATCGAGCGCTACATAGGCGGTTATCATCGCAATGAGCGCCGATCCGGCAATAAGCCACCAGGCTGTACGCCAATCGCCTGATATCGCCATCAGTCTTTCAAGCGCCGGTGGAGAAAAGAAACCGCCAATTTCGACTGCTGAAAATACGATGGAGACAGCCAAGGCCCGGCGTGCATGAAACCATCTCGTCACGATGGTCTGGGCTGGCAGCATGCCGGCAATGCAGACGCCGGAACCCGCCAATAGACCAAAAGCCACGGCATATTGCCAGCCATTATGCACGACAGTCGCCATGGCAGCCGACCCCAGGAACAGCACAAGGCATCCGAATGCAACTGTTGACCGATAACCGAATTTGCGGATCAGCACTGCAACGACAGGGGCCTGAAAACCCATCATCATCACGAAAAGGCCAAAGCCCATACCGAAAACCGCTCGATCCATATTGAGATCGGTGATCATTCGGGCGTTGACGACCGCGGTACCGATACTTGGCACCGCCACGACCAGCAGCACGATTGCCCATAGCGCGCCCAACACCTTGGCAGCCTGAAAACTGTATTCGAAACCTTTATTTGCCCGAAAATTGGCAGGGGCATGCGTCTTATTCGACTGCATAAAAAATCCTCCTCTTGTTGACCGTCGACGGGCCGCCTCCACAGCCCGCCTACAGCTCAAATCCGTCGCGGGCTAAGCAGCGCGATCAGGCAATCCACCTGCAAACATCGAGAATGGAGCAAGGCCCATCATCCGCCGACCGAAAATCTCGGCCGTTGGCTCCAGCCTGACCGCCCCATGCAGCATTGCCACCCGGATATCGCGCACGAACCGTTGGAATGGATTGCTCTCATGGGCGGTTGCCGAGCCGATATTGAGCTGCAGGATGCTGACGGCATTGTCCAAGGTGTGCGCGGCGTAGACGTTTTCCATCATCGTCGCCTGTTCCAGCTCCTCTGAGACCTCGCGCCCTTCCGTTGCGTGGCGATCCAGAAGATCAGCAGCGCAAAGAGCGGTGGTTTCCGCCATCTTGATCATCGCATAGGCCTTTGCAGCACAGACCTGCGTCGATGCCATTTCGGCCACCCGGGGATAAGGCAGATTGAAGGGTTGCTGCTTTCTCGCCATATCGATGTAGGATTCCAGCGCACCACGAGCCATCCCCAGCACAATCGCCATATGGGTGAGATTGGTCATGATCATCAGACCACGGCCATCGAATTTGCTGGCAAAGCCCTGGAACCGCTTGCGTGTCCCATCCATGCGAACGGGGAAATCGGCCATGTCCATAAAACGGTGATCGGGAACGAACTGCTCTTCGGTCACTGTCAGGCTGTTGGAGGACGTGGCCTTCATGCCCATAACATGCCAGTTGTCGATGATTTTGACCTGCTCGGCCTTCAAAACCGCCATAGCGCGGCCCATATGGCCCGGCGCAACCTCATAATCGACACCAACGGCAATCCATTTGGCATGTTTGCAGCCGCTGCCGAAATGCCAGGAACCGCTGACCATCCAGCCGCCCTCGACCCGGCGCGCCGAACCAACCTTGGTGGCAAAGATCGATGCGCCGGCGGCCAGTGGGCCAACCCAGTCACGCCCATCCGCAAAGATTTCATTCACAGCCTGATCAGGAAACGCCAGGATATTGCGAAGGCCGCCGGCGACAAATGCCATCCAGCCCGCCGCACCATCGCCTCTGCCAAATTCCGTGACGATTTCAACGACGTCGCGCGCTCCGAGAGCATGTCCGCCAAAATCCGTTGGCAATGTAAGCTTGAACGCACCAATATCGCTGAGGGCTTTCAAGCTTTCAGGCGCCAGAGCACCCAATTCCTCGCCTTCCTGGGCGTGTTTGCGCAAGAGTGGCACCAATGCCGCAGCCTTGGCACGGATCTCACGGCCAACCTCGGTGCTATAAGGAGAGATGGGGGGATTGGGCAGTACATAGTCAAACTGCTTTGCGTTCATTTCCATGGGATTTCCTCACTTTAAAACAGGAATTTTCGAGTGCGCACGACCATGGCGCTGGCGCAAGCACGCCATCCATACCATCGTGTACCGGATGTTTTTGAGCGAATGTCTCCAAGCGCGGCGACAGCCGGGTTCGGATCGATACACTAAAGTCTGTTGTTTTCGTTTGTCTTTTCAGGAAAATTTGGCTGCACTTTTCCTGAAGAAAATCTAGACGCCAAAATTAGGCGCCAAAACTAGATGAGAGCGCGCGGCTCGCAGATGTGAAAACGCCGATTAAACCATGCGACGGGCGTTGTGTCCCGCTCGACTGTCGATACATCGACAATTCGACCGATCAGCAATTGATGATCGCCTTCCGACTGGGCCCGCTCAAGGGCACAGTGAAAACACGTGTCGAATTCACTCAGAATCGGCACGCCGGAGGGTGATAATTTAAAATCGATATCGCTGAACTTGTCTGCACGGCTGGACGCAAAGCGCATAGCAATATCCTGCTGCGGCTCAGCAACGACATGGACCGCGAAATGCCCATGGTCCAGGATGGCGGACAGCGTTGTGGAACTTTGCGCCAAACCAAGCATGACGAGAGGGGGCGCGAATGACAAAGAGGTGAAACTGCTCACAGTTGCACCGACCATTTCACCGCCACAACCCTGGCTCGTCACAATGACAACACCAGATGGAAGTTGGCCAAACGCGATCTTCAGATTATCAATATCAGGAAAATTTGCTGCTGATCCCTCCTCCGGATCATGCAGCTTCGCCGAACTCGAAACCATCGAATATCTCCTCCATATTCCTTAGAAGTATCTTAGCACTAAGATAACTTTCGTCAATTGAAAATGTTTGGAGGGGTCGCGTTCTTATGGCGCATTGCGTGAAGCGCCCGAAAACATTAAGAAGTTTAGGACGTCAGAAAATGACGTGTGTTCGTCATGAGATAAAAGTGAAGCGCAATGCCACAAGCCGAAGGATTGTTTTCGGACCTCATCAGCCAATGGGAAAAGGACTTCCCGGGAGAAGACAGCAGTCCCATCGCGATTGCCATGAGGCTTCGGCATCTCTACCTCCTGGACCAGGCCTCCCTGGAAGAGGTGCTGGTGGCATTCGATATCGGCATTGGGGAAGTCGATGTTCTCACCCATCTTCGGCATCAGTCCCCACCCTACCGTTTGCGGCCAAGCGATCTTGCCGAGCTTTGCATGGTCACGACCGGGGCGATAACAGGCCGCATCACCAGATTGGAAGACAAAGGGTTCGTCGAGCGCGTCCCGTCTCTGTCAGATAAACGGACGGTCTATGTGCAAATGACCGAAAGCGGTGAAAAACTGTTGCGAGAGACCCGGGTTCAGGTGGCCAGGTCCTCGCATTTTCTGGACGGCATTCGCAGCCTTTCCGTGCCTGAACGCGCCCGCTTGGACCGGCTTCTTGCCAAATTGATCCAGGTTCTGTGACGCCCATCCTGTAACAATGGACATCAGCGCAGACGGAAATCCGATCAGGACGGCAGGATCCTGAAGTCGGCTCCTTCCGGCAAAAGTTGCCCCCCATCGACAACGATGGTCGTGCCGGTCACGTAGCTCGCGTCATCAGAGGCGAGGAACAGGAAGGCATTGGCAACATCCCGAGGGGACCCAAGACGCGCGAGCGGGATTGCATCCTCCATATTCTTGATGAAGGCGGCGCTTCGATGCAGTTGAATAGCCTCTGTCATGATGTTGCCCGGTTCGACGCCGTTGACATTGATGCCATAGGACGAGAACTCCAGCGCCGCCGAGCGAATGAACCCGTTGATACCAGCCTTGCTTGCCGCATAATGGCCATGGCCCGGACTGGTAACATGCGGGCCGGTGATCGACGATGTAAAGAGGATGCGCCCTGCCCCTTGCGTCTTCATCGGCGTAAGCGCTGCGCGCGCGGCATTGAAACAGCCACGCAGATTGACGGCCATCACCTGATCCCAATCATCCGGACTGGTATGTTCGATCAATTGCCAGGGATAGATGCCGGCATTCTGGACGATGATATCGATCCGCCCATGGCGTTCAACGGTGAACTCCACGGCGGCAACCGCGTCTTCCATCCTGGCGATATCGGTGCGGATAAAATCGATGCCGAGTTCGTCGGCTGCGGCCTTGCCTTCCTCCGCATTGAAATCGGCCAGCACGAGTTTCGCGCCCTCCTCTTTGAAGCGCACGGCAATCGCCTTGCCGATACCACGCGATGCACCAATCACCAGTGCGACCTTGTCTTTCAATCTGTCTGTCATGCGAGCCTCTGGCGGAGCCTTTGTTTGAACGTATCGAGAAGAACGGCTGCGAGCACCAGGAAACCATGAATGACCTGGGTGTAATTCGCCGGCAGCCCCATCAGGTTGATGGCTGTATTGATGGAAGAGAGCAGCAACACCCCGGCATAGACGCCCGGCAGAGCGCCGACGCCGCCCTTGAGGCTGACACCGCCAATCACCACCGCTGCAAAAGCATTGAACAGCAGACCGACACCGAGATTGGCCGTCGCACCCGATGTGCGAACGGCCAGCAGCCAGCCGGCAAGACCGGCAATAGCACCTGCCATGACGAAGGCGATGATCAGATTGCGGGTGACGCGAATGCCAGCCCGAAAGGTTGCCGTCTCATTGCCGCCGATCATCACCAGATGACGGCCAAACGGCGTCCTTGCCATCATCACCGAAAAGATCAGAAAGCAGGCGATAGCGATCCAGGCTGTCATGGGGATGCCGAGAAAGCGCTCGATGGCGAACCAGCGGATGGCTGGGGCGAGATCCTGGGCCGAACGTCCGCCGGAAACGGCCAGCACGATGCCGCGCACCCAGATGAAGGAGGCGAGTGTGATGATGAAAGCGCTCATCTTCAGTTTGACGACGAGAACGCCGTTAATAAGGCCGATCAATCCGCCGATGGCGCAGGCCACCAGCAGCGAGACAGGCACCATCAACCACTCGGGCGAAAGCTTGATGCCAAGGCCGATGCCTGCCGAGCAGAACAGAATGCCGACCGCCATGGCCGACAGTGCTGCGACCGACTCGACGGACAGATCCATATGGCCGGTGATGATCACCAGGGCGAGACCAATCGACATCACCCCCAATACGCTCGAAGCTTCGATGATATTGGTGAAGATACCGATCTGGAAATAGTTCGGGATCAGCGCCGAGAACATCGCCAGCACGAGGATGAGCATGAACCAGACGAGATTGTCGAGGACGAATTCAAGAGTTTTTCGTGTATGAGGCATCATGCGGCAAATCCGGATTGGAGAAGGGGAATCCGGGGCCATCAGGCCCCGGAATGAAGGCCGTTCACTCGACGGATTTGATCGCAGCTGTCGGCGGCTTCAGATTGCCCCAGAAGGATGGGTTATCGACATTCTCCTTGGTGATGGCCGAGCCAGGGATCTTGATGTTCGGTCCCCAGGTTTCCATGGTCACGACGCTCTTCAGCCCAAGCACGTCATAGTCTCCGGCCTTGATCGGCTTTTTGCCGACGACATTGTCCATGAACATCGCAATGGCCGCGGCCTGTGCATAAAGCGGTTGCTCGACTTCGACATTCAGCCAGCCCTTACGGATCAGGTCGAGGCCAACGGGCGCACCGTTGGAACTCATCAACATCACGTCGCCCGGCTTCTTGCCGGCAGCCTCAAGCGAGGCAACGGCAGCGACCGAGAGATGGGCGGCATGCAGGAAGATCAGATCGATGTCAGGATTGGCGAGCATTTGGTCGGAAACGATTGTTCCGGCGGCACTGGCTTCCCACTGCAAGGCGGGTACCGATATGATTTTGACGCCGGGGAAGGCCTTCAATTTCTCCTCGAAACCCTTCTGGATATCGAGTGTGTAGGGATCGCCGGGATCGCCGAGAACCTGAAGGATCTTACCCTTCACATCGCCATATTTGCCCTTGAGCAAGCTGATCGCGTGGTCACCGGCGATATGGCCAATCTCGACTGTCCCCGCAACCGAGGTGAAATCCGAGGGTGTCGATGTGATCTGCCGGTCGAATTCAACGACGGGAATGCCTGCTGCGCGCGCAGCCTCAATCGACGGCTTGAGCGCGTTGAAATCTACTGCGGCAAGGATGATGGCCGCAGGTTTCAGTGCAATCACGTCATTCATCTGCGATTGCTGGGCATCTGTCTTGTTGTCAGCGTTGAGTGTTTTCATCTCATAGCCGACCTGCCCCAGGAACATGCTCAGCGCGTTCACCGAGCCGGTCTGAAATTCATCCAGCAAGGTCGGAACGAGGTAATAAACCATCCCTTTCGTTTGGGCGGCAGCCGATGTCCACGCCGCAAGGTTGAGCATCAGAATGCCCAGCAAGACTGTTAATAGTCGTTTCATTGGTTTCTCTCCAGTTCACCGGACCCCTTTTCATTTTTATTGGCTCACCGGTCCGGCTCCGGCGAGGGTTTGCCCTGTGATCATTTCGATCACTGCATCCGGGCTTGTCTGGCTTCGCTCCACATCTCCGGCAACAACGCCGTGGCGGATAACGACAATGCGATCTGCGACCTGAAAGGCCTGCTGCATGATATGGGTGATGATGACGACACCGATGCCCTGGCTGGCGACATGACGGATCATGTCCAGCCCACGCCGGGTCTGTTCGACACCAAGTGCTGCAAAGGGTTCGTCGAGCAAGACCAGCTTGCCACCCCAATGCACGAAGCGGTTGAGCTCGATGGCCTGGCGTTGGCCGCCGGACAGATGTTCGACCTTGGTGCGCATGGAGGGAATACGGGTGCCGGCGCTGGCCAGCGCCTTGGCGGTAATGTCTTCCATGGCGCGTTCATCCAGAAAGGGAATGCCCGCCACCTTGCGGGTCAGCTCGCGGCCCATGAAGAAATTGCCGACCACATCGACATTGGTGCAGAGCGACAGATCCTGGTAGACGGTTTCGATACCGGCACCCTTGGCCTCGGCGGGCGTCTTTGCCTGAAAAGGCTCGCCTTCAAACAGCATGCGTCCCGAGGTCGGCTGCAAGCCGCCCGAAATGATTTTCACCAGTGTCGATTTTCCCGCACCATTATCCCCGAGCAGGGCCACGACTTCGCCCTTGCCGATGGAGAAACTGATGCCCTTCAAGGCTTCGATTGCGCCGAAATTCATGCGGATATCGTCGAGGACGAGGAGTTTTTCGGTCATACGGCAATCCCTTTCTCTGAGGTTTCAAACATCTGACCGAAGCGCGGCGACAGAACACCGAAGACCGCGAGGGCCGCAGCCCCTCGCAGCGCCGAGCGCTGACAGTCGCTGGCGACAACAACCCGTGGAACGGTGCGATTGGTGCGGGCGGAAATCGAGTTGGTGAGACCGTCGCTCAGCGTTGCCAGCCGTTCAATCAGGGACTGCGGCGCAAGTCCGCCCAGCACGATGGTTTCCGGGTCGAACAGGTTCTCGATCGTGCGGACAGCGCTGCGGAAAATCGGCGCAATCGCATCGACCCAATCGTCCTCAGACAAACCACTTCTTTTGAATGCATCGAGCGACAGATAGCGCTCTAGGCAGCCGCGATTGCCGCAATGACACAGTTCACCATCGGGAATGGCGGCGATATGGCCGATTTCACCGGCATTGCCCCAGGCTCCCCGCATGACGACGCCGTCATGCATCATGGCGCCACCCAGACCGACGCTGAAGAACAGATAGAAATAATCCGAGAACTGTTGTCCAAGACCATAAAGCTGCTCGCCCAAAGCAGCCGCTGCCATGTCGTTCTCCATGAAGGCTGGCAGACCCGTCGCATCGGCAAGCCGCTGACGGATATCGACATTCTTCCAGCCCGCCATGGTGGTCGGCCCAACGAAGCTCATGGAGTCCACATCGAACGGTCCAGGCAGCGCCAAACCGGCACCGAGCAACCGCCCTTGGCGTGGGCTTGTCTTCAGGTCTGCGACCATGTCGCCGATCAGGGCAAAAGCCTCGTCCGGCATGGCATTCGGCGCTGGGCGCTGCCGGCTTTCGACCACGTCACCACGAAGATTGACGAGTGCCGCCTCAATGCCGAGCGGTGTGAGGTGAATGCCGACAGCATGCCCGCCTTCCGGGTTGATGGTCAGTGCTGAAGGCGGAATGCCGCGCCCCTTCGGTTTTTCCCGTACCGAAAGCAGAAGCCCCTGATCCTCAAGTTCGCGCACAATGGTGGACACGGTCTGGACCGTCAGGCCAACCCGTTCGGCAACATCGCCGCGTGTTGTCGGCCCGTGCAGCCGGATCGATTCCAAAACGATCCGCCGATTAAACGGCCTTCCCGATTCTTGATTGGTGCCACGCAAAGCCATGTCGAAAGCCCCCTGGATGACAGAAGAGTGACACCGGTCTTTTATTTAGTCAAATGGTTTTCAAAAAAGAATTGCGCTATTTCGATGGGTGAGAGGTGAGTTATTACGGGAGCGTCAAAAGGAGAAAGCTGGCTCATGGGTTATCGCTGCGCGCGTCGAGCGCATCGCGCAAGCCATCGCCAATGAAGTTGAAGCTGGTGACCGCAAGCGTGATGGCGACACCCGGTACGATGGCAAGCCAGGGCGCGCTTCCCAGATATTGCTGCGCGCTGTTGAGCATATTGCCCCAGCTGGGCAAGGGCGGCTGGATGCCATAGCCGAGGAAGCTGACATAGGCTTCGAGCAGGATGGCACGGGCCACCGTCAGCGTGGCGGCAACGATGATTGGGCCGACCGCATTGGGCAAAAGCTCGTGGATCATGATATGGGTGTTGCGCAGCCCCAGCATTCGGGCGGCCATAACGAAATCGCGCTCGCGCAGCGAACGCACCTCCGCTTCCACGATCCGGGCAACTTCCATCCAGCATGTCACCGCGATGATAACAGTGATCATCAAAGGGCTTGGCCTGATAAAGGCAGCAAGTGCCAGCAGCAGAAAGATCGACGGAAAGGACAGGAAGGCATCGACGAAGCGCATCAGCACCGTGCCAATCAATCCACCGCGATACCCCGCGACAACACCGACGACGGCACCGATCGCCGTGGACATCAGCATGGCGAAGAAGCCGATCAGCAGCGAAATACGCCCGGCATTGAACAGTCGCGCGGCGATGTCACGCCCCAGCGGATCAGTGCCGAAGATGTGGGCGCCGGTCAGGGGCGGCGCAAAGCGGGCGCGCAGATCGATAAACAACTCGTCATAGGGCAAAAGAGAGGGACCGACTGCGCAGGCAAAGATCAACAGCGTGATCATCACAAGGCCGACAAGGGCGAGTTTGTGACGAAAGAACCGGCGCGCGACGCGGCTCCGCCACCAGCGCGAAGGCCGCGCGGGCGGGACCGGAGACGGAATAGCAATGGACATGGGCTTCTCCTTCGGTTCGCGATAGGGTTTCGTCAACCGAGCCGAATGCGGGGATCGACGAATGCGACAAGAAGATCGGCGGCAAGGCTGCCGATCAGTGCGAAGACGGCTGTAAACATCAGCAGGCCCATCACAACCGGGTAGTCATGATAGCCGAGGCTGTCGAGAAACAGCCGCCCCATACCCGGCCAGGTAAACACCGTCTCGGTGACGAGCGCCCCGCCCAGCACGATGGGAAGCTGCATGCCGGCAAGCGTGATCATCGGCAGCAACGCATTGCCAACGACATGTTTCATCAGCACGCGGCGGGGGGAGACGCCCTTGGCCTTGGCAGTGCGCACAAAATCCTGGTTGATCACCTCCAGCGTGGCAGACCGCATATAGCGGCTCCACACGGCGATATCGACCAGCGCCAGAACAAGGCTCGGCATGACCAGATGGATTGCATAATCGGACAGGGAGCCATTGCCGATCGTATACATGTTGCCCGCGGGCAGCCATTTCAGCTTCAAGGCGAACACATAGATCGCTACGAGGCCAAACCAGAACGTCGGGATGGAGAGTGCCACCATTGCCCCGACAGTCGCCGCATAATCAAACATGGAATAGCGGCGGGTGGCGCCCTTGATGCCGATCCACACCCCGAGAATGACGGCAATGACTGTCGATGTTCCCATCAAAAGCAGGGTGGCGAAGAAATGGCTTGATATGATCGATAGGACCGGCTGCTGATCGCGGTAGGATTTCCCCCAGTCGCCTTGCAGCAACCGCCAGACCCAATCGAGATACTGGATGGGCAGAGGCCGGTCGAGACCCATCTGATGGGCGATCCGGTCCATCGCCTCACGCGTCATGCCCGGCGTCAGCGCATATTGCGACAGCGGGCCGCCGGGCGCGAGATTGAGAATGGCAAATCCGATGATCGAAACCAACAGCAGCAAAACGAGGCTCTGCATCAGCCGGTTAAAAAGATAGGAGAGCATAGGCAGGCTCCGCTTCATGGGTGAACGGGCTCAGGCATGCCGGACGCCGAGGCGTCCGGCGCACTACAGCGCCGTGCGCCCTATATGGCGCACAAAGGTTCGCTGTAGCTGCTTATATTCGTTGCATAATTCTCTCTTTAAACCGATTCCGGATAAAGAATTATGCAACATGTCGTCAGGCCCAGCGCCAGGTGGCGACGTTCCAGGTGTCGATACGCACATTCACGTTGGGCGTCACGTTCTCGACGCCCTGCTTGTGGCCGCGCACGGTCGCATACTGGAACATTGGCAGAAGCGGCAGTTCCTTGCGCATGATCTCCTGAATCTTCAGGTAAACGGCCTTGCGCTCTTCTGGAACGAACAATTCGCCGCCCTTGGTGAGCAAGTCGTCTACTTGCTGGTTGGAAAACTGCCAGGTGTTCTGGCCAGAACCGCCCTTGGCCGGGATGGCCGTAGACCGGAAAAAATTGGAGGTGTCAGGATCGGACCCCGTCAGGAAATCCAGGCCAACGATGACGGCATCAAACTTCGACAGCGTCCAGTAATCGCCCCACATCACCGCTGGCGGCAGGTTGGAAATGGTCATTTCCACGCCGATATCCTTAAAGGACTGTTGCAGGAATTGCTGGACCTGTTCGCGGATATGGTTGCCCGCCGTCGTTGAACAGGTGAAGGACAGTTTAACCCCGCCCTTGGCACGAATGCCGTCGCCACCGGCCACCCAGCCGGCATCATCCAGCAGCTTCTTGGCCTTGGCGATGTCATATTCATGCTTCGGCAGGTCCGGATTGAAGTAGAAGGACTGTTGCGGCACATAGCTTTCGGTGGGGGTCGGCAGGCCGTAATAGAGCGCTTCGATAATCGACTGCTTGTCGATGGCGGCATACAGCGCTTCGCGCACCGCCGCTTCCTTGAACTGCGGGCGCTCCATATTGAAGGTGAAGGATTCAACCGTCGAACCCGGCACGACATTGACCACCTTGCCATCAAGTCCCTTGGCTTCCTCGTAGTGATCGGGCGTGATCCATTGGAGGCCGACCACATCGATGTCACCCGTCTTGAACTGGGTGTACATGACATTCAGATCGGGAACGTATTTGTAAATCAGCTTTTCGACATAGGGGCCATCGCCAAAATAGTCCGGGTTGGCAGCCAGCAGGATATGATCTCCGGCGACCCGCTCAGCCCATTTGAACGGACCGGTGCCAACCGGCGCGGTGTTGAACGGCGCATTGTTCGGATCGGCGTTGGCCGACAGAAGATGTTTCGGCGTGATGAAGGTCGAGGCCAGAATGGATGGATAGGGCGCGAAGGGCTTGTCCATCCGCCAGGTGATTTCCGTGGGCGATACGACAGTCAGGTCACGGACGAATTCATGGCCGGTTTTACGCCAACTGCGGAAATTGGCATCGACCAGCAGTTCGAGCGTTGCCTTGACGTCTTCAGCAGTGAACGGCTTGCCGTCATGCCATGTCACGCCATCGCGCAGCTTGACCTTCCACTTCAGGCCATCGGCTGAGATGCCGCCGTTTTCGACGCTCGGCACTTCCACGGCCAGCCCCGGCACGAATTTTCCAGCAGCATCAACGCTGAACAGCGTATCGAATATGCTGAAATGAATGCCTTCATCCACTTCGATATGAGGCATATGCGGATTGAAAACCGTCGGCTCCTGCGAAAAGCCGACAGTCAGCTGTCCCTTGATCGATTTGGTCGCGGCACTGGCCGCGCGAATGCCTATCAACTCCGAGAGGGGCAGCCCCGAGATTGGCAGCCCCGAGAGAAGCACGCCGGACGCTCCAAGCGCCATGAGGCCAAGCGTCTGGCGACGCGTGGGATGCGGTATCGAATTGCGTTCCTTATCGGACATTGCATGTTCCCTTTTTTCTGGTGGTTATCGACCTTCATCCTGCTCGCTCTCTGCCGGAGCGATTTAATATGGCAAACCATTGAAAATGGTGCGCCGTATTGCATTTTCGAATATCTCAAGCCTCTGATGCATTTGAGATATTCGAAGTATGAAGGCGAGGATGCGTGAGCATCTTCGAAGCCTTCGCATAAGCCATGTCGCATTCAAAAGCCGCTGATCAGTTCGATTTTCGAGCCATCGCTGAAGCGGCTGAACCGGAAGTCCTTGCGATCGACGATCGGGTTGCGTCCCGTGACGATATCGGCCATCAGCCGACCGGCAGCCGGTCCGATGCCGAAACCATGGCCGGAAAAGCCGGTGGCGACGTGAAAGCCGGGAATGGCATCGATGGCATCGATAACCGGAATGGCATCGGGCGTCACATCGATCATGCCGGCCCAGCGCTGCGAAATCTCCGCCTTTTCGAAGATGGGGAAAGCCTTCTTGAGCTGGGCCAGCGCGCCGTCGGTCATCGCCTTAGACGGCACCGGGTCCAGTACGCGATTGTATTCGAACGGAGACGCCTCATCGAGCGACCAACGGCGCGGAATGCGCCACTCATCAAAGAATCGCCCCGTCAGCCGCAAGTCGAGAGAGCGCCATTCGTGGCGCAGTGCGGGCAGGAAATTGCGCGCATAACGGAAAGAAGCCGGTACGATATCAACGATGTTCTGAAAGCCGTTGGCAATCGTGTAGCCACCATCCGACCGCTTGCGAATGGCAAATCCATTCGACCAGATCGCCTCCTCCGGTCCGCCCTCCAGCGGTTTAGTGCGCAGCACGGAATTCATCACCTTCAACTGCGGAAGGTCGAGGCCGTTATTGCCGCAGAACAGGTTGGACCATGCACCGCCCGCCAGAACGACGGAGTGACAAGCGATCTCGCCGCGCTCCGTCACCACACCCGACACCTTGCCACCGGAAAGCTGAAGACCGCGCACCGCGCATTCGGTGAGGATGAAAGCGCCCCGGTCGCGGGCCGCCTCAGCAATGGCGGGTGCGGCCTTCTGTGGTTCGGCGCGGCAATCGCCCGCTGTGTAAAGCGCACCGGCAATGTTCATGTCGGAGCCTGGATATTTCTCCCGGAATTCCTTGGCACTCAGCATCCGACTTTCGATCTGGTAGCCGTCCAGATTGCTGTTCCAGCGCTCGTGTTCGGCAAATTCCTTCTCGGTGGCGCAGGTAAACACGATGCCCGAGCGCTTGAAGCCGGTTTCCCGGCCCGTGCGGCGGTTAAGATCGGCCCAGATGCGCAGCGACTCGGCCATCAGCGGCACTTCGCGCGGATCGCGCCTGGAAATCCGCACCCAACCCCAGTTACGACTGGACTGTTCGTGGCCGATGCCGCCTTTTTCGCAGAGCGCCACTCTCAATCCCTGATCGGCAAGTTCGAGCGCCGTGGATGTACCAATAATGCCGCCGCCGATAACAACGACATCCACGTAGCTCGGTAGTTCCGCATCCCCATGGACGGGAACGACATAGGGACCTGGCATGTCAGAAAAACTCCTTAAGCTGGCAGTTGTTGTTTCGGGTAAACCCGGTTCCACTTTTCCCTGACAAACTCTAGGGCAAGCCCTAAAGCCCCACGATGCGCCGATAGGTACGCCCAAGTACCGAGATCAGCATCTGATGTTCTTCGTCGGTAATATCGGGAAAGAAATCCCGCGATTGCTTCACGACGAGGGGACGAACACGTTTTGCCAGCGCAGCACCCTTGGGCGTAATGAACAGCCCCTGAGCACGGTTATCATCATCATCCGCCTCACGGCGCAGCAGTTCCTGCTCTTCCATCTGGTCGACCAGCCGCACCATGGCCGACCGGTCCTTGAGGATCAGTTGCGCGATGACAGAAGACCGGATGCCTGGATGGCTATCGACCAGCAACAGCGTGGTGATCTTGCCGGTCCCCTTGGCAACTTCGAGCTTACCAAGTTTCTGATCGAGATCGCGGGAAACCGCCATGTTGATCGTGCGGATGTAATAGCTGAGGACATTTTCCAGAACATCCAGTTCCACCGCCGCCATCTGGCCACCCCCTGCCCCACCGTCATCAACAAAAAACACTCCGCCGCAGAACTACTCAAGCGAAAGACACAATTAACCGATTTTCGGTTTACGCCCGAAAGCACAATTTTTTCAGTTTGTTGAGCGCCTGATATTGACGAAAGGACGTGGAACCATTCTATCGCCTACTCTTTTCTTGGCGGGATTGAACGCCCATTAATGGACATTTGCAACTATTTTTTTGAGATTGAAGATGCAAATTTACGCATCCCGCAATACCGCCCAAAATATAGCCGACCAGCAAGAAGACATGCCTATTCCTGCACGATTGGCAGGCAAGCGGACCTCGAGTGAAGACAAGACCCAAGGTCATTTTGAGCTGAGGCTGGGCCAGGCCAATATGGGCATTATGCCATCACGGCAGGCTCCCATTCGCTGCCGGGAATAGCCGAAACGAGTTGGCGGGTATAGTCATGGGTAGGATTGCGGAAAATCTGCGAGGGTGGTCCATATTCGACAATACGGCCCTTATACATCACCGCGATTTCATCGCAGATCTGACTGGCGACGCGCAGATCATGAGTGATAAAGGCCATGGCCAGTTTCATTTCCTGCTGGACTTCCGTCAGCAGTTGAAGGATCTGCGCCTGGATCGAAACATCGAGCGCCGAAACGGCTTCATCCGCAACGATCAGCATGGGATTGAACATCAATGCGCGGGCTATACCGATACGCTGCCGCTGGCCGCCTGAAAATTCATGCGGATACCGGTCATAGGCGCCTGCATCCAAGCCGACCCGCTCCAGAAGCCGCATTGCCCGTGTTCGCGCCTCGTGAATGGGCGTCGCCTGCGCCACCGGACCGACGGTCAAGATGCGGCCGATGGTCTGGCGCGGATTGAGGGAGGCGAAAGGGTCCTGAAAAATCATCTGGATATAGGGCCGCATCGGGCGGAAGGCCTCTTCCGACAGGGGTGCAATATCGCTGCCACCGAAGAGGATTTCGCCGGAATCGCTGTTCATCAGCTTGACGAGAAGACGCCCAAGCGATGATTTCCCCGATCCGGATTCCCCGACAATACCCAGCGTCCGGCCTTTGGCGATCGTAAACGAGACATCATCGACCGCCTTGATCACGCGTCCTTTCGACAGGAAGCCTGAACCTGTGCCATAGGTCTTGCAGAGATTGCGGGCCTCCAGAACAACAGGCGTATCTCCCTCATTGTCGCGGTCGGTGGCGCGCATCCGTGGCACGGCGGCTATCAGCCTTTGCGTATAGGGATGATCAGGGTTTTTCAGCACCACGGATGCCGGCCCTTGTTCGACGACATGCCCCTTTTCCATGACAATCACACGGTCGGCAATCTCGGCCACCACCCCGAAATCATGGGTGATGAACATCACACTCATCTGCTTGCGGCGTTGGATAGACGCGATCAGTTCAAGGATCTGCGCCTGTGTGGTCACGTCGAGGGCGGTGGTCGGCTCATCAGCGATCAATACTTTCGGTTCAAGCGCCAACGCCATGGCAATCATCACGCGCTGTCGTTGACCGCCGGACAATCGGAAGGGATATTGATGCTGCATCAGTTCCGGGTCCGGCAGCCCCACTTCGGTAATCAGCTCGAGAACGCGGACCCGGCGCTCCTGCTGCGTGCCAATGCCGTGAGCTTCCATGACCTCGGCGATCTGATCGCCCACGGTCATCAGGGGATTGAGTGCCGACAAAGGGTCTTGGAAAATCATCGAAACGACACGGCCACGCAACGCGCGCAAGGTGGCGTCATCTGCCCCCACCAGCTCCTGGCCCTCCAGCATAATGCTGCCGGATACAATGTGGAGAGACTGTGCGAGAAGTCCCATCGTGGCATTGGCCGTCACGGATTTACCCGAGCCGGACTCGCCGATAATGCAGAGAATTTCTCCAGCCTTCAGGTCGAAGGACATATCTTCCACCGCATATCGGCGGTCCATGCCCGGAGGCAAGCCGACAGTCAATCTTCGTACGGACAGCAGCTTTCCTGCCTTGCTAGCATCGTCTTGAACAGAATTCGGCATGAGTTTCCCCTTATTGTTCCACTTGACGCTCTTTTGAAAACAGCGATGCAAGAAAGGTGCCGTAACGCCGCAAGGGTCGCCAATCCGTTACAAAAGGCTATGCGCCAAGACCCAATGGCCAGGCGAAACCGCCTCATAGGGATCGCCGTCGCCATGAGTAGGCAGCGCGACTGGCACATGTCGCTCACCGCTGCGGCGGCGGCCAAGGCGCGGAACGGCTTCCAATAAGCTCTTCGTATAAGGATGCCGGGCATGTTCAACGATCGCTTCGACCGGGCCATATTCCACGATACGACCATGATGCATCACGGCGACCCGGTCGCAGAGATGCGCGACGACGGCCATGTCATGGGAGATAAACAGGTAGGATAGAAAATTCTCTTTCTGCAAATCAGCCAGCAGATCGAGAATCTGGGCCTGAATACTGACATCGAGGGCAGAAACGGGTTCATCGGCAATCACCACCTGCGGCCCTGGCGCAAGCGCACGGGCAATGGCGATACGTTGACGCTGGCCACCGGAAAACTCATGCGGATAGCGATCCGCATAGTCCCGCTTGAGCCCGACTTTCTCCAGAAGATCCGCAACGCTCTCGCCGATCTCTTTCCAATTGGCGACACCGGTGGCGTAGATCCCCTCCCCGATCTGGCGACCGATCTTCAGTCTGGGATTGAGGGAGGAATACGGGTCCTGGAAGATCATCTGACAATGGCGAAACGCCTCACGGCGCAAGGGCGCTGAAAGACCGGCAATATCGGTCCCGCCGATGCGGATCGTGCCTTTATCAGCGGTTTCAAGCCCCACGGCGATACGGCCCAGCGTCGATTTACCGGAGCCGCTTTCGCCGATCACCCCGAGCGTTTCGCCGCGCCCGAGACTGAGAGACACACCGTTGAGCGCCCTCACCTCTCGCCCGTTCGCGGAAAATACCTTGCGGATATTCTCAAGGGCCAGGATTGGTTCTGTCGTCATCTGGCATTGGCCTTTGTCTTGTCGCGGCGCTGCCGCATCGCCCGTTCAACGGTCAGATGCGAGGCCAGTAACGCTTTGGTATAGTCATGCTGCGGCGCAGACAGAATTTGCGCGACCGGGCCGGCTTCAACGATGCGCCCGCCGCGCATGACCGCGACACGATCCGCCGTTTCGGCAACCACACCAATGTCATGGGTGATCAGCAGAATGCCTGACCCATGGCGCAGTTTGAGATCAACAAGCAGATCCAGCACCTGCGCCTGGACTGTCACGTCAAGCGCCGTGGTCGGCTCATCGGCAATCAGCACGCCGGGTTTCAGGGTCAGGGCAGCGGCAATCATCACACGCTGGCACATGCCGCCGGACAGTTGATGCGGATACTGACCGAGAATGCGCCGGGGTTCGGGAATACGGACATCCTCAAGCGCGGCAATGGCGTGCTCCAGTGCCAGACGACGCGCAATGCCCTTATGACGGATCAAGCCTTCGCTCATCTGGCGGCCTATGGTCAGGACCGGATTGAGCGACGTCATCGGCTCCTGGAAGATCATGCCGATTTTGGCACCACGCACATCTTCCATGTCCCGGCGCTGAAGCCCGGCAATATTCTGCCCATCGATCTCGATCGTGCCTGACATTATCGCCGCCTCGGGCAGAAGACGCATGATCGATAGCGACGTCATGCTCTTGCCGCTGCCGGATTCGCCGACAAGTGCGAGGATCTCTCCCCGGGCAAGGTCGAACCCGACACCATCGACAGCGGCGAACGGCCCTTGCCTGGTGGGGAAGGCAACCGTCAGATCGCGGACTCGCAGATAAGGTTGCGTCATGGCCTTGCCTTTCGGCGGGGGTCGATGAGGTCCCTGAGACTGTCACCGATCAAATTGAAGGAAAGAACGGTGAGGCAGATCGCCAATCCCGGAAAGATCAGGATCCACGGGGCTTTGGTGATATAATTGCGCCCCGAGGCAAGGATGGCTCCCCATTCCGGCGATGGCGGCTGGACCCCAAGCCCCAGAAACGAAAGCCCGGCGGCGGACAGGATGGCGGACGAAAATCCGAGTGTTGCCATAACGATCAGGCTTTGCACAATATTCGGCATGACATGAACGCGGACCAGCCGCGCGGACCGGGTGCCTGCAAGTCTGGCGGCATCAATATAGGGTTTTGCCCGCTCGGCAGCCGCAAGGCCATAGGCCACCCGCGCGTAAAACGGAACGAGGCTGATGGCAATTGCCAGCGTTGCGTTCTCTATTCCCGGACCGAGGAAAGCGACCAGCGCAAGGGCGATCAACGTATCGGGAAACGAATAGAGCACATCGATAAGCCGCAGAAGCAAGGCTTCGACAAGCCGCCCACCGAAAGCGGCGATCAGACCAATGAGACCGCCAATCACCAGACCGCTGACGACAGCGCTGAGGCCGATGCCAAGCGACAACCGTCCGCCGAGCAGCACGCGGCTGAAAAGGTCGCGGCCAAATTCGTCGGTTCCGAAAAGATGCGCTGCCGATGGAGCCGACAACCGGGGGCCAGCCGCCATCCGCATCGGATCAAACGGAGCAATATAGGATGACAGCAGAGAGAGCAGCACGATGATAAGTGCAAGCGCCAGCCCTATCGTCACACTGACAGGCAATCTGCGAGAGAACATGCTGCGTTTTGCGATGCTGGTCATCTTTGCCTCATGCGGGGATCAAGAAAGCCGTAGAGAATGTCGATCAGCATCGAAACAATGACAACCGAACTGGCGAAGACAACAATGAAGCCCTGGATCATCGGATAGTCACGCTCCAGCATGGCCTGGACGGCCAGGCGGCCGATGCCATTCCACGAAAACACGTTCTCGATGATCACCTGACCGCCGAGGAGGTAGGCAAAGACCAGCCCGACCACCGTGACGATACTGATCAGCGCCGGCTTCAGGGCATGAACCAAAAGCACCTGATACTCACGAAGCCCGCGCGCGCGGGCCGTGCGGATATAGTCCTCGGCCAGGACCTCGACGAGGGCGGAGCGCGTCATGCGCGCCACCAGGGCGCAGTAGGTCAGACCCAGTGTCAGGGCTGGTAGGATAATGTTGCGCAAACCCGAGCCTGCGACTGGCAACCAGCCGAGCTTGAGCGAAAACACCTGGATCATGATCAGTCCCAGCCAGAAACCGGGGATGGAGACACCCAGCACCGCAATCACCATGACCGCCGTATCGGTTAGTTTGCCGCGATGGATTGCCGCCAGAAAGCCGAGCGGTATGCCGATGGCAAGCGCAACGCCGAGCCCTGAAACCGCCAGAGCAAAGGTGTTTGGCAGCCGCTGGAGAAGCAACCTTGCGACAGGTTCGTTGCCGCGGATCGTCATGCCGAGATCACCCTGGAAAACGTGCCAGGTATAGAGCCCCACCTGCTGCCAGACTGGCAGGTCGAGCCCCAGCTTGGCCCGCATTTGCGCCATCGCTTCCGGACTTGCGGTCACGGATTGCGCCATCATCGCAGTGACCGGATCGCCAGGGACGATATGGATGAGTATGCCCGACAGGATAATGACAGACACAACCGTCGCCAAGGCAATGAGCAGCCGTTTGAAAATGAGAACAAGCATTGGAACCCGTTTGTATCGGAAGGCTGCCCCGGCCTACAGCGCCGTGCGCCCTATATGGCGCACAAAAGTTCGCTGTAGCACTTAATATCTGCTGCATAATTTTCTCTTTAAACCGATTCCGGTTTAAAGAATTATGCAGTAGCCGGAGCAGCTGTTCCTTATTATGGCTTGACGCTCACGTCGTTGAAAAGCAGCGAGACCATGAAGCCCATCTTGAAGCCATCGACTTTCGAGGTCGATGCCATCAGCCAGCCCCAACCAGGCGACAGCAGCGGGATCGCATAGGCATTCTGCATCAGATATTTTTCAATATCATGGATCTTGGCGGCCCGTGCATCACCTGAAAGCTTGCGCTGCTCGTCCAACATGCCATCGAGGTCGGCATTGATGCCCATATTGACAAAGCCGGGACGTTTCCAAAGGAAAGTGAGGTAGTCCGGATCGACGCCCGACATGCCCATGGTCCAGACGGCAGGTTCGCCATCGGTGCGTTCGTTGACGCCCTTCATATAGTCGAAATAGGCGGCCACTTCGCGGGTCTCGATCTCGGCCTGAACGCCGATGGCCGCCAGATCCTGCTGCATGATCTGGTGCATCTGGTCCCAGCCCGGCAGCTTGTGAACGAGAAGCTTCACCTTCAGCGGTTTTTCCGGCGTATAGCCCGCCTTGGCCATCAAAGCCTTGGCGGCTTCGGGGTCATATTTGACGCCCCAGGTGGCGCAAAGCGCCTCATCCGTCGAGAACAGGTTCGGTGCCACAGGGCAATTGGCGGTGTTGACGAGGCCTTCAAAGGCAATCGACGCATAGGCGTCGCGGTTCATTGCCATGCCGATCGCCTTGCGGATATCCGGATTGTCGAGCGGCTTGATCTTCCAGGTGAAGGCGGCCAGCATTTGCTGGCCGGACAGCTCGGCTGCGTAGACCTTGAAATTGCTGTCGGCCTTCAGGTCGGCGGCTTCTTCCAGAGACGGCTCGACCATATCGACCTCGCCAGAGCGCAGAGCGGCCATTCTGGCCACCGCTTCCGGGATGACTTTGAAGGTCAGCTTGTCGATATGCGGCTTGCCGGGGTTTTCGATGAGAGGGTTGGCGTTCTGGTAATCGGCATTTGCCTCCAGCTGGATGCTGTCATTGCGGGTCCAGTTGACGAATTTGAACGGGCCGGTGCCAATCGGCTTGAATTCCTTGGCCGACGCCGAGGACGGGCAGATAAAACCCGCCTGGATGCTGGTGAGGAAGGAGGTGAAGGGACCATAGGGTTCGGACAGAGTGACCTTCAGCACCTTGCCCTCGACGCTGCTTTTGGTGATCGGACCCCATGCCGACAGGTTCGGATTGACGGTGGCGGGATCGAGCGCACGGTCGAGGCTCGCCTTGGCCGCAGCGGCATCAAACGTGCTGCCATCGTGGCACTTGATGCCGTCGCGGATGGTAAAATCGTAGGATTTGCCGTCCGGCGCCATCGTCCAGGCACTGGCCAGGCCGGGATGGACGGAACCGTCCTTGGCCATCGTCAGCAATGTATCGAAGATCAGGTTGGTAATCTGCAAGGACTGTGTCGTGCTTGCCTTTTGCGGATCGAGGCCATCGGCATCGACAGAGCGCGCAACAGTCAGCTCGGCAGCGCTGGCTGAAAACCCGGTGAGAGCTGCGGTAAGTACGACCACGGCAGCGCAGCTGCGGGCAAGCGGGGATTTGTCTGGTTTGTGGTTCATGCGTCGTTCCCTTTGTTTTGTATTTTTATGCGTTTCAGTTTCAAGCGACCGAAATCTGCGGTCGCTGATTGCTCCATGGACGAGCCGCCTCCAACTGCGCAGCAAGTCTGAACAACAGACCTTCGCCAGTCGGTGCAGCCGCAAACTGAACACCAATCGGCAGGCCTTCGTCGTTCCAGACGAGCGGCACCGACATGGCCGGTGATCCATTGACGTTGAAGATATGCGTATAAGGCATCCACGACAGATAAAACGCATAGTGTCCGCGCATCGAGGTCGATGCGGGGAAAGCCTCATGCGGAAGCGGTGGCTGGGCAAGCGTTGGCGACAGGAAGAGATCGAAGGTTTCGAATGTCGAGGAAACGGCTGAGGCCACCTCATGCAGGCGCGTCGAGGCGATATTGACATCGACCGCGCTGATGCAGTTTCCAGCCTCAATCATGTCCCACAGCATCTGCGGAAAATCGTCTTGTGTCAGTTTGCGCCCCAGAACGCTCTCTTCAAGGCGCATGTCGGTTGCGTATTCGGCGAGAATATATGTCTCGAAAGCATCCCAGCCATCATCCGGCAAGTCGATATCGAAAGCCTCGCAATGATGACCCAGGCTTTCAAGCAGCTTGACGGTCTCGGCGACCGCAGCCCTGCAATCAGCATGGGTTTCTGCGCCGTAGGGCGCCCTGGTCGAAACGGCAATTCTCAGCTTGCCGGGATCGCGTCCCACCTCGGCTGCGAATTGCCCGCCTGCGGGACTGTTGAAGAATTGCCCTCTATACGGTCCGGCGGTCGCATCGAGAAGGGCGGCGCTGTCGCGGACGGAGCGGGTCAGCGCATGTTCCACCAGCATGCCCTGCCAGGTGCTTCCCGCTGGCGCAACCGGATTTCGGCCCCGGCTCGGCTTCATGCCGAAACATCCACAGACGGACGATGGCACACGGATCGAACCGCCGCCGTCATTGCCGTGCCCCATCGGCACGATGCCCGCGGCAACTGCCGCTGCGGTGCCACCGCTGGACGTCCCCGCCGTGCGACCCGGATTCCATGGATTATTGGTGACGCCATGCGCCCGCGAACGGGTCGTCCAGTCCATGGCGAGCTCCGGCACAGCCGTCTTGGCAAAAGTGACAAGCCCCGCCTTTTTGTAGCGACGCACCAATTCGCTGTCTTGCTGCGGTGTGACAGAAGCGCGAGGTGGCCATCCGGCCCCCGTTGGCTGTCCGGCGTAATGCGCGGTCAGGTCCTTCAGAACGAAAGGGACGCCTTTGAACGGGCCATCCTTCAGCTCTTCCTTTATGAAGCGGCGGGCTTCGTCTTCGAATGTCGCAACGATGGCATTCAATGCGGGATTGATCGCCGCCACGCCGGCAAGCGCGGTTTCCAGCAGTTCGGTTGGCTGAACCTCACCTTTGGCAACAAGCTCTGCCAATCCAGTTGCATCATAGGTTCGATATTCGCTTAACTGCAATTTTCCGGTCTCCAATGGCGAAGTTGCCTAAAAATACGGCCAGCACTTATTTTTGGCATGATCCCGAAGGGTGAGATGCTAAAATTTTCCAATCTCACCCTAAAGAGTGATAGGCTCGGCGAACTCTACGATTTTCAGGGGGGGACCTGTGCAACGTACGCGCCTTTTAAACAGACGATCTGTGCCGCCCAGCGCCTCGACAGGGCTGATCGACCGTCCGCGCCTGACGCGACTGTCGCAGCTTCTCACCAAACACCGGCTGGCGTTCGTCCATGCCCCGGCTGGCTCCGGCAAGACCACGCTTCTGGCCCAATGGCATAGGGGCCTGTCGGATGCCGGGTTTTCGACCGTCTGGTATTCGGCAAGCGAAGACGACAAGGACCCGTTCAGTTTCGCCGAGGGCCTGCTCCAGGCACTTCAGCAATCGCTCAGTGATCATCGCGACCCTCTGCCCTCCCTTGATCGCGCCGACGCGCTACAACGCTTAACGGCTCTACTCACGGATCAATCCATCCGCCAGCCGCTGGCCTTGTTTATCGACGATTACCATTTGGCCGAAGGCGGCGATGGCGGCGAGGCGATCAATACGATCCTCGCCAGCCGCTTGCCGAGCCTGACCGTCGTGCTCGCCAGCCGCAACCGGCCTGCCATACCCGTTGGCAGATACCGGGCCAATGGCGAGATGATCGACATTGCCGTGGAAGACCTGCATTTCAGTGAGGAGGAGACCGAGGCGTTTTTCCGCACCGCCTCCAATGTCGCCTTGACGGCAGACGAAAGCCGACAGATGCATGATCATACCGAGGGTTGGGCGGTCGGCCTGCGGCTGGCAGCCCTGGTCACAGGGCGAGCGACGGGCAATTTCGTCGCCGCTGCGCCATCTGGAAGCCATCGTGCATTTGCCGACTATTTCCTGGAGGAAGTGATTGCCGGACTGCCTGCCGAGATTTGCGACTTCCTCGCCAAAACCTCCCTCTTGGAAACGTTGAATGCCGACCTTTGCAACGCCGTGACCGGTCGGCGTGACGGGGACCGGATGCTGGCCTTCCTGGAGCAAAGCCAATTGTTTGTCGTTGAGCTTCCGGGAACCCAGCGGTGGTACAAGTATCATCATCTGTTCCAGGAGTTTCTGCAAACCCGCCTTTATGGCGATGACCGGCCTGCTGTCGAAGACATTCACGCCCGCGCCGCGCAATGGTTCATCGACAATGGGTCGCCCGTCGATGCCGTCCGTCATGCCTTTCTGGCGCGCCAGTCCAAATGGGCGGCGGAATTAATCGAAACCTACTGCCTGTACGACTATCTCAGCCATGGCCGTTTCGACACCTATTCCCGCTGGATGCAGCAGCTGCCCCGAGAGGCCCGCGAGGAAAGGCCGCTGCTGCTTTTCCTGCACGTGTGGCGATCCATCAACATGCGCCGCTTCTTGCAAGCCGAGCAAACCCTTCAGACAATAGAGGCTGCAGCCAGCGACCCGAATAGCCCTGTATCCCTCATCGCCGCACGAACGGGTCTCGATCTCAGCGGACGGCTCCATCTCATGCGGGCGCTTATCGGTGCCTATGGCGGTGATTTCACAGTCGGAAGCTTTCACCTCTCCCAACTGGCCGGAAAAGAGCTTGACCGGCTGGCTTTTGGACAGGTCGATCTCGATTCCATTCACAGCTATTTCGCCTTCAATCTGGGCAAGCTGGACCTGGCGGAACGGCTGACATGGCGGGCAAACGGCGTCTATGATGATATGGCCTGCCATTGGGGCGGAATTCATTCCCGCTGCATAGCCGCCATGTCCTATCTCGCCCGTGCGCTGTTTCAGGAAGCCCGGCATGTGACTGTCGAAGCGCTGGCGATTGCCGAACAGCATTTCGGCGAACACTCCTATATGGTCGCGCTGCCCTCAGCGCTTTTGGGACTGATTGCCTATGACGACAACGACCTTGAAAAGGCCGAGCGCCTGTGGCGACGGGCTATCCCGGCGGAAAAGGCAACGGATGTGTCCGGGCTTTGCGAACGCATCCTGATTGCCACAACCGGTCTCGTGCGGCTTCTCGATATAACCGGCCGGGTTGAGGAAGCAACGGCGCTTCTCGTTCGCGCCAGCAGGAGAGCCTACGAGGCGGAAGATTTTCGCCTGGAATTCCAGCTTGGTATCGAGCGGGCCGACCGGGCCTTTCGTCTCAACAGCCCCGCAGAGGGCCGCCGCGAATGGGAACGGCTGTCCCTGCAATTGCCCGAGGCGCGCAACCGGTTTCCCTCTTCGGCCTGGCAGATATGGGACCCATTTCGCATCGTTGAGGCCAGAATCCTGGTCAATGCCGGACAGATCGATGCGGCGGCGGAAAAGCTTCGAGCGCTTGCCACAGGGGCACGGCAGGAAGGCCGCGTTCTGATGGCGCGACAGGCAGAGGCGCTCGCCACGGCCATCTCACCCGGCCATGAGACCGAGGGGACGCAGCCTGCGGATCTTGAGGATGACACCATGGCGACGCGGCGCATCTTACGTGATTTCGTTTCACCCGTTGCCGCATCGCCGAACCCCGGTGGAGGGCAAAAGCAGGAGGCCCGGCTCAGCCTGCGTGGCTCCCTCACCGAGTTGACACAGCGGGAGGACGACGTCCTGCAATTGATGCGGTGGGGGCTTTCCAACAGCGAAATCGCCACCAGGCTCGATATCAATTTAAATACCGTGAAATCGCACGCCAAGAACATTTTCGCCAAGCTCGGTGTAAAAAGCCGAACCCAAGCTGTTCTGAAAACCCTCGAATAGCCGTCGAGAGTGTTCTGAGGTGTGCTTGGGTCCCATGCAAGCAAAGGAGGAACCACGCAAAGGCAACGTCTTGGGAACCGAAACTTCCCAATTACCAAGTCAGCAACTGGCATAGAAAATGCTTTTCATCAAGTTACTCACCGTCAAAGGAGTACGTGCATGTCAGAGCAAGCCTATGCAAATCTCGATATCCGCATGATGCGCACCCTGCGCTTGCTGCTGACGGAATGCAGCGTATCGCGTACAGCCGATCTACTGGGCCAGGCGCAGCCGACCGTCAGTCTGACCCTGAAGCGACTGCGCGATATTTTTCAGGACCCGCTGCTGGTGCGTTCCGGCAGTGCGCTGGTGCCGACCGAGCGCGGGATGGCACTGCGCTCGGCCATGAATGACATTCTCGGTCGGATCGATACCCACCTGATTTCTCCGACCGCTTTCGATCCCGCAGTATCCGTTCGTCATTTTCGCGTGGTTGCCAGCAATTGTCTCGGCACCGTCTTCATGCCGCAATTAATCGGCGCGATCACCGACATGGCCCCCGGCATTTCCATCGACGCCTCCCCGATGCCATCGCAAGACGATCTTCTGTCGGGATTGTCGGAGGGCCGGATCGACGCGGTGATCGGCAATTGGCCCCACCCGCCGGAGCACCTGCGCATCGCGCCGATGTTGAAGACGGATATCGTCTGCATGGTCAGATCCACGCATCGTTTTGCCCGACGCGACCGGGATCGCATTCGGCTTGATGAATATCTCGAGGAAAGCCATCTGTCGCCGACGTCAGAACGCGATGCGCAATTCAGCCCCATTGATGGACGGTTGCTCGATCTCGGCGTGAAACGGCATATCCGCGCCACGGTGCCGGAATATTCCATCGCGCCTTACGTGCTGGCGCGCTCCGACCTCGTCTTCACCACCGGACGGCATTTTGCCGAACAGGTGGCGCAAACCTTCCCCTTTGCGGTGCTGGACGCTCCGGTGGAATTGGGGCAGATGCATTTCTATACGCTCTGGCACGACCGCAAACATCATGCCCCCGACCAGGCATGGCTGCGCCGGATGATCAAGAATGCCTGTGCAGAGATACAAGCGCTCGACCGCGTCAGCCCCTTGCCTCTCCCGCCGGTGCGCCACATGCACTCCAGTCGGCAGCCCAGCTGGCAACCAGGCTGACGCCAGCCCCATCGCATCCAAACGCAATAGACACTATTGCCTTTGCCTTATGGCCGTTTGGATCGAAAGTCCGCACACTGTCCTCATTGCAACAAGAACCGGATGGGGCTCCATGAAACGGACAGGTATCACACGGCGTGACGTGCTGGCGGGAATGGCGGCGGGTGCTGCCGCAGGGGTGGTTTCAAACGCGGGCATCGCACGCGCCGCAGTCTCCGACATGGTCTGGGCAACCTGGGACTCCAATGGCCATCCCGAATATGTCGCCGGCTTCGAAAAGGAAACCGGCGTCAAGGTCAAGCTTTCCTATCTCTCCAGTGAAGACGCGCAGTTTGCCGCGTTGAAAACCGGGGCCGCCGCCGATTGGGACATGATCAATCCGTCGCTGAACGGCAGTTGGCGCTATATCAAGGCCGGTCTGCTGAAGGAGCTGGACCTGTCGAAAATTCCCAATGCCAGTCTGATGTATGATGTCTTCAAATCCACGCCGAAGGTGATGGACGATGCCGGCAAGACTTTTGCCATTCCCTATCTCTGGGGCCTGAACCCGATCGTCTACCGCAAGGACAAGTTCGACAAGGAGCCTGATTATACCACGCTCTTCGATGCGAAATATTCCGGCCAGCTCGCCATGCGCGATTACGCCCTGGAATCCATCGCCATCGCCGGGTTGGTTGCCGGTGTGCCGCGCGACAAAGTGTTCGTGATGGAGGCCAAGGAACTGGCCGAGGCGAAGAAACTGCTGATCACCCAGAAGCCGCTGTTGCGCACCTACTGGCAGACCATCGGCGACCTGACCAATCTCTTTGCCACCGGTGAAGTGTCCTGCGCCTTCTCCTGGCGTGTACCTTATGACGAGCTGCAGGCCAAACTGCCGATGGGCATGGCCAAGCCGAAGGCTGGCGTGATGGGCTGGTGCGACTGCTTCGGCATGCCTGCCAATCTTTCGCCGGAAAAAACCGAGATCGGCTATAAATTCATCAATTATCTGCTTGGACCGAGCTATTCCACCGATGTGGCCCGGATCGGTCATTACGCCACCACCTCCTCCGTCATCAGAGACAAGCTTTCGCATGAGGAACAGGCAACGATCTTCGTCGACGATATGGACGTAATGAAATCCTTCATGTGGCCGGTGGCGCCGCCCAATTATTCCGACTGGCTGAAAATCTGGAACGAAGTCAAGGCGAGCTGAGGCATGACGCAGGCATGGGATACGACAGCATCGGACCAGAACGCGGGAACCGGTTTGCCGATGCTCTTGTCCGCAAGGGGCCTCGTCAAGTCCTATGGCCGCAACCGTGCGGTCGATGGCGTGGATCTGGACATTCCAGAACGCGCCTTCACCACCTTTCTCGGCCCCTCCGGCTGCGGCAAGACGACGATCCTGCGGATGATCGGCGGCTTCGAGACCCCGGATGCCGGGTCGCTTGTTCTCGACGGACGCTCACTGGCGGGCGTGCCGCCTGAACGACGACCGGTCAATACGGTGTTCCAGAATTATGCACTGTTTCCGCATCTGACCGTGTTCGAGAATGTCGCTTTTTCGCTCACCTTGCGCCGTGGTGCGCAAGACCCGGCACCGCGTGTGAAGCGGGCTCTGGACGCCGTTCACATGGGCGAATTCACCAGCCGCTATCCGCATCAGCTGTCCGGTGGCCAGCAGCAGCGGGTGGCGGTGGCCCGTGCCATCATTGCCGAGCCGCATCTGCTGCTGCTCGATGAGCCGCTTTCGGCACTGGATCGCAAGATGCGTGGGCATTTGCAAATCGAGCTGAAAGACCTGCAACGGCGCCTCGGCATTGCTTTCGTCTATGTCACCCATGACCAGGAAGAAGCGTTTGCGCTGTCGGATATCGTCGTGGTGATGAACAAGGGCAAGATCGCCCAGAAAGCCGACCCGGTGACGCTGTATGCCCGCCCGTCCGACACGTTCGTGGCGGATTTCATCGGCTCGGCGAGCCTGGTGGAGGGCGAGGTCCTGGCGCTAGACACGGAGACGGCAACCATCGGGACGCCGCTTGGAACCATCACCACTTCAGCCATCCATGGCCTTGCGAAAGGCGAACGCGCCGCCCTGGTGATCCGGCCTGAGCATTTGCGGCTTGGCGCAACGGATGGACATTCATCGACAACGCTAGCTCTCACGGGGCTAGCTCTCACGGGGAAAGTGCGGCATGTCGTCTTCAAGGGCGACCGCTACCTGATCGAGGCGGACATATCAGGTGTGACGGTGCGGCTGATGGCCGACCGGCCAGCGGAACCGGGCTCGACAATCGCGATGGCGCTCGACACTGCTTCATGCTTCATCACGAGGCTAGCATCATGACGCTCGCCCTCAGCCGTGCGCATCTGGCGCTTCCCGTCTCGCTGCTGCTGGTCCTCGGCTGTCTGTTGCCGCTGATGCTGTTGGTGGCCTTCAGTCTGTTCACGGTGGATCTGGATGCTTTCGTCATGGTGCCGGACCTCTCCCTGCACAGCTGGGGGCAGATGATGTCCAATCCGGTCTTTGCCCTGTTGATCGGCAAGGCGGTTCTATCCGGACTGGTCACCGCCCTTCTGGCGGCAGTGCTCGGTTATCCCATTGCGCTTGCCATTTCCCGGCTGCCTATCGCCTGGAAGGGGATTGCCCAGATCGTATTGCTGACGCCGCTTTATACCGGCGAAATCGTCCGCATCTATGCCTGGCGTGTGGTTCTGGGCTCCGAAGGGCTGGTCAATGCGGTGCTGAAATGGCTTGGGCTGGTCGATCAGCCCGTCAAGTTCCTGTTGTTTTCTCCCTTCACCACTCATCTCGTTCTTCTCTACGACACGCTGCCCTTCATGGTGCTGCCAGTCTGGATTTCGACCGAATTGATTGATCGACGATTGATCGAAGCCGCCCGCGATCTCGGTGCCAGACCGTTCGATGCCTTCACACGGGTGATCTTTCCGCTGACCACGCCGGGCCTTGCTGTCGGGTTGCTGGCAGTCTTTGCGCTCGCCGCCGGTGACATGTTGACCCCAAGCCTGCTGGGCGGCACATCCGGCGCAACCCCGATGGCGATGATCGACAACCTCTTCGGCACGGCTTTCGACTGGCCACTCGCCTCGGCCTTAGCGCTGTGCCTGTTGATTGCACTGTTTGCAACGGCAAGCACTATGGCCTGGCTGCTGCTGCGGCTGAAAGGCGCGCGGGCTGTCCTTCAGGGGAGCTTGAAATGAACCGGCGGATCATCCTGACACTTGGCCTCGCTGTCGGCTTCTTCTATCTACCGATCATCGTTCTGGCGCTGTTTTCCTTCAATGCCTCCAGCTTGATGGCCTTTCCCTTAAGCGGCTTCACGCTTTCCTGGTACAAAGACTTGTTCGGCAATGCGACCTTTATCAATGGCTTCCTGACCAGTTTCCTGATCTCCCAGCCGGTCGGCATCCTGGCGGCATTGATCGGACTTTGCGCGGCCCTGGCACTGGCCTCGCCCAGGCTGGCGTTTCGACCGGTCTTCATCTTTCTGATCATCCTGCCGTTTCTGGTGCCAAAAACCGTATTGTCGATTGCCCAGGCCATGCTGATGAACTGGATGGGGCTGGGACGTGGAGCCGGTGCGCTGATCGCCGCGCAGACATTGGTCGCCATCCCGTTTGCCACCACCATCATTGCCGCTACCGTCATACGCCTCGACAAACGGCTGGAAGATGCCGCCCGCGATCTGGGGGCCACCCCCTGGCAAAGCTTTCGGCGGATCGTGCTGCCGCAGTTGAAGGGTGCCATCGGCGCGGCCTATTCCATCGGTGTCATCCTGTCGCTGGCGGATCTGACCATTTCGATGTTTCTCGCCGGTCGCACCCAGCCGCTATCGCTGATCGTCGCCTCACAATTCCGGCGCGAGCTGAAGCCCGACCTCAATGCCATGCAGGTCGTGGTGCTTTTGCTGACAGCCTTGATCGTCATTGCCAGCGAGCTTTATCGCCGCAACCGGCACAAACACAGTGTTTCAGGACCCTCAGACCATGCTTGATTCTCTCCCCGATGCCGTGGCCGCACTTGCCCGTTTAAAGGACGCAGCAAGGGCAGATCTTGCCGCCCTCGCCTATCCGGCGGCGCCCTGGCTTGCGCCACTGCCCGTCTCGACCACGTCCGTCTGCGATGTCGCCATCGTTGGCGGGGGACAATCGGCTATCACCATTGCAGCGGCGCTGAAATGGGATGGGGTCCAGCAGATCCGCCTGTTCGACAGCGCCCCGGCTGGCTCGGAAGGGCCATGGACCACCTTTGCCCGCATGGAAGAATTGCGCACCCCCAAAACGGCGGTGGGCAACGAATTCAACGTCGCCAATCTCTCGGTGCGCCGCTGGTTCGAAACCCGCTATGGGATCGACGCCTGGCAGACGCTGGGCCGCATCCCCCGCACCGATTGGAAGGCCTATCTGGACTGGTATGCCGAGGTTTTCGACATTGCCGTTACCAATGAGACGAGCGTTACGGATGTGTCGCCCGAAGGCGATCTGATGGCTGTCACCACTCTGCGGCAGGGACATGTCGAGCGCCATCTGGCGCGGGCCGTGGTTCTGGCCACCGGCTTTGATGGCGCAGGCGCCTGGCGGGTGCCGCGCTTCATTTCAGACGCTTTGCCACCAGAGTTCTATGACCATACCAACGGACCGGTGGATTTTAAGCGCTTGAAGGGCAAGCGGATCGGCATTCTCGGTCACGGCGCCTCAGCCTTCGACAATGCCGTCACCGCGCTGAACAGCGGTGCTGCCTCGGTCGATCTCTGCTTTCGCCGACCACGGCTGCCGCGCACCAATCCGCATCGCGCACTGGAAGCACCACCGCTTCTCGCCGGTTTTGGGGCGCTGTCCGACCAAACCCGCTGGCAAATTGCCCGGTTTTTCCGCAGTACCGACCAGCCGCCACCGGTGCGCGCCTTTGAGACGGCAATGGCCCTGCCTGGCTTTACCCTGCGCCCCGCCACACCGTGGCTGGAGGTGTGTGAAAAGGACGGCGCCGTCTCGGTGAAAACGCCCGATGGCACGCTGGTCTTCGATCACCTGTTGCTGGCAACCGGCATGGATGTCGATCTCTCAGCGCGCCCGGAATTGAAAACTCTGGCCCCAAAGGTTGCGCTTTGGGGTGAGCACTTCACGCCTTCCGCCGGAGAGGAAGATGCGCGGCTGTCGCAATTGCCCTATCTCGACCCCTATTACGCCTTCCTGCCGAAGGCACCGGAAGACAGCTGGGTCAGGCGGGTTTTTGCCTTCAACAGCGCGAGTTTCGTCAGCCATGGCCCGCATTCCACCTCGATCAGCGGCCATCGCTATGCGCTGCCAAGGGTGGTGCGCGGCATTGAGCGCAGGCTGCTGCTGGATCAGGAAAACGCCATCCTGCCGGGGCTGGAGGCCTATTGCTCGCAGGACCTGCCGGTCAGTGATGATTTCGAAGCTGATATTGCTGCCCGAAATGCAGCACGGATGATGGAAAAAGCATCATGATCAGGTCTTTCTACTGGGTCGATCATTCAACCCAAGCCTTTGCCGATCGGGATCTCTCAAAAACCGTGGTGGTGCTTCCCATCGCCGCTGTCGAGCAACACGGCCCGCATCTGCCCGTCGATGTCGATGCGGCCATCAATGCGGAGATCATCCGGCGCACGGTGGAACGCTTGCAGCCGGACACCGACGTCCTGTTCCTGCCGCCCATGACAGTGGGAAAATCCGACGAGCACATCGCCTTCCCCGGCACGCTGGCAATCTCCGGCGAGACGCTGCGTCACGTCTGGCTGGATCTGGCCCGCAGCGTCAAGCGTGCGGGTGCGGCGAAATTGATCCTGTTCAATTCCCATGGCGGGCAGATGGCGCTGATGGACATCATCTGCCGCGATATCCGCATCGAACTTGGCATGTTGGCGGTTTCCTGTTCCTGGTTCCGCATCGCACCGGTGGAGGATCTGTTTTCGCGCGCGGAAATCGACCACGGCATCCATGGCGGCGACATCGAAACCAGCATGATGCTGGCAATCGCGCCGGAGCGGGTGGCCATGGACAAAGCCGAGAATTTCGTCCCCCTGACGGTGGCAATTGAGAAATCCGGCAGCATGCTGACAGCAGAAGGTGCCGTTGGTTTCGGCTGGCAGGCGCAGGATCTGCATCCGGCTGGCGTTTGCGGCAATGCCAGCAATGCAACGGCGCAGAAGGGCCAGATCGTGCTTGATCGCGCCGCCGATGGACTTGTCAGCCTGATTGCTGCGACGCAGGCCTTCGATCTTTCGCAACTTACATCGCAGACGCGCTTTTCGAACCCGTGCTGAGCGAGGAGAACATCATGATGGCGCCAGCCAAAGCAGCGGCGGTCGAGGCATTGCTCGCCGAAATGCCCGCCTGGGGATCGGAATTTACCGGCACCTTCGCCAACCACGCCCCGATGGTGCTCTGTGCCCTGGCCGAAATTGGCGGCACACCTGCCCAAATGCGCCGGTTTTTCGACCACTATAAAAGCTATAAAAAACTGCTGCCCTTCGGCCAGCCATCCACGCCGCTCGATGCGGCAAGCTGGCGCTCAGTTCTCGGTCAACGCGAGCGGGAGCCGGATCTGCGGTTGTTTTTCTCCGCTGAAGTCTCCCGGCTCGGAATAGAGGCAGCGCTCAAGCACTATCTGCCGGATCTGGCACCGGGCGTGGCGGCAAGCGCCTTCCACGCCCTGATGCGCACGGCCTATGGCGTGTTGCGCCAAAAAGAAGATGATATCGCCATTGCGCTTGCCTATTGGGCGGCCACCTATCTGGCACTGCCGCCTGCGACCGGCGCAAGCCCTGTCACCGATGATCCGGCAGAAGTGCTGCGCCGGGTCACGCTGATCGCCCCCATGCACACGCTGACGCTTCATGATCTTCTGTGGCAGAACATGCGTGACGCTGCCGCCCTGCCCGACTTTGTTCCTGTTGTAGACTGGCTAGAGATCGGCTCCGATACGATGGAAAAAATGGCTGATGTCGCCATCCGCTTATTTGCGGCCACCCAGCATTTCGCCGCCCTTCATGTGGTCACAGGCCTGCATTGGATACGCCTGCTCAGCCCCTACTGCGACCGACAAACCCAGGGCACCCTGCTGCGGGTGTTCTGGCAGGCGATTGCGGCGCTAATGCGGGAACTGGACTTTCCAACCCTGCCGCCGGAGGAGGAGATCTCCCGCTGGCGTGCGTTGCCCGCCCCGGATTGGCCGGAGATTTTTGCGGCAGCAGCTGCCAGCTATGACGAACACGATATCAGCCTTGCCTATTCGGCAGCACAGGAAATGACGATCTATGCAGACCCGCTCTATCGCGTGGCCGCGGCGCGGCGTCTCGGCCTGATTGGAGACTATCGGATATGACGCAGGCCATTACGATGCCGGACAATCCCGGCGCAGATTGCATCATCGAGGCCGGCACCGTGCTGACCGGCCTTGGCGCGGATGGCAAAATGACCATGCGCCACGATGTCGGCATCCGCGTCGAGAAGGGCATGATCGCCCAGATCGGTCCGATGGAAGCAGTCGGCTATGGCAATGACCACCTGCCACGCTTTGGCTCACGCCGGATGATTGCCATGCCGGGCCTGGTCAACGCGCATCATCATTTTGGCGTGACGCCGCTGATGCAGGGCGTGCCTTTTGCGCCGCTGGAACTGTGGTTGCCGCAATTTCGCGCCATGCGCCGCATCGACCAGCGGCTGGATACGCTTTATTCGGCCATCGAAATGCTGGAAAGCGGCACGACCACCGTACAGCACATCCATAGCGGCTTTTCCGGCACGCCGGATAGCTGGATGCAGACGGCAGAAGCAACCATCTCAGCCTATGGCGAAATCGGCATGCGGCTCGGCTATTGCTTCATGATCCGCGACCGCAATATTCTGTCCTACGAGCCGGATGCGGATATCTTGAGCCGCCTGCCCGCCAAGGCGCGAGACTGGATTGCGCCGCAGCTGGCCAATGCCGATATTCCGGTCACCCGGCTGATGGAATTCTACAAGGATCTGCGCAATCGTTTTATGAAAAACGACCCCCAGCATATCCGCATGAATCTTGCGCCCGCCAATCTGCACTGGTGCAGCGATAATGCCTTGCAGACGATTTTCGAGACCGCCAAGGCGGCTGGTGGCCAGGTTCACATGCATCTACTCGAAACCGAGCGGCAGGCGGAATTTGCCCGGCGCACCTATGGCCGCAGCGCCGTCCAGCATCTGCAAAAACTGCAATGCCTCGATGCCAATGTAACGCTTGGCCACGGCAACTGGATGAGCGGCGAGGATCTCGACATCATCGCTGCTTGCGGCTGCACCATCTGCCACAATGCCTCTTCCGGCCTCAGGCTCGGCAGCGGGATTGCGCCGGTCAACGAAATGCGGCGGCGTGGCATTCCGGTTGCCCTCGGCATCGACCAGTCGAATATTGCCGACGACCGCGACATGACACTGGAAATGAAACTGGTCTGGGCACTGCACCGGGAAACCGGCCTTTGGAACGACCGACCGGATGCGGGCGCCGTGTTGCAAATGGCCAGCGAACATGGTGCGGCCTCTGCCGGGTTTGGTGGCTTTACAGGACGCCTCGAACCCGGCTGGCAGGCCGATATTGTGCTGATGGACAAGGACCGGATCGCCCGCCCGGCCATCAACCCAAAAACGCCGCCCGTGGAAGCGCTGCTGCATCGCGGCGGACGCCATGCCATAGAACAGGTTTTCGTCGGCGGACGGCTGGTCGTCGATGGCGGGCGCGTGACAACCGTGGACCGCGATGCTGTCATGGCGGAAATCGAGGCCATTCTATCACGCCCGGAAACATCAGCGGAACGGGACGCCTGGCAGGTGGTGGAAACCCTGCTGCCACATCTCGAAACCAGCCTGCGCCAGCTGGGCTTTGGGGCTGGCTATCGTCGTTACCGCTACAATTCAATGTCGGATCAGTAGAGCGGCACGTAATCGCGCCCGCTATCGACAGCCGCAGGGCGACCTTCCAGAAACAGCTCTCCAATGCGCGGCGCGGTGCGGGAAATTACTTTGCCGCCCTTGACCACAAACAGGCGTGATGGCTTGAGGCGAAGGGCTTCAAACACGTCAGCGGCCTGCAACACGACGAGATCGGCCTTGCAGCCAACCTCCAGACCATAGCCTTCGAGACCCATGGTCTTTGCCGAATTGACGGTGAGCGCGTCAAAAATCTGTCTCTTATCGTCCAGCCCGCCCATCTGCGCCACATGGATGGCCATATGGCCCACCTCCAGCATGTCGGCTGAGCCCATCGAATACCAGGGGTCCATGGTGCAATCCTGACCGAAGGAAACGTTGAGGCCTGCCGCCATCAGTTCGCGCACGCGCGTCATGCCACGGCGTTTCGGATAGGTATCGTGGCGGCCTTGCAGCATGATATTGATGAGCGGGTTGGGGATGACGTTGATCTGGGCTTCTGCCATCAGCGGAATGAGCTTGGAGACGTAATAATTGTCCATGGAATGCATGGAGGTGAGATGCGATCCCGCCACGCGGCCTTGCAGCCCATGGCGAATGGTTTCCGCAGCCAGCGTTTCGATATGGCGTGACATTGGATCGTCGGTCTCGTCGCAATGGATATCGACCGGCAGGCCCCGCTCGGCAGCAATACGGCAGAGAGCTTCCAGCGACAGTCTTCCCTTCTCCATCGTCCGCTCGAAATGCGGGATGCCGCCAACGATGTCTATGCCCATATCCAGCGCCCGATTGAGCGAGGAAACGCCGCCTTCGGCGCGGTAATATCCATCCTGCGGAAAGGCCACGAGCTGCAACTGAATATAGGGTGCCACCCGTTCGCGCACCTCAATCAAGGCTTCTGCCGTCACCAGTCTTGGATCGGATGTATCGACATGGCTGCGGATGAACAGCAGGCCTTGGGAGACGGCGAGATCGCAGTAGCGCAGGGCGCGTTCAACCAGCGCTTCCTTGGTCAGCAGCGGTCGCAACTCGCCCCAGAGCGCGATACCTTCCAGCAATGTGCCGGACACATTCATGCGCGGCATGCCAAGTGACAGCGTTGCATCCATATGAAAATGCGGATCGCAAAATGGTGGGCTGACGAGACGGTCCATTGCATCGATCTCCTCGCCGCACACTGCATTCAGACGCTTTTCGATGGCGGTGATCTTTCCGCCAGCGAGGCCAATATCGAAACCCTTGCGGCCATCTGGCAGGTTGGCATTGCGGATAATGAGATCGAACATGGTGAGTTTCCTTGGTTCAGCGCTCGCCGCGCCGATAGGGTTGCATCAACGCCTGTGGCACGCGGGCCCGGCGCGCCATCACCGCAAGGGCGGCGATGGACAGGATGTAAGGGGTCATCAGAAACAGTTGGTAGGGCACTGCCCCACCCAACGCCGTTTGCAGCCGCAGTTGAAAGCCATCGAAAAAGGCAAAAAGCAATGCACCCAGCAGCGCCCGGCCCGGTCGCCATGAGGAAAACACCACGAGTGCAATGCAAATCCAGCCGCGGCCCTGCACCATGGTCGGGAAAAAGCTGTTGAACGCCGACAGGGTCAGGAAGGCCCCGGCCATGCCCATCAGGGCCGAGCCAGCAATAACGGCACCATAGCGCACCGCCATTGGATTGATTCCTTGCGCTTCCGCCGCATGGGGGTTTTCGCCGGTCATGCGGATAGCCAGCCCCAAGGGCGTGCGAAAGATGACATAGGCCAGAATGACAGCCAGCAAAATGGCAAGATAGGTTGGCGGTGTCTGCACGAAAAAGGCAGATCCGACAAAGGGCAGATCGCTGAGACCCGGAATGGCAATTGGCTTGAACGGAACAATGGTTGGCGGAGTTCCCGCGACTGGAACCGCCAAACGGAAGGTGTAATAGCTGAAGCTGGACGCAAACAGCGTGATCCCGAGGCCACAGACATGCTGGGATAGTCCGAGGGTCACCGTCAAAAGCGCATGCAATGCACCAAAAACACCGCCCGCCAGTGCCGCAATCAGCAGGCCGGTCCATAGATCGGCACCGTGATAGACCGATAACCAGCCAATCATGGCACCAAAGGTCATGACGCCTTCGATGCCGAGATTAAGCACCCCTGCCCGTTCGCACAGCAGCGCCCCGAGCGTGCCGAAAATCAGCGGCGTGGCAATCCTGAGGACTGCGGCCCAGAGGCCTGTTGAGGCGAGGATGTCCATCATGGCGCTCATCGGACAATCCTGTATTGGGTGAAAAACAGCGCGATCAGCATGGTCAGCAACGAGAGCGCCACGGTCACATCGGCAATATAGCTGGGAATGCCCATGGCGCGGCTCATGCCATCCGCGCCCACGAACATGGTGGCCGTAAACAGCGCTGCCAGCACAACGCCCAGCGGGTTGAGATTGGCCAGCATGGCCACCACAATGCCGGAATAGCCATAACCGGGAGAGAGATCCGTCGTCACATAGCCCTTGACGCCCATGACTTCCACAGCCCCTGCAAGCCCCGCAAGACCGCCGGAAATGCAGGCAACAGTCACCAGCGTGCGGCCAAGCGGCACACCGGCAAACACTGCCCCTGCCGGGTTAAGGCCTGCCGCTCTTGAGCGAATACCAAATACTGTGCGTTGTTGCACAAAATGCAGCACCAGCGCCAGTACCACAGCAATCACGAGCCCCAAATGCAGGCGTGAGCGCGAAAGCAGCTTTGGCAGCATGGCCGCATCGGCTACCGATTGCGATTGCGGCCAACCGAAAGCCATAGGGTCTTTCAACACGGTATCGATCAGCATTGAGACAAACAGCACCGCTACGAAATTGAGCAGCAGGGTTGTCACCACCTCGTCCACGGAAAAACGCAGGCGCAGCCAAAGCGGCACGAGCAGCAAAACCATGCCCGCAAGAGCGCCGAGGATCAGCAGGGCGGGAATCTGGATGGCTGGAGGAAAATCACCTAAAACATGAGAACTTGCCGCCGCAACGGTGATGGCACCGAGATAAAGCTGGCCCTCGGCCCCGATATTCCACAGCCGCGCCCGAAACGCCACTGCCGCAGAAAGACCTGTCAGCATCAGAGGTGTTGCGCGGGTCAGTGTTTCCGTGGTCGAGAGGCGCGAGCCGAAAGCACCGATCAGGATACGCCAATAGGCTTCCAGAACCGGCGCACCTGCTATGGCAATGAGAATGCCTGAGATCGCCAGCGCGGCGACAATGGCCATGATGGGCGTGGCGATGACGAGCACAAGAGGGCGATGTTCGCGTCGCTCAAACCGCATGGGACATCTCCGCCTGCCATTCGCCTGCCATCATCAGGCCGAGTTTGCGGGCATTGGCGTCCTCCGCGTTGATCGGCGGTGATAGCCTGCCGCCGACAATGGCTTGAATACGGTCGGCAAGCGCCATAACCTCATCCAGATCCTCGGAAATCAGCAGCACGGCAGTCCCGGCCCGGCGCGCCTCGAGAATGCGCTCATGCACGGCAGCCACGGCTCCTTCGTCCAGACCCCGCGCGGGTTGGGCGGCCAGAAGAATACGGGGGCGATTGATGAGGTTGCGTCCCAGAATGAGTTTCTGCATGTTGCCGCCAGACAGTAGCCGGATGCGGCTGGCTGGCGTGCCGCCGCGCACATCGAATTGCTCGATGATAGTGCGGGCAAATTCCATGCCTGCCTTGCGGTTGACAAGGCCGCGCCGTGAAAAGGAAGGGAGCCGCTCTAGGATGGCGTTTTCCCAAATCGCCATCTCGCCGATCACGCCTTCCTTATTGCGGTCTTCGGGGATGCGACCGATGCCAGCCGTCACGGCATCTGCCACCGACAGGTTCTCCACCGGGGTGCCGAACACTAGGAGGTCGCCAGCCGTATGCTGTATCGTGCCGGAGAGCACTTGCGCCAGAACACCCTGGCCATTGCCGGAAACACCAATGATGCCAAGAACCTCGCCAGCCCGCAGTCGAAAATCGATTGCCTTCAGCACATCGACGCCGTCTTTGCGGAGGGTGAGATGTGCGGCTTCCAGAACAATGTCACCCGGAGTGGAGGCGTCACGTACAGGTCGGGTCACTGTGCGCCCCACCATAAGCTCGGCAAGCTCTGCCTTGCTGGTCTCGGATGCTTTGCGCTCTGCCACACGCCGTCCACCGCGCAGCACCACGATCCGGTCGGCGGCAGACATGACCTCATCGAGCTTGTGGGAAATGAAAATCAGCGACAGGCCCTGTGACGCCATATCTTTCAGGGTTGCAAACAGCATTTCTGCTTCAGCTTGAGTGAGAACAGCGGTCGGTTCATCCAGCACCAGAATGCGGGCATCATTGTACAGTGCCTTGAGGATTTCGACCCGCTGCTGCTCGCCCACCGATAAATCGCCGAGACGGGCATCTGGATCAACTTTCAGGCCGAAGCGTCTGGAAATGGCCATCAGCTTTTCCCGCGCCTGCGCACGCCGCGACCGCAGGGACCATAGGCTCTCACTGCCCGTTGTCACGTTTTCCAGAACGGTCAGGTTTGGCGCCAGCGAGAAATGCTGATGCACCATGCCAATGCCTGCCCGAATGGCGGCGCGTGGTTTGCCGGGCGGCAACTCCCTGCCCTCGACCAGAACCTTGCCGGAATCTGGCACATAATGGCCAAAAAGGATGCTCATCAGGGTGGTTTTTCCCGCCCCATTTTCGCCGAGCAGCGCCAGAATTTCGCCCTTTGCCAGCGATAGCGAAATGTCGTCATTGGCCCGATTGCTGCCAAACCGTTTGCTGACACCGATAATGTCGAGCACGGGCACAGTCATTGCGTCAATCCAGCAATGGGGAACCTCTGCTGGAACCGCTGGTCCCTCTCAAGGCGGGTTGCCAATTGCAAAAGCAATGGCTCACTGCCCATCGGAGCCAGCATTTGCACCGGAAGCGGCAAGCCGGAGGCATCGCTTCCATATGGCAGGGTGATGGCCGGGCAGCCTGACGCATTGGCAAGGGCTGCGAGCGGCGCAAAGCGCGCCATGCGGTCGAAATGCAGATCGGTATTGCGATGATCACTGGGGAAAGAGCCAATCGGCAAGGGTGCTGATGACAACATCGGGCACAACAGACAATCGATATCCTCGAACAACCGCCATAGATCGCGGCTGACAAGCACCATGGCGTTGAGGCTGCGCCACAGATGGGCGGCGGACAGTTCCAGTCCGCGCTCAATGGTCGCCTGTGTCAGTGTTTCCGTCTTGGATGCATCAAGGTTGAATTTCGAAAACGTCTCCGCAAGATTGGCGCAGACAATATTGACAAAGGCATCGTTGCTTGCCGCCGCTGGCTGGGCGATTTGTGAAAAGGCAATGGGCACGAGCTGGTGACCGTCGGCTTCCAATGCCCGCCCTGCCTCATCAATGGCCACCAAGCGCTCACTGTCGGTGGCATATTGATCGCCCGTGTCGGTGAGAATGCCGATGCGCAAGCGGCCAGCCTTTGGCGGTGTGGGTGAAAATGGCGGGAATGGACCTTTCACATTGCCACTGAGCTCGGAAAAGCTGGTTGCCGTGTCGCGCACCGATCTGGAAATCACCAGCTCGCTGGCAATGCCGCCCAAATGATTGCCAAAGCTGGGGCCAGAGGGCATGGCACCGCGGCTGGGTTTCAGGCCGACAAGGCCGCAGCAGGCGGCGGGCACGCGGATGGAACCACCGGCATCGGTGGCATGGGCAATGGCCACAATTCCGGCAGCAACAGCGGCCGCAGCACCACCAGAAGACCCGCCAGCCGTGCGAGCGCTATCCAGCGGATTACGGCAGATAGGACCAATCTGCGGCTCGCTTGCCAGAGAAAGGCCAAATTCCGGGCTGGTGGTCAGGCCAAAAACGCAAAAGCCCTCCGCGCGGAAACGCACCGCCAAATCGGAATCAACCAATCCGCCACGGCGCGCCATGAGCCTTGATCCCGCCACCACCGGAAAGCCCGCAAACGGCCCGCCCAGATCCTTGGCAAGCGTGGGCACACCGGCAAAGGCCATGGCAGAGCGCGGCTTGGTATCAAGCGGCAGGGCATCAATTGCCCGCGCCGCTTCAAGGCCCTTTTCCGCATCGATATAGGCAATGGCACCCAGATCATTGAGAGTTTCAGCGGCGGAGATTGAGGCCTGCATTGCCTCGGTGGCAGACAAGCGACCGTGTGCGATCGCTTGGGCCAGAGCAGTAGCATCAGCTTGCATGGTTGGCTTACTTTGGTTCGGTCATGATCTTTGGCACTTCAAACGTTCCCGCCTTGATCTCGGCGCGCTTGGCTTCCATGGCCGCTTCGGCATCAGCGGGCGCTACACCCTTGACGAAAACAATGTCGCTGCCGCCTTCTTTCATCAGGCCATAGGCGGTGTAATCGCGCCCGGTTGGTTTGCCTGCTGCAACATCAGCCAGAGCGGCATTGAGGATCGGGCGGAAGTTCCACAGCGCGTTTGCAAACACCGTGTTGGGATAACGGGGGGTGTAATCGATCAACGAGCCAACGGATTTGATGCCGCGTTCCTTGGCGGCATCTGCCGTGCCAATGCGTTCGCCAAACAGGATGTCAGCACCGGCATCAATCTGGGCAAGGCCTGCTTCACGCGCTTTTGGCGGATCAAAGAACGTGCCGATGAAGGTCACAAGATGCTTGGCATTGGGGTTGACAGCTTTTACGCCTGCGCCAAATGCATTGATCAGCATGTTGACTTCCGGGATTGGCATGGCACCGACAGAGCCGACGATGTTGGATTTGGTCATCTTGCCAGCCAGCATGCCCGCCAGATAGGCACCATCAAAATTCCAGGTGCCGAAAACACCAAAATTATCGCCGGATAGCTTGCCGCTGGAGCCCATGACAAAGGCCGTCTTCGGATAATCGGCGGCAACTTCGCGTGCCTGCTTTTCCACGGGGAAGGTTTCACCAATGATGAGCTTGGCATTCTGCTCGGCATATTCGCGCATCGCGCGCGGATAGTCCGTGCCGGACACGCCCTCGGAAAACACATATTCAATCACGCCTTCCTTGGCGGCATCCTGCAATGCCTTGTGCAGCACCGAGTTCCAGGCATTTTCCACCGGCGAGCCATGAATGCCCGCCACCTTGATCGGTGCTGCCGCGCGCAAGGATGGGGCAAAAGCGCTGACACCCAAAGCCATGCCCGACGCCAGTACGGACCGACGCGACATCAAAAACTGCTCACCCATTCTGAACCCCTTTTTTTACCATTTGGTAGAAATTGTTAAGGGCGGCCTAAAAATGTGTCAAGCACGCGGGGCGATTATAAAATAAGCAGATTCGAGGTTCTGCAACCGGACAGATATACCGCGCAAGACGACGGGACCACGAAACTTCGGCCAGAAACTTGGGCAATAATTCTAACTTCCGCCGGGAAGAAAGCCTTCTGGCCGCATCAATGTCATTATCATTTTGAGCATAGCCCAACTCTGCCATCATCAAGGTGAATGAAGACGACACCTCCCCCTTCCAATGCAAGGCTCAACTGGGCTGCGCTGGCACGATGAAGATCGTGACGACAGTTTTCGTAATCTTTAATGGTGCTACGTGAGACACCCGCTCGCTCGGCAAGGTCCTGTTGGGTCCAATCCAGAAGGCCGCGTGCCGCGCGACACAACGCTGGTGTTAAAAACTTGGACTCGTTTCCTTGACCCATCGCCAAGTATCACCCATATTGATTGATATCCATCATATAGCGCAATAAAGCGCGGGTCGCTAGATGCCAATCCGTTGTGCGGCATAGGCATTCCGGGCTCGAATCAAAAAGGAACACAGCATTGGGATAACAGCTGGACCGTCTCTGCTCGTTGTTCTCCTGCTTCTGCCTTTCGTCGGAAGTCTCTTATCTGTATTTTTGCTGAATACGCCGTCTCGCCGCCTTCCGGCAGGCTCGGCCGCTATTGTCATGCTCATTTCGCTGGCGCTGACGGCAAGTCTCTATCCAGCGGTCGCCGATGGCGGCGTCGTAAAGTTCAACATGCCATGGCTACCGCAGCTTGGTCTGGATTTTACGCTGCGGATGGATGGCCTGGCATGGATCTTCACCATGCTGATTGCAGCCATCGGCTTTCTGGTCGTGCTCTATGCCCGCTATTATATGTCGGAAGAAGATCCGGTTCCCCGGTTCTTCTCCTTCCTGCTGGCCTTCATGGGCGCGATGCTTGGCATCGTGCTTTCGGGCAATGTCATCCTCCTGTCGGTCTTCTGGGAACTGACAAGCATTTTTTCATTCCTGCTGATCAGCTATTGGCATAATAATCCCAACGCGCGCGACGGCGCCCGAATGGCGCTGACCATTACCGGGATCGGCGGTTTCTGCCTGTTGATTGGCCTTATTCTGCTCGGCAATATCGTCGGCAGCTATGATCTCGACACCATTCTCGACTCCGGCAATGTCATTCGCGAACATTCCCTTTATGTCCCCGCCCTGGTGTTCATATTGCTTGGAGCGCTGACGAAAAGCGCCCAGTTTCCGTTTCATTTCTGGCTACCGAACGCCATGGCCGCTCCAACGCCGGTTTCGGCCTTTCTCCATTCTGCAACCATGGTCAAAGCCGGGGTGTTTCTGCTGGTGCGGTTCTGGCCTGTGCTATCAGGCACCGATGAATGGTTCTGGATTGTCGGAGCGGCTGGGATCACAACCTTGTTGCTCGGCGCCTATTTTGCGATGTTCCAGCAGGATCTCAAAGGGCTGCTGGCCTATTCGACCATCAGCCATCTCGGACTGATTACCACATTGCTCAGTCTGGGAAGCCCATTGGCAACGGTGGCGGCTATTTTCCACATGCTGAACCATGCGACCTTCAAGGCATCGCTGTTCATGGCAGCAGGGATCATCGATCACGAGACCGGAACCCGTGACATGCGGCGGTTGAGCGGGCTGTTCCGGTTCATGCCGTTCACCGCAACGCTTGCTATCGTTGCCAGCGCGGCGATGGCTGGCGTTCCGCTTCTCAACGGCTTTCTGTCCAAGGAAATGTTCTTTGCCGAAGCCGTTGAAACCCATGCGGATTCGATCCTGGACACCATCCTGCCCTATGTCGCAACGCTTGCCAGTGCCTTCAGCGTCGCCTATTCGCTGCGGTTCATCCATACGGTGTTCTTTGGCCCGCCGCCTCAGGATCTCCCGGTTGCCCGTCCGCACGAACCACCGCGCTGGATGCGGTTTCCCGTGGAGTTTCTTGTGCTGGCCTGCCTGATTGTCGGCATCATCCCGGCAGTCTCGATCGGTCCCTTTCTTCACGTCGCCGTCGTCAGTGTTCTCAGGGCCGATACGCCGGAATACAGTCTGGCAATCTGGCATGGCGTCAATCTGCCATTGGTGATGAGCATGATCGCCCTTGTCGGCGGCGGACTGATCTATGTCCTGTTGAAGGACTATCTCGCCCGGTGCCACGATGGCCCGCCGTTTTTTCACAAGTTCAAAGGCCAGCGCATTTTCGAGCGCGTTATCGTTGAAGTGTCCTGGCACTGGGCGCGTATCGCCGAACGTCGCCTCGGCACCCGCAAGCTACAGCCGCAACTTCGCTGGCTGGTGACAGTGGGTTTTGCGGCAGGAATGCTGCCTCTTTACCTGAGAGGCTTCGAGGTTCGCCCGCTTGTCTATTCCGGCGCTGACCCGGTGTTTGCAGCCCTTTGGGCCATCGGCATCTGCCTTGCCATCGGCACCGCCTATCTGGCGAAATACCACCGTCTCGCATCATTGGTGATGCTCGGTGGCGTCGGTCTTATCGTCTGCCTCACCTTCGTCTGGCTCTCGGCACCCGATCTGGCCATCACGCAATTGCTGGTCGAAATCGTCACCACAGTCCTCATCCTTCTCGGCCTGCGCTGGCTTCCCAAGCGATCCGAAGGACTTGGCGAGACCATGACCTTGAGGGCGCGGTTTCGCCGGTTTCGGGATTTCGCCCTCGCAGTTCTCTGTGGTGTCGCCATGTCGTTCACCGCCTATGCGGTGATGACCATGCCGGTTCCCGATGCCATCGCCAGCTATTTCCTGGAAAACGCCTATTCACAGGGCGGTGGCCGCAATGTGGTCAATGTCATACTGGTGGATTTCCGCGGTTTCGATACGCTGGGCGAGATTGCCGTTCTTGGAGTTGTAGCGCTGACGGTCTACGGGCTTCTGCGCCGCTTCCGCCCCGCCGAAGACAGCATGGGCATGCCGGAACAGCAGCAGGCGCAAAACCGCTTCGATGAGGAACGGCCAGAGCGGTCAGCGGGCGATACGGTGCGCGACTATCTTCTGATCCCCTCGGTCATCATGCAATGGCTGTTTCCAGTTATCGTCACGTTGTCGGTTTACCTGTTCATGCGTGGACATGACCTGCCGGGCGGTGGGTTTTCTGCGGGGTTGACGCTGTCGATTGCGTTTCTGCTGCAATATCTGGCGGGCGGCACCCGCTGGGCGGAAGATCGTATCCGTATCCTGCCGCTGCGCTGGATGGGTGCAGGCCTGTTGACCGCCGTCGCCACCGGCATCGGCGCCTGGTTGCTGGGATATCCGTTCCTCACCTCGCATTCCCGCTATATCGATCTCCCGTTGATCGGAAAGATCCCGGCGGCAACGGCGCTGCTATTTGATCTCGGCGTGTTTGCGCTCGTGGTCGGCTCCACGGTTCTTATTCTCGTCGCTCTCGCGCATCAGTCCTTGCGCATCAATCGCCTGCGCATGATTGATGCCTCGAAATCGGAGGAAGGGTGATGGAGCTTGTTCTATCGATCGCCATCGGCGTTATGACCGGCTGCGGCGTCTGGCTCATCCTGCGGCCTCGCACCTATCAGGTAATCGTCGGGCTTTCACTGCTATCCTATGCCGTGAATCTGTTCATCTTCGGTGTTGGTGGCGTCAAGGCGAATGTGCCACCCATTCTTGGCGATGACGGCGCTGGCCATCTGGCGGACCCTGTGCCGCAAGCTCTCGTTCTCACAGCTATCGTCATCGGCTTTGCCACCACCGCCTTGTTTCTGGTGGTGCTGCTGGCCTCGCGCGGTCTGACGGGAAGCGACCATGTCGATGGGAGGAACGAACCAAAATGAATGGTTGGGCCCATCATCTGATCATTGCGCCCGTGCTGGTGCCATTGGTTGCCAGTGCGGTGCTTCTGCTCGTCGATGAGCGCCAAAGGTTGACCAAGGCGATGATCAGCCTTGTCTCGGCGGTCGCGCTGGCAGCCATAGCCATCATTCTGTTTCGCATCGAAAGCGGGCCGAACAGCTTTGAGAATGTCTATCTGGTCGGCAACTGGGCGGCGCCATTCGGCATCGTGCTGGTACTGGATGGTTTGTCGGCCCTTATGCTGCTGCTGACGGCATTGCTCGCCATCCCGGCCCTGATGTTTTCGTTTGCCCGCTGGCATGCGGTCGGCGCACATTTTCACAGCATGCTCCAACTGCTGCTGATGGGCGTCAACGGAGCCTTCCTGACGGGCGACCTCTTCAATCTCTTCGTGTTTTTCGAGGTGATGCTGGCCGCGTCCTATGGTCTCCTGCTGCATGGGTCCGGCCCCCTTCGGGTCAAGGCGGGGCTGCATTACATTGCCGTCAATCTGGTGGCTGCCCTGCTGTTCCTGATCGGCGTCAGCCTGATTTACGGCACGGCTGGCACCCTCAACATGGCTGATCTTGCTGCCCGCATTCCCGAAATGGAGCCGGACCGTCGCATGTTGATGGAGGCAGGTGCAGGCATATTGGGTGTCGTCTTCCTGATCAAGGCGGGCATGTGGCCGCTCTGCTTCTGGCTACCGACTGCCTATAGCGCGGCATCGGCTCCCGTGGCAGGCATTTTCGCCATCATGAGTAAGCTCGGGATCTATGTCATCCTGCGGCTGACCATGCTGTTATTCGCAGAAGGCCCATCGGCGGGCTTCGGCGCGGGCGTGCTGCTCTATGGCGGCATGGCAACGCTTATTTTCGGGACGATTGGCGTCCTCGCCTCCCAGGCGCTCGGTCGGCTGGCCGGGTTTTCGGTTCTGGTGTCTTCAGGCACCTTGTTGATGGTTGTCGGCATCAATGACGGGGCCGTCTCCTCTGGAGCTCTGCTTTATCTTGTCAGTTCAACACTGACCATCAGCGCATTCTTCATGTTGATCGAGCTTGTCGAACGGGGACAGGATGCGGGCGCCAACGTCCTTGCCGTGACGATGGATGCCTATGGCGATGCGGATGAGCAGGCGCCCTATGAAGAAGAAGGCGTCACCATGCCCGGCACCATGGCCATTCTCGGCATTTGTTTTGCTGCCTGCGGAATATTGCTCTCCGGCCTGCCGCCGCTGTCCGGCTTCATCGCCAAATTCGCGATGCTATCGGCAATGATGGGCACCGGTGCCATCGGTTCGCCGCCAACTATGGCGATCTGGGCGCTGATCGTGCTGGTCATCCTGTCGGGTATCGCCGCGCTGATTTCCATGACCCGCGCCGGCATCCGCACATTCTGGAGCTCGATCGAAGGCACTGTTCCGCGTGTCCTCGTCATCGAAATCGTTCCCGTGATGTTTCTGCTGGCGCTCACGCTCGCTCTCACCATCCAGGCCGGACCGGCAATGCACTATATGGACACGACGATCCGCGCCTTGAGCAACCCGGCAAATTACATCGACGCGGTCCGCAACGCGACGCAAATTCCCGGCTTCAAAAGCCTGTCCAACACTGGAAAGGACGGCGAGTAATGTTGCCCTATCCGGTTCTCACCCTGTCGCTGGTCGTCATGTGGCTACTGCTCAATGGTTTCACCCTTGGCCATTTGATCCTGGGCATATTCGTCGCTGTCTTCGCAGGCTGGGCCATGGCGTCGCTGCGTCCTGAAAAGCCGCACCTGAAAAAATGGTATCTTCTTCCCAAGCTGTTTCTTGTCGTCCTTTACGACATCGCCAAATCGAACATTGCTGTCGCCGCCATCATCATCAGGAGCGGATCGCGGCAGCACGATCCGGGATTTGTGATTATTCAGCTGGAGATCAAAAGCCAGTTCGCCCTGGCCGTACTGGCGGTGATCCTGACAAGCACGCCGGGTTCGGCATGGCTTGAATATGATTCCAACGACAATTCCGTTCTTCTTCATGTCCTCGATATCAAAGATGAATCCGTCTGGCGCGATACGATCAAGAACCGCTACGAAAAACTGCTATTGGAGATATTCGCATGAGCGCAATCATTCTCTTCAGTGCTGTCTCGCTCGCCCAATTGATGCTCGTGGCCTCCATGGCCATCGTGTCAGTACGGATGTTCATCGGACCCCGCGCTCAGGACCGGATCATTGGCCTCGACACGTTTTACATCAATGCCATGCTGCTGCTGGTGACTTTCGGTGTCGGCACGGGCCGGGAGATTTATTTTGAAGCCGCCCTGGTGATCGGCATGTTGGGATTTGTCGCCTCCGTTGCCCTGGGTAAATTTCTGATGCGTGGGGAGGTGATCGAATGATCTATTCCGCAACGGATATTCCCGTTTGGGCCGCCATCTGCATTGCCTTTTTCCTGCTGGTTGGCGCGACGCTGGCGCTGATTGGCGCAATCGGATTCCTGCGCTTGCCAACATTCTATGAGCGCATCCATGCGCCAACGCTTGGAACGAGCTGGGGCGTTGGTGGGATCATGCTTGGATCGATGATCTTTTTTTCCATTGCATCGTCACGCCTGGCGATCCATGAAATTCTGATCGGCATTTTCGTCACTGTCACGACGCCGGTCACGCTGATGATGCTGGCCCGCGCGGCGCTTCACCGTGACCGGGTCGAGAGAAATGGAAATGTGCCGCCCAAACAGATCGCAAAGTCTCAAGCGGAGTGAGACGCCGCCCGGCAACCTTTCATATAGCGATGTGTTGGAGACCCACGTCAACGGATACAGCCACTTGATCTTGCTGCGCCTTCCAGAAATCGCTTTCTTTCCAACGGCTTTCGGAGCGATAGAGGCTTTGCCGCCGGGTGGTATAGATTGCGTGAACACGCGCCAGCTCCTGCGCGTAAGCTGATAAGCCCGTCGCTGGAGCAGCAAGAATGCCCTCGGCAGCGGCCATTCCAGTGCGCAGGGCATTGAACAGGCCTTGACCTGCAATCGGATCAAAGGCCAGGGCCGCATCCCCGACAGCATACCAACCTTCACCGCATGGGGTGATGGCGGCAAGACTGCGGGCATCACGGGCAAAGACCGGCCCCTCCCATTCCAACGCGCCAAGGCATGAGGTCAGATGGGGCGCTTCGTTAAAAAGTGCAATACGGCGATCAGGCAAGCGCCGCAGCCGCACCGCCTCCTGGGGCAATGTGTGATAGCCAATCGCCCAAAAACCATCGGCAAGCCGGCCCGCATAAATCCAGCCATCGGGTGTGGCCTCAATCAGCGTCCGCTCCAGATCAGCATTTTTCTGAGGCTTTGCGATTTGATACAGCGAGACCAGCGCCGTACCGCGGTGCTGCGCAACACCAAGCAGGCGGACAATTCGCGCCGAGCGCCCCGTCGCATCGATGATATAGGAAGCGCGGATGATGCGCCCATCATCCAGCCCGATCACCCACAACCCGTCTTGCATGTTAATGTCGCTGATATTCGCCTTCCACCAAAAGCAATTGGCTTCAAGGCTCGCCTGCCGCAGATCGGCATCGAATTGGGCGCGGTCCAGGCGCAGACCAGGCCCATAGGGGTCACGCAAAGTATCACTTGCCACCACATGCTCATCGCCCCAGACCGTCAGGCCACCGCCAACCCGTGCATGGTGCGGCCCAGGCACGGCTAGATCGGCAAGCCCCTGCTGAACCAAAAGCCTTTGCGCAGCCCCCGGCAATGTTTCGCCCAAACGCGGTGCATGGGAACGAAGCCGATCAAGCATAACCACAGACCGGCCCGCACGGGCGAGGTGACGGGCGGCGATGGTCCCTGCTGGTCCCGCCCCTGCGACAACGACATCAAACACAGCTCCGTCGCCCTGCGGCGGGGCTGTTCGCGTCTGGTTTTCAACGCTTTTGAACACGGACAGCTCGAAATGCTTCGAGTTGCTCGCGGCTTGCCCAACCGGCCTTTTCCAGCTTGGTCAGCGGCTGCGGAGCCTCTGCAAGCAAGCGAACCGCATGATCGGCGGCATGCTTGAGTTTGCTGACGGCCAATGTCTCGACATAGATATATTCAGGGAAATCAGGATCACCCTTTACCCCCGGTCGTGCCTCGACAATGCCAAGCTGCCCGAATTCGGCGATCATATCCATCATGACTTGCGCCGTATCGTGGTTCATGATCGCACGCAGCCAGTTGACACGGCGGCTATAGGCCGCAATACGCTCCGCGCGTGGCAGCTTGGCATTGATGACCTTGTTGTAATCCTCCTCGCTCAACACCTGATTGGGCACGCGCGCCGCCCAGAACGTCGGCAAATAGGGATCAAATTCAGGATCATAGCCCGAGCGGCAGAAGGCCGTGTCGCCCTGCCAGGGGATTGCCATCCACCGGGTAATGCCACCCGGCAGCTGATCGTAGAGCGGCCCGCCGACCTTTTCCACCAGAATGGGCGTCATGGTCGTTCCATAGTCCGGCTCTGGAGTATCGGCTGGACGCAGACGGATGCGGAAGGGCGCAGAATACAGGCTGGCGTGGCGCATTGGCCAGGTCATCTCGCAGCCCGGGTGGAATGTATCGGAAAGGCAATAATGCAAGGCGGCCTTATCCAGCATATGCGGTTGCCCCGGAAGAGGAACCTCTTCAATCTTCGAGACCGGCTTTATTGCCTCCGGCCAATCGTCAATGAAGCTGCCCTCCACCCATTTGCGCAGAATGGCTTCTTGCAGTCCCGTCATCGTCAGCATGTTGCCGGGGCCAGTTTCGGAGAAACTGCCGAAGGCGTCGCCATAGATCCAAGGCTGTACATGCGGCCATTGCACCGGCTCGGCCACAATAGGCGCGGACGGGCGGAAGCCGTTGAAAAGCGTGCGACGCAACTCGCCGTAAGGGTCATCCCCCTCCGCCAAGCCTGCGGGTTTCTGCGACAGCTTGGCAAGCAGATCAGGATTATTGAAATCCAATGGGCAGCCTTTGCCGAAATACGCCGCAAAGCCCTTATTGACCCATTGCAGATTGCTGAGACGCTGTAATATCGGCAGGATGTCCGTCGAGAAGGATGGTTCACTCGGCAGCGGCATCCAGCCCGCCTGAACCGAGACATCGCACAACAGGTCATACATCGTGCGCCAGCTGATGATATCGGGCGCGTAATTTGGCGGTGCGACCACCACCCAAGCCGATTCCACCGGGATCGATTGACCATTGATGGAAACCTGCGCCATCACAGGGCCGTCAGACGTATCGTCATACCAATCATTGGCATTGTTAAAACTTGGCGGATTATCCGGCTCATAGACCGGGGCATTGGTCGGCGAGGCAGATTTACCATGCCCGCCCAGGAAGATCAGTCGCCCTTCCTCATCCGTCCTCAGTTCACCCAACGGCACGACAACCGGCTCGGCTGCTGCCGCCTTGAAGGTTCCTGTGTCGAAGGCATAGGCTGGGCCAGAGACAGCGCGGCCCGAAATGCTGCGGGGGCCGGGATCGATAGCCAGCGTCGAGCGATCCGCGACGTCTGGATTGCGCAGCGGAAAGGCATTGTCGGGCGCATCAATCGCCTCTGGAATATCCAGAGCATACTGGAACTGGTACCATTGCGCTTTACGATTGGCGACATGCACGGTCCACTGGATATCGGCATTGTCGTTGGTCAGTTCGCTCACGACGTCGCCAGCAGCATTGTAACCATAGATGCGGAACCGGGCGGCCTGCCGCTTGATGGCACCCGTCTTGTCTCGGTAAAATGATGGTGGCGGGGCATTTTCCGGTGGCGCATCCGTGACTTCGGGACCGATGAAATATTCGGTCTTGGCATCACCAATACGGGCAATGCCGATGGCCGGATGGATTGCGGCACGCACGATGGTGCTATCGAGGCCGCGTGGTGCTGGCACAGACTGGGGACGAGGCACTTCCGGCTCACCAACCGGGATTCCGTTTACATTACGGCGCAATTCGGCGGCCGCCGCATAAACCACACGGCGGGCATCGGCAATAGAGCCCACTGGCCTGTGCTCCTCCGTGACACGCCAGATATTCATCGAGAGGTTCTCACCATAGTCGGCCTGACCGCGGGCATTGATATCCTGCTGAGGGATGACCAAATCGGCAACATGGATCGGCGGGCTGAGATCTTCCGGCCACTCCACGGTCGCCTCATCCAGCGGCATACGGTCCGGCACGGTGCGCAACTGTACCATGAAGCGGAACCGTGCTTCGCCCGTGCTCAGGCGACTGGCAAGATCAGCCGCCAGATAGGTAGGGTCTGTCGGATCATCCGCCGGCGGATCAACAGAGATGGTCGGCTCCAGTTTATATTTGGCATAGGTTTCGCCGAAACTAAAAGGCAGCCCGCTCCAATAGGGCGTTGCCAGCACGCTGGCCACAGGTTTGGCCATCGCATCCAGCAATTGAGCCGTCTTTGGGTGAGCCTTGAGATAGGGATCATAGTCGCCATCAACCACACCAGCCTTGGTGAAGGCGCACATATCCGCAGCCGTATCGACGAAGAAGACATTGAAATTTTGCAGGATAAAATCGAAGGTTTGTGAGTCTGGATTGCCAAGCAGCTTCTTTCCGGGAACATCGAATAGCTTGATGCCAATTCCCAGCGTGGATTTGAAGTCCTCAAGTGTCGGTAACGTATCGGAAGAAAAGCGCAGCCAGGCATCAAAGGATTTGCCGACATGGGCAAAAATCCCGACCTGATAGGGCGCGGGCAGATCGGACCGGATCAGAAACTGCGCCGAAGCAATACCATGCGGTTTCAGAAACACCGGTCGCATGGCCGGACATTGCCCCTTGGCAATACGACCGCCCTGCACCATGTCAACAAACATGGTTTTCAACGATTCAATTGGATCAATAGCGCAGTTTATATCTGGCGCATTGCCCTCAGCAGATGCCTTGATGTGATCCATGGCGCGCTCCTCCTCGATGCGAATGAAAAACACCTATAAGGTGTATATAATGTAAATACAATCAACTCATGTCGTTGTATGAATGCCCGCCCGTCAGTTCGATCTACAACATTATGCGTTTCGTCTCTGGTGAAACGGAATATGCAAAAGGTCCGGATAAAGTGCGCTAAAACCCATTCATCCCTTGGAAAGTTACGATATCGCACCGCGTGTAGCGGTTATCAAAGCAAAGACGATCTGTTGCCCATAAGAGGACTACAAATCACGCAAAACCGATCATGTTTCAAAAAACCAATAGTGATAACTGATCCGAGCCTGGCAGTTGCCTCGCCAAGTTCGGATCAAGATTGTGTCTCTCCCGGCCGCGTCAAAACTTCCGCGACAATCCAACCTTCGCACCAACGGATTTCTCACCCTCGCCTTCGATGTTGAATAGAAGGCTGCCTTCAATCGCCCAAGCCTCGGTGGTTTGCAGTGACGCGCCAGCCGTGACCGATCCGAACAAACCGGACCCGTCGAGGCCAGAAAAGCCGGTGGTGATACCAAGTTTTGGCGTCATGGTTGAGCCGCTTGCAAGTGTAAAGGAACGGGCGATTTCAGCACCGAGGCTCACTCTGAACTGCTCCGAGGTGAACCCATCGAGATCGATCGTGTCGCCCGAACTGTTTTTCACGGCGTAATCGTCGACGGTTTCCGAAAAATAAACCACTCTTAGCTTCGGCGTCACCACGGTCGCTTCGTCCAAAGACCATTTTCCCTTGATGGACGTATCCAACATCCAGCGCTGGGTATCGAAATTGCCATCCCAGAGCTGGGTATCGATGGTGTTTGAGGACCCGCCATACAGCAGGCTTGCATCCCAGAACACGCCTTTGGTCACTTCGAAAGAGGTATAGGGGCCAGCCAGCCAGCCATTGCCGGTCAGCATGGCGTCCTCATCCGTCGGGTCCGTCATCCGGTCGTAGTGAAACGAAAGACCCAGCAGCGCCTTGTCGGTCAGCAGATAGTCGGCCCCCATGTTGATCATGGCGAAGCTCCCCCACTTGCTGCCATTGGTGTCCTTGTCGTTATGGGTCAAAAAGACGCCATCAATCCAGATATTGAATGGCGAAGAATAGCCACCGGCAAGACCGTCGGCACTGTCACGGGCCGATTCCATCTGTGCAAGACTGGTGGAAAAGCCGAATGTCATTCCCTGCGCGGAAGGAGACATTCTGGTCGTCACCGGGGTCGTCGCCCTGGCCATTCTGCCTCGTTCCATCAGGCCTGGCACCTTGATCGCGGAGGAGATCATGTTTTGGCGGGTCTCTACGAAGCTGTGTACGAGGTTGTCGATATCCGTCGCGACCTCCTCGGCATTATAGTTGATGTTGTAGGTGACAGTGCCCGTGTTGGAATTTCCAAGCGAACTGGCAAGGCGATAGCTGATACGGGCCTGCCCTGAATAGGCGGGGTTCGGGGTGAATTTCAAATACCAGCCGACAGGCGAAGCTGAAGAGACGGCTGCAAGCTCACCTTGAATAAGGGTTGCCGTCCCTGCCTCGGGTGGCTCGACGGAAACAATATCGGCCTCGGTAAACGGACCTCCGGTAGCGTCTTTGTTGAGATAGACGTTATTCGGCGTGGAGCCTGCGGGAACATCGACCACATGATCCGCCACAGTCACTGCGCGCGTGGTCACTTTGACGGTATAGCTTGCAGTGCCGGTCGTACCATTGCTGTCACGGGCCTGGATGGCAAAGGAATAATCGCCTTCCGTACCCGCATCGAGCGGTCCATTGAGCGCACCGGTCGAGATATTCAGCACCATGCCTTTCGGCAGGCTTCCAGAGGAAAGGCTGTAGATCAGCGTGCCCGTTCCCCCTGTTGCCGATATCTGCTGGCTATAAGCCTCGCCCGCCATGGCTTCTTTTAGCGCTCCACCAGCTGGCGAGAAGGCGATGGACGCGGCTGCGTTCACCGTCAGCGTATAATTGCCCGAACCGTGATTGGCGGGTGACGCGCTATCGGTAACCGTCACAGCGATAGCATAGCTTCCAGCCGTCGTCGGCGTTCCGCTGATGGTTCCAGTGCTCGTATCAAGGACAAGACCATCCGGCAGACCGGTTCCAGCATAGGTATAAGGAGCGGTACCACTGGTTGTCGTCACGGACTGGCTATAGGAGGTGCCCACTGTTGCTGTAGTGAGAGCCCCTGACGATGGAGAGAGGCTCAGCGTAACCGACGGCTCCGTGAGGGTAAGCGAATAGCTTGCCGAGCCTGTGGCACCGTTAGCATCCGTAGCGGTAATGGTGAAGCTGGTATTGGCAGCGGTCGTCGGCGTGCCGGAGATCACGCCGGTCGACGTGTTCAACGTCAGGCCCGTTGGAAGCGTGCCGGCGCTGATGGCATAGCTATAGGGTGACGTACCACCCGAAGCGGTGACTATCTCGCTATAGGCCGTCCCCACCGTTGCTGCTGTCAATGTGCCTGAAGCTGGTGACAGGGTGAAGGTCGGGGCCGTAACCGCTATGGTCACCGTAGCTGGCGAGGATGTTCCCGTGGCATTGGTGGCGGTGTAGGTAAAACTGTCGGAGCCGGAATAACCAGCCGTCGGCGTATAGATAAAGTTGGTGCCGGATACCGTTGCAACCCCATGGCTTGGCGAGGAGGCAATGGCAACCGACGTCGCAGCACCACCCGTGATAGGGGGAGCCAGAACATTATCCGCAGAGTTTGCCGTCACCGTTGCCGTCAGCGCGTTGGCGATCGGCGCCGCCGCATTAATGGTAATGGAATAAGATGCCGTGACCGTTGCGCCATATGCATCGGTAATTTTAACCGTGAAGTTACTCGTTCCGGCAGCCGACGGCGAGCCGGAGAGAACCCTGGCAGCGGCGGCGCCGCTTGACGTTACGGACAGGCCGGCTGGCAAGGATCCAGACAGGAATTCGTAATCATACGGCTCTGCGCCACCGGATACCGCAATGGTTTGGCTATAGGCCGCACCAACCGTGCCTGTTGCAAGGGTGCCAGCCGAGGGCGAGAGGACCAGGGTTGGCGCCGTAACCGTTATGGTCACCGTAGCTGGCGAGGATGTTCCTGTGGCATTGGTGGCAGTGTAGGTAAAACTGTCGGAGCCGGAATATCCCGCTGTGGGCATATAGGTGATCGAAGTGCCGGAGGCTGTGGCCGTTCCATGCGATGCCGCTGACGCGACCGCAACGGACGAGGCCGTGCCGCCGGTCGTGTTGAGAGCGATCACGTTGGCCGACGAATTGGCCGCAACTGTTTCAGAGACGGCGTTGGCAACCGGGGCCTGAAGAACGGCGGACGGGGTGACCGAGTTCGAAGCGACCGAAGCTGTACCGGTTCCGGCACTGTTGGTCGCGGTCACGGTAAACGTATAGGCGGTGCCATTGGTCAGGCCGGTCACGGTGATCGGGCTTGCCGAGCCGCTTGCCGTTGCCCCACCCGGGCTTGCCGTCACGGTATAGCTGGTAATCGCCGCGCCGCCATTGCTGGCCGGGGCGGTAAACGAAACGGTCGCCTGGGTATCACCGGCGGACGCCGTCCCAATCGTCGGCGCGTCTGGAAGGTCTGCTGCCACGGCAAGCGAATAGCTCGCTGATCCCGTCGCGCTATTGGCATCGGTGGCCGTGATGGTGAAGCTGGTATTGGCTGCGGCTGTTGGTGTGCCGGAGATCTCGCCGGTCGATGTGTTTAGGCTCATTCCAACAGGGAGCGTGCCAGCCGTGACTGCATAGGTATAGGGAGACGTGCCGCCCGAAGCGGTGACTGTCTCGCTATAGGCGGCACCAACAGTTGCCGCCGTCAAAGCGCCGGAGGCGGGTGACAGGGTGAAGGCTGGGGCCGTAACCGTTATGGTCACCGTAGCTGGAGAGGATGTTCCGGTGGCATTGGTGGCAGTGTAGGTAAAACTGTCGGAACCGGAATAGCCGGCTGTGGGCGTATAAGTGATCGACGTGCCGGAGGCCGAGGCCGTACCATGCGACGCGGGCGTGGCAATGGCAACGGAAGAGGCCGCACCGCCGGTCATGTTGAGCGTGATCACGTTGGCCGAAGAATTGGCCGCAACTGTCTCGGAGACGGCGTTGGCAACCGGGGCCTGGAGAACGGCAGACGGGGTGACCGAGTTCGAAGCGACCGAAGCCGAACCCGTTCCGGCACTGTTGGTCGCGGTCACGCTAAACGTATAGGCGGTGCCGTTGGTCAGGCCGGTCACGGTGATCGGGCTTGCCGAGCCGCTTGCCGTTGCCCCACCCGGGCTTGCCGTCACGGTATAGCTGGTGATCGCCGCGCCGCCATTGCTGGCCGGGGCGGTAAACGAAACGGTCGCCTGGGTATCACCGGCGGACGCCGTCCCAATCGTCGGCGCGTCTGGAAGGTCTGCTGCCACGGCAAGCGAATAGCTCGCTGATCCCGTCGCGCTATTGGCATCGGTGGCCGTGATGGTGAAGCTGGTATTGGCTGCGGCTGTTGGTGTGCCGGAGATCTCGCCGGTCGATGTGTTTAGGCTCATTCCAGCAGGAAGTGTCCCTGATGTGACCGCATAGGTATAGGGCGATGTTCCGCCCGAAGCCGTGACCGTCTCGCTATAGGCGGCACCAACAGTTGCCGCTGTCAAAGCGCCGGAGGCCGGGGAGAAGGTAAAGGTTGGCGCTGTCGGGGTGACCGCGCTCGTTGCTGCCGAAGCCGCACCCGTTCCGGCACTGTTGGTCGCGGTGACCGTAAATGTATAGGCTGTACCATTGGTCAGGCCGGTCACGGTGATCGGGCTTGCCGAGCCGGTTGCCGTCGCGCCACCCGGACTTGCGGTCACGGTATAGCTGGTGATTGCCGCGCCGCCATTGCTGGCCGGGGCGGTGAAGGACACCGTGGCTTGGGCGTTGCCAGCTGTAGCCGTTCCGATTGTCGGCGCACCGGGAAGGCCTGCGGCCACGGCGAGGGAATAGCTTGCCGAGCTCGTCGCGCTATTGGCATCCGTGGCTGAGATGGTGAAGCTGGCGCTTCCGGCGGTCGTCGGTGTGCCGGAAATCTCGCCGGTCGATGTGTTGAGGCTCAAACCGGCAGGAAGTGTCCCTGATGTGACCGCATAGGTGTAGGGGGAGGTTCCGCCTGAAGCGGTGATTGTCTCGCTGTAAGCCGTCCCGACAGTTGCGGCTGTCAACGCGCCGGAGGCGGGGGAGAAGGTAAAGGTTGGCGCTGTCGGGGTGACCGAGCTCGTTGCTGCCGAAGCCGCACCCGTCCCGACGCTGTTGGTGGCGGTGACGGTAAATGTATAGGCTGTACCATTGGTCAGGCCGGTCACGGTGATCGGGCTCGCCGAGCCGGTTGCCGTCGCCCCACCCGGACTTGCCGTCACGGTATAGCTGGTGATTGCCGCGCCGCCATTGCTGGCCGGGGCGGTGAAGGACACCGTGGCTTGGGCGTTGCCAGGCGTCGCCGTTCCGATTGTCGGCGCACCGGGAGCCGTCGGCGCACTTGCGTAACAGGCTGCACTGAATGTGAGCGTGTTGTAATCGGAAGCGCTAGCTGATGAATCCTGTGTGACATCAAGGATCATCTGTAGATTGTCTATGGAAGCGGTGGCTGTAAAATTGCCGGATTTATTGATATTTCCACCAAGATTACTCTCATTGACGAGGAGATTATTATAATTGTCGCTGTATATCACAATTGCCGATGACGTACCGCCAGCTGCTGTTCCAGTAGTGGAAAAGGTCCAGGAGATGTACTCGCCAGCGGCCAAGCCTTGATAATCAGGGGAAAAGTTGTCGGTGTTGGTGAGATAGCGTGGTGAGCTGAAGTCTGAATTGACTTGGCTGCATGACGCCGAAAGTGCGGCATTGGCCGCTGTCGCAAAGCTCAAGCCGGTAATCAGGATGGTGAGGACGCCGATGAAAGCCCGGAGGACGGCGCCAGCTGATCGCTTGAGCCAAGTCCATGCCACCTTTTTTGTACTTGTCAGAAAACGCGTGACACGAAACGATTTGCCGCATTGCATGCTTATCTAAACCCCTGCTCCATCAAGGTAGCGATCATTAATCTTGTCGTCTTCCCGAACGAAGATATGCCGCCGCCCTAAAACGAGCACCCACCACAAGGCGCCCGTCATTCGAGCATTATTCGAGCTTTGGTTGAATGACAATCTCATCAAATGCGAAGAATTGATGTCACCCACTGTTTTCCGTCAACTGTTGCTAAAACAACTCGCTATAAACGCCTAGGTAGAGGTCTCAGCATAGGCCGGCATGGGATCCGTCTTCGAAATTTACTCTTGCGGGCCTTCTCAAAAAATTGCAATAGTTTGATTTACTAAGTTAAGGTTGATAAATATTGTTGGATCTCATGAGCCCGAATCACTCGTCGATTCGCGGTGTCCCGGCCCCCATGGAGGATTATTATGGATGCGTATCTTGCAACTATTTTGCCGGTTGGCTTCAATTATGCGACCGAAGGCTGGCTCATGTGCTGGGGTCAGAAACTGACGGTAAATCAATATACTGCCGTCTATTCACTTGTTTCAAATTATTATGGCGGGGACCAGCAAACCTATTTTAACTTGCCGGATCTGCGCGGGACTATGCCTATCGGATATGGACAACGCTTGCCCACCAGCCCCGATTACGGGATTGGCAGCAAAGGCGGAAATGATACCATTTCGTTGAATTCGAGCCAGATTCCTGCCCATACCCATGCAGCTGTCTTTACGCCGACTGGTACCGCCACGGTGAATATACCCGCGCAGACAGGAACCCAGACTGCAACCCTGAAGGCAAGCCCTGTTGCGGGAACGTCTCAGTTGCCAACGGCAGGCTCTGCCCTTTCTGGTGGAAATACGGCTGCTACAAGGATCTACGGCGCTGCTTCAAGCGCCCCGGTCACCCTCGATAGTAGCAGCGTTGCGATTTCCGGAAATGCGCCCACGGCGGCGCAGAGCATTGTCACCAATGCGATAACTGGCGGAGCTGTTGCCGTGCAGCCATTTGGCGCCGGTGCTGCTATCGATGCCCGACCTCCTTACCTGGCGATCAACTTCATTTTCTGCGTTCAAGGCCTCTACCCGGTTCGTCAATGACTGGTCTCATTCTGGATGCAGCAAAATTCACGCCCTATATCGGCGACGATTTCACACTGACTGCGCAGGAGACAGTGATCAACGCGGTGTTGGCCAAGGTTGTCGAATATCCAGCCAGCACCGCACCTGGAGCAGCGCGAACGGCTTTCAGCCTTTTTCTCTGCGTCCAGCAAAACGCGTTTCCTGACATTCAAAGCGGAGACTACGTCATCGAGCATCGCAGTCTGGATAAGATCGGGCTTGCGTATATTGAGCGTATCCTCAGCCCGCAGCCCGGCGTTATCCGTTTGGAAGTTGCATTCAATTGATGATCGCATTGAGTTGGACGAGAGAGATATGAATGGGTTTGCCGGCTCTTTCGCATTTGGAAAGGGTTTGAATTTGCGTCTTGTCCGGGCGAGTGATCAGGATCTGATTTTCAAACTGTTTATCGAAACCCGCCCTTGGCTCGCATGGGCCGAGGGGAAACCCGATTTCATTCGTGATCTCTATGAGCAGCAGTTCAAGACCATGCGGGCTGGTGCTGAAAGTGTCTATCCCGATCATCTCGACTTCATCATCGAGCGGCTTGGTTCCGCAGTCGGACGCACCATCATCGATCTTGGATATGCCGATTGGCGGATTTCCGAGTTGCAGGTTTTAAAGCAGGCAAGAGGCAACGGAATAGGGTCCAATGTCATCAGAGGATTGCAGGCTGCGGCTTTGAACGGCAACATTCCACTGACGCTTTCAACGCCAATTTTTGGTTCAAACGGCTTTCCTATGTACCAGCGGCTTGGGTTTCAGGTCGTCCAGGCCCAACCGCCGATGATTCACATGGCTTGGTTTCCCCCTGGTCACCCTGATCGACAAGAGATGTCCGGCGGCAATGGCCTCAGACGCTAGCGGCTGTCAGGTTCAGATTGAACACGCCATGTTCTGGCTTGTCTTGTTGACGATGCAATCAGTCATCCAGCCAACCATCAAAATGTGTGCAAGCGGCGAATAATTCCAGAAAATTGGCAACCTCTCCGGACATTCCGGTCCCAACATGCTCTTGCGATCTGAGATGCTTGGCGAGATCGCGGTAGAACACCACCCTCTCTGCCGGAATGTCTCCCAAGGCATGTCGTCCAGCAGCCCGCAACAGGTAGTAATCCTCGACCATCTGGCAAAATGGCTCAGACATAACCTCAGAGTGTCCGACAGGAAGGCCTGCCAAACCGGCATCCTCACGGAATAGGCGCCCTATCGGCACGTCGAGGCATGCCAGAAGCTCAGGTGGCCAGTCATCCGGACTATGTTTCGTTTCGATCAGATTTTGCAAATGGACCCGCAGAAACTCTGCATAGGTCTTGCAAGCAAGCACCTTGGCAAAGCATGGGCTGTTTTTATCGCCGGACTGAACGTCATAGGCCGGGAACGCGGCATCGAAATCCGCGACCTCTTCAAGTGAGGCGATCTCTATATCAATCTGCTTCTCCCCGGCTGTGACGACAACGTAACCACCAGGGTAAGCGACAGGCGAAGGGACGGCTATATTGACGAGACCATCCAGTTCGACCCGCCCGACAACATGCATATGGCCACTGAAATGCCATCGAAGCCCGGCGCGGGCAAGGCATCGGCCACTTTCAGGCGACGGCATGCGCTTCGACCAATCCGGCGTGCTCGCCGCCCGCACGTCGTTCCCTTCTCCTGTCAATGCCAAAGGCAAGGCCGGGTAGTGGGAAAAGGCCAGCAAGGTCTTAGCCAAGCGGTTGGCGCGCTCAGTCACATCCTTGATCCAGGCCAGCAGATAGGGGCGTTCTGCCAGCACATGATCCCAGGCGGCATCCGCCCTGACCTGCCAGATATCGCCAATTTTGTGAAAAACATTGGCGTCCAGCATCAAAAGCCAGAGCCCTTCCTGCGGCTCGACAAGATAAGACGCGTCACAGTTCAGGTGGTGGCCGGTTGGCAAGTGGCGGGGTGCGACATCCTTCAAACCGTCATGAGGCGTCTCCCAATGGAGAATGGTCTCGGGACGCGTGATGCCGTAGGGTGCCATGGCCGCCACGGCCTCAGCTACCGACATGCCACGCATCCCCGGACAGACAATTGCCGGTGCCAGAGCACGATCATCGCTTGTCACCATCAGCGGTTCCAGCCCATCGGCCTGTGTCAGCAGCTTGGCGAGGTGACGCGGTGCCAGTCCGTAACAATCATGATTGCCGAAGGTTGCGAAAAACCGCAGGCCGTGTCTGTCTTCGTAGTCGGAAAGAAGGCGTTTGACGGCAGCAACCGCGTCGACCTGGCCATCATCGGAATAATCGCCGAGAAGCACGACATCGCGGATGCCGCGCCGAACGATATCGTCAAGCACGGCACGGAAGGCAGCATGGCTCTCGTTGAACACGCGGGTGGACGCCATGGTGTCCGCCAGCGTGCGAAGGGCAAGGCCACCGCCCTCCTCCACCATGCCATACCCGCCGTACAGATCATGCAGATGGACATCGGCGACAACTGCGATCTGCATCAGGCGGCGGCTTCCTGACGTTCGCAACGGGCCGCCCCAAACAGGTCCGGACGGTCGAGATTGATGTAATCGACACCGGCTTTGGCAATTTCGCGGTGAATGGCCATGTCGTCTCCTCCGTAATAGATCATCACCTCGAGCCCGGCTTTACGACACGCTTCGATCAGACCCGGCCTTCGCATTTGTTCGACAGTCATCTCGATGATCGTGGCGTGATGAACGGCACCAACCAGAGACGGCGACTTGGCAATATTCAACGTCATCATCTTACGGAATTCAGGCGCGATCAATTGCAGATCGCGGCGCATGTCTTCGGAAAACGAAAAATAGAATGTATCGCGCACCATGCCCAGGCTTCGCACCAGTGCAACAACCTTGGCCGGATCGCAATATTTCAGCTCGACATAGACCCCAGCGCGGCCACGCAGGTGCTGGAGATAGGCATCAAGCCGGGGTACAGCCGCACCTTTAAACGCGGGGGAGAACCAGCTTCCGGCATCCAGCGCATCGATTTCGTCCGATGTCGCATGGCCAATCGGGCCTGTGCCATTGGTGGTGCGGTCCAGCGTTTCGTCATGGAAAACATAGAGCACACCGTCAGCGCTCTCGCGCACATCAAGCTCGATGTAGTCTGCCCCCTGCTGGAGAGCGAGGTCGGCGGCTGCGAAGGTATTTTCCGGCGCAAACTGATTGGCCCCGCGATGGGATACGATCTTGGTCATGGAAAAATCCTGTCAGTTTGCCGGCTCTAACGCTTTCGCGTGCCTATCGGAGTGATGCAAAAGCTTGGCGTGGAAATCAACGATGCGGTTGCCGGAGGCATCGAACAACAGCGTGTGTTCCGGCTTGCAGGCAATGCCAACCCTGGCACCGGGTGCATGGCGCACGGCTTCACCATATTCCAGCGCATGAATGACGCCTGCCGGCGTGTCGATCATGTAGAACACTTCGCGCCCCATGGGCTCCACACTGATAATCTCTCCACTGAGCGGTGCATCCGCGTGGGAAACAAGGGTGATGTCTTCGGGTCGCAGGCCGAGCGTCGCTTCTCCTTTGCACGCGGACGTAAGGGCGACGGATGCCTCGCCGATCCGCAATTGGCACTCCGTGGCATGTCCCTTGAGAAGGTTCATCGGCGGCGTGCCGATAAAGCCTGCCACGAACAGATTGCTCGGGCGGCGATAGAGGTCGTCAGGCGTGCCAACCTGGGCTATCTCACCATTGTTCATACAGATGATCCGATCCGCCATGGTGATCGCCTCGATCTGGTCATGGGTGACGATCAGCGTGGTAAAGCCAAGCCGCTTCTGTATGCTTTTCAACTCGGCCCGCATGGTGATGCGCAGGGTGGCATCGAGATTGGAAAGCGGCTCATCGAGCAAAAGGATATTCGGTTCCTTCACCAGCGCCCGCGCCAAGGCGACACGCTGCTGCTGACCGCCGGAAAGCTGCGAGGGACGGCGGTCAAGCAGCGCACTGATCTGCACCAGGTTTGCTGCCTCTTCGACACGTCTGGCGACCTCGTCTTTGTGCATGGTTTTGAAGCGAAGTGGAAAGGCGATATTGTCGCGCACCGTCAGGTTCGGGTAAAGCGCATAGGACTGAAAGACGATGCCGACATTGCGGTCGCGGGCATCAACGCGGTTGACATTATGTCCATCGAAAGCGATCTGCCCAGATGTCGGCGCATAGAGACCGGCGAGCAGAAACAGCGTGGTCGATTTTCCGCAGCCGGACGGCCCGAGAATGGCGACGAGTTCGCCATCCTCAATCGTCAGGCTCATCGGCTTCAGGACCTGGGTCTCGCCCCAGCTTTTGGTGATATTGTCGAGAGTGATCTTGGCCATTTCGGTTATCCTTTGATCCCGCCAAAGCTCATTTGCGTGATGTACTTCTGCGTGAAGATGTAGAGGACCAGTACGGGCAGCAGATAGACGATGCCGACGGCGGCGATCATGCCGTAATCCGCCCCCATATGGTCCTGGGCGACGAAGAACAGGTAGAGGCTCATCGTCATCTGGCTCTTCTCGATCAGCAGGGTCTGGACGAAGACATATTCCTCCCAACCCCGGAGAAATGTGAAGGTCGCAACTGCAATCAGGCCGCCGCGGATCTGCGGCAGGATCACCATGCGAAACGCCTGGAAGCGCGTTGCACCATCCGTCACCGCGCTCATCTCGATGTCCCATGGTACGCCGTCAAAGAACCCTTTGAGGACGAAAATCGCAAAGGGCAATTCCAGCGCACTCAACACCAGCACGACACCCACCAAGTTGTTGAGCAGGCCCATATAGTAAAGCTGGATGAAGATCGCGACAGTGAGCGCCAGCGCCGGAAAGGCGTGCAGCAGAAGCAGGCCGCGCAGAATGTTTTCACGGCCAGCGAAGGCGAACCGCGACAGCGCATAGGCGGCTGGGGTGGCGACGAGTGTGACGATTGCCGTTTGGGAAATCGCAAACACCAGCGACGTCCCAAGCGCCGACCAGATCGATGGCATCAGGTCCATGCGATTGGTGCCGATTTTGGCAATGTCAGGGTTCCACAGAAAGCGGTAGTTGTCGAAACTCAGATGCGGGACGAGGAAAATAGCCGACAGAATGACGATCACCATGGCAAGCACAGCCCAACTGATGGCGGGCCTACGCAGCCGATCTGCCAACAACGCCAATCCGATTACACCGAGATAACCGACCCCGGCGATGGCCGTGCTGTGCCATAAAACCAGCCGGCTGACAGCGCCGTCGGATGAGGTGAGCGATTTCACCAAAAGCCAGAGATAGGGCAGCAAAATCGGGATGGAGACAATCGTCAGGAAGAGGATGAGCGCCGACAGGAAACCAGCGCGATGAGCGACGCCCCGACGTTCGAGGCGGGCCCAATCGGTGGACGGCATCGTATCGGCCTGGATCAGCGACATCACAAGACCTCAATCTTTGGAGCGGCAAAGGTGGAACGCATATTGGAGACACGCCATTGCACCAGGGTCACGGCAATGCCGATGACCATCAGGCCCAGCGCCAGCGCCGCACCATAGGCATAGGCGCCGCTTTCGAATGCGCGCCGGTAGATATAGAGTGCATACGGTGTGGAATCGTAGAGCGGCCCGCCACCGGTGATCAGCAGGATATATTCATAGGTCGTCATCAGGGAGAGCGCCTGGTATATGGTGATGAAGCGGATCGGCTGCGAGAGCGCTGGTGCCACGACATGACGCAGAACGCCCCATTCGCTGGCACCATCGATACGTGCCGCATGGGCAAGATGTGAGGGGATGGAGCGGATCGACGAGGTCAGGATGACCATCGCAAAAGAAGCCCCGACAACGCCGTTCGCCAGAATGACCAGTAGCAGCGGAAAATCATTGCGCAGGTTGACCGGGGGCAGGCCAAATGCGCCCGTCACCTGGTTGAACAATCCCAAGGGCGTCGGATCGGCGATCCAGATCCACAAGATCCCATAGAGCACAGCCGGGCTCATGCGCGGCAAAAGCCACAGCCCGCGAAAGAAATTACCAAGCCGATCGGGGATCGCGGTCGAGGTCATCGCCAAAAGCGCGCCGAGGCCGACATTGAAGATGAAAAGGGTGGCCGCGACATAGATCAGCGTCGTCAGCAGCACTATGGGGATACGCGCGTCACGCTGAACGATCCGTTCGAAGTTTTGCAGCGTGAAATGGCCAACCCGAAGGTTCGACCCCATGTCCGTAAAGGCGATCACCGCATTGACCAGGATCGGTGCCAGAAAAAACACGGTAAGCAGCGCGATTGCTGGCGCAAGGTAAAGAATTGGCCGGGCCGGTCGATGCGCTCGAAGCTGGAATTGGGACATTATGGACTACCAATGAGAATAAAAGATGCCGCCCGACGAAGAGACGGGCGGCACGCAGCAGGGCCAAGCTTAGTTGCTGGCGGTATCGCGGATTTCGACGTCAGAACCGAACTGCGTCTCAAGTTCGTCGGCGATGAATTCAACGGCATCAGCCGCCTTCATCTTGCCGGTTTCCACGGCCTGCAAGCCGCTGAACAGGATCTTGTTGTAGCTGCCGAATTGGGTGTGGTTCGGCACGAACCCGGCATGAGCCATCATCGGCGATGCCGCCGACAGAACCCAATTGTCCTTGTATTTCGGCATTGCCGTCTGGGCGTTGCTAATTGCGGTATGGTAGGATGTGACCGCGTGCTGGTTGTTGAAATACGGCAATGTCGCAAGTGCTACGAGATCAGCGGCAATCTCCGCATTCTTGCTCTTGGCATTGACGGTATAAAGCAGCGGATGGGAAAGATTGGCGGGCTTGCCGCCCTTTTCTGCAGCCGGGGCAGGAATCCAGCCGATTTTGTGGAAATAGCCGTCGCGATCCGTCGGCCAGGTCGCACCGTTCATCTCGCCGAGCTGCCAGGCAACCGCCCAGACGCCCTGATGGAAGATGAAAGCCTTCTCCTGCTTGAAGGCGCCCTGGATCGCATCCCAGCTCATTGCTGTGTTATCGACAGGGGTGACGCCTTGCTTGGCATTGCGCTCGTACCAGCCGAGAGCCTTGGTCATTTCCGCTTTCGGAAACACCAGCTTGCCGGTTTTCTCATCCAGGAATTTGACGCCATAGGACTGGAAGACCATCAGATAATCGATGCCGACATTGGGGCGATGCAACATGCCGTATTGGGCTGCTTTCGCATCGACCACTTCCTTGGAGAGCGCCGTCAGATCATCGAGCGTGAATTCGCCTGCTTCGACCTTGGCGGGCAAGCCTTCGATAAAGGCCTCATCCTTGCCGATCTTGCGCAGCATGTCCTTGTTATAGAAGAACATACGGATCTCGGCATCCTGCGGTATGCCGTAAATCTTGCCATCATTACCCTTGGCGGCCTTCCACAGCACCGGCAGGATGTCGCCATAGACCCAAGGAGCAGCGGCGATCCGCTCGTCCATCGGCAGCGCGTCGCCATCCTCAGCGAATTTGCTGATCCATTCATGCGGCACGACGTAGATGTCCGGCCCCTGACCGACTGCAAATGCCTTCAGCGTATCGAGGGCGAGGTCGTCCCAGCCTTTGACGGTGCTGTTATTGGCTTCGATGACAATATGTTTATCGACGCCCGCCGCCTTGAGCTGCTTGTTCATGATGTCTGCGGCGGCTTCGATATTGGTGATGCGCGCCGGAGCGGTCTTATCGGCCAGCGTCGAAAGCTTGATCTTGATGTCTTCTGCATGCGCCCATCCGGTGGCAAGCGCAGAAATCGCCACGGTGGCGAGAAGGGCGAGGCATTTGGTCATGACGGTCGATCCAGTTGATGATGATTATTTAATTAACTTGCTTAAGTAACTGATTTATGACATCGCCGGATCAGTGAGGTGGAGAAACGAAAGCCTGTGCTGAACAAACGAGGGCCTTTGGACGGCATCGGCACGACCCAAGCGGCGGTGCTGAAACACTTGCGGCGAACCGGCATTGCGTCGCGTGCGGAACTCGCGGAATTGTGCGGCGTCACCCAGGCCGCCGTCAGCATGATGACCCGCGACCTGATCGAGCGCGGCATCGTTATCCAGGGCGCCAGGCGGCAAAGCCAGCGCGGGGCACCTCACATCGACCTCATGCTCGCCGGAAACATCGGATATGCGCTGGGTGTCCATGCCAACAGCTATTCGTTGACGCTGACGCTTCTGGATTTTTGCGGCAACCGGATTGGCGAACAGCAGGTTGAAGGGCCTTACGACAGATTTTCCGACGTTCAAACGACCATCAAAACGCTCAAGGCCGACTTGCTGGCATCGAACGGTATTGATGAACACCTGCTGATTGGCGCCGGTGTGGCCATGCCGACCCGTTTCCGCCATGGCACAGCCTTCCTTGATCTCGCAGAGGAAGTCGTCGCCTGGGCAGGCTCTGATCTTGCCTCGACCCTGCGCGAGACACTGGACTGCCCAGTACTGATTGAAAACGACGCCAATGCTGCGGCCATGGGCGAACTCGCCTTGGGCAATGCCACCGAACACGACAGTTTTGCGTATCTCTACCTGTCCGAGGGCATTGGCAGCGGCATTATCATTGGCAAGGAACTCTATCGCGGCAATCTGGGAAATGCCGGCGAAGTGGGCGCGCTTCGCGCACGCGGATTATCGCGCCCCTCTTTTGACGATCTTGCGGCCTGGTGCAAAGAGCATCACGGAAACATCCCGAAAGGCCGATCTTCCGACCAATGGACGGCATATCTGCAAGCAAACCCGGGAGTTCTTGATGCATGGCTGAGGAAAGCCGGACCGGAATTAGCCACGCTCGCCTTTATGGTGACAGCTGTTCTTGCACCATCGGCGATCTATATCGGCGGAACACTGCCCAGACTGGTAAGGGAAAAGCTTGCACCCTGGCTTGATTTCTCGACATCGAATCCGTTCGATGGAGCACGGGTCATTCAACCGGATATCCGTCTGCCGCAAATCTCAGCTGTCGATGCCGTCGCTTTTGGCGCTGCGGCGATGATCCTTCACAGCGTGCCGGGCAATTCGGGTCTCTGATCTCTCTCCAGATTTGGGCAGGGGCCAGAAAGCATCAAGACGCAAGGCGATGGAACGATAAAAACCGCCCGGAGCTTCCTCCGGGCGGTTCGCTGTGATTGATTGCGTTATTTTCAGTTCGGCAAAGCGTAGGCGATGACGTAGTCACCACGATCCGTTGACTGGCGCGCACCGCCTGCCGAGATCACCACATATTGCTTGCCGGTCTTGGGCGACTTAAAGGTCATCGGACCACCTTGGCTGCCGACCGGCAACCGGGCTTTCCAGACTTCCTCGCCTGTCGCTGCACTATAGGCACGCAGATAATAGTCCTGAGTGCCTGCGATGAACACCAGACCACCCTGCGTGGCAAGCGTGCCGCCGAGCGTCGGCATGCCAATCGGAATGGGCAGGCCCATCTTGATGCCAAGCGGCCCCTGGTCCATCACAGTGCCAACCGGCACCTGCCAGACGATCTTCTGAGTTTTCATATCCACCGCTGTCAGCGTACCAAACGGCGGCTTCTGGCAGGGGATGCCTGCGGCTGAAAGGAAGCGATCCTTGAGAACCGCATAGGGCGTCCCCTTCATCGGCACTAGGCCCATGCCGGTATTGACGCTTTCGCCGCCATTTGACGTCTTGGTCGTGGGGGCCGCTTCCTGCATTTTCACCCAAAGACCAACGCGCATGTCGTTGACGAAAATCAGGTTATGAACCGGATCGGTGGAAAGACCGCCCCAGTTCATCCCACCGAGCGAGCCGGGGAATGCCAATGAGGTATCCGTGCCAGGAGCCGTATAGAGGCCTTCATAGCGCATGGATTTGAAGGCGATACGGCACATCAGCTGGTCGAAGGGTGTCGCACCCCACATGTCGGACTCGGTAAAAGGACCGGTACCGATCTGCGGCATGCCAACCGATAGCGGCTGAGTGAGAGAGTAAGGCTCGTTCGGAATATTGGCTGCCTTGACGGGAACTTCCTTGACCTCCGTCAGCGGCTGGCCGGTTTGCCGGTCGAGAACGTAAAGCTGACCGGCCTTGGTGCCGAAAACCAGGGCCGGAACCTTGGAGCCATCCGCCTTCGGAAAATCGATGAAGGACGGCTGCATCGGCACGTCAAAATCCCAGAGGTCGTTATGAACCGTCTGGTAGACCCATTTTTCACGGCCCGTGGTGGCATCGAGTGCCAGCATGGATGCGCCGTATTTATGATCGAGCGGCGTCCGGGTCGTGCCGTAAAGATCGACCGAGGGGCTGCCCACCGGCATGAACACCGTGTTGGAGGCCGGGTCGTAGGACATCGCGGCCCAGACATTCGGCGTCGAGCGCGTATAGGTCTGGCCCGGAGGCGGCAGCTTGGTGATGTCAGGATTGCCGGGATCAAATGCCCAACGCAATTCACCGGTCACCGCATCGAAGCCGCGCATGACACCACCAGGCATATCGACCTGGACGTTATCGGCAATACGGCCACCGACCACGACAGTGGTACCGGCAAGCGTGGGTGCCGATGTCAGCACATATTGCGGATCGGGCGCATCGCCCATGCCGATCTTCAGATCGACGCGGCCATTGGTGCCGAAATCTGGGCAAAACGCACCGGTATCCGCATCGAGTGCAATCAATTGAGCCTGAATCGTGTTCATCAGGATACGGCGTTCGCAAAGCGCACCCGGTGCAACAGTCACCGCGGAGACCGGCGTCGAGCCGGGAACCGTTGGCTGATCCAGCGGACGGGTCGCATCGAAATAGGCAAGACCGCGGCACCGCATCCACACCGACGACATGGCGTTGATTTCAGCCTTCCAAAGCTGCTTGCCGCTATCGATATCGACGGCGATGACGTTGTTATGGGGCGTGCAGAGGAACAGCTTTTCGCCGACCTGCAACGGAGTTTCCTGATCTTCAGCGCCGTTATTGCCGGGGCTGATCGGGGTGTCGCCGGTATGATAGGTCCAGGCGACCGTCAGGGCTTTGACATTATCGACATTGATCTGGTCGAGCGCCGCAAAGCGGCTACCGCCTGATGTATTGCCGTAATGTTCCCAGTTCTTCTGTTCGCTTGTCGGATCGACCGGCACACGGGCAATCGGAGTGCCGGTAAACGGCACGGAAGGATGGGGCATGAACATGCCGGCCACACCGCCTGCGGACGCCAAGGCCAGAACTGCCGCAAGCGTGAACGAACCGGCGTAGCCGGGTGCCAGGCCGCGCGCCTTGCGCAGAAGCGGCAGCGACAGCAGCACAACGGTGGAGCCTATGCCGAAGGCCAGCAGGCGCGAGATCAGCGGCCAGAAATCAAGACCGGCATCCCAGATCGCCCAGACGGCGGTCAACAGCGTGATGATGACAAACAGCACCGCGCCGAGCGGGCGCCGCATCAAAACCAGCAGGCCGGACAGGACCACGGCAATACCGGTGATGATGAAATACCAGCTACCGCCGAGCGTGATCAGTCGGTAGCCGCCGATGGCAAGAAATAAACCGGCGAGAACGAGCACCGTACCCAGCAGGATCAGCCAGAGTTTGGCAACCGCCGAGAGGGCGCCTTTTTGTTGGACCATCGTATTTTAGCTCCTTGAAAGGTTGATCGGATCGACAGTCAACGGATCGCATGAGGTTTCGCCAGATCGACACGAGCCCGAACGCCTTCTATGGTTGGATTTCCGGGGACACTGCCCTCCCGTCACAGGGTTCGCCGGAGGCATGTCTGCCTGTCCCGCTTATCCTTCGTCCGCGCCTTTTTGACAAGAGACAACAAACTGCGCATGGAAAAGTCATCGCTGTAGCGGCGAAACCGTTCCTCATGTTCGAATTAACGGATGTTCTCGTTGCAACACCGGGCCTTGCTCCTGTAAGCGACGGAGATCAGATAACATTTACTTCAGGAGCAGGGTCCGTGGCTGGCGATAACGACGATTACATTTATGATGAAGCAACCGGCGAATGGCGCCCCGCCTCCGAAGTGGCAGCTGCCGCCGCTCAGGCATCGGAGGTCCGTGATGCGTCCGGCAATCTTTTGCAGGATGGCGATTCCGTCACCCTCATCAAGGATCTGAAGGTCAAGGGCGCTGGCCAGACGCTGAAACAGGGCACCGTCATCAAATCGATCCGCCTCACGGATAACCCGGAAGAGATCGATTGCCGTCACGACGCGATCAAGGGACTGGTGCTGCGGACGGAATTCGTCAAGAAGCGTTGATGATCAGCGGGCCGGGCGAAAACCCGGCCTGTATTCCCTGGGCGGCAGCCCTGGACGCCGGGCCAAGCACCGGATATTCACCAAAAAAATCTCTGAATGAGCGACGGAATTGCGTTTCTCCCGCGTTGAAGATCCATCGACTGAGCTGTCCTATCTCATCTTCGGGAGAAAATTTGATCCGCCTCACCTTGATGCTTCCCAGGTCCTTGCGCATTTTGACCTCCAATGAGGCAAAACAGAGCAGCCGTGTCCTTGGAGCTGCCCGAGTTGCGGTGAATGGATTGCGGTGAAGAGGATATGACCGACGATCCCGATGAAGAGTTGGTCAGACAAGTTGCGGCGGGCGATCAGGCTGCGATGCGGACCATGGTGGCGCGCAAGCTGCCGCGCTTTCTGGCGCTTGCCAATCGCATGCTCGCTGACCCGGCGGAGGCAGAGGATGTGGCGCAGGAAACCTTTCTGCGCATCTGGAAACATGCCGGAGGCTGGCGGCAGGGCCGTGCCCGCTTCGATACCTGGGCGCACCGCGTAGCGATCAACCTTTGCTACGACCGGCTGCGCAAGCGGCGCGACGTGCTGATGGCCGAGCCCCCGGACCGGATGGACGAAGCGCCTCTGCCCGATGCCGGGCTGACGGGACATGAAGCAGACAGCCAGCGGGTCAATGCGGCCTTGCAGGCGCTCGCCCCGCGGCAACGGGAAGCCATCGTCCTGGTTTACTACCAGGACATGTCGAACCTGGAGGCCGCCAGTGTGATGCAGATCAGCGTCGATGCGCTGGAAAGCCTTTTGGCGCGTGGGCGGCGGTCTTTGCAGAAGACTCTGACCGGAGATGGTCTGACCAGCGACGGGCTGAACGGAGATGGTAATGAGTGACGACAGCAAGCAAGGCATGGATGCGAAGCGGTTTCGCGCGCTTGTCGAAGCCTATGGCGGCGACCGCAAACGCTGGCCCGAAGACCGGCGCGATGCGGCTGACATCTTTGCCGCAACCGAAGCCGGTCGCGCCATGGTGGAGGAGGCGTCCCGCCTGGATGCGTTTCTCGCCCTGTCAGCCCCACCCTCTGCGTCCGCTGCCCTGACAGGCCGCATCCTGCAATCGGCAGACAAGCGCGTCACGCTGCGCCGCAGGTTGCATCGCTGGCTGGTCGGCGCGGGACTTCTCGGCGTTGGCCTTGCGGGCGGCCTGACCGGTGCGCTGGCGGTTGCAATAGTTGCGCCGCCCACCCAGATCCCAATGACCGATACCGCGACGGCGTTTGGCAATATCATGACCGAAGGCGAGATCGCTCAGGAGATACGATGACGGAACATGGTTTCAAGCGGCTGGCCATCGGCCTTCTGGTGCTCAACACCTTCCTGATCTGCGCCCTGGCCGGTGCCGGTTTTTTCTATCTCTATGACAATGCCACGGTCCCGCCCTCACGTCTGCCGCTGGCGGGCGAACAACTGCCTTCAAAATTGCGCGGCGAGTTTCAAAAAGCCCTGAACGATGCGCGCCGTGACGTGCGCTCCACCGGGCTTGAAGCACGCCAAGCACGCGTCGAGGCCGCAGCCCTGATGGGCAAGCCGGATCTCGACAGTGTGGCGCTGGCCGATGCGCTGAAACGCGCCCGCGAGGCCGAATATGCTGTGCGGGCCGCCACCGAGCAGAAGGCGATCGATTTCGTAGCCACCCTGTCGGTCGATGAACGCCGCCGTCTGGCGGACGGATTGATCCAGCGGGAGGCGCCACGGCCTGCCACGAAATGATCATATTTCAAAAGCGACGGATTTGAACCTATAGCGACGTTGAAAGGCCGATGATGAAACGGAGTTCATATCGGCCATGTCCAATTCCAACGATGTCGATGCCGCATTGGCGCTCTGGCGCTTCGGCCTTGGCGCTGCGGATGGCGGGATCACCGCCATCAAGGATGCCCCCCGCGATCTCTTAAAGGAAGAGATCACGGAGCGTGCGGTGCCAACGCCTGTCGGCGCGCAATTACGCTCCAGTTCCGATCTGCTGGTAGCGCTCTACGAATACCAAAAACAGGTCAAAGCCGAACGCGACAAGCAACCCGCAGCCGGTGCAATGGCGGGCGCGGCCATGGCTGGCGCGAATGCGATGCAGGGCGCGGGTGGCCCGTCCCAAGCTGCTGGCATGCAAGGCAATGCTATGCAGGGCAATGGCATGCAGGCGGGGGCCATGCCGCCCCAGCCGCAACCACAACCACAATCCCAGGCCCAGGCCCAGGCCCAACCCCAGTCCATGGACAAAAAGCCGGACATGCCGGTTTCCAAGCGTCCCTATTTTCCGCAGCAGATCCTGCTTGCGGAAGCTGATGCCCGTTTCAACGGAACGATCCACCAACCATTGATCGGCTTTGGCGAACGGCTGGCGATGTTCTGGGCCAACCATTTTTCGGTGGCGATCAGCAAGGGTGGCGAAGTGCATATTCTGGCTGGCGCGTTCGAGCGGGAGGCCATCCGTCCGCATGTCTTTGGGAGGTTCGAAGACATGCTGCTGGCGGTCGAAACCCACCCGGCCATGCTGGTTTTCCTCGATAACCAGCAATCGATCGGCCCGACCTCGCCCGCCAACAAGAATGGCAAGCGGGGCCTCAATGAAAATCTGGCCCGTGAGATCATGGAACTGCACACGCTCGGCGTCGATGGCGGCTATAGCCAGGCAGATGTGACGTCGCTGGCGCGGATCATCACCGGCTGGACTTTCTACCGCGATGAAAAGCGTCCAGGCCCCCAGGGCAAATTCATCTTCAATGCCAATGCCCATGAACCGGGCGACCACACGGTGATGGGCATGACTTATGCCGAGGGCAATGTGGAACAGGGCCGCACCGCCTTGCGCGACCTCGCCCGCCACCCGGCAACGGCCAGACATATCGCAATGAAACTTGTCCGCTATTTCGTCGCCGACCAGCCGCCACCGGCCCTGGTGACGAAACTGGCCGCCGCCTATACCAAGTCGCACGGCGATCTTTCGGCTGTCTATACTGCCCTTGTCGATGCAGACGAAGCCTGGAACCCGACATTGACGAAAATGCGCATGCCACAGGATTATGTGGCGGCGATGCTGCGCACCAGCGGGATCAGGCCGAAGCCGGAGCAGATCATTTCCATGCTGAACGCGCTTGGCCAGCCACTGTGGAACCCCGCCGGTCCGAACGGTTTTTCCGACGTTACCGATGCCTGGGCCTCGTCGGAATCGCTGGCGACCCGTATCGATGCGGCCAACCTGTTTGCCCATCAGATCCAGGGTCAGATCGACCCCCGTGCCTTTGCCGGTGACCGGCTGGGGCCGCTTCTCACCGCCGACACCCTGCAAGCGATTTCCCGGGCGGAAACCCGACCGCAGGGCCTGTCGATTGCCTTCCTTTCCCCCGAATTTCAGAGGCGCTGAACCATGCTGTGCGAAAACCTCTCCCCCACCCGCCGCGCCGTTCTCGGCACATCCGGTGCCTTGTTTGCCTGGGCCTTCATGCCCCGCTTTGCCCATGCGGCTGGCGGGCGCGATCCCCGCTTCGTCACCATCATCCTGCGCGGCGCGCTGGATGGGCTGACCGCCGTGCCGCCGATCGGCGATCCCGATTATGAAGGCCTGCGCCAGTCGATTGCGCTGAGGCTGGATGGAGACAAGCCAGTGCTGCCGCTCGACGGCTTTTTCGGATTGCATCCCTCGATGCCGAATTTCCAACGCCTGTTCCGCGCCAATCAGGCCGCCGTGGTGCATGCCAGTGCCACCGCCTATCGTGAGCGCTCGCATTTCGACGGACAGGATGTGCTGGAGTCCGGTTTTCCGACGCCCGGACATGTCGAAACCGGCTGGATGAACCGCCTGCTTGAAGGACTGCCAGCCGGCGACAAGATCGCTCCCGGTGCGGCAGAACGCGTGCAAGGGCTGTCTGTCGGGGCAACCGCACCCCTCGTCATTCGCGGCAAGGCACCGGTGCTCGGCTGGGCGCCGTCCGTGCTCCGACCCGCTGACGGCGATCTCGCGCCGCGCCTGATGGATCTTTATGGCCGTACGGACCCGATGCTCTCGAAGCTTCTGATTGAAGGCATCCAGACCGGCAAGATCGCATCCGGCCTCGACATGAAGTCGAAAGGCGGCCCCGGCGACCCGAACGGCATGGAGCAAATGGCCCGCGGCGCTGCCCGGTTGCTGGCCCAGCCAGATGGCCCGCGTGTCGCAGCACTCGCCTTTGAGGGTTGGGATACCCACGCACAGGAAATCGACCGGCTGGCAAAGCTTCTGGCTGGCCTGGACAATTCGATTGCCGCCTTCGAACAGGAACTTGGACCCGCATGGAAGGATACGGCGATCATCGTCGCGACCGAATTCGGTCGCACGGCACGCATCAACGGGACTGATGGAACCGATCACGGCACCGGCACGACCGCCTTCCTCGCTGGCGGTGCCGTGCGGGGTGGCCGCGTCATCACCGACTGGCCGGGGCTGAAGCAGAACCAACTGTTCGAAGGCCGGGATCTGGCCGCCACCACCGACATCCGCGCCGTCATCAAAGGCATGGCGGTCGATCTTCTCGGTGCCAGTGCCGGTCATCTGGCCAGTGTTGTGTTTCCAGGCTCGGACAGTGTTCAGCCCATGAAGGGGCTCATCGTGTAAAAGGAGAAGTGGTCAGCACGAGAGTCTGGCAGACATCCCAGGAGTCTTGATAGGAAGATTCATCTAAAAAGAATCTTCCTATTCCCCATTGCGTCATCAAAACAACGGCTCACCAATTTAAATATTGAATATTCAATCCGTTGGCGTCGAATTTCTTTCTTTTCCTGGAGGAACTATTAATGGCAAACGCCCGTGTCGCCCGCATTAAAATCGGCAGATCATCAAAGCTGTCCGTGTAGGCCGCAGTCCATCTGCCGCTAAATCCAATACCGCCAAGCGCTATGCATTTTCGTTCATGGCGACAATGATCGCTGAGTACCCAGCCACCGAGAACGCGGTGTAATCCCGATCCAACCACCTGAATACGACTGTCGATGCACGCTGCAAGCGGCGCAGCAATCCACAGCGGCGCTCCGGTTGCGACGGCCACCCGACTGCCTTGGTTCAAATAATGCCGAAGCTCGGCCAGGCCTTTATCATGCCAGGCTAGCCTTGGCTGTTTGCCTGCGTTAACCCTGTCGGCAAAACGGGCGAAAGAGGCCTTCAAGGCATGTTCGGAAAGTCCGAACGTGGTGATCCAGAGAAAGACCGAGGTTCCCCAACGCCGCAGCGGCGGAAACACAATCAATGGACCGGCGAAAGGCAATGCCAATGCCGCCAGCACATAGCGCCAGCCAGATCCCCGCACCCGCTCCAGAATCCAGGCGGCGGTTGAATCCCAGTTGAGCAATGTTTCATCAAGATCGAAAACAGCAGATTCGATGTCTTGCATCAGGATGCATTACCTCATTGTTGATGTGTCGGCTTTGATGGACGATGCAGTATTCGTCCCGTGGTGAGGCACTCGAAAACCGCCGGTCAGGTCGATATCATTTGCGTGTGGCCAATCTCCGGCAAGACCGGCATCGACTTGCCCAAAATCCAGAGCGTTAGAGGCTTGGGCAGAATATGGGCCAGCCGGATTAACCAGCGCATGGTGAAAGGGAACAGATAATCCGCCTTCTCATTCCTCAGCGCATACAGAATGTGCTCAACGGCCTTGTCCGCCGAAATCTCAAGAGGCGCAGGCATCCCATCACCAGCCGTTGCCTCGGTGGCGACAAACCCCGGATAAACGGTGGTGAACTTGATGCCATAGCGGGCAAATTCGATGCGGCAGGTGTCAATGAGCAGCATCGCCGCTCCCTTGGCTGCGGAATAAGGGCCTTGAAGCGGCACGCCGAGAAACCCGGCTAACGAATTGGTATGGGCGACATAGCCGCCGCCCTGTCGCATCATCTGCTTCAAAACCGGGAAGAGGTAGTTGACCACGACATCGTAATTCAAACGCATGCAGGCATTGACGTCACTGGCGCTCATCAGCCGCATATCCAGGGCTGGCGCACCACCAGCATTCAGATAGATCATGTCGATCCGGCCATAGTGATCGATCACCGTTTTCACCACCTCGGCGGCGGCCGCCGCATCGGTTGCGTCAGCCGCGATGGCCAGGCAATCGCCGCCGGCGCTACGGATATCCTCGGACAGTTCGATGAGCATCGGCTCGCGCCGCGCCGTAACGATCACCTTGGCACCCTCGCCTGCAAGCCGCAGGGCAAGCAGCCGCCCCATGCCGGAGGAAGCGCCGACGATCAAAATAATTTTTCCTGAAAAATGCATGATTAATCTCCTGCCTGATGACTGCATCATTCCTTAAATCGGCTTCAGCTTGGGAAATTACGCCATCGCGCGACGCTGTTGCGCCCAACCGCGATAGTGATCCGCCATCGTCTGCTCGAATGGCCGGTAGGCGATGCCCAACTCAGACTGGCTGCGCCTGTTATCGAGAGCAAAGCGAATGCCGAGATGGTTCGTCATATATGCCTGCGTCAGGCCAAACAGCGGCCCGATCAACCGAACCACAAGATTGGGGATCTGCCAGGAGGGCAAAAGATAGGGCTTCGGATGAACCCGGCGTGCATAGCCGGCGATTTGCAGGAAGGTCCGGGTATGGTTTTCCGCGAGAATATAACGCCCCTTTGCGTCAGGGTTCAGCGCCGCCCGGATATGGGCCTGCGCCACGTCGCGAACATCCACACATGCGAGACTGAGGTCCGGCATGCCGTAGAAAAAATATCCCTTGAACATCTCGTCCAGCAGAAAGAGCGAGCCGGATTCAGAGGCGGGCGTCAAGGAAGGGCCTAGGATCATGCCGGGATTGATAGTCGTCAGGCTCCAGCGGTTTTGCTCCCCCTGGATTTTCCAGGCTTCCTTTTCCGCCAGAACCTTGGAAAAATGGTATGGATTGTTTTGAACATTGCTCGACGTATTGAAATAGTCCTCGGCAACCGTGTTATTCTTCATCGACCGGACATCGATGTAATCGCCAAAAATCGCGCCAATCGTCGATGTCATCACCACGCGCCGGACACTTTCAGTCCTGTTGACGCTGCCAAGAACATTGCGGGTGCCTTGAAGGGCTGGCTCCACCATTTCGCGTTGTCCGTCCTTGATTTTTTCCGGCAGCTTGAAAGGCGATGCGACGTGGAAAACAATCGCGCAGCCAGCCATTGCCGCATCGAAAGAACCAGGGCTCAAAAGGTCGGCCTCATAGAGCGTCAACTTCCCCGGAAAGCGGGCCTGCATATCGGTCAACGGCCTGGTCTTGGCCACATTGCGCAGGCTTCTGACCGTGGTATGCACAGTGGCATCCATTTCAAGAAGTTGAAGAATGAGATGGCTGGCAACGAATCCGCTCCCGCCCGTGACGAGCATGGTCTCTTGCATTCTGAACCCCTGTTTTTCTTATGGGTATGATCGTAACAGATAGAAGAAACGGTTCGAAATATGCTGATTCCGGCTTGGCCTGAGCTGATCAAAAAATGACCGCAAAAGACCCGACTCAGATCGTGCTTTGTCACAAAGAAAACAGGCAGCGCCACGTGGACGCCGTGTTTAGGATCGAAGAGGTTTAACGCGTCTGACGGACCCCGGCATTTCTCAGGTCGGCAATCGCAGGATAACCATTGACAGCCATGAGAAGATCGGCTTCCGCCAGCATGCATCGTAAATGGTGCACGACGCCTTCGGTGCCGCCAGCCGCCAGCGCATAAGCGTAGGAACGGCCAATACCCACAGCCGCCGCCCCCATCGCCAGCGCTTTGGCAACATCGGTACCGCTTCGGACCCCCGAATCGAACAGGACGGGCATATCCGGGACTGCCCGAATAACATCGTTCAACATGGAAATGGCCGCGATCCCGCCATTGGCCTGCCGCCCGCCATGGTTGGAACATTGGATTGCGTCAATGCCAGTATCGGCTGCGCGGCGCGCATCATCCGGGTGGCAAATTCCCTTCAGGACGATGGGCAGACGTGTCGCCTCCCGGATCCATTTCAGATCCTCCCATGTCATGATGTGGCCGAATATATTTACCCACTCGAAGATCGCCGCAGCCGGATCCTCCGCAACGGGCTTCTTCAGCCGTTTGGTAAAATAGGGATCACTGACATAATTGGCAAGGCAAAGCCCCCGCAGCTGCGGAAAGTTGGCGGAGTTCAGGTCACGCGGTCGCCAGCCTGTCACCCAGGTATCCAGTGTCACGACCAGGGCTTCAAATCCGGCGTTTTGCGCCCGCGAAATGAAGCTCAAGGCAAGATCACGGTCACGGGGCGTATAGAGTTGGAAGTAACCGGGCGCATTACCGAGCGCTTTGGCAACGTCTTCCATCGGATCCTGCGATAGCGTCGAAGCCATCATCGGCACGCCGGTTTTCGCGGCCGCTTCGGCCACACGCAGATCACCATGATTGTCGGCGGAGCAAAGGCCAATCACACCAATCGGGCTCAGAAAGACCGGAGCTGGCAATGTCCTGCCGAACAGAGGAACGCTCAGGTCACGCTTTGCCGCGCCGTTGCACATGCGCGGAACGATGCCATAACCGTTGAATGCCTCCACATTGTTGCGCTGAGTGAACTCATCGCCACAGCCACCGGAAACATAACTCCAGACGGAGGGTGACATAGTCTCTCTCGCCTGTGCCTCCAAACCGGCGAAATCCACTGGCAAGAGTGGCATCTTGCCACTCAACCCGGCAAGATAGATCTCATTTTGAAAGTCTCCAAAATTTTGCTGCACCAATTTCTCCTCCCATTGGTACTGGTATTGGGGCAATGGTATCGGGGCGCGACATGACAGCAGCTTATACGCCTGATGATGACTGCTTCTGTCGCGCTTTAGTCAGTATCCAGCCTTCATGATCGATCTTTCTCCGCGAAGATGCCGGTCTGCCGCCTCCTTCTGATCTTTCTTCAGACGCCCATTGGCAATGAACCTGATGAGCCATGGGATCTGCTTGACCTTGACCGTGGCACTTTGCGCGAGAATGAAGCATTCAGCACATTTTTCCAGGATTTCGATATTCAGCAGCAGGCGCTCAAGCCCCATGCCGAAGCACAGCGCCATGTCATCAAGGCAATAGGCGTTCGCACCGTTCGACAAGGCCTTCGTCGGGTCATCGGTCGAGCACATGCCTAAACGTTTTGCCTCAAGGCCGAGGTGACGGATCTGCTCATCGAACACCGCCGGCAGGGAAAGGTCGAGGCGCGCCAGTGCTGATGTCCAGGTCAACCCGCCCGAGGCAATGGCACCCACATCCGGCCGGGCCCGGTAGATGCGGTGATGCAAGTCCCGCGGCGGCGCGGAAAGGCTTGTCCATTCGAATTCATCGGGCACGTCCTGTCCGGAGTTGATCCGGACAGCCACAAAGGCATTTTGTTCGGGAATCCGCTGCGACAGCAAATCGCCCGGTTTGAGAAGCCCTTTTCCCGCAAGACGGGCCGCCGCCCGGCCCAGAGCCGCCTCGATATATGCAGTGTTGACTTTCATAAGCATGTCACACCAAACGGAAAACGGTTTCAAAACGCTCAAGGGCATCATCGATCACCTCATCGGTGTCCGCCATACTGGTATAGATGCGGCTACCCGCCAGGGTCAGGATGCCGTGGGCCATATAGGCTGCCCCCATCTCTTCCATCAGGTGTTTACGGGGATTGGCCTCGCGCATCAGCTTGATCGGGTTGCGCATGCTCATCAACAGCACAGCGGACGTCTGGAGATGGACGATGGAGCCCATATTGTAGACCACATAGGGAAGGCCGAGCCGGTTGAGAATTTCCTTCAAGCCCTTGGCCAGCCGGTCGCCAGCTCGTCCGGCAACAACCGGCGCATTGGTGCGCGCCATCTCCTCGATCGCATAATAACCAGCAACGCAAGACAGCGGATTGGCCGAAAGCGTGCCGCCGACGAAGGCGCGCTTGCTCGAGGTGCCGATACCCCCGACCAACGTCATCATGATGTCCTTGCGACCGCCAATACCGCCTGCCATCAGATAGCCACCGGTGAGGCACTTGCCGAACACGGTAATATCAGGCTTCACGTTGAAATAACCTTGAGCGCCACCCATGCCGACACGAAAACCGGTGACGACCTCATCGAAGATCAGCAAGGCGCCGAATTCGTCGCAGAGTTTGCGAACTTCGCGGTTGTATTCGGGCGTCACAGGCCGCGTGCCGCTTTCTGGCCCCAGAGGTTCAAGAATAACCGCTGCCGTGCCGCCGCGAATACGGTTCAGCATCAGCTTGCGCCGGAGCGTACCAATCTCATTGGGGAAGACTTCCTGAGTATAACCGGTGACGCCTTTGGGAATGCCCGTTGCTTCGCGCCGACCGGTACCGGGCACACGCATGCCGTAGACCATCTGGTCGCTCCAGCCATGATAGTCGCCGCCAACCTTGATCACCCATTTCTTGCCGGTGTGAGCACGGGCCAGACGGATGGCCCCCATGCAGGCTTCCGTGCCGGAGCCGAGCATGCGGAACATTTCAATGCCCGGCATATATTTGCGGATAATCTCGGCCAGCTTGAATTCGTATTCGTGAAGGAGGCCCGTCACCGGACCGCATTCATCGATCAGTTGATGCACTTTTTCGCGCACCGGCAGATAGTTGGAGCCAAGCAATGTCGGTCCGCCCGCCTGCAGAAAATCGGTATAGCGATTGCCGTCCGCATCCCACATATAGGCGCCATCGACTTTGGTGGCCGCAATGGGAAACGGATAATTGAAGGCGAGGTTATGCTGGACACCACCCGGAATAACCTCAGCCGCCCGTGCAGCCCAGGCCTTGGAGGTCTGACATTTCTGTTCGAAATAATCGAGCACCTTCGGCATATTGGACTTGGAAATGCCTTTGGGCGGTTGCTTCAGCAGGGCATTCAGCCGGTCCATGAGGTCTTTGTTATCAGGCCAGGCACTGATGCTGTAGGAGAGTTCCGAGTTACGAGCTGCCATGTTCATTTCAAGCTCCCTTGGTCTCAGCCTTGTCCAGAACGTTCAGAATGAACGCCTGGAGTTGCCGATCCAGATTGACGTGTTTGTTGATGCGTTCGCGCAGATGGGCGGCGGCAGCGGCTTCGATTTTGCGGATCATGCCCGCAGCGGTTTTGAGATCGGCCCCCGCACAGATGACGCCGTGACTGGCCAGAAGATACGCAAAGATGTCGGGCCGCAGAGATTTCGCAAAAATTTTAGCCAGCATTCCCGTGCCCGACGGCCTGTAGGGAATAAGCGCGACGTGGGGACCAAGCTCGTTGAGATCGCTGCCCCTTGGCCAAGGCAGTTTTTCATGTAGCAGCGCGACGGCGCTTGCGATCGGCTGGTGTGTATGAACACTGGCATGACGGTTAGGATGCATAAGGAGCATCCTGGCATGCAGTCCTTTTTCAATGGTCGGCGTCTTGTCGCCCTCGACAATGTCGAGGGTCTCGATATCAAGGATCACCACGTCTTTCGCCTCGACCGTGTAGTAGTCGGAGGCCGAGGGAGTAACCGCCATCAATTTTCTGTCGACGCGGACGCCGATATTGCCGCCGGTTCCGGCAAAATAGCCATTATCCGCGAAATAGCGGCTCATATCGGCAATTTCCTGCCGCTGGGCCATGAATTTAGCCATGAATCTTGCCCTTTGATCCGTTTAGACGTTTGTAAAGCGGCGCCAGGCGCCGATGGAGTTCCGTGAAGATACCGAAGCGCTCGTCATAGAGCCGCTGCGTTGCCGGATCGGGATCGTAAATCCTGTCGATCACCACATGCCGCGCGACCTCGTCGAACTGTATGAGGCCGAGACCCACAGCCCCGATGAAGGCCGCACCGCGTGCATTGGCCTTCATCGGATCATGCGGCTGGCGGATCTGGACGCCCAGAACATCCGCGAAGATCTGGCACCAGGCAGGCGACATCGCGCCACCGCCGATCATGGTGATTGCCTCGGGCCTGCGGCCAAGAAACCGGGAGACCGGCTTCATCATCCAGCGTGTATTGAGCGCCACGCCTTCGAAGACGGCCCTGACAAGGGTCTCGCGGTTATGCTCCATGCTCATGTTGAAGATCCCAGCCCGAAGGGTCGGGTCATCTACAGGGCAGCGTTCGCCGAAAAGCCAGGGCAGGTACATCATGCCAGCGGCTCCCGCAGGGGTGCGGGCGGCAATCTCATCGAGAACCCTGTAGGTATCCGGGGTCGGTTCGGAATCGATCAGGCCATCGTCATGGAAGACGATCCGATCCTTCAGGAAGGCGATATTGCTCGCCCCGCTCGATTGCATGGCGATCATCAGGTATTTCGACGAAACCGGACAAGGAACCGATGTGATCTGGTCCATCACACTGGTTTTCTTGAAAGGCACATGCGCCGAGATCCAGGACGATGACCCCATGTAGAGATGGGCGTCATAATCGGCCAGCGTTCCAGCGCCGATGGCGGCGGCTGAATTGTCGATGGCACCGGCAACGACCGGTGTTTTTGGCGACAGGCCCAACAGATCTGCGACGGAAGGCAATAGGGTTCCAACGATATCCGTACACCTGACGAGATCGGGGAATTTCGCCTTGTCGATGCCGCTGGCACCGATCAACCCGTCGTCATAGCGGATATTGTTGACGTCGCGGTTGTCAGTCACCCAGGAGGTGAGAATGGAATCCTGCGTGGCGCAAAACCGGCCCGTCAGCCGCAGATTGAAGAAATCGAGAACGTTGAGAAACTTGTAGGTCTTCTCGTAAATATCAGGGAAAGCATCGCGGATCAGCAACATGTGGCCCGCTGGGTCCTTGCCGGACAAAGCCGGGGCGCCGCCACACAGCCTCAACCATTTCTGCAACTTGATCGCGTCATAGCCCGCGACCTTCATTGCCCCCCGCATTTCCTTCTTCAGGTAGCGGGCACCGCGCATATCGAGCCAGATAATCGCATTCATCAGCACATTGCCGTCACGGTCAACGGCAACGGTTCCCTCACCTTGGGTGGATGAACAGATCGCAACAATATTCTGGCGCAATGCCGCACTCTGGCGGAGCACATCCTGGCTTGCCTCGATGAAGGCGTTCCACCACTGCGAGGGGTCCTGCTCTGCCCCGATCGTATCGATAACCTGGAGCGGAACCGGCCGAAATGCCCAGGCAACTACGTGTCCGGTAATCGACACCAATCCGACCTTGCAGCCACTGGTGCCAAGATCGATCGATAAAATATATTGGTCAGACTTGGCCATCTCTTGCCGTGCATGCAGCCTGGATATAATCCAGGTCGCTCCCCATTTTTATTGGATATTGCACCTATAATAGGGGAAAAACCCGACTTTTGCGTAGCGGTGAAGCTGTCCTTTGAGGGGTCTTTACCGGTCAAATAGGCGATAGATCCGCACGAAGCGCACCGGGCGTGGTGCCGGTCCAACGTCGGAAGGCGCGCCGGAAATTATGAGGGTCCGAAAATCCGACCGCAAAGGCGATCTGCTCGACAGACATATTCCTGTTGCCCAACAGTTCGAGCGTGCGGTTCTTGCGAAGATCATCCAGAAGCGATTGGAAGGAAACCCCGCTCTCGGCAAGTCTGCGACGCAAGGTGCGCTCGCTCATACCAAGCGCACGGGCCACCTTGGAAATATGCGTGCGACTGTGCAGTTTCTGCCGGAGAACCCTTTCGACGGATTCGATAATTTCGGCTGCCTCGCGGCTTCGGGCCCGGTTATAAGCCATGAATTCAAGAAGCTGGCGGTGGCTAAGAGGATCGGACGTCAGCAGCGGTTGCTTGTACCAGGCGGCATCATAGATGAACGCGTTTTCCATCTGGCCAAATCGAATAGGACAGCCGAAGACCCGTTGATAGGCTTCCGTATGCGCTGGCGCCGGATAAGCAAAATCGACCCGGACCGGCTTGAAGCCCTCCCCGACAAGACCGTGTGCGACCCCCATGAAACTGGCAAAAGCCTCTTCCACCAGGAAAACATAGATGTCGGGATCGTGAAAACGGCTCGCTGCCGTGACGACGACACCCTCCGGGCTTTCCCTGGTGTCGAATTCCAGCATGCTGCCGGTATCTTTTTGCAGGTCGAGACCAAGCTTAACCGCATCACCCACAGTCGCTGCCGTTATCATCACATAACCGACAAGGCCGACAGAGGTAATCTTTTCACGAATCCCGGTCTCCAATCCAAGCGCCTTGCCCCTGGTCATTTTCATGGCGCGCAGGATCGCCTCACGTCCCTGGCGAAAAGAAACCCGACAGGCTGGGTCGGCGAGATCCTCCATGGGAATGCCGAGGCCAGCCGTTAATCGCGAGGCGTCGAGGCCAAAATCCGTGAGCGTCATCACGAGGCTACGAATGAGAAACGCCGGGATATTGGCAGTCACGTAACGCGCATCGACTGTCTTCATCAGACCCCCCTTATGACTTATCCTCCACGTCCATTCCCCCCCGCGCCAGCCATGCCGGCTTCCTGCTCAATTCTCCTTCAACAGAGCCGGTTATGACCGGAAATAGCGGGTATCATGCGGCATTTACCCCAACTGTACAATATACCTCCGCATACTGTTGTCCATTCGGGCCGAGTATATCCGCTGCGCGGAGCATGAAATACAAAGACACCTCCATGACGACAGTCAATGCCGGGGATGTCCTGGGAGATAGATTGGCCGGATATGATACCACAGTGTCCCCGAACTCCCTTGTGATGCGGTGTCGTCCTCCTATTCTGAATTTCACCGCGCTCTTCAAGGGCCGGACAATAATAACAGGCGGAACATTGGGTAAGCGAAAAGCGACCCGGCCTCTCTAGGGACCAACCTCTCTGAGGGGCAAGCTCTCTGGGAGAATGACGATGCTTTTATGGATACTCGGCTTGAGTGCCGCCTATGCGGTAGCACTGAATGGGACAATGGTCATGCCCGTCGTCGTTCTGTCGATGAGCAAACTGACCGGCTATAGCGAAGCAATGGCGACAATCGTCGCCAGCGCGGAACTCGCAGGCATTGCGTTTTACGGGATATTCCTAGCCAAATTGGCACTTAGATCATGGAAAGCAGTAGCGATTGGCGGCATTGTCGCGGTCATAGCCGGAGAAGCACTGAGTTTCTGGCTTCAAAACCCTTACAGTCTTGCCACTGCAAGATTTGCAACCGGCCTGGGGGAAGGCGCCTTGTTCAGCCTCGTTTCGATGAGCCTCGCCTCGCTTGCCAATGCCGAGAGATACTGGGGCGCGCTTAGCCTGATTGGCGGAACCGCCATGGGGCTGCTGCTTTTTGTGGTATCATTGATGCCACCGGCCGACGCCGGAGCGCCTGTCTTTCTCATGCTGGGGGCGTTTACCGTCATCTTGGCACCACTTGTTTTTTTCGTCGCCAGGCGCTCTTCCCGACTTCCTGTGGCAAGCCGTCATACCAAACTCAACAATGGGAAAATGCTGCTTGCAATGATGGTTGTATTTCTCGTTTATGGGGTGCAGGCGGCGCAATGGGCAGTCTGCGGTTATGTGGGGGAAAAAGTGGGGCTGAGCAATGGTGAAGTTGGCTTCTATCTCGCCCTATCATCGCTGGTAGGCTTCCTGGGAGCGATCATTCCTTCCTTCACCCATGACAAGGCCAAAAGACTGCCAGCCGTGCTGCTGGGTTTCCTGATCATGGCGATGTCGATCTATTTCCTGTTCACCATGCTAACACCCCTGATTTTCGTCATGACACAGGTTCTGGTTAATATCGGTTTCTATATCGTGACCCCGTTTATCACAGGTATACTGACCGAAAACGACCCCGACGGGTCGGTGATGTCACGAACGTTAGTGGTCGCCGTCTTGGGGGGCACGATGGGAACCGCAATTGCCGGGCCAATCTTTGAAGGTTACGATCCAAGCCTTTTCGCCTGGTCCTGTCTCTTGCCACTGGCAATCGCGGCGATCTTTGCAGCAATCATCTTTGGCCATCTCCACCGTAGCTTTCCAGCGACTGTCGTCAATAAATAGCGGAGTGAAACTTGTTCGATATGGCCATTGAAACTCTCCAGTCTATTCTGGAACGCCAGCGTCAATCCTTCCAGCATGACAGTTATCCGTCACTATCCTTGCGTCGGGACCGCCTTAACCGGATCGGCCGATTGCTGAAGGAGAACCGGCAAGCGCTGTGCGATGTGGTTTCGCGGGATTTTGGTCATAGGTCCGATCATGAAACGGTGCAGTTGGAGATTGCTCCGCTCATGGGCGCGCTTCGCCATACACGGTCTCATCTACGCCGATGGATGAAACGCGAACGCCGTGGACGCTCTATTGAGTTTCTGCAGCTTTCAAACTGGGTTCAATACCAGCCGCTCGGGGTGATTGGTATTATGGTGCCGTGGAACTATCCGCTTCTGCTGGCCCTTGGACCGCTGATTGACATTTTGGCCGCCGGAAACCGGGCGATCATCAAGCCTTCGGAATTGCTGCCGGAAACATCGGCTCTTCTTTCAAAGCTCGTCGAAGCTTATTTCTCCCCGGAGGAGGTTGCCGTTATCCAAGGAGGGGTGGAGATTGCCGCAGCCTTTTCTGCCCTGCCGTTCGATCATCTGATTTTCACCGGCTCAACGGCGGTGGGTCGCAAGGTTATGGCGTCAGCAGCTGCTAACCTTACACCGCTCACCCTGGAACTTGGCGGCAAGTCGCCCGCACTCATCGCCCCGGATTATCCTATTGCCGATGCAGCCCGTGACATCGCCTTTGGAAAGCTGATGAATGCGGGCCAGACTTGCATTGCACCGGACTATGTTCTGGTCGAAAAATCAAAACTTGGAGACCTTGCATCCGCGCTGATCTCTCAGGCAGAGGCTTTTTATCCACGACAGGCGGGTACACAACACGCGGGGCCACAACACGCAGGGCAAGAACAGTATTCAAGCCTTGTCGGGGCTCGAGCGCATGAACGGTTGCTCAAGGGCATTGAGGAATGCCGCGCCCGTGGGGCCAAACTCATCACTGCTGATATCGCCATGCCCTCTCAAGGGCGCGTGATCGCACCCACGCTGGTGATCGATCCGCCTGCCGACTGCTTGCTGATGGAGGAGGAAATCTTCGGACCAATCCTGCCCCTTATTCCCTATGAGGATTTTGACACAGCGTTGAAATTTGTCCGCGAGCGCCCGCGTCCTCTGGCGCTCTACATCTTCACTGGAAACCGGGCGACCGAGAAAAAAACACTGTTGAATACGATTTCCGGCAATGTCACCATCAATGGCACCCTGCTGCATATCACGCAAAATGATCTGCCCTTTGGCGGCATCGGACCAAGCGGCATGGGGGCCTATCACGGCCATGAGGGCTTCAAGCGTTTTTCCCATGCCCGAGGCATTGCAAAAGTCCGTATTTTCAACCCCGCACGCCTCGCTATGCCTCCTTACGGGCGCTTGGCGCAATTGCTGGCCAGGTTCATGATACGCGACTAATATGAAGCGTCATTTTCTATAATTTTTCGTGTCATGCCGGTGAATATAGGATCCACTGCGGCAGACTTCTGCGTAAGCTATCGGTTTCCTTGAAGACTGATCATGGCCTTGCCGCGTCATTGGTTGGAGCAAGCATCTGAACCCGATATCAGACAAGCAGCATCGTCCTGTCCGCTAGGTAAGACTTGGCCTCATATGACACCAATATGACCAGGTTTTCCCTTGATGGAAACGCGGTCCAATTTATCGTCATCAAATTGGGGATCCGCCATATGCTGAGCAATTTCAGTTCGCTTTGACGAGGGAGAAAGCAACAAATTACCGGTCTTTGATATGTTGCAGTTCGGCCATCCCTCCGCTGGAGGAAACGACCTGTTTAAAGACATCAATCGAGACCGGCACCGAATGAATAGCACCCTAAACAATACCGGGGGTGATCGATACTGAGAATGCAGGAAAGCATCAAACCGAAAACTGGGAAATAATAATTTCGGGAACTCGATGTCGTCGATGCTACATAAAAAAAGGGAACGAAATGAGCAGTCAATATTCTTGGCGAGTGCCTCAATTTGCGCTGGCAATATGGGTGGGTGCAATATCGTTTGTGCCTTACGTTGCAGTCGCGGGCGGCTTTAGCCGCGGCGAGGCCGACACTGATATTCTCTTTACGGATGGAAACTATAGTTTACGGAGCGGAGCTATATATGTCTCACCAAGCCGCTCATTTTCAACCCTGAACGGCGCACGTGCCTCTGATAAAGCCTATTCGGATGAGTTTTGGATACCAAGCGCCGCCGTCAAGGCAACGCTTGGTTCCGGTATTGCCTGCGCTTTGACGTATACGCAACCATTTGGCGCCTCTGCAACGTATGGAAGCGAGGCGCAGAACGCCGAATATACCACAGCTGTGAGTCAGGGATTGGCACTCGTCAATCCCACCTCAAAAATGCAGTTTTCGACGGATGAATATGGTGCGACCTGCGATGTGCGGGTGGACGCAGGGCCGGGCCGCTTTTACATGATCGGCGGCGTCTTTCTGGAAAGTTTCGAGTACAAGGAAAATACCCTTTACGGTAACATTCGACTGAAGGATGACGGTGCTTTAGGCTACCGAGTGGGCGCCGCTTACGACATTCCCGAATATGCCATGCGTTTTCAGATCATGTACCGGTCGCAGGTGTCGCACGATGCGGAAGGGACATTTACGCCCTCAGCGCTTGCCGCCGCCGCCGGTGTGACAGACACGGCGCCGGCTGATGGAACCGGAACCCTGCCTCAGTCGATCAAGCTGTCTGCCCAGACCGGCGTAGCGCCGGGTTGGCTAGTTTACGGTTCCTTGACCTGGACAGACTGGAGCGTTCTTCAGAACTTCAGATATGACGTCACCGGGCTTGGCACAAGCAACAAGGCCTTCAACTACAAGGACGGCTATACGGTGCAGATTGGTGTAGGTCATGAATTTACAGAAAAACTCTCTGGAACCATCAACGTAACCTGGGATGAAGGCGTCGGAACCGGAGCAGATATCACCACCGACACGTGGTCCCTCGGATTAGGCGCAGAGTACAAAACCAAATTCGGTAAATTCGATCTCGGAACCTCCGTGTCTTACCTCACTGCCGGTTCACAGAGCGTCAGCGCCGGAGCGACCTATGATGCTACCGCCAAGCATGACTGGGCCGTCGCGGTAGGGTTGGGTTATCTGATCGAATTCTGAGTATGCCAATGGCAATTTTGAATGAGATTTATAAGCCACGAGACTAAAAAGGCACCGGAACTGAAATGGAACCGGTGCCTGAAAATATCACAAGCCTACCCTGTCAACCGGGCGCCCTGTCAACCGGGCGGAAGAGTGGGCCAGGTTTCTATTATCTGGCCTTTTGAAAGAACATGAATTCCGTCAAAATGTTGCAGCACTGCCTCGCTCTGGGTTGGGCGAAAGAAAGCAAAATCATCTGGCTTTAAGGTACTGTCGTAAGGGAGAGCCATTAACTGCTGATTGGATGAAAGCCCCCAGATCCTGTTTTCCCGCATGCCTTTGGGAAAAACCGGCTTGGCCATCCACTTGCCGCCATAGAGAAAACACCCCTTGCGCGGGAAAAGACCTGTCGCTTGCATCAGGCTTGTCAGCAGCGGAGGCCCCGGCAGGCGAACCTCCTCCACTTTCAACACGGGCGTGGCAATAAACACGGCAGGCTGCACGGCCTGAAGAGAGGGCATGTCGAAATCCGTCGGTTTCAGGAAAGCCGAGCCCACGGAGACTTCATTCGCGGCACCGGCATCATGATAGGAGAGCGCGGTTTTACTGCCTCCCGTATTGACGATGGTACATGCGCCATGCGGAAAGACCGAAACAAAAGCCTTGATACGCGAGACAACTTTCTCCTGTTCCGCAGCACCTCCAATGAGACGCGCAACCTCCGGGATATGCGCCTCATAGCCGACAAGCCCCTCTATTCTCAATTCCTTTTGCTGAACGGCACGGGCGCAGATGGCAGCCAGCGCATCAGGCGTTTCGAACCCACCGCGATGCATGCCGGTATCCGTCTCAAAGGCTATTCTGATTGTTTGCCCCGCTTCGCGCGCCAGTGCCGCATATTGATCGAGCCGGTCCGGGCTATCGATCAGAAACACGGTGCGGCGCAGAAGATCCGCGACCAGATGCGGAGAAGCGAGCCGCATCCACGCCGCAAGCGCTCTTGTGGGAAGCGGTTTCCCGTACAGGATTTCTGCCTTCGGGAACGCCTCCAATACGGCACAGGTCATCGGCAGATGGAAGCTCATCAGGCGCATCGTTCCGGCTTGCGTCAGAATGCGCTCAAGCAATGGGATCGATGACAGAGACTTATCGACGACCCGTAAGCCAAGACCCGGCGCAAGACCGCGTGCAATCGTGGCAATATTTGCATCGAGCCGATCTCGATCGACAACAAGCACGGGACGAAACAGGTCGGCCTGGGAAAGTGCTTCGGAGAGCATCCGGAAATAGTCGGCTTCAGCCATTATCGCACCCCAAGCAGCGTCGCCATGTAAGGCGAGATAAAGCGATTTTCTGGATCTATTTCTGATCTGATCTCCATTGCATCCTTAAATCGCGGATAGATGCCGACCAGATCGGCAGCCCTCAGGTTATGCAATTTACCCCAATGCGGTCGCCCACCCCGCTTACGGAACACGGCTTCCGCAGCAAGGAAGAACGCTGCCGGATTTTCACCGATGCCGTGATGAATGGCTATGGAACACGTGTCACGCTTGTAGAAGGGGCTGAGCCAGAATTCGTCCCCTTTGACGGTGCGGACTTCAATGGGAAAGTAGATTTCCGGAAAGCGCTTCTCAATCAGTTCGATGATCTCTGCCAGAGCGCCGGCTCCCTCTTCAAACGGCAGATGATATTCCATTTCGTTGAACTTGGTCTGGCGGTCGGTGACATAGACCTTCATCCATTCACCCACGGCCTCCTCGTCGGACAGCTTCGCCATGGCATTGCCGATCAATTTGCGTCGCAAGCCGGGAAACCATCGCAGAAAGGTTCTGAGTTTCTTCAGCGTCGCAAGACCGTCTTCGTCCTCCGAGGTCACTTGAAAATCACCCGGTTCGTCAGTGATATCCAGTGTCTGAAAAAGCGCATGATTGGCAAAGGGAACAAAGAAAATCTCTGCCGATCGATGGGCTGACATCAAGCTTTCGAAGTTTTCAAGCGTATCGCCAATCGATATCATTGTCCGCTTGCGGCGCAGATTATAAGCCGGTACATTCTGAAAGGTAACGGCAGTCAAGGCTCCGAAACTACCAAGCGTCACGCCGGTCGCATGGATCATCTCGTCATCGCGTCCGGCTATAAATTCCCGGTGCGTGCCGCGACCATCGATGAATTGCATGCCTTTCAACAGCGTGTGATAAGCCCCCAGGCTAAGGCCCGAACCATGCGTTGCGGTACCAAGCGCGCCGGCGACAGACTGCTTGTCGATATCGCCCATGTTGGGCAGCGCTTGACCGAGCCCGGCGAGCAATTCCGTCAGATCGCTCAGCTTGGTACCCGCTCCAATCGTTGCGGTCAGGGCGTCACTGTCATAATCGATCAAACCGGACAAAGCCGACAGATCGACGATCGTTCCAGGGGTCGAGACAAGCGGCGTAAATGAATGGCCCGAGCCAACGAGCCGGAGCGGTCCTGGCGCCGAGCGGATGGTATTCTTCAACTCTTCATTCGTGCTGGGACGAAGAATTGCTTTCAGCTGGGTCTCAACGGTGCCTGACCAATTGCTCCACGATACATTTTCGCCTGAAACCATCGTAACTTCCTCTGTTTATAGGAGGCTTGTTCGGCCACACCGACCGGCGGGCCTTAAGGCCATTTTTATGTAACCCCAATCATTTCTGCTTTCTCACTGTGCGCCAGCATGCCCATTTGCTATCGTAATTGAGAAAAGCTGACACTGTGTCAATTTTTACTTTGGCGTATGTCACAAATTTGTCAACTCGAAAGCGGAGCACGCTATGACGAGCGACCAAAAGACATTGCGGAGGCAGCCCCGCCAGGAGCGCAGCAGAGACCGTATTGACGATATCCTTTCGGCAGCAATGGAGCTGATTGGTCAAAAAGGCAGCGCTGCTGTCACCATGCGCGGCATTGCCACGGCAAGCGACATGTCTCTGGCGACCGTCTACCATTACTTTCCAAACAGAACCGCAGTCATCGCTACGCTTTTTGAACGATATTCCCAGGGAACCCGCGAAGTCATCGATACGGCTCTTCAGGACATTGAGGATGCCTCTGGTATTGGCGATGCGGCGGAAATGATCGTTGATTTCTATTATAATCGCGTCCGGAGCGACCCTGCTGTGCAGGACCTGCTCGATGCCGTCCATGCTGACAAGGCACTGCATGACCTCGACATCCAGGAAACCCTCCGGCAGGCCGATCAGTTCAGTCGGAGTACACAGGGCTTTCTGGCGGAAAGTTGCAGGCAGGAATATGCGCGCGCCGTCTATTTGCTATTCCAGCTCGCCAGCGCTGCAATTCGTCTGGCCTTGCATGAGAATGAAGAAAAAGGCGCCGTGATCATTGATGATTATCGACGTCTTGTTCGTGGCCGGTTCAACCAATTCGAACAGCTATAACAACTGGAGTCGGTCAGCCATTCTGTGATTTGACAGTAAGCTGATGGACACCAGAGGGGGGACAATGTCTATGTCGGAACACCCATAGCCTCACCAGTAAACGCTCGGCTCGCCGGTGTTTTCGCAAGGAGCAACGCTGGCAAAAAGCGCTTGACATTTCTGTACTGTACCGTTTAGATCAGTTTCGGAGGGATTGATCTAAAAAGCGCCTTTGGGTGCGATCAATCAAAGGAGGAGTTCAAATGTCCATACAGTCGCGCAATATGCGCCCTATGCTTGGTAAGCCGTGCGTTGTCCGGCGATGCCCTTCAGCTGAAATGCCCGTTGACCGGATTGAAGCGCGACGTCCGCGAAAAGCCTAGGACAAATCATTACTCTATATGCCGACACCGTGTCACGGTGAGCGGATTTGCGCGCCGACTTAGATGTCGTCATTGCGCTTTAGCGCCTTACAATACCAGAAATAAAGGACCCAAGACAGTGAGCGGATTCACAATTGTCAACGGCATCGCTGAGATCAGCGACCCCGCTATCTACACGAACTGGCTTGATAACGAAGAGTTCAAAGCCGCGGTCGCGGCAGATCCATCGCCAGAGCGCACAGCGATCAAGCGGTTACTGATCGAGTTCGAAGCCGATCTTTCCAGGATCGTCCGCGACAATGTCGTGAAAGAGCGGGTCGTTGAGGTGATGACGAAGTACATCGCCGAGGACTACATTCAGCACGACCCAAACGCATTCGGCAATGGCCGTGAAAAACTCATCGAGCAGTTCCGACTGGTGCCTATCGCCGGCTCGACGCCGCCGCCCGTGGTGAGCGTCATTCTCGACGGAGAGGTCGGCTGCCTCATGATGCGTGAACTCGCGCCGGATCCGGTCGTGCCGGGTGCGGTTTACGAGTGGAACATCCTAACTGTCTTCCGGGTCCACAACGGCAAGATCGCGGAACATTGGAGCACCTTCCGCAAGGTCGTCCCCGGTCAGAATCCGATGGGGAATTGAGAAGACCGAACTCGATCGCAGCCCGGCTCCAAGGACGCATTGTGGCCGGCTTCGCCGACATCGCCGATTAGAGTTTGTCAGGGAAAAGTGGAACCCGATTTTCCCGAAAAGACAAACGAAACCAAGAGAACCGAGAGTTTGTTCGGTTCAATATGACCTTGACAGACTCTCGTAACGTGGAGCAACCGATGACCTTGCAAAACAAACCACCTGTAGGGGGTCTTCCTCCGGAGTTTCCACCGCTGGCAGGAGGCCTTCCTCACCAACCGAAATTTCCAGACTCGCCGTATCTCAGCGAGGTTGGGCGCCGGATACGCGACGACATCCTCGAGATGCTGCCGCTGTTGCGCAAACATGCGGCTGAGAGCGAACAGCTCGGCGCGCTTGCGCCAGAGACGCTCGCGGCCGTCGATCGTTCTGGTGCCTTCAAGATCACCATTCCGACCGAGCTTGGAGGCTATGCACTGGGCGCACGCGATGCTGCGGAAATCGTCAAAGCGCTCGGCCAGGGCGATGCGTCCGCCGGTTGGCTTGTGATCGTCTCGAGCGCAGCCAGAAACGCTCTGGGCTTCGATCCAAAGGCCCGCGACGAAGTCTTCGCCGGCATCCAAGACTGGGTTGGGCCAATCATGTTTGGTGCCACCGTCTTCGCGCCAAAGGTTGGCGATGGCCGTAAGGTCGACGGAGGCTACATGGTGAAGGGGAAATGGTCCTTCGGCAGCGGTTGCAAACATGCTGCCTGGGGAGCCGTCGGGTTCGAATATGACGCCCCGGAAAGCGGCGCGCGGTTGCGCGCCATGGGTATCCTGTCACGCGACCAATATGAAATCGTCGATGACTGGCATGTCATGGGCCTGCAAGCGACAAATTCAAACAGCGTCCGGGCCGACGAGGAAATTTTTGTTCCCGACTACCGCGTCGTTCACACCAATGACCTGCCGCGGGTGATGGACTCATTGAAGGGCAAATATTCCGGGCTAGCCTTCAAACACAGCCCGATTGGCGGCATGGTCGCCATGACATGCACCTTCGCGGCCCTGGCGATCGGTATAGCGCAAGGTGCCCTCGACTCTTTCCTCGAACAGGCAAAGAAGCGACCACCCTTCAACCTTCCCTATAAGACGATGTCGGAAATGGCCTCCATCCAAATGGTTGCCGGTAAGGCGCGCGCCGTTGTCAACGGAGCGAATGCCGTGCTCTGGCGCCACGCCGACGAAATCGACCGGCGTGCGATTGCAGGGGAAGACTTTTTCCCCTGGAACGAACCCGAGATCACCATGGACCTCGTCCACCAGATCCATGAATGCCTGCGCGTGGTCGACGGGCTCCTACTCGCCCTTGGCTCGTCCGCTGTCGTCCTCAGCAATCCGTTGCAACGCGCCTTGCGCGATATCCATGTGCTGGCGACGCATGGTGCGTTCCGGATCGATCCAATGGCCGAAATCAACGGACGCGACATGTTCGGTCTCGAACCTTTCCCGATGATTGCCGCCCTGAGTTCACCTCCTCCAGGCTCACCTCCTACTGGTAAGGGTCCATCGCATATGCCTCCACCGGGCATGACACCTCCAGCAGGCATGGCCCCACCACCAGGCATGACGCCCCCACCAGGAACAACACCCGCGCGAGGTTAAGCCTCCTTACCGATCGCCATCATCAACTTCGGATAGCGCGGTCATCACCGTCGGCGTCCGCCTTCACTGAGTTCAAGGAGTTCCGATGTCTCAAACGGATCTATCTATGGCGAAGGGGCTTCCCGCTACGCCCTATTCAAGTGGAACAATCCCGGCGCGCGATGGCGCTCCGCCGAAAGTCAGCTGGAAACAGTATATCGCCGACTTCGTAAAGGCCCCCAGCAAAGCAAAAGCCGCACTTATCGGCAGTCTTCTTCTTGTGGCCATGGGGCCGGCTGGCCTCTCGGCACTCACTCCGTTCGTGGTGCCCGCATTCGCGATGAAAACCGGGACACCGCTGCCGGAAGCTATGCTGATGTTTGTCGCTTTGCCGCTGATTATCGGTCCGCTCGTCCTGCCTTTCGCCGGACAATGGGTTGATCGGTTGGGTGCCCGACGCGTCGCTCTTCCCGGGATCATCCTCTACGCTCTTGTCACGGCGATCATACCACTTGCTGCGGGCAAGCTCTGGCTGATGGGAATACTTCTCGTTCTCGCGTCGATTTTTGGATTCGGGTCCAGTTTGGGTATAGCGTTCAAGGTGATTTCCGAGTGGTTCCCCAAGCACAGGGGCGTCGGTTTCGGTCTTATCGGGGTCGCATCCAGCCTGTTCAGCGCAATTTTTTCTCCCCTGTTCCAATGGCTTGTAAACGGCAATGCGCCGGTGTCACTACCAATGATGCCGGGCATGGGCACTGAAGACCCATCCAAATCCGCAGCGATGGTTGCAGCCATCGACCCCGGCATATATGCCGGGCTCGGCTGGAACGGCGCCTATTATGTGATCGCAGTCGCGATCGCCGTCATCGGTATCCCAGCGGCCTTTTGGCTTATCTCCGAACCGAAGGTGAGCACGGCTGCGGAAGTGCCGAAGACCGTGGATGTCAATCTGCCCGGCGTCCCGTTCAAGGAGGCAATTCCGACACGCGCCTGGATCTCGATCACGCTGTTCATCGCATTCGCCGCCGCAGGGCCGATTGCCATGCGCCAGAACGCAGTGGACTTCTACGGCCAGACAGGTATCGATCCGGCGACCGTGTCTCTCGCGCTGTCCTTATGCTTCAGCACGTCGGTTATCGGGCTGCTCGCCGCCGGAGCCGTCCTGGATCGGGCAAACCATCCATGGGTGGTCGCGGTTCTCCTGGCGACGGTGCCGATCGGTCTGGCACTTGCCCTCGTCAATAGCGGCAATCCTGCGCTTCTCTACCTGTCCATGGCGCTTCTTGGCTTCGCAACCGGCGCAGAATCCACTCTCGGTCCGACACTGATCGCCAGGTATTTCGGACTGAAATCCTTCGCCGCCCTGCAAGGTCTCAGCCTCGCAATCACCTCCCCGGCCCTGGCATTGGCTCCATTCCTCGTCAGTGTGGTCAAGACAAGTACGGGCAGCTACGTCGGTCCACTGCTGATGCTGACTGCAATCGCCCTGGTCGCGGTCATTCTCGCCGCCATGCTTCCGAGATATCCGAAACCATGGGTGCTCCATCAGCCCTCGGTAGACCCAGCTCCCGATCGGGCAACAGCGACGACCTCATGACCCTAGCCATGTCTGGTAGGTCCCGAGAGGACGTTGTTGATACCGGATGGGTGCCTGGATTTGCCTGAAGAACGGCTGTCTTTGTCCCGCACCAGTCCCTAGATCGGGCCACCCCAGCAGCACGGCTTATTACATAATACCAGGAGCCATTGAAAATGACTCCTGGTATTCCTTTGAAAAGATCTCAAACCTCTGATAAAATTGAGCTCTTTTCAAGACTTTGATACTACGCCACTTTTGCAAGCGGCATCATGTTGCGGTCGAAATAGATCAGTGGCAGCTTGTCCTTGTCACCGGATGCGACATGGACATTACAGATGAAGATCGTGTGCGTGCCTGACTGCATCGTTTCATGCACAGAACAGGTGAAGCGCGCGCATGCACCTTGAAGCGATGGCTGCCCAAGGTCGTCCTCAGTCCACTCACCAAGATCAAACCGCTTTTCCTGCGCAACCTTGCCGCCAAAAGCCATTGCGACATCCTGCTGGTCGGCGGCAAGGATGTTCAGCGTTAGCCTGCGATTCTGCTGCAAGAACGGATGCGCCGAAGCGGTCACGTTCACGCAGACCAGCAGTCGTGGCGGCTCCTGGCACACCGAGCAGGCAGCGGTTACGGTCAGACCCGCCCGCCCGGCGGGACCATCGGTTGTCACCACTTTCACGGCTGCGGCCATCATAGCCATTGCGTCCTTGAACTGCACGTCATCCGCAGCCCCCATATGGATTATTTCAGACATTCCATCCCTCCAGAGTTGATAGGCGGGGAGCCCAGCATCGGCAGGCTCCCCTGCGAAATTATTCAGCAGCAGCCTGAGCGGATTGGGAAAACGCACCGCGATGTGCCGCCCCGGGATGGTTATCTGGTAGACGCGGGCCGTGACCGAACAGTTTTTGTCGCAAAGGGCCTTCGGCATAGTCACGCTGGGCAAGGCCACGATCCTGCAAGACCGGCGTGACGTGATCGATGAAATCGATATAGGTGTCAGGATGCAATTGGCAGATCATGTTAATGCCATCAACACCTGCATCCTGCCAAAGCGCCAATTCGTCGGCGATACTTTCCGGCGTGCCGACAATGCGGCAATTGTAGGAAAGCGCGTTTGCGACCTCCTTGACGGTGGCCTTTTCGCCATTTGGCTTGCCCATCTCGATCATGCGTGCGTAACCCTGCAGGCCATCGAGACCGGACTCATCGACCGGCTTGTCAGGGTCGAGATTGGAGAGATCGACACCCATGTCGCGGCTGACATGCGCGGCAAGGCCTTCATAGCTGACCCATTCGTCGATCTCCGCAGCCTTTCGCTCCGCTTCTTCCATCGTGCTGCCGACGACGAAAGACAGGCCCTGAATGAACTTCAGGTCTTCGGCACCGCGCCCCATCTGCGCCGCCACCGCCTTGGTGCCGGCAATCCCGATCCGGGCACCGTCGACATTCGGATAGAGAACGAAAGTTCCTTCCGCATGCTGCGCCGCGAACTGGCTGCCACGCTTGGAGGCCCCTGCTTGGTAGAGCATCGGCGTCCGTTGCGGAGAGGGGCTGACCAGATGCGGCCCCTGCACCTTGTAACGCTCTCCGACATGATTGATCCGATGCACTTTGGTATGATCGCTGAACACGCCGCTCTCACGGTCCGCGATCATCGCGCCGTCCTCCCAGGAGCCTTCCCAGAGCTTGTAGAGAACGGACATATATTCGTCCGCCCAGTCATAGCGCTGGTCATGCGGAACGATCTTGTCATAGCCGAAATTGCGGGCGGCATTGTCCGTCACGCTTGTGACGATGTTCCAACCGATGCGGCCGCCGCTAATATGGTCGAGGGTCGAGGCCTTCTTTGCGAACGCGAACGGATGCTCGGACAGGATCGAGCTAGTGAAAACCAGACCAAGGTTTTTCGTCACCCCCGCAAGAGCCGCGCACAAGGTGAAGGTGTCGTTGCAAGGCATATGAAGACCTTGCTGGAAATAAGCATCCCACTTGCCATCATAGGCCGGATCAATGCCGAGAATGTCCGCGAAAAACATTGCGTCGAACCGCCCTTCTTCCAGTTTTGTCGCCAGCTTTGACCAGGTCTCGAACTCGTTGAAGCTGGCGAGCTGATTTTTCGGATGTCGCCATGTCCCGTGGTAGATGTGCGAGGGAACGTTCATCGTGAAGCAATTGAATATAAGCCGTTTGCGCATGTCTGCTGCTCCTGTTGATCTTTGTTGCTCCTCCCAGGACAAAGACTATGAGACAGGTCCGCTTGCGTCTTGGCTGACAGTGAACACCGACTATGCTGACCGTGCAGGAAGGCCGTCAGCCTTTCGAATTCGCCACACTGGCGTTTGCGGGGCCCATGATATGACTGGCATGATAATTGCTTCTAATCTTGCGAATAGTGCCCCCTGGAGGCGATGGCATGGCAGTCTGGAACGCGAACGAAATGCCGGAGCGGGACCGCTTTCCCTATTGGCGGGAGGTTCTGTGCGAAGCCTATATTGCCCTCAATCCCATTCTTGAGGGTGAGCAGCGCTTCAAGGGAGAGGTTAAGGCCAATCTTCTCGATTGCATCAACGTCACAACCATTTCCTCGAGCCGGCAGAAGATCCATCGCAGACGCCTGGATATCAGCCGTATGCCGCACGAGGTCTATTTTCTCAATCTTCAGGTCAAGGGACAGTGCCGGATGATGCAAGGCTCCCGGGAAGCGCTGCTGGAACCAGGTGATTTTTCGCTTGTGGACTCAACCGAGCCTTATCTCAACGATTACTGTAGCGATGACTGGACCCAATATTCCTTCCGCATCCCGCGAGCCATGCTCAAACCATTGCTGAAACAGGCAGACAAGCAGACGGCAATCCGCTTTACCAGTGCGCATCCCATAGCGTCCGTCGCCATCGACTATCTGAAATCCGTTGCGCAGAATGCCGAACACATTGGATCTGCCTCGACGCCGATTGCAAATCACATTGTCGATCTCGTCGCCATGACGGCAGGCGTGTCCACAAGCGAAGAAGACCGCGCCCGTGGGACACTCAGATCGCAACTTTCACGGTCGGTTATTCAGTTTATCGGCGCGCATGCCGCAGACCCCACACTGACCCCCGCCAAAGCGGCGCAGCACTTCAAAATATCGGTCCGCTACGTCCACCGTCTTCTGGAGGAGAGCGGCGAGACCTTCAGCCGCCTGCTGCTCAAGCGGCGCCTGGAGCGATGCGCCAACGACCTTCGTGCTGAGGCCACTATCTCAATCAGTGAAATCGCGTTCCGTTGGGGCTTCAACGACCTTTCGCACTTCAGTAAAACCTTCAGGCACCATTTCGGAGTGGCTCCTCGCGATTATCGGGGACAGTAGGCGGCGCTTGTGGCGCCGTCTATGTGGTGTGATCTGCCGCTTCTGTCGGAAGCTACGAACAAGACGCCCGCCCGCCTCACTCAACCGCAGGGTCAACATCACTTGGCCGGGCGATCGGTCCAGGACGGTGGTGCGCCAACGGCTCCGGCCAGAACATCGCGAAGACCCGGTGCCCGCCCAAACACTTCACACGCCGCATTTTTGGGCTTTCCACCCAGTTGCGACTTCAATTTTTGGCCTGAGGGCAAGGAAAGGTCCAAACCGGAGGATTGACGGCCTTTTACCAGTATCTCTGAGAACTGGCTGGCAAATGACGATGCGAGGCCATAGGCGTCACCGACTTCTGAAACACGCGCAGTATTGGTGATGGAATTTGCACCGCGGGACCAGACGATGGCCGCTCGTTGAGCACCTTTTGCGTCAACCGCCTCCGCCTCGACAGCAAGACCTCCCAGGCCGATTGGCAGACGTGGGACACCCACGGGAAGAACGAAGGAGGTTCCCAATGTGACTGCGGTCGACAGGCCCGCCACGGCTTTGCTGGTCGGCACTATGTCGGTTATTACGGCGTGAACGGTGAGATCAGCCGCCTCTCCGGGAGCAACAACCCGGTATTTATCACTGAGATCGATACACATTGCGCGATCCAGAGCATTGGAGACCAGCCTGTCATTCCCGGCGTCATGGAGCCTCGAAGAGGCCAGCGGCGACAACCGTGTGGGAGAAATGGAAACCGTTTGCGCCGCCACTATAGCCGGGGTGTCAGCAAAACTCCGTGATTTGCTGACGTGACCTTCAACAGGACCCAAGCCTTTATAGGAGGACAGCGTACCGGACTGAGTGAGCGGAACGGAGCTACACCCAGCCAATACCATCACAAGAAGGAGACCCGCCACCTTCCCCTTGGCGGAATGAACATGGAAAACGGGTGAGTTGGGAGCTTTGCTATCGGCAAGATGCGTCTTCATTTTCGTGACTTTCATGGAATGGATAGCAGGGGAATGGATGGTTTTTCGAAATTGTGTTTCCGGCAGATGTCGAGCGATCATCTTCACGGTTGAGCGTCCGCTTTGCCGTTCGGATCATCGTTCGATCGCGCCTTTTGTTCGGCATTCAGCAGCAACGACATCGCACAAGGCAGTAGCGTCAGGGTCAGCACGGTTGCCACGGCAAGCCCGCCAATGATGGCAAAGGCCATGGGGCCCCAGAAAATCTCGGCGGCAATTGGGATCATCCCGAGAATCGCGGCACAGGCGGTCAGAACGATCGGACGGGCGCGATGGATCGCGGCCGCGATGATGGCGTCTTTGGGCGCTTGCCCAAGTGCGACGTTCTGATCGATCTCCTGAATGAGAATGACGGCATTGCGAATGATCATCCCGCACAAGGCGATGACACCAAGTTGCGCGACAAAACCCATGGGCGTACCAGTCGGCCACATGGCTGCGACCACGCCGATGAGGCCGAATGGGGCCATGAACAGAGCCAAGGCCATTCTGGAAAAGCTCTGCATCTGGACCATCAACAGAACTGCAATGGCAAACAGCATCACAGGAATAACGGCGTAGATCGACGAATTGCCTTTCTCGGATTCTTCCGTGATGCCGCCGGCAATAATAGAGTAACCCATGGGAAGCTCCGCGCGCAGAGCATTGAGCTGGGCATCGGCTTGCTCGGCGACCATGGCAGCCAACGCATTCTTTTCAACGTCAGCCTGAACAGTGATCATCGGCTTTCCTTGCTGGCGCCAGATGATCGGGTCTTCCATCCCGTAGGCAACCGAAGCGACTTGCCGAAGCGGCACATAGTTTCCATCGCCGGTGCGCAGTTCGAGATTGCCGATGGTCGAGACCGAGTTACGGTCAGCTTCAACGCCCTTGACCATGACATCAACGAGTTTGTCCTTGTCGCGAACCGTGGTGACTTTCGATCCCGAAAAGACCGCCGCGATCTCACTGGCGATGGATTCCGAACTCATACCCAATGTGCGCGCTTCGATCTGGTTGACCTTGATCGTCACGCTTTTCTGCGGTTCGCCAGCCGTGAGATTGACGTCGCGGGTATCTGGATTTTGACCGATGATCGCAGCCACTTTTGTCGACAGGGCACGAACCTGCTGATAATCCGGCCCGGAAACCCGGAACTTCAGCGGCCATCCGACGGGAGGACCGAGTTCAAGAGGCGAAACGCGGGTGACGATATCCGAAAACCGCTCATTGAGCACAGCTTCGATCTTGCGGCGGACACTCTCCCGTTTTTCGACGCTTTTGGCGACGACGACTGTTTCCGTGACATTGTCGTTGTCGAGTTGCAGATCCATCGGCAGGTAAAAGCGAATAGAGCCTGAACCGACATAGGTGATGAAATGATCGATGTCGCGGTCGGTTCGCAAGATCGCTTCCAATTCGCGCGCACGAATGTCTGTCGCGGCCCGCGATGCATTTTGAGGAAGCGTGAGACTGACCAGCAGTTCCGGTCTGTCGGACGCCGGAAAGAACTGCTGTTTCAATTGCCCGAGCCCAGCGAGGGACAAGGCAAAAGCGGCAGTTGCCAACAGGATCGTCAGCCACCGATGCTTGAGGTTCCAGCCCAGTATTTTGCGATAGGTGGCCATGACGATACCCGTCTTCTTATGGGTATGCGCAAGGCTGCGGGGCAATATCCAGGTGCCAAGGATCGGCGAAAACAGTACCGCAACGATCCAGGAGGACGACAGAGCAATCAGGATCACCATGAACAGGGAGAGGGTATATTCTCCCGCACTTGAGGCGGCAAAACCCACCGGAATGAAGCCTGCGATCATCACCAATGTGCCGGTCAGCATCGGAAATGCGGTGGTCTCATAGGCATGGGTTGCCGCAACCAGACGCGACTTGCCCTTTTCAAGGCAGGAGACCATGCTTTCGACGGTGATCATCGCATCATCCACCAGCAGGCCCAATGCGATAATCAAGGCGCCCAGCGAAATTCTCTGAAGTCCGACGCCGGTCAATTCCATACCCAGGAATGTCAGGGCAAGAACGATGGGAATGGAGGCGGTGATAACCAACCCGGCCCTTGCCCCCAGGGAGACAAAAGAGACGGCCAGCACGATGACGATCGCCTCCACCAGAACCTTCATGAAGCCGTTGACGGCATCCTTGACGACTGCCGACTGATCCGCGACTTGGATCATCTCGATCCCGTAGGGAAGATTGGAGGCAATCGCGTGCATGCGATCTTTCAGGGCCTTGCCGAAAGAGAGAAGGTTTCCATCCTTTGCCATCGAAACGGCCAGACCAATGACCTCCTTTCCGTTTACCCGCACCGAGGCGGCAGGCGGATCGGTGATCGTGCGGGAGATCGTCGCGATGGAGTCGAGCCGAAAATATCGGCTGCCAAGCTTTAAGGTTATATCTTTCAGGCTGTCTTCGGAGGCAAAGGCTCCGGTGACACGAACCGAAATCTTTTCCTCGCTGGTCCGGACGGTTCCAATCGGATTGACGGAATTCTGGGCTCTGATGGCTTCGATTGCGGCAGACGGATCGATACCCAGGCTGGCAAGCTTGCTCTGCGCGAATTCGATGACGATCTGCTCGTCCTGGGTGCCGAGAATGTTGACCTTGCCGATATCTGGCAAGGACAGGATTTCACCACGGATTGCCTCCACGCGGTCGCGCAGTTCACGTTGGTTGATCCCCTCTGCCCGGAAAGCATAAATGCTTCCATAGGTGTCACCGAATTCATCGTCGAAGAATGGCCCCTCGACCCCTTCGGGCAATGTCGAGGTGATATCCGAGATCTTCTTGCGAATCGTGTACCAGATACCATCGACTTCAGCGGGCGGCGTGTCGTCACGCAGGTTCACCATGATGACCGACTGGCCGGGCCGCGTGTAGCTTTGGGTATAATCGAGATGCGGCGTCTCGGAGAGCTTCTTTTCGAGTTTGTCGGTCAACAAGTTCACAGTGTCTGTGGCACTGGCACCAGGCCAACGCGCCCCGACGACCATCGTTTTGATGGTGAATGGTGGATCTTCATTGCGCGAGAGCTTTTGATAGCTCAGGATGCCACTGATGATCGCGGCAAACATCAGGAAGATAACAAATGACTGATGGCCAAGAGCCCATTTCGATAAATTGAACCGGGCACGCGACTGGGGTGATTGTTCGCTCACGATTGCGCCCCCTTCTCAACAGTAACCGCTTCGCCATCGCGCAATTTGCTCACCCCGGCCGTGGCGACGATGTCGCCATCGGCCAGTCCTTCTGAAATGAGCATGTCGTTTTCGCCATATCGTTCGATCTTGACCGAGCGAACCTGGAGTGTCCTGGTTTCCGGCAGGTAGACGAAAACCGCCTGGTCCTGCCCCCGGCTGGTCAGTGCAGATGCCGGAACCTTGAAAAGACGTTTTGGCGAAAGGGTTACTTTGCCGGCAACCGCAGCGCCCAGAGGCGCGCCGCTCAAGGCACCATCCAGCGTGACTTTGACCCGGTAGGTGCGCGTCGCCGCGTCAGCGGAAGGCGTGACTTCACGAACCTTTCCTTTGGCGGTCAGGGTCGGATTGGACAACAGGCTGACCTCCACGTCGCTTTCGTTCAGGTTTTCAATCAACATCTGTTCAGGCACGTCGAAGACGGCGTCGAGTTCGGTGTCGGAGCTGAGGGTCAGAACCGTTTGCCCTGTGGTCACGACCTGGCCCACATTGATGGAGACGCCTGAAACGACACCGTCTCGTCCCGCTTTCAGATCCGTATAGGAGAGGTTCTGTTGTGCGCTCGCCAAAGTCGCGGCGGCGACTTCGAGCTTTGACTTCGCCGCTTGCAGATTGGCATCGCTCTGCTGGACCTGAGCTCGCGATACCGCATTCTTGCCAATGAGTTCCCAGTTACGGGCTGCGGTCAAATCCGCCAGTGCCAGATCCGATTTTGCCTCATCGACTTGCGCGGATGCGGACGCGACGTTGATCAAGGCCGGCGTCTTTTCTACTGTTGCAAGCACATCGCCCTTTTTCACGGATGATCCCGTCTCGACGCGAAAAGCCACCAGTCCGTCGATCCTGAAGCTCATCGGCGTTTCATAACGCGGACGGATCTCGCCGGTCTGGCGAAAGACCTCCCCGACAAGCTCCGATTTGACTGTGACCGCCTTAATGGCGCGAGGTGTCTTTTGCGTGCTGGCTTCATCCGAACAGGCGCTTAGAAGCACGGCAAAAACGCCTGTGGTACATAGGATCATTCGTCTCAGCATGTGCACTCCAGTGTTTGCTGGCGTGCCTCCGGTGAAAGAGGCAGCAGATTGACTGCCGTTCTCTCCCACATGGATGATCGGTTGGGTGTTTCATTCTGTTAAGTTTTGTTAAAGACCTGCTGTCAGGTCCGGTCGAGTACAACAAATCTTAATATATAAGACGTCCGAAGCCTGAAACGATTATGGTAAGAGAATGTCTTGAAGGGGAAGCGACCCTTTTTACAAGCAACAATGGATAAGCGATGTCGGAAGCGCCCAAGATCCTGATTGTAGAAGATGACGAGCAGATTGCCGGCATGGTCCGCGATAGCCTCAACGAGCAAGGAATGCTCGTCGAGGTCGCAGCGGATGGCGCCGACATGGACGCCAAGATGCGTGCACTGGAGTTCGATCTCGTCGTCCTCGATGTGATGCTGCCCGGAGAGGACGGATTTAGCATCTGCAGGCGGCTTCGAGGCAGCGGCGATATTCCCATCCTGATGTTGACCTCGGTAAGCAGCGATATCGACCGTGTCGTCGGTCTGGAAATCGGCGCTGACGACTATGTCACAAAGCCTTTCGTTCTCAGGGAGTTGACGGCACGGATCAAAGGTCTTCTCAGGCGCTCCAGAGTGACATCTCAACGGCCAGACAGTTTACGGAAAAGCTTTTTCCGCTTCGATGGATGGCAGGTTGATCCTGCCCGGCGGCAGATCCACGATCCAAGCCACGCTCGCGTTGCGATGACCACCCATGAGTTCGATCTGCTGCTGGCCTTCTGCCAAAACCCTGGACGCGTGCTGACCAGGGAGCAATTGCTGAGCGCGACCCATGCGGGCCTGGCAGGCCCGATCGAACGCAGCATTGATGTCCATATCAGCCGGTTGCGACAGAAGATCGAAAAAGACCCGCGGGACCCGGCGCTTTTGAAAACGGTTCGCTTGGGTGGCTATGTCTTCACTGCTGTCGTGGAAGAGGTTCATGTCTAGGAATTTCCGCGCATTACCAAGAACCCTTCGCGGCCAAATCACCGTCATCATTCTCCTGGCATTGGTCACCGTCATCTTAACAGGCAGGACATTGGAAAATGTCGCGAAAAATGATTACGCCATCCCCAATCTGGAAAGCACCGCCACACAGGTCAGGACCCTCGCGCTTGTTTTGGCACAGGCCTCTCCTGACGAACGCACCTCCATTCTAACCAACGCGCAACGCGCAGGCTTGGAGGTCTCGCTTGCACCGATATCGCTGGCTGACAAGTTCAAGACCTCCCCCGAGTTCCAGGGTTTTGCCGAGACATTTGTCGATTTTCTGTTTCCGCCTGACGGGGAACCGCCCCTTGGCGGCTGGCGCGCGTTTCTGGATGGCCGTCGTGTGTTTGCCGAGAAAGTGGATGACCAGACAATGGTTATATTTTTCGGTCTTCCCGATACGATTCTGACGACTTCGTTTCTCAGTCAGACGACATATTACTTTATCGCGGTGGTCGTCTTGATGGCTTTTTTCTTCGCCTTTGCGATCAGGGCGGTGACCGAACCGATAAAGAGAATATCCGTGGCGGCGATAAAGTCGGATATCAACAATAGCTCCCAGATTTTCGAGGAGCGCGGCACGATTGAGATCCTACTGCTTGCCCGTGCGCTGAACGGCATGCGAAATCGTATTCGCATCATGGTGGATGGCCGGACCCGAATGCTGAGGGGGATTAGCCATGATGTTCGCACTCCCTTGACGCGGCTCAGATTGCGCTCGGAGCGCATGGAGGCCGGTGCCTTGCGGGAAGCCCTGCTGACGGATATCGATCATATCGATGATCTTCTGACCGAAAGCCTGAACTATCTCCGTGATGATTTTGCAACCGAAGGCATTGAACGCGTTGATGTTGCGAGCATCCTGCAAACCGTTTGCAGTGATTTTTCAGACATAGGCTTCGATGTCGAATATCAGGGGCCGAACAAGCTGATTGCCAACTGCCGACCGCTGTCAATCATGCGGGCAGTCACCAATCTTTGCGACAATGCCACAAAGTTTGGAAAGACCATCCTCGTCAAACTCCAGGTCAATGGCCCGGTTTTTTCGATCCTGGTGATCGATGACGGACCAGGCATTCCCAAAGATCTCAGAGAAAAGGTTTTCGAACCGTTTTTCAAAGGAGACGCTTCGCGTAGCAAACGCGCCGGTTTTGGTCTGGGTCTGTCGATTGTCGCAGATATAGCACATGCCCATCAGAGCAAAATTACGCTGCTGTCCAATCACCCGACGGGCCTTATTGTCCGGATCGACATACCCCAGCTCGCGCTTTAGGGACGTCTTGAGATGCGTGATACGGAATGGTATTGGAAATGACCCTTCTTACCGTATGGTGAAGGGCTTTTCCTCAATGGGTCCGGCGTGCGCTCCGCGTATGGCTGTGATCCAGCGCAGACCCAAGCGCTTGCGTGCCATCTTCATTACGGGCCTGCCATCCCAGTTCCGGCGCAATTTTGGTGCCAAAATCCTGTAGAATCTGCCGGTATTCGTCCTGCTCGAACTCATAGGGCAGTTCCAGACGCAGCTCCGTCACCTCGCTCAGGATCGGGTCGGCATGGAGCCATTCGAGAATATCGTCGGAACTGCCAACCAGATCACGCGGGAAAAGCGTACGGCGCTCCCCATTCGGGTGCAGCGTTCGCTCCAGACGCCCAGCGGCAAAATCGAGATATTTGCGCCGGGTCGGAGCATCGGCATTGTCGAGCGGCACAATCACCCGGCCTAGCGCCACCCGGCTGGCCGCCCCGCCTGCTGCTCGGTAAAGACTGAGTTGCCGGGCCTGCGCCTCATAGAAATTGTCGGTGTCCTCACCGGACGTGACATTGCCGATCAGCAGGTTAAGGCCGTTGCTGCCTGCCCATCTGGCCGAAGCAATGGAACCGCCGCCATACCAGATCCGGTCGATCAACCCTTTCGCATGCGGTTGCAGCCGGGGGCGCTGCGGACCGAACGGCGTTTTCAACCTTGTATCTTCGCCACCAAGATAGTCGCTGCGCAAATTGTCGATCAATCGCAGAACACGGTTATGGGAAAAATCATAGCTCGTCCAATCGCCATCGAACACCTTCTTGCCGATCAGTTCAAGATGGGCGGGTAGGCCAGCGCTAACCCCGATATTCAACCGGCCAGCGGAGAGCACATCGGCCAGCGCCAGATCTTCCGCCAGCCGAAAGGGACTTTCATAGCCCAGCGGGATGACCGCCGTACCAATCTCGATCCGGCGGGTCCGCTGACTGGCGGCAGCCAGGAAAACCGCCGCAGAGGAAATGCCCGGCTCCAGATGGCGATGGCGTACCCAGGCCGAGTCGAAGCCGAGCTGTTCGCCGAATTCAAACAGGTTCAGCGTGGTTTCAAGGCCGGACAAAGGGTCGGTTTCCGGATAATTACCCGGGATCAAGAAACCGATATGATTGATCGCAATGGCCATGCAACGGTCCTTTTATGCGGGAGAAATGATCATCGGAGCCTTCAATAACTTGGCAGGCCGGGCGGATTGACCTGCGATTCTGTCAGGCCCTCATGGGAAAGACCCCAGCGCGCCAAAGCTGCCTGATATGTCCCCCCAGCAATCAGATCGTTGATGGCAAGGGTAATCGGTTCCGCCAAACCGCTGCCCTTGCGGGTGGTGACACCGACATCCGCCGTCAACGGCCAGCCGGCATTGACGGTACCCACCAGCCGCTTGCGGTGCAGCGTTGCCGCCTGCCAGGCCTGCATGGCGTTGGGTCCGAAATTGGCATCGGCCCGGCCCGATTGCAGCGCCAGATCGGCGGCGGCCTCGTCGTCGTAATATTGCAGTTCCAGCGGTTTCAAGCCGTTTGCCCTGTTCTGCTTGTCCCATTCCAGAAGTATCCGCTCCTGGATCGTCCCGGAGGCGACGATGATCCGCAAACCGGCGACATCCTTCTGCTCTTTCAACACCGTGATCGGGCTATCGTTCTTGACGTAAAAGCCATGCATCCCATGCCGGTAAGTGGAGAAATCGAATTTCTGCTTGCGTTGCTCGGTGACACCGACATTGGAGATAACCGCATCATATTTGCCAGAGGTAAGTCCCAGCGGCCAATCCGCCCAGGCGACCGAAACAAGGTCCAGCTTCAGACCAAGGCTTTCCGCCACCAGAAGGGCAAGATCTGGATCGAAGCCAACCACCGTGCTGGCATCCGTTGCATAGGCCGCAATCGGCGGAGAACCGACTGCAACGGCAACTGTCAGGGTTCCAGGGGAGACGAATTTATAATTCGACGGAAGAGCGGCTACGGCCTTTGCATCCTGTTCTACATGCAGGCGGCCCGGCTGCTGCGGCGACAGATCGAAGGGTTCGGCCGAAACCGGCGAAACCGCTTGCAGTAAGAGCATCAAGGCGGCAAGAGCCCGGCTTATCCGCCGCATGGCATAATCCATGGAAACCTCCTGAAAATATGGGGCGGAGCTGATGACCGCCCCAAAGCTGTGCGGGGTTACGAACCGCTCTTCGGCAGGCCAGGCGGATTGGTGCGACTTTCCGGAATGGCTTCCGCCGTCAGGTTCCAACGCTTCAGCACCTCGCCATATTTGCCGGTTTTGATCAGAGCGTTTGTGGCAATGGTCAAGGCATCGGCAAGTCCCGCATTCTTGCGGGTCACGGTGGCGATATCTGCCGTCAACGGCCAGCCGCCGTTGACATTGCCGACCAGCCGCGTGTTGCCCTTGATCAGCGCACCATAGGCCTGGCTGGCATTGGTGTTGAACCGCACATCGGCACGTCCCGACTGAAGCGCCAGATCGCTGGCGGCGCTATCCTCGTAATATTGCACCTCGATCGGCTTCAGGCCAGCAGCGACGTTCTGGCGATCCCAGTCCAGAATGATCTTTTCCTGATTGGTGCCGGAGGAGGTAATCAGCTTCAGACCCGCGACATCCTTCGGTTCCTTGATTTCGGTAATCGGGCTGTTTTTGGCGACGTAAAAGCCAAGCAGATCACGGCGATAGGTTGAGAAATCGTATTTCTCCTTGCGTTGCTCCGTCACGGTGACATTGCTGATGACAGCATCGTATTTGCCCGAGACAATGCCGAGCGGCCAATCCGCCCAGGCGACCGGGACAATTTCAAGCTCTAATCCCAACGAATCCGCCAGCAATTGGGCAAGATCCGGGTCCGCTCCAACGATCGTCTTGGCATCGGATGCATAAGTGACGACCGGCGGATCGAAAGGGCTGACAGCCACCGTGAATTTGCCTGGCGTCGTGAATTTGAACCCGGGCTTGATCGCTGCAATGGCCGCCTCGTTTTTCTCGGCCCGCACCCGGTTCGATATGTCAGGGCTCAGATCGAATTTATCAGCAGCCAAGGCGCTGTCTGCGGCCAATGCCGTGAATGCGGCCAGGGCCAGGCCCGGCAGGATTTTCCGAAATGTCATGCTGCTCTCCAGTCAGAAAGTGGGGGTGATGGGTTTGAGTTTCAGTTTTAGTTTCGGTGCGGGCGCTCACAACACCTTGGCCAGGAATTCCTGGGTGCGCGGGTGAGCGGCATGGCTAAAGATCCGTTCTGGGGTATCGACATCAAGCACGCGCCCGCCTTCCATGAAGACGACCGTATCGGCGACTTCACGGGCAAAGCCGATTTCATGGGTGACGATCACCAGTGTCGTACCGGTGCGCGCCAGTTCCTTGATCACATCGAGCACTTCCCCCACCAGTTCAGGGTCGAGCGCCGAGGTCGGTTCGTCGAACAGCAGAACCTTGGGCTTCAGCGCCAGCGCCCGGGCGATCGCCACACGCTGCTGCTGGCCGCCGGACAATTGCCGGGGATAGGCATGGATCTTGTCGCTGAGGCCGACACGGGCCAGCAGGTCCTGGGCCAGCAGAATGGCCTCGTCGCGTGGCAGGCCAAGCACAGCAATCGGCGCTTCGATCAGGTTTTCAAGCACGGTCAGATGCGGGAAGAGATTAAAGCTCTGGAACACCATGCCGATCTCAACGCGGCGTTTCAGGATGTCCTTCTCCTTCAACTCGTAAAGCACATTGCCGCGTCTGTTATAACCGACCAGTTCGCCATCGACCGAGATGAAGCCGTGATCGACACGCTCCAGATGGTTGATGCTGCGCAAAAGCGTCGATTTGCCAGAACCAGAGGGGCCAAGAATTGCCGTGACGCTTCCGGCTTTCAGCGTCAGATCGACACCATCCAGAACCTTGAGATGACCGAAACTCTTCGACACATTCTGGATGCGCACCACACCGCCCTGGCGAAGCGCGGTCAAATCCTTGAGGGCAGACCGGCGATTGGCCGTCACCGCTGACACCGTTGTCAATGCCGCCCGCCCGAAGAACGCCCGGAATGGCAAGGGCTTCGGATTGCGCAGCGCACCCTTGGAAAAATGCCGTTCGATATAGTGCTGGGCGACCGAAAGCACCGTCATGATCACCAGATACCAGGCCGTGGCGACCATCAGCAGCGGAATGACTTCCAGATTGCGGCGATAGATGACCTGGACTGTATAGAACAGTTCCGGCAGCGCCAGCACATAGACAATGGACGTGGCCTTGGCCAGGCCGATGATCTCATTGAAACCGGTCGGCAGGATGGTGCGCATTGCCTGCGGCAGCACAATCCTGAAGGCCTGGCGACGGCGCGGCAGGCCAAGGGCAGCCGCCGCCTCCAACTGGCCCTGATCGACCGAGAGAATGCCACCACGAACGATTTCGGCAAAGAAAGCCGACTGGTTGAGCGTCAACCCGATAAAGGCGGCGGCAAATGGCGTCAGCAATTGCACGGTCGGGTAATCCACCAGCACCTGGCCGGTAAAGGGTACGGCAATGTGAATGGTTTCATAGAGATAGCCGAGATTGTTGAGCACCAGCAGCAGTACGATCATCGGGATGGAGCGCAGCAGCCAGATATAGCCCCAGGACAGGCCAGACAGCAGCGGTGAGCGCGACACCCGCGCCAGCGCCAGTGCCGTCCCCAGGACCGAGCCGCTGATGGTGGCCAGCACAGTCAGCAACAGGGTCCGGCCAAGCCCGGCCAGAACCGGCTCCGCAAAGAACCATTGTGCAAACACGCTCCAGCCCCAGCGTGGATTGGTAAAGGTGGAATAGAGCGCTGCAATGATGACAACCGCCGCAAACACCGTGCCAACAATCCGGGCCGGGTAGCGGGCAGGAACGACCTTCAACCGCGAAAGATCATGGGGTTGATCGCTGGCGACATCCACATGCCGGATGCCTGGAAAGTCCGAAGTGAGAGCCATGGCGCCGTCCTTTCTGAAGAGGGTGGGCTGAAAGGTTGAGAAGAACTATACTGAGACGGCGCGGCGCTCCGGGCGAAGCTGCGGCTTTTCATCGCCTACGGCGAGATGGCGGATGTCCTTCTCGAAGGGCAGTGTACGATGGATTTCTGGATCGACCGCCGGATCGAACAGGGCGCTATAGCCATTTTTCAAATAGAGCCCAACCGCCTCCGGCTGGCGAAAGCCGGTGGTGAGGTAGATCCGTCCATAGCCCTGCCGCGCCGCCTGGACTTCCAGTTCGGCCAACACGATACGTGCGAGCCCCTGGCGCCGGTAATCGGGATGGGTCCAGATGCGTTTGAACTCGGCGGTGGTCTCGTCATAGAACTTGAAGGCACCGCCGCTGATCGGCTGGCCATCGCGCAGCAGCAGCAGGAAATTGCCGAACGGTGGCTGAAAGGCTTCCGCAGGATAGCGGTTGATTTCCGCGACCGCGCCCTCCGCGCTGAAAAACGTCCCGTAGCGACCGTCATATTCACGGATCAGATCGTCGATCAGCGGCTTGGCCAAGGGATCGAGCGGCGAGGTGTAAACGAAGGTATCGGTCATGGCGGTGCACATCCTCTAGATAATCTTGGCCGAAGCCGGGGATGACAGGTAGCTCTCCACCAGCCGCACCCAGTAGTGAGCGGCGGGCAGAATGATCTCGTCGTTGAAGTCATAGCTCGCGCTGTGCAGCGGAGCGCTGTCGCCATTGCCGACAAACAGATAGCTGCCGGGCCGCGCTTGCAGCAGAAAAGCAAAGTCCTCGCTTGCGGTGCGCGGTTTGAAATCGGCGATCACCTTGTCGTCACCGAAGGTTTGCAGTGCCACCTGGCGAGCAAAGGCGGTTTCATCGGCATGATTGAGAACGGGCGGAAAACCAAAGCGATAATCGACCTGCGCCCTCGCCCCGAAGCTTTCGGCTTGCGCACGCGCCAGTGCCGGGATGCGTTCGCTGAGCTGCTGCCTGACATCTTCGTTGAATGTGCGCACTGTCAGCTTCAGCTCGACACTTTCGGGAATGACATTGGACGCCGAACCGCCATGGATCGAGCCGACAGTAATCACCGCCATCTCCCGCGGATCGACATTGCGCGACACGATGCTTTGCAGGGCGGTGATCAGCGAGGCTGACGCCAGGACCGGATCGACGCCGCGATGCGGTTCCGCCCCATGGCCGCCCTTGCCGACCACTGTGATATGGGCCTGATCGACAGAGGCCATGGCCGGACCCGGCACGAAGCCGAAATGACCGGCGGGAACATCCGGCCAATTGTGCAGGCCAAACACCGCATCAACGGGAAAGCGCTCGAACAAGCCCTCGGCCAGCAGTTTCTTCGCGCCCGCGCCGATCTCCTCGGCGGGCTGAAAAATCAGCCGAACCGTGCCATCGAATTCACTCGTCTCGGCCAGATAGCGGGCCGCTGCAACCAGGATCGCGGTATGACCGTCATGGCCGCAGGCATGCATGACGCCTTTGGTACGACTGGCATAGGCAAGCCCTGTCGCTTCGTGAATGGGCAAGGCGTCCATATCGGCGCGAAGACCGATGATCCGGCTGCCACTCCCCTTTTTCAGACTGGCGACGATGCCTGTTCCAGCAATGCCATGCTCCACCTGATAGCCAAAGGAGGCCAGATAGGAGACGACCAGATTGCTGGTGCGCTTTTCCTGAAAGGCCAATTCCGGATTTTGATGGAGTTCCCGCCGAAAGGCGATGATCTCATCCAGATAGGCACGGATTTTCTTTAGCCCCCGGTCTTGCATCAGGGGGCTGTCAATGGCGATGTTCATGGGTTGCTTTCAGCTGGTGCGCTTAGAGCATTTCCAGCAAAAGTGCAGTGCGGTTTTGCGTCCGGAAATGCGTTAAAAAAGAGGTAGAGTATTCATGCGTTTCCAGGAAACGCAGGAATGCTCTAGCTGGCTGCCCGTGTTGTCTGATCGTCTGATTTCACCGCATAGCGGCTTACACGGAAGGGCAGACCGAGATGATCGCGCAACGTGTCACCCTGTAAGTTGCGATCAAAATAGCCCCGCGCTTCAAGACGTGGCAGCACATGGGCGACAAAGTCATCCAGTCCTTCCGTGATGACCGGAAAGCCCAGAATGAAACCATCGGCGGCACCGCCATCGACCCAGCGAATAATCTCATCAGCAATCCGGTCGGGTGTGCCGACAAAGGAGCTGCGGGGTGTTGCAGCTTCCAGCGCCACTTCGCGCAAGGTCTGGCCCTTTTCCCTGGCGTTTTTCTTGATTTTGTCGGTGGTGGAGCGGAAACTGTTTTTGCCAATATCGCCAAGCTCCGGGAAAGGCTCATCCAACGGATACTGGCGGAAATCATGATGATCGAAGAACCGACCCAAAAACAGCAATGCTTCTTCAATCGTCACCAAGGCGCTGATTGCCCGATATTTTTCATCCGCTTCTTCCTGCGTGGCACCAACAATCGGCCCGATGCCGGGAAAAATCAGCACATCGCTGGCGCTACGGCCTTGGGCAATGGCGCTCTGCTTGATCTGCTTGGCAAAGGCCTGCCCTTCTTCGAAACTCGCGCCATTGGTAAAGACCGCATCGGCATGTTTGCCCGCCAAATGAATGCCTGAATCCGAAGACCCCGCCTGAAACACCACCGGTTGACCCTGCCGGGAGCGGCCAATATTGAGCGGGCCCTCGACGCGGAAGAAACGGCCCTTATGGTCCAGCCGATGCAGCTTTTTCTGGTCAAAGAACGCACCCGTATCGCGGTCGCGCACGAAGGCGTCATCGTCCCAGCTGTCCCAGAGGCCCTTGACCACATCCAGATATTCCTCGGCAATCTGGTAGCGCAGCGAGTGCTCGGGATGTTCGCGGCTATAATTGCGGCCGGAGCCTTCCAGCGGCGTGGTCACCGCATTCCATCCGGCCCGTCCGCCGCTGATATGATCAATAGAGGCAAATTGCCGGGCAACGGTAAACGGGTCCGAATAGGAGGTGGAAATCGTCCCGACCAGCCCGATTTTTGAGGTGGATGCGGCCAGTGCCGAGAGAATGGCAATCGGCTCGAACCGGTTGAGAAAATGCGGAATGGAATGCTCGTTGATATACAGTCCGTCGGCGACAAAGGCGAAGGCGAAACCAGCAGCTTCCGCCTTACGGACGGTTTCAACATAGAAGGGAAAGTTGACGCTGGCGTCAGCGGGAACGCTTGGATGTTTCCAGGCATTCATGTGACCGCCCGGACCGTGCAACATCACGCCAAAATTGATGGATTTCTTGCTCATGAGAACATCTTTCTCTAAAAATCAGGCGGCGAGAGACAGGCGCGAACCGGCAATCAACTCAATGGCATTGAGCCGAAAAGCCGACTGCGCAACGGGGATGTCGATGATGAATTCGCTCACTCCAAGCGTGGCATGAAGGGCATCAAGCTCGTTTCGGACTTGCTCGCCCGTGCCTGCCAGAACATGCGGGGTCTTTTCTTCAACCCGGTAATCCGACACGCCGGACTGGCACGCAAACTCGGCAGCCTGTTCGGCATTACCGACATTGACGCTTTGACCATTGGCCAGAATCACCTTGAAGATCTTGATGTCAGCCACCAGGCTTCTCGCCGTCTCTTGCGTGTCGGTAGCCAAAGCGGCCAGAGCCAGAACGGGAACCTTGCCACCGGTCTCACGACGATAAACATCAAAGGTCTCCTGCAGATTGTGCTGGTCACCATTCAAATGACCGGCGAACACCAGCGTCCAGCCTTTTGCCGCGGCCAGCTTTGCGCTGGCGACACTGGCACCAAGCAGGAAACGCTCTGCCGGAACGGGCGGCACCGGCGTTGCCAGCAAGGCATTGGCAGCAGCGGCATCAGCCAGCAGATAGCGGTTCAAATCCTCAAGCTGTTCCTCGAAATCGGCAGGGGCAGCCGCTTTCCGGCCCGCTTGCAAAGCGCGGATGGCGTAGGGAAATCCGCCCGGTGCCTTGCCGACACCCAGATCCACCCGGCCCGGCGCCAGCGCTGCCAGCAGATTGAAGGTTTCTGCAACCTTATAGGCGCTGTAATGCTGAAGCATGACGCCGCCGGAACCGATTCTGAGCCGCGACGTCCTGGCCAGGAGATAGGCAATCATCACCTCTGGCGCCGAACTGGCAAGCGTCGGCAGGTTGTGATGTTCCGCAAGCCAGAAGCGCCGATAGCCAAGGTCTTCGGCGCGCAGGGCAAGAGCGACCGTCGCTTTCAAGGCATCGGCGGCAACAGCACCCGGTTCGACCGGGCTTTTGTCAAGCAGGCTAAGGGCATAGGTCATGGTAGATCGTCAGCTCCAATTCTTATTTATACATTAAATATGTAGATTTAATGTTTTATAAGAAATGGTTTTTCATTTTTTCCCGTGATGGTAGAAAATTGCAAGGGAAAAGGAGGGTGTGGAAAACCGTTTAAGAGAGACGACAGGCGGCATTGACTGTGTTGAGGGCCAGAGCTGCGCCATGGAGTTGCATGGTAGAAGCCGCCGGCAAGTTTCCAAACTCAACAGAGAACCGATCAAGTTGGCTCGCTCGTTACCGATGTGAGCACGGGCGAAGGTCCAAATTACTCAGCATCCGATATTGGCATCAGCTGGAACAGCATTCAATCGGCATGGTAAGATTGTAATTGGCAATCAGACCGGTCCACAGGGCAAACAAATTGTCACCCATTCCCATAACGGCGATTCTGCTGCTAAAGTCTGTCCGGTTCAGATAGACCGGCCATCCTGTTTGTATCGTTGGACGCTCCGGGCAATCACCATCGATTGGTAAGTCTGTCACCCGGCCCCCTGATACAGTCTATCTCGTTGGCGGGGCCGCTGTACTTTCCCGGATATGCAAGCTGACCGATATTTCCCGGGATTGAGGCGAGGTTATCTCGCCTCCAAGACACAGAACGAGTTGTTCTGCGGCAATGCGTCCGATTTCCTTGTTATCGACAGACATCGTGGTGAGTGCCGGAGACAATCGAGACGAGAGTTCCAGATCGTCGAAACCCGTCACCGAAAAATCGCCCGGAACGCTTGCTCCCATCTGTGCCAAACCCATCAGCACGCCGAGTGCCAGAGTATCATTTCCGCAAATGATCGCAGTCGGACGAATGTCCGTTGGCTCTTGCGCGAGCCGCTTGGCGCTTTCGATGCCAAAATCCAGACTGGCCTTGTCACTGATCAAATGATCGGGCGAAAGTTCCAATCCTGCTGCACTAAGGGCGGTTGTGATACCGCTGAGGCGCGCGACCACGCGGTCATTATTGTCTTTAGGCTGCATGACCACAGCGATACGTCGATGGCCAAGGCCTATCAGATAATCGGTCATCCGGGCAAAGGCTGCGGCATTATCGAAGCCCACCATGGCATGCGAGGCGCCCTGTCGATAAGCATAGGTCAGCACATAGGGAATGCCGAGATTGTCCAGATTGTCGTAGAGCGCCTGAGGATGGGATTCGCCCGCCAGCGCCAGTGCCTCCACGCCGCGCTCGATCATGGCTTTTGCCTGTTGGAAACCCAGTTCAGGATCGTAATTCGAACAGGCGATGAGAAGGTTCAATCCGTGTTCGGCAAACACCCGCTGCATTGCACCGACCTGATGGGAGAAGATTTCATTGTCCAGCGTTGGGATGATGACACCGGCAATATGGGTGCGGTTCGATGCCAACGCCCGGCCAGCGGCATTCGGAACCCAACCCAGGGCCTTTGCGGTCGAGAAAATGCGCTCGCGTGTTTCAGGAGAAACCCTTTCGGGCGTGTTGAAAGCACGAGAAACCGTGGCTGTCGAAACGCAAGCCCTGCGCGCAACCTCCTCCAGCCTTGCCCTGCCGCTGCCTTCACGGGTGCGTTTCAGAGGGGTTGTGGGCCGATCAGGCGTTTCTGTCATTGCGTCTCCGCTTGCGCAAGTTGTCGTATGTCTTCGTTAGCTCGAAAATCGCCAGTCTGAAATGGCGCCCCTTATCAAGTTGGCTCGATACAAGCCGATTTAAAGTCACACATTGATTTTTTGAAAGAAAAAGACCGTTGACAGATTTTTGAAATAATCTCATGTAAGCGCTTACATACAGTCGCGGGGAGGAGCTTGCGATTGCCATGCGGGACACCTTTCAACCCCCACAGCACGGTAATCCACAGGCGACGCGGGATACTCCAACCGCAACGGACATCCAAGGAGGAGAGACGTCATGAGCACCATTGTCAGTTCCGAGCCCTCGGCTCCACTGGGGTCGACCCAAGCCAAAGCACCGCCCCGTGTCCGGCGCATGCAGATCACCTCGCTTTGCCTGCTGGTGGTGGCTGGCGTCATCAATTACATGGATCGCGGGACGCTGGCGGTTGCCAATCATCGGATCACCGAAGACATGGGCTTGACCCTCGGTGAAATGGGCCTGCTGCTCTCGGCATTTTCCTGGAGCTATGCGCTGGCGCAGCTTCCGGTTGGGGCAATGGTGGACCGTCTCGGACCGCGTCGCCTTTTGGGTTTCGGTCTGGTGTTCTGGTCGCTGGCCCAGGCCGCCGGAGGTTTTGTCACGTCCTTTACCCAGTTTATCCTGAGCCGTATCGGTCTGGGCATTGGTGAAGCGCCGCAATTTCCGTCGGCTGCCCGGGTTGTCAGCAACTGGTTCCCGGTGAGCAAGCGCGGCGTGCCCACAGGCATCTTCAATTCAGCATCGCCATTGGGCACAGCTATTGCGCCTTTGCTGCTCACCCAGCTTCTGATCGTTCTGGATTGGCGCTGGGTCTTCATCATCACCGGTGCCGCTGGCCTTGTCATGGCTGTGCTCTGGTTTCTGCTGTATCGCGATCCAAAGGACATGGGGCTGACCGCAGAGGAACGCTCGTACCTCTCTTCGGAGACGGAAGAAAAGCAGCAGAAGGTGACGCTTGCCGATTGGGGCCAGCTGTTTTCCTATCGCGCCACCTGGGGCATGATCCTTGGCTATTTCGGCAATGTTTACCTTAACTGGGTTTATCTCAGCTGGTTGCCATCTTATCTGGTCAACGAGCGGCATATGAGCCTTGCCCGCACCGGTTTCATGGCCTCCGTGCCATTCTTCTGCGGCTTTATCGGTTGCCTCGTGGCTGGCTGGCTGTCGGACAAGATCATTAAGAAAACGGCGGCTTCACCGGTCCGTGGTCGTCGCATTCCTGTTGTCATCGCCATGCTTGGCATGGCTGCCTTTACGGTTCCCGCAGCGCTGGTTGCCGACAATAACATTGCGATTTTCTGCATTTCCGTGGTGATCTTCCTCACCAATGCCGCCTCTGCCTGCTCATGGGCGCTGGTGACAGCCGTTGCTCCAAAAAACCGAGTGGCGTCGCTGGGTTCCCTCCAGAATTTTGGCGGCTTCCTGGGTGGCTCTCTGGCTCCGATCGCAACGGGTTTCATTGCGGAATACTCGTCTTTCGTGCCTGCCTTGCTGACGGGTGCTGCTATCGCCTTTGTGGGTGCCGCCAGCTACTTCTTCCTGGTTCGTGAACCGATGGACCAGTCATGAGGCCAACCGCCTTTTCCTCACATACCGCTTTCCGGGAGATCCCGGAAAGCGCATTCGAAATCCAATAACGGACATTGATGATGACCAGCAAAGCTCAATCTATCCAAGGCATTATTCCCGTCATGCTCACGCCCTTTCTTGAGGATGGGCAGATCGATTACCCCGGTTTGGAACGCCTCATCGAATGGTATGTCGCCAATGGCTCCGGGGCTTTGTTCGCAGTCTGCCAGTCCAGCGAAATGATGTTCCTGTCGCTGGATGAGCGTGTGGCGCTGGGTCGTTTCGTGGTGGAAAAGGTAGCTGGTCGCCTTCCAGTCGTTGTGTCCGGCCATATCAGCGACGATCTGGACACGCAGATTGAGGAATTGCAGGCCATGAGCCGGGTTGGCGCAGATGGGCTGATCCTCGTGACCAACCATCTCGACCCCAAGAAAGAAGGCACAGCTGCCTTCAAGACAACACTGGACACGCTTTTATCCGTGCTGCCGGAGGACCTGCCGCTTGGTCTTTACGAGTGCCCGGCCCCCTATCGCCGTTTGCTGAGCGATGAGGAACTGACCTATTGCGCCCATACCGGTCGTTTTATCATGCTCAAGGACGTGAGCTGTGATCTTGATACGGTCAAGCGTCGCTTGGGGCTGACCAAAGGCACACCGCTGAAAATCCTCAATGCCAATGCTGCCATTGCCTGGGATGCGATGAAGGCAGGCGTGCCGGGTTTCAACGGCGTCTTCACCAATTTCCATCCCGATCTCTACAACTGGCTGTGGCGCGAGGGTGAAAAGCATCCAGAACTGGCTGACGAACTGGCCACTTTTCTTGTGCTGTCAGCTGTTTCGGAGGCCCTCGGCTATCCGGCACTTGCCAAGCTCTACCACCAGCGGATCGGCACGTTTGACAGCATTCGCTGCCGGGTGATTGATTATGACATTCGTGAGCGCTTCTGGGCGCTGGATGCTGTGTTGGATAAAATCGTTGAAGGCACCGAGCATTTTCGTGCGCAGATTGCCAAACTCTGAGGCGAGTGCCGTCACCGGGATCAGAAGCGCCAAATGTATTCTGATCTCGGCTCCAACCCGCATTCCCTAACATTTCAGGAGATTTCCCATGATCACCGGCTCCCTTCATCATTGGCAATTTTACCGCGCCACTTTGCCAGCCTGCCTCATCCGCGCCATGGAGGCCGTCACGGCTCTCGATCTATCCAGCTTGCCTACCGGGCGACATGAGATCGACGGAGAGGACATTTTCCTGCTGATCCAGGAACTGTCGACCAAACCGGCCAACCAGCTTCGTCCAGAGGCTCATCGCCGCTATATCGATATCCAGATCCTGCTTGAGGGACAGGAAGCCTATGGCGTGGCCTTTCCCGACCCTCACCTTGTTCCGATTGACGACCGGCTGGAGACCCAGGATATCGCCTTTTATCCCGCACGACCCAGCGAATACTCTGTGGAGCTTAGCGCCGGCGATTTCATCGTGTTCTTCCCGGGAGAGTTTCACCGTCCCTGCTGCGAGATCGGAGCCCCCTTGGCGATCCGCAAAGCAGTCATCAAGATCGACTCCAGGCTACTGGCTTCTCAATAATGTTTCCGATGATCCAAGCGGATGATGTCGAGGATGCGTGAGCATCTTCGAGATTTGATTAGGCGCCTGTCAGGTTCATGCTGAACCAGACAGGCTCTACGGCATTATTATAGCGGCTTTACCAGTGCCTTGCCCGATCAGGAAACGCGATTGGAGTAGTAGAGTCCGAAATTCAAAGCCAGCATGACCAGCAAAATTCCGATCGCCACCACAATAAAATAACCGATCCTTTTAAGAGCACTCCACGGTTTGTTCTTTCGGCTGAAGGCTGCAAAACCAGCAGCGCCGAGGGAGATACCGAGAATGGCGGGGAGTGACAGCATGTTCATCATCTTTCTTCATTTCAGGCACCGGTTTGGTTTTTATTCGATGCACAAACCAACTTTCTGGCGCATGCTGTCCGCAGCCTGCCGAATGCCGACCTGCGGAAGCTATCTGTCCATAGGTGTGAAGTCCCCCGATACCCCCTGTCGTGCTCAATAACGCGGAGGGTGGAAAGCGGCAAACGGAAATTTCAGCCGAACGCATTTCGTTGGGAACAACCAATTCTGATCACGCTGGTTGCAAAAGAACGGAGCAGTTTTAACATAACGCCGCTGATAGGTTTTGCTTATCGTGCCTATCAATAAATCCAACTTAAATTTAACATCGACCTCCTCTATGAAGATGCCAGGGATAATTTCCGTCAGGCCCTTTATGCCATTTCCCGGTTAAAATCGGGCGAGCCGTCATACGAGAGCACATTGTCGACACTACGAAATTGAATGGTCGACGGAAGATGCCCCTGAGTGGATAAAGTATGAGGATATCAAGGGAGAATCCTATGGATACCAAGGTTGAAACTGGTGGAAAATGTCCGGTTGCACATGGGGCAGCTGGCGCGAAGGGTCGCGGTAATCGCGATTGGTGGCCTGAACAGCTCGATGTGCAGATCCTTCACCAAAAGAACAAGATCGCCGATCCAATGGGCCCTGACTTCGATTATGCCGAAGAATTCAGGAAGCTCGACTATGAAGCCCTGAAGAGTGATCTCCATGCGTTGATGACCGATTCTCAGGATTGGTGGCCAGCCGACTTCGGCCATTACGGTGGCCTCTTCGTCCGCATGGCATGGCACAGCGCAGGCACCTATCGCATCACCGATGGCCGCGGCGGCGCAGGCGCCGGGCAGCAGCGTTTCGCGCCGCTCAACAGCTGGCCGGACAATGCCAATCTGGACAAGGCACGTCGCCTGCTCTGGCCGATCAAGCAGAAATACGGCAACAAGATTTCCTGGGCCGATCTCTTCGTTCTGACCGGCAATGTCGCCCTGGAATCCATGGGCTTCAAGACCTTTGGTTTCGCTGGCGGCCGCGCCGACACATGGGAACCAGAAGAGCTGTTCTGGGGTCCGGAAGGCACCTGGTTGGGTGATGAACGCTACAGTGGCGAACGCCAGCTGTCCGAGCCGCTTGGCGCCGTGCAGATGGGCCTTATCTACGTCAACCCGGAAGGCCCCAATGGCAATCCAGATCCGATCGCTGCAGCCCGTGACATCCGCGAAACGTTCAGCCGTATGGCAATGAACGACGAGGAAACCGTCGCGTTGATCGCTGGCGGTCACACGTTCGGAAAGACGCATGGCGCGGGCGATCCGTCTTTGATCGGTGCCGAGCCGGAAGGCGGCGCGCTTGAAGATCAGGGCCTGGGCTGGAAAAGCAAGTTCGGCACTGGTTTCGGCGCAGACACGATCACCGGCGGACCGGAAGTTACCTGGACGCAAACCCCGACCCGTTGGAGCAATTTCTTCTTCGAAAACCTGTTCAACTTCGAATGGGAACTGACAAAAAGCCCGGCTGGCGCCCATCAGTGGAAGGCAAAGAACGCCGAAGCCTCCATCCCGGATGCCCATGATCCGTCCAAGAAGCATCTTCCGACCATGCTGACGACAGACCTGTCGCTGCGGTTCGATCCGGCTTACGAAAAGATCTCGCGCCGCTTCCTGGAAAACCCCGATCAGTTCGCTGACGCTTTCGCCCGCGCCTGGTTCAAGTTGACCCACCGCGACATGGGGCCAAAGGTTCGTTATGTCGGTCCGGAAGTGCCATCAGAAGATCTCATCTGGCAGGATGTCATTCCTCCCGTCGATCATCCGCTTGTCGACGATAGGGATGTGGCCGATCTGAAGGCCAAGGTTCTGGCGTCTGGTCTTTCGGTGCAGGAACTGGTTTCGACAGCATGGTCATCGGCTTCGACTTTCCGGGGTTCTGACAAGCGCGGCGGTGCCAATGGCGCCCGTATCCGTCTTGCTCCGCAGAAGGACTGGGACGTCAACCACCCGGCGCAGCTTGCCAAGGTCCTTAGCGTTCTCGAAGGAATCCAGCAGGAATTCAATGCTGCCCAATCTAGCGGCAAAAAGATTTCCCTGGCCGATCTGATCGTGCTTGCCGGTGCAGCAGGCGTCGAGAAAGCAGCCAAGGCTGGCGGTCACGATGTGACCGTTCCGTTTACCCCAGGCCGGACAGATGCCTCGCAGGAGCAGACCGATGTCGCCTCCTTCAATGCATTGAAGCCACGCGCCGATGCTTTCCGCAACTATCTGAGCGGGCATCAATTCATGAAGCCGGAAGAAGCGCTTGTTGACCGTGCACGGCTTCTGACCCTGACAGCACCTGAAATGACCGTTCTCATCGGTGGTCTGCGCGTGTTGAAGGCCGGACAGCCGGAACACGGTGTCCTTACTCGCAATCCCGAGGCGCTGACGAATGATTTCTTCGTCAACCTGCTCGACATGCGCACGCAGTGGGCGCCGGTTGCAGGCAAGGAGGGCGTCTATGAAGGGCGAGATCGCAAGAGCGGCGAACTGCTTTGGACGGGGACCCGCGTCGACCTGATCTTCGGATCGCACTCCCAGCTTCGCGCATTGGCGGAAGTCTATGCGCAGTCGGATATCAAGGAAAAGTTCGTCAAAGACTTCGTTGCAGCCTGGACGAAAGTGATGAACGCCGATCGTTTCGATCTGGTCTGATCAATGACATTGAACGGGACGCGGCATCTGCCGCGTCCCGTCAGATTACTGGCACCCCCAGCCGGACCTCGTGGCGATGCCGCCTTTGCGAAATGCAGCGCCTTATCGCATCCCTCCCCTTTGCATACCCGCGCCACATTCAAAACCAAGCGCACCGCTCGATGCAGTGCCGAGTGGATACGGATTGCTGAGTCGGAAAGGCCTTTGCGGCAATTGAAGACGCATTGAGCAAACCATGCGTACCCTCCCCGATAAGCTATACTCCTCCGGTACAATAACACGTCACGTTACGCCGCCATTGAATCCTGATTGCACAAAGGGTTAAACAGGAACCGCGGCGTCAAGGAAACAGCACCGCCTTGGACTAAGCACGCTCAGAATTTCTGGACAGTGCTGCGACGGATTGCGCCATTCATCTCTTAAAGGGATATCTATTGGGCAAGGGATGCCACCAGAGCGGATATTGTAGAGTCAATCAGACGGAAAAATAATTTGAGATCCAACGGTTTTATTCGGCTTTTCGGTATGCGCAACGATGCCTCATTCGATACCGAACGGGCGCAGGCAATCATGCGCATTGCCGTTATTTTCATAACCGCCGCCTATGTCATGCCCCTGGTCGCAAATGGTGCCACGCCTCCAGAAGGGCAAAGTTTCTATTGGCTGTTTGCGATTTACATCCCCTATTCCTTCCTGCTGCTCCTGTGGATCGTTCTGCGGCCAGGCGTCAACATGCTGCGGCGAACCGTGGTTACGCTGCTCGACTATACGTTCACGACATTTGCGATGTCCGTCGGCGGGGCGCCACTTTTCCCGATTGCAGCACTTGTCGTCTGGCATACGGTTGTCAGCGGCTTACGTTTCGGCCCCAAGCATTTGCTTCCGGCGACGGCATTGGCGTTGAGTTCTTTCGCAATCGCCACTTATTTCAATGTCTATTGGCAGCAGAACCCTTATGTCGTGCTGACATTCATAATGATGGCAATTCTGGCCCCATCCTACACGCTGGCATTCTTGCTTCGGCTTCAAACTGCCTATGCCGCCGAGCAGGAAGCAAACCTGTCAAAATCGCGGTTTCTTGCCCATGCCAGCCATGACCTTCGCCAACCTATCCACGCCATCAGCCTGTTTACGGCTTGCTTGCGCGACGCAGGGCTGAAACAGGAAGAACTGGCGATGGTCGACAATATCGATCGATCGCTGCAAAGCGTGTCACGACTGTTCAAATCCTTGCTCGATATTTCCACCCTGGACAGTGGCAAACTGATCCCGCAGATGGAAACGGTAGCGATTGCCGATATTCTCAATGAGGTTGTCGATCAGAATATGGAGGCCGCACAGAAAGCCGGATCACAGCTACGGCTCGTCAATTGCACAAAATTTGTTGCGGTTGATCGGTCTCTGCTGAATACGATTCTGCAAAATATCCTGAGCAACGCGATTAAATATGCCGGGGGCCGTAAAATCCTGATCGGCTGCCGCCGCAGGGGCGGCAGCCTGACCATTCAGGTTTATGACCAAGGCCCCGGCATTGCGCCAGAGCATCACCTTCGCATATTCGAAGAGTTTTATCAGGTCCGTGAGCGGGGTGACAAGGATGTCGACGGGGTCGGCCTGGGCTTGGCAATCGTCAAGCGCCTCGGCACCCTCATGGGGTTGCAGGTCTCATTGCGGTCGGTCGTCGGAGCGGGAACGGCGATCTCCGTATCGGGATTGAAGATTGCCGTCCCCATGAAGGTTTTGAGCGCGGAGCAGATAGCGCCATCCGCTACCAATCCGGCTCATGGCCTGCGCGTGCTGCTTGTTGAAGACGATGAGGCCGTGCTGCTTGCCACGGCCAGCCTGCTGCGCAAATGGGGCTGTACGGTTCAGGCAGAAACAGCGATCCCCTCCGTGCTGCACCATTGCGATCTGCTGATAACGGACTTTGATCTCGGCGGACGCATGACAGGCACGGAATGTATCGCCAAGGTGCGCCAGCTTGCCGGTTGGAAAGTACCAGCTGTGGTGATGACGGGACACGCTCCCGCGAGAGTGATCGAGGATATCGCCGACAGTGAAATACCGATCCTCTCGAAGCCGGTTCGCCCCGCCGAGCTTCGCTCGGCAATCCTGCTACCTGGAATCGGAGTTCCGTTCCGATGAGCCAGCAGAGGTCGGCACCAATCCCATTGCAATCCCCTTGGTCACGGCCCCGGCGCGGGTCGCCACGCCAAGTGCGCGGAAGATAGCCGAGACATGGATGCGAACCGTGAAAGGGGAAATGCCGAGAATGATCGCAATCTCCTTATTGGTCCTGCCCTCGGCAAGAAGATGCAAAACATCGTGCTGGCGTTGGCTTAGCGTCGGGCTGACATAACTGGCGATGGCGTTTGTCGACGCTGGCACCTGAACGACAACGTCACCTTCGCGAACCGCCCGCAGGATTTCCTTTATCTCATCCGGCAGGGCTGCTTTATTGATGAACCCATTGATCCCGGCATTCATGACGGTATCGACCAAAGCTTTGTCGCTGGCCATGGTGACCACGACGATCGACGCCAGGCGAAATTCTTCGCGAAGCGCGCGCAAATTCGATACGATACTGTTTCCCTCAAAAAACAGGTCCAGTATGAACATGCTGGGCGGGAAAGGATTGGCTCTTGCAATTTCAAGAGCGGCTTCGAGAGTGTCGGTGGACGCAATTTTTGAATGCGGCAAAAGTTGCCGAACCAAAGCGAAAATGCCCTCCCGGAATATCGGGTGATCATCAGCGATAATAATGAATTCGTCAGTCATATAAATTTATGATCCGCTTCATCTCCATTTATACCAAGGCTTGAAGATGCCTGCGCATCCTCGCCTGGAAGGCATTGCAAATATCTCAAATGCATCAGGCACTTGAGATGTTTGCAAAGGGAATACGACGTGTCCTTTTTCAATGACTCTTCGCACTACACAACGCGTATCGCTGAATGTCCACTCCTGTCGGATGAAAACAGCCGGGCGTGTCCTTTGTGTCATATGCGACACCTTCACTTCGACAGGACGGCGATCCTGTCGAGCCCGCTTGCCAGACCTTTCAAGGAAATCGTGAACGGAACCTCTGTACCTGCCCCATAAGCGTAAGCAATGAGTTTTAACGATTTACCACTTTTCAATGTGTTAGCCCCCTTATCCGTAAAGGTTAGGGATACGAGGCAACCGGAGGGAACGCATGTCGAAAACCGCGAGGACTTGCCAGGTGGCGTGTCGTCTATCGCAAATGCGACCCCCTTATCCAGGTCAAGCCCAAAAGGCAGAACGAGCGAACCCTTTATGCTCTTGTCGGTGGCAGGCGTGAGTTCAATGCCAAGAACCTGCTGCCCGTTTTGCTGCACCTGTCGTTGAAACGTCGTGCAGACACGGCTTTCGTTGCGCTTTGCGCAGGCAACCGTCCAGTCCTCATAGGTTTCGGAAAGCGAAGACGGAGCATCGGGGCGACCATTGCTGTCTTGTGAAAAAGCGACGGTGGACGTCATAGCAGCGGCCACCATGATCGCAACAATTTTAGCGATCTTCATCAGAAACGCACATCCAGCTTTGCATTGATGCTGTTTGAGGTTTCATTACTGCCGAATTCACCGGAATAGCCAATGCCGATCGTGGCGGTATCGCTGAGCCCGACATCGATGCCGAGTTCAACAACAGCAGCATCCTTGGTCAGAGGTGTACCGGAAACAACGTAGCTCTGGCTACCGACAAATGCCAGGCGTGAGGTTGGATCGGTATCACCGAAGGCGTGCTGCCAGCCAAGCATGCCTCTGGCTTTTGCGATATAGCCGCCCAGCATGAAATCGGAAGAGGCGCGTAAGCCCAGGGTCGTCAGTGTCGTGTCCAGGCTGTCGCTCGGGCTCGACAAGGCAGCAATCCCACCACGCTCATTGAAGCCGTCTCTCTGAACATTGACATGGGTGAGGTTGGCAAAGGGCTCGAAAGCCACGGTGCTGACATCGATGCGATAACCGAGTTCACCAAAGGCCTGGAAGCTGCCAGCGTCGTAATCAGCCTTCAAATGGTCGTTGAAACCGGAGAATGCCACGGATCGATTGGTCGACACCTGATGCCAGGTATAGGTAAGGCCTGAGCGGAAGGACAATTCACCATATTGCGCTCCGGCATACATGCCGAGATGATAATTGTCGCTATGGCCAAAGGATGAGCGGTCATTGGCATCGAAGCTGGAGCGGCTATAGCCGCCGACGGCACCCACTCTCCAATCGGCGGAGACCGGAACGTCGAGACCTGCCACGAAACCGCCAGTGGACGAACTCAGGTCTGCGGCATTGCCGTTGCCGTCGATGCTGTTCCATGTGCCGAAGCCCTGGCCCCAGGCCGTAAAGAGCGGAATATCCTTGTTAGCCGTACCAAATCTGTCTTCACCGTCAGCATAGGCCATGACTGGCGTAGGACGCGAGGCGACCGAGTTGAACGATGCCCGCATCCGGTCGTTCACCGAATTGCGCAACAGCGTACTGCTGGTAACCAGCGTTCCCAAGGCAGATGCATGCACTTCGCCAGACAGGGCTTCAAAAGCATGCTGCGCTTCTTCTGCACTTAACGGCAACAGGCTGTTATAGAGCGCAAGCGACTGCCCGCTCTGCTGCAAGGTATTGAGAGCCCGAGCGACATTGCGCTGGTTGCCGGTTACCGCAACAGAATCGAACAGGCCGGGCGATGGGGTGCCAGGGTTGGGTGTTCCGGGGTTTGGGGTTCCCGGATCGGGATTACCCGGATTGGGCGTACCAGGATTAGGCGTACCAGGATTAGGGGTTCCCGGATCAGGATTGCTGGGATTAGGAGTTCCGGGGTTAGGCGTACCCGTATCCTTGACTGCGATGGTCAGATCGACCTGGTTTGACGTTTGAGCCAATGCCACATCCAGAAAGGCCGACTTCGAAATCGCTTGAGCGAATTGCCCCTGGATACCGCCAGCCGATGACAGAATCGTATAGGTCTGGCCATTCTGGTAGCTGGTTGCAGCATCGAGAGCTGTCACCTGCACGGAAACATTGTTAGCGATTGAGGTTTTACCCGCGCTATCCACATAGGTTGGATTATTCTGGGCATCGGTTCCGCTCCATGCCTTCAGGGTTTGAACGACGATTTTGTCACTCGCGCCATTTCCTGCGATGTCGACATCATACGCCGAACCTTCACCAAAGGAGAGGTTGCCGTTCACCGTGAAGGTACCGATGGCATTGTCGGAATTTCCGGGTGAAATCAGTGCACCCTTTTCCAGCGTGACATTACCGACGGCTCCAGACCCGATCAGCCGTCCGAATGCACTGCCGGCATTCCGATCGCCCCAGACATCGATATTCGATGAAAAATACTCGCTTCCAAGGAAGTTCTTCCTGATAGCGCCCGTGTCCGCCTTGACGTTGAAGGTGCCGTTCTTGACATCAATATTCGTTTGCCATGCGAAGACATTGTCGTAATTGGTAACACCTGTTCCCAGATTGCTCGCCAAAACCAATGTACTGCCGCCATCGACAATGATTCCGCCGAGATTATCGGTGGCCTCGAACTTGCTGAGATCCCCGGTGAGGATTGTTTCGCCCGACATCGACTTGATGTTTCCGTCACCGGTCAATGCATTGGCAAAGACATAGCCGGTTTGGGTGTGGTTAAAATTCAGGTATGCTCTCTCGGATGAACCGAAGGAAATCACGGCGTCGGGATTGATATAGCCGGCGGCGGCAGCCGCTTGGCCTTTGGGCTCCCCTCCAAGGGCCAGATTTCCCAGATCTATCTTGCCGCCAATCGTCAAGTGACCGCCGGTCGCCATTGTGATGCCGTTCTTGACATTCAAGTTGGCGCTATCGGCAATGGATATATTCGAGTTAGGGGCATAGCCACCATTGACTGTCAAAGTCCCATTCACATCCATGCGGGATTGGGCGCCAGTGACCACGAAATTCTGAAAGCTGCCGCTTGTGCCGATTCCAACATCCTGGGCGACGATAGCACCGCCGTCTTCAATGCTTGCATTTGCGCCAACCGTCAAAGTTCCGGTGCTCGTCACCTTCGAACCAGCGCCGCGGACAACAAACGTCGCAAGGCTGCTATCCGTGCCGTCCGCCGGGAGGCCATCGAACTGTGCGTCGATCGCGTTGATCGAGCCCCCATTCCCGACAAGGACCGTTCCGGAATTGGAAATGCGGTCCGCTGTCAAGGTCGAGCCATTTCCGGTCACATTCAGTTGCGACGTGCTGGCAAACGTAAAATGTTTCGCGTCGACATTACCGCCATTCTCGATATTGAGAGTGCCGTTTTGATTGACCGTAATATCATTTGCCAGGACGTAATTGACCCTGGGAATGATCCAGGACGAACCGGGACCGCTCACCGTGACAGTCCCCGAACTACCAGTCCGGTAGCCTACGTAACCATTTGTGCTGTACACTTTTGCGCCATTGGCAATCGTCAAGCCGATGTCTTTGTTGTTATAACCGACATAGAGATCACCATCGACCAGCGTATCACTCGTCCAGGTCGTGTTACCGCTATCAAGCACGACATCCTGAGCAAGACTGACGCCTGAACAGGAAATCACGGCCGTTACAGTAATAGATGGGAAAACAAGCGATTTTGAGAGGTATTTAACGATTCCAGGAAATATGTTATTGTTTTTTAACAGTATACTGTCAAAATTCTTGCTGGATGTCTTGATCATTACGTCGCCCCGTATTCCAGTGAACATTTCAAAGCAAAATTGTTTTCCACAATAACAATATTGCTTTTATTATTTGTCGACATGTCTATGTCGCATTCAGCACAGAAACAGAGCAGAGGCCATTAGTGCAGATGTGCTATACGCGACATCAAATCTTGCGGAGCGATCGACCTTTGCATGTCCGGGCCTGTGTTGAAGCCGAATTCTTGAGGTTTCGATCTGGTAAAAACGGGTCGGTTTTGGGCCTTAAAAGTGAACCCTAAAAACCGCGAGAGGCCTTAAGCCATGCGCCAATAATCTGGCCATCGCACCCGCTTGATGCGCTGTAGCGAACGTCCTCATTTCTCTTCATCACATTGAGAGAGGAAAAAAACCAAGCCACTGGCACAGTGGTTGAATAATTAAATCTATAAAATCGATAGATTAAGAATGATAAATCTTCCGCTGATTTCTATGCTCGTCTAGCTTGTTGTCATAGCGCCTCACCAATGAAGGCAGGAACGCATCGTGACAATCGCAGCAACAAAGCGCGCCACCTGTTTGCGCCCACACTCAACATAACCTCCGAAACCGAGGCCGCCTGTCACTGCCAACATAAGACGCCAACCGACCAGGACCTATTTCATGATCAAACACTCCAATTCTCTGGCTGTTTCCCGGCGCAGGTTGCTGCTTGGCGCTTCAGCAATTCTCTCTTCCATGCTTGTGGCATCGATTGGCTTGAAGCCCGCCCATAGCGCGGGCAATGCGAAGGATGGCGGCGACATTACGTTCCTGATCGACTCGCTGGGCAATACCTGGATCCCCAACAACAGCGCGATCTCCAGCTTCCAGGGGCATGTCTGGGGCCACGTGGCCGACAAGCTCGTCTATGTCGATGCCGTTGGCAAAGTGAGCCCGTGGATTGCCGAGCGCTGGGAACAGAATGAAAGCGCCACCGAGTTCACCCTTCACCTTAAAACGGGCGTGACCTTTTCCGATGGAACGCCACTTGATGCGGCGGCTGTCGTTGCAAATCTCGACATCTGGTATGCTGGCCGCAAGAGCGAAGGCATCAACCCAATCGGCCTGTTTCCCAAGACCTACGATCATGCAGAGGCGATTAATCCCTCCACAGTGAAAGTCGTCTTCAAAAAGCCGACGCTCGGCTTCATTCCCACCCTCGGCTATCACGGCTCGATCCTGATTTCCTCCAAAACCATCGGCCAACCTGCGACACAGCAGGCAGACCTCAGCAAGACCTCTGGCAGCGGCCCCTATGTGGTTGAAGCCTGGAAGGAAGGCGATTTCGTCAAGCTGGTGAAGCGCAAGGATTACAATTGGGGACCAGCAGCTGTTGGCCATACCGGACCGGCGTTTCTGGATAGCATCACCTATAAACTGGTCTCCGAACCATCACTTCGGGTTGCGGCGGTACAATCCGGCCAGGCCGACATTGCCTATAATGCCTCGCCTCAGGAGTTGCAGTCGCTCAAGGACGAGGGCTTTACCGTTGCTACGCCGCGCTATCTCGGTTTCGTCAACGGCTGGGCGGTGAATACCAAGCTTGAGCCCTATAATGATGTCAGGGTGCGCCAAGCCCTCCAGTCTGGCATTGATCGCCAGGAAATCATCGACACCGTCTATACGTCTGATTGGAAGCTGGCGACCTCGTTCATCCAGAGCAATGTGCCTGGTGCAACCGACCAGAGCGCGCTTTTGGCCTACGACCCCGCCAGGGCGGAAAAGCTGCTGGATGACGCAGGCTGGACGAAAGGCGCCGACGGCATCCGCGCCAAGGATGGAAAGCCGCTTCTGCTGACGCTTTATTCCAACCCCTATCTTGCCACGTCGAAGGCAGTGGATGAATTGATCGCCCAACAACTCGGCAAGATCGGCTGGAAGGTGAATATCCGCACCTATGACGTGGTGACTTTCACTGAAAAGGTCAAGTTCGCAGGCCCTGCGGTCCCGGCCTATGAGGTCACCCGCAGCTTTATTGATGCCGGCACCGTGGCCAGCATTCTGACCGATGCTAATAATGGCGAGAACTGGTTCGCGCTGGATCAGAGCGACCAGAAGATCAATGAGCTACGCGATAAAATTGCAGGTGCCCCTTCTTTAGAGGTGCGTGATCCACTGCTGAACGAACTACAGAAATACGTCATCGAGCAAGGGTATTTCATCCCTCGCACGCAGATCGTTCAGCGCATTTATGTCCAGTCCCCGAAGCTTTCGGGTGAGGTCTATAACGGCATTGCCTATGCCAGCTACTACACCGCAAAAATCAGCCAATAACCAGCAATGTGAGGAGGCCCCGGCATGCGCAACGCCTACGTGACATATGCTGCAAAACGATTGGCCCAGGCTTTTGTGGTCATCCTGATGGCCTATGTCTTTACGTTCGTGGTCGTCAGTATTCTGCCGGGCGACCCGGTCACTTCTGTCCTCCGCGATCCGCAAAACGGCTTCACCGAGACGGAGATTGCCGAGATCATCGCCGCCCAGGGATTGGACAAGCCGATTTCGGTCCAATTGTGGACATCGCTCGCTCACTTCGTCACCGGCGATTTCGGCCTGTCGATGCGCTCCAGCCGCCCGGTGGCGGCGCTGATTGCCGAAGTCCTGCCCTCAACGCTTATCCTTGCATCGACTGCCCTTGCCTTCGCGCTTGTCCTGGCGCTGCTGATTGCCTACGGCACGCAGTTCCTGCCAAAACGGTTCGGACAGGGCCTGCTGCGGGGGTTTCCCTCCCTGTTTCTATCGGTCCCCAATTTCGTAATCGGCTTGGCCCTGATCCATATTTTTGGCTTCCAGCTGGGCATTTTCCGGGTCATTGAAGCGGATAGTGTCTGGGCAACCCTGTTTGCGTCAATTGCACTCGGCATTCCCGTCTCCGCCCAGATAGCGGAAGTCCTGATTGCAAATCTCGATCATGAGTCGAGCCAGGACTATGCCACTGTGGCGCGGGGTCGAGGTCTTTCCCAGGCGCAGATGTTTTTCAAACACCTGTTGAAGCCCTCATCCTTGCCGGTGGTCACAGTGATCGCCCTGACCGTCGGCGAGTTGCTGGGTGGTTCGCTAATAACCGAAACGGTTTTTGGGCGAACGGGCATCGGCAGCCTGGTGCAGCGCTCGGTCACAACACAGGATCTGCCTGTTCTTCAGGCGGTCGTCTCGTTGGCAGCGGTGGCCTTTGTTCTCGTCAACCTGATTGCAGACCTCGTCTATCCCCTGCTTGACCCGCGTGTGAAACTGCTTGGCGTCCAAAGGCCTCGCACCTCCGCTGAGGAGACAAGCTCTACCGAAACCTCTCGTGCGGTGACGATATGACGATCGCTTTTTCTTCTACAGACAAAGGTTTGCGGACAACTAAAAACTGGTCGGCATTCCACATGCCGCCAACGGTGTTCATTTCGTTCGCCGTCATTGCACTGGTGATCGCCTGGGCGCTCGCCCCCGGCTTGTTCACAAGCCATAGCCCGGTCATCGGCGTTCCCGCTCAAAAACTGCTGGCACCCAGCGCACAGCATTGGTTCGGCACAGACCAGCTCGGGCGCGACCTTTACGCGCGCGTCGTCTATGGCACGGCGTCTTCGGTGACCAGTGCGCTGATCGCGGTTGTCATTGGCGTTGTCGTCGGCGGCCTCATTGGCCTTCTGGCCGGCTTTCTCGGAGGCTGGGTCGATATCGTGCTGGCGCGCCTGGTCGATATGCTGCTGGCGATTCCCAGTTTCCTGCTGGCGATCATCGTCGTCACCGCACTCGGCTTCACCACCACCAATGCCGCAATCGCGACCGGCGTCTCCGCCGTGGCGATCTTTGCCCGGGTGATGCGGGCAGAGGTGATCAAAACCCGGCAAGCGACCTTCGTCGAGGCATCGTTTCTGCTGGGAGGGTCACGCTGGTATATCCTTCTACGCCACGTGTTTCCAAATGCGTCACGCTCGCTTCTGACGCTTGCCGTCCTGCAATTTGGCCTATCCATTCTGGTGATCGCCGGTCTTGCCTTCCTCGGCTATGGCGATCCGCCACCTGCCTCGGACTGGGGTCTGCTGATTTCAATCGGCAAGGATTACCTCAAATGGCCGTGGCTGGTTTACGCACCTGCGTTCGCCGTGATCGCAACCGTCCTCTCCGTCAACAGGATCAGCCGATGGCTCCGCAAGACAGACTGAACACCACCCTTCCCGGCCTCGCAACCGGTTCTCCAGCGCTCCAGCCGTCAACTTCTCTGTTGCGGGTGGAAGACCTGTCGATATCCTATGGGGCTCGCCAAGTCGTGAAGACTGTCGGGTTCGAGCTGGGCCGCGGCAAGAGCCTTGCCTTGATTGGAGAATCCGGCTCAGGCAAATCAACCATCGCCCGGGCCATCCTGAGGCTATTACCCCAAGGCGGACATGCGACGGGGACAATCGAGTTCAATGACCAGAACATCTTGAGCCTTAGCGAGCGTCAGTTCCGGCCTCTGCGTGGACGCGCCATCGGCTTTGTCCCGCAAGATCCCGGCAACGCGCTCAATCCGGTGCGCACCATTGGTGCGCAAGCCATGGAAGCTGCAGCGCTTCTTGGCGAACAGAACAAAGCCATCCGCAAAGCGCTGATCCTGGACACATTCGCTGATGTCGGCCTCGACAAGCCCGCTCGCGTCTACGATTCCTATCCGCATCAATTGTCAGGCGGCATGCTTCAGCGGGTGCTGATCGGCCTTGCCGTGTTGCCGCGTCCGGCCCTTCTGGTGGCGGATGAGCCGACCTCGGCGCTGGATGTTACGATCCAGAAACGCATTCTCGACCTGCTGGCGCGGCTCCAGCACGATCTGGATATCAGCCTCCTGCTGATTACCCACGATCTGGCAATCGCTTCCGAGCGAGCCGATAAGCTGGTCGTGCTGAAGGATGGCGTCGTGCAGGAGGCAGGCAATACTCAGGCTGTCTTTGCCGCACCAGCTTCGGCCTATGCCAGAAAGCTGCATGCCGATGTTCCCGCCCTCAATCCTGACCGCTATGCCAAGCTGCGCGATGGCGGGTTTCATCACCTCAACAATGCTGCTGAGATTGGGGCCAAGATCGAGGTCAAAGGTGTGACGAAGACCTTCACGGTCGATGGCAAATCCCTGACAGCTGTCGATAACGTGACATTCTCGGTGCCATCAGGTACCACACACGCGCTGGTTGGCGAATCCGGCTCTGGCAAGACAACGACGATCCGGCTGCTGCTGGGCCTTGAAGACCCCGATAGCGGGCAGATCTCGGTTGCCGGTGAGCAGTTTTCAAGCAGTAAGCCTCAGTCCAGACGAGCCGTTTGGCGTCATCTTCAACTCGTTTACCAGAACCCTTTCACCTCACTCGATCCCACCTGGAAAATCGAGCATCTGGTGCGCGAGCCGCTGGACCGGTTCAAGATCGGCACTGCGCGAGAGCGAAGCGAGCGGGTGCGCGAAGCCCTGTCCAATGTCGGACTTGGCGAGCATCTGCTTGGCCGCAAGCCAGGCGCACTGTCCGGTGGCCAGCGCCAGCGCGTCGCCATTGCCAGATCGCTGGTTCTGAAGCCGGATGTTATCGTGCTGGATGAGCCTACTTCAGCGCTCGATGTCAGTGTCCAGGCCGATATTGTTGACGTACTTTTGACGCTACAGGCCAATCTGGGTCTGACCTATGTGTTCGTTTCCCACGATCTCGCTTTGGTGCGCCAGCTGGCCCATACCGTCTCGGTCATGCATCGCGGACGCATCGTCGAGCACGGCACCGTCAAAGCCGTCTTCGACACTCCCCGCCAATCCTATACCCGGTCGCTGCTGGCTTCGATCCCCTCAGGTAGCACCCACGCGACGCGCTCGGGTATCCGCGCTGTTTTCAAACAGGACGAACTCGCGTGATCGCAACCGCGCAGGACAAGACCTCAGCAGAGCGTTCACCAAAGACTCGAAACCAAATGGAGTATGCACAGAATGGCCGCTGAATTCATTAGCGCAAGTTTCGCCAACGGATCGAATGATCTTCGCCCCATCCCCGATGCGCCGGTGGATCCCGATTTCCTGCAACGCTACGCGCGGGCGCTGGACGATTACGGTTTCAACTACACACTAATCCCCTATTCTTCCGCTTCCTTTGATCCTTTCACGCTCGGCGCGACCATTCTGGCACATACGAAGAAGATCAAGATCATTGTCGCCCTGCGCCCGAACACCATCTACCCGACCGTTGCGGCAAAATCGCTGGCAACGCTGGACCAGTTGAGTGGTGGGCGCGTTGTCGTCCATTTCATCGCTGGCGGCAGTGATGAGGAGCAGGCCCGCGAGGGTGATTTCCTGACCAAGGAGCAACGCTACGAGCGCCAGGAAGAATATATCCGCATTCTGCGTCTGGCCTGGACCTCGACAGAACCCTTCGATTTCGATGGGAAATACTACCAATTCAAACAGTTCCGCAGTGCCGTGCGCCCGACCAACGGCCTGATCCCGATCTCGCTCGGTGGCTCGTCGGATGCTGCCTATCGGATCGGCGGCTCGTTATGCGATATTTTTGGCCTTTGGGGCGAGCCTTTGGCAGAAACCAAACAACAGATCGACCGCATCTATGCGGAGGCGGCCAAGGCCGGACGCAAGGACCGCCCGCGAATCTGGGTCACATTCCGACCGATCATTGCCGAGACGGACGAACTGGCCTGGCAGAAAGCGCATCGCATTCTCGACACACTGAACGAAAACCGCGAGAAAGGCCTTAGCAGAACACCCTTGTCCGCGCCCCCTCCAGCCAATGTCGGCTCACAGCGTCTTCTGGATATTGCCAAACGCGGCGATGTTCACGACCGGGCTCTCTGGTATCCGACAGTGACAGCCACAAACGCCAGCGGCGCAACCACCGCCTTGGTCGGTTCACCTCGCACCATCGCCGATTCCATACTTGATTATATCGACCTCGGCGCCGATCTGATCTCGATCCGTGGGTATGACAACTACAATGATGCCGTGGATTATGGTCGCTATGTCCTGCCGCTGGTTCGCGAAGGCATCCGTGAACGCGAAGAGGCCAGGAAGAAGGCCGCCGCGTGATGAGCGTCACCCGGCGGCTTTATAGACAGACATTCAAAAGGCTTCAAAACCATGGCCCATGATCAAACCCTGCTCGACGCAACCGTGCGGATCGTTGCAGAAGCCGCGCCGGATGCCGACCGCAGCGGACAGTTTCCCTGGGCGGGCATTCGTGCCGTTCATGAAAGCGGGCTTCTCGAAAGCACCGTTGCGACACGATATGGCGGCCAGGGTGGGACGCTCTACGATGCCGCTCATATTCTGGCGGCTCTTGGCCGTGGCGACCCATCGGTTGCCCTGATCAGCGCCATGACGCTCTTCAATCACCTCGGCCAAGCCTCAAGAAACCATTGGCCGGAAGATCTCTATCAAAGACTGCTGGCCGAGGCAAAACAGCGCCCCTTGCTGCTCAACGCGGCCCGGGTCGAGCCGGAGCTTGGATCACCAGCCCGTGGCGGCCTGCCGGCAACACGTGCCCGCCGCACCTCGACGGGCTGGTCGATCACCGGTCGCAAGCGTTTCGTAACCGGTGCGCATGGCCTCACGCATTTCCTGGTCTGGGCGCATACGGACGAAACGCCGACGCGCGTCGGAACCTTTATTGTGCCGAACGGACTGCCCGGCATAAGTGTGATCCAAAACTGGAACAGTCTCGGCATGCGGGCGACAGGCTCGCATGATGTTGACTATAGAGATGTCGAAATACCCCTCGAAAATGTTCTGGATCTGACCGGGACAGAAATCGCGCAGCAGGACAATCGCGGCCATGCGGCAATCACGCTTGCACTGACAGCGATCTATCTTGGGGTTGCCGAAGCGGCCCAAGCCGCCTTCAACCATTTCGCCCATCAGCGTGTTCCAACCAATCTCGGCCATCCCATCGCCCGTACCGAACGGTTCATAACGCTATCGGGCGAAATCGACCTGCTGGTCGGCGGCGCGCGCCAGATTATCTTCGATGCGCTTCTGTCCGGGCAAGACGATGCGGAACGCTTGATGCGTGCAAGGCTTATCGCTGGCCGCCAGTTGCGGAGCGCCGTGGAAATCGCCGTGCGTGGCATCGGCAATCCGGGCCTTAACGCCGATATCGGGCTGGAGCGCCACTTCCGTGACATTCAGGCCGTGCTTGTTCATGCTCCGCAGGAAGATACCTCCCTGTCGATCCTCGGCCGTGCGGCGTTTGACCGCTGGCAGCGCCAGGAAGCAACACAGCTAAACCCTGTCGCAAAACAGTCCATCCTGAAAACCGCCTGATAGCATGGTATAAGCAAGGTGTTTGGGAATGCCACCAAGACGAGGATATGTGAGCATCCTCGCCTTGGTATAAGCCTCACCTCATCAAGAAGACAGGTTTGGCCGGGATACGCCCAGATGATCGCGCAATGTCACGCCGCTATAATCTGTCCGAAACAGGCCACGCTCCTGTAGGATTGGAACCACCAGACGGGTGAAATCCTCCAGTCCCTCCGGGAAGAACGGCGGCATGATGTTGAAACCATCGGCGGCGCGTGTTTCAAACCATTGCTGCATACGGTCGGCGATATCTTCGGGCGTGCCGAGCACGATATGATGTCCCCGCCCGGCAGCAACCCGCAGGGCCAGTTGCCGGATGGTGAGATTCTCCCGGCGAGCCAACGCGGTCAGCAGTTCGGCGCGGCTGCGCAGCTGGTCGGAAATCGGCAGGTCCGGCAGCGGACCGTCAGGATCGTAATCGGCAAGGCTATGGCCGATCCGCTCCTCAAGCAGCGGCATGGCGCTTTTCAGTTCCGTCCATTGGTCGAGTTCGGCCAGTTTGTCGGCAGCCTCCCCTGCCGTGCGGCCGATGACCGGCAGAAAACCCGGCATGACCGCGACATCATCGGGATGCCTGCCAAACCCGGTGACCCGATCCTTGAGGCTTTTGTAGAAGGCCTGTGCTTCATCCAGGCTTTGCTGGGCCGTGAACACCACATCAGCGGTCCGGGCGGCGAGATCCTGTCCTGGACCGGATGAGCCGGCCTGAATCAGAATTGGATGGCCCTGCGGAGACCGTGGAATATTCAGCGGACCTTTGACCGAGAAATATTTGCCCGTGTGGTCGAGGAGATGCACCTTGTTCGGATCGGCATAGATCCCGTTCTGCTTGTCCTTGATGAAGGCATCATCGTCCCAACTGTCCCAGAGGCCGCGCACCACATCGACGAATTCTTCGGCGACGGCGTAGCGTTCGTCATGGCCGGGATGCGATTTGGAAAAATTATTGGCGGTCCGCGCATAGGATGTGGTGACGATATTCCAGGCGGCGCGCCCCTGGCTTAAATGGTCAATGGAGGAAAAGGCGCGGGCAACATGGTAGGGCTCGCCATAGGTGGTCGAGGCGGTTGCGGCAAGGCCGATCTTTTCGGTCACCATGGCAAGTGCGGCCAGCAGCGTCAGCGGTTCAAACCGGGCAATGGTCGAGGGATGCGCATCGACGCCACTCGTCAGCCCGTCGGCCAGGAACACCATGTCGAATTTCGCCTGTTCGGCGAGCTGCGAGACGCGACGCAGCAGGTCAAAATTTTCGCTGCCGGCTTCCGCATTCGGATGCCGCCAGCCGGACACATGGTGGCCAGCCCCTTGCAGAAACAGGCCGAGGTGGATTTCTCTCTTGCGGGTCATGGCACAGTCTTTCGTCGCGTTTGGGTCTAGAGTCTGTCAGGTTCAGATTGAACCAGACAGACTCTCGTTTCTTTTGTTTTCGTTTGTCTTTTCGGGAAAACCGGTTTCCACTTTTCCCGGACAAACTCTGGCATCAATTACGGGTATTGGAGACGTCCTGGTTGATAAGAGCAAGCAGGCGGCGCAGATCGGCACTGCTGCTCATTTGCCGGACGAGCGAAGGGATTTCGGCAAAGGAGGCATCCGCCGCAGTCGCCTCGCGGAATTTGTCGGTTGGATCAGCAAGCCCTGGCAGGCCGTCGAACCGGCGCTGGATGGTACCGCCGTCTTTCAGCACGATATCGAGGATGACAAATCGCGTCGTCGGATCGCTCGACATCCGGGGCGCACTCTCCTGATGCCGACGACCGGCACGGGCAGCGAGGGCCATCAACCTTGGCTCTACAGGTCGCTCATCGAAATGGTCGAGCCGCAAGGCGCCGTCGATCAGGCTGGCGGCAAAGACATATTCCGGGCTAAAGCGTGCCTCGATCCCATTCGTCGGCTTGGTGACGACGAGTGCGGCATCTGCACCGGGCGGATAGGTGAAGGTGATCATGTCGATGGCGTCAGCGGCAAGGCCCTCGCGATGCAGGTCTATGCCGAGGGAGGCAACCGGATGGCTGGCCGTGCAGCAGGGATAGGCTTTCAGCGTCAGGCCGGGCGAAACGATCTGCCAGGGCGCACCCCAATTCTCAACCACGGTTTCCGGATGCCCGGCCCCGAAGGCATAGGCGGAATGAAAACCTACCGGATTATCGAGGAAATCCGGCGCGCCCCCGAAACCTGCCGAGGCCAGCCGCGCCGCCAGCAGGCCGGATCGCGCCGCCATGCCGGCATGATAGGGCTTGGCATCGAAACCAAACTGCAACCTGAGGCCGGAGGATTGCGTTGCGGCAAGGCCAAGCGCCACCGCTGTTTCTTCCGGTGATGCCTGCGTCACATGGCAGATCGCCGCAGCAGCACCAACCGTGCCGAGGGTCGCGGTGGCATGGAAACCGTTTTCGTAATGCCGGGAACCAAGCGACAAGCCCAGCCGCGCCATGGCCTCCAACCCGACAACATAGGATGCGACCATTGCATCTGCGGTAAAATCACGCTCCGCAGCCAGGGCAAGCAGTGCCGGAATGATCACGGTCGTCGGGTGGCCGCGCACGCTGGAATGGACATCGTCATAATCAAGCACATGGCCTGCATAGGCATTGACGACAGCGGCAACCAGCGGATCGACGCGACGCGCGCTGCCGATCAGAACGGCGTCACCGCCGATACTCCCGCCGAGTGCGGTTGCGACGATAGCCGTTGTCCGCTCCCCTGCACCAGCAATCGCGCAGGCCAGAAAATCAATGATCGCCGTGCGGGCCGCAGCCATAGCCGCACTATCACGGTCAGGCTCATATTGCACAATTGCCCGTGCGAAAGCGCTGGTCAGTGGCGCGGCTGTGGTCGTCGTCATGGCGGCTCCTATATGCCTTCGCCTTCGCGCACCGTACCCCGGCCCGACAACCCACCGACGAACTGGCGGATGCGCGCATTGTCGCTCTTATGGAAGATCTGCTCCGGCGAGCCTTGGCCGACGATGCGGCCATTCTCGGTAAACACCACGGTGTCGCTGATCTCTTCGGCAAAACGCATTTCGTGGGTGACGAGAATGCTGGTCATGCCATCGCGGATCAGGTCACGGATTACCCACAAGACCTCACCGACCGTTTCAGGATCGAGCGCCGAGGTGACCTCGTCGAACAGCACGAGGTCGGGTTTCATCGCCAAGGCCCGGGCAATCGCCACGCGCTGCTGCTGCCCGCCCGAGAGCTGGCCCGGATAAGCATCGGCCTTTTCGCCAAGCCGCACCTTGTCCAGCAATTCGCGCGCAACCTTTTCCGCCTCGCGCCTTTCCGTCCCCAGAATGCGAGTCGGGGCAAGCATGATATTGTCGAGCACCGTCAGGTGCGGAAAGAGATTATATTGCTGGAAGACGATGCCGACCCGCTTGCGCAGCGCAATGCGTTCGCTTTCCTTGGTCAATTGGTCAACGCGCGTCCCCGCCACGGTGATCTGGCCGCTTTGGGCCGTCACCAGCGCGTTGATGCAGCGCAGGATGGTGGATTTGCCCGAGCCAGATGGACCGATAATCGACACGGCATCGCCCTTGTTGACCGTCAGGTCGATGCCCTTCAGCACCTGCGTCTGGCCGAAGGACAAGTGTACGTCTTCCAAACGGACGATGGCATTGTCGGTATTTGCAATCATTCTCTCAAATCCTCAGGCCGCCTTGAAACGGCGCTCCAGGCGGCGGGTCAGACGGGCGATCGGGTAGCAAAGCGCAAAGAAGGCGGCCATTACCACAACATAGGCAATGACGGTAAAATCAAGCCGGCGCACGGATGTGCTAGCATCGGTGGCGGCATGGAGAAGTTCATGGACGCCGACCAGCGAGGCCAGCGACGTCCCCATGGTGATCGAGGCAAGCACATTCATCCATGGCGGCAGCGACCGGCGCAGGCATTGCGGCAGGATGATCCAGCGCAGCGCCTGCCAGCGCGAAAAGCCCAGGCCTTGTGCCGCCTCCCATTGCGCGGTCGGAATGGACAGGATGGCGCCACGGGTGATTTCGGCGATATAGGCGCTTGCCGGGATGGCAAGGCCGACCATAGCTTTCACCCAATCGGGAAAGGACAGATAGTTGCCGAAGATGATGATCTCGAAAGGAAAGATATAGGTGGTCGCAAAGATCAGCACCAGATGCGGCGCATTGCGAAACACCTGCACATAGATCGCCGCCGGGTAGCGGACCAGCCGGAATGGCACCATTTGCAGCATGCCGAGCAGGATGCCCAGCACGCTTCCAAGCGTCATCGCCGACAGACTGATGACGATGTTCATGGCAAAGCCGGAGCCGAGATAAGGAAGCCATTGCAGCAGTTCGCGGCCAAGCGACAGATCGGCCAACGCCCAGACCAGGATTGCCAGCGGCAAGGCGACAAGGCCGATATTGCGCAGCGCGGGGCTGCGGCCCGCATGGTTCTGAAGCATTGGCGACATCATAGCCCATATCCCGGAATGGCAAGCTTGCGCTCTACCCAAAGGCCGACGCGGGCGACTACCAGATTGATGAGGCTGAAGAAGGCCAGGATAACGATCATCAACTCTATGACATTGTCACGCTGCGTCCACACCATGATCGACGCATAGGTGATTTCGCTGACGGCAATCGCATTGCCGACCGTCGTCAGCTTGACGAGATTGATCAGGTTGTTGACGATGGCCGGTAGCGAGGCCCGAAAGGCCAGCGGCACCTCGACGTAACGCAGGATCTGAAACTGGCTAAAGCCAATGCCGCGCGCCGCCTCAATCGTCGAAGCTGGTACGGCTTCAATCCCGGCGCGGATGGCTTCGGAATGCAAGGCCGCCACATGCAGGCCCACCACCGCAACCACCCAGAAAAACGGCGTCAGCGGATTGTTCTGCGCACCGCCGACAAGATTGGACACAACCGTGTTCAACACCAGAAAGCTGAACATCAACTGCACCAGCGTCGGCGTATTGCGGGTCACTTCCACGAATGCCCGGACTGGCGCGGAAAGCCATGACCGGCCTGATGTCAGGCAGGCCGCAAACATGAGACCAAACAGCAGACTGACGGGAATGAGCAAGGCCACCAGATAAAGCGTGGTCAAAAAACCATCCCGCCAGATTTGCGCCTCATATCCCGTTGCCAGGAACTCAAAATTAAGACCGATACTGCCCGTCAGACGGACGAACAGATCGGTGAGATTGATATCCTGCATGTGTTTCTACCGTTGAGCCGCTGATACGAACTCCACCTTCAATAGCAGCTCGTATTCTGTTTCCGAATACCTCAAGCATGAGCTGCATTTGAGATAGTCGAAATCATTTGAAAGCGAAGATGTGGCCTACATCTTCGCGCCTTCGTCTTACTTGGTCGTGGCGAGCGCCTTGTGTTCCTGCTCGAGATAGTCGGTATTCAGCAGGCGGCTGGACTTGGCGAAATCGAGCAATTTTCCGGAAACATGCAATTTCTTGACGGCACTGTCGAGGGCGGCCTGGGTATCTTTCTCACCCTTGCGCAGCCAGATGACGGAATCAGAGGGCACCAGTTCGGTCGGGAACGGAATGGCATAATCCTTCCATTCTTCGGGACGATCCTGCAACAACAGCCCAACAGTTGCGCCAACATGCACAGCCGCCACGCAATTGCCGCCCTGCAACGCCAGCAGCGATTCCGGCTGGCTCGGCAGCGCCTTGACAATGGCACCATATTCCTCGATCAGCGGCTGGGTATAGTTTGACCCTTGCGAGACGCAGACCGGCTTGCCTTTCAGGTCCGCCCAATCCTTCAGACCGCTATCCTTGCGCACCACGGCAGCGCCGCCGCTGCGATCATAAGGTGTCGGCACGAAATCCAGCACCTTGGCGCGGTCCTCGGTATATTGCATATTGGCGATCAGGATATCGACCTTGCCCTGCTGAAGAAACTGCACCCGATTGGGTGGCGTCACTGTCACCGTTTCCAGCTTGACGCCGAGATCATCGGCCAGCGCCTGGGCGATGTCGACGTTAAACCCTTTCTGCTCCTGGGTTTTCGGATCGATATAACCAAAGGGTGCGCCAGACAGGATAACACCGACCGTCAGCTTGCCACGTCCCTTGATGCGGTCAAGCGTGGCATCGGCCGAGGCTTGGGTTGCGACGAGGGCGGATATCGAGAGGACAATCCCGAAGATTGTCTTGGTCATGGTTGCGGCAAGCATGGCGAGGCTCCTTATTTTGGCGACACCGTATTGAAGAGCCGCACCGATCACGAGCAATGGCGTTCTTCCATACGGCGTCATCAAGGATCGGTCTACCGGAGATTACGACTAAAGTAGAATTTTCTTTATGCCTGCCTGGCTTCGCATGCTTGGCAGGAGTACAATCCTGTCAATCTTGAGGCGGCAGCAACAAGGGCAGCAATTGCTTTCCCTGGCGTTCGATTTCCGCAAGATAAGGGGTATCGGACAGAATGAAGTGGCTGATCCCGACATCTCGATAACGACAAAGCGCGCGGGCGACATCCTGCGCGGAGCCGACGAGCCAGGTCGTTCCAGCACCACCGCCGCCGAATTTTCCGGGCGCCGTATAAAGGTTTTCGTCCAGCACCTCGCCTTGGGAATGAAGATCAAGAAGTCGCTTTTGTCCGATCGCCACCTCCCGCTTGTGGTCATGCCAGCCAGCGCCGCTGGTTTTTGCCATTTCCGCCACTTTGGCCTGAGCATCGGCCCAGGCTTGCTCCGTAGTGTCACGGACCAGGGTGGTGATCCTGAGACCGAATTCCAATGGCGGAAGATCGCGGTCCAATGTCCGGCTGAGCGCCTTCAATCGGTCGATCCGTTCCCGGACCCCGTCACGCGGCTCTCCCCAGAAAAGCTGCACATCCGCTTGGGTGGCGGCGACATGTTCAGCCGCTTGCGATGCGCCGCCGAAATAGAGCTTTGGATGCGGACGCCCTTCTCTTGGCCTGATCCGTGGTTCCACGGTGGAATTCGAAACACGAAAATGCGCGCCTTCGAAACTGACATTTTCTTCGGTCCATAGCCGGCGCACAAGCCGCATGAATTCTGCGGTGCGGGCGTAGCGATGAGCGGAATCGCCTTCGCTATCGCCATAGGCGGCAAGATCGTCCTTGCCCGAAACCACATTGACGCGGACGCGACCATTGCTCAAATGATCAAGCGTTGCGGCTGCGGAGGCGAAATTGGCCGGTTTCCAATAGCCGGGCCGAATGGCGATCAACGGTTCGAACCGGGTGGTGCGTGCGGCCAGTGCCGTTGCCACCGTAAACGTATCCGGCCGTCCCCAACCGGTGCCAATCAGTGCGCCTGCCCAGCCATGATCCTCCAGGGCTTTGGCATGTGCAGTCAAGCTGTCAAGGCTGTTATGATCCTCGCCAGCGATATCACCGCGATGACCTGCCTTGACGTCATTGGGGACATACCAGAGAAATTCAGTCTTACTGGTCATGCATCCATTCGGTTTTTGGACTATGCGGTTCGACAACGCGCGCCCATCGACTGGCGATTGTGTTTGCGATCATGGTGTTTGCGATCAAGACGGGCGCCCCGTCTTAGAACTCAAGGCCAGAACCGAAAAGATCAAAAGGCCCGTTGCAACCTGCTGCCAATAGAAATTCAAACCGGACAGCAGCAACCCGTTCGAGACGAGGCCAAGCAGCAGAACGCCAAGCACGGTGCCAACCACATTGGGACGGCGCAACGGATGGAGCGTGGTGCCGATAAAGGTTGCGCCAATGGCATTCAGCAGGAAGGCATTGCCGGATGACGGAATGTAGACATTGACTGTTGCCGTCAAAAGGATGCCAGCAATTGCGGCAATAGTCCCGGCCAGAATATAGGCGCTCGCAACAACTGAGGCGACAGACAGGCCCGAATAGCGCGCCACGCTGGCCTGGGTGCCGATGGCCGTCAGGACCCGCCCGAAACGGGTCATTGACAATAGCACACCAGTCAAAACAATCAGCGACAGCGTTACGACCAGCGGCACAGGTACACCGAACAAGTGTCCATGCCCGATGAAGGAAAAGCCTGGCGGAATGGCGGCTTGGGACAGATAGACCGGATTGCCGCCATTGGTCAGCAATTGCTGCACGCTGCGGCCGATGAACAGCGTTCCAAGCGTCGCCAGAAACGGTGAGATGCCGATTGCCGAAATCAACAGACCATTCAAGGCACCGACCAGTCCGCCGACGAAGATTGCCGCCAGCACCGCGAAGCCGACGGGCACACCACCCAGCACCAGCGAGACAAAGGTGAAACTGGCAAAATCCACCGCCGTCGCAACCGAAAGATCGATGCCGCCGGAGGCAACGGCAAAGGTCATCGCAATCGACACGATGGCGAGCAATGCAACATTGTTGACCAGCACACTCAACAGGTTGGCGCCCGTCAGAAAGCTTGGCGCCACCGTTGAAAATATCGCGATGACCGCGAGGATGGCAAGGATTAGCGCATAGCGCACCAGATATCCGATCCGCAGGTAACCGGACGCCAAGGCCCCAGCCGTCTGCGTTTTGGTGTCAACCGTTGACATGATGACCCTACCTCCTGCGTAGCAAAGTGGTGGCCGAGACGACCAGAAGGATCAGCGCGCCCTGGACGCCAGCCACCAATGTGCTCGACAGATTGAGCAGTTGAAACCCATTGATCAGCACACCGACAAAGATCGCCGAAACCAGCGTACCGGGAATGGTCGGCACCAGCCGCCGTGAAAACACCGAGCCCAGCAGCGTGGTCACCACGACGGGCAGCAAGATATCGCCAGCGCCGGTGGAACTGCCGCTGAGATAGGACGTATTGAGGATACCGGCGATACCGCCCAGCAGACCCGCCGCGATGAAGGCACCTGCCGTCAGGGTTTTGACCCTGAGGCCCGCCGCCCTTGCTGCTTCCGGAAATTCACCGACCGCGTAAAGCCTCAATCCCAGCGGGGTATATTGGACGACAGCTCCGACCAGCAAGGCTGCCCCCAGCAGAACATAGGCCAGCACCGGCAGACCGAATGGCCCTGTGGCTGAAAGCAGTGAGAGAAAATCGGTGGAGGCAGGAATGACGGTGTTTTGGGTCAACACCAGTTCGAGACCGGCCACCACATTCATCACCGCAAGCGTTGCCAGAAGCGGCACGATACCGACAATGACAACAGCCAATGCATTGACGAGACCGATGACCAATCCGGTGGCCAACGCCCCCAAAACGGCGATGCCATCGCTCCATCCCAACTGCACAAGGCTGGCATAGACCGCGGCGCTGAGGCCCATATTGGCGGCCAGCGACAGATCGATCCCGCCCGTCACGACATTCGAACCGCCCGCGATGATCACCACCGTCAGCCCGAAGGCCAGCAACCCGAGAATGGCCGATTGCGCAAGAACATTGCCCAGATTGCCGAGGCTGAAAAAGAAGGGCGCCGTCAGCGAAAAGAACAGGAAGACGCAGAGGATTCCGAGTATGGACCCGGTCCGTAGCAGCCAGGCAGCACTCCGGGCCGCACCATTGCGGCGCGGGACAAGTTCGCCTCCCTGGGACGAGCCGTGGTGACGCATTCCGGTGGCTGTCGGCGACCTCACGCCAATCGAAACGGAATTGACCTCAGCCGACATGGCACAATCCTTCCTTCGACCCCGGCGCGGCATCCGAGCCGGTTGTAGCGGCAAAGACTGCATCCGCCGTCGTCTGGCTCGATGTGAGTTCCGCCGTGATCCGGCCTCGGAAAAACACCAGAATCCGGTCGGTTATGCCAACCAGTTCCGGCAGGTCGGACGACAAGATGATGACGCCAGCACCCTTTTCGATGAGTTCACCGATAAGCTGGTAAATTTCGACTTTCGCGCCGATATCGACGCCAACAGTCGGCTCATCCAAAAGATAGATTTCCGATTGACGGCTCAGCCATTTTGCAATCGCCACCTTCTGTTGATTACCACCGGACAGGGTTCGGACCGGCGCATCGCGGCCTGCCGTCTTGATCTGCAATTGCCCGATCAGCCGGTCCACAGCAGTCTTTTCGAGACCGGTCTTCAGAAAACCCGCCCTCGAAAAACGGTCGAGACTGGCAAGCGTGGTGTTTTCCGCCACCGTGAGGTCCAGGGCCACGCCATTACCGCGCCGGTCTTCCGGAACAAGCGCCAGATTGCGCAACACGGCTTGGCGAGGATTTGCAAATGACACCACCGTCTCGCCCGTTTCAATGACGCCCGAGCCTGCGGTTTCCAGACCAAACAGTGTCTGCAACATTTCCTTGGCACCGGAGCCTAAAAGACCGGTGATGCCAAGCACTTCGCCCCGGTGCAGGTTGAAAGACACGTCCTCATACCGGCCTTCAGCTGTCAAGCCACGAACGTCCAGCAGGCGCTCACCCTTGGCAACGACCGGTTTTGGAAACATCTCGGCAATGTCGCGCTCCACCATCAGGGTTGCGATCTGTTTTGCTGAAAGACCGGCAAGCGAGCGGCTGGCAACCACCTCCCCATTGCGCAGCACGGTCACGTCATCGCAAAGCGCTTCGATTTCAGCCAGGTAATGCGAGATATAAACGATCGTCACCCCTTCATCCCGCAGCCGCCGGATCAGGGAAAACAGCATATCCGCCTCGCGCCGCACCAGCGCCGCCGTCGGCTCATCGAACACCAGAACCTTGGGCTTGGCCAGCAGCGCGCGTGTGATCTGGACGATCTGCTTTTGCGCGGTGGTCAGCTCGCCGATCAATGCACCGGTCGGAAGGCTCAGGCCGAAATAGTCCTGCAAAATCGCCTGTGCCTGGCGTTTCATCGCCCGCCGATCCAGAAATGGCGTCCCGGCAATCTTCGGTTCGCGCCCCAGAAACAAGGCCTCACCAACCGTGAAGGATGGAACCAGAAGACGATCCTGATGGATGAAGTGGATGCCCAGATTTTCGACCAGCGGCGGCGTCAGATCCGGTCTTCCAACTCCGTCGATCTCGATCGTTCCGTCATCCTGCCGGTGAAGACCGGCGAGAATTTTGATCAGGGTTGATTTTCCCGCACCATTCTGGCCGACAAGCCCATGGATCGTTCCAGCGCGGACGCCAAAAGACACATCGGCAAGCGCTCTTGCCCCACCAAACCGTTTGGAAATGCCATGGAAGCGGATTGCATCGCCATCCGCAGGCTGTCTGTCACGCATGAAAATGTCCCTCGCAAAGTCGCTTGGCGACCTGGCATAAACTGTCGTGTTCCAACACCGTGCCTTGGCGATCAGCCGATCCCGAGCTTCTTGGTGACCTCGTTGACAGTCTGCTTATTGGCCAGCAGGGCTGGCACGTAGCTCTCGCGCGGCAAGGTCTTGCCGGACAGCAACAAAGCCACATTCTGAATGGCCTGGCGGCCAATTTCGGCGGGCTGTTGGGCAACATCTGCGGCGGCAGGCGAAGCCGGGTCCGCCACAAGTTGCAACACTTCGGGGCTGCCATCGACGCCGTAGGTCTTGATTTCCGTGCGCCCGGCTGCCGCCAGCGCCTGGGTTGCCCCCAATTGCGGAATATCCCAGGCGGACCAGATGGCTTTGATCGAACCTTTTTCCGGATATTTGTTGAGAATGGCGGTGATCTGGGCGAATGCGTCCTGCACGGTATTGGGGATGACGTCGCGCAGTTCCGGCTGGATAATCTTGACCTTCGGGAAATACTTGATGACGTTGACAAGCTGGTCATAGCGGATGGCGCAGGGCGTCACGCCATAAAAGCCATTGAAGACCACGACATTGCCTTCACCGCCAATGTCAGAGACCAGTTGCAGGGCCAGATCCTTGCCGATACCCCAATTGTCGGAGGTCGAATTGTTCAGCGAATGGCTGGAGCCGACATCAATGGTCAGAACCGGAATGCCAGCGTCGCGCGCCCGTTTCAGCCAGGGGTCGATAACCGTCAAGGTGCCGAGCAATTGCACGATGGCATCCGGCTTTTGCGCGATCAGGGTTTGGAGTTGAGCCACCAGCTTGCCATCGCTACGGCCCGCATCGACGGCAAGAGGTTCGCCGCCCAGACGCTTCACTTCGGCAATCTGGGCATTATAGGCCTGGAGGTCAAAGAAATGGTCGGTCCCTGCCGTGCTGATGCCGATCCGTTTGCCCTTCAGGCTGAGAGCTTCATCTGCCGCGTGGGCAGCATTGACACCAAGCAGGCTTGCCCCCGCAACTGCTGCGCCAGCAAAGGCCGAGAGCTTGATGAGCTGACGCCGTCCAATTTCAGTGTTAAATTCGTCGCCCGACATGTCGTCTTCTCCGGTTGTCTAGTTTTTCTATAGAGTAAAATTATTTGCTGTTTGGCCGAGAAAAGATTTTGCGTCTTGATAAACCAAGTGGGAAAAACAGACCCAATCAGCACCGAAATGTCGCAGCGATCATCCCAGCCAGCTTTTCGATCAGACGTTAAGAGGCAGCAGACGACCGGCTCTTCCCTCAGGCGCAATTTCTAAGCGGTGTCGAAAGAAGGGAAGAATATTTCTCTACTTAATCGATGGATTATTCCATCATGCAACCGTCACAGAGGCCAAAGACCTAGCAAAAATGCAGGGCGGTGACTGGCGGAAATTCAACACAGGACGGGAGTTATAGATGAGCAGCAAACCATTGCATCCAGAAACGCTGGCCCTTCATGCCGGCTGGCGCGCCGACCCGACGACGGGAGCTGTCGCCGTTCCGATCTATCAGACCACGTCTTTTCAGTTCCGGGATACGGAGCATGCGGCCAATCTGTTTGCCCTGAAAGAGCTGGGCAATATCTATAGCCGCATCGGCAACCCTACCGTGGATGTGCTTGAGCAGCGCATTGCAGCCATCGAAGGTGGCGTGGCGGCTTTGGCGCTTGCCTCCGGTCAGGCGGCATCTGCGGTCGCGATCCAGAATCTCGCCAAAGTTGGCGACAATATCGTCAGCTCCACTGATCTTTATGGCGGCACCTGGAACCTGTTTGCCAACACACTGAAAGATCAGGGCATCGAGGTTCGTTTTGTTGATCCGACTGATCCGGAAAACTTCCGCCGCGCCACGGATGGGCGCACTCGCGCCTATTATGCCGAGACGCTGCCCAATCCGAAACTGACGGTCTTCCCCATTGCCGAAGTGGCAAGCATTGGCCGGGAATTCGGCATTCCGCTGATTGTCGACAATACCGCCGCCCCCTTGCTGGCGCGGCCTTTTGATCATGGCGCTGCTGTGGTTGTTTATTCCTCCACCAAATATCTTGGCGGCCACGGCACGTCCATCGGCGGCTTGATTGTTGATGGTGGCAATTTTGATTGGGAAGCCCACAAGGAGCGCCAACCAGCTCTGAACACGCCTGATCCAAGCTATCACGGCGCCATCTGGACCGAAGCCACCAAGCCACTTGGACCGATTGCCTATATCATCAAGGCGCGTGTTACCCTGCTGCGTGACCTCGGGGCTGCATTCTCGCCCTTCAACGCCTTCCAGATTTTGCAAGGCATTGAAACCCTGCCGCTTCGCATTGAGCGCCACGTTAAAAACGCCGCAGCCGTTGCGGATTATCTGGCCAAGCGGCCGGAAATCGCCAAGGTGATCTATCCATCCCAGCAGAGCGGCGTATGGCGCGAGCGGGCCGATACATATCTCAAGGGTGGTTATGGAGGCCTTGTCGGCTTTGAGCTGAAAGACGGGCTGGACGCTGGCCGTCAGTTCATCGACGGGCTCGAATTGCTCTATCACGTTGCGAATATTGGTGATGCCCGCAGCCTCGCCATTCATCCGGCCTCGACCACCCACTCCCAGCTGACCGCCGAAGAACAGGCCGCAAGTGGCGTTTCGCCGGGCTATGTGCGCCTTTCCATCGGCATTGAGCATATCGATGATATCATCGCCGATATCCAACGTGGTCTCGATGCGGCATCTTCTGGCGAGCAGAACAGCAAGGCAGCCTGATCAAACATGGAAAACGGAAGCACCGAGAGGTGCTTCCGTTTTTGTCTGCGCAGAGCCTGCTTGGGAGGGAGGTGCTCAAAAAGCAGCAGACGGAATCCAGTTTGCCGTGACAGCAGAGCTTGTCGAGAAGCTTGGAATTTTCTTGGCCAAATCTTCGATGGTCTTGACGTTGGCATCCCGCAATTGCTTTTGCGTCACCAGAACCGGATCGACAATAATCTGATGCGGCACCGTTTCGCCGGCAATCTGCAAGGCGGCAGCGCGGATGGAAACGGCACCCACGACTGCCGGATTGGTGGCAGCGGTTGCCACCCACGGGCTGCCATCCTCAACAATTTCCTGAATGTCAGCGGTGGAAATATCCGCCGAATAGATTTTCAGCTTGGCGCTGATGCCCAGATCGGCGGCAGCGAGTTTGACGCCACGGGCGAATTCATCATAGGGCGCAAACACCACGGAAATATCCGGGTTGGCACGAAACACCGCTTTGGCCTGATCGGCGGTGGAGGTGGCTGTGGTGTCGCTGACCGTGCCGAAACGCGCTTTTTCAACAATCCCGCTATTGGCAGCCTTCACCTTGTCCCAGATCTCGTTGCGACGATCCAAGGGCGCAAAACCAGCCACATAGGCATATCCGGCTTTGAAACTCTTGCCATTGTCCTTGATGGCTTGATCCAGCGCCAGTTCGGCCAGCTTATGATCAGATTGCTCAACCTGCGGAATTTTCGGGTTGTTCAAGTTCACATCGAAAGCCACGACCTTGATGCCCTTGTCGAGCGCTTGCTGGACGACATCGCTGAGCGATTCCGGCAGGCCGTGGTCAATGACAATGGCTTTCACGCCGAGATTAATCGCCTGCAAAATCTGTTCCCGCTGCTCGGCAGCATCCTGACGACCGGGGAAAATCCGCAGATCAACCCCCAGCGCCTTGGCCTGCGCCTGTGCGCCCGCTTGATAGGCCTGAAAGAAATCGCCAGCCGAGATATAGCTGATCAGCGCCAGCTTGACGCCGCCTTGGTCAAACGGCGCAGGTGCACCTGCAATGCCAGCGGCAACAGTCGAGTGCGTTAAAACCAAAGGTGTAAGAGCGGTGAATGCCAGAAGGCGCAAGATCGATGTCATCGGATTCCCCATGTTGAACAAAGGCCACAAAGCGGGCCACATAGGGATAATTATCAATAGAATCTACCGTATTTATAGATTTTTGATATGTGAAATTTCAGTCAAGAATAGATTTCTTTGCCCTTTACACCGCATTCTCCGGTTATTTTATCCGGGGAGTTTGTGATGATGGCTAATCCAGCAATTGTTGATAAATGCCAGTTCCGATCGCGCTATGCGACAGTATAATGATCGGCACACCACAGCAGGCATCGTTCAATCCACCTGTTATGCAAATTTATTCTATATATTAAATGATGTTTGAAACTGCCATTCTTGCTGGCGGTCACCAAGGGTTTATCACCTGATCAACACAATTGGTGAGCCCGCAATGCCCCTTCTTGACGTCAAAGACATCTCCCGCTCCTTCGGCTCGACCAAGGCCTTGATCGACGCATCGCTGGTCATTGAGCCGGGCGAGATTGTTGCCCTGATGGGCGCAAATGGGGCCGGGAAATCCACGCTGGTGAAAATTCTCTCCGGTGTGCAATCGGCTGATTCCGGCGTCATTTTACTAAAGGGTCAGCCTTTTGCCCCACAAAGCCCGGCAGAGGCCGCCAAATTTGGTGTGGTGACGGTTCACCAGTCTACGGATGTGGTGGGTATTCCGGGCTTGAGCGTGGCCGATGCGCTGCTGCTCAATCACTATGTCGATGGCCGTCAGCCGTTTTTTCTCTCAACCAAAAGCGTGCGGCGTGAGGCAGCGCGCATTTTGAGTGATGCAGGTTTCAACCTGCCTCTGGATCGGGATTTTGCCGACCTTGGGGCGGCTGATCGGCAAATGGTGGCCATTGCTCGCGCCCTTGCCAACAAGGCCGAATTGTTGATTTTGGATGAGCCAACCGCCAGCCTCTCGACGCAGGAAGCAGAGCGCCTCTATTCCATTCTGCTGGGCTTGAAAGCCCGTGGCATCGCCATTCTCTATATCTCGCATCGCACGGCTGATCTGGCCGCCCTTGCTGATCGCGTGGTTATTCTGCGAGGCGGGCGCAATGTCGGCACCTTCAGCCGCCCGATTGATTTCGATGCAGCGCTTGAGACCATGATTGGCCGCGCATTGAACACGGCGCGCCCGGATCGGCGCATAGAATTTGGCAAACCCGTGCTAGATTTGCGTGGCATTCGTCTGCTGAACACCAGCAAACCCTTTGATCTCACCGTGCGCGAAGGCGAAGTGGTTGCCATCACCGGTGTACTTGGTGCGGGCAAAAGCAGGTTGCTGTCTGCACTGTTTGGAGCGGGGCAATTTACTGCGGGAGAAGCCGCGCTGGATGGCAAACCCTATGCCCCCAAAAGCCCGGCAGAGGCCATTGCCGCCGGTGTGGCGCTTGTGGCGGAAGATCGTCACCGTTCAGCCTTGATGCCTGCCGATTGGCCGGGTGAAAGCGTGGCAGCCACCATCAGCCTGCCGCATCTGAAACGCTGGTATCCCTCGGGTTTTCTGTTGTCGGATGCGGAGACCGTGCATGCAAAAGCTGCCATTTCCCGGCTCGGCATCAAGGCATCGAGTCCAGACGCATCCGTCTGGTCGCTGTCGGGCGGTAACCAGCAAAAGACAGTAATTGCCCGCTGGGAAGTGGAGCAAAGCCGCTTGCTGTTGCTGGATGAGCCGTTTCAGGGCGTCGATGTCGGTGCCCGGCAAGACATTATCACCACCATTCGCAGCCACGCAGATCGCGCAACACTGATTGCCACCTCGGATTTCGAGGAAGCACAGGAAGTGGCCGACCGTATTTTGCTGATTGATCAACATACTCTGATTGAGCTGACGCCAACTTCTGCATCAGTCAATCACCACAAGGAAATCGCCTGATGACGACGGTGAATGACATTCCCAAAGATGCGCTCTCAACGACGCATGACCGCCAAAGCGTGGCAAGCCTTGTGCGGGAAACAATCCGGCGCGGTGCTGTTTTCATTCTGCTGGCGGGGTTGGTTGTTATCTTCAGCCTTGCCCAGCCTGCCTTTATCAACATCAACAACCTGATGAGCATTTTGCAAGCGGTTGCCGTGGTGGCTATCATTGGGGCAGGCGTGACGGTGACACTCGCAATTGGCGGTTTTGATCTCTCGGTGGGCGCGGTGGCAGCCTCTAGCGTGATGGCATCCAGCTATGCGATGATTGTGCTGGGCCTGAACGCTTATCAAACCGTGCCGCTGGTGCTGGCCTTTGGCGCGTTGATTGGCTTTGCCAATGCCTTTTTGATCGTCAAGCTCAAAGTGCCCGATCTTCTCGCCACGCTGGCGATGATGTTTTTGCTGTCCGGTCTGCAATTGATCCCGACCGCAGGGCGCTCCATTTCGGTCGGTCTCATTCTGCCCAATGGAACAACGGCAACTGGCAAATATGATCCGCTGTTTCTGACCATCGGGCGCTCCAGCCTGTTGGGCGTCATCCCCTTCCCGGTCATTCTGCTGGCCATCGTGGCTGTGACGCTGTTTATCCTGACTGAGCGCACCCGTCTTGGTCGGTTGCTGTTTGCCACTGGTGGCAATGAGGTGGCAACACGTCTGGCCGGAGCCAATACGGCAAAGATCAAGACATTTGCCTATGTCCTCTCCGGCACGCTGGCGGCCTTTGGCGGGATTATCGTGGCGGCGCGGGTTGGCAGGGGTGACGTCTCCTCCGGTGCCTCGCTGTTGATGGACTCGGTGGCTGCTTCACTCATCGGCTTTGCCGTGCTGGGTCTGCGCCGTCCCAATGTGCTGGGCACCATTATTGGCGCTGTCTTTGTTGGCATTTTGCTCAATGGCCTGACCATGCTCAACGCCCCCTATTACACGCAGGATTTCGTCAAGGGTTTCGTGCTGGTTGGTGCCCTTGCCCTCACCTATGGCGTCAGCCGCGCCCGCACATAAACATCGACCTTCTCATCTGAATGGAACCAACATGATCAAGTCTCTTCGCACCCTTGGCGCAGTTCTTCTGGCCGGATCGATTTTTGCCACCACGGCCTCCGCCGCTGGCATTGCGGGCGCGCCCGCACCGTTTGATAAGAAGACGGTCAACATCGCCGTTGTCAGCTATCTCGGCGGTGGTGATTGGCTGCAAGCCTTTGAGGCAGGCGTCAAGCGGCAGGCCGATGCACTTGGCATTAACCTCACGGTTTCGCAGGCCCGCAATGACAATGATGCAGAACGCGCGCTGATTGAACAGGCCATCAACCTGAAGGTCGATGGCATCATCATCAACAATGGCCGCCCGGAAGTGTTGCAGGATGTGGCGCAAAAGGCGCTGGATGCTGGCATCAAGGTGGTGGCCTATGATGTGAACCTCGACAATCCCAACATTCCGCAAATCGAGCAAAGCGATGCCGATATGGCCAAGCTGGTGCTGGATCAGGCCGTTAAGGACAAGGGCGACGGCTTTAACGGTGGTGCGATTTATGTGGCCGGTTTCGCCCCGCTGGATCGCCGCTATGCCGTGTGGAAAGACTATGTTGCAAAACATAACCTGAAGGAAAAAGCCGTCTGGGGCGTGGTCAATGACACGGTTCCGGCCAGCGTTGCCGACCAGACCAAGGCCGTGCTGCGCGCCAATCCGGATATTTCGGTGATTTTCACCCCATGGGATGAATTCGCCAAAGGCGCAAAGCTGGCGATTGATGAGCTTGGCCTGTCCAGCAAGGTCAAAATCTATGGTGTGGATATTTCCACTGCCGATATTCAGCTGATGATTGAGCCAGACAGCGCGTGGGTGGCGACTGCTGCCACCAATGCTGCCGTAGTGGGCGAGGTTTCGGTGCGCGCTGTATCACTTGCCGTTGCTGGACAAAACCCTGGCCATTCCGTGCTGCTCAAGCCAACGTTGATTACTCGCGATGATCTGGTGAACAACAAGATCGGCTCGATTGAGGAACTGCAGCAGAAATTCCCGGCCTTTTTGAAGAGCGATGCTGCGACGGCTGCGTGGATTCCATCGGTTGCCAAGTAATCGAAGGCAGAGAAAGCTGAAAACCATGACAGACCTGCCAAAGCCAGACTTTGCCCGCAACATGAAACTGATCGGCCATAGTGATATTGGCGGGCGCGGTGACGGGCTGCAATTGATGGTGCATCACGGCCATGCCTATGTGGCGCATCCGTGGTCGCAGGGCTTCTCCATCATCGATGTGCGTGATCCGAAACATCCGAAAACCGTGAACTATGTGCAGGCCCCCGCCAACACATGGAACATCCATCTGCAAACCCATGGTGATCTGCTGTTGGTGATCAACGCGCTTGATCTGTTTGCCGATGTGGAAAGTTTTACCGACGAGAAGGCTTATTATACCCAATCGGTCGGAGAAGCCGTGGCGGCCAGCAAGCGTGAACGGGCGTGGACGGCGGGCATGACGGTCTATGACATTTCCACGCCAGCCGCCCCGCGCAAGATCGGGCAATTGGATGTGGAAGGTGTGGGCTTTCACCGGCTCTGGTATGTTGGCGGGCGCTATGCCTATGCATCGGCCTTGCTGGATGGCTTTTCCGATTATATTTTCGTGACCATCGACATGGCCGACCCCACCAAGCCAGAACTGGTTGGCCGCTGGTGGCTGCCGGGCATGAACACGGCGGCAGGCGAAAGCCGCACATGGGCAGATGGCAAGCGTTATGCCCTCCACCACGCACTGGTGCATGGCGACACGGCCTATGCCTGCTGGCGCGATGGTGGGCTGACACTTCTCGACATCAAGGACCACGCAGCGCCGAAACTGATCAAGCACCACAATTGGTCACCACCCTATGGCGGCGGCACGCACTCTCCGCTTCCTCTGCCGGGGCGTGGTCTGCTGGTGGTGGCCGATGAGGCGGTGTTGGACAATGAGGAAGATGGCCGCAAGCATACTTGGGTGTTTGATATCCGCGTGCCGGAGAACCCTATCAGCATCTCCACCTTCCCGAATCCTGACGAGATCGATTACACCCAGAAAGGCGGCCATTTCGGCCCCCATAACCTGCATGAAAACCGCCCCGGCTCGTTTGTGTCAGACACGCTGATTTTCGCCACCTGGCAAAATGCGGGTATCCGCGCCTTTGATATTTCCGATCCTTATCATCCGGTTGAAACTGGCGCTCTGGTGCCGGCTGCACCAACAGCGATGACCGACCGCAGACCCGGTCGCCCAAAGGTCATCCAATCAGCGGATGTGTTTGTCGATGCCAATGGGCTGATTTATGCGACGGATTACAATGCGGGGCTGGAGATTATTGAATATGGCGGGTGACAAAATGTGCGGATTGATGACACCCTAATCCATCCTCGACGTCATGCTCGGCCCTGTGCCGAGCATCTGCCACATTCAATTTAGCAATCAAGATCAGTGACATAATCGCAGGGAGCAGACCCTCGGGACAGGCCCGAGGGTGACGTTGAGTATGACGATTGGCCCGATCTTCCCTTACACCACTTGATCGTGTGAAGGCTTTTCCCAAAGGTTGATGCCACCTTCGACTGCGTAGCGATCAATCTCCGCCAACTCTTCGGCTGTGAAGGAGAGATTGTTCAACGCATCAACATTTTCCTGAATCTGCCGGGCAGAACTGGCACCAATCAGCGCCGAGGTCACGCGCGGATCACGCAGCACCCATGCAATGGCCAACTGGGCCAGAGATTGGCCACGGCGGGCGGCAATTTCATTCAAGGCGCGGGCGCGCACAATGTTTTCTTCCTTCAAATGCTCTGGCCGCAGGAAATCACCGCCGGGCCGGTTGACGCGGGCGTCTTCTGGAATGCCGTTGAGGTATTTATTGGTCAGCAGTCCTTGGGCCAGTGGCGTAAATGCAATGATGCCCGCGCCGACTTCATCGGCGGCATCAATCAGGTCTTTTTCAATCCAGCGATTGAACAGGTTATAGGCAGGCTGATTGATCAACAGTGGCACCTGCCGCTCTTTCAAAAGCGCTGCAATCTCGCGGGTTTTGGTGCCAGAATAGGATGAGATGCCAACATAGAGCGCCTTGCCCTGCCGCACAGCCTGCGCCAATGCATCGGCGGTTTCTTCCAAGGGCGTCTCTGCATCATAGCGGTGCGAATAGAAGATATCGACATAATCGACACCCAGCCGCGTCAGGCTCTGATCAAGGCTGGAGAGCAGTGCCTTTTTTGAGCCGCCGCCGCGACCGTATGGCCCCGGCCACATATCCCAACCTGCCTTGGTGGAAATGATCAACTCATCACGCAAGCCTGCAAAATCCTCGCGCAGGATGCGGCCAAAGTTGATTTCAGCGCTGCCCGCTGGTGGGCCGTAATTGTTGGCGAGATCGAAATGGGTAATGCCCAGATCAAACGCCTTGAAAATGATTGAGCGCTGGGTTTCAACCGGCGTGGTATCGCCAAAATTATGCCAGAGGCCAAAGGAAAGTGCTGGCAGTTTCAGACCACTTCGGCCTGTACGGCGAAAATGGGCGTTATCATAGCGCTTGGGATCAGGCTGATAGGTCATTTTATGGTTTCCTATGGTCAAGAAAAGGCCGGGTGCAGAGGTATGCACCCGGCGGATAGAAAATCTGAACGTCAGATGGCCCCGTGGCGTGGGGGCAGCTGATCATTCAGATAGAAATTGCCGATATGGTGATATTTCCAACGCACCGGATCGTGCAGCGAGTGGGTGCGGGCATTGCGCCAGTAGCGATCCAGCCCATAAGCCTCCAAAGTGGAGCGCGCACCGCCTAGCTCAATCAGCTTGGTAGCGGCCAATTGCGCCACTTCGGTTCCCAATGCTTTCACTTCCGCAACGGCGATAGAGGCTTCTGCCACAGTTTGCGCGGTGGGATTGGCGGTGGCAATATCCAGAATGCGCCCCGCCCGCGCTAGAAGCGCATCGGCGGCATGGACGCGGATTGAAACATCACCCACGGCATGGATGGTGTGCGGGTCTTCATAGCCATGCTCAATGGTTAGCTCGAAAAATGGCCTTGCATGGGCGCGGACATAGGAAATGGTTTCGGCCAAGGCACCCCGCGCAATACCCACTTGCACCGCCGAATGGATGATCTGGGCAAAAGGCCCCATTGGTGTTGGCTTATCAAACAACTCATCATGATCCACCACCTGAAAAGGCGTGATCTCGACATCGTCAAATGTCACGGTGCCGCTGCCGGTGGAGCGCTGACCAAAGGAGGTCCAGTCATCCACCAGGTCAAGGCCGGGCGTGGCGCGATCAATAAACACCAGATGCACACGTCCATTCGGACCTTTGGCAACGGCCACAATGATATGAGCAAACAGCGATCCGGTGGCGTAGAATTTCTGTCCGTTTAACAGCAGCTTGCCATCACGTTCGGCAAAATGGGTCTTGTAATCCACCGGGGTTTTGGTGCCGATTTCGGTAAAGGCATTGCCCAGCCGATCTCCATCAAGAACCCGCTGAAAATAATGCGCCTTCTGCTCATCAGAGCCCGATAGCCGCAGCGCTTCCAGCATAAAGAAATGGTTTTGCGGAATTTGCCCAATGGAGGAATCTGCTGCCGAGATGATCGCCGTCACCTCCGCCAGCGTCACCGCCGAGACGCCAGCGCCACCATAGGCCTTTGGCACGGTAATGGCCCAAAGGCCGCTTTGCGAAAAGCGTTCAATCTCTGCCACTGGCAAACGCCGCTGCCGATCACGCTCTGCTGCACCCACGGCAAAGTCACGGGCCAATTCCTTGGCAATTGCAATGGCTTCAGTATCATCCTTGATCACATGCGCCTTGATACGCCGTGGCGGAATATGGGGCGCTGGGCGGCCAGCCGTGAGAGCCGCCTGACGGTGGAGTGTACGATCTGTGGTGCTCATTGCTCTGCCTCAGTTCCACGCATGGCGCGGTGGATGCTCGCCATTCAGGTAATAATTGCCGACATGGTAGAATTTCCAGCGCACCGGATCATGCAAGGTATGCACCCGCGCATTGCGCCAATGGCGATCCAGACCATGTTCCGCCAATGTCGAGCGGGTTCCCGCCAGTTCAAACAGTTTGTTGGTGGAGAGAATGGCGATCTCGGTGGTCAGCACCTTGGATTCGCCGGTCTTGATAGTGGCCTCGGACACGGTGTCCAGCGTGCTATTGGCCCGCGCCACATCAATGCTGCGCCCGGCAATCTCCAGCAGAGCTTCCGCTGCATGCAGACGGATTTTCAGATCGCCAATGGCAGCGATTGTGAACAGGTCTTCGCTGGCCTTTTGCTTGCCGCTATCAATCCATGGACGGCTGAGGGTTTTGACAAACGTGATAGTGTCATCAATCGCGCCACGAGCAATGCCCGCATCAATGGCCGATTGGATGATTTGGGACACCGGCCCTCCGACGGTGGGATGCTCAAACGAGGTGACTTTCAAAACCCGCACCTTCGGCACCCGCACATTTTCGATCTTCACCGAGCCAGAGGCCGTGGTGCGCTGACCAAAGCTGGACCAATTGTTGGTCACCGTCAGGCCGGGTGCTTCGCGGTCGGCAAACACCAGATAGCCTTGCCCGGTTTCATCAACGCCCACAATCGGCACCACATGGGAGAGAAGCGCACCGGTGGTGTAGAATTTCTCACCGTTGACGATCACGTCGTCGCCGTCATACACAACCTTGGTTTCAAAATCGGCGACCGTCTTGCTCTTCAATTCAGAAAAGGCATTGCCATAACGCAAGCCCTGCAAAGCCCAGCCAAAGAACAGTTTTTTCTGCTCTTCCGTGCCATCCAGATCAACGGTTGCAACGATTGCCAGATGGTTTTGCGTCACCTGCGCAATGGCCGGATCAGCCGTCGCAATGGTAGAAATTACCTTGGCAAGCGTGGCATAAGAAACCTCCGGCCCGCCATAGGCTTTTGGCACATTGATGCTCCACAGCCCGCTTTGGGAATATTCATCCAGTTCGGTGATCGGTAGCAGGCCTTCCCTGTCGCGCAAGGCGGCCCCAATCTTGAAACGCTCGGCAAGACGCTGCGCAATCTCAATGGCCTCAGCATCTGATTGAACAATATGCGCAGGCGTAGCTGGACGCGGACGCGGTGCGACCGGATCGTTGGAATTGACGCGCGGGTGAACGGTGTAGTCGATCTTGGTGTCAGTAACGGTACCCATAATCGTGCCTCGTTGCTTGAAATTGGAAAGGGAATTCAGCTGGCGTTGGCCAGCGGAGCGGTCTTTGCGCGCTTGAATGCTTCAATATCGCGGTATTGATCGGCGGGATGTTTTTGCGGCAGATACGGGCCTTGGCCAAACAGCTTTTCGCGTAGGGTTCCCGGCTTGTAGGCGGTGGGATAGGCCCCACGCTTTTGCAGTTCCGGGACAATGTAGTTGACCACATCCTCAAAACTGCCGGGCGTCACCGAATAGGCAATGTTGAAGCCATCCACATCGGTGTCCGCCACCCATTCTTGCAAAATATCGGCCACCTGATCAGGCGCGCCGACAAACACCGGACCCAGCCCGCCAATGCCGCCGAATTTTGCAAGCTCTTCAATGGTCCAGGATTTATCGCCTCCGGCGATATGCTCCACAAACGAATGGATGGCGTTGGTCTCCACCTTCTGGATCACATCGGTTGGGGCATATTGGCCAAAATCAATGCCGCTCCAGCCGGACATGAACACCAGCGCACCATCGTAAGAGACATATTGCCGGTAATCTTCGAACTTGGCCTTGGCCTTTGCCTCGGTCTCATCGGTAATGATTGTGATCAGCGTGTAGATTTTGAGGGCATTCGGATCACGCCCTGCGGCAGCGGCCTGCTGGCGAATCTCGGCCACATAGGCTTTCAGCACCGATTTGGTGGGCGCGGCTACAAACACGCATTCAGCATGTTCAGCGGCAAATTTCTTGCCTGGACCAGAAGCCCCCGCCTGATACAGCACCGGAGTGCGTTGCGGCGAAGGCTCCGTCAAACCATAGCCAGGAACATCAAAATGCTTGCCCTTATGGCCAATTTCATGAACCTTGGCCGGATCGGTAAAAACCCGCCCCTTTGGATCGCGGATGACTGCATCCTCTTCCCAACTACCTTCCAGCAGTTTGTAGATCACCTCAAGATATTCATTGGCAATCTCATAGCGGTTATCATGGCGCTTCAAGCCGGATTGGCCGACATTCTTGGCACCGCTCTCCAGATAGGAGGTCACAATGTTCCACCCTACCCGGCCCTTCGTATGGTGGTCCGCTGTCGCAAGCCGTCGTGCGAACGTATAAGGGTGCTCAAACGAGGTTGACGCCGTGATACCAATGCCCAGATGTTCTGTCGCCAAGGCAATGGGAGCCGCCAGTTGCAACGGATCGTTGACTGGAATTTGCGCGGCCTGCTGGATGGCGTGGAAATTGGAGCCTTTATAGACATCGTAATAGCCGATCACGTCAGCAATGAAGATGCCGTCAAAAATCCCGCGCTCCAAGGTACGCGCCAGATTCTGCCAGTAATCCAGATCCTTGTAGGTATAGGATCGGTCATCCGGATGCGCCCACAATCCAGGCGATTGGTGTCCGACGCAATTCATATCGAAGGCGTTGAAGTGAATTGTCCTGGTCATCGGCGCCGTCCTTTGCTGCAAACATGCCGAGGCAGCATCGCAGACATTGACGGTTATTGAAGTTAATCTATGTTTTTTATGCACTAAATGAAGGTATGTTTTTCTGTCTGGCTGGACCATCGAGAAAAACGCACTGCCAATGCGGAGGACTCGTCATGAGGGCACTGTAAACTTATCGCCTTGAACGCAACATCTTGGCGTGATGAATTAGTTCATGCGGCGTGAAGGCGCGCGATTTGGTGCCATGCTTGCATGGTTTCGGTTCGCAGTTCGCGATGGTGGGCGGATGGGATATCGTGGCGGGGAACGTTAAAGAGGTTGGCGATGGGATCATGGATGGAAACGAAACGCTGAAGATGTCGTGCTGACTTGAAGCGCTTCATGATCCTCTCCCGTCGTCGGACGGGCTGATGCGAGTTTTCTGCCCGATTGTTCAATCCTTTGTGAGAACGATGCTCAACGCCGTGCATGACCTCCCGCTTTGCTGCACCATAGGATCGTAGTTTGTCGGTAATCATCACACGCGGCGAGTGGCCTTGGGCTTTCAGGAGCTTGCGCATCATACGTTTGGCCGCCTTGGCATTGCGGCGGCTTTGCACCAACACGTCGAGAACAAAGCCGTCCTGATCAACGGCGCGCCAAAGCCAGTGTTTCTTGCCACCGATCGTGATGACAACCTCATCAAGATGCCATTTATCATCGAGCCTGCCGGCAGATCGCTTCCGGATATCGTTGGCAAAGTGTCAGCCGAATTTCTCAGCCCAGAGCCGCACGGTTTGATGAGAGACGATGACGCCACGCGCTGCCAGCAGATCCTCGACCATCCGCAGGCTAAGCGGAAACCGGAAATAGAGCCAAACAGCATGGGCAATCACATCGGCTGGAAATCGGTGGCGACGATAAAGTGGATCACGGCTACATCTGGTCATGCAGCCAGATCCCATATTTTGATCGATGTCCGGTTAACGTTATGATGCCGTCGCTATTCTTAACCGAATGCTCGCCTGCGGACGCCCGAAATCCGCTCAACGCCAAGCCTCGACGGGAGCAACCAAATAAGCGTCCCATCAAAGACTGAATGATCACCTGTCGCTGAACGATGCACCAACGCCTATCAGCTAACTTGCTATACAAATGGGGCCGCCAGATCAGCGGGCCTTTTCTATTTCATCGGCGGGTAGAATGTCGAAGGTTCGATGGAGTGCGGGTTGATATTGCTTGGCAACCGCATCAACACCAGCCGTGATTGAGATACGCCATGACGGACCTCGATCCCAAGCCTCGCGAAGAGCTTCAGCCAGGCTTGTCCCTTCGCCCGTTTCCTGCAATGCCTCGAACAGCATTCCAGCTTGCCGCAAATCCTTATCCTTCTTTGCCTTGCCCCCGGCATCATTCTGGCGACGACCGGCGACGATCAGTTTGTGGACGGCATACCGGCATGGATCGGGCACCACGACCGAGACACCGGCACCATGCAGCAAAATCGTTCGCACCGGGTCACGGATCAGGAAATCCATGAACCGCAGCGGTTCGGCCGCAGCCCCACCAAGTGCTGGCATCTGAGCCGGTTGGTCCGAATATTCTTCAGCTCCCCGATTTGTCGTTAGGAACTCGACCCGATAACCAGACGAATTTCGGAATGCATTAGAGTGAGGGGAACCGGAAATATGGGGTAGTGCTCGGAAGGACGGATCGACGCCCTGAAGGAGATCAAGGATTGGCGGAATCGAATCTTCGACCTCGCTGGAGATCGCATAATCTTGAGCGAGGTCCGCATCACCTGTGAGGATCGCTGCCATTGGCAATCTGATACCGAGATGGGCGGCGTAGCACTGGAATGCGACCGTGCCGACAAGGACACCTCGAAGCCGGAAAAGACCTGCCGCAGCAAGGGTTTCAACGACCGCACCAGTGAAGCGATCAGGAGCAACCAAACCAGCCTCACGAGTGAGAGCCGCCACTATCTTTCGGCGGTTCTGGTAATTGTCCTTTTCGCCTCGGAAGGTCTCGACCCGAGCCGTGATTTCCTCATCATCGACGGGCCCGACATATCGGCGTTTCTGACCGCCTTCTCCGTTCGGCTGATCGAAATACCAGTATGCGCGATTATCCACCGTCATCTTGACGAAACGTCCCGTTGGCGGAAAGTCGGCCGACCATTGCGCATCGAAAGACCGTTGCTGCAACTCCGCAACCATCGTCCGGAACATGAGATCGATTTGTTTCATCTGAAGGCGTCCTATAACATTTCCTCAAATCTAGTATAGCTTGTTGATTTTGGCAAATCTGATTAAATGTGGCGTTGGTGCATCGTTCAGCGACAGGTGATCATTCAGTCTTTGATGGGACGCTTATTTGGTTGCTCCCGTCGAGGCTTGGCGTTGAGCGGATTTCGGGCGTCCGCAGGCGAGCATTCGGTTAAGAATAGCGACACCGATCGCAGCGGCACTGTAAACTTATCGCCTTGAACGCAACATCTTGGCGTGATGAATTAGTTCATGCGGCGTGAAGGCGCGCGATTTGGTGCCATGCTTGCATGGCAGCTGTTCGCAGTTCGCGATGGTGGACGGATGGAATATCGTGGCGGGGAATGTGAAAAAGGTTGGTGATCGGGTCATGGATGGAAACGAAACGCTGAAGATGTCGTGTTGACTTGAAGCGCTTCATGATCCTCTCCCGTCGTCGGACGGGCTGATGCGAGTTTTCTGCCCGATTGTTCAATCCTTTGTGAGAACGATGCTCAAAGCCGTGCATGACCTCCCGCTTTGCTGCACCATAGGATCGTAGTTTGTCGGTAATCATCACACGCGGCGCACGGCCTTGGGCTTTCAGGAGCTTGCGCATCAAACGTTTTGCCGCCTTGGCATTGCGGCGGTTTTGCACCAGCACGTCGAGAACAAAGCCATCCTGATCAACGGCGCGCCAAAGCCAGTGTTTCCTTCCACCGATGGTGATGACAACCTCATCGAGATGCCATTTGTCACCGAGCCTGCCGGCTGAGCGCTTGCGGATATCATTGGCAAAATGTCTACCGAATTTCTCAGCCCAGAGCCGCACGGTTTGATGAGAGACGATGATGCCACGCGCTGCCAGCAGATCCTCGACCATCCGCAGGCTAAGCGGAAACCGGAAATACAGCCAAACTGCATGGGCAATCACCCCGCCGGGAAATCGGTGGCGACGATAAAGGGGATCACGGCTGGATCTGGTCATGCAGCCAGATCCCACATTTTGATCGATGTCCGGTTAACGTTACGATGCCTAACGGAGGCGTGGGGTCTCCTGACCGAAATAGATGCGTGCGTTGATGTCGAACGGCTTGTCGGTAGTGATCTCGCAAGCTGCTATTCCAACAAACCCCGGTTTGATGCGAAGATGTGGAGCCGATCGCAAAGCCGCCGGAAAAGCCATCGAATTTCATAAATACCCATCCATAAACCTATAGCCTATAAACTCCCATTCGCCTAAGTTAATATGAAGTAGGGGAGTGAACATGCTAATTGGCTACATGCGCGTTTCGACCAGTGAGCAAAATCTCGATCTTCAGCGCGACGGGCTGGAGCGTGCCGGGTGCGAGAAGATCTACGAGGATGTCTGCTCGGGGCGCTCCACCGAAAGACCTGGCCTTGCGAAGGCGCTTGAGATCAGCCGGGCGGGCGACGCGCTTGTGGTATGGAAGCTCGATCGCATCGGCCGCTCGCTTCCTCACGTGGTCGGTCTGGTGAGTGATCTACAAAAGCGCGGGATCGGGCTCAAGGTGCTAACCGGCGACGTGGACACGACCACCACGACCGGTAGGCTCGTCTTCGGTATCTTTGCGATGCTAGCGGAGTTCGAACGTGATCTCATATACGAACGCACCATGGCGGGACTGGCGGCGGCCCGTGCACGTGGGCGAGCCGGTGGACGCCCGCGTGTGATGACCCTGCAAAAACTCAAAGTGGCAATGGCGATGATGGCCGACCAGGACAATGCTGCGCGCGATGTCGCCGCACAGCTCGGCATGTCGTTGTCGACGCTCTATGCCTATGTCGATGCGAAAGGAAAGCCGCGCGAACGGGCCAACGAACTCCTCACCAAGCGCCGTGCGAAGCGCGAAACTGCCGCACAGGTTTAAAGACCATGCCGGTTGGTTTCCTGACCGAAAGCCAGGCCAGGGAGTATGGCCGCTTCACTGGAGAGCCGACGCCGGATCAACTGGCCCGCTATTTTCATCTCGACGACGTTGATTGCGCGTTCGTCGCCACGCACCGCGGCGACCACAATCGCCTGGGTGTTGCCGTTCAGCTCGGATCGCTACGCATGCTCGGGATTTTTCTCGAAAATCCGAGAGAGGTGCCGGACCCCGCCCTGCGCTTCACCGCCCACCAGCTTTCGCTCCCCGGCCATGAGGAACTGATCGCCGAATATGCACGAAGCGAGGGGCGCTGGCGACATGCAATCCGAATTCGCCAGCGCTATGGCTACCGAACCGACGCCGATCGCGGCGTCGGCTTCCGGCGCAACCGCTTCCTATATGCCCTGTGTTGGACAGGATCGGACCGACCTTCGGCTATATTTGACCGGGCGGTCGCCTGGCTGCTTGACGCCAAGGTTCTGCTTCCAGGCCTATCCGTTCTCGAACGCGCCGTGGCAAGGGTGCGGACGCGTGCGAACGCCCGTCTGCATCGCTTGCTGATCGAGGCATTGACGCCCGATCAGCGCGCGCGCCTCGACAATCTTGTGGAAGTTCCGGAGAGCCTGAGGCAGAGCCCGCTCGATCGACTGCGGGACGGGCCGTATATACAGAGCGGCCGGGAAATCAGCCGCGCGCTTGCACGTCTGGCAGAAATTCGTGCCATCACCAACGAGCTTCCCTCGACCGATCGGCTGCCGCCGGGCAAAGTTTCGTCTTTGGCGCGTTTCGCGGTCGCAGCAAAGGCACAAGCGGTTGCGCGTCTGCCACCCGATCGGCGCGCCGCCACGCTGTTAGCCTTCATCCAGACCCTGGAGGCATCAGCCGGAGATGATGTGATTGATCTGTTCGATGCAGTCACGACATCGATGTTCGCGCAAGCGGCGACGGCCTCGAAGGAGGCCAGGCTACGCTCTCTGCGGGACCTTGACGCCGCGGCACTGAAGCTCCGCGGCGGCCGAGCGCGTCGGGACGCTTGCCGAGCCCCATGACGACACCTATTTCACCGAACTCAGAAAGCATCCTCGCAAAATCGCCTATACGCCGGCGCTGCTTGCCGGTCTTGATCTCGGCGCAGCGCCAGCGGGTCGGTCATTGCTTGAAGCTGTCGAATATCTCCGCGTCGTGCATTCCGGCCGCAAGCGCTCAGGTCCGGTGCCAATCTCCTTTGCGCCGAAAGCATGGCAGGATCAGTTGAAGAACCCGGACGGTTCTCTGGACATGACCGGATACCGGCTCTGCGTTCTCGACGGGCTTCGCCGCGCAATCCGCCGACGCGACGTTTTCGGTCGCTTCGCTATGCCGACCCGAGAAAGGGTCTGCTATCGGGAGCGGTGTGGGAGGCCGCCCGACCTGCGATCTGCCGCACCGTTGGTGTATCGGCCTCGGCCGACGAGGAACTCGGCAAATTGGCGCGCAGGCTCGATCTCGCATACCGAGAAACAGCCGGGAGGGTGCCGGAGAACACGGCGGTGACGATCGTCAGCACCGCAGCCGGTCCCGACCTATCCGTAGAGCGCCTGGAAAAGATCGACGAGCCCGCGAGCCTGATCGCGCTCCGCATGGCAGTCGATGCCCGACTGCCCAGGCTCGATCTGCCTGAGCTGATCCTGGAAATGCACGCGCGGACGGGGTTTGCCGACCTCTTCACACATGCCAGTGAAGGCAGCGCCAGAGCCGAGGACATCGCGACAAGCGTTTGCGCCGTGCTTGTGGCGGAGGCGACCAACACCGGATTCGAACCATTGGTCCGTCTCGATGCGCCGGCGCTCAGACGGTCGCGGCTGAGCTGGGTCAAGCAGAATTTTCTGCGCGCCGAGACGCTGACAATCGCCAACGCCGCGCTCGTCGCGGCTCAGAACGCGGTACCGCTGGCAAGGCATTGGGGTGGTGGCGAAGTTGCTTCCGCCGACGGATTGCGTTTCGTCGTACCGGTCCGCACCATCCATTCCGGGCCAAATCCACGGTACTTCGGGCAGGAGAGCGGCATCACATGGTACAATCTTGCCTCCTACCAGTTCACCGGTCTCAATGCTGTGACCGTCCCCGGCACATTGCGCGACAGCCTCAATCTCCTCGCCGTCGTTCTCGAACAGGAGACCGAACTTCAGCCGACGGAGATCATGACCGACACTGCCGGGTATACAGACACGATTTTTGGAATATTCCACCTGCCGGGTTACCAGTTCAGCCCGCGCATCGCCGATGTCGGCGGCGCGAGGTTCTGGCGCGTCGATGGGAAAGTCCACTATGGCATACTCGACGAACTCGCCTCGAACAAAATCAATATGAAGCTGATTTTGGAGCACTGGGATGATCTGTTGCGCCTCGCCGGGTCGCTCTCTTGTCTGGCATCCCTAATCCAGTCCCGACCTTGGACGGTCAACCCGCAAGGGGTTCGCGAGCAAGCTGCGACCTCTCCGGCTACGCCGCCGAGATGACCGCGGCCAGGTCCGGATCAAACGGGCGCCATCGAGCGGGGATTGGCCCCGCCACCGGATGGAGCCTCACATGTCGGATCTCAGCCTCGCACAAAACCACGCACTCGATCTGGCTCTGTTGCAAAAATTCCGATGATGCTCAAAAAAGACTCTGGCAATTTTTAGCGAGATTTTTGATGGGCGATTTTAAGTGGCGTCATTTCCGGGGTGAAATCATTCTTTGGGCAGTTCGCTGGTATTGCCGCTATGGGGTGAGCTACCGTGATCTTGAACAGATGATGGCTGAAAGGGGCGTGCTGGTCGACCATTCCACGATCTATCGCTGTGTTCAGAAATTTGCGACCGAGATTGAAAAGCGGCTGCGCTGGCATTGGCGTCGCCCGCAATCGACGAGTTGGCGGGTCGATGAAACCTATGTGAAGGTTCGCGGCAAGTGGACCTATCTTTACCGGGCCGTCGATAAATTCGGCAGCACGATTGACTTCTATCTGTCGCCGACCCGCGCTTCCAAAGCGGCCAAGAGATTCCTGGGCAAGGCGCTGAACGGCCTGAAAGATTGGGAAAAGCCAACGGTCATCAACACCGACAAGGCACCAACCTATGGGATCGCGATCGCAGAACTGAAGGCCAATGGCAAATGGCAAATGGCAAATGACAAATGACAAATGACAAATGCCCAAAAGAGTTGGTCCATCGGCAGTCAAGTATCTGAACAATGTTGTCGAGGCCGATCATGGTAAGCGGAAACAACTGATCAGACCCGTGAGAGGATTCAAGACGCTGAAAACGGCCGATGCTACGATCAAGGGATTCGAGGTGATGCGGGCTTTACGCAAGGGGCAGGCTGCGATTTTCAACCTGACCGGCGATATCCGTGGTGAAGCTCGCATCGTTGAACGGGCTTTTGGCGTCGGACCGGGCGCTCTCACGGAAGCCGTGGCACTGCTCGCCCAGAATCTCGAAGGTCAGTCCGCTTGACAAAGTACATTAGGGAATTTCGTTGCTATTTGAAATCTTTGCAACAGAGCCGGAAATATCAACACCCCATTTTTGATTGGGAGCGGTTGCTGCGAAGTCCTGATTGATGATGTTAGGCGCAACCGGGAAGGCATGCTGGCTATCCGTGGTGCGTTTAAACCTCCGCCTCTGCCGGCCATGCAGGCCATTCTCGCGTATCAGCCGGGCGGTTCGCCTCTGGCCGATGGCAAAGCAGCTGTCCTGTAATTCCCGCGTCATGCGTGGGCTGCCATAGGTCTCGTGAGACAGGGCGTAGGCCGAGCGCACATGCGCCAGCATCACCATGTCCTCGGGCTGCGATGGCTTGCAGGCCGGTCTTTCCAGGCAAAGTAGCCGCTCTGGCTGACGCCCAGAACCTTGCAGAGACGGTATGCGGGGAATTCTTCTTTCGCCTGATCGGTGAACCGAAACTTCATCGGCTTCCTTCCTTGGCGAAAAAAGTTGCGGCACGCTTCAGTATCTCGCGCTCCTGCCGCAGGATTTCGTTCTCCCGGCGTAAACGCTTCAGTTCGGCCACCATGTCTTCCGTGGTCTTGGACCCTGTCGGCGCATCCATTGTCTGATCACGGCGACGACCGATCCAGCGCACCAGCGTTGATAGGCCGACGCCCAGGTCCTGGGTGATCTCGCGCTGAGACCGCCCGCTCGCCTGTGCCAGGCGCACAGCTTACGTCTCAAATTCCTTCGTAAAAATCCTCTGCTTCGGCATTCCGGTTCCCTTGCAACTCAAGAAAACCTCTACACTTTTCCGATGCAAGTCCAACACAGCCCGTTTCAACGGCGTCGGATTCACACCCTAATCATATTGGTATCCGTAGAATTGGTTTTTATAACAACCTTACCAGGGAAATCTTTATTTCCCTTCGCAACATCCATAATAAGCTGAGAAAATTTTTCGAATACTATCTCTTTCGAGATCAACTTTTCCAGAGGAAATTGAGTAGAGTATTCTGAGCGCAACCTAAAGCTTTCCTCATAGTCTTCTTTGTAGCACCCGTAGGCGCCAGCTATCTTAATTTCTTTTCCCATGTACTCCGTCTCACTAACTCCTTCTTGCCGTCGAATAGTGTCAATATCGACTTGGGTTGAGGGGAAACGGTCCCCCTTGCGCGTGCCACCATAGATATGCAGAATTCCTTGATGAGATGCGATATTCGCGGCGGCGAGTAAAATCTCTGCCGTCACAATGGTCGGAACAACAATGACGACATCAAATGTATCGCGGTGATTATCAATTTCTGTGAGGGGAAGAACTTCTTCCTTGGTTAAAAGCGCTTGGTCTTGCGCGAAGGTGCGCCGCATTTCACCACGATTGAACACAACAACCGAAGCGCCAAGATGCTTCGCGTACATCGCAAACATGATGCCTGAACAGCCAGCACCTATTATTCCGACCTTCTTTCCGTGGAACGACACAAGCTCTGTCAGTTCCAGTAGTTTCTTGGTCGCGTGCACAATACAGGCGAACGGTTCAGGCATCCAAACGTTTTGGAGAATATCAGGCTCAGGGACGCGCACGACGGCTTGGTCTAGTTGATCCGTTGTGCCTTGAATGAACACATATTCGGCAAACCCAGTAGTGCGAATGGGTGTGATATTCGGGTTGAATGTCACTAAATCACCTTTTTGAAATCCACTCTGAGTTCCCGCAAAAGACACAGAACCGACAAGCTCATGTCCGAACAATGGACCGCGATCAGTTGGAATATCGCGGGAGCCACCGATTTCTTTAACGTCAGCGCGACAAATGCCTATGTAATCAGGCCGTATTACAACGACGTCTTCAAGGAGCCTTTCCCTAGGAAAGGTTTTCTCGATGATGGTAACTGCTCCACTGACAAGCTCAGCAGTTGTGTAAGTGGATGGAAATTCCGTCATTTAAACTCCAAATAATCAAATCTGCTGCTAATTTGGTTTGGAAGGCGCGCGCCAGCGCGCCAAGCCGCTGAGCGTGGAGGTATTGTTACTCTGTCACGTCGTTGTGGTGATTGGTTTGTTGCGACGTTCCAAGTACCAAGACAAAAGTATGATAGCTAAACTTGTCGCAGCCAATGCAGATGCTGCCAGGAGGACTGCGCGTACACCGAACCCATGCCCAATGACCGCCCCACCCAACCAGGCACCCAGGCCATTACCCAGATTGAAGGCCGATACATTAACCGAAAGGGCCAATGTAGGCGCAGCCAAGGCGACAGATTGAATGCGGGCCTGGAGCGATGGAATAATAGAAAACCCAATAGCGCCGAAAAAGAATAGTGTGATGGCCGACAGAAGAGGCGTGACGCTGCTCAGCCAAAATACGGCCAGCACCAGGGTCAAGCTGGTCAAAACCACGGTGATGCCGCGCATAACGTTGCCGTCTGCAAGCCGACCGCCAGCAAAATTACCAATTACCGCACCAAGACCAAATACGACAAGCAACGCCGCTATGGCATTTGGGTTAAAATTGCTCACGTCGGTCAGGAGCGGTACAATATACGTTGATGCAGTGAAGACTGCGCCCTGAGCAAGTACAGTGGCCACCACTGCGAACTGGACATTTGAGTGGCCTAATACACTAAGTTCTTGGCGCAATGACCCTTTTTTTGCTTGTTTAGAGCGAGGTAAACTTGCGGGCATGAACATTGCTATCAGAGCAACAGTAACCACAGCGACCAAAATGATAGCGACAAATGTTGCACGCCAACCCAGATTTTGGCCGATAAATGCTCCCAATGGTGCGCCAGCGGCGTTTGCCATGTTGAAACCCAGAGCGATCTTTGCCATGGCGGACCCCTGCTTATCTGCGGGCGACAAACTTGCCGCGAGGTTAAACGCGACTGCGACGAATGTGCCGTGACTGAGGGAGGTGAATACGCGGGCCAACATCAACATACGATAATCAGGGGCAAATACGGAAGCAATGTTGCCGAGGACGAACAGTATCATCAATCCAAGCACGAGCATTTTGCGCGGCACGTTGGTGGTGAACAAGGTCACAAACGGGCCAACGATTGTGACTCCCAGTGCGTAGCCAGTGACGAGTAGACCGGCTTCAGGCACGGAGACAGAGAGATCGCTAGCCACGATCGGCAAAAGCCCGGAAACGACAATCTCTGCGGTACCAACGCAAAACACACCAAGCATTAATGCAAAGAGAATTATGGGCATAGGTATCCTCTAAATTCGAAAGAAACTGAAGGGTTTGAAATTCAAGCTGCAACCCTGGGAAAATGGTTCCGCGGATTGCCACCTTAATAAAATGAGCGTCAAAATTCGGAAATTACGACTGGCGACAGTGATAAGTAATAAAGCGGAATCGACATGTGATTTCCTGGTTTTACTTTGTTTAAGTGTTGAATCTGTTGGTTATTTTATTGAACAGATGCTTCAATTTTGTTCTGTGAAGCGGCCATGGAATTGTTCGATTGGGCGGCGAGTTGGTCCCGTAGCCAGCCTATATCCGCCGTGATGCGGTTCAATTCGCCATTGCGATAGTCGTTTTCCAGTATCATTGCATTAATGGGGACGCTTGATTGACGAAGTTCGGCGAGCGTGTTCAAGACGGCAGGGGCCGGTGCGCGTAGTGGCTGCTGATCGTTGGTATTTTTGATATGAACCTGTCTGGCCAAGGCTGCGCCGGCAGTGCGCAAAATGGCCACTGGATCCGCGCCTAGGTTCGAAATATTTCCGGTATCGAGTACAACTCGAAAATTTGACGAGTCCACCAATGCCATCAAAGTGCGTAGTTGTTTTGGCGCCAACACATTTTCGGTCGCTAAGAGTATTTTCCGTTGGCTTGCTTCGTCACATGCCCATCGCAAGATCTCCGCCGTCCTTGTCAACGTCGGTGGATCGGTGATGGCGCTGCGCCGGAAACTTGGAAGAAAAACAAGATCAACGCCGAGTTCAGCCGCCACATTCAATGCGCGGATAATCACGTTTCGGACATCGTTGGCTAAACTGGTGCCCTCCTTTGCCGTCAACCCGAGATCATTGAGTACGTTGGCAGAGATAGCCAATGGCACCAGCCCCGAACCAGCCAGTGTCAATTGGAGTTCATGCAGCCGCTTTGGCTCGTCCAACCACGGTGCGCGACGAGGACCGCCTAGGTCGAGTTGAATGCCATCCACGCCAAGCTGCGCAGCAAGCATCACAGCAAGTGGGCCGCTTACGGGTAATCGCCAATCAACCAGGCCAACGCGAACGGCACTCACATGCGGCTCCGATCAGTTTGCGATGTGGGGACGCCTTTTCTCACAGAATGCCAGCTACCATCACCCTCTACGATGAGACTATCACCATGATAATGCTCGCCCACAGTCTCGGCCAATTCAACGGCGATTGACCTGAAGCAATCGGGGCGCATGTATTCGGAGTAGTCGAAGTCGGCGGGACGGCGACGGCGAATACCTGGCGAGTCAACCATGCCTGCTGGCAACACGGATACGATACGGACTTCGTCCGGATTTTCCTCCTGATAAACCGACTCAAGTAACGATGCGCATCCCGTCTTCGTCGCTGCATAGCCAGCACGCCCTGGGCCACCGTTGAAAACGACCTCTGAAGAGACATTTAAAAATAAACCCGGCCCAGACTTACGCAGTGCGGGTAACGTCGTTGCCAACGTTAGCCACATTCCGTTGAGGTTTACCTCAAGCTGTTGACGCCATTGGGATAATGGCGTCTCGGAAAATCGCGTGCGTCGATCACCATAATGCACTGCAGCAAAACTAACCGCATGCAACGGCTCTCTACTTGCCTCCTCCAGCACTGAAATGGCTGATACTTGGTCTGCTAAGTCGATAGCTGACCAACGTAACTTGCCCTGCTCTCTCGGTCGCGATCGGCTAAGCACAAGGACATCCATGCCAGCTTCGGACCAAGCATCAGCGATAGCTCTGCCAATACCGGTAGAGCCACCGACAACAAGGCCTCGACGACCTGTTAGCGAAGTCATAGGTCACCTCTTAGTCTGCGTTGTTTCGGTTCGATTTGCACCGCCAATTTGATAAGTCGGCGACCATTTACGATGCGGTCTCGGGACGTCGCCAGCTGTTGCATGATAGTCGCGGCCTCGTCCAACGTGGCGACATGTGTAATGAGTTCTTGATAGCGTGATGGGAACTCAGCCAATTCGGCAACGGCACCTTTGAGATGCCGGTTGGCGACGCCTCTGTGACCCATGAGGGATACTGTCTTGCCGGTAATTGTTGACAGGCTGAACCTTAGGGGTGGGTTTGGCGCACCTGCACAATTCGCAGCACGGATCACATTAAGGTCTACCTCCGGCAATAACGGGCTCGCCGCGTTTGGTGGCAAGCCTCCGAGTAAGTTAATTGCAAGCTCGCCACGTATATTTTGAAGTGCCGTATCAAGGCATAACAAGGTTGCATCTCTTGGTGTCGCGAGGAGGACCGCCACTCGCGCATTCGAAGGGAGGTTCGCCAGATATTGTGCTCCCGCTTTGTCGTGTAATATGCGATGAACAGTGGAAACGGCATGGTTGGCGCTCCATTCGATCCCCCTCGCCGTGTGGTGCACTTGCACGATACGCGCGTCCGCGCCCAGTATGTCGGTAGCGGCACGTGCTGCAATTTGCCCAATCACACCGTCGCCGAAAATAACGATTGTATCCGGCTTGTGCTCTGCGAGAAGGTGCAGCGCATAATGAACAACTGCCAATGGCTCAATTAATGTCGCAATTTCAGCGTTCATGGCTTCGCTAAGAGGGAGTACCAGCCCACCCAGCACCGCAGTGCTGGGGATAAGCACCCGCTCCTGCAACAAGCCTTCGACATTGTGACCAAGAAGGAAGGATGGATCATCACGGTGAGTAGGGTTAATACAGACGAGAGTTCCCGGAGTGATCCATTCAGGTGCATCATTGCCAACTGCGACAACCCTGCACACCCCTTCGTGCCCAATAACAGGCGTGGGGTCGGAACGAAGTCCTCGCAACATCTGGATATCAGTGCCGCATAACCCCACGTGGAGTGGAGCCACCAGCAGTTCGTGGTCGTTTGGGGTAGATGTTTGGCGATCCAATACAGAGGTTGTGCCATTTGCCCTGACCACTGCGCGATGAGAAGCTGTCATTGCGCGCCCGCCATCTGCGCGGCAATTCCTGCACCAAAAAGACAATCCGCATCCCAGACGACAATCCGGTCCGCGACCCAATTCGGATTATACTTGCTGGTCAGATAGAGACCTTGATTGCTAAGATGTTGTAAAATTGCATTTCTGTAGTGGTCGCCGAGCGCCACTGCGACACCACCAGTCAACACAATCCGGTCCAGATCTGGGTCTAGACAAAGCGCGGTTCGCAGGACATCTGCGACGGGCGCGGTCACCACGGCAAGCAAATTCGTAGCCAAGCTGTCTCCAGCGATGACGGAAGCCTTGAATGCATGCTCCCAGGATGCGCCATCCTGTATATGGAGGGCAAGCAACGACCTATCCCAATCCTGTGGGTATTGTTCCCGCAGGATATTTGCCACCCGTTCGATGCCAGGGCCTGACGAATAGGCCGCGAGGTGGCCCTGTTTGCCACAATCGCAGTTCAGGACAAATGGCTGAGCGAAGAGATTTGCAGACGCTGGTAAGTGACCGATCTCTCCCTGTAATCCATTGGCATCAAGGGGAATCCGCATTGTGGAACGATCAATCGTGCGGGCCGCAATCCCGGTGCTTATCGTTGCCAACATGACCTTTCGATCTTGCCGGCAAAGGGGCAATGACGCAACATGCAGCAACGCTGCGGTCACATCGTTTACCACATGCCATTGAACATCTGGTCTTCTATCAGACAAGGCAGCGGATAAATGGAGAGGCGCGTCATAGTCACCCCATAATGGCGCAGAAGCATACACCGTTCCGTTCAGTTGATTTAAGGCCGCGCCAAACGAAATCGCTACCACCGAATTCGGCTGATCTGGCGCAAGCTCACAAATCGAGTTAATCAGCCGCTCCTGAAGCTGAAGTCCTGACAACTCGGGGTGACGACGAAAATTGGGCGCGGGGGAACTGCGTCGATCATAAACACCTCCCGCCGGACTCCACTTCGCCCAACGGACGTGGGTTCCCCCCACGTCTATCACTGTGGCTGTGCGCGTCATACTGTGATCGCTTGGCTGAACATATGCTGACGCTCATCAAGAAATTCAAGCGCCGCAGCCAACTCGGCAGAGGTCAGATCGTTAACGAACGTGACCGCGCCGAGGCCATCAGTCAATGGTATTCTTTGTTGGCCATCGCGGTGCTTCACCGTATCGGACAGAGCCTTTTCAAGCAATTCATGCTTGAAAGATGGATGCCTCACGGGCAAGCCGGATTTGGCTATAAGCGCAATGGCTCTGTTGGCTTCTTCCTCGCTGAGGAGTGACCTACCTCTCGCCAACGCGATGCACAGGGCCATATCAACGGCAACTGCTTCACCGTGCAGGAGTTCCGGTGTTGCTATAAGTTCCAACGATGGGCTGAAAGTATGGCCATAATCAACACAACGCGACAATTCAGCTTCCCAAAGATTTGGCTCAAGCTCTTCTAGCATCCCGACAATTGAGCGAGATATAATTTCTTTAATTATGGCATTATCGGAGGAAAATAGCTCGGCTGTCATCTCAGATGAGAGATTGTCGAGCAATTCAAACAAAGCAAAGTCTTTGATGAGTGCCATTTTAATAATTTCAGCGACGCCATTTGAGATATGACGCTTGCTCAGGCTACGTAAAAAACTGGTATCGATAAGAGCTGAAGACGGCGCAAAATAGGTACCAAGTCGATTCTTGTGGTCTCCGTGATTAACGCCTGTCTTTATTCCTATTCCGGCGTCAATCTGCCCCATGAGCGTTGTCGGGATTCGAACATAAGGAATGCCTCGCCTATAAAGACTGGATGCGAAGCCAACAACATCCAAGAGAACACCGCCACCAATTCCGATGACTACCTCACCACGCCGCAACAGTCCGGCCTCGGCCATCGCCTCAGCAACGGTAATTGCGGCATCCATATTCTTGTTAATTTCATCGCCGATAATGATCTTCCAGCGAATATCAAAATTCCAATTGCTGAAGTAATTTTTAAATTCTTCCCCATATAAATTATAAACTAATTCGTCAATTACGACCAATCGTTTTGTCTTTTCTCCAGATTTTACGTACTTATGGCACGCATGGGCCAGAGATGGATTGTTTGGATTTAGAATTTCGTTCACAATGGAGACACTATATTTGACATCTTGGGTCGCATGCATACGCCAAGTAATATCGCTATGCTTTGCTAGGGGTAAATTGAGATCCTTGGAAATTGCGCTAGACGTTTGGATGTTCATTTGCACCTCTTAAAGATCAATCCTGAAATTCTTTAATTTAATTGTATGTTAGCGTACAGGAATATGCATGCCGCGCATTGCATTGAAATTGAGAGCCTGAAACCAAGATACACTCTTTTAGATGGCATCTTGTTTGGCGCGGGTCACTTTTACAACTTATTGCCGTGCAGCATAACCATCTTGAAGCTCCGGACTCTGATGCCTAATATGGTTGTAATGCGCAGGATTGGAGTAACGTATGATAGAGTCTCTCTCGGCAATTTCGGTGTTCGTGAAAGTCGCTCAAATGGGGAGTTTTGTCTCGGCAGGTCGCGCATTGGGGTTAAGTGCGTCCGCAGTCGGGAAGCGTGTAACAAGCCTTGAAAGCTCAGTTGGGACGCAATTGCTGCAACGCAACACCAGGCGGATTTCGTTAACGTATGACGGGGAGCGTTTTCTCGGTCACGCATTGCGGATCGTTGAGGAGATTGAAGAGATGCAGAATGCAATGCACTCTGCCAATCAGGAGCCGAATGGAAAAATTAGAATTAGCATAGCTCCGGTGCCAAATTTATTTATTGATAAACTTTATGGTTTCTTAGAAAAATACAAAAATATCGACATCGAATTTGATTTTTCCGATAGATTTGTTGATCTCGTTGGCGAAAATTTTGATGCAGCTCTCCGTATAGGTCACAAACAAGATGGAAATGTTCGCTGCCATCAAATAGGAGATATGGTCAATGTTATTGTAGCAAGTCCAATTTATTTAAGTAATTTTGGTAATATTGTAAATGAAGATGATTTATTATCACACAAACTGATACACTATCGCTCAAAAAACTCAGGCTTAATTCAACCTTGGCCGCTTGCAAGCAAGCGCTCACTTGATCTTCCTCATTCAATTATATGCAATGACATTGATACTCGTATAAAACTTGCGGTTAAAGGTGCTGGAATAGCCTATTTACCGGCTGTTTCCATCAATATGCATCTGGAAACGGGCGAACTTTGTACGATCCTTGACGATCAAATTACAGATACCAGGGTGCCAATACATGCGGTTTGGCCTTATGCTCATAGGTATTCTCTACGCCAACGATTGTTAATTGACTACTTAAAAAATATACAGATCTAATGACCCTTGACATTCATCTGATTGCGAGACGCATCGGTGCAGCGCTCAGCTACAGGTCATCATTTGGTCTTTGATAGGCCGTTTATTTGGTCGCTGCCGTCGAGGCTTTGCATTGAGCGGATTTCGGGTTCCCACAAGCAAGCGTTCTTTTAAGGGCTCTGTTGCAAAGATTTCAAATAGCAATGAAATTCCCCAACCTACTTCGTCAAGCGGTCTGACTTTTGAGATTCTGGGCGAGCAGCGCCACGGGGCTTGTCGCACACCTCCACAGAGGTCGGGGCTATCCCTTGAACGATGCCACTTTCATGTTTTGTTAACCTTTGTAAGTCCAAAGAGACGCGCAACCAGATCATTCTGATCGTTAACTGTCCAGCCGCTGGAAAAGCCGAAGCCTTTCCTCAACCACAGCATTGCCTCGAAACCGGCAATCCTTCGCCGCGCCGTGTTGAAAGATTGGAAGCCGTCGATCTTCGGCATGTTCTTCTTCACACGGAAATGGTCGCTCTCAATGCCTTGTTGAAGATGCTTGGTGACATAATGGACGGGATCGGGATTTAGAAGCCCGTCTTCAACCGACGCTTTGATCGCCGAGGGGAAGGTATTGGCACCATCTGTGCCGATCTTATTCGGCGACAACAAGGGCTGATCTTTCAGCATCTTGCAGAAGAACCGCTTGGCGGCGTCCAGATCACGCTTTGCGGTCAGCAGGAAATCCACCGGGTTGCCATGCTTATCGATGGCTCGGTACAGATAGCGCCATTTGCCGCGGATCTTGACGTAGGTCTCGTCAATCCGAACCGATCCGCAATGCGGCCGGCGGAACTGGCGAAGACGCGTCTCGATGACAGGCGCGCAAGCCAATACCCACCGGTTGAATGGTGCGGTGATGACCTCGAAGCCGCACTCTTCGAACATTTCTTCGAGATCTCGATAGCTCAGCGGATATCTTATACGAAGAGTCATTGAAAATGACTCTTCGTATACCACTTTCGAATATCTCAAGCCCTTGATGCATTTGAGATATTCGAAATTTTTTAAGTCGAGGATGCGTGAGCATGTCAGAGACTTGGTATTAAATACCAGGTGATCGCTTGAACGATCAGCCATGCCTCGAAATGCCTGCCTTTGAAATCATCCTTCGATTGACGCTTCAGTTTTTGGGTAATCGTATTCACAATCATCGCTACGCTCCACAACATCTGGAGCGGGAATTTCTCTCCCGATGGGCAACATACCGTTAAGCGCAGAAATTTGCGACAGGCCCGGTTGAACTATTCCTCGTGGATGGCGTTGCGTCGCGACCTGGCTTTAGCCAGGGCTTGGTGACGCCTCTCCGCTTGCGCTAGCAAATGAATATTTGCTTCAGGTGGCGATCCGGCTGTTGTACCACTCACCAAACCCTCTATGTGGGCGGCTTGCGACGTGACAGTGGTATGGACAAAGAAATCGACGATCGGAATTTTCACACCGAACATACTTGAGAGCTGCCGCGCAAGTTCAGTCACCAAAATCGAGGATCCACCCGCAGCGAGAAACGGTCGATCCAGCGGCGGATCTGGAACATCAAGGATGGAAGACCAAACGGACGCGATACGATCGCGCGCACTTCCGGTGATTTCCTTTGTTGCTTTTATTGGTGTTGGAGAAAGGCTAACCGGTAGCGCCGAGTAGTCGACCTTTCCGTTGTGGGTGAGCGGCATCCGAGAAAGGTAAACGAATGTCGAGGGGACCATATATTGGGGAAGGCTGGCCAGGAGCGCCGCCCGAAATTTCTCGTCGCGTGCGCGGTCGACGTACCACTTAAACGGTGTTATATCCTTCTCGTCGGTCAGGGACTGGCGTGGGCTCTCAAATGCAGTTGAAACGCTGCCGTGAGATGTAACGGCTATATCGATCTTCGCGCCCGAAACAGGTTCGCTCCATCTGATGCAAACAGAACGGTGATTCTCATTCGCCCAGGTCCGGATCTCATGAGGGCCAAAATCGGCGGCCACATATGAAATGTCACTGGCAATCCCATCATAGATTTTGTTGTTTGAAGGTGGCAGATTTGCGCGAAGACGACGATTGGGAATGTTTTTCAGTATGAATGAGCCTGGGGCGGAAGCAAGCCATTGTGACAGCCGGATGCCGCTTGACGCAAGCTCATCAAATTTGAACACTTCTCCACTGTCGTCACGCTTGCGATCGTCGGTATCAAGATGCAAGATCACGTCGTAGCGAAAGCGAGTCATTTCGTCTTCGCCATCGCCGAGACGTAAGTCGATCTCGACTGCAGCAACACGCTTCATCTTCCGGACGATATTATCAATTTCAGCAGGGTCGAGCCATAATTCCCCCCGGCCGATTTCGTTCGCCCGGCTGGCGAAAACTTCATCCGACAGCTTAGGATGCGCAAGCCGCATTTCGGCTGCTATACTGGGCCTGAGGGAGACGGCAGGGATATCACCGATTATGATTTTCCCGCCGGTCCTGCACGCATCGACGGCTTCGCTCAGAACGAGCGACAGGTAGCTTTTGTCGGGGAAATACTGGACGACCGAATTCAGTACCACCAAATCAACAGGCTTGGACATGTTCGCACGGAGATCATGTGCCGGCACACAACTCAATGTCCATCGCTGCGATGATCCGATGCGGTCGGTTAATCGACCGTGCGCCGCCTCTATGGCAGCGCCAGACAGATCGCATCCATGATAGTTTGACACGCCAGTATTCAGTAAGTACTCGCCAAGCAATCCGACACCGCATCCTACGTCAAGCACGCTGTCCACAGATGATTGAAGAACACGGTCTGCAGTAGCGCTTGCCCAGGCTCTAACCGCCTCCTCTTCGATTGGCTTACCTGTGAAGGAGGATGTGTATCCCGTTTCCTCAGCTAAACCAGATCCCCGCTGTAGAGTGTATGAGGCGTCCCATACCGATCCCCAGTTTTCGAGGGCCTGCGTGTCTTGTATTGCCTCATTCGAGACGACGTAGGCTACGAGGCGCTTGTTGGCCCGGTTATCTTCGGCCAATTTTATCGCGGATTGAGCAACGCCGGGTAAGGCATTGAGGACGTGTTCAATTTCGCCCGGCTCGATACGGAAGCCGTTGAGCTTAACCTGTCGATCTTTCCTTCCGACATATCCCAAAGTTCCATCCGAGCGCTCCTCAACCATATCTCCAGTTCGATATTCGAGAGTGCCTCCGGTTGCTGACGCAACGAACCGGTCTGCATCGAGATCAGGACGCCGAAAATATCCGGCAGCGACTCCAGGGCCGGCAATGCGAAGTTCTCCGATTCTTCCGTCCGGCTCTGTGGTGTCGATAGCGTAACCAGTACCTTCGAGGGGACGACCAATCGACACGGACCTGGCAGGATCGGTAAAATCTTCCGGTGAAAGGCGGTGGCCAAACGACCAGATCGTCGTTTCCGTTGGTCCGTAAAGATTCCATGCGATGGCGGCATGATCGTGGAGCTTACGGGCCAGATCGAATGGAAGAGCCTCTCCTCCGCAAAGTGCACCGATCTCGCTTTCCTCAAACCATCCGGACGAGACGATCATCCGCCACATTGTCGGCGTTGCCTGTACCAGGCATCGCCCTTGCGCCGCACCAAGGCGGATAAGTTCTTCGCTGCTTTTCGATTCATGATCGTCTGCAAGCAGGATGGTTCCCCCGTGGGCTAGTGGAAGTAGCAATTCGAGAATGGATATGTCGAATCCGAACGTTGTGGCGGCCAGCATTTTGCGCCATTCGCGAAACCGGATGAGCTGTTCCACCGCACCGAGGAAGTAAGAAACGTTCCGGCGGCGGACCATCACGCCTTTGGGGCGACCAGTCGATCCGGATGTAAACATTATATAGGCCAGCGTATCGTCATCGATCTCTAATGCTGGAGGAGACGACAAGCCGTTGGTGTTGATGCCGTCGAGCGGGATGCGTGTCCGCGCCGGAAAGCTGCCAGAGTTTTTGTCATCAACGACAAGGAAGTGCAGATCCGCCATTTCAGCAACAAGCTTGTTCCTTTCGACGGGGGAGTCGATGGGCAAGGGGACAAAGGTCGCCCCGAGTTTGAGAACGGCCAGCAAGGTGGCAATGAGGTCCGGCGATCGCCGCAGATGAATCCCGACCCGGCACCCGATTGAGAGCCCTGTTGCGTGAAAGGTTGCCGAGAGTGCCGATGCGCGTTTGGCAAGGTCACGGTAACTGGAGGCTTTTCCGTGAAAAACGATCGCAGCCGCATCGGGATTTTCTAGATCGGCGTCATGAATTCTGTCGATGAAGCACAGGTCGCTCATTCGTTTTTCCCTCATGGCATCCCCGGACTATTCGCTCAGGGATTTGAAAACCCGCGTTTCGACGGATTCAGCCACCCATTTTTCCCATTGCCCCCGATAACTCTTCAGAAAATGGAGTGCAGTTTCTTCCGGACTGGCTTTCTGCTGGTGCATATAGGCAGCCAGTTCACCCATCGTTTGTGTGCCGATAAACATCGTGCGCAAGAAACTCGTGATGTCAGGGTTTTCCGTGGCCATCTTCTTAGTCACATATTTCAGGATCGGTATCGTTTCGTAGGCGCAGGCCCGTTCCGCTGGTACTCCTGGCTGAAAGGGCGTCAGGATTTTTTCGATTGAGGCCCAGCAGGCCGCGTCATAAGGCGGCTCCTCGACAAGCGTCAGGTCGATCATGCTTGGCATAGCACTGGGCGCCCAGTAATATGTGATGAAAGGACGGCCTGCCTCGTATTCCTTCAGAATGATTTCGTTCAGCTCATTCTCGTTGGTGGGCTCGATCGACTTGAGTTCCTTGTCCAGGCCGTAGGTAGCAAGCTTGATGAGGTTTATTTCACGGCATGCCCATCCCGGAATGCAATTCACGAGCATCGCCTCCTTGTTGGGATTGGCTTGTCTGAACGCTTCGGCATAGCGGGTAATATCCGAAACACCTTTGAGGTCAGGCGCGATTGCCTTGATGTCACGAGCGGGATCGCCCTTGATGACGTAGGTGGGAACGTAAAAGCCCTGGGATGCACTCTCATAGGTCTGACCGAGTTCAAGAATGGAACCGGCCGCAACCTGCGCATTTACCCACTCAGCCATAAGGTTGTTGTACATTTCGAGGTTGACGTCCATCGTCCCGTTCTGCATGGCCTCCTGCATTTTCGGGACATTGGAATCGACATCCACTGCGTCACGCTCGAACCCGTGTTTGACTATGTAAATGGCGATCGCGTTGCTGATCTGGATATTTTCCCAACCGCCATCGTAAAATGTGATGGGTTTCTCGATGGTTTGCGCACGGGCGTCTTTGAGAAACGGAACGCAACTCATACTGATCGCCAGAACGGTGGCTTGAATTCGGGTCTTCATTGTCAAACACATGGTGATCTCCGGGAATAACTTTAATGAGAAGAGATGAGCCTGAAATCCGATCTACGTATCTTGGTCAGGAACTCCGCAAGCGTGCGTGAGGCAACTTCGATAAGGAGTTCGCTTTGGGTTTCCATGAAGTAGTGGTCACCGGGGAAAAACTGGGTGACAAGTCGCATTTCGGAATGTGCCTGCCAGCCCAGAATATGTTGACCTGTCGTATATGGGTCGGCCCGTCCCCCCAGAGCGGTAATCGGGACGCCGAGCGGTCGTTTAGGTTGAAAACGATAGGTATTGTTTAGCTGATAGTCGGCTTTTATCACTGGCAACATGAGTGACAGCAGCTCGGAATCTTTGAACAATGCTCTGTTGTTCGCAAAATTCACGTCCTGAAGCATTTCGATGAAATCCTGATCCGTAGCAACACCGGCACGGGCTGCCGTGGCGCCAAATTGCGCAGCATCAACCGCCGCCTGGTCTTCATTGTAGATCTGGGGCGCTCTCGAACCCGCGACGAAGAGATGAGCAGGCAACATGCCAATTGCCTGATGCAAATGGTGCGTCAACTCGAAGGCTTGCACGCCTCCGATGCAGTGCCCGAAAAAAGCAAATGGCCTGTCGATATATTCTGCGAGTGCGGGTGCAAGACCGTTCACAAGCTGGCTCATCGTCGTGTAAGGAGTTTCATTGAGACGAGAGCCTCGTCCCGGAAGCTGAACGACCGCCACCTCGATGTCGGAGCCGAAGGCTTCATCCCATCCGTTGAAAACGGCTGGGCCGCCGCCGGCATATGCGAAGCAGACCAGTTTTAGTCGAGGATCGACACCTTTGTTCTTGACCACAAGAGGTTCACCGGCACCAGGCGCGGCGGTGACACTTGTCTTCAAAGGGGAGTCTGCCTCGACCTGATCAAAGACAATCTGTGCAATGTCGTTGATCGAGGCGCCCGCAAACAGCGGGCCGAGCGGAAGGTTGATCCCCAGGGCCTTCAATGCATTTCGCAGTTCCAGGGTAGTGAGTGAATCGAAACCCAGCCGATTGATGGGAACGTCTGCCGGGACCGTTTCCGGCGTCGATCCGATTGACTTTGCCACGATCGACGAAACGGCGGCGACGATGAACTGTTGCCTCGCCTCGACGGGAACGGCGGCGAGATCATCCTTGAATTTGCCCTCAGTCTTCGGCGTTTGCCGGATATTCGCCTTCTCGCCAAGATTCGAGAAGAGTGGCGGTGTTTCTCCCCCGAACTGAGCGAGGTAAATGGTCCAGTCGATTGGAAATGCGCCGTGCACGCCCCTGTGGCCAAGCAGCGAGTGCAGTTTCGCCAAACCGACCTCGGGAGGGAATGACCTTACGCCCATCGCCGACAATCGTGCTCTGTGTGTATCGGTCAGGTTCGAGGACATTCCTTCGCCCTCCCATGGTCCCCAGCATAGTGCGAGTGCCGGAAGCCCTTCCTGCACGCGTCTTGTGACAACCCCTTCCATCGCGGCGTTGGCCGCGACATACGCAGCTTGCCCTCTGAATCCAAGCATCGATGACAGCGAGGAAAAGCATACGAAGAAGTCGAGGTCGTGCCCGCGGGTATGTCGGTCCAGAAGCATCGCCCCCTGAACTTTGGGCCTCAACGCCCGTTCCAGAGAATCGCTGGACAGTTCAGGGAACATGCCGCTCTCGGTAACGCCGGCGGCGTGGAATATGCCTCGAAGAGGAAAACCCGAAGCGTCTATGGCCTCGACTACGCGCGCAATATCGTCATTCGATGTTACATCGGCGCTCTCGAACCGAATGTCTGGTGAGATGCGTCGCAGTAATGCGAGGTCCTGTTGTTTTGCGGCATCGCCTGTTGTTCTGCCGACGAGGACAATCTTTCCGGCTCCGAGCGTAACCAGCCATCGGGCGATCGATTTTCCGATCCCACCGAGCCCGCCGGTAATTAGGTAGGTTCCGTCACTACGAATTGCTGTGGCCGGTGTTTCCGCCACTTCGAAATCTTGCAACCGGGCCTCGAAACGGCGGTCGCCGCGGAACGCATACTGTCCGTGTTTCTCCTGCTTGAGCAGGAAGCTGATTGCATCCCTGCATCCCAAGCTATCCAGGTCGATCAGCGAGCACGAAATGCTGGGGTGCTCATTTGCGAATACAGCTCCAAGGGACCAGATGGCCGTCTGCGATGGTTCGACCTTGGCATCGCTATCCGTGACGCTCATAGCGTTTCGAGTGATCACCTGAAGGTGGAAGTCGAGTTGGCTCTCCCACCTTGAAAGGTTGCGAAGAAACTGCGCAGTCTCGTATACATCCTCCCAACCAGTTTGCCGATCTGAGGATGCTGCTGCCTCGTTTTTTTTCTCCGTGAATGACACATAGGTGATCAGGCACTGGCATGGCCGTTCTCTGCCGGGGGTGTTGCGGACGAGGCGCTGGATTTCATCCAGTTTCATGTCCTCGACATAGATGACGATTGGCCTGTGTCCGTCGCTTATCTCCTTGTCCTGTATAATTTTCTGCTCAAGGCAACTGACAAGATCGTCTGCGGCGCACCGGCGCGGACTGCATATCAACAGGATATCCGGCACGTTCCCGCTTGTCGGTATATTTCCTTTATCCTCAGTCCAGACAGTCTGGTGGAACCATGGCTCCTTGGGCGCTTCGGGAGTCGGCCAAAAACGACGACGCTGGAACGGATAGGTCGGAAGTTCGACACGAGAGAGCTTCCTGCTCTTGTACAGATGTCGCCAGGAGATTTTGGCGCCGCCCCTATAGAGTTCGGCCAGGGCGGTTACGTCCTGTTTTTCGTCATCTGCTGCATCGCTCAGCGCTGCCACCCAAGTGATCGCATCGGCGTCCGGCCGATCACTGGAGCAAAGTTTTCCCAGATTTGCGAGAACTGGGCGGGGGCCGATCTCCAGAAAAATCCTGACACCCAATTGGAGCGCTGCATCGACGCTCTGTGCGAAAAGCACTGGTTTGCGCAGATGATCGCACCAATATTGCGCGCAGGCCATTTCGTTTGGAGAAGCAATGCCCGATACATTGGTGATGATCGGAATCTTTGCGGATGAGAATGCCACAGTTTTCGCCACAGCGGTGAATTCCGGGAGGATCGGCTCCATCAGCGGGCAATGCGAAGCAAATGACGTGTTCACTATGCTGTTGGATATATCCCGAATAGTCAGGTGATGCCGTAGCGCCATAATGTTGGTGGACGTTCCCGAAATAACCACGCTGTTGGGAGCATTGATGGCAGCAATCCACAAATCGCCACCAAGATCCGCAATAAGGCGGGTGGTGTCCTCGGCACTGAGCGCTACAGCCAACATCCAACCGGCAGGTTCAGCCTCCTGCATGAGCCGGCTGCGGGTTGCTACTAGTCTCAAGGCATCGGGAAACTCGAAAAGCCCGGCGAGGCATGCGGCGGTGTACTCACCGAGACTGTGGCCGATCAGCACATCGGGCTGGAGTCCGCGGCTTAACCAAAGTTGCGCGAGGGCATACTCGAAAGCAAGCAAGGCCGGTTGCGCATACCGTGGCTGATCGATCAGGGTGTCTGCGGGATTGGCTGGAAACAGAACATCAATGAGATTGACGCCACAGGCCTGCTCGACGAGCGGAGCCGAGCTCTCGATCCAACGCCGGAATACAGGCTCACTCTTGTAGAGCGTCCGTCCCATGCCAACATAGTGTGCGCCGTGTCCAGAAAACAGGAATGCGATCTTGCCGGAAACAGTCTCGGCGATGTTCCCGACTGTCTTCGACAGGTTGTCAAGTTGCTCGGCCATGTCCCTATGATCTGCCGCGACTATGGCGCAACGATAAGGCAAGTCAGCAAGGCCTGTATTTGCGCTGTACGCGATGTCCTGTAGTTTCGCATTTTCTGACGACCGCAGGAAATCACGATAGCGCGTTGCCAAATCGCGGAGTGCCGGCACCGAATGCGCAGAAAGGGTCAGGACTTCTGGTCTCGATGCAATGGCGGGTTCATCTGATGCCTTGCGCGGGGGCGCTTCTTGCAGAACGACGTGGACGTTTGTTCCACCAACTCCCAAGGATGTCACGCCTGCGCGGCGCGGCCCTTCACTTGCCCAGTCCAGAGAGTCTGTGTTGATGAAGAATGGCGTCCCATCAAAGCTGATCTCGGGATTCAATGTCTCGAAGTGCAGGGTAGGGGCAATCATTTTATGTCGTAGGCTAAGAGCAGCCTTGATTAGGCCGGCAATGCCTGCAGCTGCAGAAAGATGGCCGATGTTCGTTTTTACCGCTCCTAGTGCGCAACTTCCCGGCTCTGCGTTCGAGCCTCCGAATACGTCTGACAATGCGCGTATCTCGATCGGATCTCCCAGTGGTGTGCCGGTTCCGTGTGTTTCGATGTAGGAAACACTTCCAGGTGATACGCCTGCATTCAAGAGCGCCTGTCGGACAACGTCTGCCTGGCCCCGAACGCTCGGCGCCCCAAAGCTTGCCTTGTCCGCGCCATCGTTGTTGGCCGCGGAACCGCGGATGACAGCATAGACAAAATCCCTGTCGGTCATGGCGTCATCGAGACGTTTCAATGCTACCACACCAACACCGCTAGCAAACACCGTTCCGTCCGCAGATGCGTCGAAAGAGCGGCAACGACCGTCGCCGGACACAATTCCACCTTGCTGATAGAGATAGCCGACACCATGCGGCACGAGCACTGATGATGCGCCTGCCAGCGCAACGTCGCATTCGCCCAGTTGAAGCGCCTGGCATGCAAGGTGTACTGAGAGAAGGCCGGTTGAGCAGGCACTCTGGACGTTGAGGCTTGGCCCGCGCAAGTCGAGTTTGAAGGAGGTCCTCGTGCAGACGTAGTCCTTGTCGTTTCCCAACATGGTAAGGAAACCTGAAGCGGTGTCCAGATAACGATTGGTTTCGCCGGTGTTCTCGTTCGCATGATATTGAAGGAGATAGGTGTTAGGACCTGCTCCCCCATACACCCCCACCGAAAGGCCATCGCGTCGTTGTAGTTCGCCCGCTGCCTGGAGAGCCTCCCAGGCACATTCCAAGAACAGGCGGTGCTGGGGATCCGTTGTTACGGCTTCCTTCGCGGTCATATTGAATAGCTCTGCGTCGAATTTATCGAAATTTTCGAGAGCAGCACCGGCGGGGACATAGTCGTCGCTGTCAAGCACCGCCTCTGGAACGCCCTGCTGCCGCAATTGCGGTCGGGACAGCTGAACAATGCTTTCGCGCTTGGCGATTAAATTTTGCCAGAAAGATTGGGGGGTGTCGGCGCCCGGGAAACGGCAAGCTATGCCCACGATCGCTATTTCGTTACCTTGAAAATCATCTTCCATAACGCTGCTCGTTTCATTAGGTGATGAATATTGTTGTGGCTTAAATGGTTGTTGATGGTGGCCTGTTACTTATTCACGCTCCACCTGGCTTACCCCACATCGTTGTTGGAGGAAGGATGCTTCCTCTAAAACTCATATCGCCGACAAAAAGCCGAGCTGCCGCCTATGCGACATAGGAAGCTACGTGTCGGGCAGGGAACCGATCCCGGAGACGTTGTTGAGATGGTTGTCGGATGAGGAAACTCGCGAGGCAGCCTTGGTCATCGATCCAGCCGAGCGTGCTCGCCGGCTGGTGGCGAAAGCTGTTCTCAAAGGTAAACTCGGCAGCATCCTTGATGTCGAGCCATCGTCGCTTCTTTTCGAGAGAACACCTCACGGTAAGCCCTTTCTCGCCCTTGCGCGCTTCTGCTGGCTCCGATTCAACCTTTCGCATTCGGGCACTTTTGTTGCGGTTTCCCTTGGTCGCACCGAGCTTGGTATTGACATAGAGAGGCACAGGCCTCTTGGGGACGTTAATGCTTTGATGGATCAATACTTTTGCCGGGATGAGCATCAGTTTTTCCTCAAGCGCGATGGCGAAAGCCACTTGGAAAAGTTCTTCTCGTTGTGGACCAGAAAGGAAGCTATTCTAAAAGCGATGGGAACAGGCTTCAGCCGCTCCCCAGAAAGCGTTTCGGCGGCGGGAAGCGAAATCATCGAGGGCTGTTGGCGAGTCCATTCCATCATTGCTCCGCCTGGTTATTCTGCGGCTGTTGCGTGGCAAATTTGATTTCGTTGGCTTAATGCCGGAGTATCTCACTCCAGCGTCGAAGGTTGCTCTGCAGTCTGCGTGCGTCGAATGCGTGGTACCCACGACAGCTGGACACCAAGAGTCCCCAGCATTATCAGTGACAGTCCAACCCATTGAGTCGACTGGAGAGCTTTTCCGAAGGCGAACCAGTCAACGAGTATCGAGACCAGCGGAAAAAGAAAGGCTAGGACGCCGATGACCGGTGTTCGCAAATGCGGATAAGCAGAGAACATCAAGACATACGCTATCCCGGTGTGGAGAACTCCGAGTGATGCGAGCCAGATCCAGGAAGCGTTCGGAACAGGTTGGAGAAGCTGCGCAAACGGCGCAAGGAGTATAACGCCGACCACGGTCTGCATGAGTGTCGTCACTTCTGGGCGCTGCTCTCCCACGCCTTTCCCAATTATGGTTCCTATCGCATACAGCAATGCGGCAATGAGCGAGAGGCCAACGCCTAGGTACCACGAACCGTCAGCGGACGTTGATGCGCCCACTAACCCCGTTGAAAGAACCAATCCTAAGAAGGCTAAGGCAATCCAAAACAACTCGGTCGGCTTTACCGTTTCCTTGAATACAAGCGCGCCGATAAGGACGACGAGGAACGGCTGGATATGGTATATGACTGTCGCGGTACCGATGGTTGTGTATCCATAAGCACCAAACAGAGCTACGGAACTGCCGATGTTTCCGACGCCTCCTATTGCCGCTAGTAAGAGCAACTTGGGAGAGAGCTTCGCCGGCTTCAGGTAGCCAAACACTAAGCACCATGTGAAGAGGAAGACGGTTGCGAAAACACAACGCCAGAAGACAGTCGCAAATGGAGGCAAAGAACCCTGAACAGCGAAAAGGCCGATTGTGCCAAAAATGACATTGGAGAGCGCTAGATTGAACACAGGCCAGCTAGCGGTTTTCGCCATTATCCACCCATACATATCATTGGACAGTGATATGTGACATCTTGTTGTAGGTGATGTCAATGACAGATGAATTAAAGGTGGCGGCCCGAATCGCCGGTATGTTGTCCGATCCCTGTCGGTTACAGATGCTTCAAAGTTTGACATGGGGGCCTTGCTCAGTTGCAGAACTTGTTGAACTGACGGGCTCTTCCCAGTCAAACGTCTCCAATCATTTACGTAACTTACGAGACCACAGCCTTGTAGAGGCTGAAAAAATCGGTCGTCTTGTTTTCTATCGCGTGTCGTCGCCTGCCGTCGCGGAAGTCATTTCATCTCTATCATGGGCAGCGACGGGCAGTGCGAATGCCACTACTATGCAAACGCCTGAACCGCTTCGAACAGCACGTGCGTGTTACGACCATCTTGCGGGAGATGTCGGCGTACGGGTGTTCAAGGGGCTAGTTAAACATGGAGGGTTAACCGAAGCGAAGTTCCCATGGGCGGAAGTTGAAATGGGTCCGAACGCCGAAGCCGTTTTCGGAAGATTAGGTGTCGATTTAGCAAAGCTTGAGCTAAATAACGGCTATCGTCGGCTCGCGTTTGGCTGTCCGGACTGGAGTGAGCAAGGACAGAGTCATATCGGCGGTCACATTGGTGCTTTTCTCTTCAAGCATTTCCTTGCGCAGGGATGGTTACAGACGGCAGCTTCAAGAGCGGTCAAGGTAACTGAAAGCGGTAAACGCGCGCTGGGATGGCTGATTGGCACGAGTGAAGGATAGTTGCAGTGACCGTCATGCGTTGGACTGGCACTGTAAACTCAAAACCGTGACACCATTCTATCGGCGTGAGGTCCTGGCTTATGCGGCGTGAAGGCGCGCGATTTTGCGCCATGGTAGTGGTCCGATTCCGACATTTGCCTCCGTTTGCAGCACCCTCGAGAGCAAATGTCGGAATCTTCAGGACCACTAGCAAGTCACTGTTTCTAGTGGAATTTAAGAATTTGACATTTGATCCTCGAGGGTGCCGCACGGGGGTATCAAATGTCAAATTCATTCCACTAGATGTCGTAGCTATGTGCGGCATTAATCGTGGAGATGAAACGCTTTGTGCGATCCTGCTGCGGGGCCGTGAAGATGTTTTTGGCACTGCCCGTTTCAACAACGCGACCAGCTTCCAGGAACACAACATCATTGGCAATCTTTGACGCAAGCCTAAGATCGTGAGTGGCGATGACCATGGTGGTTCCTTCGCCAGCCAATCGGCTCAACACATCCACAACCTCTGCCGCAAGTTCCGGGTCTAGTGCCGATGTCGGCTCATCACACAACAAAACGCGCGGCGATGGTGCCAAGGCTCTGGCAATGGCAATGCGCTGCTGCTGGCCGCCAGACAAGGTGGACGGCCAGACATCGGCCTTATGCGCCATGTCCACTTTGGTCAGCAGTTCCATGGCACGCTCACGGGCCTTTTCCTTCGGCCATTTCAACACCGTGACCAAGCCTTCCATCACATTTTCCAAGGCTGTCTGATGGGGGAATAGCTGAAAATTCTGAAAAACCATGCCGGTTTGGCGGCGAATTTTCTGAATGGATTGCCATCTGATTTTCTGGTCGGGTGTAAATGTCAGGCTTGCCTCGCCAATCTGAACGGTGCCCATAGTCGGTATTTCCAGCAAATTGATGCAGCGTAACAGCGTGCTTTTGCCACCACCAGACGGGCCAACCAGCGCCGTAACATTGCCTTGCGGAATCCGCAGGTTGATATCTTTCAAGATAACAGCATCACCAAAACGCTTTTCGATATTGGAAAGCTCAATCATGCATTGGCCTCCATCATGCCGCCATACCGGGCAAAGCGACGCTCCAGCCGCACTTGCAATGTCGAGAGCACAGAACTGAGGGCGAGATAAATCAATGCCGCTTCGATATAAAGGATCAGCGGCTCATAGGTGGTGGCCACAATACGTTGCGCCGCCTGAAACAGTTCAGGCACAGTGATGGCAGCAGCAAGCGACGTGTCTTTCACCAGAGAAATAAACGTGTTGGACAGCGGCGGCACGGCCACGCGGGTAGCCTGCGGCAAAATCGTGCGCAGCATGGCTTGATGCCAGCTCATGCCAATCGAATAGGCCGCTTCCCATTGGCCTTTCGGTACGGATGAAATGACCGCCCGAATGATTTCAGAACTATAGGCACCAATGTTCAGCGTAAAGCCGATCAGGGCCGCCGGAAAGGCATCCAGCAAAATACCAAGGCTTGGCAAGCCATAGAAAATCACAAACAGCTGGACCAACAGAGGGGTGCCACGAATGACCCAAACATAGAAGCGGGCAATCGCCGCCACCGGTTTCGCACCAAACAGTCGAGCAATGGCCGTCACAAGCCCAAGCGCCAAACCGAATGTAAACGAAAGTATCGTCAACGGAATGGTAAAGATCAACCCTGCCCATAGAAGCGGGCTAAGTGAATCCAACATCAATTGAAGCCAATGCGGCACGGGCATGTTCCTCAAAAAAAGAGGCGCCCGGCAGAGATTTTCGCCGGGCGCTCATGACATGATTATAGAAGAATTTGGACAAGATCCAGCGGTCAACATACCACTACTTGGATACGTCTTGACCAAAATACTTGTCGGAGAGGCGTTGGTGCGGGGATCAAATTTTCAACGTTTTGCGACTATGTGGCTGCGATCGAAAATAGCAAGATTGATCCCGGATGCCGCACAAACATAACGCTTCCCGCCGCCATCACATCGGTAAAATGAAGTTCAAAGTGACGAACTGGGCAGAGTATGAGGCGGGCCTTCGCCGCCGTGGCAGTTTAACTCTTTGGATAACGCCAGAGGCGCTGGCAGGCTGGGCGGCCCCACGGCGTAAGACGCGCGGTGGCCAGCCTCTCTATTCGGATCTGGCGATCGAAACTACGTTAACGTTGGGCATGGTGTTTGGGCTGCGGTTACGCCAGAGCGAAGGGCTTATGAGTTCGGTGCTTGATATGATGGCGCTAGATCTGCCTGTGCCCGATCACACCACGCTCAGCCGCAGGGCCAGAACCTGGAAGCCATCGGCCAGAAGCACCGACCGACAGCATGTGCCAGACGGACCCATTCACGTTCTGGTCGACAGCACCGGGCTCAAGGTCTATGGCACCGGCCAATGGCTGGAAGAAAAGCATGGGACAAAGTCCCGGCGTGGTTGGCGCAAACTGCACCTGGCTGTTGACGCGGACAGTGGCGAGATCATTGCCCATAGCCTGACGGATCAGGAAGCCGGCGACACTTCGCAGCTGAAGCCGTTGCTGGGTCAGATCGATGATGAGATCGGCCAGTTCACGGCCGATGGAGCCTATGATGGCTATCCAACTTACGACGCAGCTCTGCGTCACAGCGCAGGCGCAAAGGTCGTCATTCCACCGCGATCGAACGCGGTAGAACAATCCTGCGCCCAAGCGTCCTGCCAGAGAGACGACCACATCGCGTCCGTCCAGATAGATGGCCGGTTGAAATGGCAGGCATCTACCGGCTATGGGAAACGAGCATTGGTTGAAACCGCGATGGGTCGATATAAAGGCGTCATTGGACAGCGTTTGCGCGCTCGGACATTCCTCGCTCAACAGACAGAAGCTGCGATCGGCGTCGCCATTCTTAACCGAATGCTGGCCTGCGCACGCCCGAGATCCGTCCGTTGCCAAGCATCGGCGGGAGCAACCAAATAAGCCAGAAGATCAAAGACCGAATACCGCACATTAGCTGATCCGCGCACCAACGCCATTTTGTGTTCTAGACAAAATGATGCCGATCAGGGGTCGTTGCAGCTCCGGGAAGGACTGATCGTTGGTGTAGCTGTACCACTCAATTCCATGCCCGGAGCGCTTGATGATCAAACAAGCGAGTTGAGTACCGCGCCTACTATATTGGCGGCGGATCAATACGAGGGCGGAGCTGCGGGCGAATTCGCCCTTAGATTTCTGATGTCGCGAGCGGGAGGAGACCCAAACATACGTGCGTATTCGCGGGTGAATTGCGAAAGACTTTCATAGCCAACGGCGAGTGCAACTGCTGAAACATTACCCGGCTTGGCAAACAGCAGTCCTCGCGCTTCGTACAATCTGATTTGCTTTTGATATTGGATTGGGGAAAGGCCGGTGCTTGTTTTGAAGCGCCGCTGGAAGGCGGAAGGGCTCATGTTTGCAGCGGACGCAAGGTCCTCTACCTGGAAGGCGGTTGCATATTCCTTCCTCAGCCGGATCAAGGCGTTTCTGATTTGCGCGAACCGGTCATCGATGCCTGCGACTTGTCTGAGAACAGCACCTTGCGGGCCACGTAGCAGTCGGAACAGGATTTCACGCTCGAGCAATGGACCCATCACGGCAATCTCGTCGGGTTGCTCCATCAGGCGTAACATTCTGAGCCAGGCATCAATGAGTCTGTCACTCGCGCGATTGACGGAAAAACTTCGCGTGTCGGCCAGTTTCGTCGGGTTGCGGTCGTCGCGTAGCAGGTCGGCGACCAAAGAGCGATCGAACGTTAGGCTGACAGCGAGGTACGGACCCCTGGCGCTTGCGTCGACGATCTCGCCGACCACGGGAAGCTCCACAGACCCGATAAACGTCTGCCCTGCGGTATATTTCAGAACCTGGTTTCCAACGAGCAGGCGCTTCTCACCTTGTAGGATAAGGCTAACCAGAGGCTGATAGATTTCTGGGAAAAGCTCTGTTGGCTCGGTAACCTTGAGGATGTCGACGCGAGGGATTCCAGTTCTGGTAAGAACGCCTTTGGCATGTTCTCCCACAAAATCTCTCAAAGTATGGATGGCATCGCTCATTGCAGCAGATGTCGCACGAGCTGAATTTTAGATCAACGTCGTTGGCAGGAATGTGCAAATTTTAGACTGGATCAGACACGCGAGATCGTCAGCCGGAGCCTATTGGTGTTCAAGAGCACCATGGCCCGCTCCTACGCGGGTCACAAAAGCCGATCACGGCGTGAAATAGGGGCTGCAAGAGTGCCGTGAGCTTGAAGCGCGCTACGCCATCCAACGAAAGGTACATTCCAATGGAAATTAAGGACGCAGTTATACTCGTGACCGGCGCTTCGTCGGGTATTGGTGAAGCCACCGCACGGGCTGTTGCTCAATCGGGCGCGCGGGTGGTCCTGCTGGCCCGTCGGAAAGATCGCATCGATGCGCTGGCGCGGGAATTAGGCGATGAAGCACTGGCAGTGGTCTGCGATGTCACCTGCACCGAAGATGTGCAACAGGCCGTCCAGGCCGCTATCGGAAAATTTGGTCGTATCGATGCCCTGGTGAACAACGCTGGACAGGGTCTTTATGGCGGTATTGAAGACATCGGCATTGATGATTTTCGAAAATTGCTCAACCTCAATAGCGTGGCCCCGCTGATAACGATGCAGGCGGTCATCCCGTTTATGCGCAAGCAACACGCTGGAAGCATTGTCAACGTCAGCTCGGGTGCAACGCTTGCCATATATCCAGGCTCAGCCGCCTACACCAGCTCCAAATCGGCTCTGAACATGCTGTCAAGTGTGGCGCGCCTTGAGCTTGCAGATGCTGGAATTGTCGTTTCGATAATGCACCCATTTATAACAGCAACTGAATTCTATGGCTCCGTGAAATCGGGCCTGGATTCAGCAAAAGCACAGGAAGCTGGCACGGCATCGTTCGCACAGCGACCTGAGCTGGTGGCGAAAACAATCCTTGACCTGATCAGGAATGGGGATGCGCAAACTGATCTCGTGCCGAAGGAATACGGAGGTAGCTTCGAAGGCTGAGGATTTCACCTATCTAGGGCGGCCGTTCAATCCACCTTCGCCATAGAACGACTAATGCCAGCGTCCAGTACACCGATCGGTACCGGCTTGGGCAAACCTCGAGGTGTTTTCAAGAGGGTTCCGTCGCAAATTTTTGAAATGATCGCAGGTGTGGCTATCGCCGGACGCAGTTATGCAGCGAGTTCAGCAAATTGCTGAAAGGCGGATTGGCCTGCTGTTTGGAATTGGCCCTTTCTGATCATATGGGCGACCTCAATTCCATCCAATGTAGCCGATGCTGATGAAAAGGATTTGAAACCCTTCATCGGTCGCGTCAGCTTCTTGATAAAACGATGGTCCTGCTCAATGATGTTGTTGAGATATTTGATCTGGACAATCTCGATCAGCCAGAACCAGCCGTGGAACAGCAACAACCAGTTCATGTTTTGCAATCCGGCAAGGTTGGCGCCGCTCTTGTCTATGACAACTTTCTCAGGCCAGCCACTATTGCCTATAGTGCGAGCAAAGAAGGTGCTGGTCGTTGATTTCCGCCGATGGGCCTCACGGGCTATCAGGGGTGAATATTTCACAACCCATCTGTTCAATGTCGCATGATCGACTTTAACGCTGCGCTCCGCGAAAATCTCTTCCAGATCACGATACGAAACGGCATATCGGACGTACAAAAACACCGCGTACAAAATCACGTCTTTCGGGTAATGGCTGCCTTTGAAACTGATCATACGCGCAAAGCTCGGTCTGTAATCTGGAAATCAGATGACACCTATGACGCCATCAGGTGAACAGAAAGTTTGCGACGGAACCTCAAAAAGTGGCTCAAATCCTGCTGAAACTCACCGAGCCGTCGCGGCGGAGTGAAACACATCCGGAAAACCGAATATTGAAACTGAAAAGAGGTTCCACTGATTGGACGTACTGCAGCGATCCCGCATTGGCCGGCGTATAACGAAAGCCTTCGCCGACGTGGCGATTACAATGTGTCTGACCCTTTATTTTGTGTAGAAGCAGCCTTTGCGTTAAACTCAAGGCCTGATGCGCCGTATCGCGGCGCTGACATTGCCTTACCGGATTTTTCCACCCTGTCACGCAGAGGGAAAGGACTGACAAAGTGGACCAAATTTTTTCGCGACGGATTGTTTCAGCCAATCCGACAATCTGACGGTTGCCAAGCGGCTTTCACCGCGTTGGGAAAGGATCAGAAAATAGCAGGACTGATCGTCTATGCCCACATCAGACACAGTAACCAGCGCTCCACTTTGGAGATGCGGGCTGATCAGCGCCTCTCTGCACAAGGCAATGCCCAAACCAGCCAGAGCCGCTTCAACAGCAAGGGCCGAGCCAGAGACAAAGCATTTCCCGAACGTTGCGCCCAGTCCCCACTCGATCCCAACCTTTTCAAGCCATGTGCGCCACATCCGCATGTCTTCATCCTGCAACAGTGTGGAGGATGCAATATCCGCGTTGTCACGGATAGGGTGATGCGCCAGAAAGGCGGGAGAGCACACCGGAATGGCCCGACCCGGGATAATACGGCTGGCGCCTTCTGGAATCTCGCCGCCAAGTGAAAACCCAATGGTGATATCCGGCTCGGGCAGTACCGGTTGGTCCGAAAGATGCTCTTGAAGATAGACCGAATGCCCGGGGTATGTCGCCATAAATTCGTGGACTGTTTGAAGCAACCAGTTGGGAAAGACGATCCGGAGCGCCGCAACGGATATCGGCAGGTCCTCCCGCATCGTCAGCCTGTCCAACTCATGCCGGATGGCACCGAAGCTTTCATTGACAACGCGCGACAGGCTTTCTCCCGCCTCTGTCAAAATTGCATGTCGCCCCTCGCGGCGCACCAGCCGTATTCCCGCCCAATCTTCAATCTGCTTCAACTGGTGGCTGACGGCCGAGTGCGACACGTTTAGCTCGCGTGCGGTTGCTGTCACAGAGCCGCTGTGGAGAAACGATTCGAGCATTCTCAGGGCGCGCAAAGGTGGCAGACGGTCTTTGGCCAACGCATTTTCCCTCAAAAAAAGAATATCATGTGAGAAATATAGACGAACGGCGCAAAATTTATACTTTTTTTGTCAGGTAACACAACCTAGTCTGGATACGGAGATAATTTGGGCATGCCGACTTTTTAGGCAACCATGGATTGGAGTGTGGAATGAGCGACGCCAAAGCCAGCAGGTCACCAACCAGATCAACTCTGAAGCTGGGCATGGCGCAGATGTGCTCCTCAAACACGCATCAGCGCAATATTGAAACGCTTGAGGCTCTCGCAGAGGAAGCGCACCGCGCTGGGGTGGAGCTGCTAGCGTTGCCGGAAGCGTCCGGTCTTCTCAACCGGGATGTGGCTGCGGCACGTCTTCAGGTGACGGATGAGGCCAACGACCCCTTTCTCGCTGTGGCAAGGCGACTTGCTGCGCAGTATGGCATCTGGATACACACAGGCTCCACACCGCTTTCACGGGGGAAGGAGCCCCGATTTTCCAACAGCAGCCACCTGATTGATCCGTCGGGCGCACTGAACACCCGCTATGACAAGATCCACCTGTTCGATGTCAATTTGCCCGATCATCCGCCCAGCCGTGAATCGGACCGTTATGCGCCGGGTGGACAGGCCGTTTTGGCCCACACGCCATGGGGTTCGTTCGGCATGAGTGTCTGCTATGACCTGCGCTTCCCGCATCTCTATCGCGATTATGCCAAAGCAGGTGCGAACGTGTTGTTCATTCCCTCGGCCTTTGCCATGGCAACCGGCGTCGCCCATTGGGAAACGCTGCTGCGCGCCCGCGCCATTGAAAATGGCTGTTTCGTGGTGGCCGCCGCCCAGTGCGGAAAGCACGATGACGGGCGCGAGACCTGGGGCCAATCGATGATCATTGATCCCTGGGGCAAGGTTCTTGTCGATATGGAAAAACACATTGGCCTCTCCATTGCGGAGCTTGACCTGACATGCGTGGCAACAACGCGTGCCTCCATTCCGTCGTTGGCCAATGAGCGCGCCTATTCGTTTGGCGCGGATCAGCACGAGACCAAATCCGTTTCTGCCGCCTGACCATCTATCGGGACAAGATCAGCACCATGTCTGGTCATGTGAAAACACTTCAGAGGGAAGCATGCCATGATGAAACGCAGAACATTCGTCGCTCTCAGTCTTGCTGCTCCCATCGGGGCCGTCTTACCGCTTGGGTCATCGCTTGCCGCGGCCCAAGGAGAGCGCCCGAATTTCACCTTCGCGGTTGATAATCTTTGGACGACGCTTGACCCTGTCAACGGCATTTCCACGACCGGCGGTCGCGTTTACGGCAATGTGTTCGATACCCTGATCCGCCGCAACTATAACACCGATCAGGATGGCAATACCCTTGTGCCTTGGCTGGCTGAGAAATGGGAGCAAACAAAGCCAACAGTCTGGACCCTTTCCATCCGCAAGGGTGTCAAATTCCAGAACGGCGATGCCATGACGGCACATGATGTTGCATTCTCGCTGTCCTCGGAGCGTCTGTGGGGCGAAAAGCCCATGGCCCCACGCGGCAAAAATTACGCCCGTGGACTGGTCCGCGTTGAAGCCATCAATGATTTTACCGTCGAGTTGGAGACATCCTTCCCCGACCCGACATTTATCAATCGGCTCACAACCCCGATCGGATATGTCCTTCCGAAGAACTATTACCAGCAGGTGGGCACGGACGCTTTCGGCCAGAAGCCGATTGGCACCGGCCCCTACAAAGTGACCGAGTTCGACCCTTCCAGCCATGCGACGGCGGTGGCTTTTGATGAGTATTGGGCCGGAAAACCACCGCTGAAAAGCGTCACCTGGAAGATTGTGCCGGAATATTCCACGCGGCTGGCCGGGCTGGCCTCTGGCGATTACGATATGATCGTGGATGTGCCCATCGACCAACTGGGGCAGGTCAAGGCCATGAAAGGCGTGACGTTGATTGTCACGCAAATCGGCAATTATCCGCTGGCCGCTTTCAATACACTGACTGTGGACGGCATGGAGAACAATCCCCTGGTGGATGCCAATCTGCGCAAGGCCATGGTCATGGCCATTGATCGACCCGCCATCACCAAGGCTCTGTGGGGTGATCTGACCATTACCCCCGCGCCTTTCAACTTCCCGGAATACGGGGCCTTTTACGATCCCGCCCGCAAAGGCCAGTATGATTATAATCCAGAAGCGGCGAAGTCCTTGCTGGCAAAGACCAAATACAAGGGCGAGACACTGATCTGGAACATTGTGCGCGGCTTTTATCCCAATTATGAGGCCGCTGCCGAATATATGGTTGAGACGTGGCGTGATCTTGGCATCAATGTTCAATTGAACGTGGTGGATAATTTTTCGCTGGCCTACAAACGGCCATTTCACTTGCTGAACATGTCGATGTCATCCGAGTTCACCGGCGATCCCTATCGCCCGCTGTGGCTGGACTGGGGGCCATCCTCTAGCCGCGTGACAGCCAGCCACCGCACATGGGTGCCGACGGAAGCCTATGTGAAGGATGGCGAGCGTTTTGAAAAGGCGCAAAGTTTTGAGGAAAAGAAGGCGGCCTATCTTGATCTGGTCAAGGATTGGGAAGACGTGACACCCGGCTTCGATTTGTGGCGCAACGTGCAAACCTTCGCGATTTCCGACAAGTTCAAATGGAATCCAAGCGGCTCGCAACTCACCATTTTCGATAGCACCTTCATGACTGTGAAGTAACGGAGGTTAAGCGTGGAAACCTCGGAGCACAGCCTACTGTCCGTTCGGGGATTGACGATCAGCCTGCCGCAGGGCGCTGATCGGCCTTTTGCGGTGAACGATCTCAATCTGGATGTCTGGCCCGGTCAGTGTCTGTGCATTGTCGGAGAAAGCGGCTCGGGAAAGTCGATGACAGCGCAGGCAATTCTGGACATGCTTCCCGATGGTCTGACGCAGTTAAGCGGCGAAATCCGTTTCGAAGGAGCGGCCCTTCCCCAAGGCAATCGGGCCTTGATGCAGCGGCTGCGCGGCAACCGCATTGGTATGATTTTTCAAGAAGCTGGCCCAAGCCTTGATCCGGTGATGTCGGTTGGGCGGCAAATCGAAGAATTGCTGCTGGTTCATGGCATGAAAGATGCTGCCAAGCGCCGCGCACATGCGCTGGAGATGATTACTGCGGTTCAATTGCCAGACCCTGCCCGTATCCACGGAAACTTTCCGCATCAACTGTCTGGTGGGCAGGCACAACGCATCGCAATTGCCATGGCATTGGCGCTGCACCCGTCCCTGCTGATTGCGGATGAGCCAACAACCGCGCTGGATGTCACCACCCAAGCCGAAATCCTGCGCCTGATCCGTGACATGCAGGCTCAATACCGGGCCGGGTTGATTTTCATCACCCACGATCTGGCCGTCGTTGCGGATATCGCTGATCACGTCGTGGTCATGCAGCACGGTCAAATCGTCGAAAGCAGCTCAAAACAAGCCATTTTTACAAATCCACAGCATCCCTACACGATTCAATTGCTGGAAAGCCTGCCCGCCCGGACCATTCCACCCGGACAGAATAACCCGACAAACGTGGTGTTGGAGGCCCGCGATATCTCGCTGACCTACCAGCAGCCAGTGGGTCTTTTGCAAAATCGCTCCATTCATGCCGTGCGCCATCTGTCTCTGAAGTTGTTACGAGGCCAGACCCACGGATTGGTGGGCCAGAGCGGCTCAGGAAAATCCTCCTTCATCAAGGGGCTGTTGCAGTTGGAGCCGCTCGCGGGCGGTCAGGTCTTTCTGGATGGTGTGGATGTCACATCAGGATTGTCCCGCGCCATGCGCAAACGAATACAGCTGGTGCAGCAGGACCCCGCAGGCGCGCTTGATCCGCGCCAAGCCGCCGGGTTCAGCATTGCGGAAGGGGCCGTTATCCATGGCGTATCCCGGCGTGAGGCCGAAGAAAAGGCACGCCGCATGCTTGATCTTGTCGGATTGCCGCAATCGACATATGAGCGGTTTCCGCACGAATTTTCCGGTGGCCAAAAGCAGCGCATCTGCATTGCACGCGCCCTTGTGGTTGAGCCAGACATTCTGATTGCGGACGAGGCCATTTCCGCGCTTGATGTATCCATTCAGGCCCAGATTCTCGGTCTGTTTGCTGAACTTCAGCAAAAACTCGGCTTTGCCATGCTGTTTGTTACCCATGATCTGCGGGTTGCAGCAGCGATCTGCGATGATGTGACCGTGATGCTGAAAGGCGAAGCCGTCGAACAGGGGAAAGCGGCGGCGGTATTTGGCTCTCCCAAGCACGCCTACACCCGGATGCTGCTGGATTGCCTGCCGGATAAGGCGGGCCTTTCCCGCACAGCCCTCGGGCAACGCCACAGAACTGAAGCGATTGGGAACCCTGCATGACCCGTATCATCCTGTTCCGGTTTCTTCGCTCTCTGCTCACATTGCTGATCGTGGTCACGATTGTGTTTTTCTTCATCCGGCTCTCTGGCGATCCGGCCGAGGCTTTGGCACCGCCCGATGCACCGCCGGAAGTGGTCGAGGCCTACCGCATCAAAATGGGGCTCGATAAACCGCTACCAGTCCAATATTTCAGCTACCTCACCAATCTGGCGCAGGGAGATTTCGGCTACTCAATCCACACCGGGCGCCCGGTTGCGGCGATTTTCATGGATCGACTGCCCGCAACCCTTGCGCTGGGCGGAACGTCGCTTCTGATCGCGCTGGTGTTCGGGCTGACAATCGGCATTGCCGCAGCGCTTCATCGCAACAGCGCCATTGACCGCTTGGTCATGGGCTTTTCCGTTTTTGCCTTTGCCATGCCGAATTTCTTCTTCGGCTTGATCGTCATTCTGGTCGGCGCATTTGGCTTTGGCATTTTCTTTGGCGCATCGGCCAGCAACACTATATCGCTTGTGACGCTTCTGCCACCGGCTGCAACGCTTGGCCTTGCGCATATGGGCGCATTTGCCCGCTTCACGCGGTCTTCTCTTCTTGAGACGCTCAATCAGCCTTTCATGCGTGCTCTGGAGGCGCGGGGCGTTCCAGATGTAAGGCGGCTCTTGCGCCATGCCGTGCCGAACGCCGCCATTCCGGTGGTGACCATGCTGGGTTTCAGTCTTGGAGGTATTGTTGCCGGAGCGGTGGTGACCGAACAGGTTTTCGCCTGGCCCGGCGTCGGCCAATTGCTGGTGCGCTCTGTCGCCACCCGCGATATTGCCGTGGTGCAGTTCCTCGTGCTGATGGTGGGGCTGTCCATGACCATTGCCAATCTGTTGGTCGATATCCTTTACACAGTCCTTGATCCGAGAATCCGCAGGAGTTCGCCATGAGACGGATTGGCGCCATCTGGTCCGCCATGCCCTGGGCTGTCCGGATCAGCGCAATTTTCACCGGGTTGTTCGTGTTGTTTGCCCTGTTCGGGCCGCTTCTCAGCCATTTTGATTTTCGTCAAACCTCTCTTCTGGAGCGCCTGAAGCCGCCAAGCTTTCTGGGTGGTGATCCCAAGCATCTGCTTGGCACGGATGATCGCGGGCGCGATCTGGTCGCAAGGCTTGCCATGGGTTCTCAAGTCACTTTGCTTGTGGCCGTGACCGGCACGCTGATCGGGGCTGTGCTCGGCTCATTCCTTGGCCTTGTGGCCGGTGGGCGGCGGGGACGGCTTGAAAGCATCATCATGATGGCTGTCGATGTTCAGGCATCCATCCCGATCATCATTATTGCCTTGTTTGTGCTGGCCATCTTCAAGAGCAGCCTGACGCTGCTGATCATCATGATCGGCTTTGGCGGGTGGGAAACCTATGCCCGGCTTGTGCGGGCCGCGACGCTTTCTGTCCGTGAGCGCGGATATATCACCGCTGAACGCGTCATGGGGGCCTCCACCGCCCGCATCTACCTGCGCCATATCCTGCCCAATATCTTTAATGTGATTTTGGTGCAGTTCACCATCAATCTGCCGCTCACAGTGCTTTTGGAAACTGGCCTGAGCTTTCTGGGTCTGGGAGTTCAGCCACCCATGACCAGCCTAGGCGAGATCATGAGCAATGGTCGCGATCGGTTGACCACCGCCTGGTGGCTGACCATGTTTCCCGGAGGGATCATTGTCTGCCTCGCACTCAGCGTGTCAATCATGGGTGACTGGCTGCGCGATCAGCTTGACCCGACCTTGCGCAACAGAGGTGCGCGCAACGGCTGACGTTGAGAACGGCGGCCCGATCATAACCACAACTGGATCAAAACAATGAATCATAGCGACTTTCTTATCGAACGTTTGGCCTCAGGCGCACCCTTGCCGGAGGAAACATTCGGGGAATGGGATAACAGACATCTCAGCGGCGCCTATCACTCCGTTCACGCGAGCAGCTACTGGAGCAATGGCCTGTTTCCCAAAGGTTTCAAACTGACGTTGAACATGCGTTTCGCGCCGAATTTCCTCGCCTACAAGGGCGTGAATAACACCAATGAGGACAAGCTTTACATCAACCAGTTTGATACCACGCTAGATGACGTGACTGGCCCGGTGTTTGGTAATGCGCGCTTCAACGAGGTACGGATACGCCAGCTATCGGCAACGGAATTTCAGGTCCTGGAACTGCTGGATGGCGATGTGATTATCGGACAATACTGGTGTTTTGCAAAAGATGCATCCACCTTGATACGTTGGGGCGTCGGCAAGGCACCGGATGGAAAGTCGAAAGCCTTCTTTGAAACATTCGCCAGGAGTGATCAGTAGCGGTTGACTTCACGACAATCGTCTGGCGTGTATCGGTATAACCGCCGAACATTTCAAGCTGACCCGACCGAACGGTGCGATTGTGCATCGGACAACATCCGAGCCCTCACGCTTCATTTGTCGCCAGAGCTTACGAATCCCGTAGATCTGCCAGTTATCATCCCAGACTTTTTTGAGCTTAGGACACACGGCGGCAATATAAACTTAGCGCTTCGCAGTCATGATCTGGGGTTGAGGTTCTGGTTTAGGCGGCTTGAATGCCAGCGATTTGGTACCATGTTTGCATGGCTGTTTTTCGCAATTCGCGATGATGGGTGGATGGAATGTCGTGGCGGGGAATGTGAAAGAGGTTGGCAATCGGATCGTGGATGGAAACGAACCGTTGAAGGTGCCTCGCTGACTTGAAGCGCCTCATAATCCTTTCACGCCGTCGGACAGGCTGATGAGAATTCTCGGCCCGATTGTTCAGGCCCTTGTGCGAGCGATGTTCGATGCCGGGCATGATATCGCGCTTCGCAGCACCGTAGGATCAAAGCTTGTCGGTGATTATCACACGCGGCGCACGGCATTGCCCTTTCAGAAGCTTTCGCATCAAACGCTTTGCCGCCTTGGCATCGCGGCGGCTTTGCACCAGCACGTCGAGAACAAAACCGCCCTGATCGATGGCGCGTCAGAGCCAATGTTTCTTGCCGGCGATCGTGATGACAACCTCGTCGAAGTGCCATTTGTCACCGAGCCTGCTGGCTGAGCGCCTCCGGATGTCATTGGCGAAATGCCGGCCGAATTTCTCCGCCCAGAGCCGCACGGTTTGATGAGAGACGATGATGCCACGCACTGCCAGCAGATCCTCGACCATACGCAGGCTAAGCGGAAACCGGAAATACAGCCAAACTGCATGGGCAATCACTTCCGCTGGAAATCGGTGGCGACGATAAAGGGGATCACGGCTGGATCTGGTCATGCAGCCAGATCCCACATTTTGATCGATGTCCGGTTAACGTTACGATGCCCCGCGAGCAGCTAAAATATCTTTTTTAGGATCATTCTGATTTTCAACTCCATTAGAATGAAATAATTTATTTATTCCGATTATTCTTGAATAAATATTTCACCCATTTAAGCAAAGCACGTTTTTTTGCTTCGATGCCTAGCCCATTGGAGCAATTGTATGCCACGTCCCTCGATAAAATCTTCTCTGATCGGCGTCCTAACGCTGATCAGCATCCTGTTCGGTATTTTCGCCTATCTTTCGCATGCCGGCAGTGCCAGCCTTCACGAAACCGGCCAAAACCTCGGCAGCAATGCGATCCCCGCAATCGTTGCCTCCGGACAACTGGATCATACCTTCATGTCACTCCGGCTTGCGGTGGCCAAGCACATTATCGCGACTGACGTTGCCGACATGGCGAAGCTGGACGTGGCAATTGTTGCGACCGAGGTAGAATTCAACAAGGCCGTCGCGGCCTATAAGGCGTCCATAGACAAGGACTCCGAGCGCGTAGCCTTGGAAACCATTGAGGCGAAGTCAAAACACTATTTAGATGCCCTTCCGGCATTGTTCGATCTGTCGCGGCAACACAAAACCGACGAGGCCGCCGATATCTTCATCCACAAGCTGGCGCCGATCGCCAACGATCTGAATGCCGATATTCAGTCGCTCGTCGCCGGTAATGTCGAAGAGGCGATCGAAGCCACCGGTGTTGCCGATGAAGGCTATGCCAGGGACACACTAACCACACTGGTGACGACCTGCCTGGTGGGACTGGTGATCTGTGCCAGCATTCTATTCATCCTCAGGGCAGTCGCCAATCCGATTGGTACCATTACTGGTGCAATGAGCAAGCTCGCGGAGGGGGATGTCACCATCGAAATTCCCTTTGCCGGGCGTGCCGATGAAATCGGTGCCATGGCAAGCGCCGTCGAAACCTTCCGCCAGGCGGCGATTGACAACGCCCGTCTCCAGCGGGACGCAGAAGCCAATCGCCTGCAAGCGGAGGTTAATAGAACCGCCGACCAAAAGCGCGCCGAAGCCGAAGCCGACGAACGTCTTAATCTCGCTGCCTCCGCGCTTGCAGCCGGCCTCAAGCGGCTCGCCTCTGGCGATCTCGCCTTTCAATTGACTGAGGCGTTCTCGCCCGGCTTCGAAGGACTGCGTCTCGATTTTAACAGCTCGGTCAGCCAGCTTGGCGAAACGTTGCTGGCGATGTCGGAAAGCATTGCGTCGATGGACAACGGCACGAAGGAAATCTCCTCGGGCGCCAACGATCTCTCTCGGCGGACCGAACAGCAGGCTGCTTCCCTTGAGGAGACCGCCGCGGCGCTCGACCAGATAACTGCAAATGTCGCTAATTCTTCCAAACGAACAGGCGAGGCGCGCATAGCCGCCGCCCAGGCCAATCAGAGTGCGGTCAAGTCGGCAGAGGTGGTGAGCTATGCCGAAGACGCTATGGGCCGCATCGAAACATCCTCCCAGCAGATTTCCAGCATCATCGGCGTCATCGACGAGATCGCCTTCCAGACCAATCTACTGGCATTGAACGCCGGTGTCGAAGCCGCCCGTGCCGGCGAAGCCGGGCGTGGCTTTGCAGTCGTCGCCCAGGAAGTGCGTGAACTGGCCCAGCGTTCCGCCAAAGCGGCCAAGGAGATCAAGGGGCTGATCCAGAACTCCAACACTGAAGTGGAAAGTGGCGTCCGCCTGGTGCGTGAGACAGGTATGGCACTGAAAACCATTGGCAGCCAGATCAGCGAGATCAACGGCCATATGGATTCAATTGCCACGTCGGCCAAGGAACAAGCAACGGGTCTCGCCGAAATCAACACGGCGGTCAATTCGATGGACCAGAGCACACAGCAGAATGCCGCTATGGTCGAAGAATCGACTGCGGCTTCGGACGGTCTCGCCAACGAAGCCACCAAGTTGCGTGATCTGGTCAGCCACTTCCAGTTGGGTAACACGAACGTTTCTCCGGTCGTCGCACTGCGTCAGACTGCGGCAGCGATGGCTGCACCGCGACGCAGCGTCACGGCAGGCCGTCCGGCGTCACAGGGAAATACCGCGCTCAAGCAGGGATGGACGGAATTCTGATTTAAGGATCAGACAATGGCAACGGCGGTGGTCAAGATATCGAGATCGCCGCCTTACAGCTCCACGACCAGGATTTTTTTCTTGGTACCACAAGCATTGGCGAGATTCGTGGGTGGAGTCAGGCAGCGGTGCTGCTGAACCGATACGCGCTGAGCAACCTTATCTCGAGGGCCTGATGAGCACTTCCAGAGATAACAATCGCCTGAGTGAAAGCGAATCCATTCCGCCTTCTTCAGCAATCCAGTTGTTTGCTACACGCCGCGCAACTGAGTCGACGTTTCAAATTGCATCAAGGCGTGCAGTTACGCCGTCTAAGTCGTCGCTCCAACCACCCTGTGTTTTGGCGCGCGGTGCCAAAAGCGACGGTATCTTCGCGGTTAACTGACTCGGGAGTTTCACGAATGCCCGGAAACAACGCATTCATCTTTGATCTTCCTCGAAACATGCGACTCCTGGCCACCGACCGGGCTGCACGCAATGCTATCGCGGATTTGCTGTCTCAGCCAGCCATTAGCCGGATCGCTGTCGGCGTGGTTTGCCCAGACCATTTTCACCGGCAGAAAGGTCAGACTCCCGGGTAGCGGGCTGACCTCGAGGCCGAGAAGTGCCGCGTAACGACCGGCAATCCTGCTCAGCACCATGGCAATCACCGGTGCGACCTGGGCCGCCGAGAGCACCGACATATAGCCGGGTGCGGCCGCTGCTTGTCGATCACCTCGGCCTGCCCGGCCAGTTCAACCTGATCTGGCCATCGAGCCGGCATCTTTCACCGAAGGTCCGGGCGTCGTCGATTTCATCGACAGCCAGCTGTTTTCAAGCGAATGTCAACTGACGCGTGCGATTTGACGATCAGATTCGCGGCTCTTGAAGGGATGTAAAGCGCCGGCACCTGTTTTGAACAGAAATTAAGTCCGTTCACCTGCCAGTCTTCTTCCGACCGCCTTGAACTTATGCGAACCTGCGACCCGGCAGTAGGTGCAGACGGAAAGACGTTATCCGATGCTATTGATGGCTATGGTGAAACGTTTGACACTAGCCTATCCAGTCTTCCACCCGTAACCCGGGAACGCGATCGAATTCTCTGCGATTATTCGTAACCACAATCAACCCCCGCGAGCGAGCGTGTCCCGCAATCAATTGATCATATGGACCGATTGGAGTTCCACTGCGCGCCAGTTCGGCTCTCAATTGACCCGTATGGCTTGCTGCCGGTTCATCGTACGATAACACTTCACGGCGCGCTGCGAAGCCCTCCACAACGGGAAGGTTCTTTTCAGGACTGGCTGACTTTTCCGCTCCGTAAATCAGTTCCATCAAACTGACCGAGCTGATGCACAATTGATCATGGAAACGATTGAACGCGTCGCGCACCTGCTGTGGTCGATTTTTAATCGTGAAAATGCAGATGTTAGTGTCTAGCATGTACTTCAGCATTAAAATGCTTCGCGCGGCAGCGTCGCCTTAACTTGAACAGGACGTCAGATGGCAGCGGCGGTCGATTTTATGTGGCGTGTGGCAGCGTGATTTCACGCCAGACGGCCGTAGCCTCGGTGCGAAGCGTTCGGTGATCGGCGGCAGTTTGATGTTTGCGGTGAACCAGAAAGAGATTGGAAATCGGTCCGTGGGTTGAAATGAAACGTTGGCATTGCGCGGCAGACTTGAACCGCATCATGATCCGTTCTCTCCGCCTTATGGGTACATGGGAATTTTCGGCCCGATTGTTCAGCCCCTTATGCGAACGATGCTCAACGCCGGGTATGATATCGCGTTTGGCGGCATCGTAGGACCGGAGTTTGTCGGTCACCATCACAAGGGGCGTGAGGCGCAGGCCTTTGAGCAACTTGCGCATCAATTTCAGTGCTGCCTTTTTGTTGCGACGGCTTTGCAAAAGGGCTTCAAGCACATAGCCTTCAGCATCGACGGCACGCCAGAGCCAATATTTCCGGCCTTTGATGGTTACCACCATCTCATCGAGGTGCCATTTATCGGCAAAGCCGCCCTTTGAGCGCCGGCGAAGCGACGCAGCAAACTCGGAGCCAAATTTGGCGGCCCATTCCGATACCGTCTGGAACGAAACGTCAATACCGCGTTCGGCCAGCAAATCCTCGACATGCCGCATGCTCAATGGAAACCGGTAGTACAGCCAAACCGCGTGAGCGATAATCTCGGCTGGAAAGCGGTGACGTTTGTAACGATGGGAGGCGAAGGTAGACGAAGAAATGTTCATGCCCACCGCTCTATCGAACAAAACGCAAGGCGACGCTGCCTTGGGAGAAGCCAACCGTCATCAACACCGACAAGGCACCGACCTACGGTATCGCGCTTTCACAACTGAAGGCTGAAGGCAAATGCCCCGGAGAGTTCGTGCACCGGCAGGTCAAATATCTGAACAACGTCGTTGAGGCTGATCACGGCAAGCCGTGGCACGCTCGCCCAGAATCTCGAAAGTCAGACCGCTTGACGAAGTAGGTTGGGGAATTTCGTTGCTATTTGAAATCTTTGCAACAGAGCCCGTTTTCTAATCTCCGCACAGACGCCGCCTGATATCAGATCAACGGCGATCCGCGCAACAACGTCTCACAGATCAAGCCCGGCAAGTAGCTCGACGAGATGGCCGTCGGGGTCCCGGAAAAAACAGATAGTCGCGCCGCCCTTTACAGGTCGGAAAGGGGGAATTTCAGGGGATAGGTCGCTACTCGCCAGAGATTGTAGCGCCAGGTCCATGTCGACAATGGTGATGCCGATATGGCCGCGCGCATTGCCCGCATCCGGTCTCGGTTCGGCGAAAAGTTGTTGCAATTCCAGCCGCGGCCCGTCCCCCGGCAGTGACAGGAAGACGACCTCGCCAATCTTGTTCTGCTCGGCGTCGCCCATCGGCATGCGGACATACACGCTAAAGCCGAATTTCTCGTAGAAACGTAAGGATTGCTCGATATCACTGACCAAATAGCCCGTGTGAACAACATTCTTGGCAAACATTCTCATTCCTCCATCGCTGCCGCCCCCCATCACTGGAGGCACAGGCACCGTTTCTCAAAAAACATCGACGACTGAGCCGCCGCCATCCGCCACCAGGCATTGCCCCGTAATGAAAGAGGCCCAGTCGCTGGCGAGAAAGGCGATGGCGCGCGCAACTTCCTCGGGCTCACCGGGCCGGCGCAACGGATATCCGCGCGTCGCCCGCGCATACATCGCCTCTCGCTCCATCCCGTTTTCGCCGCCAAAGTGATCCATGATCGCATCGGCCATCGCCGTCCTGACCAACCCCGGGCAGACCGCATTGACACGGATGCCAGACGGACCGTAATCAGCGGCGATCGCCTTCATCAGGCCAACCACCGCATGCTTGGCGGCGACATAGCCAGTGGCACCCGGCACCGCCCGGAGCCCCGCCAGCGAGGCAACGAAGACGATTGCGCCGCGCGTTTTCGTCAAATCGGGCAGAGCCATTGCGGCAGAGATACGCGCTGTCTCCAGATTGGTTGAAAGCGCTTTGGACCATTGCTCGTCTGTCAGGTCACCGAGCGGGGCATTCCCGCCGCCGCCCGCACAATTCACGAGAAGATCAACCGCACCATAGCATTTGTTGATCAGTGCCACCGCACCTGCCATATCATCCCGCCGCGACGCGTCGCCGACGAACATCTCTGCTTTAGCATGGCGCGCCACCGCCGCTAGCGGAGCGGCTTCCGGCCCCATCAGCACCAATCGCGCACCAAGCTCCGCAAAAAGCTGCGCGGTCGCAGCCCCTATGCCAGATCCAGCACCAACGATGATTGCGTTTTTCCCATCAAGCCGCATGTTCATTCCCCGTAGATACTGGCGCAAAGGTGCCGGTCCTGATTTCCTTCTTCATTTCGCCTCCTCCTTGGCCGCTGATGATGAAGCTGCGGCTCTTTTCACTTGCGGCTGCGTGCAGGCAGCCGCGCACTGTTTGATGCGATATGAACAGTCAACCCGCTGGCAACACCTGTCGCAAGAACCTCAGCAGATGCGCATTCACCGCTGCCGGAGCCTCTTTCTGGATCCAGTGCCCGGCTGTTTTGACAAATTCTGCCTGCGGCATCGCTTCGGCCGCCTGCCGGAAGCCCGGAAAGTGCATCACAATGTCGCGATCTCCCCCGATGAAGGTCGCGGGTACCGTCAACGCCATATCGCTCCACGGCGCGGTTAACTTCCAGTTCAGATCGAAGACCCGATAACCGTTCAAGCCACCGCGAAAGCCGGTTCGACGATAATCATTCGCGGCTTGGTCCAGCTCGTCATCGGGAAGAAATGTCATTTCACCGTCTGGAGTGGCAAGGGAAGGCAGGAGATGGCCGGATGCGTCGGTCTCCATTCCAGAAGGTCCGGCGGGATTGTCACCGCTGTTGTGGAAGTAGATACGCCGCAAAGTTTCGCGGGGATCGGCGTCCAATTCCTTTTCCGGTGCAGCCGGAGACTGGAAATAGCGCATGTAGAAGCCAGGTGGCGCGGCGGCGATCATCGCATTCATCATGTTGCGCTGCGGACGCGGCATAAAGGGAATGGAAAGCGCCATGACGCCGTAAAACCTGTCGGGGCGCATGAGAGCTGCATTGTAAGCAGTTGTCGTGCCCGCGTCATGGCCGACGATAACGGCCTTGGGGATTTGCAGCACATCCATCAGCCCGATCACGTCGCCAACCGTGTGAATGACGCTGTAGTCTGCCAAATCATCCGGGCAGTCCGAGCCACCATGTCCACGCATGTCCAGTGCGATTGCCCGGTATCCCGCCATGGCCAGTGCGGAGATCTGATGGCACCAGCTGCGCCAGGTTTCAGGGAAGCCATGGCAGAAGATTACGGCTGGCCCTTCACCGAGTTCGATATAGTGCAACCTTATGCCATTCACGTCTGCATGGTGCGATTGGGGAGCTGCAAGATTATCAGCGGCGCTCAAATTGTTCATTACCGATATTCCCCTTAAATGACTGCTGTCTGCCCGCCATCGACCGGGATCACAGCCCCGGTTACGAAGGACGATAGATCCGAACCCAGCCAGGCAACGACATCACCAATTTCGTCCGGCTCGCCCAATCGACGCAGCGGCATCCGCTGGCGCAACCCCTCAGCAGCGGCGGCGACCCCGGGAGAAGATTCGATCAGTCGGGTGTTGATGAGGCCAGGGCAGACAGCATTGACCCGAATACCCTCCGGACCAAAGGCATCAGCAAGGGATGCTGTCATCATGTTCACGCCGCCTTTGGTCATGGTGTAGACAAGGTTGAAACCAGAGCCGCGCAGTCCCCCCATGCTCGAGATGACAACGATGCTTCCACCGGTGGCACGGGCCTTCATTGCCGCGCCTGCGTGCTGGGCCGATTTGAGTGCACCATGCAGGTTGATCGAAACGAGCTTGTCGAAATCGCCATCGGTGATTTCAGGCCCGTCGCTGGCAAGCGCCACCCCGGCATTGCAGACCATGACATCCACACCGCCAAACTGATCGGCCACCGCAATGAGTGCGGCCAGATCGTCATGGGAACGCACGTCACATTTCAAGAAGCGCGCCGATGCCCCATGTTTTTCAACGATCAGAGCGGTGGTTTCTCCGCCCTCCTTAGGTGCCTCGTCCAAATCGCCGATCACAACGGCACTCGCGCCCAGTTGCGCTGCACGGACTGCGATTGAGCGACCAATGCCGCTGGCCCCACCCGTAACCACAACAACCTTCCCGGCTAAAATTGTCATTCCGTCATCTCCTCACTGAAAATCTTTGTCGAACGGCATGCCGCCCATAATGATTCGCTCTTCCGGCGGGATCGGGTCCAGATCCACCTGCACGTTGATGCATGCTGGACGGTTCCCGGCCAAAGCCTGCGTCAGCGCATCGCGCAGGCTGCTTTCGTCTGTCGCCAGATAACCTGAGCAGTTCATCGCTTCCGCAACCTCGTGATATCGGCCATTCGGAAGCATTGTTTTTGTCACCCGATTCGGGCCGACAGCCAGTTTTTGGAAATGCTGTGTTGCACCCCAGCTGTAGTTATTCATCACCACGACGATCAGCGGCAAGTCGTTTCGCAGGGCTGTGTCGAATTCGCCCAGTGCGTATCCTACCGCCCCGTCGCCCGTGATGAGAATTGCGCGCCGCCCCTCGTCGCCTGCGGCCTTCTGCGCACCGAGCGCGGTGCCAAATCCGACCCCCATGGCACCGAGGTAGCCGTGGCACAGAAAGCTGCGAGGTCGAGACCGGGCGATGGTTTCGCTGAGCCACAAATATGTGAGGGCGCCATCGGCAACCACCACGTTGCCAGGGGCCGCGATCTCACACACCAGACGTGATGCGACGAAGGGATGAAGCCGCTCCGAAGGAGCAGAGCTGCAATCCTTGACCAGTTGATCGAAGCGCGCAGAGACATGACCGGAGAGATGCTTACGCCAACCCTCCAACCGGACCTTATCGCCACCGCGCACCGCGGCGGCATTCGCCATAGCGCCTACTGTTGCTGCCACGCCGCCATTCAGCCCCATCTCAATGGGCTGAAGCCGGCCAAATTCACGGGGATCAGGATCGATCTGGATGATCTTTGCTGAATGCGGGATCAGAATGCCGGAACCATGCGCCGTGGTCAGGCCGAACCGCATCCCCGCCATGATGACCACATCAGGGGCATTAGCTCCAAGGCCGAAAAGACCTTGGACAAGCCCACAACCCGTGCCTTCGGGCAGATCCGATAGAGATGTCAATCCTTCAAAGTCCGCCACGGCCGGAATGCCCGTTTCCCCGCAGAACCGTGCGAGTGCCTCGGCTCCATGCCCGCGCGTGATTTCTCCGCCTGCCACAATGACGGGCCGCTCCGCACGCGCTAATAGATCAAGCGCTTGGTCGATTCCGCTCGCGGCCACAGGTTCTGCAAAACTCTGAACTCTCTCGGCTGCCGCCACCCCGGCAGGGCCGGTCAGGATATCCCAGGGCATGTCGAGCAAAACCGGCCCCTGCGGGGCGGCTGTCGCTATGCGGATCGCTTGTTCCAGAAGGCGCGGGATGTGATCGGTTGAGACCACACGATGCGCCCACTTCGTCACAGGCACCGCCATCGCGACCTGATCGATGCCCGCTTGAAGCGTATTGGTTTCATCATCCCGTAATGGGCCTGAACCCGTGATCACCACCACCGGAGTACGATCAAGCCAAGCATTTGCCAGCGAGGTGACGACATTGGTAAAGCCGCCACCAGCTGTTACCAAAGCCACCCCAAACTGGCCTGAGACGCGGGCATATCCCTCAGCTGCGTGACCGGCCGAAACCTCATGCCGCGTGTCGATGATCGGAAAATCCAGGTCAAGCGCCGCCTGGAAGATTGCATCAATATGCGCGCCATGAAGACCAAACGCCTGCTTGGCCCCCGCAGCCTTCAGCGTCCGCACGACCAGGCTGCCGCCGTTTTCAATACTCATAATCATCCTTCCTTTTGGCAATAATCACCGGCACCTGACTTCGCGTTGGGCCTCGTCTCCTCAGCGGCGAACGGCAATCAGCTGATCGTTGGTGAACACGTTGATGATCCAATGGCCGCCTTTTCTTCTGAATACATCCAGTGCAGCTCCATCAGAATTCACGTCAGTTTCTGCGGAACCAGAAACAGCGCAAGCAGGCCTGCCAAAGCCGCCAAACCGCCGGCCAACCACATTGGTGCCATCGGACCAAAGTTTGCAGACAGTTGACCTCCGACGATCGGACCGATCGTGCCTCCCAGAAGCTGACCGATACCGAGGACGAGACCAGTTGCAGTGGCTCTGTCTGCGGGCAACACGCTCTCTTGGGGGACTGTTGCCATAAATAGCGGCATGGTTCCAAGCAGCATGCAGCCGCAAAAAAGCGCTAAGCCGACCAACCACGGATTACCCCCCAAAAGTATCGCACCGAGAGGCGCCACCACACCGACAGCGGAAAATATTGCGATAGCCGTCTTACGCCCAATCCGGTCGGACAGCCCCGGCACCAAAAGCGCTGAGACCGCGCCCGCAGCCCCGATCATCGCCATCACATAGCTCATGGATTGGGATGAAAGTCCGGCCTGCCGAGTCAGGATCAAAGGCAGGAATGTCAGAAGGACAAAGAACCAAGCGATGTTAGCAATCCCGATCAAAGCGCAAAGAAACACGTTCCGGCGCATGAGGATCGACATGAGCGACGATCTTGGGGCGACAAAGGCATTGCTCGTAGCTTCTGTTGCGGGCTCGCGGATATACCGCAAGATCAGCCAAACGACCAAAATACTGGGCAGAGCCGACAGCAGAAATGCGTTGCGCCAGCCATAGGCGTCTGCGATCGAGACCACGGCAATCGGGCCGATTAAGGTTCCGAGCAGTTGTGCGCCGAAGTTCTGCACGATTCCCATGTTCAACCCGCGCCGCGACGGCGTCGATTCTGCCATGACGATGGCCTGCTTCACCGGGATGACAGGTCCTTCTGCAAGACCCATCAGGACGCGGGCCACAACCAACCCAACAAAGGTCGCAACAATGGCGCTTAAGCCAGAAAGTGCGGCCATTGCTAGGAATGCGAGCACAAGGAAAGGCTTGCGCCGCCCCAACCGATCTGAGATCTGCCCGAAGGCAAAGGCGGCGACCGACCAGCCGACCAGGACGGCAGAGCCTAGAATTCCCACCTGAGCATCCGTCAGGCCAAGGTCAGCAACGATGCGCGGCATCAGGTAATAGACCGCTTGAGCATCGAGTGCTGCAACTCCGCCCGCCAATGCGAAAATCGCGACCATCCGATCTTCATAACCAGGGACCAAAGGTGCCCCCGATATTTTTGTAGTTACTACATCTCCCATATTCTCCGTCCTCCCAAACAGATAAGGGGTATCTATATCATTATTAATATCAATATACAGAAATTTCTGACTTAAATTATGATATTTTTATCATTTTTCGATATTTTAGATGGTTCTCGATTGCGTGATCCTGTGGCAACTCGCCAGACCAAATTCTGCGATCTTCCGGCGCTTAGTGACAGCAAAATCGGCGCTACTGAAATCGGCAACGCGGTCGTCGGCATCGTAACGTTAACCGGACATCGATCAAAATATGGGATCTGGCTACATGACCAGATCCAGCCGTGATCCCCTTTATCGTCGCCACCGATTTCCCGGCGAGGTGATTGCCCATGCAGTTTGGCTGTATTTCCGGTTTCCGCTTAGCCTGCGGATGGTCGAGGATCTGCTGGCAGCGCGTGGCATCATCGTCTCTCATCAAACCGTGCGGCTCTGGGCTGAGAAATTCGGCTGACACTTTGCCAATGATATCCGGAAGCGATCTGCCGGCAGGCTCGGGGACAAATGGCATCTCGATGAGGTTGTCATCACCATCGGTGGAAGTAAACACTGGCTTTGGCGCGCCCTTGACCAGGACGGCTTTGTTCTCGACGTGCTGGTGCAAAGCCGCCGCAATGCCAAGGCGGTAAAACGTTTGATGCGCAAGCTCCTGAAAGCCCAAGGCCGCGCCCCGCGTGTGATGATTACCGACAAACTACGATCCTATGGTGCAGCAAAGCGGGAGGTCATGCCCGGCTTTGAGCATCGTTCTCACAAAGGATTGAACAATCGGGCAGAAAACTCGCATCAGCCCGTCCGACGACGGGAGAGGATCATGAAGCGCTTCAAGTCAACACGACATCTTCAGCGTTTCGTTTCCATCCATGACCCGATCACCAACCTTTTTCACATTCCCCGCCACGATATTCCATCCGTCCACCATCGCGAACTGCGAACCGAAACCATGCAATCATGGCACCAAATCGCGCGCCTTCACGCCGCATGAACTAATTCCTCATGCCCAGATGTTGCGTTCAAGGCGGTAAGTTTACAGTGCCGCTCGAACTCACATGTCGCCGGGACAGCATTCGGTCCAGATGCTGAAAAATCATTGGGCCGTATCAAACTTCTCATCGCAGGCGAGGTAGCAGTTCCCTCCATCAAAGTAGTCCCTGAGTGTCGCACGCGCTTGTGGATTGATCTATCCGACAAACAGATCAAACGGAGGAAGCGAAATGAGCAATGACTGGCGCGACGAATTTAGAAGCGGTTTGGCGAACCTAGTCGATCAAGCGGTCGTTTCCGGAGCCAAGCAAGCCGATGTCTTTAAAGCCACGATCGAGGAAATCGAGCGTTTGCGGATTGCGAATGAACGTGATCCCGATCCTGCAGAGGATGTGTCGGAAGGTGCGATTGAGGAGCCGGCAAACGACTGGCCAGCGGCGAGTACCTGAGTATGTCGCGGTACAGAATTGCCTTTTACAACCCTTCCTCCAATAACCGGGTCGGCGGTTCAATTTCGTTAAAGGGGGCGGATGGGCAGAGTTAGGATGCCTCTCGGCTAGAGCCTCTAGACACGTTCCTCATAATCGTAGAGCAGGTGCGTCGCTCGAATTCTAGGCGCTGCGGATCCGTTCGACGAAATGTTGAACCTTTCCGAACGCGGCTTCAAACCCGGGCTTTTCACCATAGACCATGTCGCCGAGCAGCTTCGCATAACCCGCTGCGAACTCTCCGTGTTTGGACATCGTCTCGTACGCGCGGAGCGTTTCCGCCCTCGGGTCCGCCTTATAGGCAGGATAATCGTCGGCACGGCTCTTGGCTTCAGCCTTCATCGTTTCCAACGCGATTGCGGCCGCCTCATCCGCATCGTAGTGGCCATCCATACGCGATAGGTCGTAGACGTGACGAACAAGCGTGTGATCGAGGGGCCCAAGATCGGCAAACGCAAATCCAGCCCGACGTCCGAGACCAACGAACTTGTCAGCCGCGGTTTCAACCAGTCTCACGCACGCGACATCCGTGGCCTCGGCAGACGCGCCGGTGGCCTCAGCAACAAAGGATGCAACAGAGCGATTTTCCGGCGCCGTGCAAATCGGGAATGCGGCGATTTCGATCTTGATCTCCGGTCGCAAAACGCCCTCACCCTTAGCGATGGGTTCATAGGGCAGATCATATCGAACGTAGCGATCGCTTTGCTTGACAACATAGTTGCCTTCGACCGCAAAACCCGCTGCCTCAAGCCGCTCGTTCACAGTGGCTCGCAGGCGTTTAAGCTCGCCGCGAGACGGATTGTCCTTGCCGACGATGCGCAGGTCAATGTCTTCTGACATGCGTTCGAGCAAACGATACGCGCGTCCAAGCGCCGTTCCCCCGCCGAACGCCAGGGTCAATCCATCGACCTCCACATCATGGATGGCAGCCAGGGCGCGGACGACGAACCAGTCCTTTTCCACCAAAGCAGGCGAAGGCAGACCAAAGAACTCCTGTACCTCCAGAAGCGTTTTGCGGTCCGGATTACCGTTCAACGCGGAGCTCCGCGCGGCCATCGGAGAGCCGTCGGTTGAAACGCGCCTTGACTTTGACCGTCGGGTTCACCGGGATCTGAGTGGAACGGCCTTCATTATAAGCTTTCGTGCTGTCGCTCTGCTCCCAAGCCACACCAAGCTTGTTCAGTGCCTGAAGTGCAGCACTGTGGAAGCCGTTGGAACTGGAGACAATAAGCTGGCCCGATAAACGCGACCGCATCGCCCGGGCGTAGACACCGTAGCCCAACCGCATCAGAGCCCCATCGTGGACCAGAGACCTGAGCGCGCGCAGAACCTGATCCTCACCACTCAGGTCAGCAAAGTCCCGCGGAAGAAAGACATCAGTTTTCTTCGTTCGCGCGACGCGGTTCTGGATTTTCTGCTTCAATGTCCTAGCCTGATACATGGTTCGTTTCTTTCTGCAAACACCCGACACGGAATATATGCAAAAACCCGACACGACGCAAGGGCTCGTTGGCGGCTAGAGATGCTCGTTTAGGCCATGTAATCGGGCCTGTCCAGGATGCACGACTTCCAGTGTGGCGTCGCCAGCTGCGCTCTTGTCATGAAGCATCTCCACATCTCCATTTCGTAGCAGGATCTACAGTCTGGCTGACCCGGAGAATGTTTTGCGGCGAGATCCAATACCAATCCGCTCCAACCTATGGCGTTGCCGAACCCAGCTCTCTTGTCTGGCATCCCTAATCCAGTCCCGTCCTTGGACGGTCAACCCACAAGGGGTTCGCAGCTACTGCGACCTCTCCGGCTACGCCGCCGAGGTGACCGCGGCCGGGCCCGGACCAAACGGGCGCCATCGAGCGGGATCGGCCCCGCCAACGGATGGAGCCTCACATGTCGGATCTCAGCCTCGCACAAAACCACGCACTCGATCTTGCCCGGACCCTGATGGTCCCGGTCACCCTCTTCGAGATTGACGGAGAGATCGGCGTCATGCCTTCCGCCGAGTATGACGGCGACGAGGACGCCATCATCAATGATTATGATCCGTGGGAGATTATGGCCTCCTCGCGGTGAGATCGCCTGAGACTGCGCAGCCCGGGGTCAACCGAGCTGCGCATAATCCCGCCCCGACTGGCGTGCCGGAATACTACGTGAATGAAGTTGGAAAATAGCCACCACACATGCCGTTAGCGGCGATTGTCTTCTAACCGATAAGCAACATCGATCCCGCGGCAGGTCGCCAATTGCGGCGCCTCAGACTAAGTTTAGACTGCAAGAGGCCACAGGCTGAGCAAAAAAAAGCGAAGTGAGAGCCGGCGGAAACAGGCGCAAATTCCTCGATTCTTGAAACTGGAGAAAGTCATCACGACAACATGGCATCTGGACAACCTCAGCGAAAAGGAGACCAGACATGCCAACACCGAAACATTTGCGGCTCAGAACTGAAGATCCCGACAATATCCTTTGGCCCCACATCGGGCTTTTATCGAACTACCTCGCCCAAGGTCGTTATCACGATACACGCCGGCGAAAATACATCGCGAGCGCATTGCACTTTGGAGAATGGCTGGCAGCGGAGAGCATCATGCCGGAGAGGATGGACGAGAATTCCATACGACGCTTCATCACGGAGCATCTGGTCACATGCTCTTGCGACCATAAAACACCGCACAGTGTTATCGTGATGAGGGCCGCTCTCAATCATCTACTGCGTGTTCTCAAGGCAAATGGAGTCGTCCGCAATACAGAACCGAGTGAAACGGATGGCGAAATCGCGCGTTTCGACGAAAAAATGCTCAAGGTCTGGGGATTGTCAAAAGATACCAGGCGGCATCGTTGCGCAATCATTCGCCGATTGCTCGACGCGCACGGATACAGCAATGCAGCTGGAATCGCCTGGCTGAAACCGACCGGCCTGCGAAACTTTGTCATGGGTGCCGAACCGCGTAAGCCCGCAACGATCCGAAGCATCGCGGGAGCAGTTCGTTGCTATCTGAGATATCGCGCTATCATTGGCGACCACGTCCGGCACCTCGAGCGGGCGATACCAACGCCAACATTCAGGCCAGCCGCCGAGTTACCGCAAGGGCTGACACCCTCCGAGTTGCAGCAGCTACTTGCGTCCTTCGTCACGACCGACCGCAACCAGAGAAGAGCATATGCAATTGTCCGGTGCCTCGCCGATCTGGGCCTGCGGTCGCTGGAGGTCGTCCGGTTGACGCTTGATGATATCGATTGGGAAAACGGCATCATCAACGTGCCGGCAACCAAGACCAGGCGCCGTGACATCATGCCATTGCCAACATCGACGGGAGAGGCGATCGCTGACTATCTGATAAATGAACGGCCCGCGACCGAACAGCGGGAGATATTCGTCCGACATGTCGCGCCAGTGGGCAGGCCGGTTGGCAGGCGCGTCGTGCAAAAGGCGCTTCATGCTGCCTATCGACGGTTGGGATGGCAGCATACCAGGGTCCATATTCTTCGCCACACAATAGCAAGCGTGTTGGCCAATGATGGTGTCCCGTTGAAACAGATCGCCGACGTCATGCGCCATCGTAGCGTGGTGACGACCGCCGGCTATGCCCGCGTCGACACTGTCCGGCTTTCCGCCGTTGCATTGCCTTGGCCGGGAGAGATCGCATGACGATGCAGTCAACGATGCTTACCCGAGTGGAAAGTTATCTCGCCGAACGGCGTCACCTCGGCTTCAAACTCGACCGCTCTGGTAGCCAAATGCTATCATTTGCTCGCTTTGCGGATGCAAATGGACACAATGGCCCACTGGATTCCAGAATCATTCTGGATTGGGCCAGAGGCCAAGCTGCGAACAGTGATCCCTTCACCTGGGCGCAGCGGGTCAATGTTCTGCAGCCGTTTGCGCGCTATCTCGCGACAATCGAACCGGGCACGTGTTTCCCGGAAACCAGCCCGTTCGGCAGTTCGAAGCGACGGCTCGCTCCCCATATCTTCACATCACAAGAATTGCGGTCTCTTGTTGCCGACGCGCGTCAAGTGCAGCGGGTGCGGGCCGCCGGGCCACTTATGCTGCCTCCACTGATCGGGCTATTGGCTTCGACCGGTTTGCGGATATCGGAAGCGCTCGGACTACGGATGGGTGACGTGGATCTCGACACGGCCCAGATTACCGTTCGGTTTGCTAAGTTCGGACGCAAACGCCTTGTCGCCCTCCATCCATCATCCGTCACGGCATTGGGAGAGTTCATCGCTGAACAGCGGGGAGCTTTCCGATGCGGGGCTTCCGAACCCTTCTTCAAGGACGAACTGACGGGCGAAGCGCTCGCGTATCGCGAGGTGCTGCGTGGATGGAAACAACTGACGCTCAGGCTTGGAATTGTTCCGCGGGGCGAACATTCGTCCGTTCGTCTTCACGATCTGAGGCACACATTCATATGCCGACGTCTTCTGGAGTGGCAGGCACACGGCACAGATATCGACGGCGCCATGTTGATGTTGTCGACGTATGTGGGACACGTCAATTTACGCGATACCTACTGGTATATTGAGGCCGTACCGGAGTTGATGGCTCTAGCTGGGGACCGCTTCGAAAAGCTCAACAACAAGGTAGGAGATGGCGACCATGGCTAACCTCTCGCCTTCGTTCGCGACCTTGCTTCAAAGCTTCTTCATCGACCATCTGAGACAACAGCGTGCCGTCAGCACCTGCACGGTCGCTGCCTATCGCGACACGTTCAAGCTGTTCCTTGCTTATGCGCAAAAGGCGACCGGCAAATTGCCTACCGATCTTTCCCTTGCCGATCTGAATGCCGAGACCGTCCTTGCGTTTCTGGATCATCTCGAACGAGACAGGGGTAACAGCGCCCGGAGCAGAAATGCACGACTGTCGGCGATCCGGTCCTTCCTGAAATATGCCGCACATGAAGATCTGACGGCCATCGGTGTCATCGAGCGTTGTTTGGCAATCCCCCAGAAGCGGCATGACAAGCCAGTTCTCGGATACCTGACCAGGCCCGAGATGGAAGCCATCATCGGAGCGCCAGACTCCCGAACATGGGCGGGCCGACGAGATAGGGCACTGTTCGCGCTCCTCTACAATACCGGCGCTCGTGTCTCCGAGGCCATCGGTCTTCGCGTCGGCGATGTGGTGTTGGAGGTATCGCCCGTTGCCCATCTGTTTGGGAAGGGAAGGAAGCGTCGCAGCGTTCCCCTCTGGAAGGAGACAGCGAAAACACTTCGGCAATGGGTCACTCACCTGGAGAACACGGCACCAGACGCTTATCTATTCCCTAGCAAGGCTGGTGGGCAGATCTCGCGGTCGAATGTTACTCATCGACTTGGCCTGGCAGTAGCTGCAGCCAGTCATGAAGTTCCAAGCCTCGCGAAAAAGACGATCTCGCCCCATACATTCCGTCATACGACCGCAATGCATCTGTTGCAGTCGGGCGTGAACATTACGGTCATCGCGCTCTGGCTTGGGCACGAGGATCCCAGCACTACCCACATCTACATGGAGGCGGATCTCGCAATGAAGACGGCTGCTCTCAACCGCCTTCAGCCAATCAGCGCCGCAGCCGAACGTTACCGGCCGCCAGATCAGTTGATGGCATTCCTGCAGTCACTGTGATTATGCGCAGCTCGGTTGACCCCGGGCTGCGCAGTCTCAGGCGATCTCACCGCGAGGTGGCCATAATCTCCCACGGATCATAATCGTTGTTATGCACAGATGCACATAACAATGAATATGACCCCTTTGCCTATGGATCGGCTCATTGAGCCGATCCCCCCTTCGGGGGGAAGGCGTGCCGCTTGCGCTGTTGCGCGCGCAAGGGAGGCTTCGCCGCGAGCTTGTCCGGCAGATCTGCACATTGCGAACCGCGCCCTTGCGCGCTTCCATCTTCGCGGCTTGAGCGCTGCCAGCCCGAACAATCAGGAAAGCTAAAGGAAGTGATATGGCGTTGGTGCGCGGATCAGCTAATGTGGGGGCATCGTAACGTTAACCGGACATCGATCAAAATGTGGGATCTGGCTGCATGACCAGATGTAGCCGTGATCCACTTTATCGTCGCCACCGATTTCCAGCCGATGTGATTGCCCATGCTGTTTGGCTCTATTTCCGGTTTCCGCTTAGCCTGCGGATGGTCGAGGATCTGCTGGCAGCGCGTGGCGTCATCGTCTCTCATCAAACCGTGCGGCTCTGGGCTGAGAAATTCGGTAGACATTTTGCCAACGATATCCGGTTAACGTTACGATGCCCTTAAATAGCTTATTCGTCCATTGTGAGTTCACGGCCACCTGCAAGGATGCGCAGGATGACCACGTCGTCGTCCTCAACCACGAACGCCACGCTCACGCTCAGCTCGAATCCGACGATGCGCAGGCCGGGACGTATTTCGTTACGCACCGTGCCACGTTCGGGGAATACGTCGAATGATGACAGGAAGCCGTCGATGCGCTCAATGTAGCGGTCGGCGGTGACGGCGGAGCCGGAACGCGTCGTGATGGATTCATGGATTTCCACCAAATCGGTTTGCGCTTCCAGTGACAGGCGGATTGTATAGTGCTTCATCAAGAACGGCTTTTGGCCTTGGCGATGTGCGCACGAACATTTGCCATGCCGTCAGCGAGAGGCACCGCCCGCGTCGGATCGGCCTTATGGGCGTCATAGGCGGGAGCCACTTCCTCACGGAGCCAGCGTTCCACCACAGAATCGCGTGCGGCGAGCGTGCGCAGGCCGTCGCGGATAACCTCGCTTTCGGAAGCATATTCGCCGGACGCGACCTTGGCCTTGACCATTTCGGCCATCTCAATTGGAAGGGTGATGCTGAGGGATTGGGTTGTGCGCATTGGGGGTCACTTTCGTTTCTGACTTCTTATACCATGCGACACGATTTAATCCTACTGCTTCCTGACTACCTTAAAATGTCGCTATCTGGCGGTGCGGCACCGTAAGGTTAACCTGTCGGCGATAGACCTGTGCGATCTTTCAGTATGACCCAAGTCCCTCGTGAACGCCTTTATCGTCGCCATCGGTTTCCAGCTGAAGTGATTGCCCACGCCGTGTGTCTCTATCTTCGTTTTCCGCTCAGTCTGCGCATGGTCGAAGATCTGCTGGCGGCGCGAGGGATCATCGTTTCGCACCAGACCGTGCGTTTCTGGGTGGAGAAATTCGGCCGACATTTCTCCAATGACATCCGGAGAAGATCCACCGGTCGGCTTGGCGACAAATGGCATCTTGATGAGGTTGCCATCTCCATTGGCGGCAAGAAACACTGGCTGTGGCGCGCCGTCGATCAGGATGGCTTCGTTCTCGACGTGCTGGTGCAGAGCTGCCGCGATACCAAGGCCGCCAAATGTCTTATGCGAAAGCTTATGAAAGGACAGGGGCACTCGCCGCGCGTGGCAATCACCGACAAGCTGCGATCCTATGGCGCGGCAAAGCGCGACATCATGCCCGGCGTCGAGCATCGCTTGCACAAAGGACTGAACAATCGGGCGGAGAATTCCCATCAACCGACCCGGCGACGAGAACGGATCATGAAAGGCTTCAAATCAGCGCGACATCTCCAGCGTTTCGTTTCAATTCATGACCCTGTCGCCAACCTTTTTCACATTCCACGCCACGAGATCTCATCAGACAATCATCGCGAACTGAGAACCCAGGCCATGCAGATGTGGAACGAAATCGCATGCCTGCAAACCGCATAAGCGAAAGCCGAGCGCAATATTTTTGACCCGTGTCGGTTAACTTTACGGTGCCGATGGCATCATTCCCGCGCTGACGGTTGGCAAAGTCGATGCAATCATGGCCGGCATGTCGATCACCGATAAGCGAAAAGCCGTCATCGGGTTTTCGGAGCCTTATGCCCTTACCTCCAACTATTTTGTCGTCGCAAAGGCGCTTAAGCTTCCAGAGATGGACGGCACAGCACGTCTTTCACTCTCATCCATGGGAGTGAAAGATAGCCAGTCCCGGCCGGTCATGGATGACCTCATCCAGCCGCTGAAGAGCCTCTCTCACCTCGCCCGTCGATCGATTACATTCAACGGTGGCGTCGCCTTAACGGCCTATCAAAGACTAAATGACGAACTGTCGCTGAAGGCTGCACCACCGCCGTCATGTTTTCAAAAGGTCCAGCAATTGCTCAATCACATGTTCATCTTTGAGTATGGTTTGATGATTGCATTCCTTTACATAGGAAAGCCTAGTGAATTCTCCGAGATATCGGTGAAGAGATTCAGGCGGAATTTGAGTTTCCCTGTCCTGCTGCATGAAAATTCTAGCCGCTTTCGATGGCGGCATGGATGTTTGAGCGCTTGTCAGTAGCCAGATGTTTTCGACCATGCAGTCAAGGTTGGATAGCTCGCAATCAACGAGATCAAAGATATACTGATAGGACTCGTCTTGTTGCAAGCGCTTGAGGATTTTGGCGCGGTCGATGCCGGCAAGTCCCTCGAGTGCTGGCGGGTCAATCATGAAGAGTTGAGGAGAACCTCCACCTTGGCGCGTGATTGCCGCAATCACATGGGCCGCAAGATGTGCACCGAAGGAATAGCCAACAACTTTGGTAACCTGCTGCCCCCTGTGTCGGCTGACGATACTGGCCGCAAGCTCTTCAAGAGAGCCGTAAGGCCAATAGTCATTGTAATCCTCGGCCACGGCAACCACGGCCTCCCCGAGATCTTTCATCAGGCCCATATAGCAAAAAGGATATCCAACAAAATCCGGCAGCAACAGTATCATAGGTTATCCTTCAGCGTTTCAAGAAAGCAGTTCAGAAACGGTGCCAGCCTTTCCTCATCAAGCCTGGAGGCAAGATGCAAATGCAGTTGCGCGCCCGCCACGATAAAGGTCAGATCGAGATCCGTTCGGGGATTTTCGGAAGGCGCATCCAGCAGGGTGCTCTTCATCCAGAGCAAGTCTTCCTCCGGCATCGTGACAAAATTGAACAGGTAGGAAATCTGCCCCGCATCCCATCCAGTGGCAGCCTGGATCTCTTCCGAACCAACGATGCTGTGGTTGCGGAACGCCTCCATACAGTCGTGGAAATCCTCCGGCATGTCATCGACGCCAAGAAGGTCGTCCTCGAACAGGATTGGGGCGGCGACCGTGTAGAAACCCAGGCCCTGCTGCTTCTCACGCAGCGAAAACAGGCATAGCACCAGGGGATCGGTGGTCCCGCTCAACCGGCCAATCGCAGAGCGATAGGCCCGCATGGCAGCCCATTGCAGGCGAGTATAGCGGGTCCAAGGCAGAGGGATTTCTGTCTGATGCCAGATGACGCCGCCTCCATCGTGACTCAGGCTCGAAACGGTTGCCCTTTCACCATAGCCTGCCCAGAAATCCAGGCTCTGCTCCACAGCATCGCCGTGACGTCTTTCCAGCTTCAAAGTCTCAGGAACGAAAGTAAGGTCCGGCAAGCTCTCATCAAGAGCAACCTTGCCTGGCGCACAAAACGCCATCAGCGCACGAAGCAATTGCAGCTGGCCAATATGGTCGCCAAGAATATGGTGAAACAGCACGGCGAGATGTCGCTGTCCCAGGATATCGACGTCGCCCAACCGCAGCAGCGGCCCTTCGAACAGGCTTATTGGGCGATCCAACAGAAAGGAAATACAGTCGCGTTCGTCGATAAAACCCCGCTCTGCCCGAAAGACAAAGTGTTCGCCCAGAACCTCTTCTTTTGGCAGACGAAATGCGAAACCATCGTCACCCTCGACAACCACCGCCGTCACCAGGGGAAAGGCCAGTCCCAGGCATGTCGCAATCTCTTCAAGGTCCGGGTCGATTTGGCCGAAAGCGCCGGGCTTGATGATATAGGCGACAGTATTCGCCGTCAGATGACCGTGAAAAAACTCGGGATACACCATTGAGGCCTGCATCGGCGTCAAGGGAATTTCCGTCAGTTCATGGGCATAATCAGGCGTCAGCAATGCGCGGCGCCCGGCCAAATGCTCTTTTGCCTCCTCTCTGCCGCGGGCATAGACAAAGGCAAAACGTCCGCTAGGGAGGGTGAGCGTTACAATCTCTGGCAGTGGCGGCATGACGCGCTTCCTTCCGCTTCAAAGCCGGATGATGTGATAGTCGTAGATATCAGGCTCAGGATCATGGGACAGCTCATCGCTCACCTCGTCCAGCAGATGCGCCATACGCGGCCAGGAACAGTCCCGATAAAATTCCGTCAGGCTAAGCGGCACCTTCCGATGCCGGTTGAGCAAGGTCACCAGCTTGACCGCCAGGACCGAGTGACCGCCAGCCTGAAAGAAATCCTGATCCGGTTGCCAATCCGAGAGCCCGCAGGCATCCAGCAACCAATGAAGAGAGGTGACGGGGCGGTCCTTGGCCTCGTTCATTGCCTCCAAGGCGGCCATGTCGATCTTGCCATGCGCCGTGACGGGCAAGACCTCAACCTGCACGAAGCGGTCGGGAACCATGAAATCCGGCAGGGAGATGATGCCAAACTCTCTTAACTCCGCCTCTTCTGGCGAAGTTGCCATGCTTTTCACCAGGTAGTAGAGCATGACCCTCTTGCCGGTGGGCGTGGCCTGCACCGCAGCCACACAATTTGCGACGCCGGGATGCCGCCCATAGGCAAGCGCAATGTCACTCAGGGATGTCCTGTTGCCCCTGATCTTGACCTGATCATCCTTGCGCCCGGCATAGTGAAAAAGCCCCCCCTCATCGCGGGACACCAGATCACCGCTGGCATAGGCCCTCTCCTCACCCAATAGCGGGAAAGCGCGGAATTTACTGGCGGTCAGCAGCGCATCGCCGATATAGCCAGGCGATAGCCCGTCTCCGGCAATCACCAGTTCTCCCTCCTCACCAAAGGCGCAAGGCCTTCCTTCCTCGTTGGCAACATAAAGACGGCTGTCATGCACCGGATATCCGATAGGGATGGCCCGAGAAAAATGATGGCTTCGTGGGATACGGTAGACGCAGGTACCCATGGTATTTTCCGTCGGGCCATAGCCGTTATAGACCGTGATGCGCGGATTATGACGGTACAGCCTGTCGATATGACCCGGAGAAAGCGCCTCGCCGCCCACCATGATATTGGAAATCCCTCCCAGGCATTCGGGATCTGCATCCATCAGCATGTTCAGCAAGGAGGTCGTCAGCCAAAGGGCATTGGCGCCGCTTTCGACAATCAGCTGGCGCAACGTGTCCCCGGTCAGATGCTCCTCCGGTGCCAGCACGAGGCAGCCACCATTGCACAGCGCAGTCCAGATCTCGAACTGCGATGCGTCAAAAGTCAGCGCCGAGTGATGGATCATCACGGTTTCAGGACCCGCCGGAAAATGCGGCGGCTGATAACAGAAGCCGATCACCCCCAGATGGGTGCAGGGAATGATTTTCGGCGCTCCGGTCGTGCCGCTCGAAAAATTGACATAGACGATATCCCCCGCTGCCGGTCTTTGAGGCAAGGACGCCTGCCCGGGAGCCAGCAGGTCCGTGGCTTGGAGATGTCCCGCAAAGGTGACGTTGCACAGCGGGCCATCGGTAATGAACAGCCGAACCTTGGCTCTTTCAATCACCGAATTGTTCCAGCTCTGCGGATTCTTCGGACTGATGAAACAGAAGCCGCAGCGCGCCTTCAAGGTCGCCAGCAGCATGACGATCAGATCTATGCCGCGCGGCATCTGGATGCCGATCGTGTGGCCGGGCCGGGCACCCGCCTGCAACAGGCGCGTGGCGGCCAGACTGGAGCGTGCATCCAGTTGCGCATAGGTCAGCGTAGCGTCCTGATAGCGCACCGCACACCCCTGTGGATTGGCTGCCACGGCCTTTTCAAATGCATCAATGACCGTCGAGACCAACACCCTCTCCTCTGTCACCATGGCGTATGAGACTGAAACCCACGGGAAACGCCGCTTCACCGCGATAGAGCGCCAAGGCCTGACGTGGCGAAAAAACTGTTCGTGGCAGTGTGGCAGCCAGTTGTCGCTGCCGGTCGATCAGCGCCAGCGCCCTTGCCAGATTGTCATCCACCCGCGCCTCGCCGGGTAAGGGAACCACATCGGCAAGGCCAGCGTGATAGCGGTCATCACGATATCCGGCACCGCAACGCGAGACATTGACGAGATCGAAATTGCCGGAGGCTGGTGAAAATCCGATCCGGCCCGACAGCCTGCCGAGATTGACCAGCATGGAGCGATCCTGACCATTGCCATCCGGGTCCAGCAGGTTGAGAAAACCGCCGATCTGATCACTGACATCGCCATCGGCGCAGAAATAGATCCTGGTAAACCGTCCGCCACTGCCGGGCCGCAACTGACCCGGATCGAAAGCCGGCCAAGCGGCACATTGGCGCATCCGCTCCGCTTGCAGATCCCAGATGCAGACCTCCGCGCCAGCATCCGTTGCCATAAGCGCCATAAGCATGCCAAGCCCGCCGAGACCAAGGATCAGAACCCGGTCGCGGCTCGTCAGCCGGCTTCTGTCACCGGCATGGATCACCGTGGCCGCGAGTGTGGCCAGGATGGCGAGTTCCCCCGGCAAATCCCCGATGATCCGGCAGACCAGCCGACGCGGCATGACCAGGTAATCCGAATGGATGGCTTCGCGCCACCCCATGGCGATCACCCTGCCTCCCTCCTCGACATGATCGACATGCGCGCCCTTGTGCAGCACCGTACCGACGGCGCAGTAACCGAGTTCCAGCATTTCGCCCGTTTCGCGTGCCTGACGAATATAATGCATTTCCGTACCCGGGCTGATCATGGTGAAGTCCGTTGCCACGACCACATGGTTGTCATCGCAGGGCGGCACAGTTTCGCGCCGGACCTGCACACCTTTCGCGCCTTGAACCGCAAACAGCTGCCGTATTTCCTGCTGCATCATATCTGCCCCGCGAACACGGCCTGGAGGCACTTGTCAAAATGCGGAAAGGAGGTCTTGTAGCACTCGCCGCCGGGAATACGGCCCGCAAGCCCATGCGCCAGCATCAACACATGCGCCGTCATCGACAGCCGGTGATCGTTGAAAACGGCGATATCACCCTGCACGCTCGGCCTTTGCCCGCCCGTGGTGCGGATCGCATAGCCATCGATGACCGTGTCGATGCCGAGGCTGCGCACCATCTGGCAGGTCGCCGCGATCCGGTCGGATTCCTTGAATGTCAGCTCGAAAAGGTCTTCGAACACCGCCTCGCCCGGCAAAAGACCGGCGATGGCAACCATCAGGGGAATTTCATCAATCATCGAATGCAGGCTTTCTTTGCCGTGCATGCCCTGCGCCTTGAATGTCCCGCCGCCTTTCAGGGTAATCGCGCCCACCTTCTCTCCGCGTGCGCCCTCATCCGGGGATATCTCCAGGCCGAACCCGCAGGACTGCATCCAGTGAAAAAAGCCGATCCGGGTCGGATTGATGCACACCCCTTCAAACCGCAGGCTCACCTCCGGCCTATCCCTGTTCATCAGCCATAAGAGCGCAGCCGGATAGGCAAGCGCCGAGGGGTCGAGCGGAATGGTCAGGGTGTCTGGAACTTGAAACTGGCCTGGCCTGTAGGTGACGACATGATCCCGGTCCTCGACCGCATCGCCAAAGCCCCGTGCCATCAACTGGGTGTGATCCCTGGCCACAACCGGATACGCGATCTCGACCGGCACCCGCGCGGCGATGGCGGCAAACAGGATGGCCGAGACCGATTGCGCACTGCCGATGGTGGTCTGAACCCGGCCCGGCCCGATCTGCGCGGGCAAAATCCGCAGCGGTAGGCATCCCGGTCGCTCGAGATATTCGAACCGGCCACCCAATTCCGTCAGAGGTTCGACGATCCAGTCGAAAGGTCTGTTGCGTAATGTCTCGTCGCCATCGACAACGCAGCCGACACCAAGTCCGCACAGCACCCCGATCAACAGCCGGGCCGCCGCGCTTGATGGCCCCAGGTACACCCTCTCTTGCCTTGTTTCGGGCAGGCCCTGGCTTGCCATGATACGTAAGGAGTTATGGAACGCCACCGTGCCAGAGTATCGGTCGAAGTCGATCAACACCCCCAATTGCTGTAGGGCATCGATCAGCAGGGTAATGGCAGCCCCCTGATTGATGCCGCTGATCGTCACCGGACGGTCGGACAGGGCGGCAAACAGCAATGCCCGATGCGAGATGGATTTATCGGAGGGAATGTGGGCAGCGGCAGCAGCCCAATCCGGCCGATCCGGCGGGGTAGTGGAAGGAATATGACGGTCCGGATAAATCAGCACACTCTCAGCCCCGTTTGTAACGCTTGGGATCGATCAGTGCCTCGTCGCTGAGGATCTGTTCAGGATCGAATATGTCAGGTGCCGATGGCCCCTTAGGCACCGGCAAAGCTCCGGCCTCATAGGAGCGGCGGCGGTTGCGCTTGCGCTCCAAACCGAGATTGAAACCTTCCAGATCAATCGGCCATTGCTCCAGCAATCCTTCGTCACGACAGTAATCGGCAAGCTTCTGGCCGATTGGCGTCCGGACGAGGACGCGGCCATGTTTGCCGAACGCCGTGCCGTTGATGCTGGCATCGAAAATATTGGGATCACCGTCACAGACGCTGATGTCGGCAAGGCCGCTCATCCAGTCGCCGCAGGAGAGGCAGCGGTGGTTTTTCCCGCCCTTTAGCTCTTTCAGGATCTGCCAGAATTCCAGAGCATGGCTGCCGCCATCCTTGGTGGAAACCGTCAGTTTTCCCGGATAGGGACCGCTGCGGTAACGAAGGTCACTAACGGCGTCCAGCGGCAGGTTCAGGCAGCCTTGAACGATATCCGCCGTTCCCTTGGGTAATGTGCTGGACGAGCAGGCCGTTTCAATCAGGAGGATGATATTTTCCCGCGCCCAATCGGCAATATCGCCCTGCAATTGCTGAAGCTTGCGGATGGCCTGCATATGACAGGCCAGGCCGACGACGGCGATCTTGTCATTGCGACAATGTTCGTAAAGGCCTCGCAATTCGGCCAGATAAGGCGCCAATTGGTAGGTGGATTGGGCATTGGCGATGATGGTTTCCTCATCCCCGGAGACCACGCCCTTGGCGCGCCAGCCTGCATCAGGGTTGCGGCCCATGGTCAGAACGTGGTCAACACGAAAACCAGTGCTGCGGCTGGCCAGCAGCAGGGTGGTGACGGTTCCGCCGCTGGCCGAAGCCTCGAACACATCCGCTCGTGTCGAGCGCGCGCCGAAGAGATCAATGTGGATGCCCAGCCACCGTTCGCTGGATTGGCGCTCGCGGCCGAAAAGCTGCATCTCCGCCGCATCGGTGGCGGGGTCAGCACCGGGACAGACATCATGGCAAAGGTGGCAGTCACCACAAGAGGCCGGGTCGAAATCCAGCACCGGCAGAAGAGTGTCCGGGTGCAGGACAATCAGTTGCTCAGGACAAACCAACTGGCAGGCCCCGCAACCGGCGCATAAATTGGAATCAAGAACATTTTCCTGTAAAATTCTGATCGACATCAATATAGTCCTTTTATCAGAAGAATTACTTTGAAATAATTTTTAAATATTCAAATATTTACTCAATCGACATGCAGTTCCATTTGCACGATTTCAAGAGAAACCGTACCTGGCCCGTGAGAGAACGTGCCGGTTCCAATTTCGGCAAAACCCAGTTTCCGGTAGAAATCCCGGCCAGTGAGCGTTGATTCCAGATAGATACGTCTTTCCCCAGCCTGTCTGATGTGGGCGATTGCCTGCCCCATCAGGGCTTTGCCCACACCAGCCCCGGCAGCCGCACCGCTGACGAACAGCTTGGTCACCTCATTGCCCTGCACTTCCACCAGGCCCAGAATGGCATCGGAAAATGCTGCAACCCAAAGCTCCCTGCGCTCGATAGCGGGCAGATACATGCCGGGATGGCGCCCATCCAGCCACATGTCGATCTGTTCACTGGTATAGTGCGCGGTACAAAGGCTTCGCACCGAGTGGCGATGAACGTCAAACAGGTCCGGGCAGTCTTCATCGGTGGCGAGACGGATCTCGAAATGCTGCATCTCGCCAACCCTCACCCTGATGACCGTGCAGACGCCGTCTTGCGTCTGAACAGCGTTTCGAACCTGAGGCCGATGACGCATCCGACAACGACCAGAAGGCTGCCGCCGATCATCGCGGCACTGATATCGGTTTCACCGAAGGCAAAAGAAATATAGGTGGCAATCAACGGATAGATGAAGCCGATATAACCGGCATATTCAGCCCCTATCCTGCCAACCAGCGCAATATACATGACAAAAACCAGCGCGGAGCAGACAATACCGAGATATGCCAGAGGCAACAGATAGGACAGACTGAGCGGCACAGCCAGGGACGCGCCCTGAGCAAGGGCGACAACGAGATAGAGCGCACAGGCAAAGCCGATAGCGATCCGGTTGATCCGCACCGACGACAGCTTATGGGTTTTCTGAATATGTTCAGAAAGGACCGACCCTGCGGCAACGGCCAGGAACGACAAAAGCGCCAGTCCCAACCCCAGCCAGACATTGGAGGCCCGACCCTCGCCGCCCAGGAAAAATAAGGCGACCCCGAACGAGGCCACCACGGCACCCATGAGATTGCTGGTGCGAATGCGCACCCCTTGGAAAATCCGTTTCAAGGCCATGGCGAAGAAGATCACCGATATGCTGAGACAGGCCACATAGGAACTGGGCAGATAGCGGGTGGCGAGATAGGTCAGGCCGATCCCGGCAAAATAATAGACCGTGCCGACGAGACCACAAAGCAGCAATGGTGCTGGCATTCGTTCGCCCGAGGGTCGTTTGACCATATCAACGATGGTCAGTGTGACAAAGGCCAGAAGAAACCGCCAGAACAGCGACACGACAGCAGGCGTTTCGACGATCTGTGTGGTGATTGCGATCCAGTTGGTGGACCATATCGCCACGCAGGCGAGAAACAGCAGAAGAGTGCTCGCGGCCATGCTCTTGGCGTCTGTCGTGGATGGCGCACTCATGCCGCCTCTCCCGCAAGCGTGATCACTCCGCAATCGCGCAGTGCTGTCGCAATATGCCGTCCGATATCAGAAACAAGCGCATCACCCAGCGCGGTGGCATTGTAATCCACCTTGAGAAGCAGGCGTCCGTCATGCTGGTAGCCGGTCACTTCCAGATGGTGGCTGGGCCGACCATGCAAGGTAGTGAGCGAAAGCGGATTGACTGAGAAGCGGTCCGTCGAGGAGATTGCGATGTCGCCAAGATAATTGAAGCTGGCAAAACACTGCCGTTCCGCAGAGACCCCGCTCCGTTCACCGGATCGATAATGTTCATTGCCGAAGGTATGAGCAATCTTTTCAACCTCGTGGCGATAGTGACGAACCGCATTGGCCGCCGCTGCCACATCCAATCCCCGCACTTTGACAAGGAACGGACAGATGACCGTGAACCAGCCGAAGATACCATCGGTGGACAAGCCTCCGCCGGACAGTCCCCGACCATGCCCCAGGACATCGATTTTCTGACAAGCGGCGGGAAAGACCTGATCGAAAGCCAGTAAAACGGCGGCCAATACCCAGTCGGCGACCTCCATCAAGGGATCGCGGGCAAGCATCTTTGAGGGTGATCCGATGTCGAGATGCAGGATCTTGAACGCATCCCTTGCCGGGAAGGCCAAATCCCGGGCAATCGGCTGCGGACACTCACCCCATGGCAGCCGATCCCAGACTTCGGGCACGCGTTCATTCGCTAGAAACTGACCATAGGCCCTCACCCAATCCGCATAGTCTATATCTGGCTTTGGCCAGGCCCGTATCACCTCAGCCGTATCGGCCTCCGACAATTCCGACAGCAGAATGATCCAGGACACCCGATCCACCCGGAACTGATGGCAGCTAACGACGACGCTGAGTTGCTCCCCGTCGGCCACAAGGGCCGCGACAACAACCCGGTTGTTGCGAAACGAAATCGCGCTTTCACACTCCGTCACGGCTTGCGACACCGTCATCCCTGACTTGAGAGCGTCAATCTCGATCAGGCTCGCATCCGGCACATGCCGTTCCAGCAAGGCCTTCACAAGGGAACCGATCCGGTCTGCGTCGCTGACAGGTCCTGAATAATCGATCACACACGTCTGGCACCAACCATCCAGATCAGGAATGCCGCGACTTTCGAGAAAATTCCGATTGGGAAGTGCCGCATCCAATCCGGTCGCGACCGTGCGCATTGCGGGAGCCACCGGATCGGCTTGTTGCTCTTTTGCCTTTAGAAGACCGGAAATCGGCTTGTCGGAGATAATTTCTTCCAGGGCCAGCTTGATTCCCTGCCGTTTCAAGGCCGCCACAACGGAAAGCGCCAGCAGTGAATTTCCACCATTTTCGAAGAAACTGTGATTGGTATCGAGACTAGCGCCCTTCAATGCCTTGGCCATCGCCGCCAGAATCGGCGCGTGTTGCTGGCTCACGGTCTCCGCAGCCTCCCGCTTGTCGCGGGCCAGTTGCGCCAGCGCCTCCCGGTCGAATTTGTTGTTGCGGGTCAGCGGTAGCCTGTCCATGAGTAATATCAAACGTGGCCGTTTGTGACTGTCGAGAAAGTCCGCCAACGCTTTCTGCACACTCGCTTCCGTAACACCATCCCCCTTGGCAACGACAGCTGCGACAATCTCATCCCCATCCTCACCGACGAGGGTAAAAACGCAGCAATCCGCCACCAGATCGAGCGAGAGAAGCCCGGCCTCGACCTCAGCCAACGAAACTTTCAGCCCGTTGACCTTGATGACAGAATCCTTCCGGCCAATGATGACCAGCCGCATCTGATCATCATAGCGGGCAAGATCGCCCGTGGCATAGGCACGCGCCGTGCCAGCCAGTCCCTCTCCCAGAGGCACAAAACCGCCATGCGTCAAATCCAGCAAGGACGCGACGAGATCGGAGATCAAGGTGACCTCCCCCTCCACGCCGCTCGTGGATATGCGATTTCCGTCTTCATCCCGCAGTTCGGTGATCACGCCGGTCACCGGATGCGCCAGGGGCCATAACCCAGCCTTCCGCTCCGCGCCCTGGTCATGCACGGCATACATCGCCGTGGTGCATTCGGTCGGCCCATAGGCATTAAACAGCCGGGACCCCACAGGAAAACAGCTGCTGAACAGATCGAGATCGCCGTCGTAGATTTTCTCGCCACCAATGACGATACGCTTCGGTTGCCGGTAAGTCCCAAGCCCAGCGCGGTGGAAATGCCGGAAATAGGGTACCGTCATATGCAGCACGTCGATCTCGTGCCGCGCGATAAAATCCGCCACCGTCTCCATGGAGGAGACCCTGGGATTGATCGTACACAGCACCCCACCATGAAACAGGGCGGAGAACACATCCATCAACCCTGCATCCCAGGCCGTCGAGGCCAGTTGCAAGAGCTTTTCCCCCGACCTGACCTGCACATAACCTGCGTAATTGGCGATATGCTGGCGCAGCGCCGCCATCGTCTGCACAATGGCCTTCGGCGCTCCTGTCGTACCGCTGGTCAAAATGACATAGTCGTCACAGAGGAGAGGACGTTCGATCATTTCCCCTTGGCCCAGGAATTGTGGATCATCCGGATCGCATGCGCCTTCAGCGACCGTGATGAAACGCGCCTGCGGCAACCAATCCCGCAGGCTCTTCATAGGTGCCTCATCGCCGAGATTGACCACGCAGCCAATGTTCAGCGCCTTCATCACCGGCTCTAACGGCTCTATCTGCATTTCGGGATCGATGAAAACCACACGCCGCGCCATCCCCAGCACGGCGATCAGGGCAGCATAGCTACCCGCGCCATGGGATGCGCGCAGAACAACAGTTTTTCCCTGCGCCCCGGCAGCGGCAAGCTCGCCGGAGAGGACGCCAATCCGCCGCTCCAGCGCGCCCCAGCGCCACGCACCATCAAGATCAATCGCGGCTAGATCAGCCGGATTGCGGCGCAGCAGACACTGATCTGTCATCTCGGCTTTCACTGGCATCGGCAGGACTCCAGTGTTTTATCCAGCGCGGCGAAGAATTCATCCATATGCGCCTCACTGAAGGTCAACGGCGGCGTAAGCTTCACCGTTGCGCCATCGAGACCACCGGTTCTGACAATAACGCCATTCTTCAGCAGTTCTGCCCCCACCTCTGCGGCCAGCGGCACCCGCGCCCCGGAACCCGAGATCGCTACATCGAATGCCAGCATAAGACCCGTGCCGCGAATACCGCTGATACGGTCGTCACGATTTGCCAGCTCATGGAGCCGTTCGGTAAATCGGCCTCCGCTTTGCGCCGCCCGATCAGCAATATTGTCCCGTCTCTGCACCTCCAGAACCGCATTTGCCACAGCGCAGGCCAGCGGCATGAAGGTGAAGGTGGACGAATGCTGACTGAAGCCCAGCACATCGATGATGCTAGGCGGACCGGCAACGGCGGAAACCGGCACCCCATTGCCAAGAGATTTTCCAAGCACGATCATGTCGGGGCAAAGCTGCCGCGAGGCCACGAAAGGTGTCCCCGTGCGGCCAAGACCGGTGTAAATCTCATCGAAAATACTCAATACGCCAAATTCGGCGCAGGCTGAAATCATTTCCGCCAGCAGGGATGGCGCTATGACAAAAATACCTTCCGCCGCCTGGATCGGCTCAATAATCGCCGCTGCCGGCAACTGGTGTCGATCTTTGGTGTCCTGCAAAAACTGCCGGAAAGCTAGCCCCCACTCTTTGCTATCCAGCACGGGCGTTCCACCCGGTCCGGCTAGGGAAAACCATGGATTATCCTTCAGCCCCATGGCCAAAAGATCCCGAAACTTCCCATTGGATGTCACGGAGAGCGCACCCTGCGTCTTGCCGTGAAAGGAGTTTGCAAAATAGAGTATAGGCTCCCGCCCGGTCTTCTTGCGGGCAATTTTCACGGCAACTTCCACCGCTTCAGCACCTGTGACCGCGCCCATGACCGAAGCTTCTGGAAAGGGCAGAAAATGCTCAAGCCGGTCGATCATCTCATGCCGAAAAGGATTGTCGATATTCCAGCCGGTATGGATCAGTTTTCCCGCCTGCAATGTCAGCGCTGAAACGATCTCGGGGTGCTGATGTCCCAGATTGACCGCTCCACTGCCGCCCGTCATATCGAGAAATGAACGACCACGGTCATCGTATAAATGACAATCCAGCGCCCCAACCATGGCAGGCGCACCGCCTTGATGCCGCGATACGGATATGGATAAAGCTTCCTGATAAGCCCCGACATTATTTTCCAGCAAAACATTCAGCATCTGGCGATTACTCCAGTAAAAATATATGGAAACAAAACATCAACGCAAATCTAAAAATAACATATACTTTTCGAGGTAGTGTTATTTTTGCAATTTCTAAAATATTGTTTTCGTCAAATAAAATATAATGAAAATTATAGATGGAAGAGTTTTAGTTTACAACCAAGGAATTCCCTCACAAATCCGTGAAGACAATGCGATGCCAGATTCCGCCAAATTTCCCGGCGCAATCCTTCTGCTGGCACTGTAAACTTACCGCCTTGAACGCAACATCTGGGCATGAGGAATTAGTTCATGCGGCGTGAAGGCGCGCGATTTGGTGCCATGATTGCATGGCAGCTGTTCGCAGTTCGCGATAGTGGACGGATGGAATATCGTGGCGGGGAATGTGAAAAAGGTTGGTGATCGGGTCATGGATGGAAACGAAACGCTGAAGATGTCGTGTTGACTTGAAGCGCTTCATGATCCTCTCCCGTCGTCGGACGGGCTGATGAGAGTTTTCCGCCCGATTGTTCAATCCCTTGTGAGAACGATGCTCAACGCCGGGCATGACCTCCCGCTTTGCTGCACCATAGGATCGTAGTTTATCGGTGATCATCACACGCGGGGCGCGGCCTTGGGCTTTCAGGAGCTTGCGCATCAAACGTTTTACCGCCTTGGCATTGCGGCGGCTTTGCACCAGCACGTCGAGAACAAAGCCGTCCTGGTCAAGGGCGCGCCAAAGCCAGTGTTTCCTTCCACCGATGGTGATGACAACCTCATCGAGATGCCATTTGTCCCCGAGCCTGCCGGCAGATCGCTTCCGGATATCATTGGCAAAATGTCTACCGAATTTCTCCGCCCAGAGCCGCACGGTTTGATGAGAGACGATGATGCCACGCGCTGCCAGCAGATCCTCGACCATCCGCAGGCTAAGCGGAAACCGGAAATACAGCCAAACTGCATGGGCAATCACCTCGCCGGGAAATCGGTGGCGACGATAAAGGGGATCACGGCTGGATCTGGTCATGTAGCCAGATCCCACATTTTGATCGATGTCCGGTTAACGTTACGATGCCCAGCGATGAAATCGCCAAGAAACTTGTAGCAAGAAGATGGTGCGGGTCACAATGACAATGAGTGAAATCACAACTGCCGATCGAACCGCTGATCAAATGATTAGACACCTTATGTACATGCAAAACTCACGCCACTGGCCGCGTTGAGGCCTCCACACCCGAGCGAATGGCGAGACTGGCAATTTTATACGGAAAGACGTCATAAAAAGCATGATGGCGTTAACCGCAGTTTATCCAAATTGGCTTTCAATGAGTTGAAATTTGCAACCATTGGACCTTACCATGACGCTCTCCATCAGAAATGTGCTCATTAGCGTTTTCGCCCTGCTCAGCCTTATGCTGAATGTGCTGGTTGGAAATTCCATGCTGACTTCGTACCGCACCTATCAGGTCAATGCCGAAGTTTCGGAACTGACCGGTTTTGACAAGGCGTTGTTCAAGGCGCTTTTGGCATTTCGCAGCGAGCGCGGCGACAGCGCCTCCGCTCTGTCGATCTCCATTGCCGATGGCGCGGGCTCCGTACAATCGGTGCAGAAAAACCGGGCGGTTGTCGATGCCGGTATGAATGAGGCAAAAGCGATCGCTGGAGGGATTACAGTTACCGAACTGTCGGCGCCGATCGCAACGGTGTTGGCCACTTATGAAAAAGTCGCAACCTATCGCCAAACTATCGATGCCGAACTGGCAAAGCCGCTTGAGGCTCGTGATGCAAGCATCACCAAGGCGTCAATGGATCTGGGCGGGACGTTTCTGGCCGATCTGGAAAAAGCGTCCGAGGCCGCGGAAGGCCGCATGCGCACGCTCGACGCGGCGTTGATGCCGATGATCCAGATGCGCGCCTATGCATGGTCGACCCGTGCGCTTGGCGGCGGCAGTGCATTGATCCTCAACAACGCCGTGACCTCTGGCCAGCAGATTTCGGCTGAGAACCAGGTCAAACTGGCCGCGGGAGACGCCAATGTCGCCTATGCCTGGAAAGCAGTTCGGGTGCTTGTCGATCATAGGGATACGCCCCAGGCCATCAAGGATGGTTTCAAGGTTGCCGATGCAGCGTATTTTACCGGTGACTACGCCAAAATGCGCGCCGACGTGATTGCCAAACTGAGCGCCGGCGAAAAATCACCGCTGACAATCGATCAATGGAGAGCGCCGACCACGGCTGCCCTGGGGAAGGTTGCCGATATCGCATCGCTTGCCATGGATACGTTGAACGCCAATGCAGCAACGGCCAAGTCCACCGCGCTGACCCAGACACTATCCTTCCTGGCGCTCTTCCTGTTGGTATTGGCTCTCGGCATCATCGGGTTTGCCGTCATCGTCCGCAAGGTCATTCGCCCGATCGGCGCGCTGACACGTTGCATGGGCGCACTGGCCGACGGCGAGCTGTCGGTCGTCGTTCCCGGCGCCAAACGCCGGGACGAAATGGGCGAAATGGCGCGTTCCGTGGAAGTGTTCCAGATTGCAGCCATCCGCAACAAGGAGCTAGAGGCCAACGCCGAGGAAAACCGCAGGATCGCCGAGCGCGATCGCATCGAGACGCAGCGCCGTATCGAAGAGGAGGCCGAGGAGCGGCTGACCCGCGCCACCGGTGCGCTGGCAAGCGGTCTGCAGAAACTTGCCTCCGGTGATATGCTCTGTGAGATTTCCGAGGAGTTTGCGCCGCGCTTCGAGGAACTGCGCCAGGACTTCAACGCCTCCGTCAGCCAATTGCGCACCACACTTCTGGCCGTCGGTGGCTCTGCCTTGGCCGTGTCGGGTGGCAGCAGCGAAATCTCGCATGCATCGGACGACCTGGCCAAGCGAACCGAGCAGCAGGCTGCTTCGCTCGAAGAGACGGCCGCTGCCCTTGAGGAAATCACCGCCAATGTGAGAGCGACCTCGAAGCGAACCGGCGAGGCCCGCGATCTGGTGCGTGATACCAAAAGCCGTGCCGAGCAATCGGGTGTCGTCGTCAATAATGCTGTCACAGCAATGGAGCGCATTGAACACGCCTCCCGCCAGATCGGCCAGATCATCGGCGTGATTGATGAGATTGCCTTCCAGACCAATCTGCTGGCATTGAATGCCGGGGTGGAAGCCGCCCGCGCCGGTGAAGCAGGTAAGGGCTTTGCCGTCGTCGCCCAGGAAGTCCGTGAACTGGCGCAACGTTCGGCCAATGCCGCCAAGGAAATCAAATCGCTGGTCTCCAATTCGGAAGTCGCCGTCAGCGAAGGCGTCAAACTGGTCAACGATACCGGCGAAGGGTTGACGGCGATCGCCAGCCTCGTCCAATCGATCAATCAGCATATGGATGCGATTGCCACGGCAGCGCAGGAACAGTCCGTGGGGCTTGGGGAAGTCAATACCGCTGTCAACCACATGGACCAGGCGACGCAGAAGAATGCGGCCATGGTCGAGGAAATGAACGCGGCCGGCGCTGGCCTGGCCCAGGAAAGCGGCAAGCTGACCGAATTGCTCGGCCAGTTCCGCACGGGAGATAACCGGCAGGCCGGACACGCGCCCACTGGACGAGCCCCTGCCAGACCTGCAACTCGGCCCGCCGCACCATCACGCCAGACCTATGCCACTCAGGGCAATGCTGCGCTGAAGGGCGAGAGTTGGGAAGAGTTCTGAGGATGGCTCTGTTTACAATGGACGCCGTCCTGATGCTGTCCAGTTGGTGAGCGAGTTTCACGCCTGACAGAAATGGTATAGATGCCCGCTGACACGCCGCCGAACACGCGGAAATCGCGTCAGCGGGCATCGACGATACAGCGCAAACGCCTTAAACCCCGCCTGATCAAAAGCCTCGCTTCGACCTTCTGTTTCAGAAGCCTTCTGTTTACGATGCCCGTCAGACGCGGTCATATTACATGGTCATTCACAACCCGATTGTTCTGCCCGAGATAAAAGGATTTCACATCGTCTCGCTCGCGGATCTCGCGGGCAGTGCCCGTCAACACATCCTTTCCATTTTCGAGAATGGTGGCGCGATGGGCATAGGTGAGAGCAATCGCCGAATTTTGTTCGGCGACGAGAATGGAAAGCCCCTCTTCCCGGTTCAATCGACGCAGGGTGCGAAATATGTCCTGCACCACGATGGGGGCAAGACCCATAGATGGTTCGTCAAGAACAAGCAGACGGGGACGCGACATCAGTGCCCGGCCAACTGCCGTCATTTGTTGCTCGCCACCGGAAGTGAGGCCCGATAGTGTCCGGCGCTTTTCCCTCAGTCGGGGAAAGAGCCCATAGATACGCTCGAGATCATTGGCGATTTCCGCGCGCGAACTGCTGCGTCCCAAACCACCGCACGTCAGATTTTCCTCGACGGACAGGCTATGGAAGCAATGGCGCCCCTCCAATACCTGTACCAGGCCGGCGCGGACCAGCGCCGCCGGGCTTGTTTTGGTGACATCTAAGCCATCAAAGTGGATAGACCCGGCATTGATCTGTCCGCGCTCTGCCGAAAGAAGGTTTGACACCGCCTTCAGCACCGTCGTCTTGCCCGCTCCATTGGCGCCCAAAAGGGCTAGAATCTCGCCCCGCGCAAGCGAAAAGCTGACACCATGCAAAGCGGTGATGGCATGATTGTAGGTGGCTAGCAGCCCATCCACCTGCAACAATCTGGCGTCTTTCATGGGATCAATTCCTCGTTGGTCTGGCAAAAAATTGCCCCGTCGCGGCGTCACTTCCATTGAGCGCTGAACCGCAAAATCAGCCCATCTCGTTGTCGATGGGCTGATTTTCCCAGGCAAATATCTCAAATCCATCAGATGCTTGAACTATTTGCAAAAGGACTAGGAACTGACATCTTCAGTCCCTAGTGGTGTTAATTGGTAACGCCATCCGCATCGGCAGCCGTGCGGATCTTGATGCCTTTATCCTTGGCATAAGCCTCGGAGGATTTTTCAATGATCGGCCGCAGCAACGCCCAATCCGGTGCGATCCAATCAGACACGACGTTCCATTTCTTGCCGTCCCATTGCTGGAAGGTCACATAACCATTGCCCTCGTGATTGTCCCAGGTGACATTGATGGAGTGAAACAGGTCTTTGGCCCCAAGTTCCTCAACGCGCTTCTGGTCCAGTTGCAAATGCTCGAAGCCCCAGCGTACTTCGTCGCCGGTCAGCGTGCGTTTGCCGAATTTTGCCTGCGCGATGCGGATCGCCTCGACATTCAGGATGCCATTGACGATACCCAGGTTGTGATAGACGGAGCCGATGCGTTTTTTGTCTTCCAAGTTGCCCTTGCCACTCTCATAAAGCGTCTTGACGATTTCCTTGACGACGGGATACTCGGCACCGGACGCTTGGGTGGTGATGGCGGTATAGCCTTTGGCGGCATCGCCTGCCGGGATCACATCTTCTTCAGAATTGGACCAGACATTACCAATGATATGGTCCACCGGAAAGCCGGTCTTGGCAGCTGTTTTCAGGGCCACCGGGTTCATCACGCCCCAGCCGCGCAACACAACATAATCAGGTTTGGCGCGACGAATGGTGAGCCATTGGGCCTGTTGTTCGTTACCGGGATGCGGCACCTCAATCTGCTGGACATCAAAACCGTATTTCTTGGCCAGCAATTCATAGATCGGAATGGTTTCCTTGCCATAAGGCGAGCCGTGATAGAGAACCACGATCTTCTTGCCCTTCAGGTTTTCGATCCCGCCCAGCTTGGAGCCAATATAGTTCACGATACCGGAGGTTTCGCTGTAGGGATTGAGCAACAAGGGGAAAACATAGGGAAATACGCGGCCATCGGTGGAATCCGTGCGACCGTGGTTGATGGTGATCAACGGTGTCTTGTCGGCGGTAATGCGGTCGATCATCGCATAGGCGATGCCCACAGATAACGGGTTCCAGGCGGCGACGTTCGGATTGCTTTTCAGCCGCTCATAGGCTTCGACGCCACGCTCGACCTCGTATTGGGTTTCGGCCTCCGACCAGGTGAGCTTGACGCCATTGACGCCGCCATCACGGGTGTTGATCAGGTTGAGATAGTCGATAAACCCGCCAAAGAAACCGGTTCCACCTGCGGCATAGGGACCGACGCGGTAACTCTGCAAGGGAAAATACTGCTCATCGGCATGCGCTGCGGGAAGCGCGACACTCAACGAGATGCCGATCACCAATGCCGTGGCCTTGAATTTCGAAAGAATGCTCATGCTTGGATACACTCCTGGTATTGCCCGGTGCGATGCGCATCGGACGTGTTCATGGATGATGGATGGATTGCGGATAAACGGCGTGCTGCGAGGGAGCCGGATCAGGCTGGCCAAACCGGCACGCCGAAGCGTTTTCGGATCCTGTCGATAAGGGCGGCAAGCCCATCAGGCTCAAGGATCAGGAAAAGAATGATGAGTGCGCCGAGCACGATACGCTGCGTCATATCGAGCACGCCGCTATCGAACAGGTCACCAAAGACGAAGGCCCCAAACCGCGACAGCACCACCGGAAACACCACGATCAGGGCAGCCCCGAAAAAGGCGCCGCGCAGCGAGGCCAGACCGCCAATGATGATGATGAACAGCACCTGGAACGAACGATCCAAGTTGAAACCCGCCGGTTCGACGGTACGCAGATAGGCAAAGGCCCAGAGCACACCGGCGATACCAATGATGAAAGACGACACGGCAAAGGCCAGAAGCTTGGTGCGTAACACCGGAACGCCGATAATGCGCGCCGCCGTTTCGTTATCTCGCACCGCGATGAAATTGCGACCCGTTTGAGAGATCACCAGCCGATAGGCGAGAAAGGTGACGAGTGTGACAATGATCAGTGCAAAATAGTAGCGCCCGACTGGTCCTTCGAAGGTAAAACCGGCAAGCGTTAGCGGCGGCGCATCAATGACACCCGAAGCGCTGTCGTTGGAAAACCAGCTGAATTTCGTCAACGCCCACTGAACGAAGAACTGTGCAGCGAGGGTGGAAACCGCGAGATAGAAGCCGCGCAGCCTAAGGCTTGGCAAGCCGAAGACAATGCCAATGGCCGCAGCGGATAGACCCGCGAGCAGGATGCTGACAATAAGCGGGAGGGAACCGGCCCGCAGGTCAAAATTGAAGCAGGCAAACGCGCCAACCGCCATGAAGGCCGCGCTGCCAAGCGACACCTGGCCTGCATAACCGGTCAGCAGATTGAGCCCGACCCCTGCGAGGCTAAGGGCCAGAAAGGGCAGCAGGATACCATCGAACAGGTAGCTCGTGCCGATCACTGGAAGAATGCCATAGGCCACCAAAAGCACCAGCAGGGTGGCGACAGAGATCGGCATCGCTTTTGCTGGCGTGATCCTCGCAGGCGTCACGTTGGGCGAAACAGCAGACATGGATCAAACCCTTTCCACGAGCTTTTGGCCGAAAAGACCGGAGGGGCGCACAAGTAAAAACAGCAGTGCAATCACATAGGCGAACCACCCTTCGATCCCCCCGCCAAAATAGGCCCCGATATAGACTTCGGCCAATTTCTCCGAAGCGCCAATCAGCAGCCCGCCGATAATGGCCCCCAGGATGGAATCAAAACCGCCCAGCACCAGCACAGGCAGTGCTTTCAGCACGATCAAGGATAAGGAAAACTGCACGCCGGAGCGCGCGCCCCACAAGAGCCCGGCAACCAGTGCGACAAGCCCGGCGGCGGCCCACACACTTGCCCAGATCCAGGGAAGTTTCAGGCCCACGGCGAGAGCCGCAAACGGATCATCGGCGACCGCACGGAAACCAAGCCCAATGCGGGTATAGCGAAAGAACACGGACAGGGCGACAACAAGCCCAAGGGCAACGACAGCTGCGAAAATATCGAACTTGCTGATAAACACACCCGCGATATCGAAAGGAACATCCTCAATACCCAGATCAAGCCCGTGCACCTGCGTACCCCAGAGCAGTTGGGCTGCTCCTTCAATCATGTAGGACAGGCCAAGCGTGGCCATGAACATGGTAATCGGCGGCTTGTTGGTGAGCGGGCGAAGGACCGTCCGCTCAATGCCAATGCCGAGCAGGATCATGATGGCGAAGGTAACCAGGAAGGCGAGCGGAAAACCAAACCCGCGCTCTGTGAGGCTGACGAAGGTCAGCGCTGCAAACAGCAGCATGGCCCCCTGCGCAAAGTTCAAAACACCCGATGTCTTGTAAATCAGCACGAAACCGATGGCCACGAGCGAATACATCACGCCGGATAGCAATCCGCCGACAAGCACTTCGGTAAAAAACAACCCGTCAAAATCGGCCATCAAATGCCATCTCCGTCTTCATTCTCTGGTGCAACACCGAGATAGGCATCAATGACTTTCTGGTCGGCGGAAATTTCCGCTGGTGTGCCATCGGCAATTTTCCGCCCGTAATCCAGCACCGCAACATGGTCGGAAAGGCCCATAACGACGCCAATATCGTGTTCGATCAACACCACAGTGGTGCCAAATTCATCCCGTGCGGCGCGCACATAATGCGCCATTTCGTTCTTTTCGGTGGCTGTCATGCCTGCCATTGGTTCGTCCAGCAGCAAGATGTCGGGTTCTGCGACCAGGGCACGGGCAAGCTCCACCCGCTTTTGCAGACCGTAAGGCAAGGTACCCGCAAGGCGATCCCTGAGGTCGGTGAGATGCAGAAAATCGAGAATTGCCACCGATCTGTCGCGGGCATCCTTATGCTCACGGGCAGCCCTGCCATAGCCGATGATCTGCTCCACAAAACTGGATCTATTGCGGTAAACGCGGCCCGCCATGACATTGTCCAGAACACTCAAGCCCTTGAACAGGGCGAGGTTTTGAAAGGTTCGGGCAATACCAAGCTGCGCCAGCCTCTGGGTCGGCACGCGGCTGAAATGGAGTTCGCCGATGGAAACGCGGCCGTGATCCGGCTGATAGAGACCGCTGATCACGTTGATGATGGAGCTCTTACCAGCACCGTTCGGGCCGATAATTGCGCGGATTTCACCTTTGCTCACCTTAAGATCAATGTCGCTGAGCGCTATAACGCCTCCAAAAGACAGAGTGACCCCAGAGAGAGCCAAGGCATTTGAGGAAGCCTTTGCACTGTTGACCGCAGCCACATCATCCACCGACGCGCTCAGATCAGCCAAGAAAATGGCACCAGATCGGGCCGCCTGCATAGCAATCGTCATGTTGTAAGCCCTCCTCATCTCCAGATCGCTGCGCCCAAAGAGCGATTTACTGTGCTTGTCTGGTCTTAGAGTCTGTCTTTTCGGGAAAACCGGGTTCCACTTTTCCCTGACAAACTCTGGCGCACAGCAAACGTTTCCGTGCCGTCCGATGTCTCCAGATCTTATGGGGGCGGCATTTGGCCGGTTTGATAAAGTCCCTTCAGAACGCACCCGTGCAGGATGTACACTTGGCGAAATGACAGACGTCTCCTTCTGCTGTCTGCGAGCGGCACAAACCGACATGATGCAAACCGAACAACCGCGTTGATCCGATTTTCACCACTCAATAGAACCGCAATAGATACATCCGCACATCAATCAAAAGCCTGTTTCGCACCCAGAAAGAAACCGGTCTTTATTTAAGATCAGAACCGACACTTATTGGGGTTAATTAGAAACACAGCATACGAAGCGCGTGGAAAACAAAATATATTTTCATTTTCCTATATTTTTGACTGCCGACGCCCCCTTTTCAATTCCATACTTGTTCAGCGCGGTTATTTATCTATAATTTCCATAGATTTTAAAGGTTTTATTTTCTAATTTTTGCGCTTAGCGAAGAATGACCGTTGGGCTGAACGCGCCACCAAACGCGCTATAATCTAAGCTGGAAACCGATGCGCCTTGTCACGAGATTTCGCAAAATCCACTGAAGGCGTTGAGATCAAATCCATACATATCAACGCGAATGGCAAGGTGCCCGTTGATCGCACAGCCCAAATCACCTGTATCCCTGTTTTTAAGACAGACACATCATCGGGATGATCGGCGAAAGTGGCTTGATCCGCGCAATATCAAATTGCAGTCGAGAGTGCGCGTGCGTATGTCCGGAACATTGTCTTGCGTTAACCGCGACAAAACATAAGCGCTGATCGATTGCGCTATTTTTTCAATAGGTTGAGCGATGGCTGTCACGCCGTCATCATAGAGGCGAAACAATTCCACATCGTCGAAACTGACGATGGCGATATCTTCCGGCACCCTTGCCCGGTGCTCCCGAACCCATTCCAGAATGCCGTAGGTCATCTTATAATTTGCGGAAAAGACCGCTGTTGGCGGCTCAGCCAGCGCCATGAATTTCTGAATGGCAGAATATCCGCCTTCTTCGGTCCAGTCGCCGGAATGCAGGTAGGAAGGGTTGAAAGCAATCCTGCCCTCTTCCAGGGCCTGCTGATAGCCATTGAGGCGCTGCAATCCCGAGGACGTATCCAATGTGCCAAAGGCGGTGGCGATACGTATATGACCGAGATCGATCAGATGGCGGACAGCACGGTAGGATGCCTTGGCATTTTCAACGAACACGCGGTCAACGCGCAACCCCATGATATCATTGTTGTAGACGGTGACGGGAATACCGCGTTCCACAAATCTCTCGACTTCATTGGGAATGTCTCCATGTCCCGCAAGAATGAGCGCATCGACGTTCTGCCCGGCGAAATAGGAGAGGGATTCACTCAGCAGCCTGATGTCACCATCATGGCAATAGGTCAGCAGCGTCCTGCCACTCTGGCGAAACAATCGGGCCAGATGATTGAGGAGTTGGGCATGAAATTCGTCCAGCTCCGGTGTCAAAAAGCCAATCACATCGGTCTTGTCGCTTTTCATCGCCCGTGCGGCAGCGCTACGCTGAAAAGACAGGGCCTCGATGGCCCGCTCAATTTCGGCGCGGTTGCCATTGCGCACCGTTTGCCCATTGAGATAGCGGGACACTGTGCCGATGGCGACGCCTGCCGCCTCGGCCACATCGTGGATGGTGGCCTGTTTTCGCTTGCCGGTTATTTCCACAGGTCCTCTCCCAGGTCCATTGGTAGCTTCAGCAAGGACAACCAACCCATGGCCTCACATCATCCGGGTGCCATTCCGTCGATAACAATCGCACGGTGAATGGAAATACCTGGCAGATCAACCGTGATTGCGCCATCTGCTTGTTTTTTCCAAGCAAATGTCTCGCCCGAAATCGCATCGTAGACGGATGATGGCGTTCCAGGCAGCCGGACCGTGAAGGATACCGGGCCGATGGAGGGAATATCCTCGATCATTTCCATCGGCCTTGCTGTCGGCTGCCAATTGATCCGCACCGATTGACCCCGGATCTGCGGAAAACCGCAGAGGAGGTGAACGATGCTGCGATTTTCATGGGCCTGCACCGTCAGCGTCGCACGGCCTGCGGATGGCAAAGTGGTTTCAAGCGCCCGCCCCGGCATCAGCCGTTCGATCAGCGCATCAACCAGATATTTGTAGAGGGGCTGCCCCATGGCGCGGTAAATTGCAAAGACCGGATAGGCGATGGTACCCACCTTGCCATGGATTGCGCAGGCCACGCCAATAGCCTCAGCTTCAGGATCATCTGGCGTATGCTGATGCGAGCAGAAATGGTTGAAGGCGCGATTGAAATAGGGTGGCCTTATGCTTGCCAGAACAGTGGCGCCAGCCGCTTGCAATTTCTCCGCCCCGGCATAGACCACGAAGGGACTCGCTGGCAGGCGTGCATCGCTCAACTCTTCAGTGATCTGTGCATAGGATGGCTCGAACGCGATGTTTTCGCCGGTCAATGCCAGCCCGGTCTCAAAAGCAAAGCCGCCGCTGTCCGGTATACGGCCAGACTGGCCGGAAATGAGGACCGCGCCACCGTCGGCGAGATAGGCGTCGAATTTTGCCTTTAAGGCAGCATCTACCGGGATCGCATCGGGTAAGATAATCAGGCGATGGCGTGAAAAATCCATCTCCGGGTCGATGACGTCGAAACATCTGTGCAATTCCAACAACATCTGCACCACGCCGTCATCGCTATCGCGCACACGCTCCACACCGTCCCGATGGAAATATTCGGTGGCGAGAATGGCGATGTCAGAAACCTGTTCCGCCGCCTCCAAAAAGGGTTCAAGAGCGGCAATCCGGCGAAATGCCGGGGCTATGCTGCGATAGGTATCGGCATTGATCCGGCCATTGGGATGGAGCTGATCGCCAACCAGGCATTTGGAGCCAAGTGCCACCATCATCGCACATTCGTAGTCCAGCGCATCGGGATGTTTAAAGCCACCAAACTCGCCCCAACTGGTGTGGAATTTGCCGGTGTGACTGACAAAATCCAGGCCAAGCCGCGCCGCATAGCGGGCGCTGGAGGGAAAGTGATTATAGCCCCAGCCGCCCGTGGGCAGGCTTTCCAGCTCAAGATGGGTGTAGGACGCGTAACGGTCCTTGCCATATTTGTTGACATGGCCGCTGTTGTAAAAGATCCGAGCTTGCGGAAATTCGCGCCGCAGAACGGTACTCATCTCCTCGCGGAACTGCGCGTTGACGGCCTCGTCATTGGCCAGCCGATCTGCCTTGTTCAACGGGTCGAGATTGAGGCGTGCCATACGGGCAAGGCAGGCATTGCAGACACAATCCGGTGTCTGGATAATGTCGAAGAACAGCCCGGCGGTTGGGTAAAGCGTCAACACCTCCCGCGCCTCAGTGATCAAGTGGGCGCGAAACTCGTCGTGGTTGAGGCACAGGGTGTGCCAGGCGGCACTTAACTGGTTCTGGGCCGAACGATCATGGTCATCGGCATGGTCAAGATCGTTATTGGCCTTCATCACCCGCCATTCAGGATGCAGGCGGGCGGTCCGCTCATCCCACTGCACCGAGAGATAGATCGGCGTTTCAATGTCAGCGGCATTGCAGGCGGCAATCATCTCTCCCAGAAGATCGGGGCGAGACAGATTGGGATGCGGCGCGCCAACCTTGGTCGGATAATAGGACCAGCCATGGTGACATTTGGCAAACAGCGTGATGGAATTCACATGCGACTGTTTCAGTGTTGCAACGAACTCTTCGGCGTCAAACTGGCTGCCAATGCCCGCAATATGCTCGGACGTGTGAAAATCGAGATGAATTTGACGATACCGCAATGGACGCAATGAATTCTGCGACATGATGGCTCCTTTTCTCCGGCGCGAAAGCCGCGAAAATTCTGTTAGAACAACAGAAAATGCATGTTGAAATATCTGCTATCGATTTTCCCAAACCTCGCCTTGCTTGAGCTGAAGCTCAAAGACATCAGCAGGTTGGCGGATGGTGAGTGGCCCGGAGTGGCCAGCCGTGATGCGGAGTGAAGACAGTGTTCCCCCCTGCCAGCTGAGATCAACCGTGTGACCGCCACGGATGCGCACCCCCTTCAGACTGCCGTTTGACCATTGTTCCGGCAAGGCGGGCAGGAGGCGAAGCTCGCCGGGGCGCGATTGCACCAGCATTTCGACAATCCCGGCCGCTCCCCCAAAATTCCCGTCGATCTGGAAAGGAGGATGGGCATCCATCAGGTTCGGATAGGTGCGTTCAGGGGTCAAAAGCTTGGTCAGAACCTGTGCAGCCCGATTGCCATCGGCCAGTCTGGCCCAAAGGTTCAGCCGCCAGCCAATGCCCCAGCCCGTTGCATCATCGCCGCGTCGCTCCAGAACAATCTGTGCGGCCTTGGCCAGATCCGGCGTGTCCAATGGGTCGATTTGCAGGCTCGGATAAAGCCCATAGAGATGCGAGACATGGCGATGCTGCTGCTCTGGCGCGTCCAGATCCCAGTCGTCCATCCACTCCTGCAACTGACCGCCTTTGCCGATACGGTCTTCCGGCAGGCGGGCGCGGGCGGCGACCGCCTCTGTGCGAAGCTCGCCGTCCCGGCCAAGGGTGGTGCTGGCATCCGCGAAGGCCTTAAGCAGATCGCGAAGAATCTGGTTGTCCATGGCCGGTGCGGCGCAAAGTGACGAGCCGAAGGGATGCGAGTTTTCCGGAGACAGTGATGGGCAAGTGCCGAGGTAATTGCTATCAGGCAGGGCAACCAGCGTATCCAGCGCAAATTCCACCGCTCCTTTGAGCAAAGGATAGATCCGTTCCAGCACGGCGCGATCCGGATTGAAGCGATAGTGATCATAAAGCTGGGCACAGAGCCAGGCGCCGCCCATCGGCCAAAGACCCCAATGGGGTCCATCAATCGGGCCAGTGGCACGCCAGATATCGGTGTTGTGGTGCAGAACCCAGCCGCGCGCGCCGTAATGGGCCTTGGCCATCTCGCGGCCGGTTTCGGCCACACCCTCCACCAGTTCCACCAGCGGCAGGAAGGTCTCGGAGAGATTGGCAACATCGGCCAGCCAGTAATTCATCTCCAGATTGATGTTGACGGTGTATTTGCTGCCCCAGGCTGGAAGAATGTCTTCATTCCAAATGCCCTGGAGATTGGCCGCCTGCGTGCCGGGTCTGGAACAGGAAATGGCAAGGTAGCGGCCATATTGCAGATAGAGCGCGGCCAGCGAGGGATCATTGCCTTCGGCATAGGCAGCAATGCGCTCGTCGGTCGGGATCGTTGGCACGGACTTGTCACCAAGGGTGATCTGCATCCGGTCAAACAGGCGACGATGCTCTGTGACATGGGCTTCCAGCAGCGCCTCATAGGGCAGCATAGCCGCCGCATCCAGACGTGCTTTGATCTGCGCCTGCGGATCACCATCAATAGTCTTGTAGTTTTGAAAGCTGGTGCCTGCATCGATCAGCAACACGACGCTGGATGCTTCACGCACCCGAATGGTTTCTTCGCCAATATCGACAAAGCCACCTTCGGACAGCACCCGCACCCGGAAGGCAAAGCGCAAAGCCCCGTCAATGCCGTTCTGCCGACGATTGCGCCCGTCATAGCCAAGGGTGGCATCGGCGATATCAATCGGGTCACCGTTTTGCGGACTGCTGAGCATCACCGTCATCGACAAGGCACCCGGCTGATCCACGGCAATGCGACAAACGATCACGTCATGAATGGCGCTGGCAAAGACATCACGGCGAAAATGCACGCCGTGGCAATCATATTGCGTGACAGCAACAGCCGTTTCGAGATCAAGCGAGCGGCGATAATTGGTGACGGTCATATCATGGTGTAGATCAAGCCAGACATCGCCAATCGGCTGATAGGAGGTCTGCCGATCCGGCTTGGCCATGGCCCCTTCATAGGCCTTGCGGTCTGCCTCCTGATAGCGTCCCGCAAGGATCAGATTGCGCACCTCGGGCAAGGCAGCGTGGGCATCGGGATTGATCGGTTGGTAAGGGCCACCGCTCCAGAATGTGCTCTCATTGATCTGAAGGCGTTCATTCCAGGCATCTCCGAACACCATGGCCCCCAGCCGACCATTGCCAACGGGAAGGGCCTCGGTCCAGACAGATGCGGCATGGTCGTACCAGAGTTCATTATCGCTCATGAATAGAAATCCTTTTGAAATATCAGCTGAATGACGTGTCACCGAAGGCGCGCACCGCTGGCCGGATCAAACAGCAAGGCCTTGGACGGGTGAAACCCGGTGTGGATGGTATCGCCGGCCCGCACGGACCGGTCGCCCTTCAGGTCAACGGTCAGTGCATCTTCGCCGCGCATATTGCTGTAGCCATAGGAGACGCCGCCAAGGCTCTCCACCATGTCCACCCGCAGGTCGAACCGAGCTGATCCGTCAGAAGAAAAATGCTCAGGCCGCACGCCAATGGAAATCTTTGCACCGGAGGCAAGATCGGCACCCAGTGCAAGTTCGAATTCCACGTTATCAAACTCGCTGAGCTTGACGCGGACGCCCGATGGACTGCGCGCCACCACATGACCGGCCAGAAAATTCATGCGCGGTGAGCCGATGAAACCGGCCACGAACATGTTGTCTGGGTCGTCATAAAGGCTGATCGGCGTGCCGATCTGCTCGACATTGCCCGCCCGCAACACCACGATCCGGTCGGCCAAGGTCATAGCCTCCACCTGATCATGGGTCACATAGATCATGGTTGACGCCAGAGACCGGTGCAGTTCGGCAATTTCCAGCCGCATTTTCACCCGCAATTCGGCATCAAGGTTAGACAGCGGCTCGTCGAACAGAAATACATTGGGATCGCGCACGATGGCCCGCCCAATGGCAACCCGCTGGCGCTGGCCACCAGATAAGGCGGCAGGCTTGCGCTCCAAAAGGGGTGTGATGTGCAGCCGGTTTGCCGCCTGTTCCACCCGCCGTCCGATGTCGACGCTTTTCATGCCCGCCATGCGCAGCGGAAAGCCGATATTGTTGCGCACCGTCATATGCGGATAGAGGGCGTAATTCTGAAACACCATGGCCACACCGCGCTCGGTGGGCGTGGCATCGTTGATGCGTTGACCATCGATAAGAATGTCGCCTGTGGTGATCGGCTCAAGCCCGGCAATCATCCGCAGCAAGGTGGACTTGCCACAGCCGGATGGACCCACGAAGACAGTCAGGGAGCCATTTTCAAGGTCAAGATCAATGTCATCGATGACCTTCAAGGCACCGTAGCGCTTGCCGACCCCTTTAAGTTCAACGGTTGCCATATGATTTCTCCTCCCGATGGCCGGGTTTTGGTCGGGGTATGAACACTGTGGATGACGCGATCATTCCTTGCCTCCCGAGCGATTGCGGGCGTCTGCCGCAAAGAAGCGCTGAAACACGATGAAGACCACCAGAGGCACCGCCATGGTGACGATGGCCGCCACCGATTGTTGATCGAGGTTGGGCTCGAATGAGCCTGCAATGCGGGCCAGAAGCACCGTCAGCGGCACATCGGAGCGCAAATACAGCATGGGCAGCAGCATGGAATTCCAGCACCACAGGAATTGCAGGATGCCAACGGTTGCCATCGGCGTGAGGGAATTGGGCAGAACGACATGAAGAAAGGTTCGGATCGGCGTACAGCCATCAATTTTCGAGGCCTCGATCAATTCGCGTGGAAATTCCGCCAGAAAGCTCTGCACCAGAAAGATCGACCAGGCGAAAGACAGCCCGACAAAGGGAATAAGCACGGCCCAGACATTGTCGATCATGTGCAGATCACGCCACAGCGTGAACAGCGGAATGATCACCACCTGCTGCGGCAATACGAACGAATTGACGATGATGAGCAGCAGAATGCGCCGTCCAGGGAATTTCAGAAACTGAAAGGCATAAGCCGCAGCGGGCGCCAGAAGAACCGTCAGCAGCGTCGCAAGCCCGGTCAGTTTCAGGGATGACAAAAAGGCGGGGGCCAGCGGATATTTTGTCCAGACCGTTTGCCAGGCATCCAGCGTGAAGCGCAGGGTGTGCAGTGACCACCAGCCACCAACGGCAATATCGCCAGCAGGCCGGATGGAGGTCAAAACCAGCCCAACCACGGGCACGATCCAGAGGATGGCCAGAAGGCCGACAAGAATCGGAATCCAGAGAGGGGCGCGGGCGTTCATGTCGCCTCCTTGGTGCGCTGGCGCAGCAATGGGATCGAGACGAACAGCACAACAGCCAGCAACACGACGGTGGCCGCCGCGCCATAGCCAAGCTTGAACTGCATCATCGATTCCCGAAACATGAAATAGCCAACCGTCTCGGTGGAGCGCACCGGACCACCGCCTGTCATGACGAAGATCATGTCAAAGGCCCGCAAGCTGCCAAGAAGATTGATGAATACCGCCACTTTCAACCCCGGCAGCGACAGAGGCAAAATGATGTGGCGCATGATGGAAAGCGGCTTGGCACCGTCAATATAGGCCGCTTCCTTGATGCTTTTGGGGATGGTCTGGATCGAGGCAAAGCAGGTCATCAGCGGCAAGCCCACTTGGGTCCAGGCATAGGCAATCACCAGACATGCAAGGGCTGTGGACGTATCGCCCAGCCACGCGCGGGTCAGGTTTTCCAGACCAAGCGTGTTCAAGACGGCATTCAGCAAACCGCTGTCTCCCGGCCGGTAGATGCCGAGCCAAATGAAACCGCTGACGGCCTCGGCAATGCCATAGGCGCAGAAAATCATCACGCGAAACGGCAAAGTGGTGCGCGGGGCCAGCGAACACAGCACCGCCAGACCCCAGCCGATGCCCACGGACAGGGCTGTTGTGCCGACCGTCCAGACAATGGTGGTGATCACGGCGACACGAAAACTGGCATCCGCCAACAGGTTTGCGTAGTTGGAAAGCCCCACCCATTTGGCCGGAGCAAGACCGCGAATATCGAAAAACGACAGACGGATCGTATCGATCAACGGATAAACGACCGCGCACAGAAACAACAGCACCATCGGTGCAAGCAGGATGAGAGCCGCTCCCCCATCCGTCTGGAAGAAGCGCCGGTTGGCGCTCCCTCCTGTCCGTGGCAGATCGGTGATGGCCGGCATCAATACGATCCCTTTGCCTTGGCCTCGATCGCAGCCGTCACCCTGTCGATATTAGCATCGCTGGGATCGCCCAGGAATTTCTGGAGCTGGATGCGATACTCATCCGCCAGATCGCCGGGCAGGCCATCCCCCAGCACGAAGGCCGTATCCGCCCCGGTCACAAAGGTATTGGACGCCTGAATGGCAGGGCTATAAAGCCCAACATCAACAGCCTTGGAGGAGGATGCTAAACCGCCCTTGGCAATGATGTTGGCACCCTCACGGCTTATGGTGAAGTCCATGAAGGCGTCAGCAGCCTCGCTGTTGCCGCCGGAGGCCAATGCGACAAACTCCTTGGCATCGACACTGGCGGCATTATCATGCCCCTGCCCCGTGGCTGGAAACTGGAATAGACCAAACTGATCCGGGGCAAGCTTGTAGACGGTCTCGGCGCGGTTGTTGATCCACATTCCCATCTGGAAAAAGCCTGCTTTGCGCTCTTTCAAAACCCGGTCCGAGGCATTGTCCCACTCTGTGCCAAGCATCGTAGAGGCATCGCCGCAGCAACCGGCGCTCAACAGTTCGCGCCATTTGCGAAAAGCCGCCTTGACGCGATCATCGGTCCAGGGGATCTCGTGAGCCACCAGTTTGCGGGAAAGATCCGCCCCGCCTTCGCGCAAAATCAGCGTTTCAAACACTTCGGCATGCGCCCAGGTCTTGGCAGGGACGGCCATTGGCACCACACCGGCGCTCTTCAACTTGGCGATAGCGTCCAGAAACTGCGCCCAATCCTTGGGCGGCGTGGTAACGCCTGCCTTTTTGAAGGTCCCAGTGTCATACCAAAGACCGCTGCGGTCGCCGTAAGTGAAGGTAACGCCGTAGAGTTGGCCGGAGACGGACCCAAGATCCTTCCAGCTGTTGTCGAGACGCTCTCCCCATTTCAGGGCGGAATAGGCATCATCCAGCGGGCGCAAAAGACCGGCGGTGACAAGTTCTGTGCGGAACGCTGGCCAGGTGTTGATCATCAGGTCGGCCTTTTCGCCGCCCATCAACGAGGTGCGAAGACCTCCACGCGGATCGCCGGACCATGTCACCGGCACTTCCTTGATTTTCACATCCGGATATTTGGCCATGAAGGCTTTTTCCAGATTTTGGATCACCTCAAGGTCAGACCCCGCCATCCATTGCAGGATGACAAGATCACCTTTTGGCGCGGCCAGCGCCGAACCGCTTGAGGCCAATGCAAGAGTAAACGCTGCCAAAGTGAGACGCGCACAGCGTGACGCCTCCCCGGCAACAGCCGTGAAACTGGTAGTCATCATAGGGGCTCCTCCTCCCGTTATGACGTCATACTGTCATCTAAAATGAAACGATGTCAACTAAATTGACTCCGCAAACAAAACTGCCGGATTGCTGCTCTGTGTCGGGAATTTCGTATTGGGGAATTTGGAGAACGCCGGTGACAACGGCATAAATCGAGAGAAAATGATGGGAATCTCGGACTGGTTTGAACCCGCCATCAGCCGTTTGCGTGACCATGCTGACCAGCGCACCACCGGCGAATTTCATCGGTAAAATGCCGACCAAATGTCTCCGGTCTAACAAGAAGGGGCAAGTGCGAACGAGTATCCCAGGCGTTGACAGCAAATATTCAACAGGCCTTTAGCAATCTTTCAACGAGGCCGAAGTTGTCCAGCTGCCTGGCTGAATTATGATAATTTATCAACACCTTACAGCAAAATAGACTCAACAGTCGTGGGACACGACACAAGCGTTTTCAATCGTGGCTCACACCCCTCTGGCTTGCCAGCCATCTCCCCCTCAAGGAAGGAGATCGGATGGGGTCAACCGCCCAGATCGACATATACGAGTGTGAGTTCCGACATGTTAAGATGAGATGTGAATTCCGCGCTGACTCTATCTCACCCCTCGAGGGGAGATATCCGGCAGGACAGTTGGGGCTGCGGAATAGCTCTGTCAGCCTTCAGTTTTCCAACCATCGCCTTCGTGATGCCGTCAGATGAGCATACATTGCCGCCTGTGCCGCGAGCGGGTCTCGTGCTTCCAGCGCATTCAGAATTGCCTCATGCTCGATCAGCGCCAGTGACCAGGTTTCGGGCGTCTCAAAACGACCCCTTATATGGTCCGAGATAGGGCTATGGCGTTCGTCAAAAAGATTGGCGACGATCTCCGCCAGAACCGAATTTCCTGATTGTTCGGCGATGGTCAGATGAAACTGGCGGTCCTGATCGATCGGCTTGCGACCCTCGGCAATCTCTTGACGCATCTCTTCGACAATCCCGACAAGCGCCGCAAAAACCGCATCGGTCATTGCGGCAGCTGCCTTGACGATAACAGCACTTTCGATGACAGCACGCGCCTGCATCAGTTCCGTCGGGCTCTCCCCCAATGATCGCCCAGAGGCCGCGGACTTGCTGGCGGACAGGACATAAATGCCCGACCCCATGCGAATCTCAATTGTCCCGTCAATTTCCAGCGCAATCAACGCCTCGCGCAAGGATGGTCGCGAGACCCCGAGGGTTTGCGCCAACTCACGTTCCGGTGGCAGCCTCGACCCTGCCGAATAAGGGCCGCTTTGGATCAGATGCCGAACCTGGTCGGCAATCTGTTGGTAGAGACGTTTGGGCAATGTCATTTTGGTCAGTCCAATTTAAAGAATTTCGTCAATAAAACTATATTTATCTGAGATATTGCCACGCATGCAAGCATGAAAGAATAATTGGCTTGACCAATTATCGCGGCATGCCCTATGTCTGTCTACCGAAAGTCTGGGAGGCTTTCACGAATTGGAGGACATCGCGATGGGAGGAGTGTCGCTTGCCACTGGCGAGTGCAAACCCGCGCCGCTGCTTTTAAAACTGGAGGGCGTCACCAAGGAATTCCCTGGGGTGAAGGCCCTGCAGGACGTCAGCCTTGATGTCAGGGCCGGTGAAGTTCATGCGGTTTGCGGCGAGAATGGAGCCGGAAAATCCACGCTGATGAAAATCATTAGCGGCGTCTACCAGAGAGACGCCGGCAACATGATCTACAAGGGCGAGACGGTTCATTTCACCTCCACATTGCAGTCGGAGGCCGCCGGAATTGCCATCATCCATCAGGAACTCAACCTGGTTCCACATCTCTCCGTTGCCGAAAACATCTATCTTGCCCGCGAACCCCGGCTAAGTTTTATGGGTGGGCGTTTTATGGTCGACAGACGCAAGCTGCGCCAAGACGCCAAGCGATGCCTCGACCGACTGGGTGTCGACATCAACCCCGACGCGCAGGTGCGCACGCTCTCCGTCGCGCAGCGGCAGATGGTCGAGATTGCCAAGGCCCTGTCGCTGGATGCCTCCGTGCTCATCATGGACGAACCGACCTCCTCGCTAACCCAACAGGAAGCACAGCTTCTCTTTCGCGTCATCCGCGATCTGAAGCGTGAAGGAACCGGCATTATCTATATCTCGCACCGGCTCGACGAAATGGCAGAGATCGTTGATCGCGTCACGGTGCTGCGCGATGGGCGCTACATCTCTACGGATGATTTCGATGCGATCACCGTGGACTATATCGTCGCCCGCATGGTGGGTCGCTCTCTTGAAGAGAAATTCCCGGCACCGACCCGTTCGCCAACCAAGGACGCCATCTTTTCCGTTTCGGGTCTTAGCCGCCATGGCGCTTTCTCCGATATTGGCTTTGAACTTCGCCGTGGCGAAATTCTGGGCTTTGCGGGACTGATGGGCGCCGGTCGGACGGAAGTGGCCCGGGCGATCTTCGGAGCCGATCCGTTCGACAGCGGAACAATCCTGCTCGAAGGGCGGCCACTTTCGATTTCCGACCCGCGTTCGGCCATTGACGCAGGGATTGCCTATCTTTCCGAGGATCGCAAGGCCGGAGGTCTGGCAGTCAAAATGCCGGTCGATGCCAACCTGATGATGGCCAACATGGAGGCTGTCTCCAATCCGTTCGGCGTCATCGACAAGGAACTGCACCGCCAGTCGAGCCAGCACTATGTCGATCTTCTCAACATCAGGACGCCCAGCCTGAACCAACCCGTCCGCCTTCTGTCGGGCGGCAACCAGCAAAAGATCATTATCGGCAAGTGGCTGTTCCGGCAGCCGAAGATCATGTTCTTCGACGAACCGACACGAGGCATCGATGTGGGCGCCAAGCTCGCCATCTACCGGCTGATGGATGAGCTTGCCGCCAAGGGCATCGGCATCATTCTGATCAGTTCCGAGCTTCCGGAAATTCTGGGACTATCGGATCGCGTTGCGGTTTTCCACGAAGGCCACATCACCGCAACCCTGACGACGCGGGAAACGTCGCAGGAAGAGATCATGCTGTATGCCTCCGGTCGTGTCCGGGAGAGCGCGCGAGGAATGACCCATGGTTGAGATCACCACTGGCAAGCCCCAGCAATCGAGCGACAAGCCACCGCAAAAAGGTTTGAGCGACCGGCAGAAGGATATCATCCAGAAGTTTGCCGCGCTTGGCTGCCTGGTCGTTCTGGCCGCTGTCTTTGCCCTCACCTCCAATGCTTTCCTGAGCGTCAATAACGGCATGACGATCGCACTACAGGTCACGTCGATCGCCTTTCTCGGCATTGGAGCAACCTATGTCATCATCACCGGGGGTATTGACCTCTCGGTCGGCTCCGTCCTGGCGCTGGCCGGGGTGGTCGCCGCCCTTGCCGTCAAAGAACTCGGCGCGCCGGTGTGGATCGGCATGTTGCTCGGCGTTCTCACCGGCACCGCCTGCGGGGTCATCAATGGCCTGGTCATTACCAAGCTGAAGCTGCCACCATTCATAGCTACCCTTGGCATGATGCTGATTGCACGGGGCGTCGCACTGCAAATCACCGGCGCACGGGCGGTCTCAGGCCTTGGCGAATCCTTCGGCGTTCTCGGCAATGGCTCACTGCTGCGCTTCGAAAGCATCGACGATCAAGGATTTCCGGTGGTCAGCTTTCCGGGCATTCCCTATCCCGTGGTGCTGATGGTCATCATTGCCGTGGCCGCAGCCTTCGTGCTGAACCGAACCGTGCTTGGTCGGCATATCTATGCCACCGGCTCGAATGCGGATGCCGCCCAGCTTTCAGGCGTCAATGTCGCCCGCGTCACCGCCTTCACCTATATCGTCTCCGGCACGCTGGCTGGCCTGACCGGCTGCGTGCTGATGTCTCGTCTCGTCACCGCCCAGCCGAATGAAGGCGTGGCCTATGAGCTGGATGCAATCGCTTCGGCAGTGATTGGCGGAACCTCGCTAATCGGCGGTGTCGGTACGATTTCCGGAACCTTCATCGGCGCCTTTGTCATCGGCATCCTGCGCAATGGCCTGAACATGAACGGCGTCTCCGCCTTCACCCAGCAGATCATTATAGGCCTCGTCATTCTCGGCACCGTCTGGATCGACCAGATCCGCAATCGGAAATAATACCCGCCGTCAGGCGGAGGCAGAACGAATATGGGAAGGGAGGAGCCTTCCCCCGCATCGGTCCCCGGCTGGGCCCGTCACACTGAGGAGGAAAGACATGCGTAAACTAGCCCTGGCCCTTGCGGCCTCCGTCTTTACACTGTCGGGCGCGCTCACCGCTTCGGCGGGTGAAATCGCCGTGATTGTCAAGACCGTCAACTCCACCTTCTGGCAGAATGTCCAGAAGGGTGCGGATGCCGCAATTGGCAAGCAGAAGGCCCATACAATAACCTTCCAGGGGCCGGCGGCGGAATCCGCCATCGCCGACCAGGTCAACATGGTCGAAAACGCCGTAAACCGGAAGGTCGACGCCATCCTGCTTGCGCCATCCGACCCGGATGCACTGGTCCCGGCGGTAAAGAAGGCCTGGGAAGCCCGCATTCCCGTCGTCATCATTGACTCGATGCTCTCGAAGGATGCCGAGAAATATTACCAGGCCTTCCTGGCGACGGACAACAAGGCAGCCGGCGAACTAGCGGCCAAGGCGATGATCCAGAAAGTCGGGACCGAAGGCAAGATCGCCGTAATGTCCTATGTGGCAGGTGCCGGTTCCGAAATCGGCCGCGTTGGCGGCTTTACCGACTACATCAAGGCAAACTCGAAACTCCAGATCGTCGGCCCTTATTATTCACAGTCGCAGATGGCGACCGCGCTGAACCAGACGACCGACGTTCTTGCCGCCAATGCCGACCTGAAGGGCATATTCGGCGCCAATGAACCAACCGCCATCGGCATGGGCCGGGCGATCAAGCAGGCTGGCAAGGCTGGCAAACTCGTCGCTATCGGCTTTGACGGCAACCAGGACCTTCAGGAATTCGTCAAGGACGGCACGCTGGAAGCCACCGTTGTGCAGGGTTCCTATCAAATGGGTGAAAAGGGCGTGGATACGCTTTTGAAGCTTCTGTCGAAGGAAAAGGTCGAAAAGTTCATCGACACCGGTGTCGTGGTCGTCACGAAGCAGAACATCGACAAGCCGGAAGCCAAGAACGTTCTCTACTAATGCACGTGCGGCACGCGGGTTTTCCCCGCGTGCCGTTTCCCCGGATTTTCCAGTTTATGGGCAGGACAATGCAGGTCAACGACAGGCGCACGCTGCGCAATCGCGATGTTTCCTTCACGGTGATGGGTCTCGGTTGCGCGCAGATGGGCAATCTCTATCGCTGGACAAGTTACCAGGAAGCTCTTGGTGCCTTCGATGCCGCCTGGGATGCAGGCATTCGTTACTTCGATACCGCTCCCTTCTATGGCTACACCCGCTCCGAACGCCGTCTCGGAACGATGCTGACCGAGCATGAGCGCGCAGACTACGTGCTCTCCACCAAGGTGGGCCGGGTGATGGTTCCCGATGAGACCGTCGGACCAGAGGAAGATACTTATATTCAGCCTCTGCCGTTCCGTCCGGTCTACGACTACACCTATGACGCCATTCTCAAATCCTTTGAGGCAAGCCAGCAGCGCACGGGCGTGCTGAAGCCTGACATTCTCTATGTCCACGACATCGGCCAGATGACGCATGGGGAGGAACACGGGCATTATTGGGAACAGTTGACCAAAGGCGGCGGGTTCAAGGCGCTCGGCCAATTGCGCGACGCTGGCCTCGTCAAGGCCATCGGCCTCGGCGTCAATGAATGGCAAGCGGTCTGGGATGCCATGGATGCGTTCGATATCGATGTCGCCATGCTGGCCGGGCGCTATACGCTGCTGGAACAGGACAGCCTGACGCTGCTTGACCGGGCGGAAAAAGCCAATGTCGGGATCGTGGTGGCCGGTGTCTTCAATTCGGGCCTGCTGGCGGGAAACCGCAAGTTCAATTATGCCGAGGCACCCGCCGACATTCTTGCCCGCGTCGCCGAGATCGAAGCGGCATGTGCCGCTGAAGGCGTATCTCTACAGGCGGCGGCCTTGAACTTTCCATTGCTGCATCCCGCCGTCGTCTCCGTGGTATCCGGCGTCCGCAACGCCGAGCAGATCCGCGCCAACGTCGCCTGGATGCAGGAAGACGTCCCCTCCTCCGTGTGGCGATCCCTGAAGGACAAGGGCATCATCGCCGATGGCGTCCCGATCGGAGCGTGACCATGATCATCGATGCACATCAGCATTTCTGGCTCATGAAAAACCGGCAAGGCCAATGGCCCCCACCGGAGCTTGCCGCCATCTACCGGGACTTCGGGACGGTAGATTTAGAGCCGCAGCTCGCTGCGACGGGCGTTGGGGGGACGGTTCTGGTTCAATCACTGCCGAGCATCGATGATACGCGATTCCTGCTGGATCTAGCGCAACACCATGATTTCATTCTCGGCGTGGTGGGCTGGGTTGACCTGAAGTCGGCGGATGCAGCCACCGTCATCACGGAACTGGCGACGTATCCGAAGCTGAAGGGCCTGCGCCCCATGGTGCAGGATATTGCCGAGGATGACTGGATCGACGATCCCGCACTCGACCCGGCCATCGGGGCGATGCTGGCTTCGGGTCTCACCTTCGATGCGCTGGTTCTGCCCCGCCACCTCGCGCCATTGGAAAGGTTTGCGCGCCGTCATCCCGCTCTGCCTATCGTCATAGATCACGGCGCAAAACCCGTCATCGCGCAAGGGCTCTACAGCGACTGGCGCAAGGCCATGACGCGGCTTGCCGATCTGGAAAACATCTCATGCAAACTGTCCGGCCTGCTGACCGAAGCCGGTTCGCAGCAGCCCGAAGCCATTCGTCCCTATGCCGAGACGATCCTCGATCTCTTCGGGCCGGACCGGGTGATGTGGGGAAGCGACTGGCCGGTACTGAACCTCGCCAGCGATTACCAAAGCTGGTTTGCCCAGGCCCGCGCCATCGTGCCGGAAGCCGCGCATGATCGGGTGTTTTGTGAAAACGCCCGCCGCTTCTATGGCCTTTGAGGTACGAATAATGACCCGTCTTTTAAATGAACTGAAGAAGGCACCAATGCTTGTTTCAATTTGCAGGCCCGGCTCGAAAGCGCATCACCGCTTTGCAGACCTGCCCGAGAGGCTGATATGACCCGCATTACCGATCTCAATGTTTTCGACCTGCGCTTTCCGACATCCGCAAGCCTCGACGGCTCCGATGCCATGAACCCGGACCCGGACTATTCGGCAGCCTATGTGGTTCTTGAAACCGATGAGCCTGGCCTGGAAGGCCATGGTCTCACCTTTACCATTGGCCGCGGCAACGATATCTGCTGCATGGCAATTAAGGCCATGCGCCATCTGGTGGTGGGCGTGGATCTGGACGACGTGCGCGCAGCACCTGGCCAGTTCTGGCGAAAGCTGACCGGCGATAGCCAGTTGCGGTGGATCGGACCCGACAAGGGTGCCATGCATCTGGCAACAGGCGCTGTCGTCAATGCCTTCTGGGATGCCATGGCAAAGCAGGCCGGTCTGCCGGTGTGGCAGTTCGTATCGACCATGTCACCGGAGGAGATCGCCGACATCGTCGATTATCGCTATCTCACCGATGCACTGACCCGCGAAGAGGCTGTCGCTATCCTGCGCAAGGCGGAAGACGGCAAGGCCGACCGCATCGCGCTTCTCGAAAGGCAAGGCTATCCCTGCTACACGACCTCAGCCGGATGGCTGGGATATGACGATGACAAGCTGCGCCGTCTGGCACAGGACGCCATCGACCAGGGCTTCGATCATATCAAGATGAAGGTTGGGCGTGATCTTGAGGATGACATTCGCCGCCTGACGATTGCCCGCGAGGTGATCGGGCCGGATCGTTATCTAATGGTCGATGCCAATCAGGTCTGGGAAGTCGGCCAGGCCATCGACTGGATGAAAAAGCTCGCCTTTGCCAAACCCTTCTTCATCGAGGAGCCAACCAGCCCGGACGATGTGGCAGGCCATCGCAAGATCCGCGATGCGATTGCGCCGATCAAGGTCGCAACCGGCGAAATGTGCCAGAACCGTATCATGTTCAAGCAGTTCATCACCGAGGGGGCGATTGACATCGTGCAGATCGATTCCTGCCGCATGGGCGGGCTTAACGAAGTTCTGGCCGTGCTGTTGCTGGCGGCGAAATATGAAAAGCCGGTCTGGCCGCATGCCGGCGGCGTCGGGCTCTGTGAATATGTCCAGCATCTTTCGATGATCGACTACATCGCGGTCTCCGGCACCAGAGAGGGCCGCGTGATCGAATATGTAGACCATCTGCACGAACACTTCATCGATCCCTGCGTCATCCGCAACGCCGCCTACATGCCGCCATCCCGCCCCGGCTTCTCCATCGAGATGAAGCCGGAATCGATTGCTGCCTATACATTCCCCACGCCAAAGGCAGTCTGACGCGTCAGTTTCCCAACACACGACCCGTCATCCACTGAATAAAGGACATCCCGATGAAAGCTCTCATATGCGACGAGCCCGGCCGTCTCTCTCTTATCGAGCGTGCGCCACCCCCGCGGGCAGAGAACGAGGTTCTTGTGCGGGTCCGCCATGTCGGTATCTGCGGCACGGATTTTCACATCTATGCGGGCAAGCATCCCTTTCTGGAATATCCTCGGGTTATGGGACATGAATTGTCGGGAACGGTTGCGGAGGCGCCCGCAGGCAGCCGGTTGAAGACCGGCGATCCCGTCTATATTGTCCCCTACCTGTCCTGCGGCGCCTGCCACGCCTGCCGCAAGGGTCTGTCGAATGCCTGCCAGAACATCCGGGTTCTTGGGGTTCACTGTGATGGCGGCATGGCCGAATATGTGAGCGTGCCGGAAGAGAATGTCATCCCGACGGGCGGCATTTCACTTGCGGATGCGGCGATGATCGAGTTTCTGGCCATCGGCGCCCATGGGGTGAAACGCGGAAACATCGGACGCCAGGATCGTGTTCTCGTCACCGGCTCCGGCCCGATCGGCATGTCGGCCATCATCTTTGCCAAGGCAAGAGGCGCGCATGTGACGGTGATGGATACCCGCGAGGATCGCCTGGCCTTCGCCGTGGACCGCCTTATGGCGGATCAATCGCTGTTTGCAGATGCGTCGGCCGAGGCTGAAGTTGAAAGGATAACGGGTGGCGATGGTTTCGACGTGGTGATCGATGCCACCGGCAATGCCATTCCGATGCAGCGCGGTTTCAATTTCCTCGCCCATGGCGCACGCTACGTCCTGCTCTCCGTCGTTCGCCAGGACATCACCTTCTCTGATCCGGAATTCCACAAGCGCGAGGCAACGCTAATCGCCAGCCGCAATGCCCAACCGGACGATTTCGCCGAAGTCGTCCGCCAGATCGAGGCCGGCAAGGTGCCGACGCGAGCCCTGAACACCCATACCGGCCACCTTGATGATGGCGTCAAGCTTTTCCAGGATTGGTCCGACCCGCAAGCCGGTGTGATCAAGGCCATCCTGGAGATTGGCTAGGTTCAGGGGTTGGCAATTCAGGAGACAGGCCGCACTTGAATCTGCCTGTTCTTTCGTGTCCTACACTCAACAAAATCCGTTGAGCTTAAGGATTTTATGGGCGTCGATCGAAGCCTGAAGCTTATCCTCGGAGTTTCGATCGCCGTTATTTGCATCCGGATGGTGCATTTTGAGCTTCTGCTTATAACGGCTTCTGATCTCTTCCGGCGTTGCATCCGGCGAAAGGCCAAGCGTCTCGAAAGCCTTCGCTTCCAGCACCTTGAGCTTACGACGCTGAGTATCCAATTTTTCCGCTTGGCGTTGTGCAGCACTTTTACGTGCGTTTGTCGCCTTTGCCGAGCCGGAGCGGGCCGTGGAAGGGAGCGGAATTTCCGACGGTTTATTGACGCTGGTTCCCCACGTCTGCAACTTGCCGCTCGCCGCATCCTTCTGATAGCGCGCTGTTACAGGGTCGGACAGATTGGGTGCGAAATTGTAACCTTTGGTATAGGTTTTCACATGATCGGCACAGAACAGCAGATAGAGGCCCTCGGCAATTTGGCCGACAGGAGCGCGATGCGTTCCAGCCTTGTCGCAGCCATCCCATTGGCATTTCGGACCTGTCGATCCACGGTCTGGAGCAGGCTTTTTACGCGTCGACCGTAGGCCAACAAAAATCTTTGAATCAGAGGTCATGCTGCCTTATATGGCTTTACCGCTACGGTCGGCAAGGAATTTGGATAGGGGTCCCTTGCAGAAAATGCGTCAGCCGTCACGATTGGTTGACCAGTCAAGAGAAGCGCCATTTCATCGGGTTATTGGACGGAACCTTTGGCAGCTGGAAGTGCAAGCACCGCACGCAAGCCAGTCGGGGCAATCTGCTGTAGTTCAAACGATCCCCCGTAGAGACCAGCCATTTCCGTTACAATAGTCAGACCAAAACCATCGCCTGGAACCCGTTCATCTTCCCGAACGCCCGGCAGGAGAACTGTATGGAGACGCTCCAAGGGAATGCCGGGGCCATCGTCTTCGACGCTGATTCTCACCATGGAGCCGTCCCGCACAGCAAGAACTGAAACATGCGCCGATGCCCATTTGAAGGCATTGTCGATCAGGTTGCCAAACATTTCCTCGACATCCTTGTCGTCGCAGGCGACACACAATCCGTCCGCCACTTCCGTTTGAAAGCTAATCCCACGATCCGCATGGATAAGGCTGATCGCTCCATAGACGTCGGCAATTGACTGAGCCACATTGGTGCGCGCAACTATGTTTGCCGATGCCATCACCCGACGGGCGGCACTGAGATGGTGCTTGATCCTGTTGTCTATTCTGGCGACGAGGTCGCGCAGCGCGCCGTCCTGATCATTGCCGCTATCAAGCGCGAGCAACAGGCTGGCGACGGGTGTCTTCAATCCGTGCGCCAGATTGGCAAACTGAATGCGGGTTGCGGCAAGTCTCTCCTCGTTGACCTCAATCAACGCATTGGTCTTTGATGCCAGTGGCGCGAGTTCGATGATGGGTATATCGGGAAGCCGAGACCTTTCTCCACGGTTGATGGCGTCGATGTCGGCAGCCATCGATGTAAGAGGGCGCAGGCCAAAGCGGATCTGCCACAGCGTACCGATCATCAGCACAGCACCCAACAGCAGCATACTGGGTGCCAACCATAGCAAGGCGCGAACAGCGGGATCAGCGAGCGCTGCCTGAGGCGCGGACAATGTAATCGTCATGATGGCGCCACCGACATCACGGGTGGTCTGACGCAAATAGAGCTTTCGCCCGTGATCATGACCCTCTCCAGGGGTAGGCGTCGCGGTGATCATCTGGAAGAAATCTTGGCTTGGTGGCGGAGTGTCTATGGTTCCACCCAAAAGCGAACGCGAGGTGAGCTGCTGCCCCATGCTCTCGATCTGCCAATACCAGCCTGATCCGGGGCGATCGAAAGGCGGTGCATCCAGCGGTGTGGAAAGCGTGAGCCTGCCGCCCTCATCCCGCACCACCGCACTGGCCAGCGCGCTGATCTGCGTGTCGAGGCGCTGATCGATCTGCTCGCGGATAACGGTTTTGAGCGCCAACCAGAGAACGACAGACGCCACCACGAGGGCCAGAGTGACGAAGACACCGGAGAAAATCAGCAGTCGTCCGGCGATTGATCTGGGCCGATTAAGCGCCGGAAATATCATGGCTGCCCCGCCGCTGTCAGCATATAGCCTCGACCTCGGACGGTCTCGATAATGTCCGAACCAAGCTTTTTGCGCAGCCTTGCGATGATGACTTCGATGGAGTTGGAATCCACCTCAGCGTCTCCGTCGTAAACCCGCTCATTCAGCTCGCGCCGATCAACAACCATCTCCTTCCTGAGCATGAGGCATGACAGGACCCGCCATTCCAGCGCAGTCAGTTTGACTGGAAGCCCATTCAGCTCAAACGTTCCGAGTTGAGCATCAAACATCAGCGCGCCACAGCAAATGCGTGAAGAAGCATGGCCGGTTGCCCGGCGCACCAAGGCCCGCAGCCTCAGCACCAGCTCTTCAATTTTGAACGGCTTTGCAAGGAAGTCGTCGGCACCGGCCTTGAAGCTCGATACCTTGTCCGGCCAGCCGTCACGCGCCGTCAGGACAAGGACGGGGAGATTGCGTTCGCTTTCGCGCCAGCCCTTCAGAACCGTGACGCCATCGATCTTCGGTAACCCGAGATCAAGCACGGCAATGTCGAACAACTCGGTCAGTCCGGCATGGAGAGCGTCCTCGCCATTGCGGGCGATGTCGACCACGAAGTTCTCCGACCTGAGCGCAGTGGCGATCCGGCCACTCAGGTCTTCATCGTCTTCGACGAGCAGTACGCGCATGAGACCTAACTTTCATTTGTAGGAGAAGAGCCAGACTTATCGAAAATGGCTGAACTGAATCTGAACCAGAAGGTTCAGCGGGGTAACGGCAGAGGAAGTGTAGATATCCCTGGAGTTTGTCAGGGGAAATGGAAACCGGTTTTCCTGAAAAGACAAACGAACATGACAGACCCTAGACCATTTCCAACACAGCATGCAGCGGTTTTGCAGTCGGAAATGCTCTGGTCAATCACCAAGGAGAATGAATGATGACGGTCGAACATCCTAGCGACGAGCATCCGGAAAAGGCCGGCAGGCCTGCTCCTCCGCACGAGCGACGAAAACGATACTGGATGGCTCTTCCCGCAATCGCCGTGGCGCTCGCCATCGGCGCGGTTGGGGGAGCCGGTGCAATGAAGCTGGTGCGTCCCGCCCCCGAAATGGCTCCAATGTCTCCTGTTGCTATCTCAACGATGCCGACATCAAGCCTGGTCACCATCAAGGGAAAAGTCAGCGAGATTTACGGCAACAAGTTCATCCTGCAAGACGACAGCGGCAAGGCGCTGGTCGAAACCGGACCGGCTGGAGACGGTGGCGGCCTTGTCACGAAGGATGACGTCGTGACCATCCAGGGTCGGTTTGACGATGGCTTCGTGCATGCGAGCTACCTTGTCGATAGCAGCGGGAAGACAGCTGCTCTTGGCCCGCCAGGTCCGCCGCCGCATAGACCATTTGGTGACTTCGCCAATAAACCTGCTCCCTGAACTGCCTGGATCATCAGCAACCTGAACCAAAAGTCGCCTGAACCAAAAGTCGTTTGTCACGTTAAGTGATGCGCTTTTCAACGCACCAAAGGATAAATCCTATGAAACGATACATTCTTTCCGCCGTCGCTCTTGCTGCACTGGCCGGAACCGCATTTGCCCAGCAGCCGCCAGCACCGCCGCCGCCGCCAGCACCACCCATTGCGGGCGCCGTGGCTCCCGACGCCGATGCCGGAACCCCACCACCGCCGCCACCAGGCATGCCAGCCGGGCCGGAAGAGCGTGCCGGACCTCCGCCGCGTGGCCCAGAAGGCCCGATGGGTCCGCGTGGCCATCGCCCACCACCACCGCCAGCGCCTTCCAAAGCAGCCCATTTCCGGGTTGAGGATGGCGAGACCAGGATCGACATCAAATGCGCTGACGATGAGCCGATGAAGGCCTGCGCCGATATCTTGCTTCAGGTTATTGATCGGTTGAATGGGCCTGCGCATCCCTAAGCGCTGATCATCCTTGTTGTCGCACGGGTCGGTAGCCGTGCGACAACAAGCCCCGACGGCAATGGTGTAAAACGCCTGCACCTCATGGTTCCTGCACGTCCGGCATATGAAATCGAGCCGGTTTTGTTTCGGCCTCAACAACGCTTTTCACCATGCTTGAGTACATTCCGGTCGTTCTGAATTCGGTCGGGCTGGCACCGAAATGACGCCTGAAGACCTTGGAGAAATAGTTCGGCTCTTCGAAGCCGCACATCGTCGATATCTCCTTTACGGAGAGATGTGAGCCCTTTGTCAGCAGTTTGACCGCTCTTTTCAGACGTTTATGCAGCACGAATTCCGCTGGCGGCATGCCTTCGCTCGCAGCAAAAACCCGTGAGAAATGGGCTCGGCTGAGACCAGACACTGCCGCCAGTTGCTCAACGGAAAGAGACTGATCCAGATTGGCCGAGATATGATCGATGACATGCTGCATTGTGCGATATTCCGCGCTCAAGTTCGGATGTGAGCCAAAAACATCGTCATAAAGCGCCATGGCGGCCTCATAGGCGATTGCCGAGGCCCGGCCCGGCGTGTCCGCGCCTCCGGCAATGAGACGTTGGCTGCAATCGGCAAGGTGCTCGATGGTCTGCTGGTTCAGGGTGAGAATAGGCCCCATGGCCGTGAGGATCGCGTTATGGATTCGCAGCGCTTCCTCGCCATTCATCGAGATCCAGAAGAACTCCCAGCGCCCCCCTGGCTCCAGCCAATATCGATGATTATGCGGCACCAGGACCAGCAATGTCTGGCCCGGCATGACCCGATAGGTGCTGTTTTCATAGCGCAGGTTTCCAGCACCCGAGATCGTGTGCTGAAGAACGGTAAACGGTGTTTGCCCACGCTTCCTGCCATCCCAGTCATAGGTGGCATCGCTGCGCACCTCATAGCCTGTGCTTGTCGGCATGGTATGCAGGCTATGGCGGCCCCGAGGCAGCGAAACGGTGCGCATGATCGGCCCAGCGTCAATCATCGTCTTTAGCACAGAATTACCCATGAAAGCATAATACCTCTCTGGCGGTCTGAACGATTTTACAGATAATGCCGCTAAAGAGGAAAATATACATTGATCGTAGCAATATTCGCAAGCAATGCGACCGGCGCTTGACGGACGCTTCATTCCGCCTGTGCGAATCATTTTTACCCTCTCGAGACAAAACGGTCTAACACATGTGGAGGAGCATTGTATGAGCAGCTTCAAGATCGCCATCATCGGGGCTGGCAGCGTCGGCTTTACCAAGAAACTTTTCACCGACCTTTTGAGTGTGCCGGAGTTTCACGATGTGGAATTTGCGCTCACGGATATCAGCCAGCACAATCTTGATATGATCAAGACAATTCTGGACCGGATTGTCGAGGCAAACAGGCTTCCTGCCAAGGTGACGGCGTCTACGGATCGCCGCGACGCCATTTCGGGTGCGCGCTATATTATCAGCTGCGTACGCGTCGGCGGTCTTGGGGCCTATGCCGATGATATCCGCATTCCACTGAAATATGGTGTCGATCAATGTGTGGGCGATACGATTTGCGCAGGCGGCATTCTCTATGGCCAGCGCAATATTCCGGTCATTCTGGATTTCTGCAAGGATATCCGTGAACTGGCCGAGCCGGGAGCAAAATTCCTCAACTATGCCAACCCCATGGCGATGAATACCTGGGCGGCGATTGAATATGGCAAGGTCGATACGATCGGGCTTTGCCACGGTGTGCAGCATGGTGCAGAGCAGATCGCCGAGATTTTGGGTGCCGGTCCGGGCGAGCTAGATTACATTTGCTCCGGCATTAATCACCAGACATGGTTTGTCGATGTGCGCGTCAAGGGCCGCAAGATTGGCAAGCAGCAGCTGATCGATGCCTTTGAGGCCCATCCAGTGTTCTCCCAACAGGAGAAGCTACGCATTGATGTGCTCAAGCGCTTCGGGGTCTATTCGACCGAGAGCAACGGCCATCTGTCGGAATATCTGCCTTGGTACCGCAAGCGGCCTGAAGAGATTACCCGTTGGATTGATATGTCCGACTGGATTCACGGCGAAACCGGCGGTTATCTGCGCTATTCCACTGAGACCCGCAACTGGTTTGAAACCGAGTTTCCGCAATTTCTGGAAAGTGCGGGCAAGCCGCTTGATCCGGCCAAGCGCTCCAATGAACATGCCAGCCATATTCTGGAAGCACTGGAAACCGGGCGGGTCTATCGCGGCCATTTCAACGTGAAGAACAATGGCATCATCACCAATCTTCCCTCGGATGCCATTATTGAATCGCCCGGATTTGTCGATCGGTTCGGTATCAACATGGTGGCGGGCATTACCCTGCCGGAAGCCTGTGCGGCCACCTGCATTTCCTCCATCAATGTGCAGCGGATGTCAGTGCATGCGGCTATTTCGGGGGATATCGATCTCCTGAAACTCGCGGTGCTGCATGATCCGCTGGTGGGGGCAATCTGCACGCCGGAAGAAGTCTGGCAGATGGTGGATGAAATGGTGGTGGCCCAGGCCGAATGGCTGCCACAATATGCCCATGCCATTCCGCAGGCCAAAGAACGCCTGAGCCGTGGCACCGTCAAGACGCGCGACTGGAAGGGCGTTGCCCGCCGCGATGTGCGCTCCATTGATGAATTGCGGGCCGAAAAACAAGCGAAAAAGCTGAAGGCCGTAAGCTGATTGATCAGGGCAGCATGACATCCGGTTTCTGAGGAGGGATCGGATGCCATGACCCGCGAGGGAGCCGCCGCGCATTTTGCGGCACAGCTATAAGAAGTGAGGAGGGAACAACCATCATGAAAAGCGTCACCCATACCGCAAAGACTGCTGCCCTGTTGCTGGGCGTGTCGGTTTTTGCTGTTGCAGCCTTTGCGTCTGAGCCCACCGTCGTGCCCGAGGCTCCTCCCTTTCCGGGACAAGGCAAGATCACCTATGTGCCGCGGGATTCCATTGAGGAGTTCAAGGCTCTTGCGAGTTACAGCGAGCCGGATTGGGTGACGGAGAAATTCGTCAAAACCGGCAAACTGCAGCCAGTGAAGGAGCGGCTGCCGAAAGAGCCTCTGGTGTTCAAGACCGGCAATATGCCCGATGGCATCGGCGTCTATGGCGATACCTTGCGCCACGTGATTGGTGGCAGGCCCGAGGGCTGGAACTATTCGGCGGGCCAGACCCAAGGCTGGGGCGGCATTGATATTGCCATGTCGGAATGCCTGACGCGGACAGCCCCGCTGTTTCAGGTGAAGGCCGATGATGTGGAGCCTTTGCCCAATCTGGCCAAGAGCTGGGATTGGTCGGCGGACGGGCATAAGCTGACCATGCATTTGATCGAAGGCGCAAAATGGTCGGATGGGGTACCGTTTACCTCTGATGATGTGATGTTCTACTGGAATGACAATGTTCTGGACAGAAATGTCACGCCCTTGAACGGCGCAACGCCCGAAACCTTTGGCGAAGGCACGACACTGAAGGCCATTGATGATTATACCGTCGAATGGACCTTCAAGGAGGCATTTCCGCGGCAATATCTGTTCGCCATGGCTTACGGAACATTCTGCCCCGGCCCGGCCCATATCCTCAAAACCAAACACCCGAAATATGCCAAGGACTTCACCTATGATCAGTATAAAAATGGCTTTCCGCCTGAATATATGAACATTCCGGTGATGGGTGCCTGGGTGCCCGTGTCCTATCGTTCTGATGATATGATCGTGCTGCGCCGCAATCCCTATTACTGGAAGGTGGATGAGCAGGGGCATCAACTGCCCTATATCAATGAGATTCACTACAAGCTCTCGACATGGGCCGACCGCGATGTGCAGGCGATTGCCGGCTCCGGCGACCTGTCCAATCTTGAGCAGCCAGAGAATTTTGTTGAAAGCCTGAAGCGGGCAGCGCAGCCATCGGCCCCCTCACGCCTTGCCTTTGGCGCGCGTCTGATTGGTTATAATCTGCGGCTCAACTATTCGGCCAATGGCTGGGGTGATCCCGATGCCCGTGGTCAGGCCGTGCGCGAGCTGAACCGCAATGCCGATTTCCGCAAAGCCATTACCATGGCCCTTGATCGTAAGAAGATCGGGGAATCGCTGGTCAAGGGACCGTTCACCGCCATTTATCCGGGCGGATTGTCGTCTGGAACGAGCTTTTATGATCGCCAATCGACCGTTTATTATCCCTTCGATCTCGCGGGTGCCAAGGCGTTGCTGGCCAAGGCCGGGCTGAAGGATACCGATGGCGACGGCTTCGTCAACTTCCCGGCGGACGTGGCGGGTGGTCAGGATGTGCAGATCGTTCTGCTCTCCACTTCAGACTATGGAACCGATCGCAACCTTGCCGAAGGTGTGATTGGCCAGATGGAAAAGCTTGGCCTGAAAGTGGTGCTGAACTCAATGGATGGTGTCAAACGAGATCAGGCCAATTTTGGCGGCCGGTTCGACTGGATGATCCGCCGCAATGATCCCGACATGACATCCGTGGTGCAAAACACCGCGCAACTGGCGCCAACCGGGCCACGCACTAGCGGGCATCACCGCGCGGGGAAGGACGGCACGGTTGATCTGATGCCCTATGAAAAGCAGTTGGTTGACATCGTCAACAGGTTCATTTCGTCTCAGGACAATGTCGAGCGACGGGATTTGATGAAACAGTATCAGAAGATCGCCACCGAAAACGTCGATACCATTGGACTGACGGAATATCCTGGTGCGCTGATCATCAACAAGCGGTTCTCCAACGTTCCGGTCGGCGCTCCGATCTTCATGTTCAACTGGGCGGAAGACACCATCATCCGCGAACGCATGTTTGTGGCCGCAGACAAGCAGGGTGATTTCGAATTGTTCAAAAACCAGCTTCCCGGCAAGCCCGGTGAAAACAAACCTCTCAACTGATCAGCAGCGCTTCAGCCTGTGAATTTTGCGCAGGCTGAAGGCAACTCCCTGAAACACAAGAGAGCACGTTCCCATGTTCCGATTTCTGCTTGTGCGCATAGCCTCTGCCATTCCCGTGCTGTTTGTTCTCAGCGTTGTGACCTTTGCGATCATCAAGGCCCCTCCGGGGGATTACAGCGACTACATCCGCTCCCAGATGATCAATCAGGGTGGCGCATCGTTTGAAGCCGCCGATGCGCAGGCGCAGGCCTATAAGATCGCCAATGGGCTGGATAAGCCGATCCCCGTTCAATATATCAACTGGATCACCGGCATCGTCACCCGCGGTGATTTTGGCCACAGCCTGTTCTACAACAAACCCGTGTCGGAAGTGGTGGGAGAGCGGCTGCCTCGCACATTGGCGCTGGCGCTTGTCTGCCATATCCTTGCCTCCATCATTGGCATCACCTTCGGCATACTGGCCGCAACCCGACAATATACCTGGGTGGATAGCCTGCTCTCCGGCATCTCGTTTCTCGGCATGACCGTGCCGCGTTTTCTGATGGCGCTGATCATCGTCTACATCATGGTGTTCCATTTCAACGTCACGGAAATCAACAGTTTCAACTCTGCCAAATATGGCGGAGCGCCGTGGTCCTTTGGCAAATTCGTAGACCTGTTGCAGCATGTGTGGCCAGTGATTGCCATCGCCACCTTTGGCGGGCTGGCCTATAATATGCGCGTCATGCGCGGCAATCTCCTGGATACGCTGAACGCGCAATATGTCGAAACCGCCCGCGCCAAAGGCCTCAGCGAGCGGCAGGTGATCTTGCGCCATGCAGTGCCGAATGCGCTGCATCCGCTGATCATGTATCAGGGCGTGGTGCTGCCCTATATGTTGACGGGCGAGATTGAAACAGCAATTATTTTTGCCCTGCCAACCGTTGGCCCCGCCATTGTTGGCTCGATGTGGGTCGGCGATGTCTATGTCACCGCAACCTTCATGCTGGTTCTCTCCGCCACACTGATTGTTGGTAATATCATTGCCGACATGCTGCTGGCGCTTCTTGATCCCAGAGTTCGATTGGGCGGAGGAGCGCACGCATGAAAGCCGATGTTCAAACCATAACCATGTCCTCTTCTGCCAACACTCACGGCAATGAGACCTATCTGGCACTGGTCTGGCGACGTCTGCGGCGGTCATGGACCGGAATGATGGGCCTTGTGCTCGTTTGCCTGCTGATGCTGATGGTGGTGTTTGCGGAGTTTTTTGCCCCCGTCGATCCGAAACTGACCGGCACCGCCTTTGCGCCACCGCAGACCATCAGCATCACCGACCAGGAGGGCAATCTCGTATGGCCCCGCACCTATCCGCTGGGGGAAAGCACGGCGCTTGACCCTATTACCTTCCAGCCCATTTCTGGGCCGAACTATGATAATCCCGTCAATCTCGGCTTTTTTGTCAAGGGTTTCAGCTACAATCTGTTCGGTCTTTTGCCCACAGATCGGCATTTCTTCGGCGCAACGGATGGCACGCCGGTGAATTTTCTCGGCACCGATAAATTTGGCCGCGATGTGCTGTCGCGCATCTTTTACGGCTCCCGCGTGTCCTTGATGATCGCATTGACGGTGGTGTTTATCGTCACCGTGGTCGGCACAACGGTTGGCATGGTCTCCGGCTATTATGGTGGCCGCTTCGATACCTGGATGCAGCGCTTTGTCGAGCTGGTTCTGGCCTTTCCGCAATTGCCGCTCTATCTGGCACTGACCTCGCTGATCCCGGTCACCGCTCCCACCAATGTCTTTCTGGGCTTTGTCATCATCGTCATGTCGGCGCTGGGCTGGGCGCAGATGTCGCGCGAGGTGCGCGGCAAGACATTGGCGCTGGCGCGTATTGATTATGTGCGGGCCGCCATGGCCATCGGGGCCACGGATCGGCGCATCATCCTTCAGCATATTTTTCCCAATGTGATGAGCCATGTCATCGTGTCCGTGACGCTGGCCATTCCAAGCGTGGTGCTGTTGGAATCCTTCCTTGGGTTTCTGGGCTTTGCGGTGAAGCCGCCGCTGATTTCCTGGGGCCTGATGTTGCAGGATACCTCGACCTATTCCGTCATCGGGTCCTATCCGTGGATCCTGTCTCCCGTGGCTTTCGTGCTGATCACCGTGTTTGCGTTCAATGCGCTGGGCGATGGGTTGCGCGACGCCGTTGACCCTTATTGAGGAGGCCCCATTATGACACAGACGATCAATGCATTGGCGCCAGATCAAAGGCACGATCACACCAGCCTTTTGGGCGCGCCCATTATCGACGCCCGCCAACTGGCCGTGTCCTTCAAGGTCGAAGGCGGCACGGTGGAGGCGGTGAAGAACGTCTCCTTCCAGCTCTATCGGGGTGAAACCATTGCCGTTGTTGGCGAATCTGGCTCTGGCAAGTCGGTCACGGCCCGCAGCATCATGGGGCTTCTCACCAAGCGCGCCACCTTATCGGCCCGCTCCAGTATTGCCTATGACGGAAAGAATATCCTGAAATTCTCGGATCGCCAGCGCCGGGCGCTGCGTGGCAATCGCATCTCGATGATTTTTCAAGAGCCGATGAGTTCGCTCAATCCGGTCTACACCATCGGCACACAGATCGCGGAAGCCATCCGCGTGCACCAGCAAATGAGCAGTACGCAAGCCATGGAGCGCGCCATGGAGCTGTTGCGCCAAGTGCAAATCCCGGAGCCGGAGGCCCGTCTCAACCAATATCCGCATCAATTGTCTGGCGGTCAGCGCCAGCGCATCATGATTGCCATGGCGCTGGCGAATAATCCGGATGTGCTGATTGCCGATGAGCCGACAACGGCGCTGGATGTCACCGTGCAGGCGCAGATTCTCAACCTGATCCGCGATCTGCAAAAAAGCCTGGGCATGGCGGTGATCCTGATCACCCATGATTTGACGGTCGTTCGGCAGTTTTCAGACTATGTCTATGTGATGCAGAACGGTGAGGTGAAGGAGCACAACACCACGACGGCGCTGTTTGAACATCCGCAGCATTCCTACACTCGCCATCTACTGGCCTCGGAACCCAAGGGAATGGCCAATCCCATGCCGGTCGGCTCTGCCACCATTCTGGAAGGCCGCGATGTGCGCGTGTCTTTCATGCTCAAACATGGTGGCTTTTTCAAACCTCAGTTGAAAGAACTGGTGGCCGTCAACAGCCTTTCCATCACCCTGCACCGGCGTGAAACACTGGGTCTGGTGGGCGAGAGTGGTTCCGGCAAAACCACCTTTGGCCAAGCCCTCGTCAAACTGATGAGTGTTGATAGCGGCCAGATCCTGTTTGACGGCCAAGCCATAGAGAACAACAGCCGCGAACAGATGCGGCCCTTGCGCTCGCGTATGCAGGTGGTGTTTCAAGACCCGTTTTCCTCGCTCAACCCGCGCATGTCGGTGGGCCAGATCATTGAGGAAGGGCTCGTCGTCAACAATATTGGCGCAAGCCGCAGCGAGAGACTGGACCGCGTGCGCGAGGCGCTGATTAGCGCAGGCATGCCCGGCAATATCCTGTCGCGTTTCCCGCACGAATTTTCCGGTGGTCAACGCCAGCGGATTGCCATTGCGCGGGCGGTGGCGCTGGAGCCGGAATTCATTCTGCTGGATGAGCCGACATCGGCGCTCGATCTCTCCGTTCAGGCCCAGATCATCGACCTATTGCGCAAGCTTCAGGATGAAAAGGGCCTGAGCTATCTCTTCATTTCCCATGATCTCAAGGTTGTCCGCGCGCTTTGCCACCGGGTTGCGGTGATGCAGCACGGGCAGATCGTTGAGCAAGGACCTGTTGAGGACATCCTCAGCCATCCCAAAACCGCCTATACCCAGCGGCTCGTCAGAGCTGCTTTCAACGTCGCCACATAATCCCTAAGACAGCGAGACCCATCATGACAAAACAGCCCAAAATCACCTTCATTGGTGCCGGTTCCACCGTGTTCATGAAGAATATCATCGGCGACGTTCTGCAACGTCCGGCGCTATCAGGCGCGCGGATTGCGCTGATGGATATCAATCCGCAGCGTCTGGAAGAAAGCGAAGTTGTTGCCAGAAAGCTGATTTCCACCTTTGGCGCGTCCGCCACTGTTGAGACCTTTGCCGATCAGCGCAAAGCGCTGGAGGGGGCCAACTTCGTGGTCGTCGCCTTTCAAATCGGCGGTTATGAGCCTTGCACCGTCACCGATTTCGAGGTGCCAAAGAAATACGGCCTGCGCCAGACCATTGCCGACACATTGGGCGTTGGCGGCATCATGCGCGGTTTGCGCACCGTGCCGCATCTGTGGAGCATTTGCGAGGATATGATGCAGGTCTGCCCGCAAGCGATCATGCTGCAATATGTCAACCCGATGGCCATCAACACCTGGGCGATATCTGAGAAATATCCGGCTATCAAACAGGTTGGCCTGTGCCATTCGGTGCAGGGCACGGCGATGGAACTGGCAGAGGATCTGTCCATTCCCTATGAGGACATCCGCTACCGCTCTGCCGGCATCAATCACATGGCGTTTTACCTCAATTTTGAGCACCGCCAGCCGGATGGCTCCTACCGTGATCTCTATCCCGATCTGCTGCGCGGCTATCGTGAGGGGCGCGCACCCAAGCCAACCTGGAACCCGCGCTGCCCCAACAAGGTGCGTTATGAAATGCTGACGCGCCTTGGCTATTTCGTCACCGAAAGCTCGGAGCATTTTGCCGAATACACACCGTATTTCATCAAGGAAGGCCGCGAAGACCTGATTGAGAAATTCGGTATTCCGCTGGATGAATATCCCAAGCGCTGCATCGAGCAAGTCGAGCGATGGAAAGACCAGGCCGCCGCCTATCGCTCCGCAGACAAGATCGAAGTCAAGCCATCGAAGGAATATGCCTCGTCGATCATCAATTCGGTCTGGACGGGTGAGCCCTCGGTGATTTACGGCAACCTGCGCAACAATGGCTGCATCACCTCGCTACCGGACAATTGCGCCGTGGAAGTGCCCTGCCTTGTCGATGACAACGGCATTCAGCCCACCACCATCGGCGCCCTGCCACCGCAGCTCACAGCCCTGATGCGCACCAACATCAACGTGCAGGAACTGACGGTGGCTGCCTTGATCAACGAAAACCCCGAACACCTCTATCACGCCGCGATGATGGACCCGCATACAGCAGCCGAACTCGACCTCGACCAGATCTGGTCATTGACGACGGACCTGTTGAAGGCTCACGATCAGTGGATTCCGCAATGGGCCCGCATCGGAGGGGTGGCGTAATGACGACAACCTGTCAGGTTCAGATTGAACCTGACAGACTCGAGGGAAAACCAGTGTCCACTTTTCGCTGGTGCGATCGTTCAATTCTGTCTCATCGGTGCGGATACGGGGTAAACAATAACACATCGTTTTGCATCCGCGAAAGGTCACGGCAAAACAGCCGTGATCTCAAGCTCTTGATCACCAAGACTGACGACATCACCGACAGCCTTGCCGATAAGCGCCCTTGCCACCGGGGAGACATAGGAGATCGATCCTGCCTTCGGATCTGCTTCGTCTTCGCCGACGATACGATAGGTTTGGACGCGTCCATCATCACGGGTGAACGTCACGGTCGTCCCAAAAGAGACGCTATCAGCGGTGATCGGATCGGGCATGACCTGAGCCGTGTGAAGCCTCTCTTCAAGGTAGTTCAAATCCCGAAAAGGGCCGGCCATCTGCCGACGACGTTCATTGACGTCTTCAATTGCGCGCGCGGCATCATAGGCGTCACGTGCTTGCACACGTTGCCGCTCCAGCGCTTTTAATCCCGATTCCGTCACGAGATTCGGATGTGGCGAAATCGGGCGCTCGGGCAGTAGCGTTTCAGCTGCCGTTTCCGCACTGTCTTCCTTGGTAAATGCAACACTCATATTCGATCTCTATTCAGACTTTTCGACGCCTACAGTTTAATGTCGCCCTTCAAGGCATTGACAACCAATGCGAACGCCACGGACACCGGCGCTTTGAGCGAACGGCTATCATCGTGCGGGATAGTGTAGCATGAGACACGGTGTGCTCGTAGCGCCCACAGCAGAAAACTATCGCTGTTGCAGGAAACCTTGAAGGCGCGGTGCCATGAAATCGAGAAAGACACGAACGCGATGCGCCAGACGGCGTCCACCGAGCAAGCAGGGCCAGACTCCGTTCGTAATAGATCAGCCCCTCATCGGTCAGTGACAATCGGCGTGTCGACCGCTCCAGCAATCGGACGCCCAATCGCTGTTCGATCCGATTGAGGAGTTTGCTGACCGTTGACGGCGTCATCTGCAGCAGGCATGCCGCCTCGGAAAAACTACCCGCTTCCACCGCCCTCGTGAAAACCTGAATCTCGCCGATCCGGCGACCGAAGCAGGGGCAAACGTGCTGACTGCGGCAGTCCCGAAGATCGACATTCTCATCAACAATCTCGGCATCTACGAATCCAAGGATTTCAGCGATGACGATTGGCGCCGGTTTTTCGAGATCAATGTGCTGAGCGGTATCAGGCTCTCGCGGCATTACCTGCCGGACATGCTGGCGCGAAATTGGGGAAGAATAATCTTCATCTCCAGCGAAAGTGGCGTGCTGGTTCCGCCCAACATGATCCATTACGGCATGACAAAGACGGCGCAGCTCACCATCTCGCGCGGCCTTGCTGCAACCAACAAGGGCACGCGTGTCACTGTCAATACCGTCATGCCGGGGACCACACGCTCTGCCGGAATTGAGGATTTCATGCGCAGCGTCGCGAGCGATCCAAACCTGTCAGCCGACGCGATGGAAAGCGAATATTTCGCCAAGGAGCGTCCGAGGTCGTTGATCCAGCGAATGATCGAGCCAGAGGAAATTGCCAATCTCGTTGCCTATGTGGCAAGCCCATTGTCCGCTGCAACGAATGGCGCTGCCCTGCGCGTCGATGGCGGCATCACCCCGACGATCGTGTAATACGATGGAAAATTCGCAGCTTGCCAATCTCATTGGGCATTAATCCCAACGGTAGGCGAGTATGCACAACCGGAAAAGTCGCCGCGTTCGCGTTAATCATCGCGACGCGGTTGTCGCCGAGACCCTCTCCATTATTTCAGTAATCGCAATTAAATCTCAATTAATAATGCAATTGTTGGCAAGGATGTTTGGCGGCAATATGCCCTCATCAGACGAACAAAGGGGTCTGACGATACAGAAACAAGATCGCAGGACACGAACATGACCGACACCACTCTTCTTTCCCTGACACGTCGTGGCGTCCTGCTTTCCGGATCGGCCGTCGCCGCGACCGCGCTCACCGCATCATTCAGCTTTGCAGCCAAGCTCGCTGCGTCCACCAACACCTCAACCGAAGGAAACAAGACCATGGGTACTATCACCACCAAGGACGGCGTTGAAATCTTCTACAAGGATTGGGGCTCGAAGGATGCCCAGCCGATTGTTTTTCATCATGGCTGGCCGCTGTCATCCGATGACTGGGACGCACAGATGCTGTTCTTCCTCGCCAACGGTTACCGCGTGATTGCCCATGACCGGCGCGGCCACGGCCGCTCGGCGCAGGTTTCCGATGGTCATGACATGGACCATTATGCAGCTGATGCCTTCGCGGTCGTTGAAGCCCTCGACCTCAAGAACGCCGTCCATATCGGTCACTCCACCGGCGGAGGAGAAGTCGCCCGGTATGTGGCCAAGCATGGCCAGCCAGCCGGTCGCGTCGCCAAGGCGGTTCTGGTGTCTGCCGTCCCGCCGCTGATGCTGAAGACTGACGCCAATCCCGAAGGCCTGCCGATGGAAGTTTTCGACGGTTTCCGCTCAGCACTGGCTGCCAACCGCGCGCAGTTCTTCCGCGAAGTTCCCGCCGGTCCATTCTATGGCTTCAACCGCGACGGCGCCAAAGTCCAGGAGGGCGTGATCCAGAATTGGTGGCGTCAGGGTATGATGGGCAGCGCCAAGGCGCATTACGACGGCATCAGGGCTTTCTCTGAAACCGAGCAGACCGAGGATCTGAAGACGATAACCGTCCCAACTCTCGTTCTGCATGGTGAGGACGACCAGATCGTACCCATCGCCGATGCAGCACTGAAAGCTATCAAGCTGCTGAAGAATGGTACGCTCAAGACCTATCCCGGCTTCTCGCACGGTATGCTGACCGTCAATGCTGACGTGCTCAACGCCGACCTGCTGGCTTTCGTGAAGTCCTGATCCATAGGCGTGGCCGGGGTGGAAAGCCGCCACGGCCACGCTTCTTTTATTTTCGTTTGTCTTTCGGGAAAGTCGGGTTGCACTTCCCCAAGGCAAACTCTCATCTTTCGTCAGAATGCGGATTGATACGATGATGCAGTTAACGCCCGAGCTTGTTGCCCTGACCATCAGAGGCGTCCGCGACGACGGCCCGGAGCCTGGCTGGACACCCCTTACGGAAGCTGAACTTGATGAACTCGTCGACAGGATTGAAACCGAAGCGGGCAATGATCCTCTCCTGGTTTTTGCTTATGGCTCGCTGATCTGGAATCCCGAATTCGAACCAGCCAGTCGCCAACGCGCCACCGCTTACGGATGGCACAGGTCGTTTTCCCTCAAAATCGAGCGCTGGCGCGCCACCAGCACACAGCCCGGATTGATGCTAGCCCTGGAGCGCTGTGGACAGTGCGATGGCATTGTCTTCGAGCTTTCGGCTGAACGATGCCGCCGGGATCTGCGCGCCCTCGTCGCTCGGGAGATCAAGTATCGGGAGGTGAGGAGCATGGTCCGTTGGGTTTACGTGAAGACGGCAAACGGAGTTCAGCGCGCCCTGACATTCTGGGCAAGCACCAGCCGGCTTGGACTAACCAAGCCCTTGCCTGACGAGCAGTCAGCGACCTTGATAGCCAGCGCCTGCGGCGAGGGCGGATCATGCGCCGAATATCTCCACAAGACCATTGTCGACCTTCAGGCCGAAGGGATCCGTGACCGCAATCTCTGGCGTTTGCAGGCGCTGGTCGCTGCGGAAATAACCGCGCGTCACAGGGCCATGGGCACAGTAGGGCCTGTCACAGAGAGAGCAGGAGAGACGCCAGCAGGTCTTTGACAGGTTATCACTCAATCGAAGTGTTCATTTGGGCGGCCACCTGCTCCTCGAAAAATTTCGAGAAAGCCGCGATCCGAGGCGGTAGAGCCTGATAGGGCGGATAATAAAGTGTCAGCCATAGATCGGGCGGCGACCACCCTCGAAAGACGTGAACCAGGCGCCCTGTTTTCAAATGTTCCGAAACATGAAATCCCGGCAGCATCGCCACCCCGGCGCCATCTGCCACCATATCAGCCAGAACTTCTCCATTATTGGCGCTGAATGCCCCTCCGGCTGAAATCGTCATGCTTGATCCACCGTCCGACAGGACCCAGTTTTCCCGCCGGCTCTCGCCGCTATAGGCAAGGCAGTCATCCGGTGTCAGTTCGCCAGGATGCCGCATATCGACGAATTTACTTGCCGGTGCGGCAACAAGAATACGCGGCACGATATGGATCTTGCGCCAGATGGTGAACTTATCCGATGGCTGCGAGGAGATGCGGATCGCAAGGTCATAATCGTCGTCAACAATGTTCACCAGGCCATCCGACAGGGAAATCTCGAAGCTCATTTTTGGATAGAGCCTCCTGAATCCGGAGAGGATCGGCGGCAGTATGGCCTTGCCAAACCAGGTCGGAACGCTGATCCGCAACCGTCCCTCATCAGACTTGTTTGCGTTCTTGATATCGCGCCGCGCACTATCCAAGGCGGCCACCGCTGGCTGGATCTGAGCGGCAAAAATGGCGCCATCTGTCGTCAGGGCAACCTGACGGGTCGTTCGAACGAAGAGCTGGACACCAAGATCCCGCTCCAAGGCGGCGATTGCCCGGCTCACGGCGGCTGGTGTCATGTCGAGTTCGCGGGCGACCTGCGCAAAATTCCGCTTCTCGGCAGCCAGCAGAAACACTTTCAGCGTTTTATAGTCATTCATCTCGATTATTTCAAAATAGACATCTTATTCCGAATAAATATTGTAATTCTGCACATCAATCAATCCACTCGCCACGAAGACTCCGGTGTGACCGAACCGGCTACGAATTCGTCTCTCTCATCCTGCGTGTCTCCAGCGCCGCGACCATGACGACCGAACGAAGCTCTGCCGGTCGCACGGGCTTTGACAGGATTGGAATATCAGCCGATCCCAGGTCCTCTCTGACCCGCCCCTCGTCATGGCCGCTCATAACCACTGCGGGCACCTGCCTGCCGATCAGGTCCTGGACGATCTGGATGCATTCCGTGCCGGTGACGCCACCGCCGAGATCAAAGTCGGTGATCAACAGGTCAAAGTCCCCCACATGCCTGGGTATTGTCGCCTCGGCCTGGACGTGGCATCCCCATTTTCGCAGCAGGCTTGCCGTGGCGATCAATACGGCCTCATCGTCTTCCACCAGCAATATGCGCAGCCCGTCGATCGCCGCCGGATAGTGCCCGGCCGCCAGGGTCGATTGGGACCATTCTTGTTTATGCGTCACATGCAAGTTGCCGAGCGTGACGCTGGTTCCCTTGCCTGGATCCGACTTCAAATCCACGTCAATGTCGAGCAGGCGACCGAGACGCCGCACGATCGGAAGGCCAAGGCCGACCCCATCAATGTCCTTGTCGCCTCGCTCACGCACCTGGTAGAATTCCTCGAACACCCTGGCTTGATGTTCGCAGGGAATGCCGGGGCCTTGATCGCAGATCTGGACAGCAAGCCGGCCACCGCGATGCCGGCAACCAATGACGACATCTCGTCCCGCCGCATATTTGATGGCGTTGTTGACGATGTTTTGCACCATGGTGGTCAAAAGAGCCCTGTCTATCTCCACAACCGCGCTGCAGCTGACCGTTCGCAATGTAATGCCGCACTGCTGCGCCGCTTCCCGGTTCTGGCGCAACACGTCATCGATCACTTCGGCAATCGCGATCCTCTCATATTTCGGAGTAACCCTACCGCTATCCAGGGTCGAAATATCCAGCAGCGACTTGAACAGGCGCGATACGCTCTGGAGCGATCGGTCGATATTTTCAACCATTTGCAGTTCTTTCGGCTGCAGGTTGGCATCGCGCAGACAAGCAGTGAACAAACTGATGGCATGGATCGGTTGCCGAAGGTCATGGCTCGCTTGCGCCAGGAACCGCGATTTCGACAAGCTGGCCTCCTGGGCAATTTCATAGGCTTTGCGCAATCGTCCAAGCAAAGCATAGATATAGGCGGGTACGAGGACGGTCGTGGCCACCAATGTCAGGACCATGAAGGGATTTTCGCGCCAATAGGCATTGAAGTAGGTGATAATGGCAATCCCGGCGAGCGTGGCTGCCGTTGAAATTTTGAGATATGCTGGTCCAAAGCGCAGACCGTTGCCGACTGTCACCCACAACATGATTGCAAACAGCGGCAGAAACGTTTGACCTCCAACGGCAATGGTAAAGGTCAGAGCACCAAGGTCATGGGTAATGGTAATGGCGCGGCGCACTCTGTTTTCGCCGGGCCAACGTGCTATCCACCAGTATGCCGCAAGAGAAAACAGAAAATAATAGCTGAGAAGAGGCACGACGTTCCATGCCTCGACCGGTGTCGCTCCCATTAATATCGCTGGCAGAATGTAACTGATTGTCCCGGTGACAATAATGATACGAACCAGCGCTTGCGCCTTCTCCGTGTCAAACTCTTCATCCGCACGACCACTACGCACCGGCGCCTTGATACGAAAGGCAGTCTTCATCACGTTGCGAAAGTCGATCATGTCCCGTTACCCGTTCATCGACAAGGCCTTACCCCGGTTCGCACGGAAACGATCATCTGGCTATTAGCACATATGGACTGCGGATCGGAACAAGAGTGGATCCAAATGCTGCGCGTGAGTCTGTCAGGATCTAAAGTAAGGGGATGAGAAGAGCCATTTTTCAATGGCTCTTCTCATAATAAGCTGTCGTGGCGACCAAAATGCTCAGAAACAATGTCGGACAAGCTGAACTCAACGTCAGGCAATGTCAGGCAAGCCACCGATCAGTTTATCGAGGGTGATCGGATAGTGCCGCACCCGAACGCCCGTGGCGTTATAGATAGCATTGGCGATTGCCGCAGAGACACCGCAGAGGCCAAGTTCCCCTATACCCTTTGCCTTCATCGGCGATGACATCGGATCGGTTTCGTCCATAAAGATAACCTCCTGATGCGGAATATCGGCATGAACCGGAACCTCATATCCGGCAAGGTCGTGATTGACGAAAAAGCCTCGCTTTGCATCAACCACCAGTTCTTCCGACAGGGCGCCTCCGGCACCCATGGTCATTGCACCGATCACCTGACTGCGCGCCGTAATCGGATTGAGGATACGACCAGCCGCACACACTGCCAACATGCGCCGGATGCGTGTTTCGCCAGTGGCGACATCAACGCCAACCTCGACGAAATGCGCACCGAAGGTGGATTGCTGATGGGTCTTGGTGAGATCGCCCCACTCCATGGTGTCTTCGCCGACCAGCCCGTCCGGGCCAACGGCCTCGGCAAGCAGAACCGAGCGGTTTCCAGCTTTGACGCTCCCATCCTCAAAAACGATGTCATCGGAGTTAAAACCAAGTTTTTGGGTGATCGCCTCACGAAGTTTGACACACGCCGCATAGACGCCTGATGTCGCCGAATTGGCTCCGAACTGGCCACCAGAGCCCGCTGAAATCGGGAAACGAGAGTCTCCGAGATGCACGGCGACTTTATCGATGCCAACGCCCATCATTTCTGCGGCGGTCTGGGCGATGATCGTGTAACTGCCGGTTCCGATATCGGTCATGTCGGTCTCGACTGTAACAATGCCCTGGTTATCGAGTTTGACCCGGGCGCCTGATGGAAGGACCATGTTGTCGCGGAACGCGGCGGCGACGCCCATGCCGATCAACCAATTGCCCTGCCTGCGAGATCCGGCCTTCGGTCGATTATCCCAACCAAAGCGATCGGCACCGCGCTTCAGACAGCCGATCAGGTCCCGATGCGAGAATGGGCGCTCGGGATTTTCCGGGTCGACCTGGGTGTCATTGGCGATGCGAAACGCGATCGGGTCCATGCCAACCTTTTCGGCCATTTCATCCATGGCAATTTCCAGCGCCATCAGGCCGGGCGCCTCGCCCGGAGCGCGCATGGCGTTGCCCTCTGGAAGATCGAGGGTCGCAAGACGCATGGCCGTCATCCGGTTTGCACCGGCATAAAGAAGCCGCGTTTGATTGACCGCCACCTCAGGACCACCTCCGGCAAGATCGCCTGACCAGCTCTCATGCGCGATGGCGGTGATCTTTCCATCCCGCTCAGCGCCGATGCGAATGCGCTGGATCGTTGCCGGACGGTGGGTGGTGTTATTGATCACCAATGGACGCGGCAAGGCGACTTTCACAGGGCGTTTCGCCGCCCTTGCCGCGAAAGCGGCCAAAACGGCATCGGCCCGGAGAAACAGCTTGCCGCCGAAGCCGCCGCCGATAAACGGCGACATCAAATGGATCTTCTCCTTGTCAACGCCGAGGGTTGTGGCGAGATCAGAGCGCCACCAATCGATCATCTGGCTGGATGTCCACACGGTCACCTCGTCACCATCCCAAGCGGCAATTGAGGCATGCGGTTCCATCATCGCATGGGATTGGTCAGGCGTCGTATAGGATTGCTCAAGGGCGACTGGAGCGGTGCGGAAAGCTGTTTCGAAATCACCGACAGCCGTGTCCGGCTTCTGGGACTCATCCGGTTTTTTCGCCGTCTCTCGGGCAGCACTGAGATCAAATGTCCCCTTCTCCTCGTCATAGTCTACTTTAACCAGGGCAGCAGCAGCCCGCGCCTGCTCGAAAGTCTCCGCGACCACGACGGCAATTGCCTGATGATAATGCTGAACTTCATCGCCACCGAACAGGTTTGCAGTATTGAACTTGCCCTTCTCGCGCTTACCGACATCCAGAGTTGTCACCACAGAGATCACGCCATCAGCTTTCCTGGCTGCTGTCACATCCATGGCTTTGATCCGGCCTTTGGCAATTGCTGCCCCAACCGGGTAGCCATAGGCATAACGCGTGTTCGGATCACGCCACTCATAGGCATACATCGCCCGGCCGGTTGTCTTCAATTGACCATCGATGCGGTGAATCGGCTTACCGACGACCTTGAGGCGGTCGATTGGATTGGTTGTTGCAGGTGTGTCGAACTTCATGGGTCACCCCCTTGCTTCGGAAAGGACGGCGCCAAGCGTACGCTCTACAAGATCGACCTTGAACCGGTTCTGTTCAGTCGGACGGGCATCGGCGAGAATGGCTTTCGCCGTATCGCGAGCGCCTCTTGGCAGTTCCGCTTCTGCGGCTTCAATCCGCCATGGCTTATGGGCGACGCCGCCGACGGCAACACGTCCCGTACCATCCGCTTGAATGACAGCGCCGACTGAAATCAGCGCAAACGCATAGGACGCCCGGTCCCGGACCTTTCGATAGATATGCTTTCCGCCGATGGGTGGTGGAAGCAGGACGGCGGTCACGAATTCGCCGCGCTCCAATACGCTTTCGATATGCGGGGTCTCTCCTGGAAGACGATGGAAATCGGCAATCGGAATAGACCGGCGGCTGCCATCTGGTTTTACTGTTTCGATGGTCGCATCGAGCGCCCGCATGGCGATTGCCATATCGCTGGGATGGGTGGCGATGCAGGCATCACTTACCCCGACAACCGCATGTTGACGGCTGAACCCGCCAATGGCCGAGCAGCCGCTGCCCGGCTGACGCTTGTTGCATGGCTGGTTCGGATCATAGAAATACGGACAGCGGGTGCGCTGCAACAGGTTACCGGCCGTGGTCGCCTTATTGCGAAGTTGGCCGGAGGCACCGGCAACCAGGGCGCGTGACAACAGACCATAGTCACGGCGAACAGTCCCGTGCGCGGCAAGATCGGTGTTTCGCACGAGGGCACCGATACGCAAACCGCCATCATCAGTGGATTCGATTTTATCGAGACCAAGTCCATTCACATCGATGATATGGGTTGGCGTCTCGATTTCGAGTTTCATCAGATCGAGCAGGTTGGTGCCGCCAGCGATAAACCTGGCGTCCGGGTTGGCAGCAGCCGTCTTCACTGCGGCCTCGATCGAGGGCGCGCGCTCAAAGGTGAAAGCTCTCATGCCTTGATCCCTCCAACTTCGGAAATGGCGTCGACAATGTTGGAATAGGCGCCGCATCGACAGATGTTTCCGCTCATCCGCTCGCGGATTTCGGTGCCTGTCAATTGTGCAGGCCCGTTGAGGTCGGACGTCACGTGACTTGGGATATTCGCCTTGATTTCCTCAAGCACCGCTATGGAGGAACAGATTTGCCCGGGCGTACAGTAGCCGCACTGAAAACCATCATGCTTGACAAAGGCGGCCTGCATAGGATGAAGATTGCCAGGCTGACCGAGACCTTCGATCGTGGTGATCTCGTCGCCGTCATGCATGACGGCCAGCGTCAGACAGGCATTGATCCGCCGACCATCGACCATGACGGTGCAGGCTCCACATTGACCATGGTCACAACCCTTCTTCGTGCCCGTGAGATCCATGTGCTCGCGTAGCGCGTCGAGAAGGGTCGTGCGGTTGTCGACCTCAATCTCACGGCGCGCTCCATTGACGTTTAGCGTCACAGGTGTCGTTAATTTCATCTTGTCTCCTGCAGGCTGTGCTGCCACGCTCCTCTCGCCGGCTCCTGTGACCACGGCCGTTACAGCCGATGAGATAAGAAGATCCCGGCGGGAAAGATCCAGTTGGTTGCTGTTCGACATGTCCGCTCCCCTTTTCGGTGACATGGAATGAGGTCAAGACCACAGAACTCTTGCGTCATTTTCTAACGTAGGGTTGCGGAGTTTCACGGTGAGGTGCCGTTCATTGAATGAACTTATCGCTCCGTTTCCTAAATGGAGGTCCGGCAGGATAGTTCCCGCGATGGCGACATGAATGCAACGCAAAGGCGCATGCCCCGAATGTGGTCGGGTCATTTGACCTTTCGCACAGGAGCACTGAAGGGCCCGATGGTTTCCTAAAGAAGGCAGAGATTAACTGTCGATCAGGGTGTTAGGTTTTTCGCTTCAAGGCCGATGGTAATGGCCAGGAGGAACGCCACGACTGTCGCGGCCAGGAAAGCGAGGGTGAAGACGCCAACCGCCTTCAATCCTCCAATAGCCAAATCCTGCTTAAACCATCGAACCTCGGCTTGCGCGTACCAGAGTGTGGCAGCAGTCAGCGTCAGGAGACCGATCAGGACACCTTGTCCGTCGGGCATGAACATCAAGTCGAACGCCAGGCCGATGATGAATGCGAACGGCGCCGCGACATAACACTGGCTGAAGAAGGGCGGGCGGAGCGAGCTTCTGGTGATCCTTATCGACTTGCGCCGTAAAAGCGTGACTGCCATGCAAAGGGGATAGATCCCGAATAACACACCACGCGCGATGAGCAGGTTCGACACCGAACCCAGTTCCTTGGCGGCAACCGTGGTATCGTAAGTGGACGGAAAAGCAGTCGACAGCCCTTGGGACAGAAGCAGCGTGATAAGCAGGAACAAGGGAGGGCTCAGGGTATCGTCGTATTGATCCTCCGGTCTATCGGCAAGTTCGAGATCGGCGTATCGCATCATACTCAGAGGTCTCGTCACCGAGCGCCACACAGTGAGAGGATAAAACAGCAGCCAGGACACCAACTCGTAGAGCAATTCCTCAAGCGACTTGAGCAATTTCATGAAATCCAAGGCAGCCTCCCGTTTCGCCGCGTTGCCCATTTCACCGCGCTGTATGTCCGATACTCTTTGCTTAACAGCGCCGAGCAATCCCGTCACGAGACGAGTGTGATTTCTCAGAGAGGCCGCATTTGATGGATGGCATCAGTGGTCAATCGATCCGGTTCTAAAGTCCACCGATTGCAGAAAACCTCGCCGAAAACTGTAGGCATCAATGATCGGCCTGCGGCAAGTGTGACATGGCAGGGCGCTGAAGACGTCGAGGTAAGGCACGAGATCAAACCGCTTGCCTGCCGTCTTCCACCACACTCTATATCTCGATGGTTGTCACGTCGAATTGCGTCAAGATGGCAGGGCCGAAAGCGGTTGAAAGCGCCACGTCTGTGGCATCCCGTCCGATGGCCATGAGGATGCGGCCTATCCGGGGCTTGTTGTGTCGGGCATCAACCGTATGCCAGCGACCGCCGAGATAGACTTCAAACCATGCACTGAAATCCATTGGATTCGGATCATCAGGCACGCCTATATCCCCCAGATACCCGGTGCAGTAACGCGCCGGAATATTCATGCAACGGCATAGCGTGATCGCAAGATGCGCAAAATCGCGGCAAACGCCGGTTTGATCGGTAAAACCTCCAAAAGCCGTGCGGAGAAGATCAGCCTTCTGATAGTTGAAGGTGATATGGTTGTGGACGAAATCCAGGATCGCCTTCACCCGCGGCCAGCCCAAAGGGGTAAAGGAAAAGGTCTTCCAGGCGAAATCGGAAAGACGATCCGTATCGCAATACCGGCTGCCGAGCAGAAAGACGAGCACCTCATCCGGAAGATCCTTGATGTCATGCTGCCACGCATTTTCTGGCACAGGATCTGGAAGACCGCCATCGTAGATCTCGAATTCCGTAGAAATCGTTGTCAGTCCAGGTGGCGCGACGATGCGGCTACAGGCATTGCCGAAGCTATCAAAATAACCCCAGGCCTCGATCGGCCGGTCGAAACTCAGGACCTGGTCCTGCAGCAGATCGGTGCGACGGGATGGATGGATATTGAGCACCAGCAGCATGGCAGTCTCTTGCTGGCATTCGTAACCTATGCGAAATCCCGCGCGTATCTTCATGATGAATAGGCATCCTCTGATAAAAAACTTCCGAAATACGGGCTACGAATGTTCGTTCAGGCGGCAAAACGCTCAAGCGAGCGAGCTGTTCCATCTATGCTGCGGTATCGTTCAGATCATCGGTTGTAACGTTAACCTGGACGGACATCGTGTCGAAATCCGACGCGTCGCCGTCGTAGCTTCCGGAAAGCGGCACCGCTTGTTTTGGGTCACGCGCCACACCGACACGGATAAGATCGCGGTTTCCGACAATCCCGTTGGTGGGATCGAATTCCACCCATCCGGCACCGGGAAGATAGACCTGGCACCAGGCATGGGTGGAGCCGCCGCCAAGCTTCGTTGAGCCGTCGCGGTCGGGTACATAGATATAGCCGGTAACGAAACGGGCGGCGAGCCCGAGCGATCTGGCCGCCTCCATCATCAGCAGCGCAAAATCACGGCACGTGCCACGGCGAAGCCGGAGCGTCTCGAGCGGTGTCTGCGTTCCATGCTCGAGGCGCCGGGCATAGATGAAACTCTCGTGGATCGCATAACAAAGGGTCATCAGCAGGCGACCGGTTTCGGTCGGCTGACCGATCCGCACGAACTGCCGTGTCCATCTGCCAACCTCATCGTCTGGATCCGGAAAATGCCGTTTGATTGTCCGTTCCAGGTCGACCACTTCCTCCGGGTCGTATGCAAAAGGATAGTGGAGAGCTTCTGCATCGATCTGCAGATCCATTTCAACCTGCTGGGTATGGTCAAGCCGGATATTTGTCCCGAAGCAGAGTTCCCGCGCCTTGCCAGTAAACCCCACCAGCGCAACGCAATTGCCAAACACATCATGGATCCACCTGATGTAATCGGGTTTTGGACTGACATCCAGGTTAGAACTCAGAAGTGTCTGGTCAAAACTATCCCGCGGCCTGAACATCAATCTGTGCTCGCCGAATTCGACCGGTCTCTTATACCGATATGAGGTAATATGCCGGACAGAAAATATCGTCATTCAATCGCCAAACTGGAGTAGCGGAGGCACAGACTATCGTGGAAAGCAGCACGACTGCTGTAATACGCCCATCGTCTTGTCAGGCATTAGACTCCACTGACGGCTTTGCCGCAACGGATATTCCTGAAATTCGGAGTGTTTGCGCGTCTTTGATGTTTGATGCAAACAGGACGCGAGCGGCTGACCATCCAAAGTCAACGGCTGTCGGCGCGTCTGGCGGTCGGAAGGAGATCAGGCGCTGTCTGGATACAGTCCCTCCCCGCCGCCTTGGCTGCATAGAGCGCCGCGTCAGCCTGTAGAAGGAGGTCCGTCTTGCGCAGGCCCGGCATCGATTTCAAATTAGCGGCCCCGACGCTCACCGTGACGATGCGCTTTTCGCTTCCAACATGCTCGATGGCCAGAGTGCGCACGGCTGTACAAACGAGCTGCGCGACTGCCTCGGTTTCGGATATTGATGCATTCGGCAATACAACGGTCAGTTCCTCCCCACCATACCGCGCCACAATGCTTCCCGCAAATGACCTGGACGTCGCATGAACTGTGTTGGCGACAATCTGAAGACACTTATCCCCGGCCGGATGGCCATAGGTGTCGTTATAAGCCTTGAACCAATCGACATCGATAAGAAGAAGGCCAATATTGGCGCCTTGATCCTTGGCCCGGTCAAAAGCCTGGTCCATGGACGCTTCCAGACCACGGCGGTTCATCAAACCAGTCAATTCGTCTGTATCTGCCAACGCCGACAAGCGGTCGTTCAACTCATGCAACCGCGCCTCCCGTTGACAATGAAGAGTGATATCCGCGTAAACGATCATCGCCTCCCCCTCGCCCGTGATCCGCGTTCTTGCCTCGATTGAACGTCCGTCGGCCAGTTGAATCAGACGATCGCTGGGCCGGAACAGGCCTTCCGCAACACGATCGATGATAGGACCGATATCCGATTCAACGTGCGCTTCTTCATTGCGTTCGAAGGATGTCCGCAAGATTTCCCGGATGTTTTTCCCGGGCACCCTGACATCCGCCGTTTCCTTGAAGATATCGAGGTATCTCTGATTGGTAAAAACCAGCACGCCATCGCGGTCGAAAAGTGCCAAGCCATCCGCCATGGTCGCGAGCGCATCGGCGAGACGGATCTGTGCCGCGGCCAAATCCCTTTCAAGCCTTGTCCGCTTCATCTCCTGCGCAATGGCAAGAGCGGATAACAGGGTGGCTCCAAACAAGACCACCATGAATGGACCGACGGTCACGACGATCAGATTGCCCCAGACCTCAAAGGGACGGACAAAGAAGAAGCCGGCTACGCCGCTGACCGCGACGAACAAAGCAAGTGCTGCGATCTGCGGGAAAGTCGGGATCTTGCCGCGAAGCAATCGGCTTGCGATGATACCGATGCATGCAGCCGCGATGATTTGCGGGATGCCAACCGTTATGCCCACGCCTCCGATCATCAATCGCCTGATAATTCCCACAATAAGTGGTGGGATAGCCGCAATGGGGCCACCGAAGAAACCCGATATCGCGAGAAATGTATACCGGGTGTCCAGGAAAACACCGTCGGTGAAGCGAAATGGCAAGGCCATGGTCGCGACCAGCCCAACCGCCATGAGGCAGCCAAAAATCAACGAAAAGGCGCGCGATCCTTGGCGAGCGAGGTGTGGCCGGACAAATGTCCAGGTCGACGTTGTGATGGCAACGATTGCCAGGTTCGCAAGGAGTTCAGACCAAGGATACATTCAGTGCTCGCACGGTGATGCGATATTTATATCGGACCACTCTAAATAAAGCGATAGCGTGAATGGTTAAGAAGAGGCCGACCAAGGAAAGGTGTCGCTTCGCGGACTTGAAATCGAGCGGATGGAGGTTTGTGAAAGCCTGATCATTCTGTTTCCGCCTTCCCATCGACGGATTTCCGATGGAAGTGCGACGGGTAAATTTCACGCTAACGTCAAACCGTCATTTCTGCCGATCATTGGCATGTCACCATCAAAATTTCTGTGCAATGCGTCAGCAATCAAGAAAACAAGAGAGCCTCAGCCCTGTCTGGTTACAATCTAACCTGACAGGGCTGAGAGAGTGATTGCACAAAACCTCTGAATGGTGCCAGTAATCCAGTCCTGCGATGCCGTCTTCAGCAACTTACATTCGGAATGGGACGGCGATGCTTAATCCGGCCAGCGCAGCATGGAATCGAAGCGATGGCGGCCCCATTCTTCATGCGGCGTGTTGATCACTTCATTCGACGCTCTCGCCTTGTCGAGTTCTTCCACCAGACGGTCACGCACGATGACCTCTTGGCCCGGATGCAGATTGCAAGGATCGAGATAGAAATAATGATGTTCTGCCTCATGGTCGCGAACGATGATCGGCGGATTGCCACGGGCTAGCGCGCCTGCCAGATCATAGGCGCTGATATGGGCTTCTTGTGGTGAGAGGATCACCCGCAGGCGATCCAGCGGATTGTGGGTTGGGTCTGGCTCAACCAGCGCCGTTACACCGGGGCGGCCATCCAGCGCTTCTTTCCACAGATGCAGATAGCCGGTTTCAGTGGCGCGTACCGCTGCATGGTCACGCTTTTCCCAGGCTTCCAGCGCTGCCATGACGCCAAAGACGCTTTCCTTACCCACTTTCATGCCCCGGCCAATGCCCATGTTTTGCAAATAGGCATTGCGCACCAGATCCTTGCGCCCGGCAACAATGCCCGATGTGGGGCCGCCGAGGAATTTATGACCGGAATAGAGGGCAATATCCGCGCCCTGATCGAGGAAGGTCCGAAGGTCATATTCCGATGCGGCATCGACAATCACCGGCACACCGCGCGCATGGGCGATCTCGACAAATTCTTTCAAATGCAGAAGGCCATAATGCACCACGTGGTGCGAAACGACATAGACGGCGGCGGCGGTGTTTTCCGTAATGGCATTTTCCATATGGTAGCGGTGCGCAGACGTTGCCTGCCCCACCAGCACCACCTTGCCGCCGCCCAGACGGATGGATTGATCGACCGGCGCGCCATAGCTGACCAGATGGCCCATCTGTACCAGCACTTCGTTCTTGGTCGTGCTGACATCCGGCAGCTTTTCAATGGCCAGCAGATCCGGCCCGGTAATTGTGCCTGCCACGGCAAGGCTGATGCCTGCTGAGCATGAGGCGGTGATAAAACCTGCTTCAGCCCCGGTCAGCCGGGCAATAATGGCGCTGGCTTTGCACTGAAGATCACTGATTTCCACAAATTGCGGCAGAATCGCCGTCATGGCGGCAATCGCCTCCGGCACCACAATGGATGCGCCAAGGCTGGTCATGGTGCCGGAAACATTGATCACCGGGCGAAGGCCGAGCTGGGTGCGAATATCGTTGGTCATAAGCTTTTCCACTTGTTGTGGGCAAAGGCCCGTCATTTCTACAATCGACAGCTATGCCGTTATAATGTAATAGCCGATCATTCAGGTAAGGATCGTATGATGGATAGCAAGGCACGCACGGTATCGGTTGCCGTAGACAGCCAGCCCGTTGAGGCCCCGGCGGAGCGGCGCTCGCGCGTCAGCGGCATGGACCGCGCCTTGCAGGTGCTGGATCATCTGTATGAAACGGGCGCGCCCGTTGGTCCTTACGCCATTGCCAAGGCGGTTGGCGCACCGCTGTCCACCATTTACACCATCATTGACGATCTGGTGGACAAGAACATGCTGACCCGCAGTGGCGACGGGGCCATCTGGCTCGGCCCACGGCTTTACCATTATGGCCTTGCCTATTCCCGGTCGCTCGATTTTATCGGCATTGCCACGCAGGAAATGCATGATCTGTGCCGCGAAGCGGGCGAGACCGTGCAAGTGTGCGGTCGCGACAATGACCATATGCTGGTGTTGGCCATGGCCGAGGGGCCAAGCCATTTTCAGGTCGCCTCGCGGGTTGGCACCCGTGTGCCGCTGAACTGGACGGCGTCTGGCCGCCTTCTCGTTGGCCATTTGCCGGAAAAGGAGCGCATAGAACTGTTTGCCCATTGCGCCCGCTCGTCGCCAACCGGGCGTGCCGAGGTGGATGCGCGGACACTGTCGGATGCGGCGGCAAGGGCCTTTGAGCAGCGCCTGTCGATTCAGGCAGGCGAGTCCGATTATGCGGTGGCCTGTATTGCCTCGCCGATTTGTGATCGGGATGGTGCCTGTGTTGCTACCATCTCCATCGTCTTGCCAGAGCAAAAGGCATTTTCTGACGGCAATCCCTATGTGGGCCATGTTCAGGCCTCGGCGGAGCGGATCGAAAAGCGCATGGGTTGGCGGGTTCACTGAGAGGGCCTTTCTCATTCGTGCAACGCCACAATCACTTCGATTTCCACGGTGATATTGCCCGGCAGTGAGCCAAAACCAACCGCCGAGCGGGCGTGCTGACCCGCCTGCCCAAACACTTCCATGAACAGGTCTGAACAGCCATTGATCACCTGCGGATGATCGCGAAAATCCGGCGCGGCGTTGACCATGCCGAGCATTTTGACAATTTTGCGCACGCGGCAGAGATCACCCAGCGCATCATGCATCACGGCAATCAGGTTGATGCCGGTGAGGCGGGCGTGGCGATAGGCATCTTCCAGCGGCACGTCGTCACCAACTTTGCCGGAATAGAGAAAGCCATCTGCCTCGCGTGGACCTTGACCGGAGAGAAACAGCAGATTGCCTTCCCGCACATGGGTGACGAAATTGGCGATTGGCGGTGGGGATGGCGGCAGCGCAATGCCCAGAGCGGCAAGGCGCTCATAGGGTGTTGGCAATCCGGCATCGGTGGAGGGTGAAGTCATGCTCACGCGGTTTCCAGTTCTAGAATTATCGAATGCATTTCAACGCCACGAATACCCATGGCTGTGGCGCACCAGTTTGCGGGCGCGCGGAATGTAGCGGCTGGCGGCAATGGCCTCGCGGCCAATCACGGCATGGCGGGGCTCAAACAACTGGGTCAGGCGGGCAACATCGCCGTTGGAATCTGTTGCCTCGAGATCGGAATCGACCAGATCGAAAATGGTGAAATCCGCCTTTGCGCCCGGCACCAGCCGATCCTGCATCGATAACCGAATGACGGAGGCTGGCGCATGGGTGACCGCCTCCACCACCTTCTCAAACGGCATGCCCACTGAGAGCAGCTTGGACATGGTGGTGGCCAGATCCCAAACCGGAAAATTCATCGAATGCCCATGCAGATCGGTGGAGATGGAAAAGGGCAAAAGCCCCCGTTTGATGGCCGCTTCCGCCACCTTGAACGAGAAGGAGGCACCGCCATGGCCGATATCCAGCCGGATTCCTTCGCCAGCACAGCGCTCGGCGAGGTTATAAAGGTCTTCGTCCTCCATAATGCTGGACCCGGCCTTGCCGTTAAAGCAATGGGTGATGACATCGCCGGGGCCTAGAATTTCCAGCACTTCATCGTAAAGTGCGGGTGGTTCGCCAACATGCACCATCATTGGAATTTTCAGGATTTTGGCGACTTTCTTGCCGAGTTTGACCGGAGTTACGCCCCATGATCCGGTAATAACATGGCTGGCACGCACTTTCAGCCCAACAATATGCTCGCTGTTGTCCGCGTAGCATTCCAGAATGCGGTCGAGATCAATATCCTTGATGTCTCGCAGTTCCGGCACGCGGTTGCAGGCCACCAGACCAATCGAGCCGAGGTTCAAGAAGGCTTTGATCCGCTCCCGCGATGGTTCGATTATATATTCGCGAAAACCGTGGAAATTGGCTTCTCCGGCAGAGCCTGCATCGACCAGCGTGGTCACGCCGCGTTCGGCCCCGCATTCCGATGGGCGAATGGAAATATCCGTGCCGCCATGCCAGATATGCACGTGCAGATCGACCCAGCCGGGCGAAATCCAGGCCCCTTTGCCATCGATCACTTCGGCATCTTCTGTTAGGGCGATGTTTTGTCCGACCTTGATGATCTTGCCATCCGCGCCGATCAAAATATCGATGGCCTGCGGGGGTGTTGTCTCGCCAAAGGCCAGAGGACGCAGGTTTTTCAACAGCAGGAGGCCCAAGCCTTGTTCCTGTGGCAGCATGGTCAAATATCCTTTTGCAGTCTTGGGTCGAGCATGTCGCGCAAACCGTCACCGACGATCTGAAGCGACATCACAGAGAGAATGATGGCAAAGCCGGGAAACAGCGTCATCCAATCGGCCTGATCGACATATTGCCGACCAGCCGCAATCATGGTGCCCCAGGTAGGGATTTCCGGGCTGACGCCAACGCCCAGAAACGACAGGCCCGCCTCGGCCAGCATGGCGCTGGCGAACAGAAATGTAGCCTGCACCAGAATGGGCGACATCAGATTGCGCAGCACATGCCGCACCATGATGTGTGTGGTGGAAATACCAAGCGCACGGGCCGCTTCGATATAGGGCAACTCGCGGATCACCAGTGTGGAAGCCCGCACAATGCGGGCCAAGCGAGGTGCATAGACCACTGAGAGGGCAATGATCACGGTGGTGAGCGATGGCCCAAGCGCCGCTACCAATGCGATGGCCAGAAGAATATCCGGGAAAGCCATCATCGCATCAATCAGCCGGGCAATTGGGGTGTCCAGACGGTGAAAAAAGCCTGCGAGAAGTCCAAGCGTGACGCCAATCAGCGATGACAGCACCACGACGGAGGCCCCAACCAGCAGAGAGAGCCGCCCCGCATAAATCGTACGCGAAAATACATCGCGTCCAAACTCATCCGTGCCAAACCAGTAGATTCCGCTCGGCGGTTTGAGCCGGTTCATGATCGAAAGTTTATAGGGCGAATAAGGGGCGATCCACGGTGCCAACACCGCCAGAAGCACGAAGATGGCGAGAATGCATAGGCCAATCGCCACGGTCTTGCGGCGCAAAAGGCGGCGCAGAAAGCGCAAGGTTTCTGATTGCGGTGGGGGTGTGCTCTCAAAGGATATGGGTTGGGTCATCAGTAACGCACCCTCGGGTCAATCAGCAGATAGAGCATATCAATGGCGAAATTCACCAGCACATAGAGACCAGCAATCACCAGCAAGGCCCCTTGGATAACCGGATAATCGCGGCGCAAAACAGCAGAGACCACGAGACTGCCAATGCCGGGCAGGCCAAACACTGTCTCGGTGACAACCGCGCCGGAAATCAGCACCGCCGCCGTCAGCCCCACCACAGTGAGGATGGGGATCAAGGCGTTCTTCAGCGCATGACGTAGCACCACATGCCGCTCTTGCAGGCCTTTGGCGCGGGCGGTGCGCACAAAATCATCGCCCAGTACATCCAGCATAGAGGCACGGGTAAAGCGCAGGATCAGGGATGATGAGACCAGACCCAATGCGATGGCGGGCAAAGTCAGATGGTACATCCGTTCCAGAAAACTTGTTCCCGGCCCGCCGTAACCGGAGACGGGAAATAGTTGCAGCTTGACCGCAAAGAACTGCATGAGGATCAAACCAAGCCAGAAGCTGGGAATGCTGGCCGCCAGCATGGCAATGGCCGTCACCGCTTGATCGAGCCATGAGCCGCGTCGATAGGCGGCATAAATACCAATGGGCAGCGCCAGCACGCAGGCAATCAGCAGCGCAAACAGGGTGAGGAAAAAGGTTGGCTCGGCCCGTTGCAACAGGGCTGCCCCCACAGGCATATCCAGAAAGATCGAGCGGCCCAGATCACCCGTCAACAAGGCCCCGATATAAAACACGTATTGCGAGATCAGCGATTGATCCAGCCCCAGTTTGGAGCGCAGATCGGCAACATCTTGCGCTGACGCATCCGGCCCCAGCATGACGGCTGCGGGATCACCGGGGGTGACGCGCACGATGATGAACACAATGGTCACCACCAGAAACATCACCACAATCATGCCAAGCAGGCGCTTGACGATATAGCTGATCATGATCTGCCCTTTCGTCGCTTGGATTTATAGGGCATTGGCGGCAATCACGTCGCTGAGCCAATGGTAAGATTGTTTGGGAATGCGTTGCAGGGTGGGATAATCGACGTAAACCAAGCCAAACCGCTTGGAATAGCCACGGCCCCATTCGAAATTATCCATCAGCGACCAGGCGAAATAGCCTCTGATGTCATGGCCCTCATCCAGCGCATCCAGCAGCGCATTCAAATAGCCGTTGAAATAGGCGATGCGGTCGTTGTCGATCACCTTACGGTCTGGGCCAAGCGCATCCGGGTAGGAGGCACCGTTTTCAGTAATGTAAATGGTTGGCTTGCCATAGCGGGCGCTGGTATCGCGGATCTGCTCCAGAAAGGCCGCCGGATCAACTACCCAGTTGACATCGGTGAGTGGTCCCATGCCTGTTGGGGGTGCTGTTTCCGATACGCCAAAAGTGGTGTTTTTATTCGGGCCAACAAACACCGGATTATAGTGATTGAGGCCGAAGAAATCCATTTTTTGCGAAATGGCGTCCATGTCACCCGATTGAATGAAGGGCTGCATGGCATCGGCAATCGGCTCCGGGTAGGTGCCGAGCCAGAGTGGATCAACAGTCACCCTGCGCCACAGACAATCACCCAGAATGCGCGCTTCTTCATGGGCCGCATCGTCATAATGTGGGCGCACTGGGCCAAGGGAAACAATATTGCCCACCTCAGCTTGTGGTGCTTCTGCGCGCACTGCTGATACCGAATAACCATGGGCAAGATTGAGCGTGTGGATAGCCTGAAGGCTGGAAGGATAATCCTGCTTGCCGGGCGCGTGACGCCCGACATTGTAGGCCACCCATGGAATCACATTCGGTTCATTGATCGGCGCAAAACGTTTGACCCGATCACCAAAATGCCTGGTGATAACGGCGGCGTAATCGGCGAAAATCTTCGCCGTATCGCGATTGCGCCAGCCGCCGTTGTCTTCAACGGCGACAGGCATGTCCCAATGATGCAGGCAAATCCACGGCTCAATCCCCTCATGCAAGGCAAGATCGATCACCCGGTCGTAGAAATCCAATCCCCGTTGATTCACCTGCCCGCTGCCGGTTGGAAAAATGCGTGGCCATGCGGTGGAAAGCCGATAGGCCTTCACCCCAAGCCCGCGCATCAGCGCGATGTCTTCCGGGTAGCGGTGGTAATGGTCGCAGGCAATATCGGCGGTATCGCCATTGGTGGTGCGGCCCGGTGTGTGGCTGTAAACATCCCACACGCTGGGTCCGCGCCCATCGGCATGGACAGCACCTTCCGTTTGAAAGGCAGAGGCCGCCACGCCCCAGAGAAAATCAGGAGGAAAGGATCTCGACATGATGTATTGCTTCACTTTGAAAGGTAAAAACCGGGAAGGGTAAGAACCCGCTTATTTCTTGGAGCTGACATTCCAGAAGTAAGGCCATGGCGATGGATGAAAGCCCTCAAGCGTCTTGGCCTTGGCCGAGAGCGCATTGAAATCACCCACCTTGAACACCGGCGCATCCTCATAGAAGGTCTTCTGAATCTCCGCGAAAAGCTTCTGGCGCTTGGCAGGATCAGATTCTGCAATGAATGGCTCAATCGCCTTGGTTTTTTCAGGCGTCGACCACCAGCCGGGGTAGCTATCCGACATCCAGCCGTTCAGCACGGGCTCTGGCGGGAACGGGCCGTGGGTGATGAAAATATCCCACAAGGCAGGATCGGCACGGCGCGTTGTCAACGTGGCCCAATCATAGATTTGCAGATCAACCTTGAAGCCCGCAGCTTTCAGATATTCCGCCGCCACCTGCGCCATTTTGTGGTGAAATTCATATTGGCGGCTGGTGAGAATGCGCACTGGCTTGCCATCATAGCCCGCCTCTTTCATCAACTTGGCGGCGGCTTCAGGGTCGCCACTGCCATAGCGGGCAATGCCTTCCTTGGTGTGCCAAACATAGCCTTCAGGATAAAGCGCGCCATCAACGGCAAAGAATTCCGGGTTGCCAAAGGCGGCCAGCAGCATGTCCTGCGGGTTCAATGCTACCTGCACGGCATGACGCAAGGTCTTGCTAGTCATGATGCCCTGTTTGGTGTTCATCACAAACACCGGCGCACCGTAGGGCTTCAGCACCACGGGATCAGAGGCTTTTGAGCCTTTCAGGCGGTCATAGCTTTCCGGTGCGAGTGAGTCTGTGTAGTCAAACTGACCGGAGACTGCGCCTTCAAGCCGTGTGTTTGCATCTGGCACGGGAATGAAGCGGATTTCGTCGAGAATGGCTTTGCGTGCACCACCAAAGCCGTTCGCGGCATCGGTTCTGGGCACATAGCCATCAAACCGCACCAGTTGGATATATTGGTCTGGCTTGCGCTCTTTCAGCATATAGGGGCCAGTGCCGATGAATTTCGTCAAAGGATCGGCAATGGTGGATTTTGGAATGATCACGGCTGCGGAATTGTTGAAAGCCAGCAGCGACAACAGTGGCGCGTAAGGTTTTTTCAGCGTGATGCGAATGGCACTGTCGCCCTGCGCGGTCACCTTGTCGATATAGGCCACAACCTGTTTGCCGCGTGATGCGGTTGCGAGCCAGCGCTCAATCGAGGCCACTACGTCAGCGGATGTCATCACCGAGCCATCATGAAATTTCACGCCCGAGCGCAAGGTGATGTCATAGGTTTTGCCGTCATCACTGATGGTGGGCATGGTCTCAGCCAACAGCGGAATGACATTCCATTTGTCATCGAAGGTAAACAGCGTTTCAAACATATGCTGTGTGGTCATGCCGACCAGATCGGCGGTGGAGGCCATCGGGTCCAGTGTTGGCGGCTCGCCGATGGTTGCGACGTTGATGACCCCGCCCTTGTCTTGGGCCAGACCAGGCCCCGGCAAAAGTGCAAGTCCAGGTAAAAGTGCAAATGCCAGCGTTGCCAGCAATCCCAATTTGCGTTTCATGACGTTCCCCTTTTATTATTCTGTAATTACGCAATACAGATCATAATTAAAGACTATCGGAACGTCACGGCCTGTCAATGCCTGTTAGCGATGATGCACGAACTGAAAACAAAAAGCCGTACTGCCTGGAGGGCGCGAGATCTCTGATACGAAGATTCATTAAAAATGACTCTTCGTATTCCTTGTGAAAATATCTCAAGCATCTGATGCATTTGAGATATTTTCAATGTCTTCAAGTTGAGGATGCGTGAGCATGTCAGAGATTTGGTATGAATCAGAAAAACCAATGAAGGCCTCCGGATTGTGCGTGCTTTTAGCTCCGTATATACAGAACCTCGAAAAATATATTTTCACGGAAATAAGATAGAAGTGTCGCGATGACAGTACGATCCCGCACCCTCGAAACCTATGAGGTTCTGCGCCACGACTTGCTCAACGGCCGCTTTATCCCTGGGTCGAAGCTCAAGATCGATACTTTGTGTCGGCAACTTGGCGTCAGCCCAGGGGCGGTGCGAGAGGCTTTGGCGCGTCTGACATCAGATGGTCTGGTTGTCGCAGAGGCTCAGCGCGGATTTCATGTTACCCCGATCTCGATCGAAGATTTACAGGATTTGACCGAGGTACGGATAGAAATCGAACTTCGCTGCCTTCGCCGATCGATAGCCAAGGGGTCTTTGGCCTGGGAAGGTCATATCAAAGACATCAGCCATCAACTGCACCATACCTCGATGTCTGATCCTGACCGCAGCAATACCGTTAGTCCTGCCTGGACTGAACTTCATGCGGCATTCCATGATGCCTTGGTTCTCGCATGCGATAGTCGCTGGTGGCTGAAGCTTCGCGACTCCATGTTCTGGCAGGTCGAGCGATATAGACGCATGGCGGTCCCATTCATGAAAGAGCCCCGTCACGTTGACATTGAGCATGCTGAAATCGCTGAAGCCGTCCTGGCGCGCGACACAGAACTCGCATGTTCCCGGCTTGAAGCGCATCTACGCAAGACGAGTGATCTCCTTTTGCGTCTAGACGGCCCCTTTGAAGGCCTCTTTTCAAAACCGGGAAGCAACGTCAGTCATTCACTTTCACAAGCCGGATCGCCAGTCCCCACATCAACGTAAACCCCAGACAGTTCCCAACCATCAACGCCAGGCATTGTCATGCAATTTGGCGGCTTCCTCGCTCAGCAAAGGGCCGATAACCTCGACGCGGCGCTGGCCCGCCTCGAAAACCACACGGCATGGCAGGTCGAGTGTCGGATTTTCAGGATGATTGCCTGTCATCGCCTTCAATTGGCTCTCGCTCAAACCAAAAACCACCCGCCCAATCCCAGCCCAATAGGCCGCACCGGCACACATAGCACAAGGCTCGGCTGACGTGTACATGGTGCATTGATTCAGACGTTCGGGCGTGTAGGCTTGCGAGGCGCGGGTCATCAGAACTCGTTCTGCATGCCCCGTCATGTCGCGCGTCGGGTTATAGGCGTTTTCCTGTTCCATCAGCACCTTACCATCCGGCCCGACCAGAATAGCACCGAAAGGATGGTTGCCTGCTTCCTGGGCCCTCAGCGCGACCTTGAAGCTGAGACGAAGGAAGTATTCGTGATCGAGACCGGTCACGGGCGAAAACGTCATTGTCATACTCCTTGCAAAATCGGCTTGAAGGTGCGCGATGAAAAGTCGAATGACAAGCACAGTTTTCCGGCTTTATCGTTCGAGAAAATGAAACGGTGGGCCGCCAAATGCAACTCATCTCCTCTTCCGTAATCCTGCTGGATGCCTTCGCCCTCGCTGGTTCTTTCCGGGAAGCCGCTTAAAAACTGAATATGTCCGCCTCGGTGATCAACTGGCAGATCATCAGTCTGGAGCACGACACAGGACTGCCCTTGCTGGAACGATTGCCGCGTGGTGTGCAGCCCACAGCAGCAGGGAGCGGCTGCTTGCGGTCTACGGTTCCCACAGGAGAAATTCAGGGTGATGAGGAAAGAGGGCCTGCTTTCTCAGCTGGCATAGGGTCGTGCGGTTGCAAGGGTCTGGCCGGTTCAGGTTGAACCAGACAGACCCTAAAGGCAGGAGTATCTCAATCGGCTATCTGCCGATCAACGTTGATGGATTATCGCTCTTCGGCAACGAACCGGTTTTCGATTGAACCCAACCCGTTTACCTCGACGCGAACGACATCGCCCGGCTTCATGAAGGTTTCGGTTGCAATCCCAACATTGGACGGTGTTCCGGTTATGATGATGTCACCCGGTTCGAGAGTCATAACGGTTGAGAGATAGGAAATCTGATCCCAGATATCGTAGATCATGTCGCCCGTAGACGTGCGCTGTCTTTCCTCGCCATTCAGCGAGAGAGATAGCGTCAAATTGTGCGGATCTGGAACTTCGTCTGCCGTCGTGATCCAGGGGCCGATGGGGCCGTGGGTGTCAAAGCTCTTGCCGAGCGTATAGGTCGGTGAGCGGAACTGCCAGTCTCTGGCGGTGACATCATTGGCCACGAAATACCCGGCGATCACCGATTGCGCGTCTTCGCGCTTCACATGGCGGCACCGTTTGCCAATGATAAAACCCAGCTCAGCTTCATAATCGACCTTTTCGGAGACGCTGGGCAGCACCACATCGTCATAGGGTCCATTGATGCAGGTCACCTGTTTGTTGAACCACAATTGTGACTTTGGCGTGGGTATTCCTGCAGCTGCCGCTTCCTCGGCATGGGCCCTGTAGTTCATTCCGATCGCGAGAAACTTCCTGGGATCGGTGATTGGTGCAGCAAGCTGAACATCTGCCAAAACAAAAGAAGGGCCATCAAGCGCTTCGAAAGCCGGTCTTAATTCATCCAACCGCTCAATCAGCGCCTTCATTGAGCTTCCGCATTCAGGAGCTGCGGAACTCAGATCAATGATCTCAGAGCCCACGACTTTACCGAGTCGAGGCTTTCCCTCGACAATAAATCTTGCCAGTTTCATTCTATTATCCTTATTCCTGATCACCCGGTTCTACGGGACGAATGCTATTGACCGAAACTCCAATTCCCGGACCTGAGAAGGCTACCATTTCGGTTTTGACGATTTCAAAACACGGCATATCTGCCACGGCGTTGACGATATGAAAGGTTGTCGGGAGCTGTTCAAACGTTGCCTTGTGCCAGTTGAAGCTGCCCTTGGCCCGCCAGCGCTTGAACTCGTATCCATCGAAATTGATGGCATCCGGCTTGCCTGCCCCCGGCGGTGGCGCAGGCGTCGTGATATAAGCGACATCTGCTCCCCCACCCTGAAACGGGTTCGTCCGAGGTACGTATTTATAGTACATGGCCGCTCCACCCCCGGAACCAGGCAGGCTCGGCGGGGCATCATCCTCTTCCATTTCACCAAGAGCGATGTCGAAAAATTTAAAGCCGAACCAGGACGCTTCGCAGGATGCCGTGGCTTTTTCCTTATCCCAGGTGATTTCCGGCATGTCGCAAAACAGTTTTGGAAAGCCCATTTCATCCCGCCCAGTCAGGATCGCATCAGGAGCCCCCTCCCAGATAACCGGGCAGAAAGACCCCTCCAATCGTTCGGTCTTGCCTTGATAGGTTACGGGAAAATCAATCGACAAAATGCCATAGCCACGCCCCGCAAGCCAATAAAGGTTCTTGAACCAGGCGCAGGAGACGCTGATGAGCGGCTCTCCGCGCAAGCTCATCCCGGGAGGCAGAAGCGCCTCTAACTTATCCGCACTGGTGCGATAGGTAATGGCCATCCATTCGGCATTCATCGTACCGGTTTCTTCCAGCGCCCACATGCCGCCGCCCGGCTTTTGGCGGGGACCTACGGCCGGCCCGAATACCGTGGGCATCCGATAGCGGAACTCCTGATTGAATTTGAACCCCATAAATCGATCTCCCATCAAATATGACAGATGCCTCTAAATGGCGACGTAACCATCCAACTGGCCTCTGATAACTGGCTACACATCTCAACAATCCGCGCCCGCAAAAGAGAGCCGCCGCAGATGCGCAATGCGGGTGGCATTACGACGTTTAGGGGTAAATCAGACAAGTCATAGGAACCTCCCTTCCGAATTATAAATATTTTACTTTAAAAAATATATTTTTTAAAGCCTCGTCAATCAAAAAGGTTAAAGACTGTTCCCTGACTTTGCTTAGGGACCTCTCCGCGGAGAAAGCCCAAGGACGGTACTCAAGTCGAATGCGAGCGCCGCATAAATAACGACGCCATCCTTCTGCCGTTCGGTGGAAAAATCAGCGAAAGCAGAGTTCGGATTGATGATATAGGCGGCGCCGAAATCGAGAATGCCATTGCCGAAAATGCCCGTGCTTCCATGCACATCGAACATGAACATATCTTGTGGCTGCTTCTGATCGACGCCTGAGAAGAACCGCCGCGCATTGCGCTCGTACTCGGCTCGCTCCTCGCTGATACGAATATAGTGAACAGAGGCGCCGACACTTGCCAGCGGATTGGCTTGCCAGAACCCCGAATATTCAACACCTGCATAGGCTTCCCATGGATAGGAATGACCTTCACCGAAGTAATGCAAAATGCCGCCGTAAAGAGCGACGTTTTCCGGATTGAAACTATCCGAGGGATTGCTCCAAACCACCTTGCGGGTGTGCGCATATACTGCGGTCGTTCCGCTATCATGCGTGACGATCTTGGTATTGGCGCCGTAAGTCGGATTTCCCCATCCACTGTTGTAAAGCGTATCCTCATAAGGCGTGGACCGAAAATAGGCTCCAGCTTCAAGTTTAAACGGCTTGTCACTGTCCAGAAAGGTTTCGATATGGCGGACGTTGGCAACGGCAATATAGCCTTCGGCGTCTCCAACGCCCCATTCCCAACCTTCGCCATTCTGCCAGTTGTCCGGATTATCCTCGATCAAACCGAAGGCTAAAGTCGTGTTGGACGTCAGTTTATAGGCTGCTCGCCCGCCCCACACGGAACGCACATCATCCGGCAGGTTGAGGCTCACCCCCTGTGTCGCGTTTATACAGCTGATACCGCCGCAAAAGCCCCTGATCGAAAAATCCCGAGCCAATCCGATGCGGCCCGCTTCTATGGTCAAGCGGTCATCCAGAAAATCTGCCTCGAGCGAGAACCGGGCGAGAGCTGTATCGGTGGTGCCGGTGACCGGCGGAAGAAAGGCGGTCAAGTTGCCGGTGACATTCTTATTTGGCATGTTCACCGTTTCGGCAAATCTTATCCGAAGATCAGGCGTGAGATTGCCGGTAACGTCGATAAGGAACGATCCATAGCCGACTTTTCTGAAGCCATAGGCAGTCGCGCTCTGAGCGATATTGATATAGTCAACGCGCAGATCGATCCCATTGTCATGAAGCCAACGCCCGGCTTCTGCGAGCGGGCCGGAATAGACTGGCGGTGGGCCATCCAGAAAAGGTGGTTCTTGCGTACCAATCTCCGGATCGATGGCAAAGGCTGGAGCAGCCGTCGCAAACAGCAAAGGTATAGTGATCATGTATAGAATTCGCATTATTATCCTCCCCTAAGAATCGAACCTGCTCACTCCGTTGCATTTGGTTTGATTGACTGCTCCTCATTGCGACTGTGCTGCGGTGAAGCCTCTGACAAAGCGATGACGCAGACTGACAAGTCGATCAGGACCACCTCCCGTATGGTCCTGATGAAGCGAAGACGGCTATGCTGATCCGACGCCGATCGCCCCTAAGTGCCGGGACCGACATCATCGAAACAATGCTCGCAACGCTGCGTATGAAAGATGAGACATAGGATGCCGAAAGATTGGCCGTCCTTTCGACCAACACCAGCGCAGCGGTCTTGGTTATCATGGCTTCGGCTGTTTCATCCGGTGAACGTCTGACAAAAGCGCGGCGCCTTCAGCGCGGCAGCGAATAACGGTCGAACACAAGGTTCCGCCCATTTCTTCAGCATGACGATTGTTGTCGAAATGACTCTTCGTACCAGGATTGGCGACGGCATGCGTCATCGTTCCTTGTTTCAAGGCTTTCTCCTCCTCTTCTTTTAAATGTCGCGTGCGGCCTCCCAGCGCACGCTTCTCCTCGATCGGATCAACCAGCTGAGCCGGTTGATCCGCCACCCCTCCCCGAATAGCGGGGAAGAATTTACTCAAAAGCTGCTATCCGAGGTTTCCGGACCAGCATTGTCAGCAGCAATATTAAGTCACAGCATGATGATAGGTCGTCTCCCGGATACCGTGCTCCTCAACACAAGCCCCAAGAAAATCCATCGCCGAGCCGGGTAACGGCAAAATGTATAGGCCTCCTCTTTCCCGACCGCGCCTGCCAATCAATCGTCCCTCGCGCTGCCCGGATCAGACCTTAGGATCAAAGGCTATGCCGGGACGCAGGAAACCGGGTGTGGGAGGCGTGCCCCAAAGATTGAGCCAGCGTCCTGCCAGACCCTCCGAGATATCCCAGGTCCGTGGCTCGTAGGTCGCATCATTGTCGATGCGGTCAAGCTCGATGGAATTTTCCACCAGGCAACCATGGGGGTCGGCGTAATAGGTGAAGATATTGCCTCCGGCCCCGTGACGGCCCGGCCCCCAAACCATCGCCCGGTCCTTAAGGGTCAGATTGTCAGCAATTGCCGCGAGATCCTCAAGCGAGTGGAGATCAAAGGCATAATGGTGCAGCCCACTTTCACCCGGCCCCATCGCAATCGTGTGATGGAAACCGTCTTCGGCGCGGTACCACCGCAAGCCGTCCTCGCTTGTCATGTCCGAGAGCTTCATACCCAGCACCTTTGCGCAGAACTCGCCGAAGGCATGAGTATCGGGCGCGAAAGCGTTGATGTGCTCGATCCGGCGGGGTCTGGCACCGGGCGTCGAATAATTATACCGCCGCGGCTGGTTGCGGGCGATCGGCGTATGCACCTCGAAGATCGCACCGCCTGGGGCAACGATGCGCACGGCCTTGTCGTAGTGTTTTCCAAGCGGCTTGTCGTCGAGGACGGTCAGCCCGTCGGACAGCGCGCGTCGCTTCACCTCATCCACGGCGTCGGCGCTGACAGCTTCCAGACCGCAGGCCACGGCCTTGCCATCGCCCTTGATGTAGGTGAGTTCGTGATGGCGGTCGTTGCTGGAGAGATAGACCGTATCACCGTCCTGCTCCGTGATCCGAAGACCAACCACGTCACAAATATCTTTGGCCGCACCAAGCGGATCAGGCGAGGAGATGACTACATGTCCCATCTGCCGAATTAAATAGGTCATTTTCGTTCCTTCTATTTCACATCAAGTGCCGGGCTTTTCACATCAGGTTCCGGCCGCAAAGCCACCGAAAGCGCCACGGCAGAACAGCAAGGGTGGGCGATCCCGGACCACACTCAGTGTGAGCACATTGCCCATGACGAAGAGATGATCTCCCGCCTCATGCGCGCTATGCAGGGTGCAGTCGATCCAGGCGACAACGCCGTCGAAAACCGGCAGGTCAAGGCTGGAACGGCTGTGCGCAATATCCTGAAAGCGATCGGCATCCCGTTTCGCAAATCGCCCCGGAAGGTCGGATTGGTCATCGGCCAGGATATTCACGCAGAATGCGCCAGCTTTCGCGATCAACGGCCAGGTTTGCGAGCTATGCGCAGGCAAGAAACCAACAAGCGGTGGGTCCAGGGACACCGACGTGAATGAGCCAATTGTCATGCCAATCGGCTTATTGTCATGGTGCGCGGTCACAATGCAGACGCCGGTAGGGTAGTGACCCAGCGCGCGGCGAAATTCCGCCTGGTCGTGAGGGCTGAGTTGCTCAGCGGAGGCTCGTGCTTGGTTCAACATAGGATACCTCTCGTTATTGTGTCGCCAATCATGGGAAGGGCCGTATCGGGAGCGGCCTCATCCGGCTTTTGCCTGTGCGATACCGGATCACCGCACCCCTCCCCCTGACGTTGGTTTACTTTCCGGAAACTTCCGCCCCGGTCGGCCATTCTGGTGGGTAGTTCGGCAAAAGAGCGCCCAGCGCAACGGCAACCATTGTCAGCCCGGTCAAAATGGCAAACGGGACGAAATAGCTACCAGCCGCAGTCGCCATTGCGCTGGTCAGGAATGGCGTCAGGCCGAAGGACAGTGAGCAGATTGCCAGCGTCAAACCTTGGATTTGAGCAAAGGCTTTGGGTCCGAAATAACGGGCAACCAGGAACGGGCCGAGCGCAGATTCCGCACCCGTCGCAAATCCAAGAGAGCTCATTGCCACATAGAGCAGGAAAACCGAACCGTGATTGAAATAGGCAATGGTTAAGCCGATCGGAACCATGGCAAGCAGGGGTGCGATCACCCAAGGGCGTCTGCTGCGATCAAGGATCATGCCGCCAAGAAAAAGACCGACGACCGAAGCCACGAACAAAACAGATTGCGAAAATGCGATGTCGTTGAGATCAAAACCACGTTGCTGGAAGAAATCGACGGAGTTCTGTCGGACAGTCATCGGACCTGCGGCGGTGATCGCAAGAAAAAGCGTGATGAATATCCAGGTCTTGGTCCTGATCGCCGTCTTGAGTGGTATTCCGGCTGCATTCTCCAAATTCAGTGGGGAACCCGGCATGGGCAAGCGTTTGGAACCAGACGGCTTGGCGGGCTCAGAGATGAGAAAAAGCGCTGAGGGAATGCCAAGCACGGCGATGGTTGCTGCGACGACGAAGTAGGAACCGCTCCAACCAATGCCGCCCAGTTGGTGGAGGCCCGAGGCCGACCCATCACTGTTCGTCGCTCCATAAATCAACCACTGGAACAAGGGAGAAAAGAGCGCATTGGCGAAGCTTGAAAGCACCCCAACCAGTGCAAATCCGATCCCCCGATGCTCCGGAAACCAGCATGTGATGATTTTGAAAATCACGGCTAGGCTGGACATGAAGCCGAATAACGCGGCCAGGATGATCATGGGGGTCAAGATCCAGATCGTTCCGCTGACCAGCGGGATCATCGCGGTTGTCATGGCGTATAAAATGACTGCGGGTATAGCAACTGCTCTTGCCCCCCACCGATCTACCCAGGCGCCAGCAAGCGGCAGGATCAGCGGGGAGAGCAGCAACGGCAGCGCAACAAAAATCAGCAGCGCATCGGACTGCGCCCGATGGGTCTCCGCTGAGAAGGCTGCAATCACGAAAGGTGTCATAGCCGAAAGACCGGCAGGACTAATGACCATCAAGATCAGGCATCCAATCAAAGCCATCCTGGCTTTCCTGGGCGCACCAACCAAACTTGTGAAATATGCTCGTAATGTATTTCCCTCGAAAGGTGAAATAGTCGAAATTTGCGCCTGTTCCATGGAACATATGCCCCTTTTTTTTAATGCAGACGCCTGGCGATCCCTCCTCCAAAGACGGGGCTCGGCGCTGGTTTTATTTTCGACGATTGCGGCTGTCTGTTTCCTATCAATAAGAGATTATCGGGCCGCTCAGCCGACGAGCTCATCCCAGCCAGCGCGGGACGGTGCGGTGGACTTAGCGCCAAATGGGTTCGATCAAACACACTCGCGACATGTGTTCACGAGAGTGAGCAAACCTGCTGATTTCATCAGTCTAGAGCGCGCCCTGCACAATTGCTGGAACCGAAGCCTTGGTGCAAATTATGCAGGGCTATGCATGCTGGATTAAGTTTGCGTGCCTTATCACACGCAACACTCAACAGAGGTTGCCAATGGAAACTGGCAACCGGCGTTCTGAAAGACAAACTCTACAAAGAGCTCGAACGGCTGTCTGGCTCAAATCAACCCGGCAGACTTTAGTGTGGTGGCTTTGGCGGTATCATGGGTGCGCCCATTTTCTGGAAGGCACTCCAATGCTCAAGCAACTTTCCATTCCGCACCCGAAAAACGGTCAGAATATACCAGTCGTAGGTTTGCCCCGGGGCGGTGGGATCAGGCATCGGATGCTTCATCATCACGCACCCCATCTCCCCCTCAACAACGACGCTCACCACCGGAGGCGCCGGACCTCTACCCACTGGCACTTTTTTGAAATATTCAATCAGATTGGCCAGTCCATTACCGTTCGCATTCGGATCATGCTGAATATAGTCGTTGTCGGCATATTTCGTCATGATCTCGACGACATTCTCTTCAACCGTCCTGGCGCGCACCATCTTGGCAAGGTCGACCTGAAAATCGACAAGAAGGCGCTTTGTTGCGGCAACTTCCGGTGACGGCGATGCCGACACGGCCGCAATATAATCCTCCCTGTCCAGCCAGGTTTCATAAAGTTTCGGCTCGTGAATATGAGCGACACCGTCAATGATCGTGAAATCGCTCATATACTTAAGACCCCTTCGCTTCCAGATTAACGCGTTCCGGCACGGCACCGGCAAACATTGGGAAAGGTGTAATGCCAAGGAGACGCCGACCATTCACCTCCGCTTGAGGATCAAGCCGAACGGCACCGTGGGATGCCAGTACACGAACGTCACGGACAAAGCGCTGGATAGGGTTGCTGAGCGACATGGTCGATGACCCAAGCGTCTTCTGCAGCAGGTTAATGGCGTCTTCGCAAAGGCTTGCAACGTAAGCGAGGGTCAAGCTGATCTCTGAATCCTCGTCATGCGTAAAGTCTTGACCCTCCGCTGTCCGGGCATCGACCTGGTCTGCATAGCTCTCAATTGTCGCCTGGGCGACCTTGATCATGGCAAGCGCCTTGCCGGCCGCCACTTGCGCCGACGCCATGTCCGAAATTGTCGGATACGGAAGCGAAAAAGGCGGACGCTTCTTGGCCTGCTCCGCAAAACACGAAAGTGCCCCACGCGCCATACCGAGCGCAATCGACATATCACACAAGGACACGGTCACCAGATTGGCAAGCCCGCGCTGCTGATATCCAAAACCCTGGTATCGCGTATGCAATTGCTGGAAGCGCAGAGGATATTGGCTCAGATCAAGAAACCGGCGATCGGGCACAAAGACTTCTTCCTTGATGGCAAGGCTATTGCTGGCACTTCCAGACAAGCCCATGACGTGCCAGTCGTCCAAAATCTCATATTTCGAACGGTCAACGACAACAACGCCGCGCCCGGTACCACCAGCAACCTTTGGATCATATTCTATGCCCAGCATCGCCCATTTGGCGTGCTTGCACCCGCTACCGAATGCCCAGCGACCCTTGACCATCCAGCCGCCTTCGACTTTGCGACCTTCCCCGACTTTCGTCGCAAAAACGGACGCGCCGACAACGGTAGGGCCAGCCCAGCCTCGGGTATCTTCAAGAACTTCTCCAACAACCTCGCCCTCAAGGGCCAGCAGGTTCTTCACTCCAACGGCGACGAAACCAGCCCAGCCAGCCGATCCATCCGCCTCGCCCAGCGTGGCGATAATCTCGACCAGATCCCGCGCACCAAGGGCATAGCCGCCCCATTCCGCAGGCATGGCCATCTTGTAGATACCGATATCGCTGAGCGCCTTGAGAACATCCGGCGTCAAGGCGCCAATCTTCTCGCCTTCGCGAGCCTGCTCCCGAATGAGGGGAATAAGCGCCCTGGCCTTATCGCGGATATCACGACCCTTATCGGTCAGCCATTTCGACTCGACAGGAGATGAAGGCACTGCGGGCGGCATTGGGGGAAGGCCGGACATGGGCGGCAAACCGGGCATGGGTGGCATCCCTGGTGCGGGCTGCCCACTGGGCGCGGGCGGCAGGCCGGGCATGAGCGACAAGTCACTAGAAAGTGCGGACATCCTTGAATTACCTCCATATTTCCAAGACGTGGTACTGTTCTAAACGGTACAGTACAGTTGTGTCAATTGATTTTTTTCAAAGCCTCGGAGATTGCACTTTTGTGAAGGAAGGTTAAGAAACTAAGCCCTTGATTGCCCCTCTTTTTGGACAGAGACCACGCGCCGTGCCTGTGACATGCCTCCCTTGGGGCCTTGAATGGACTGCTGCGCTCATGTAGGAGCTGAGGTATGCCTCATCCACGAAACAAGAATTCTAGATCAAAACGAGAGTTGATCATGGCCGCTGCCGTCGATCTGCTTTTGGCCAATGGATATGAGAGAACCTCTATGGATGCGGTGGCCGCCAAGGCCGGCGTTTCAAAGACGACTGTCTATGCACATTTTTCCGACAAGCTTGAATTATTTCATGCTGTCATGACACATGCCGCTTCCGATTTCGCGCTGGACCTCGGCAGCGTTGTGGAAAGTCGATCCGTCGCAGATCCCCTGGAGCAATTGACAAGCGTGCTGCTTGAGGTTGTGAAGGCCGCATCCGCCCCTGAGCTGACCGCCTATTTCCGGGTTCTCATTGCAGAAATCGACAGACGCAGCGAACTGCAAGCCATGTCTGATCAGGTCCAGTCAGATATGCCTGACGTGATCCGCATCATTGCCTCGCTCATCGTGAAAGTTGCCGCCACCCGCGGCTATGTCGTTGAAGATCCTGAACGCTATGCCACATTGCTGGTGCGCATGACAGCACCGGGAACTCAGTTCGACATCCTCGTCGCAAACTTCCGGCCCTCGGACGAAATACTCGCAGCCCATATCGGCCTCATCGTCCGCATCTTCTTCGATGGCATAGGACCGAAAGACAGCGACACCAAGGCCGTAAACCTACCCCCGCTCTATCTCTATCCAATCAGACGATAAAAGCCGGGCTCGGGTTTCTATCAGCATCAGCAGTCGACCGGCATCCACAAATCGTGCTTGCTGCCACCGGGCTTTCCACAAGCCGATAACTGTATTATCAAAAAGATGATCATGTCGTTCTCATCGAATGAACTTGACATTTGCTAGGCCAACTGTGGCAATCTGGAGTGTGCCGCGAACGGAATCAAATGTCGAAGTGAGACCACTGGAGCAATTCGAGGAAAAGTGGCGCGCGCCTTTACGTCTGGAAATTTATAAAAACAAAGACTTAGAAAGTTTCTGCGTTACAATGAAACGCAGAAATTCTGTTACATTCGACATCAAGGGTTGTGGGAGGTTTAATCAGCCTATCGAATGATTGGGAGCAGTATATTCGCATACAAGCACGGGGAGGAGACCGGGTGGAAAAGAATACAAGTGCGACTTCGATCATCTGCGTATCATCTCGTGACGCTGCGCCAAGGGCGGTCACGGCAGACACAGAATTGGCAAGCCCGACACCGGGACAGATCCGCAAGGCTGTGGATCAGCTCTGCAACGGCAACACGTTCGCAACGGCAAAGCGCTCCCGGCAGCTGCTACAGTATCTTGTCGAGGAGGCGCTCTCAGGTCGCGCGAATGCCATTGGCGAACATGCGATCGCCCAGGACGTCTTTGGCAAAGATGAGCATTTCGATCCGCGGATCGATACATGTGTCCGGACCGAAGCCTGGCGCCTTCGCAACCGATTGCAAAGCTACTACGAACATGAGGGACGCTTCGATGTCGTGAGGGTGGCCTTCATGCCCCGCTCACTCGTGCCGATCTTCTCCTCCCAGCCGTCCTTGCCCGTGGCGGAAATAAAAGAGTTTCCGCGCCGGATTGGCATTCATCTGGACTGCGAACCCAATGCCGGAGAGAGCGAGCAGCATCTGGCGCGGCGGCTACTTGAAGAGATTGCCAGTAGCCTTTTCAAGCTTTCTTCAATAATCCCGGTTCTTCCCGGCGGAGCGAGTAGATCAGAGCTGGAATTACGCTGCGCCATTCGCTCAGATGAGCAATGGATCAGGATCGTGACGACAATGGTCGATCTGGATGGCCTGGTTCAGGCAAGCAAAACGTTTTCCTTCCCACGCAATTCCGAGAGACCCTCTCCCACCTTGATAGCCAATGCCATCGGCGAAATGGTTTCAGATTCGCTGTCACGCAACGTCGCGGGTCAGGCCGTGGACATACCAGGCGATTCGGACGAGAACCGGTTTCTCGACCAGCTTCTGCGCGGCTCCCACATCAACCGGCGTGAGCGATTGATCGAGCTGCGCGCCGCCGTCTTGCGCTATGAACAAATCATCTCGGACGACCCCTTGGATCAATTGTCCCACCGCAGGCTTATTGGAGCTTTAGGACAGTTTTTATCGCTTGCGCCGGGATCGATATCCAGGGTGATGCCCAAGCTGGCCGCCTCTGCCCACAGCGCTTTGTCGCTGAATGGCAACCTCAGCGACGTCTGGCTGATCTTGGGTTGGGCTTCGAGCTACGCTTATGACTGGCCACAGACCGAACGCGCATGCCGCCGGGCCATTGCTATCACTCCGCTCGACCCTTCGCCCTACATATTGCTTGCATTGACCTATCTGCAAAGCGGACAGATCGTTTCTGCGCTGCAAATAGCGGAGGAAGCGATCAATCTCGATCCTTATTCTCCCATGGTCGCCAATGTCTATGCGCTGACCCTGAATGCAGCCCGCCGTTTCAGGGAGGCGGCGAAAGTCGCACGCGACGCACTTGAAGCCGAACCCGGCTTTGTTAAGTTACGACTTACCTATGGAGAGGCCAAGCTCAATATGGGTCAGATTGATAGCGCTATTGAAGAATTTACCGCTGCCTCACACATCATGACCGAAGATGCCACGGCCTGTGGGCTGCTAGGCCTTGCCTATGGACTTTCAGGCGAAATATCAGAGGCGGGTCGTCTTCTTTCCAGAGTGAAGCAGTCACCGAATCTGCGAGGCCAGGCTGTGCATGCGGAAGCGATGATCCATCTCGGGCTCGGCGCTCGTGATGAAGCCATTAGCGCTTTGGAGCTAGCGGTAACACGAAGAGGCACACCAGGGCTGTTTCTGGCAAATGCCGTTTTCGATCCCATTCGGAGTGACAGCCGCTTTTCAAAAATTCAACACCAGATGGAGCTGGCACATTAAGCCCAGGATCTCGGCAACAGAGCCGTGTGAGCAACTATCAACCACAGGAACACGGCCATGCTGCGACGGGGCAATAGCACTGCGCCCCTCTCACTGGCGCACTCCACCAAGATCCATGTTCAAGCAGACGTCAATGATACACAACCCCTTGATATAAAAATCCTTTCGATCAGACTTTCACACGCTGCACGCCGATTGCGATAATGGAGGCGAGCACTGTGTAGACACAGCAAGCCAGTGCCTGCCAAGACAAAGGAAAGCCAGCATCAATCAGCAATCCCATGATAACAGGTGAAGCCCCGCTTGCTATAACGGATCCGGCTTCGACCGCAGAGCGTACTCGCGCCAACTCAGTGGCTCCAAAAAGCTCGACCCAAAGGGCGGTGGCAAGCGTGGACCCGAAGGCAGAGGATATGCCCATCAGAACCATATAGACCAGCGCAACCCATGACGATGAAAGCAATCCCAGCGCAAGCATTCCAATGGCTTGCGGCAACAGAAAATACGGCAGAATTCGCTTCGTCCCAAAACGGTCGATGACGGGACCAATCACCACGACGGATACCGCCTGTACAATGGCAAAGACCACAAATCCGGCAGCGAGCCATGCGATGTCCCAATGTTTCTGCTCGGCCAGACGGCCTTGATGGAAGAAGAAGCCAGTGACGATGAAGGGGCTAGCCAGAACAGCTGGCAGTGTCATCAGTAACCGTCGGTCGAGCAACAGGGATGTTTGCCGGGGCTCGGTTGAAGCTTGTCCTTTGGGTCTGCGCTGACGCAAAGGCCGATCGCCCGCCCTTGGCAAGACCGTGAGTGCTACGCCGACCCCGGCGATGACAAAGAGCGCGTTGATAGCCCAGGATGCACGCCAACCGAACGTGTCGTTCATCATCACTCCGGCGAGTGGAAAAATTGCCTGCGCGACAGACATGCCGAGAGCGATTATGCCGAGCGCTTTACCTGCATCTGCTGGAAACGTGCGGGCTGTTGCAGTCAGCGCCGTATGAACCATCAAACCCTGGCCGCCCAGGCGCAGCAGGTAGAATGCAAGCAGGAGCACATAGATATTTGGACTGAACGACACCAGTCCACATGCGCAAGCCAGCAGAACGGCCACGGCCCAACTGAACGCTCTTACCGTTGTGTAGTCGATCAGGCGTCCGGCCCAGGTGAGGGTCAGGGCGCTTAAAAACGTGCCTATTGCATAGACAGTCCCCAAGCCGCCGTCGCTTAAACGAAAAGCCTCGCGAAAATGCGCCCCCGAGATCGAAATGAAATAGGTTTGGCCGAAGCTGGAAATGGCCAGAAGCATTGCGCCAAATGTCAGATGCTGCCAATTGCGGCTGGAAAATTCCCAATAGTTTTTGATCATTCTGGACTTTCAAGCAAGGACAATGGCGCAAGCCAGAATTCCTGCATGTTACATGACAGCGCTGTGCGTTTTAAAAACCGCACAGAAGAGAGTGTTCGATTCGAGATCAGCGGAAAATCAACACAGGCACTTTGCAGGCCCGGATCATTTCCGTTGTCGTTGACCCGAGGAAAAGTGCGCGCAGCCTGGAATGGCTATAGGCGCCCATCATGAGCATGTCATATGCCTCACGCTCGACAATGTCAGAAATCGCCTTATCCGGTTGCCCCGCAACGATGGCGGTCTCAACCGGCACGCCCACATCCGTAAACCTAAGCTTACCTTCAGCAAGGGCTTGACGGGCTTCCGGCGTATCATCCCCCACCGTCACCAGTTTGATAGAAAGTCCGGAAAACATCAGATTTCCTGATATATAGTCAACCGCCTTCATCGCCATTGCGCCGCCGTCATAGGCGATCAGCACTTTGTGGATCGGCTTGAAGGCACGTGATGCGATGGCGATCATCTTGTGACTGGAGCGGACTACCCGTTCGAGATTTGAGCCAAGGTGCAATTGCGCAAAATCGGCGCCTTCGCCACGCTTGCCAATCACGATCAGGTCGGCGCTTTCCTCCAGCTCTTGCAGGGTTTCAGCCAGATCGCCATTGCGCAGCATGGTGTTGACGCTATCGATCCCCATGGCTTGAAGGCGCGCCTTTGCGTCTTCCAGCAAAAGCCGTCCACGGTGTTGGGCGGTTCTTGCTTTTTGCGCGTCCAGTTCCGCCAGTTCCGCCAGAAGCGCCGTTCGGGCGCCCAAGCCGATATTGCCGCTGAGATTGACCGGCTCCGTGGAAAGGTCCCGACGGCCAATGACGTGCAGAATGTCCACGGACACCTCGGATCGGCCGGCAATCCATACGATATGATCGCAGACGCTCTGGGCATATATCGAACCGTCTATCAGTCCTATGATCTTGATCATGATTGTCTCCCTCAATGGCCCATAAGGCGTTCCATGGCGCCGGGCTTGTCGTGAATTGCGAGCTTGTCAACGATTGTCTCGCTTGCCCGGTTCAGCCCGAGGATAGATACCTCGGCTCCCTCCCTGCGGAATTTCAGCACGATCATATCCAGTGCCGCGACACTGGATATGTCCCAGATATGGGCGTGGGATACGTCGATGATGACGTTCTCCAAGGCTTCCTTGAATTCGAATGCCTGGTTGAAATCCTCGACGGAGGCGAAGAAGATTTGACCTTCGACCTTGTAAGTGCGCGTTTTGCCATCCGGTGAGAGGATCGAGGTTATCTGGAATATCTGGGCGATTTTCCAGGCGAAGAAAACCGCCGATAACAGCACGCCAACCAGGACACCGACGGCCAGATTATGGGTGGCGACGACGCCGATCACCGTCGCGATCATCACGAAGGAGGATGAGCGCGGGTGATCCTTCAGATTGCGGATCGATGACCAGGAAAAGGTGCCGATGGACACCATGATCATGATCGCCACAAGGGCGGCCATGGGAATTTGACGCACCCATTGCCCAAGCACGAGAATCACGAACAGCAGGAAAACACCGGCGCACAAACTCGACAATCTGCCGCGCCCACCGGATTTCACATTGATCATCGACTGGCCGATCATCGCGCAGCCTGCCATGCCCCCCAAAAACCCGGTTATCGTATTGGCAACGCCCTGGCCGATGCATTCGCGGTTCTTGTTGCTCGGCGTATCCGTCAGGTCATCAACAATGGCAGCGGTCATCAGCGTTTCGAGCAGGCCGACAACGGCAACTGCCGCAGAATAGGGCAGAATGATCAGAAAGGTTTCAATATTCAGAGGGATATTGGGAAGGAGCAGGAACGGCAATGTTGAGGGCAACTCACCCATGTCGCCAACAGTTCGTATATCCAACCCGAAATAGATCGAAATCGCCGTCAATATCACAATACAGACGAGAGGCGACGGAATGGCCTTCGTCACATAAGGGAACAGATATATGATTGCCAAACCCGCAGCCACCAGGACATAGGTCAGCGCGGGAACATGGATCAACTCCGGCAGCTGGGCCATAAAGATCAATATTGCCAATGCATTGACAAAGCCCGTCATGACGGACTTCGACACGAAACGCATCAGGCGGCCGAGCTTCAGCAGACCGGCTATAATCTGGATGACGCCGGCCAATATGGTGGCGGCCAGCAGATATTCGACGCCGTGTGTTTTGGCCAGCGTGATCATCAACACGGCGGTGGCGGCGGTCGCGGCAGAGATCATCCCGGGCCTGCCACCCACAAACGCGATCAGCACCGAAATGGAGAAGGACGCATAAAGGCCAACCTTGGGGTCGACGCCAGCGATGATGGAGAAGGCGATGGCTTCTGGAATAAGCGCCAGGGCCACAACGACGCCAGCCAGCGCATCGCCTTTGATATTGCCGAACCATTCCGTTCGAGCCTGATGTAAACTATTGCTAGACAATGATATTTCTCCTGACCGCCAAATATTTCGGCCAATCTTGAGCAGGGCGCTGAATGCCCTGCAGCTGTGATGATGAATGGATGAATGCCCGCGCCTATTCGGCGACACGGCTCAACGGAACGGGCTTGCAGATCTCCAGCTCCCGCAGGCGGCTTTCAGCGGCATGAATGTAATCGCGCCGCAGAGGAGCGGCGGACTGATCGCGCGCCAGCTGAATTTGAAAAACCATCATCCCTTGATACCGAAATGCGGTCTCCGATGACGCGAGATAAAATTCCCACATGCGGGCGAACCGCTCGTCATAAAGGGCCACCGCTTCGTCCCGCCGGGCCAGGAACCGCTCGCGCCAAGCTTTCAAGGTTTCGGCATAGTGCAGGCGCAATATTTCGATATCGCAGACCACCAGCCCCTGCCGTTCGATTGCCGCCAGCACTTCCGAAAGAGATGGAATATAGCCGCCTGGAAAGATGTATTTCTGTATCCAGGGATTGGTATGAGAGGGTCCATCGAATACGCCGATGGAATGCAACAGCATCACCCCGTCAGGCTTGAGCAACGCCCGGATTTTCGCAAAAAACTCATCGAAATGGCCAATCCCGACATGTTCAAACATGCCGACGGAAACGATCCGATCGAATTGTTGCTTGATATCCCGATAATCTTGCAGCAAAAATCGAGGCCGACGCGAGGATGCAATGTCCTTGGCACGACCATTCGAAATTGCATGCTGATGTTGCGACAACGTGACGCCCGTGACGTCTGCCTGGGTCATCTCGGACAGATAGAGCCCAATTCCACCCCATCCTGATCCGATATCGAGAACACGATGCTCCGGCTCGATCAACAGCTTGGCAGCCAGATGCCGTTTTTTGGCAAGCTGCGCGTCTTCCAGTGAACTGCCCCGCCCCTCGAAATAAGCACAGGAATACTGGCTGTCTGAATCGAGAAATAACCGATAGAGCGAGCCATCGAGGTCGTAATGGTGCGCCACATTGCTCTTTGAGCGCCCGACAGGACTATATTGCTGGATACGCCGTATCAAGCGCGTGAACCGGCGCATAAATCGGGCGACGCCCGTCAGGCGATCCACGCCCGTGTTCTGAAATACCAGTTCAAGCAGTTTATAGAGGGTGCCTTGCTCAATGCGCAACCTGCCGTCCATAAACGCCTCGCCAAGCGCGAGCTCTGGATTGAACATAATGTAGCGTTGGGTTGCGCGGTCTGCGAAACGGATAACGATCGGCTTGCCGCTTTCGTCTCCAAAACGCATATGTTGACCATCGCAGGTAATGACAATGAGGTTGCCCACCTTGATGTGGTGGGACATGAAACGAGTGAAAAACGAAGACATTCAATATCCTGAAATGCGTCGTCGTACCCTGAAAACATGCGTCATCGAACTGAAAACCCATATATGGGCTGATCAGTGGAGACTGATAACGTTAGACATGATCAAGCCGCTCTGTAGAGACGGCTATCGATTCTAACAAATATCAAGAAATTTTCATTTTCATGGGTTTAATCAACGGATAGCTCATCACGTCTGAGATGACGTTATTGAGTTAACTGTGGCCGGGGGATAGGCGCCCGGAGAAGCCACTCGTCAAAACGAGTCCGATGCAGGGAAATTACTGCTACAAAATCCTGCGGATTGCAAGACACATATATGTTGTTTTTTATAGGCCACGAGCAGGCATGCTAACGTATCCAGTGAGAACCAGCACGTCATGACCAATCGGTGAAAACGATAGGATCGAGGCCTTAGACGGATCGATACACCTTACCGGCGCTTCCCCAATGCTCGGCAAGCTTTCCATCAGAGATGCGGAATGCGTTGAAAACATACCGCAAACACATCTCACCGGGGTGCTCGGGATCAGGCTGAGGCATGACGGCCGACAAAACCACCATGTCGCCTTCCGCGACGATAAATTCCGGCGGATGCTGGAGTTGGGGTGGTGTCGGCACCGGGCCGTCGGGAAAAATATTGCGAACAAACGCTTCCAGCGCAGCCAAACCACTCGGGAGTTGATCGGTGTGCTGGATATAATCCTCGGTAACGAAATCGCGCGCGGCATCCGGGTTGCGCGCCTCGAAGACACAGCGGAAGAAGTCAAGCACCAGGCGTTTGTTGGCAGTGGCGCGATCTTCGCTCATGGCATACCCCAATAGATGTCATTTGAGAGTGGATTGGTAAAAATTTTAAATGCGCAGCAGCTGACCAAGACTGGTGCTGCTGCGCATATCTCATTCGACAGAGAGACAAGCCTTTCAGCCGACGAAACGTCCTTTCATAGCCGTTTCCTGGAGCGGACGGCGTCCGTTTGGCTGCTCGCGCTCCTGCAGGGGCGGCGGCAACAGGCTCTTGTCTCCGATCCTGCCGATCGCGATGACGGCTTCAACCCGAAAGCTGTCTGGGACCCCAAGCACTTCGTAGCTGCGTGGAACGTCGAACCCGGCCATGCCATGAGCATACCAGCCGAGGCGCGTTGCTTGCAGGGCAAGATAGGCCCAGGCAGCGCCAGCGTCGAAGGAATGGCTGTAAGAGGGAACCGGCTCGGTCTGCATCGGCATGATCGCTGTATTTGCAGAAACAATCACCACCAAGACCGAAGCACGCGATGCCCATGCCTGGTTCATCGGCGCAAGCAGACCGAAAATATTCTGCCATTCCGGCGTATCGCGCTGCGCGTAAATGAATCTCCAGGGCTGGGCATTGAATGAGGACGGCGCCCAACGAGCCGCCTCCAAAATCGTCATCAGATCTTCCTCTGACATTGCCTGGGGATCAAGCGCCCGAGGAGACCAGCGATCCAGAAAAATCTGATCGATATCGTAATCCGAAGAGCGATTATTTGAAGAGATGGACACCTGAGTATTCTCCTTGGACTATTGACACAGCACTGCGCCACGATCAGCCGATGCGCAGAGTTCGTCGCTGTTATTTTTGCGGAAGACCGCCCGCGAACATATTGAAGGGTGGCAGGCCCAGCACGTGCCGGCCGGCGATTTCGGCAGCCGGATCCTGACGGATAGCCCCGTGCGAGATAAGAACGCGTGCATCACGCGCAAACCGCTGAATAGGATTCTTCAATGTGACCGTCGAGGAACCGAGGCAGATTTGCATCATATCGATAGCATCAGCGCAGAGACGGGCAGCGAATACCAGGTTCATGGTATTCAAAGCCTCTTCACGCGGCTCGAAATCGAGACCGGAAGCCGCACGCCTGTCCACTTCATCGGCCACACCATGGATCAGTGTTTCCGCTGCATTGATCATTGCGTTCACCCGTCCGGCAACAACCTGGGTCGAAGGCGTTTGCGCAACCGTGTCATAAGGAAGATTGAACGGTTTGCGGGCATTTGCCTGCTGGGAAAACTCCTGCAAACACCCTTTTGCCATACCAAGCGTGATCGCCACGTTGGAAATGGTCACTGTCAACATCATTCCAAAGGCACCGGTCTGATAGCCGACGCCCTCGAACCGATTGCGGATTTTCGCGAGGCGGATCGGCATCTCGGCTGAAGCCATCGTGCGGCGCGTGGGTACAAAAACTTCATCAAGGGCGGTGATACTATTGCTCGATGTACCCTGAAGACCCATGACGTGCCAATCGTCGACAATTTCATACTGGTCCCGGGAAAGCAGGGCGATCCCGCGATGGGGAACGCCCCCCTCTTCCCATTGGATTCCGACAAATGCCCATTTCGCGTGTTTGCACCCGCTGCCGAAGCTCCACTTGCCGCGGACCATAAAACCGCCATCGACCAATCTTGCATCGCCGACAATCTGCGAGAAGACCGATGCGCCAACCATGAGAGGCCCCACCCAGGAGCCGGCATCCGCCATCAATTCGGAAACAGTTTGCTCATCAAAAACAAATGCGTTTCTGAGGCCAACCGAGACAAAGCCTGACCAGGCTGTCGAGCCATCTCCGGTCGCCGCGGCCCCAACAACCTCGGCAATGTCACGGGCGCCAAACCCATAACCACCATATTCGCGGGGCAAGGTGATTTTGAAAAATCCGACTTCATTCAGCGCATTGACGACCGCAGGCGTCATTGCGCCCAATTTCTCACCGGCTTCGGCTTCGCGTCGGATCAAAGGCACCAGCGCCAGCACTTTGTCGCGCATGATCTGTCCTGCCTCGCTTGGGCCAACAGACACAGCTGCGTAGGGTTGCCGGGCGTTTTCCTCATGCCGAGGCGCAGATGCCAAATTCATAGACTCTCTCCCTACCCGGTGACATGCGATGCTCTCAATCCTCATTGAAACAACGCTGTCGCCTGTTTTAATGCGTGACTAATGGGCTTTCGCCACCGCCTGCAAAAGTCACGAGAGGTTACAGATGCCATGTAACATTGAGCTGAGGCCTCAAATTTAACGCCTATAGATTGCATATCGTCGCCGCAGACATCAGGGCAGTCGGCTCCGGTCAATCAGGGTACAGATCGCGAAATGCAGGAGATTTAAAGCGTTAAGCGCCGTTTGTGCGTTTTATAAAACGCACGGCGCTGTAGAGGCGATGAGGGTATTTTCTCAAGTGCTGGCAAAAAGGTCAGCGACGACGTCGAGCGCCCAGCCAAGCGTGAAGCACCGGCTGGGCGTTGGCGAAGGACTGAGACGAATGCCGCTCAACGTTCACTTGCGAATATAATCCGGATATTCCGCACTGATGAGATCGATGATCGACAGCGTACCCGATAGGTGTTTTCTAAGCGCCGAGGCAGCTGCCTCGGGATTGCCGGATGCAATTGCTGTGACAATCGCTTCGTGATCCTCGAGTACGGTCTGCATCTTGCCGGGCATCGGCAGGTTGAGACGCCGCAGCCGGTCGAGATGGACGCTTTGTCGTCGCACATTTGCCCATAGCTGTAGAATGCCGCTCTTCTCATAAAGTTTACGGTGAAACTCGCGGTCTATGCCATCAAAAGTGTCATAGGTCGCTTGCGTGGCCACTTCTTTTTGACTGGCCAGGATAGCGCCCAACTCCTTGGCGGTCTCGTCCGGCGCCTCTTCGGTCAGGCGTCGGACCGCTTCGAGTTCGATCGATAGCCGAAGGAACTGCGCCTGTCTGGCGTGATCGATATCGATCTTGGCAACGACCGTTGCATATTGCGGATAGACTTCGACAATGTCCTCTTCCTGCAAGCGCATCAGCGCATCGCGCACCGGTGTCTGGCTCACGCCGAATTCCAGTTGCAACGAGGCGCGCGACAAGATCGTGCCCGGCACCAATTGCACCTTCAGGATCCTGTCGCGCAGGATTTCATGAACCTGTAATGCCACCTGTCGCGAGCGGTCCAATTGTCCGCTCCTGATCGTTCCGTTCATGCACCCATCCATCCATGTCGCCGTTAAAAACACTAGAGCACATATTCGGGGTTGATGCACTGATGTTTTAGTGCTTCAATGCATTTGCCCGCTTTGGGAGAGAGAGCGGCAAGCGTCAAACATCGAATTGAAAAATGGGAACCGGTTTTCGGAACATCTGATGCGCAACAAAGGGCGAGCATGATGAAGCGATCCTGTTTCCCGCTGCAAAGCGTTAAACCTGCATCCTTGGGAGGAGAATCATGCGTTTCTTTATCGGCGGAGTGACCGCCATTGCCCTTGCTTTGGGACTGGCCTGTCCAAGCCAGGCACAGGAGAAAACCACCCTGTCCATCACCCGCCAGCCTGGGATTCTTTACCTCGCAAGCCATGTGATGGAGACCCAGAAGCTGATCGAAAAACAAGCGGCGGCCGAAGGTCTTCAAGGTATTACCGTCGAATGGCGGACCTTCAGCGGCGGCGGCGCGCAGACTGATGCGCTGCTGGCCGGCAATGTCGATGTCGTCAATACCGGCACCGGCAATCTTCTGCTTCTATGGGATCGCACCCGCGGCAAGGTGAAGGGGATTATCACCAGTTCGGCCCAGCCAGTAATCATGGTCTCCAACGACCCACGCATCAAAACACTGAAAGATATCCAGGATGGCGATAAAATCGCCGTGCCGACCGTCGGCGTCTCGACCCAGGCGATCCTGCTGCAAATGGCGGCGGCCAAGCTTTATGGTGACGATCAGGTCAAAAAAATCGACAAAAACACTGTGCAGCTTGGCCATCCGGATGCGCTGGCGGCAATTGCCAATTCAAAGCATGAGGTCAAGAACCACTTTTCCGCGCCCCCCTTTCAATATGTCGAGTTGAAGCAGCCGGGCGTGCATAAAGTCACGGATTCCCGCGAGATCATTGGGGGAGCACTGACCCAGGCAACCTTCTTCACCACGACCAGTTTTGCCGAGGCAAATCCGAAGCTGGTCAAGGCATTGCGGGTCGCAACGGAAGACGCCATCGCCTTTATCAAGAAAGATCCGAAGGCTGCACTTGAAGCCTACAAAACCGTGTCCGGTGACAAGACCAGCCTTGATGACCTGATGGTCATGATGAAGGAACCCGGCATGGACGAGTGGCGCACCGATCCACAAGGCACGATGAAATTTGCCGAACATCTCCATAAAGTCGGCACACTCAAATCCATGCCGAAGGCCTGGACCGATTATTACCTGCCCGACAGCGCTTATCTCAACGGCAATTGACCCTATCGCGCGATGCAGCGGCGTTACGCGCCGCCGCCCTTTCCTAAAGTTTGCAGGCCTAGAGTTTGCAGGGAACCGTCGTAATCGGTTTTCCCGAAGGCAAACGGCAACAAAGAGATCGACAAATTGTCCGGTTCACTACGAGCATGACGGACCTTAGGGAGTGAATATCATGATGCAGGCAACCGCTGCCGCTGAGCGCCTTGCGCCGGCCCCCGAAAAAGCGCCGCTTCTTTACGTTGATCGCGTCACGCTGCGTTACAAGACACCCAATCTGCTGATTACCGCCACCGAGGATGTCAGTTTCGACGTGCGGGAATCCGACCGCTTCGTACTGCTCGGGCCGTCCGGCTGTGGCAAGTCGACGCTGCTGAAAGCCGTTGGCGGTTATATGACGCCGGTAACCGGCACGATCCATATCAATGGCCGCCAGGTGAAAGCTCCCGGACCGGACCGGATGATGGTGTTCCAGGAGTTCGACCAGCTGATGCCCTGGAAGACCGTGCTGGAAAACGTGATGTTCCCGCTTCTCGTCGCGCGTAAAATGCCCAGGCCAGAAGCCGAGGCGCTGGCCCGCCATTATATCGACAAGGTCAAGCTGACCAGGGCCGTTAATAGCTACCCTCATACGCTGTCAGGCGGCATGAAGCAGCGCGTAGCGATTGCACGCGGCATGGCCATGCAGCCGGATATCCTGTTGATGGACGAGCCTTTCGCCGCACTCGACGCGCTGACCCGCCGGCAGATGCAGGACGAATTGCTTCAGCTTTGGGAAGACACCAAATTCACCGTGATCTTCGTCACCCATTCGATTGCTGAAGCGATCAAGATTTCCAACCGCATCCTGCTGCTGTCGCCGCATCCGGGGCGCGTGAAGGCCGAGGTCGTCGATGTCGACAAGGTGAGCCAGGCGGATGGCAGTGCCGCAGCTTTGGAGCGCGATATCCATAATCTGCTGTTCTCCAACGAACCCGGTCACAAGGAATAGAACCATGCTGTCCCCCAACATCATCCTTGCCGCCGATGTCGCAGCGGCCAAGCCCTATGACAATATCAAGCAGGTCGAACAGAAACTGAGCGTCTTTGAAACGCTGTGGGGCATCAGTGCCTTGCGAAAGACGCTGCTGATCGTGGTTCTGGCCATTATCTGGCAGGTCTATGCCTCCTTTCTCGACAATCCGCTGCTGTTTCCCACCTTGAGCGACACATTGGTGACGCTGACTGATCGCTTTGCCGACGGCACCCTGCCCGCCCGCATCTGGACGACGCTGCAAGTCCTGTTCATGGGCTATGTGGTCGGCACGGTGCTTGCCGCGCTGCTAACGGTGCTTGCCATCAATACCCGCATCGGCACCGATTTTCTGGAAACCATGACAGCGATGTTCAACCCGCTGCCAGCCATTTCGCTGCTGCCTTTGGCGTTGATCTGGTTCGGGCTCGGTGCCTCCAGCCTAGTCTTCGTGCTGGTTCATTCGGTCCTATGGGCCGTGGCGCTCAACACGCATTCCGGCTTTCTTGGCGTGTCGCGCACCTTGCGCATGGTCGGCGCCAATTACGGCCTGACGGGTATTTCCTATGTGCTGCGCATCCTGGTTCCGGCGGCCTTTCCTTCGATCCTCACCGGCTTGAAAATCGGCTGGGCCTTTGCCTGGCGCACGTTGATAGCTGCCGAACTGGTGTTCGGTGTCTCCTCGGGACAGGGCGGCCTTGGCTGGTTCATCTTCGAAAACCGCAATCTGCTGGATATTCCCGCAGTGTTTGCAGGCCTGCTGACCGTCATCATTATCGGCCTGATCGTCGAAAATCTGGTCTTCCAGACGATCGAGCGCCACACAATCCAGAAATGGGGCATGAAGGAATAGCACTTGCCGTATTCCACTTTCGCCCCCGCAGAAGGTCAGTTCCATGACAAGCAAGAAAACGCCTGAAACGCTGCGCAGCGCCCGCTGGTTCGCCCCCGACGATCTGCGCAGTTTCGGTCACCGATCCCGGATGATGCAGCTCGGCTACGCGGAAGAGGATTTCCGCGACAAACCGGTGATCGGCATCCTCGACACCTGGTCCGAACTCAACACCTGCCACGCCCATTTCAAGGAGAGGGTGCAGGACGTGAAGCGCGGCGTCACCCAGGCCGGTGGCTTTCCGGTCCAGATGCCGTCACTGTCCGTCGATGAAAGCTTCACCAAGCCAACCTCCATGCTCTACCGCAACATGCTGGCGATGGAGACGGAAGAAATGATCCGCTCGCATCCGCTCGACGGCGTGGTGTTGATGGGCGGCTGCGACAAGACCACGCCCGGTCTGGTGATGGGCGCGATTTCGGCTGGCGTGCCAATGATTTACCTCCCAGCCGGCCCAATGCTGCGCGGCAATTATGCCGGCAAGATCCTGGGTTCCGGTTCGGATGCCTGGAAATATTGGGACGAGCGGCGGGCCGGTCATATTTCCGATGCGGAATGGCTGGGCATTCAAGGCGGTATCGCCCGTTCCGCAGGCACCTGCATGACCATGGGTACGGCCTCGACCATGACGGCAATCGCCGATGCCATGGGCCTGACTCTGCCCGGCGCCTCCTCGATCCCCGCGGTCGATGCCAATCACCAGCGCATGTCGGCGTCCTGTGGCCGCCGCATCGTCGAGATGGTCTGGGAAGACCTGACACCGGACCAGATCATCACCGACGCCGCCTGCCGCAACGCCGCTATCGTCGCCATGGCCACCGGCTGTTCCACCAATGCCGTCGTCCACCTGATTGCCATGGCCCGCCGTGCCGGTGTCGATCTCACCCTCGACGACCTCGATGCGCTGGGCCGCGTCACACCGTTGATCGCCAATGTCCGCCCATCGGGCAAGGATTACCTGATGGAGGATTTCTTCTATGCGGGCGGCCTGCGCGCCTTGATGAAGCAGCTCGAAGAACGGCTTGACCTTTCAGCCATGACCGTCACCGGGAAAACCATGGGCGAAAACCTTGAGGGCGCGGAGGTTTATAACGACGATGTCATCCGGCCGCTGTCCAATCCGGTCTATCACCAAGGCTCGCTCGCCGTCTTGCGGGGCAATCTCTGCCCGACCGGCGCGGTCATCAAACCGGCGGCCTGCGATCCGAAATTTTACGTTCATCAAGGACCGGCCCTGGTGTTTGACAGCTATCCAGAGATGAAGAAGGCCATCGACGATGAACATCTTGACGTGACCCCCGATCATGTTCTGGTGCTGCGCAATGCCGGGCCGCTGGGAGGACCGGGCTTTCCCGAATGGGGCATGCTGCCGATCCCCAAGGCGCTGATCAAGCAAGGCCACCGCGACATGCTGCGGATTTCGGATGCCCGCATGTCCGGCACATCCTACGGCGCCTGCGTGCTGCATGTCTCGCCGGAGAGCTATATCGGTGGTCCGCTGGCACTGCTGCGGACCGGCGACATCGTGCGGCTGGATCTTCCCAATCGCAGCCTCGACATGCTGGTCGATGAAGCGGAGCTCTCCCGCCGCAAGGCGGCATGGACGGCACCGGAACCGCATTTTCAACGCGGCTATGGCTGGATGTTCTCCCGCCATGTGACGCAGGCCGATAAGGGCTGCGATTTCGATTTCCTTGAAACCGGCTTCGGCAAATCGGCTGGTGAGCCGGATATCTATTAAGCAAAAAAGGACCTACGATGACAGACTATGTGCTGAGCGACGCGACCCGCGCCAAATACAAGAAGATCTCGACCGCATCGATTGCCACCGCGTTGTTTAAACGCGGCCTGCGCAACCAGTTCATTCAAGGCGTCGTGCCGGTGGCGCCAAAGGCCGAAACCATGATCGGCCAGGCGTTTACGCTGCGCTATATCGTGGCGCGCGAGGACCGCAATCCGATCACCGTTTTCCGAGATCAGAAGCATCCACAACGTGTCGCCATGGAAATTTGCCCTCCCGGCCATGTGCTGGTGATGGACGCGCGCAAGGACACCCGTGCCGCCACCGCCGGCTCGATCCTGATCACCCGTCTGGCGTTGCGTGGAGCAGCGGGCGTCGTTTCAGATGGCGGTTTTCGTGATGCGGAAGGGATTGGTGCCCTCGACATGCCCGCCTATTATGCAAAACCATCGGCGCCCACCAATCTGACGCTGCATGAAGCCATCGATATCAACGTGCCGATCTCCTGCGGCGATGTGGCGGTATTTCCCGGCGATGTGCTGGTTGGCGACCGCGATGGTGTCATGGTCATTCCCGCCCATCTGGCGGACGAATTGGCCGACGAATGCACCGATATGGAAAGCTACGAGGATTTCGTCCTGGAACAGGTCAAGGCGGGGGAGGTGATCATCGGCCTTTATCCCTGCACGAAAGACGAACATCAGCATAAATACGAGGCTTGGCGCAAGGAACATGGGCGCTGAAGTTTTTTGAGGGAAAAGTAGAACCCGCTTTCCCGAAAGACAAACGACAACAGGGATATATAGCATTTCAGCGTTTCCGTTAAACGCTGAAATTCTCTGTAGATGTAATTCAAGCAAGCCGCCCAACAACGCTGAAATCAGGGCCAGTCGTGATAGTCCATATTGGTACCAAGACCGGGATTTACTGATGATTGCCGGACCATGCGCCGATAGGCTGCCGGGGAAAGGCCGGTTTTCCGTTTGAAAAAATGGCTGAAATGCGCCGGATCGCGAAAGCCCAGCGCTTCTGAAATGTCGCGTGCACTGCTATCGGAGCGCTCCAGCCGGATACGGCCCTCCTGCGCCAACCGCTCATGCACAAGCTCAATCGGCGCGCGGCCGAGATGTTTGCGGCAAAGCGCATGCAAACGGTCGGTCGAGATCCCCAGGCGAGCGGCATAATCAGCAACAGGCCGGTGATGACGATAGTCCGCCTCCACCAATTGCCGGAATTGATGCAGGATGGGCGCAGCGCCGCCGGAAGAGAGCGATGCGGCTGGCCCGGAAGGCATGGTGTGGCGCCAGACCCAGTTGATCAACAGCCGAAGATAGGCTGACACCACCATATGCGAAGGCTGTCCATCCCGGTTCAACTCGTCGATGAGGCCACGCATGTGCTGTTCCAGTCCGCTTGCCTGCTGCGGCGACAGTCCTGTCATGATCGTTGTCGTTGCGATGAACAGTCTAATAGGCTGGGATTCCGGATAATCCCCGATGGCATCCCCGATAATATCCATGGCCGCGCCGATAACATGGCCGCAGGAGCCAGCAGAAAGGCGCAGCCTTACCAGTTCCGAAGACGGTAGCAGCAGCAGGCACGGGCCTTGCAGCATCCCAGCCGTGTCGCCCGCGCCAAGCCTGACCGTACCCAGCCGAATGAAGATCAGATGGGTAAACCAACGATAGGGATGGTTGCCGATGCCGAGTGTACGTTGTGAAAGCGTTGGCTCCAGGCTCTGCCCCCAGACCCGCCGCATCAGCGCGAATTCCTCCACCATTGGGACAGTCTCCAAATTGCGGCAATTGACCAGAAATCGACAATCAGAACCCAGATATCTACATTCTTCTTTCCATGCAAATCGTTAGAGTTGCTCGCAATACATGTCTGACGCATTTTCTCACCATGAAGAATTCCAGAAAAACAGCCTGAAACAAGCTGTTTCGGATCAATGGTGAAAACGCTGTCGGGAACAGGCCTTTGGGAGGAGGCATTGCATATGGCCATGGAGCGGTCCGCAGCACCTGAAAAGTCCAGCCTGCACTGGATGGAGATGGCAAATGGCAACCCCACGCCGTTTGCTTCATCCCTGCTGATCGGCGGAAAGTCCGTCGATGCGCAAGGAGACAAGGTCTTTACCAGAGCCAATCCTCTGAGCGCGCAGATCGTCACTGTGGCTGCCGCCGCAAGTCTTGCAGATGCCGAAGATGCGGCGCTTGCCGCCGCTGCTGCCTTTCCGGAGTGGTCAACATCACCTTGCGCCATGCGCCAGACTATTCTGGAACAGGCGGCCGCCCTGCTGATCGAAGCGACCGAGATCTTCACCCGCACAATGATGGCCGAAACGGGAGCCACCCTTGATTGGTGCCGATTCAACATCGACTATGGCGCAAAGATCTTTCAGGATGCCGCCGCCATGGCCGTGCATGTGCCGGGAACGATTTGCCCGGATGATTTGGTCGTTGGCACGTCCTTTTCATTGCGGCAGCCAGCTGGCGTTTGCCTCGCGATCTCGCCTTGGAACGCACCAATCCTGCTTGCCGTTCGCTCGTTTGCCTTGGCACTGGCCTGCGGCAATTGCGTGATCCTGAAAAGCTCGGAATTGGCGCCAGCCACGCAGCGTTTGTTGGGTGATCTGCTCCAGCAAGCCGGTCTGCCCGATGGCGTTTTGAATATCATCTCTAATGCGCCTGCCGATGCAGCGGCGATTGTCGAGACCCTGATTGCCCACCCCGTTGTTCGCCGGGTCAATTTCACCGGCTCGACTCGAGTCGGCAAGATCGTTGCGCAAATCGCCGCCCGCCATTTAAAGCGCTGCCTGCTGGAACTTGGCGGCAAAGCGCCGCTGATCGTGCTTGATGATGCCGATCTCGAACAGGCCGTCCGCGCCGCAGCCTTCGGGGCTTTTTTCAATCAGGGTCAGATCTGCATGTCCACCGAGCGGATCATTCTCATCGATGCTATCGCCGATGAGTTTCTGTCGCTGTTCGTCAGCAAAGCGAAAACGATCAAGGCCGGTGATCCGGCCCTCGGCCTGACACCACTTGGTTCATTGATCTCGGTAGAATCCGGCCGGAGAATTGCCAGCATGATCGATGATGCCGTTGCCAGGGGCGCGCATGTTCTGGCAGGCGGACGCGTTCACGACACGTTGATGGATGCGACTGTTGTCGATCATGTCCTTCCCGGCATGCGGCTCTATCGTGAAGAAAGTTTCGGACCGGTCGTGTCGATTATTCGCGTCACTGACGCCGACGAGGCCGTGACAGTTGCCAATGATTGCGAATACGGCTTATCCGGCGCAGTATTCAGCCGCGACCTGCACCGCGCCCTCGACGTCGCACGGCGGGTGGAAACCGGCATTCTCCATATCAACTGCGCCACTGTGGCCGACGATCCGTCCATGCCGTTCGGAGGCGTCAAGGCCTCCGGCTATGGCCGGTTCGGCGGCGAGGCGGCGCTGGACGAGTTTACCGAATTGCGGTGGGTGAGCCTTGCCTCAGGCCCGGCAGATTATCCGATCTGAACGCACAACTCCCGCATAATGCAGCAACCGAACCAACAAAGACTGCGACAAGGGTCGCACACAAGTGGAGGAAGAAGACATGCACGAAATCCAGCAAATCATTGGTGGCAAGAAAGTTGGAGCCTTGTCGGGCAAAACGTTCGACCGGATCGATCCATTCAATGGCGAGATTGCTTCCCGCGCCCCGGCCTCTAGCCTGGACGATGTCAAGGCAGCAATTACCGCAGCCCAGGCGGCCTTCCCTGCCTGGTCACGCACTGGCCCCGGCGAAAGGCGTGCACTGCTGCTGAAAGCAGCCGACATCATGGCTTCGAAAGCGGCAGACTTCACCGCGCTGATGATCACGGAAACCGGTGCGACCGGTCCCTGGGCCGGCTTCAACACCATGCTTGCCGCTGGCGTATTGCGGGAAGCCGCCAGCATGACCAGCCAGATCCAGGGCGAAGTCATCCCCTCAGACAAGCCCGGTACATTGTCCATGGCGGTGCGCCAGGCAGCAGGCGTCTGCCTTGGCATTGCGCCCTGGAATGCACCAATCATTTTGGGCACACGCGCCATTGCCATGGCGATCGCCTGCGGCAACAGCGTCATCCTGAAGGCATCAGAAGCCTGCCCCGGCGTCCATGTCCTGATCGGCCAGGTGCTTGTGGAAGCAGGCCTGCCGGATGGCGTCATCAACGTCATAACCAATGCGCCCGAAGATGCCGCCCAGGTGGTGGAAGCGCTGGTCAGCGCACCGGAAATACGCCGCGTTAATTTCACCGGTTCGACCAAGGTCGGACGCATCATCGGCGAATTGTGTGGTCGCCACCTCAAGCCCGCCCTGCTTGAACTCGGCGGAAAAGCACCCTTCCTGGTGCTTGAGGATGCCGATATTGACGCTGCCGTCAATGCGGCGGTGTTTGGCTGCTACATGAACATGGGCCAGATCTGCATGTCCACGGAGCGGTTGATTGTCCATGAAAAGGTCGCCGACGAATTCGTGGCAAAGCTGGCCGCCCGGGCAGCCTCGCTTCCAGCTGGCGATCCGCGCGGCCATGTCGTGCTGGGCTCCCTGGTCAATCCTCAGGCCGCCATCAAAATGCAGGAATTCATCGATGATGCCGTCGGCAAGGGCGCAACCCTCGCCGCTGGCGGCAAGGTCACCGGCAGCGTGGTAGAAGCAACGCTTCTCGACCACGTCAAGGCTGGAATGCGCAGCTTTGACGAAGAGAGCTTCGGCCCCGTAAAACCGGTCATCCGGGTCAAGGACGAGGAAGAGGCCATCCGCATCGCCAATGATAGCGAATATGGCCTGTCCTCAGCGGTTTTCAGCCGCGATATCCAGCGCGCCCTGGCGATTGCGGCCCGTATCGAAGCCGGCATTTGCCATATCAACGGCCCGACCGTTGCCGATGAGGCACAAATGCCGTTTGGTGGGGTGAAAAACTCCGGTTTCGGTCGGTTTGGCGGCAAGGCGGCGATCAACGAATTCACCGACCTGCGCTGGATCACCATCGAAGATCCGAACCAGCATTACCCGTTCTGATCTGTTGGATTGAATGATAATACGAAGATTCATTGAAAATGACTCTTCGTATTCCGTTTGAAAATATCTCAAGCCTCTGACGCATTTGAGATATTTTCAATTCTTCAAGTCGAGGATGCGTCAGCATGTCAGAGACTTGGTATAAGATGGCATGCATTGTCAAAAATGCATGCCATCACACCCGCCTTGGAGCGAATAGATTACGACATCCGTGTGTGGTCCTGCTCGATGGTGCCGATCATCGCCGCTGCTGCCTCTTCGGCAAGGCCGCGCTCAATGGCAGTGACGAGCACGCGGTGGCTTTGCAACACGGCTGTGAGCTCGCAAACCTTACCGTCGCGCACAGCGGGCAAATAAGCGAGCGCATGCGACAGTTCGATCACGCCCTGCAACGCCCGCAAGAACGGATTGCTGGATGCCTCGGCGATGATCCTGTGCAGCTCGAAATCAGCCAGGCTGAAGCTTTGCGGCTCATCCAAAGCAAGCTCCATCTGCCGCAGCCAGTAATGCATCAGGCGGATCTGGTCACCGGTATGATCACGGGCAGCATCACGTGCCGCCAGCGGCTCCAGTGAGCACCGCACCTCGCCCAGTCCGCGCAGGAACTCATCATCCGGCTGGATTTCGAGATACCAGGCCAAGACCTGGCGATCATACAGATTCCAGCGGCTTTTCTTGGCAACCTTGGTGCCGACCTTGGGCCGGGCTTCCACTAGGCCCTTTGCCTCCAACGTCTTCAAGGCCTCTCGCAGCACGGTGCGCGAAACGCTGAACTCGTCCATCAGGGCAGCATCGTTGGGCAGGATGGAGCCAACCGCAAAGCGTCCGGAAATAACGCCCGCTCCGATTTCGTTGATGACGTGAGAGTGGAAATTGCGCGCCGTGATCCGCCCGGAAAGGGAGCGAAGCAGGCTGCCTGGTTCGATCATGCAGACGCCTTTTTCGTCCTCGTCCGTCCACTTCCGGCGTGAAATACCAATTTCTGCAACAGAATGAACATAAACAGCAAAGCACCAATGGCAATCTTCGTCCACCAACTGGAAAGCGTGCCTTCAAAAACAATATATGTTTGCACCAGCCCTTGCAGCATGACACCGATCAAGGTGCCGAAGATGAAACCATATCCTCCAGTCAGCAACGTGCCGCCTATCACCACCGCCGCGATGGCGTCAAGCTCGATGCCAACCGCTGCGAGCGGATAGCCAGCCGAGGTATAAAGAGAATAGACAATGCCTGCCAGGCCGGACAGGAAAGCGGAAAGCGCATAGATGCCAATTGTCACCGGCCCGGTGGGCACCCCCATCAGCGCCGCAGATACCGGATTGCCGCCGATCGCATAGACATAAGAGCCGAACCGGGTGCGGTGAGCGATAAAGCCGCAGACCAGAAACGCTGCCAGCATCAACAAACCGATGGCACTCAACCGGCCTCCGCCGGGCAGGCGAAAATAGGCCTGCGAAATGGCGCGGTAGATCGGATGATCGATGGGGATACTATCCTGGGTCAAAACCGAGGCGATGCCTCGCGCCAGAAACATCCCCGCCAGGGTGACGATAAAGGGCGGCACCTTCAGGAAATGGATAACCGCTCCCATCACCGCGCCGAAACAGGCCGAAAGCACCAGCACCAGTGGAAAGACCACAATCGGATCAAGCCCCGCATGGCTGATCAGCAGGGCGGTGATAACGCCTGTCAACCCAATGACGGCGCCGACGGACAGATCGATCCCGCCCGACAGGATAACGAAGGTCGCCCCAACAGCAGCAATGCCCAGAAAAGCATTGTCCGTCAGGAAATTGCCCAGGACACGGGTTGAAAACATGCCGGGATAGCTGATGACACAGAGCGTATAGGCGACGATGAAAATCAGGGTCGTCGCAGCGAGAGGCCGATAGCGCGGGTTCATCCTGTTTTCTCCGAAGCCTGGATTTTAGCCTGAGTGTTTTTGGGCAAGACGACGGGCCGGTGTTTCCAGAAACTGACCAGTTCGCTGACGCGGTCCGATTGCAGGACCAGGATGATGATGATCACACTGGCCTTGACGATGAGATTGAATTCCGGCGGCAGGCCTGAAACCAGAATGCCGGTATTCATCGCCTGAATGATCACTGCGCCCAGAACCGACATCGGAATGGAAAATCGACCACCCAGAAGCGACGTGCCGCCGATAACGACAGCAAGAATGGCATCCAGCTCCAGCCACAGCCCGGCATTGTTGGCATCGGCGCCGCGAATATCCGCAGCGGCGATGGTGCCGGCAATACCAGCGCACAGACCGCCAAAAGCGTAAACCGCGAGGATCAGCGCGCGACTGCGAAGCCCGGTATAATTTGCCGCCGAAAGGTTGGTACCGATCGCCTCGATGAACAGTCCAATGGCGGTGCGGCGCATGAAGATATGGGCTGACAGCATCAGCACCACGGCAATCACCACCGGCATCGGAAAGCCAAGCAGTGATCCCGTTCCCACGAAAATCAGAGCCGGATCGCTGAAGGTGACAATCGACCCGGATGTGACCAATTGCGCCAGTCCCCTGCCCGCCACCATCAGCACCAGCGTCGCCACAAAAGGCTGAATGCCGAGATAGGCCACCAGCAGACCATTCCAGAGGCCGCAGGCGAGCGCCACGGCAAGTGCTGCCGCCAAGGTCACCACCAAGGGCTGGCCTGCGACAGCGCAGGTGGCGGCAACCGCACCCGCCACGGCCATGACCGCGCCGACGGAAAGATCGACACCGCGTGTTGCAATGATGGCAGTCATGCCGATGGCGAGAATGGCAACCGGTGCGCCACGATTGAGCACATCAATCAGGCTGCCGAACAACCGGCCATCGCGCCAGGCGATATCGAAGAAGCCGGGAAACACCATCCAGTTTAACAGCAGGACGGCGATGAGCGCTGCAAATTGCGGCTTCAAGACAGAAGACATCGAGCGAATTTTCATGAGAATGCGCCTTCGGACTGGGCAGGCGTGCTGGATTGGGCGGCGATCGTCTGAACAATAACGTCAGGGGCGATATCAGCGCCATGCAGTTCGGCCACCATGGCCCGGTCCCGCATGACGACGATCCGTGATGAATAGCTCACCACCTCGTCCAGTTCTGACGAAATGACGATCAGCGCCAAACCATCCTCCCGCAGGCGGCTGATCATCCGGACGATTTCCGCATGGGCGCCTACATCGATACCGCGGGTCGGCTCGTCAAGGATCAGGAAGCGCGGATCGGTTGCCAGCCAGCGGGCCAGAATAGCCTTCTGTTGGTTGCCGCCAGACAGAAGCTTGATCGGCAATTCGGCAGACGCGGTGCGAATGTCCAGCGCCTCGATGAATTGCCCGGCGATTTCCATCTGCTCATCATAGCTCAATGTGCGCAACCAGCCGAGCTTGGCCTGCATGGCGATGATAATGTTTTCCCGAACCGAGAGATCCCCGAAAATGCCATCGGCCTTGCGATCTTCCGGGCAAAAACCAAAGCCAAGATCGATGGCCTGACGCGGCGAGCGGATCTTAAACGACGCTCCATTCAGGGTAAGCTCACCCTTGTCGGCGGAGTCGATGCCAAACATCAGCCGGGCCATTTCGGTGCGCCCCGAACCGAGCAATCCGGCCACGCCGATCACCTCACCCTTGTGGATGTTGAGGGTAAAGGGCTGCACCTTGCCGTCCAGCCCGTAGCCGGTAAATTGCATGAGGCTTTCCCCAACCTCTGCCTCGATCCCGGCGACGGCATCGTGGTGCAGGGACAAATCCTTGCCCAGCATCATCCTGACCAAGGTCGTCCGGTTGAGGGTGTCGATCGGTTGGCTGCCGACCAGCTTTCCATTGCGCAATACGGTGGCATGGTCGCATAGCTCGAAAACCTGATCCAGAAAATGGGTGATGAAGACGATGGCAAGACCCCTCGCCTTCAGGCCTCGGACGATCTCGAAAAGCTTCAGCACTTCGGAACGGTCTAGGCTTGCCGTCGGCTCGTCCAGGATCAGGACCTTGCCGGAAAGTTCGACGGCCCGGGCGATGGCAATGATCTGCTGTACGGCGACGGAAAAGGTCGCCAATTCGGCGCGAACGTCGATGTCCAGACCGTAGCCGGAAAGAATGCGGCGCGCTTCACGTTCCATGGTGCGATGATCGACCAGGCCGAAACGGCGCGGCTGGCGCCCGATGAATAGATTATCGGCCACCGTCATATTCGTCAGGAGATTGACCTCCTGATATACCGTGCCAATGCCGACTGCCTGGGCCTGCTGCGGGGTGGAAAAACTCATAGGTGCGCCATCGACAAGCACGGTCCCGCCATCAGGCGTATAAGCGCCGGTCAGGATCTTGATCAGTGTCGATTTGCCCGCGCCGTTTTCGCCCAGCAGCGCATGCACTTCACCCGGACGGAAGGCAATATCGATAGTGTGCAAGGCGACATGGGCGCCGAATGTCTTGGTAATGGCCGTCGCGGCCAGCACCGCCTGTTGGCTGATCGTCATCGTTTCACCCGGCTATGCCTGAAGATAGAAGAGCAATCCGCGTCCGGTGCAGGTATGCGCCGGACGCGGTCTCGTTTGGATATCAGTAGCCCAGGCCCTTGCGGCGCTCGTATTCACCCTTTGGATCATCCGAGGGGGTGTAGAGCTTGGACTCGGTGATGATGAATTTTTCCGGCTGCTTGCCGTCCTTGAGATACGCGGCAAGAACGTCAAATGCCGGTCCGGCCATGTTCGGGGTCAGTTCGACGGAAGCATTGGCCTCACCAGCCACCATGGCCTGAAAAATATCCGGAACGCCATCGATGGAGACGACCTTGATATCCTTGCCCGGCTTCAGACCGGCATCCTTGATTGCCTGGATACCACCGACTGCCATGTCATCATTATGAGCATACATGGCGCAAATGTCCTTGCCGCCATTTTCCGCCTTGAGGAAGCCTTCCATCACCTCCTTGCCCTTGGCGCGGGTGAAATCGCCAGTCTGGCTGCGGATGATGGAGATATTGGAATGGCCCTTGATCGCCTCTTCAAAGCCCTTCTTGCGGTTGATGGCCGGTGTAGAGCCGACGGTTCCCTGAAGCTCGACGACTTTACACGGCTTTTCTCCAACCGACTTCACCAGCCAGTCGCCGGCAACCTTGCCCTCCTTGACCTGATCGGAGGCGACCGATGTCAGATAGAGGTCTTTAGGCGCATCGATACCACGGTCCAGCAGGATCACGGGGATCTTGGCTTCCTTGGCTTCGCTCAACACGTCTTCCCAACCGGTTGCAACAACCGGCGCGACCAGGATGGCATCGACACCCTGGGCAATAAAGCCACGGATTGCCTTGATCTGATTTTCCTGTTTTTGCTGGGCATCGGCAAATTTCAAGGTAATCTTGCGCTTTTCGGCTTCCATCTTGGTGACCGATGTTTCCGCCGCGCGCCAGCCGGATTCCGAACCGATCTGCGAGAAACCAACCGTCAGATTGGCAGCCACAGCTGACGAGCAGGCAAGCGCGGTCATGCTCACGCCAAGCGCGAGTTTGCAAAGCTTATTCATGGATGTCCTCCCAAAAAAACGTCACCTCCATGACGTCTGCTTAAATTCATAAGCAGAAATATGAGAGCTGTAAAGCTGATTAGTAGTATTATATATGTTGCATTGCAGCATAGACTTTCCGCTGCACAATTACAGAATACCCCAGGCACGATAACGCCCTCGTCCGGTCAATTCGCGTAGCGGTAATTGCCGGATCAAGCCAAGCGCGCCTTGCGGGGTGACATCCAGATACTTAGCGACCAGCCCCGCCGATACGAGCGGACGCGACAGGACGAGATCGATTAGGTCGGGTAGCTTTGACGAACCGCGCTTGCCAATAGTCCGCCGCTCCAGATTACCCCGGGCCAAGAACAGCCGGTCATGTTCCTTCAAGCCCAACTGCGCGCCTTTTTCGAATGCCTCAAGAATGGCGATCAGACGCTGGGTGCGGTTGGGAGATTGGCGCTGTTCACGCGGTACAGCCCGCAATCCGACCGATAGTGCCGGAAGATGAAATTGCGCCACACCGGCCTTTTGCAGATAGGCTGCCGCCAAAAGACGGCCAAGCCAGGGACTATGCTCGCTGACCTCCTGGCTCTGCCAGGCATCGAGTAGGCAGGCTGCGGCAAGCACAGGAGGAAGCGCCTGAACATCGCCAAGCAGGGTCTGCCACTCTGCAAGCCGCGCCTCCTCATTCCAGTCCGGATCATAGACCACGGCCTGCGGATCTTCAGCACGCGTCCGCAATGGTATCTTACCGACATCCTCGAGCACGGTTTCACTTCGCTTTAAAACAGCATCGAAGCGATCCAGTTCTGCCTGAAAGGCGTCATCGACGCCCTCTTCCGTAGCAGGTTCCTCATGCATGAAGGTGGGCTGCGATATGGACAGTGTCATCTCTTGCGAGAGCCAATGGTCACGGCCTCGAAGCCGCAGCAAACCCAACGCGCTGAACGCCCAGGAAGGCTCATGCTGAACAAGTTCTCGACGGCTGCGCAAAATCAGATGGGCAATGGTCAGCTCGTGGGTGGGCGTGCGCGTGTCCATTCGGGCATCATGAAAGACCAGATCTTCCATATGAACCAATTCTCCATCTACCCATAACGAGGCAATGGCATCGGCATAATGCATTCGTTCACGTAATCCGCTTCCGACCGCTGAACGAGCAGCGCGCTCATCCAGACGCACAAGTGCTTCACCTGCCGCTGCAAGCGGCAGAACAAGCTTTTGCCAGGGCAATGAGTCGACCATGTAACGCATTGAATTTACGTTACACGAATGAGACAATGAAAAGGAAGGGGGCTTTAGCTTTCGTCAGGGATATTGCCAAAATCTACAAAAATTAGCGTCCTGACGTTTTTATAACTTTATTATGCCACGGTTGGCACCGGATGGAAAGCCCATTTTCGCTTTTCACCAGGCAATGGTGAAAAACATATGTCTACACCTTTTCATGTAGTTTACGGCAAAGGCAGAAAAACTTCTAACTTTCCGTAATGGAGTTCATCTCATGGGAACGAGCAAAAACGCATAACCTTGAGTGATGCAGTATGTTGTTTATATCGCCACGCGAGCATGATCCACTTTAAGGTATCGATTATCCGTTCACTGGAAATCTATGAATTGCATTCGGTGATTCTAATCCCTTGAGATTAAAATGAACCTTCCGTCACAACCTCGGAATGATGTCATAGCACCCTACCCTGATCGACTTCCCTTGCCGCTACGACCGCAGCGAGATCTTAGAGGTCATGATAAGGGACGACGGAAATAGTTCGCTCGGGTACAGGTCAGTTATAAGATTGAAGAAGTGCTTCTTCACAGACCGAATACGCTTACAGCGCCTACAGAATGATGCGGTTTTCGTACGCACCATGCTGTTGCACCTTGAATCACGCGAGACAGAAAGCGGATTGTCACGATTTTATTTGACACCACTTGATCCAAACGGAGCCCTTCGCGAAACTGGATCACTCTTTAGTACCGAGATTTTCATCGTCCTGAGAAAAAATCGACCCAATCACCCCGGTTTGCTCGTCGTCATTCTCCGTTGGCGACGGACCCGTGACTTTCCTTTCGGCAGCCTCAAGAAGGTTCGCCTGACTTTGGCGCAAATCGAGATGACGGAGAATATCTGCGGCGTAGACCGGATTGCTGCGAGGATCATAAAACGCGGCGACTGATACACCCATTTCCCTCCGCTGGGTTTCCAGACGAACCCGCAAGGCACGCGCTGCATCACGTGTTTCGAAAAATTGCCGCATAATATCGGCCAGTTGATCTTCATGATCGAAACGAGCCATGGACCCACTCCTGTTTTTTATTGGAGCAGTGCGCTGACACGATTCGCATGGCAAAGTCGAGGCAGACCTTAAAAAACTAGGGATGTTTTATCGTGGAGGAAAAGGAGCAACACGCTGGAGCTTTGAATCCAATTGCTTCTGCTCAGAAGAAAACCGCGCGTACGCACAACATTTCGCGCTTGGCTGAGTTATGCACTGGCAGGAGTAAAGAAGTGGTGAATTTTGCACACGCTAACCATTTTTTAGTTTGCGCACGCGCCCAGGCCACACACCCAAAACGATGCGGAACGCTTAGAGTGAATGTTGGCTTTTTTGACTTTGCATCTTTTCGAATAAACTCACCAAGAGTACCCTCTTCATTACGGCGCCGAAGGCAGTTTACTGACGTTACGGCAGACAGAAAGTCACTGTTGACAGCTGTCAACGCCGCGCATTTTCTGACGTTGACAGCTGTCAACAGCGCAAGAGCCGCCTCCTTAAAATGCGCCTCCCGCAAAACAAAAAACGACTGACCTTCTCTAATTTCCAGACGATCGAAATCTCAGCTCGGGCCAATAGAAACACGCGACGTACGCGCATCCATAGCAGCACATTCGATTACGTGAACCATAAAGGCCACAGGATCAAGCCTCCGTATAAAAGCCTGTTTAAAAGGAAACGTTCAACTCTATGAATTTAGACACCCGGCAAGCAAACGAGCAAGAACCAGACAAATTAAAGGCCGCAAAATCACGAGCACCCAACCATGGTAATCCAACGCATAGCCAACCAGAACAAGGCGCAGGGTAGGGTAGGGTAGGGTAGGGTAGGGTAGGGTATAGGAACCCATCCATAACGTCGCGTCCAATGAACAGACAACAAGATCGAAACATTTCACGCATTAAAGACAAACGACATCGCGATGAACTACGTTAAAACCGCTGTGATAAAAACTAGGGCGCTGAGTTCGACCCCAAACGATTAAGACGACAATAATCAAGAGAGGCACCACTCATGTTTATTTAGATTATCGCTATCCATCAAAAATGCCCACCAATATTCAACGTATGAACACTTCCGCCACCAGAGCGACGACACACCGAAAACCAGCTGACAACATCAACTTCATGTCAAAGCTGACCTTCATCAAGGCGCCCTTTTTCTTCCAATAGCCCCGGTGAAAACGAACCGCGCAAGACCGAAAGCTTTCGCAAAACCTATCGGCTCGTCCCTCTTATTGCGGCACTTCTTAGCTCAGCGCATAATCTATACAAGCACAGCACGACTGAAAAACAGCCACAAAGGTTCGTGACGAAGAGAGACCAAAGCTTCAATGGTTGGTGAATTAAAACATCACCTCCCAAGGGGTAGTTGTTTCAGTTTGCCCTTCGGAAAACATGGCTCAAATTCTCATAGCCTGGGACCGTCTATATCTACCGTTAAAGTTGTATTTATATCTTTACTACTTAAAGTAATTCTTCCTCACAATCTACCTTTAAGTGCTTTCTAGAAGGTCACTTGACGACATGTTATCGTTAACATACGCTAAGTTTCTGTGACTTTGGGAGGAGTAACAATGGTCGACGAAAAACTACTGGAATTTTGTGCGATCACAAAAACCTTCGGCGGAACGCGAGCCCTGTCAAATGTCTCGCTTGACCTGCGTCCCGGTGAAATCCTCGCACTGCTTGGCGAAAACGGTGCTGGAAAATCAACCCTGATCAAAACCCTCGCAGGTATTTACAAGCCAGACACGGGTGAAATCAGATTTCGTGGACAAACCTATAATCACAGGCCACCAAAGCCAAACCAGCGCCAGTCCGTTGCCTTCATTCATCAAGACCTCGGACTGATCGAATGGATGACCGTTGCCGAAAATGTCGGCCTTGCCCAAGGCTACTCACTACGCAACCGCCTTATCAATTGGAAAGCTACCGAACGGCGGACCGCCGAAGCCCTTGCGCTCGTCGGCTGCAACATCGATCCCTCCACACGTATCCAGAGCCTCACACGGACAGAAAAATCATTGGTCGCCATTGCCCGTGCGCTTGCGGTCGAAGCCGATGTTCTGGTGCTGGACGAACCGACCGCCAGCCTACCGGCTGATGAGGTTGAAAAACTCTTTGCCGCGATCCGCCCATTAAAAGAACGTGGCGTGGCGATGATCTATGTCTCACATCGCCTTGATGAAATCTTCCGCATCGCCGACCGCGTCGCCGTCTTACGGGATGGACAACTGGTTGGTGAAAAGCCCGTAAACCAAACAACGCCTGACGAATTGATCAGGATGATCGTCGGGCGCAAGGCAGACCAGCTCTTCACCAAGAGCACAAGTCCCGCAGGACCCGCCATCGTTACCGTCAGAGAACTTGCCTGCCGCGGGGCAAGGCCGGTCAATTTCGACATCCGCCAAGGTGAATTGCTCGGACTGGTCGGATTGCGCGGCGCAGGCCACGAATTGGTCGGTCGCGCCTTATTCGGCGCCGAGCCCGCCTCTGGCACCGTTGCGATCTCCGGGCGCTCCGTCGATCTCACCAATCCGTCAACAGCCATGGCCAGCGGGATCGGATTGATCGCCCGCGACAGAACAGAAGAGTCGGTCGCCATGTCCTTGAGCCTGCGGGAAAACACCTTCATCAATCCTGCCGCCTCAGGCCGCAGCCTTCTTTCCTTTCTGACCCCTGCCAAGGAAGCCGCCCAAGCCTATGCGATTGGCGCGCGCGTGGGCTTGCGGCCCAACGACCAGAGCCTTGCCATCGAAGCGCTTTCCGGCGGCAACCAGCAAAAAGTCGTCGTGGGTCGCTGGCTGGCGACAGGACGACGCCTGCTGGTGGCCGAAGATCCGACCGCCGGTGTCGATGTTGGCGCCAAGGCCGACATCTATCGGCTGATCGCCGAGGCCGTCGCAGGCGGATTGGCCGTTCTGGTGGTCTCCACCGATTTTGAAGAAATCGCCCATATCTGCCAGCGGGCGCTGGTATTTTCTCGCGGCCAGATCCTGCGAGAGTTGAGCGGGCCGGACCTGACCACAGAAGCGGTGATCGCCGCAGCCTCCGCCTCGGATGCGGCCTGAACCTGGGAGAGAACCAATGCAATCCATCGAATCCAACGCGCTGGAACCGACGCGCGCCGAGCTTTCCGGCATGAGTACCGCGCAGAAAATCCAGCGTCTGTTACCTGTTTATGGTCTCGTCATATTGACCGTGGGGCTGATCCTGCTGTTCTCCATTCTCTTGCCGCAGACCTTTCCGACCGTTCTGAACCTGCGTTCGATCATCTCCGACAAGACGATCATCGCCATCCTATCGCTGGCCGCCATGATCCCCATGGCCGCCGGACGCATTGACCTCACCATTGGCTATGGCATCGTGCTCTGGCACGTGCTGGCCATCAGCCTGCAAACTATGTTCGGCCTGCCTTGGCCGGTGGCCGTGCTGATCGTCATTGCACTCGGTGCCTTTACCGGCTTTCTCAATGGGCTTCTCGTCGAAGTCGCCAAGATCGATAGTTTCATTGCCACACTTGGTACCGGCACGGTGCTCTACGCCATCGCGCTTTGGCATACCGGCGGGCGACAGGTGGTCGGCATGTTGCCGCAAGGCTTTTACAGCCTGAATGGCACCATGGTTTTCGGCCTGCCGATTACCGGCTTCTATGTTCTGGTGCTGGCGGTGATCATGTGGCTGGTGCTCGAATACACACCGCTTGGCCGCTATGTCTACGCCATTGGCGCAAATCCAAAGGCAGCCGCGCTGAACGGCATTCCGGTTCGCCGCTTTGTCATCGGTGCCTTTGTCACGTCAGGCACACTTGCTGCGGTGGCTGGCGTGCTGCTCGCCTCCAAGCTGCGGATCGGCCAGGCCAGCGTCGGATTGGAATATCTGCTCCCGGCCCTGGTTGGCGCTTTTCTTGGGTCCACTACCATCAAGCCTGGTCGAGTCAATGTCTGGGGGACGATGATCGGCGTGATTATCCTGGCCGTCGGCATTGCCGGCATCCAGCAGATCGGCGGGTCCTTTTATGTCGAGCCATTGTTTAACGGCGTCACCCTGCTGGTCGCCATCGGTATTGCTGGCTACGCCCAACGGCGGCGCAGCCTTTCAGGTCGCATGGCACCAACCAGCACGCCTCAACCTAAACAACAATAATAGCATCCAGTTCAGTAATTTCCAGAGGGAGGAATGGACATGAAACGCAGACATATCCTGCAAGCAACCGGCGCCTTGATCCTGCTCACGGCGGGCAATGCCTGGGCCGATCCGATGGCAGAAGCCAAGGCCGTGGTCGATAAATATGCGAGCAAGGTCACGACTTGGGACGGACCGAAAAGCGCGCCGAAACCACAACCGGGAAAAACCATCGTTGTTCTCGCCGGCGATCTGAAAAACGGTGGTATCCTGGGTGTCAGCAATGGCGTCGAGGAAGCTGCAAAGGCCATCGGCTGGAAGGTCAAGGTGCTGGATGGCGCAGGCTCGATTGGCGGCCGCACCGCAGCCTTCGGTCAGGCAATGGCCTTGAAACCGGACGCCATCATTATCGACGGTTTCGATGCTGTAGAACAGGCACCGGCGCTGGAACAGGCGAAAGCCAACAAAGTCCCGCTGGTCGCCTGGCATGCTGGCCCAACCATTGGTCCGGACGAAAAGAACGGCCTTTTCGCCAATATCAGCACTGACGCCATGGAAGTGTCGAAAGCTGCCGCCAACTGGGCCTATGTCGATGCCAAGGGCAAGCCGGGCGTCATCATATTTACCGACTCGACCTATGCGATCGCCATCGCCAAGGCTGACAAGATGAAGGCCGAAATCGAGCGGCTGGGCGGCAAGGTTCTGGCCTATGTCGATACGCCGATTGCCGAAACTTCGCAGCGCATGCCGCAGCTGACCACCTCGCTGTTGCAGAAATACGGCGACAGCTGGACCCATTCGCTGGCCATCAACGACCTATACTTCGACTTCATGGGGCCATCGCTCGCCTCGGCAGGGAAGGGGGGAACCGATGCGCCGATCAATGTTGCCGCAGGGGATGGCTCCGAATCCGCCTATCAGCGCATCCGCGCCGGTCAGTACCAAAAGGTTACAGTGGCCGAACCCTTGAACCTGCAAGGCTGGCAATTGGTGGATGAGCTGAACCGCGCCCTCAACGGCGAAAAATGGTCCGGCTATATGTCACCGCTGCATGTGGTAACCGCCGACAATGTCGAATTCGATGGCGGACCGAAAAACAGCTTCGATCCCGACAATGGCTATCGGGACGCCTATAAGAAGATCTGGAGCAAATGAGCTGAAAAACACGCCATGCGCCTTCACCGGCGCATGGCTTTACCATCACAAACTGCTGTCACGCAGGATGAGTTCAGGCGTGATGGTGATGTTTCCCGCCAATGGCCGCCCGTCCAGCAGATCCAGGATCAGCCGCGCCGCCTTTTCGCCAATGTCACGGGAAAAGGCATTGATCGTAGTAATCGTCGGCACGGAAATCGCACCGATTTCATAATTGCCGAACCCGGCAATAGCGATCCCCTCTGGCACGGCGATGCCGCGCCGCTGACATTCCGTCAAAGCGCCGAATGCCGACAGGTCGGATACACAAATCACCGCTTCAGTATCCGGCAGGGTTTCCAGCAGCCGCGTCATCGCATTCGCCCCTTCGCGCATCGAGATCGGCGGCGGACCAGCGGCGATCAACCGCGATGCATCCAGCCCGTGGCGGTTCATTGCGGCAATAAACCCATTGCGGCGATCGCTACCGCGTGTGTCACGCCCGACATCCCCGCCGATGAAGGCCAGTCGCCGATAGCCGACGGCAACGAAATGATCGACCATGGCGCAAACCGCACCGGCATTGGAAAAGCCGACATAGTGACCAATCGGCTCGGAGGGGACATCCCAGGTTTCGATCACTGGAATATGGGCATTGGCGAGCAATTTGCGGGCGCGGGGCGTATGCTTGCCACCGGTCACTACAATGGCTTGCGGCTTGCGGCGCAGCAATTGCTCGATCAGCCGCTCCTCTTCCTGCATATCGTAATTGGTATAACCAAGCAGGATTTGCATCTTCCGGGTGGCGAGAGTTTCCGAGAGACCGCCAACCGTATCGGCAAAATTGGCATTGTTGATCGAGGGAATGGTGACCGCAACAAAATCCGAGCGCTGCGATCTCAGATTGGAGGCAGTGGAATCGAATACATAGCCGAGATCTTCTGCCGCTTGCAGAATGGCATCGCGGGTTTCCTTGCTGATCAGGCTATCGGTCTTGAAGGCCCGCGACACCGTCATCGGCGACACTCCCGTGACGCGGGCAATGTCGGCCATGGTTGGCGGTTTGCGGAAATCAGTCACCCAATGGCCCCCTTTATGGTTATCAGCGTGTTACACTGCGTTTATAAGGTGCGTAAAAGCCAGCTAAAAGCTTTTCCCATCGGCAAACCCACCCCAAACAGGGGAGGGGAAGCCACAAGCGCATGGTCAAAGCGCGAATTCGTTGGCAAGCGTCACGTGATGATGGATACGGCCATCGAAGAACTGCGAGAGCACCGCTTCTGTTGCCGCACGAGCTTCGGCGCGGACCGGGCTGGCCAACGCGGCCTCGACCGCCTCCATATCCGGATAGTTGATCGCCAGTATCATCGGAAATTCCGGCGCGCCATCATCACGGGCCTCGGCAAAGGACACCCTGACGTCAATCGCCTTTGGAAACTGTTTCCATTTTGGCAAGATGGTATCGAGAACAGCAGCCCGGAAGGCCTCCGTCTGCCCCGGCCTTACCGTACCTTCAAACAAGGCGTAACGTGTGATCATCAGGAGGTCTCCCTTTTTGCTCCGGTGAAAAATTCCATCAACATCGCCTGGTCTTCTCCACCCAGGCCCGCCGCTGTCAGCATACGATGCACCTCGGCGCAGATTGCCGTCAGCGGCATGGCCGTATTGGTTCGTCGCGCCAGATCCTGCGCGCCGTTCAGGTCCTTGACCATATTGTCGATCCGGCCCGTGCGGCGATAATCCTTGGTGACATAACGTGGCATATATTCCTGAAGGATGGCGCTATCGGCGCGGCCGCCCTTCAATGCCTGCGGGATTTTCGCGGCATCAACTCCAGCGTCCAGCGCCAATTGCGTCGCCTCGGCCACGGCCAGAAAATTCAAGCCACACAGCACCTGATTGATCAGCTTGGTGGTTTGGCCAGCACCCACCGGACCCATATGCGTATAATTGGATGCGACATGCTGCAAAACCTGATGCGCATCGGCCACGTCCTGCTCTGTCCCGCCAGCCATCAACGTCAATTCACCAATCGCCGCCTTGGGTGCCCCGCCAGAAAGCGGGCTATCGACCCAGCGCAGACCCTTTTCCGCCGCATCCCCAGCCAATTGCCGGGTTGCCTCCGGGTCGATGGAGGACATGTCGATAATCAAGGTGCCGGGTTTTGCCCCCTCGGCCACTCCGTCCTTGCCGAACACGGCGGCTCGAATGATGTGCGGCGCATTGAGGCTGAGAATAACATAGTCGGAGCGCGATGCAGCTTCCGCCGCTGTCTTTGCAGACGTCGCGCCAAGCGCGGTCAACTCCGCCACCTTTTCAGCATTGAGGTCGAAGACAGTCAGTTGGTTGCCGGTTTCAACCAGCCTTCTACCAATTGCGCCGCCCATCGCGCCCGCGCCGATCAGCGCCACTGTGTTGGTCATGATCATTCCTCCCCTATGGCCGAAACAATCGCCGCTACCAGACTGTCAAGCGGCTGATCGATATCGACGGTCACCGCATGTTCATCGGCCCCCGGCGGCTCAAGCGCTGCAAATTGGCTGTCGAGCAGCGAAGCGGGCATGAAATGCCCTGGTCGCTCGGTGACACGTCTGGCAATCACGGCATGGCTGCCAGCCAGATGGATGAAACGCACAGAACCACAAGCCTTTTCCCTGATCCTGTCGCGGTACGCCCGCTTCAACGCCGAACACCCGATAATGGTTATGCCTTGTTCCCCGGCAAGGCGTGTTCCAACCGCATCCAACCATGGCCATCGATCCGCGTCGTCAAGCGGAATACCCGCCTGCATCCGGGCAATATTTTGCGGCGGATGCAGATCGTCGCCGTCGATATAGACCGCCCCGAGCCTTGCCGCCAATGCGGCGCCAACGGAGGATTTACCGCAGCCTGAGACACCCATAAGTACCAGTTTCATCACGGCATTGCTCCTAGAGCGAGGCGGTGATGCCGCCATCGACATACAGAACATGGCCGTTGACGAAGGACGAGGCTCCAGACGCCAGGAAGATGCAGGCACCCACCAGTTCCTCAACCTTGCCCCAGCGCCCGGCAGGCGTGCGCTTTTCCAGCCAGGTCGAGAAATCAGGATCGGCAACCAGCGCAGCATTCAGCGGCGTATCGAAATAGCCGGGCGCGATGGCGTTGCATTGCAGCCCATATTTCGCCCAATCGGTCGCCATGCCCTTGGTGAGATTGCCGACCGCGCCTTTGGTGGCCGTGTAAGGGGCAATCGATGGCCGGGCCAGCGCCGTCTGCACACTGGCAATGTTGATGATCTTGCCAGCGCCGCGCTTGATCATGTGGCGGGCCGCAGCTTGGCCGACATTGAAGACGCTGGAAATATTGGTGCGCAGCAGCCGCTCGAAAGCATCTGCCGGAAACTCTTCCAGAGGGCCGCGAAACTGCATTCCGGCATTGTTGACGAGAATGTCGATCGGCCCTTTGGTGGCCTCAAAACCATCAACAGCATCCCGCGACGCCTGATGATCGGTGACGTCGAAAGCCAGAATATCACAGCCATCGCCGATCTGGGCGGCGGCGGAGGCAAGCTTGCCTTCATCGCGTCCATTCACGATCACGGTCGCGCCCGCCGCCCGCAAACCTTGCGCCAAGGCAAAGCCAATGCCTTGCGAAGACCCTGTCACCAACGCGCGACGACCCGTCAGATCGAAAAGACCAAGCGACATGGCATCCTCCACTTTTATCTCGACAACATTTGTTGAACCTGTTTATGTTATCGATAACATTGCCTGTCAAGTTTTTTAGAACAGGTTCATCAAGGAGAGGAAAAGAAAGTGGCAAAGCCGGAGATTTTGCAGGTCGGACCCTATCCCGCCTGGGATGAAGGCCCTTTGAACGATCAGTTCACCGTGCACCGCTATTTCGACGCAGCCGACAAGACCGCTTTTATCACCACCGTTGGGCCACGCATTCAAGGCATTGCCACAAGGGGAGAACTCGGTGCTGACCGCGCCATGATCGACGCCTGCCCGAAGCTCGAAATCATCTCGGTCTACGGTGTTGGCTATGACGCCGTGGATCTCGAAGCTTGCCGCGCCCGTGGCATCCGCGTCACCAACACACCCGATGTGTTGACCAATGACGTTGCCGATCTGGGCGTCGCGATGATGCTATGCCAATCGCGCGGCATGATCGGCGCCGAGACCTGGGTGAAGGATGGCAGCTGGGCTGCAAAGGGTCTTTATCCGCTGAAACGCCGGGTCTGGGGCAGGCGGGCAGGGGTGCTGGGCCTTGGCCGCATCGGCTTTGAGGTCGCCAAGCGCCTCAAAGGCTTCGATATGCAGATTTCCTACAGCGATGTCGCACCGAAACCCTATGGCGAGGGCATGACATTCGTTGCCGATCCCGTGGAACTGGCCAGAACATCCGACTTCCTGTTCGTCACCCTGGCCGCATCCGCCGATACAAGACATATCGTCGGACGCGATGTCATTGAGGCGCTAGGGCCGGAGGGTATGCTGATCAACATATCCCGCGCCTCGAATATCGATGAAGCCGCCTTGCTGGAAGCGCTCGAAACCGGACGGCTGGGCTCTGCCGCGCTGGATGTGTTCGAAGGTGAGCCCAAGCTAAACCCACGCTTCCTGGCGCTGGACAACGTCCTGCTCCAACCCCACCACGCCTCCGGCACACTTGAGACCCGCCAGGCCATGGGCCAGTTGGTCCGCGACAATCTGACCGCACATTTCGCCGGCCAGGCTCTGCCAACCCCGGTTTTATGAGGATAAATCCATGAAAGCCATTGTTGCCCATGCGGCGAAAGACGTTCGCATCGAAGAGGTGGACGAGGTCGAGCCCGGTCCAGGCGAGGTAAAATTGCGGCTTGCCACGGGCGGCATCTGCGGCAGCGACCTGCACTATTACAATCACGGCGGTTTTGGCGCTGTCAGACTGAAACAGCCGATGATCCTTGGCCATGAAGTCTCGGCCTATGTCGAAACATTGGGGGCAGGGGTCACAGGACTAGGCATCGGCCAGCTCGTCGCCGTCTCGCCGTCGCGCCCGTGCCACACCTGCGCCTATTGCCAAGAAGGCCTGCACAATCAATGCATCAATATGCGGTTTTACGGCAGCGCCATGCCCTTTCCCCATATCCAGGGTGCGTTCCGGCAAAGCCTTGTCGCCGACGCCAGCCAATGCGTGGTGGCGGATGGACTGAGCGCGGGGGAGGCGGCGATGGCCGAACCGCTGGCCGTGACGTTGCATGCGACGCGGCGGGCAGGCGAAATGCTCGGCAAGCGGGTTCTGGTCACCGGTTGCGGTCCGATTGGCGTTTTATCAATCATTGCCGCCCGGAGGGCCGGGGCAAAGGAAATCGTTGCCACCGATCTCTCGGACTTTACGCTGGCACTGGCCAAGGCGGCGGGCGCTGACCGGGTGATCAACACCGCAGCCCAGCCGGATGGCCTTGCAGAATACGCGGTGGGTAAAGGCACATTCGATGTGCTTTACGAATGCACCGGCGTCGCCGCGGCACTGGCTGGCGGAATTTCCGCCATGCGTCCACGCGGCGTCATCATGCAGCTCGGGCTTGGCGGCGATATGACCCTGCCGATGATGGCCATTACCGCCAAGGAACTGGACCTGCGCGGCTCCTTCCGTTTCCACAGTGAATTTGCGGTCGGGGTGGAGCTGATGCGCAAGGGGCTGATCGACGTCAAGCCGCTGATCACCCACACCGTGCCTTTGGAAGACGCGCTTTCTGCCTTCACCATCGCATCCGACCGGAGCAAGGCTATGAAAGCTCAGATTGCCTTTTCCTGAGGAGGCTCTGAAGGCGAGGATGCGTCAGCATGTCAGAGACTTGGTATTAAATGGCATCAGGCTGAAGCAACAGCCACTTCGGCTTCCTTCAGCTTGCGCTTTTGCGCATATTTCTGGGCGATCACCGCGCAGGCCATCAGCTGGATCTGGTGAAACAGCATCAATGGCATGACGATGGCGCCGATACTTTGTCCGGCAAAAATCGCGCTGGCCATCGGCACGCCGGAGGCCAGACTTTTCTTCGAGCCACAGAAGGTGATGGCAATTTCATCCTCCTTGGAAAAACCAAGCAACCGGCTTCCGAATGTGGTGATGATCAGCGCCAGCGCCAGCAGGACCATATCGACCACCACGACCGCGCCAATATCGGCCAGCGAGAAATGCTTCCAGATCCCCTCAATGACCGCCTCGCTAAAGGCCGCATAGACCACCATCAGAATCGAGCCACGATCAATTGGCGACAGCAAGGATTTGCGCGCCCTGACCCAATTGCCGATAAAAGGTTGCAAAACCTGGCCAACCAAAAACGGGAGCAACAATTGCACGAAAATTTGCAAGACAGCGTCAAGCGAAATCCCGCCATGGCCACCGGCAGATAGCAGCAGCCCGCAGAGCAGAGGGGTGAGGATCATCCCGAAAATATTAGAGGCCGAGGCTGAACAGATCGCCGCCGGCACATTGCCCCCTGCCATGGAGGTAAAAGCGATAGACGATTGGACAGTCGATGGCAGGACACAAATGTAAAGAATGCCAAGATAAAGCGAGGTTGGCAGAAAACCCTGCACCAAGAAGCCAAGCCCTAAGCCAAGCAAGGGAAAGATCACAAAGGTCATGGCCAGGATCGACAGATGCAGTCGCCAATGCAACATGCCTGCAACCACGACATCCCGCGACAGACGCGCGCCATGCAGAAAAAACAGCGCCGCAATCGCAACTTTCGTTGCCCAGCCGAAATAAACCGCCGGCTGGCCGCTGATCGGCAAGACTGAAGCCAGAGCCACTGTACACACAAGCATCAGGGTGAATTTATCGGGTAAAAACCGCGTCATGATCGCCGCTCATCCATTCTTCACTGACAACGCGACGGCTATGGCGCCTCTTGGCAATTGTCATATGTTAACTATTTCAAGCGTTAGGGAGTAGGCCATTCATATCGACGATGCAAACCCCACTGATGCACATCTGCCATCACTTTTCAGCGTTTCAAACAAATCCGGCCTTACATCCGGCTCGTTTTCTGAAGACGGATCAAAGGGATCAAACGCTTGAAATAGTCGCAAACACAATACCTCACCCAAGTTCAACGCAGCGTGACGGTCCCAAAAGGAACAAATGCCGTGAAGTGATGTTGATAGCAGCAACGCATAATTGCCGCATAGAAAGCGCAACAAGCAAACAGTCCAGAACCGTCACCCGGAGAGGAGCCTCATGAGGCAAGGGAAAACGTCATGCAATGCGCCGGACCGGAAACTCTAGAGAGCGGGAACACATTGCCGTGACAACACAGGTTTTTGCAGATACGGACTGGCTGATCCAATGGCAACAGCATGGCACAACGGGCGAAGAAGCAATTGCTAGGTTTCTCCAACTACCAGCCCTTGAAGTCGATGACATGATCGGCATGTGGGTCGGGCAGGAGTTAGCGACAAATCATCCGATAGATGGCCTGATGCCGCCTTTCGGTTGGCACGGCAAGAATTTTGTCTCCGCAGACGAAGGTCATCCGCTGATTATGCGCGACAGCTTCGGTTTTTATCCGTTAAACCCGTTCTTCATTCCGCTGCGGCTTTTGCTTGCGTCACCCAGGCTGTTCAATAACGCGGTGGGAAGAACAGTAGTTCGTAATCTGGGACGGTTTTTTGCCTCCGGCCGGCCAAAAGCAAGATTAAGGCCTGTCGCACTGGGCGGCACTGTCAGCGCAGCGATGATCTATGACGAAAAGCCGATCATTGACCATTTTCGCCGTATCGATGACCGCCGCTGTCTCGGATTGATGGAGCATCGTGATTTCGACAGGCCATTCTTCTTTTTGTTAACCCGCGAGTGACACGCATACTTTTGCCCGCACAAGACCCGGTCGGCGTTTACAGATGTCAACCTGTCAACTTTTGGCCGAGCACCATCATGCGATAATCAGTTGTCGTTATTTCCAGTGCCACCGATCGTGCTGGTCGTTGCCATTGAAACAGGGTCACTGGCCGGAAAAGTATCTTCCAGCGCATCGTTGAGATCGCGGTCACCCTCCTCCCGGCGGGCTTGGTCGGCGAGGCGTGTACCTCCCTCAACAACTTCTTTCGTGCTGATTTCCTCCAGCAACGACCTGGCTGCTTCCGGCGCATTTTCGCGCGTCAGAGGCCGGTCCTCGCTTTGTTTCAGCTGTACGGACACCACATCACCACTGTCGGAAACGAATTCGACATTATATCCGGACCGTCCGCCCTTTTCAGGATGTACCAAGGTGCCAATCAATTCCATTGTCTTCTCCTTTGACCCACTGTCTTCTCTTCGCGTTTGACGCTCGGGTCGAAAACAGATGGGCAAGGGTTATTGTTCCTGAAAAAGCGATAGATCCTTATCTGCCAAGGGTGTTGAGCGACGGTGCGATTATTGCGTTCTGCCTATCCGCAAGTCAGCGATGAAAATTTCACTAAACGACCGCTATTTGGGGAACAGAAACGGCCGATTTCACGTTAGAGGGGTGGTCAATGGGAGATAGACGATGAAGCCATCCGACAAAGAGTGGATCGAAAAGCGAGCCTATAGCCTTTGGGAAGAAGAGGGCAAGCCGCACGGGAAAGACGACGTCCATTGGCAACAGGCCCATCGCGAATTTCACGACCTTTCGCAATCCGCGCAAAAGGCCAAGGCAGGCGCGCTCAAGCGCGCGAGCCAGGCCGCCAAAACGCAGACTGCCAAGGCTCCAACGACCAAAACGCTGGCCGCCAAGACCAGACAGAGCCCAGAAGCTGAGATGGCCGATGTGCCGCAAGATCCAAAACCTGCCGCAGCGACGAAACGCAAGCGAAAGATAATCTGATGGCACCTGTTTTTTCAGACCGACAGGACACGGCGATCGCTGCGGCTGGAATCCGCTGCCTTCCGCAACGCATGCAGAAAGGCAATGTCATCGATCAGAGTCTGCGTTCGCTCTCCGTCACCTCGGAAATTTTTCCACTCGTCAAAACTGGCGGTCTCGGCGATGTCACGGGCGCTCTGCCAAAGGCGCTCGCCAATTTTGGTGTAGCCACGCGGACGTTGATTCCAGGCTATAGCAATGTCCGCAGATTGATCCGGGACCAGCCGCCGCTTTTGGTGTTCGAAGATCTCCTTGGCGAATCCGCAGCGCTTTACGCCGCCAGCATCCACGGCCTCGACCTTTTCATACTCGATGCGCCGCAATTGTTCGACCGGCCGGGTGGCCCTTATGTGGACGAGAACTGCCTTGACCATCATGACAATTGGAAGCGATTTGCGGTCCTGTCTCTGGCAGCAGCCGAAATTGCAGCCGGTAGCCTGCCAGGCTGGGTTCCCGATGTCGTTCACACCCATGACTGGCAAACCGCTCTCACCTCCGTCTACCTGCGGCACATGGATTGCACGACGCCTGTGGTTTTGACCATTCACAATCTCGCATTCCAGGGCCAGTTCAACGCCGCCCTGCTGCCCTCGATTGGACTGCCGCCAAGCGTGATGTCAACGGACTGCATGGAGTATTATGGCGATATCAGCTATCTGAAGGGTGGTCTGATGACGTCAAGCATGATCACCGCCGTCAGCCCGACCTATGCCCGGGAAATCCTTTCGCCGCGCTTTGGCATGGGCCTTGAAGGCGTTCTCAAGCAGCGCAAGGACAAGCTGCGCGGTATCGTCAATGGGATCGATCCGGAAATCTGGAACCCGGCCACCGATCCGCATCTGTTCTCCCGCTTTGACCAGAAAACCATCGGCCTCAAGCGGTTGAATAAGGTGGATTTGCAAAACCAGTTTGGCCTCGACAACGATGACGGTCCGCTGTTTGCCGCCATTACCCGTATCACATGGCAAAAAGGCATGGATATGCTGGCGGAAGCCGCCAGCGAGATCATCGATGGCGGCGGTAAGCTGATCGTGCTCGGGCAGGGGGATCGCGCGCTGGAACAGGCGCTGATCGAGACTGCACAGCGTTTTCCTGGCCGCATGGCCGTCAAGATCGGCTATGATGAGGAAACCGCGCATCGCATTCACGGTGGTGCCGATTCCATCATTCAGCCCTCGCGTTTCGAACCCTGCGGCCTGACCCAGCTTTATGCTCTGCGCTATGGCTGTGTGCCGGTGGTGTCACGTACTGGTGGGCTGGCAGAAACCATTATCGATGCCAATGACGCAGCAATGTCTGCCAAGGCGGCAACCGGTTTCCAGTTTGACCAGATCACCACCGACGGTCTGCGCCACGCGCTTCGTCGGGCGTTGGACGCCTATGCCGTACCCCGCCATTGGCGGCGGTTGCAGCTTCAGGCCATGCGGGCACATTACAGTTGGGAGCGCAGCGCCGAACAATATGCCGCCCTTTATAATGCCGTCACTCATCGCCGTATCCCGGCGCGGACCAAGCTGGCTCGGAGCCTGCATTCATGACGGACTCAACGCCGGAAACCATGCGGGGGCGTATCAACGCCCACCGCGAATTGCTGATTTCACTTCTGACGGCAAGCCTGCAAGGACCTGAGGCCTTCAAGGATCTGATCCGTAGTCTCGAACAGGAAAGCCACCTTAGCGACGGACAGGAAGATCCCGGCGCGGTTCCAAACCGGGCGCTTTCCGAAGCTGCTGCCAAGGCGCGCGAAACCCGCGATATTCTTCAGGCAGCCAAGGCCCGCGCGGCAGACACACGCACAGAACCGCTCTCCTGAAGCAGAAGAGTAGGCCTTCCGAATGACTAACTTTCCATCACAAAATCGACTTGCCTGGTAAAACAGCGGATAAAAGCTTGCTGCTGAGCGCCAAGCTTTTATGGTTGGCGGGTGTTTATTGTCAAAGGTACCCCATGACCGTTTCCCCCAATTCATCCGCCTCACTTTGGTCGATCATCGATACCAAGACGCCTGACTTTATCGCCTTGAGCGACCGGATCTGGGGCATGCCGGAAACCTGCTACATGGAAGAATCGTCCGTCGCAGAGCATGTCGCCATGCTGAAGGCGGAGGGATTTCGCGTCAGCGAAAAATTGGCCGGAATCCCAACAGCCGTGATGGGCGAAGCAGGGGAGGGCGGTCCCATCATTGCGTTTCTGGGCGAATATGATGCCCTGTCCGGGCTCAGCCAGGAAGCGGGCGTCGCTGAACATAAGCCAATTGCCGCAGGTGGTAACGGCCATGGCTGCGGCCACAACCTGCTCGGCTCCGCAGCTCTCTTGGCCGCCGCTGCCCTGAAAGACTGGTTGAAAGAAAAAGGCTTGCCCGGTCGGGTGCGCTATTATGGTTGCCCAGCCGAAGAGGGCGGAGCCGCCAAGGCCTTTATGGTCAGGGCAGGGGCGTTCGAAGGCGTCGATATCGCCATCAGTTGGCACCCGAATTCCTTCGCTGGCGTACAGCGCACCACCTCGCTTGCAAATTCCCGTGTCGATTTCACTTTCCGGGGAAGGGCGGCCCATGCCGGATCAAACCCCGATCTGGGGCGCAGCGCTCTCGACGCGGTGGAACTGATGAGCGTCGGCGTCAATTATATGCGCGAACACATGCCATCCGATTGCCGCGTACACGCCGCCATTCTCGATGCGGGTGGTATTTCGCCAAATGTCGTACAGGCCTATGCCAAGGTTCGCTATCTGATCCGCGCCCCGGAACTGCAAGGCATGAAGACCCTTGTGGAGCGGGTCAAGAAAATTGGCGAGGGCGCGGCATTGATGACCGAGACCCGGCTGGAAACACAGGTGATCAGCGCCGTTTCCAACGTGCTGACCAATGGTCCGCTGATGGCGGCCATGCAGGAGGCCTGGGAAGAACTCGGCCCACCACCTTTTGATGCGGCGGACCGAGCTTTTGCCGAAACGATCCGCGCCGTGTTGACGCCGGAAGAAAAGTCGGCGCCCTGGCGTTTCGAGGGGCTGCCGGAACGCGATATCCCGCTTGCCGATTTCATTCTGCCCGCCCATGACCGCACGCCGCTGCTGACAGGGTCAACCGATGTCGGCGATGTCAGCTGGGTGGTGCCAACCGTCCAGGCCGATGGGCCAACCTGCGCCATCGGCACACCGTTCCATACCTGGCAATTGGTGACGCAGGGGAAAAGTCCGCTGGCGCACAAGGGCATGATCGCGGCGGCAAAGGTCATGGCCGCCACGGGCCGCGCCGCCTTTGAAAGCGAACAATTACGCGAAGCTGCTCTTGCCGATCTCGTCGCCCGTCGTAAGGGCCAGCCCTATCAAAGCCCCTTGCCTACCGACGCCGAACCGCCAATCGTTGAAATGGGTGGCCGTAAGTAAGAACCCGTATCCAGGGTCACTTTCAACGGTCTGCCTCCTTAAAGCTTTCCCGGATTTGTTCGGCGTGGCACCAAGCCGACCGGACAAATCCAAGGTATTTAGCTTGACGTTCTTTATGTAACGTTATAACAAAACCATGATATCGATATAGTTTGAAAACGGACTTGTGCGGAACCGCAACCCATGTCAGTGATAGATCCAAATGGTGCTGTGGCTTTGCAAAGAAGGCTGCGGCTGAAAAGGGAATACGGTGAGGCTTACCCAACAGGGACCGAAACCGTGGCTGCCCCCGCAACTGTAAGCGGCGAGTGGGCCTGCACGATGCCACTGGCGATAAGCCGGGAAGGCGCAGGCCAACAGCGACCCGCAAGCCAGGAGACCTGCCATTTAGATGTTCAACCGCAACGGACGGGGTGTTCCGATGGCAGCGATAAGACTTCAGGTCCGCCGAGAGGCGTGGCCATCCTTTCCTTGTTCAGACGATCCGGCCCGAGGCGCGGCACGCCTGATGTCCGGTCTACCGATGCAGGCTCCTGCATGAGCTGTGATGGTCATGGTGCCTCGCTTGAGGTGAGGGGGCTCAGCTATGGGCCAACGGGCGCGCGATCTCTGATAAAAAACGTAGATTTTACGCTTGCCGCTGGTGAGCGTCTGGCCATTATCGGCCCGAATGGAGCTGGCAAGACATCGCTGCTGCGCTGCCTTTATCGTGCCGTGCGCCCCAGTGAGGGCAGGGTGCTGCTCGACGGGCAGGATCTATGGACAATCGATCCGCGGACGGTTGCCCGCCGGATCGCAGTCGTAGTCCAGGAAATGCCGGCAGATTTCCCTTTTACCGTCGAAGATATCGTCATGATGGGCCGAATTCCCTGGCAGAAAAGCGCATGGAAAAGGTCGCAGGGTACCGGAGACGACAAAGCCAGAGCGCTGCATGCCATGGATCACCTCCATGTCACCGATCTGGCGCGACGTGATTTTGCGACTTTGTCAGGCGGCGAAAAGCAACGCGTTCTCGTCGCAAGGGCGCTGGCGCAAGACCCGCAATTGCTCATTCTGGATGAGCCATCCAACCATCTCGATATTCGCAACCAGTTGGAAATTCTCGATCTGCTGCGTGGTCTCGGCATCACCATCGTGACCACGCTGCATGACATCAATCTTGCCGCAGGCTTTGCCACGAGAGCAATTATCCTGAAGGACGGACAGATGATTGCCGAGGGCTGTCCGCACGATGTCCTGACCGCAGACCATCTGTCCGCAGCCTTCACCGTTCAAACCCATGTCCACAGCCTGGATGGCGGCGCAACCCGCAATTTTTCCTTCGCGCTCAGTGCCTGATCCGCAACCCATTGGACCATTTATGAAAAACGTACTTCTCACTTTCGTGCTCTCAACCTTTCTTGCAGCAGTCAATCTCACCGCAGCCGCAGCGGAACCCGTGACCGTCAAGAGCTGTAACCGTGAGGTTACCTTTGATACAGCCCCGCAACGCGCCGTTTCCAATGACGTCAACCTGACCGAAATGATGCTGGCGCTGAAATTACAGGACCATATGGTCGGCTATACCGGGGTCTCCGGCTGGAAGACGCTGGACGAAAAATTGCGCGACGGCGTCAGCCAATTGCCGGAACTATCGCCGAAATATCCGAGCAAGGAAGTCCTGCTCAATGCCAATGCGGATTTCTATTTCGCTGGCTGGAATTATGGCATGAAGGTCGGCGGCGAGGTGACACCGGATACGCTCAGCCCATTGGGCATCAAGGTCTATGAACTGACGGAAAGCTGCATTCATATCATGGCCAAGGCCAAGCCGACCATGGACGATATGTTCGTTGACCTCATCAACTTGGGGCGAATATTCCGTGTCCAAGACAGGGCAGAGGCATTGGTTGCAGGCTATCGTCATCAATTGGCGAAAATCCAGGCCAAAATCAGTCCAACCGACAAGCCCGCAACCGTTTTTGTCTATGATTCCGGTGAACAAAAGCCGTTCACATCAGGCCGCTTCGGGATTCCGACAGCGATGATCGAAGCCGCTGGCGGCGTCAATATAATGGATGACGTGCAGAAAAGCTGGACGGAAGTGTCATGGGAACCGGTGATCGAGCGGAATCCGCAGGTGATTATCATCGTTAACTATGGCGAAGTGACCGCGCAGCAGAAGATCGATTATATGAAGCATAACCCGGCCTTCCAGAATATCGACGCTGTGAAAAATGATCGTTTCGTTGTGCTTGACTATGTCGAGGCAACCCCGGGACCGCGCAATATCGATGCCATCGCCCGTCTGGCCCAAGCCTTTCATCCGCAAAGTCTGTAAGTCTTGACTTTCATTAGACGTATATGTGTGCCGATCCTGCTGGTTCTGACGATCATCGTCGTCGTCAGTGCCGGTATTTCACTGGGTGCGGCTCCCATTCCTGTTGCCACCGTCTGGAAGATCCTCGCCAATCACCTGGTCCCGGGAAGTTTTCCGGTGGATTGGCCAGCGGGGCGGGTGAGCATCGTCTGGGATGTTCGATTTCCACGCGTGCTACTCGGTGGACTTGTCGGGGCTGGGCTGGCGCTAACCGGGGCGGTCCTGCAACCAGCGACCCGAAATCCACTCGCCGATCCGCATCTGCTCGGCGTCTCCTCTGGCGCCGCTTTCGGTGCAATCCTCGCGTTGCTGCATACCGGCATGGTCTTCGGACTGCTGACCGTACCGCTTTTCGCATTTGGCGGGGCGCTGCTCGCCACCGCCACGGTGGGACTGGTGGCGGGATTGACCCGTAGCCTTCAGGCCGACCGGCTGGTGCTGTCGGGCGTGATTGTCGGATTTTTCTTCACCGGGCTTGGGAATCTGCTGGTCTTTCTCGGAGATCCCCGCGCCACCCAAACCGTAACCTTCTGGATGTTGGGTGGGCTTGGCCTTGCCCAATGGCAGCATCTGATTTATCCCGCCGCCGTGCTCGCTGGTGGACTTTGCTATCTCCTGCCCAATGCGCGCTTGCTGAATGCCTTGGCCATGGGAGATGAGACGGCGGCGACCCTGGGCGTACCCGTCGCTCGGTTTCGCCTGACGCTATTTGTGATCTCGGCACTGATAACAGGGACAATGGTCGCTTTTTCAGGTGCCATCGGCTTTGTCGGCCTCATGGTTCCCCATATGGTGCGAGCACTGGCAGGATCAGACAATGTCCGCGTCCTGCCGCTCTCGGCGCTGACGGGCGCATTGGTGCTGATCCTCGCCGATCTCGTCGCAAGACTGGCCGTTGCACCGGAGGACATGCCGATTGGCATCGTCACAGGTCTTGCCGGATGCCTCGCCTTTCTCTGGATCATGCGCAAGGCCCGACCCGGCGCATAGACGGCGAGACTAGGCAGACAGAGCCTTCGCCAATTGGTGTATATGCGCCGCGCCAATGCCGCAGCACCCACCAATCATCGTTGCACCCGCGTCAGCCCAATCGCATGCAAAGCGGCAATAGGCATCATCGGTCAGGTCGGCGCGGGTCTCATGCAGGCCTTCATTCGCCGCAGCCTCCCCCTGCTCGCCTTCAAAGGCATTGGCATAGACACCGATGTCCAGGAAAACACCTTTTTGCCTGAATGTCGCGGCCGCCACATCGACGGCCGCCTTCATAACTTCCGGCTTGCTGCAATTGAACAGCAGCGCCGATGCGCCAGAGCCAGCCGCCCAAAGAGCCGCATCCTCAACCAATTCGCCGGAGCGAAGCTTCGGCTCGCCTCCAGCGTCCTGTCCCGCTTCATCGGCCAGCGTAAACGAAATCCAGAAGGGCTTGCCTGTTGCGGCAACCGCTTTTTGAACGGCTTCGCCTTCGGCAATCAGGCTGAGCGTTTCTCCAAGCCACACATCGACGAAGGGCGCAAGGTTGGCAACCAGCACATCCAGATAGGCATCAACCGTCGATGGATCAAAATTCTGCGGCTCATAGGAACCGAAGATCGGAGGCAACGAACCAGCCACGAGCACCTTTCGTCCGCCAGCATCCGCCGCCTGCCGCGCCAACTGCCCCGATAGCGCAATCAGCGACGGGCCTTCGCTCTGGAAACGCTCTTCGCCGATATGAAACGGCACCAATGCATAAGAGTTGGTTGTCACCACATCCGCACCGGCCGCAATGAATTCCGCATGCACCTGGCGAACGATGTCAGGAGAATTGATAAGGGCGAGCGCCGACCATTCCGGCTGCTTCAACTCCGCACCGAGCCGAAGAAGTTCGCGGCTCATGCCGCCGTCGAGAATACGAACCTTTGTCATACATATAGTCCTGTTGGTTATCGCCGGATTGGAACCTGCGCCTCGACCACCCGGAAGCAACGGGCAATGATCGCGGTAAGAGCGAGATAGAAGAGGGTGACGACGATCAGCGGCTCATAGACGAGCAGCGTATCCTGGCGCACCTTGTAGGCAACCGCATAGAGATCCATAACCGTCACGGTAAAGGCGAGGGGAGTGGCCTTCAACTGCATGACCACTTCCCCGGCGATGGTGGGGAGGGCGATACGGATAGCACGCGGCAACCAGACACGCCGAATGAGCGTGAAGCGTCCCATGCCGAAAGCACGGCCCGCCTCAAGCTCACCCTTGGGCACGGCCAGCAATGCGCCGCGCAAAACTTCGGCCTCATAAGCCGCGTAATTGAGCGTGAAACTGACCGCCGCAAAGAAAAATCCTTCCCGCAGCAGCGGCCAGATCAGACTTTGACGAATGCCCGGGATCATCGGCAGCAATGATCCGACGCCGTAATAAAGCAACCAGAGCTGGATCAATAGCGGCGTGCCGCGAAAAAACGTCGAATAGCTGCGCGCAAGGACCCGCGTCACCGGTCCGCCGCTGACCTGCGCAAAGGCGAGGCCAATGGCCATTACAAATCCGAGGACGACCGAAATTACCAGCAATGCAAGGGTTTGCCATGCTCCGGCAAGCAGCAACGGCCAGTAATTGCCTATCCAGGAGAAATCCATCACATCTCCTAAGACAGCAGCGGCTGACCGCGCCGCACCCGGCGCTCGATCAGCTTGAAGAACAGGTTGGAAACGAGAGTGATGGCGAGATAGAGCAGGGCGGCAGCCAGGAAAAACAGGAAATAATGCTTGGTACTCGCCCCCGCCAGCCGGGTCGCCAGCGCCAGTTCCTGATAGCCGACAACGGCAACAAGCGCGCTATCCTTGGTGACAGTCATCCACAAATTGGCAAGGCCGGGCAGGGCGTTGGGCAGCAGCGCCGGCAAAGTAACCCTACGAAACCGCAGGAGCGGCGACATGCCGAAGGCTTTTGCCGCCTCACTTTGACCAACCGGGATCGCCAGGATAGCCCCCCTGAGCACTTCAGTCATGTAAGCACCTTGGACCACACCCAGAACCGCAATCGCCGCAATCAATCCATTGACTTCAACCATTGGCATCCCAAATGCCTGCAATAGTCGGTTAAGCCCATCAGTGCCTGCATAATAAAGACCGACGATCAGGATCAGTTCCGGCACGGCGCGCACCGCTGTCGTGTAGACATCGAGCAATCCGAGCAGCAGGCGGTTGCCAGACAGCTTGCCCAAAGCGCCACCAATCCCAATCACCAGCCCTATCAGAAAAGCGCCCGCCGAAATGACAAGCGTTGCCCCGGCACCCCATAGCAGCGTTCCGCCCCATCCGGGGGGATAGGGAGAAAGCAGATCGAATATGCTCGGGGAAACTGCCATTTACGTAAGTTTCCGTTTACTTACCATAGATGTTGAAATCGAAATATTTCTTGGTGATCTCATCATATTTGCCGCTGGCCCGGACAGCGGCCAGCGCCGCATTCAACTTTGCCTTCAAAGCGGTATCGTCCTTGCGCAAACCACCACCGACGCCTGAACCAAGCACGGCGGCATCATCGGCGACATCGCCCATATTGGCGCAGCAATCCTTGCCGGCATCACTCTTGACGAAAGTGTCGAGCACGATGGAATCGCCGAAGACGTAATCGATCCGTCCAGCGGACAGGTCCTGAAAGGCTTCATCCAGCGTTTGATAGGTCTTTTCCGAGGCCACCTTGGAAAAATACTTTTTGTAATATTCAGACTGAATGGTGGATACCTGAATACCGATGGTCTTGCCCTTGACGTCATCAGCGCTGGCGCCAGGCTTCATGTCCTTCGCGCCGATCAGCCGGCTGGGGGTATTGTAATATTTATCGGTGAAATCGATCACCTTTTTGCGCTCATCGGTAATCGACATGGAAGACCAGATCACGTCGAACTTCTTGGCGCCCAAAGCCGGGATCAACCCATCCCAGGACAGTTCGACAATAGAGCATTTCTCCTTCATCTCAGCGCAAACAGCATCCATCAGGTCGATTTCCCAACCCTGCCATTTGCCGCTCGCATCCTTGGCGAAGAAGGGCGGATAGGATTCATTCATCACACCAAACCGCACATCGGCCTGGGCCGAAAAAGCGGAAAAGGCAAAGGCAGCGCTGGCCAACAGCAGCGGGAAGAATTTCATAGAAAGCTTTCTCCAGGTTGAATTCAAAATTTTCAAAGATGCAGTCAGGCGCCGATGCCCCCGGTAAATTCTCGACAGCGGGCGCTGAGTGGATTGCCGAAGACCTGTTCAGGCGGTCCCTGCTCCTCAATCCGGCCCTGATGCAGAAACAGGACATGGCTGGAAACATCGCGGGCAAAGCGCATCTCATGGGTGACGAGCAGCATGGTGCGGCCTTCCTCGGCCAGATCCCGAATGACCTTCAGGACCTCACCGACCAATTCCGGATCGAGCGCCGATGTTGGCTCATCGAATAACATGACGGCAGGTTCAACGCAGAGCGCCCGCGCTATGGCCGCACGTTGTTGCTGCCCGCCCGAGAGGAAAGCCGGATAGGCATCGCGCTTATCGTAAAGACCAACCTTATGCAGCAACGCTTCGGCACGTTCGATGGCTTCCGCGCGCTTGACGCCCATCACATGCACCGGCGCTTCGATAACATTCTCCAAAACTGTGCGATGCGCCCAGAGATTGAAATTTTGAAACACCATCCCAAGTCCGGTCCGCAACCGCTCGACCTGACGCCAGCTGGCGGGCCGTGGCTCACCACGCCGCCCCATCTTTATGGCAACCTCTTCGCCATTGACAACGATACGCCCTCGATTCGGCATTTCCAGAAAGTTGATGCAGCGCAAAAACGTGCTTTTTCCAGACCCGGAGGACCCAATGATCGAAATAACGTCGCCTTTTGCCGCTCGCAACGATAGGCCCTTCAGAACCGCATGCGCGCCGAAGCTCTTGTGGATGTCTTCCACCTCAAGGGCGAAACCGCCGCCATCTGTCATACAGGCTCCAGTCTTCAAATTGTCTGTCACAATAATGGCTTACTCAAGCAGTTTATGCGCGCAATTTCGCACCAGATTGCATAATTACCGCAGAAAATCATTGCATAAAGCGGATAGTCCCTAGAAAATATTATGAATTGCAGGCTCGGAGGATCATCCCCATGGACCACTTAGATCGGTTCGATCGCCAGATCATCGATATCATTCAGAGAAATTGTCAGCTGAAGGCAGAGATAATTGCCGAGCAGATCGGGCTTTCTCTATCGGCGGTACAAAGGCGCCTGAAACGGCTGCGGGAAGAAGGGATCGTCAAAAGCGAAGTGGCGGTGGTTGACCGCAAAATGACCGGCCATCCTATGGTATTTATCGTCGGCATGGAGATTGAGCGCGACAATTACGATGCGCTCGCCCGCTTTCGCACCTGGTCGGAACGGCAGGATCATATTCAGCAGGTCTATTATGTAACCGGGCAGGTCGATTTGATCGCAATCGTCACCGCCCGTGACGTCGAGCATTACGACGATATCGCTGCCCTTATCATGGCCGAAAACCCGCAAATACGCCGAATGCATACCAATGTCGTGCTGCGGGATATCAAGCTCGGACTCTTCGTACCAATGGTGAAATAGCGGCAATCTCCTTCGCCACCGGTAGACCCGCTAAAACGCCCAGGTCAGCAGGTTTCCAGCGGCGGTGACGAGATAATAGGTCACGACACCGGCGCCAGCGGCAACGAAGAGTGAAAAAATCACCACAAGGCCATCGCGCTCCGCAAGAGCGATAGCGATCAGGATGATTGCAAGCGCAGGAGCGGTATTGCCAAAGGGAATTGGCAGGGAGATCAACACCGCCAACACGAGAATTGGCAGTGCCAGGACCATTCGCGCGGTCTTGCCCGTGAGAAACGGGAGTCGCCCGGCGATCAGCCAGCTCTCGAGTTTCAACACCCAGGGCCGTCCGAGCCGCACCATTGTTTCCACCACCTTGAGCGAAACGGTTCGCCGCGCAATGAAACCCGGAAGCCAGATCCTGTCCGCACCATACAACATCTGCACGGCAACGAATGCCAAGCAGGTGCCGAAAACCATGCCGAAAGGACCGGGCAGGGGAACCAACGTAGGAAGGCAAAGCACCAGCAAGGTGAAGGCTATCCCAATGCGCCCCCGCCGACCGATCAATTCACCGATGGAAATACCACCACGCAAACGAGCAGTTTCCAGCACTTCCAGTAGAAAGCCGGATCCCCGCACAACGTCGTCACCTGCGGCAGGACCGTGCTGTCGAGACATCATCATCATATTAATCCGTGCAACCGCTATCCCGCAGCGCTTGCTGATGCGACGCGCGCAGCACAAGGTGAATATCGGCTGTGCTGATTGCCAACTCAGCCGATGCGAAATCTGCTTGAATTTTTTCAACAAGATCGAGATCACCCGGCAATCGATGATCTTCTACATGCAGCGCCTGGGCGTAAAGCACCAAATCCTGGCCGCGCAATCCCAGGCGCTCTCCGGCCCAGAACCCAGCCAGAACATTCCGACGGGCACGGATTGTGAAGGTAGTATCGTCCTTTGGGCACCAATCCGCCCCTGAAACGCTCTGAACCATCGCATGTCCTCTGTCGTGAAGTTTTGTCATAACTTGTCCTTGTTCAAATCGTCTATACATCGCCGCCGGTCTCAGATCCAAGCAATGAGAGGGCATTTCGACACTCCGGTGAAATTTCCGAAACAACCGCAACCGGCGTAGTCCAGCCCAAAGAAATCTGTAAGCCAGAGCGAACAGCCCAGCTTGGGTTATTAAGTGCCTGTTGTAATAATTTCGGAGCTGAATCTCTCACGCATGTTTGCGCCTGTTCTATTGTACTTGCCGATGCATTCATCGACGCCAGGCGACTGCGAAGATCCGCCTCTATCGGGTCGATAAGAAAAAAGCTGATCAGAGTCGCAAAGATTTCCGTAAACACAACCCTGCTCCTAGCGCACGATATTCAAAAGCTTAGGGGCGGGGGTACGGTAACGGCAGTCACGCCCGGCGCGGTATGACATGTTTATCGCCATCGATGACAAGCAATTGAAATGAAAATAAGCGGGTGAACCAGCTGGCAAAACCAAGAGCATGGCTACAATCCTATGCCGGCGCAGGTGTCGAAAACGGTCCGACATCGCAGAAGCGCCGGCGGCTGCTGCCAGAGGGGCCCGGACCACGGGTTGACCTGAAGATGGCGCCGTAAGCCGACTGTTTCAAGGCGCAGATTCGGCGATTTCATGGAATTTTCAGTCTGAAAATGGACAGTTATCCAAGACCTATATCGTGCAAAGCCTGTTTTCATTTGAAAAAGGCAGCGCGTCGCGATTCCTGTTGATGCGTTTATGCGATACAAGACAAAGGAAACCATCCGAAGCAAAGCCGAGGCCGCATCGCATGACCGAAAACAGCTACTTCACCAATTACGGGGGCCTGCCGCCTCAAACCCAGTTGCTTTCTGGCAAGGCCGTTTTCAAAACCGCCTATGCCGTCATTCCAAAGGGCGTGATGAGCGACATCGTCACCAGTCTTCTTCCGCATTGGGAAAAGACCCGCGCCTGGATTATCGCCAGACCCATGACTGGATTTTCCGAAACCTTTTCGCAATACGTGATGGAAATCCAACCGGGAGGGGGCAGCACGCGACCGGAACCGGATGCCAATGCGCAAGCAGCCATTTTCGTTGTCGAAGGTGCGTTCACGCTTACACTTGGTTCAACTGCGCATAATCTTCGTGCCGGGTCTTTCGCTTTTCTGCCGGCCGGGTCGACGTGGAAAGTTCTCAACACCAGCGATGCTCCGACAAAATTCCATTGGGTTCGCAAGACATTCCAACCGGTAGACGGATTGGAGCCACCACCAGCAATCTTCACCCATGAAGACGAGCATGAGATTGCCATGATGCCGAACACCGGCGGCGCCTGGGGGACAACCCGGTTCATCGATCCAAATGATATACGCTATGACTTCCACCTGAATATCGTCAGCTTCCAACCTGGCGGCATCATTCCGTTCATGGAAACCCATGTGATGGAACACGGCCTCTATGTCCTGGAAGGCAAAGCCGTCTACCGACTGAACGACGACTGGGTCGAGGTGGAGGCCGGTGACTTCATGTGGTTGCGCGCCTTCTGCCCACAAGCCTGCTACGCCGGCGGTCCCGGCAGGTTCCGCTATCTGCTTTACAAGGATGTCAACAGACACGCCCGTTTGTGGCCTTGAGCCAGCTCAGTTCATCCCTGGGAAAAATCGAAATGCGAGGGATGCATCTTCCTTCGCATTTCTGAGCTTCGCCTGACAATTTTGGACTAGGCACGATTGAATTTCTTGCGAAACCTGCCCCGGCTGGATGGATGATTTTGGATCCATGGGAGCATATTCCTGGATCGAACAGCGGGTTGCAGCCATAATATTGGACTGGATTTCGGGGCCAGAATCAGCAGTTGCACAGCGCCTCCTACGAGGAGACAACGGTCTGATAGCTACGTCAATGCTTTGGAAATTTGGAGCCGACTAGCGGCCTAATACGCGCTCGCATTCCACTCTGATGATGTCGGCAACATCGAGAAGAAGCTGGTTCGCGACATCATCGACCTCTGGATCAAGATTGCGGTCTTGACTGAGAAGATACTCATCCGCCCAGCCAGCGAGATCACGGATGCGGTACGCGAACGGCGGTGGAGGATTGGCCTGCATCCAAGCGCGAAAGTGTTCGATAATGGATGATGGGCCGCCGTTGAGAACACGGTAACCGAGATCAAGATCGGCTTTTGAAAATGGCGGAACAGTGGGTTGTCTAGGGTTCCCGATCAGCCGTCCTACGACTTCGGCAGTCTCGATGAAGTCACCGACCTCCCTTTCCGATGAGTGACCATCACGGTTGATCAGGTGCCGGATGACATAGGATTCGAGCGTGTCCTCTCCGTCGCCCAACTCGACATGAGGCAACCTTTCCGATGCCGCATGGCTATAGCGTGGCCACCATCGACCGATCGATCTCTGGCCATGTCGGATAGGTTCCAGGGAGCATTGGTGAACTGGACACATCCTGAAGAATTCGAGATGCCACCACACCCGGTGGTATGGAACCTCGGCAATACAATGTCGACACTCAAGCCGACGCGCCCATCGGAACTCATTCCGTCGGAACGTCTGCCCAGCGAGGAAAATCCGGCCATTTCGCTCGACGGGCGTCCAGTGTCGGAGCCTCTCCTTGTCCGCTTCGGAAATCGGCAGTCGAAAGATCCGCTCGAGCAATTCTTCCGACTTGAAGATCGTGTCGACACCAACCTCGGATGCGTACATCTCAGGCAGATGATTGCATTCGTCTATAACCAGACGGCTGAAGTAGCTGCTGGCGGGTTCGCCAATTAAGGGCAAAACCCGCCAGAACGTGAATGGGCGGCCGCTCAATTTCGCCCTGCCTTGTAGCCGAAGTAGTCGATGTCGTCGCCGGGTCTGATCCTCGTTCGGACTGCCTCGCGCAGATGCTCGACCAGAATGCAGGCGGACAGATCATTGAGGGCGAGATAGCCAGCGGCCTCCACGATGTTCATCACCCGGCCGATCTGCCCGCCACTATATCTGTGGAAATGCTCCCGATAATTCTCCAGGCGACTGGGCGCGGAGAACGGGAGGCGCTTGTCGATGCTTCTCAGCACGTCGCCGAAAAACTCCAGCTCCTGCGGACTGCTCGTCAGCGGTTTCAGGGTCTCGGAGCGGTAGGCCCGCCGCACGAAGGCCGGGATGTCATACACGAACTTGTCGATATCGGGTTCGCCTACAAGCAGAATGGTGACCATCCGGGTGTCAACGACGTCCTTCACGAACCCATACATCTCGGCAGCCAGTTGTGAGGATCTCTGGTTGAAGAACATGAATTGTGCGTCGTCCAGGATCAGATGCTCTGTCTTGCATTTGAGCACCCGCTCTACAGACCAATCGAAGGGATCCTCCCGGGACAGAATTCGATGGGGAGAGGAAGTCGCCCGTTTGATCTTGTTTCCCAACCGTTCACGGTTCATGCCAAGGGAGGCGCTGATATGAAGGACCGGGAATTCCATGCCGACATCGCCGTCCCGAGGCGGGTATCTGTTCGCGTACGCCTCGCAGATGACAGTCTTCCCAGAACCCGACTCCCCCAACAGCCCGCCGACGACCCCCAGGTTGGGAGTGCCGTGGTCGGCTGGACGGTGTAGAGTCGCGATCATCGCCAGGCCGAGGTTATAGGTACGATACGGGATCCTCAGGTACTTGATAAGATGCTGGCGCGTTGGGATGGGAAGGCGACTTGCGCGCTCCCTGTCTTCCGGTGTTTCGAAAACCATGTCTGTCGGCACGGGAATCATGATGCCTCCTACACGAGCCAGCCGCCGAATTCGTCGAAGTCGATGTCGGATGCGGCAATGGCCGGGTCGTTGCTCTTGGTTTGGGTGTCCTGAAGGATCGAAGGTTCGTGGTCTTTCGGGTTCGGCATGTTGAAAGGCACCGTCATGCCCGCGCGGCTGCTCAGGGTAGGTGGCGCCTCCTGGATGGCCGGGCTCGCGAGATCCGTGTAATCCTCGCCGTACTGTGTGTTTGCCATGGTATAGCGGCGCGACATCGCAAACTTGCCGACTGTTTGCGCGTAGAGAGCTGCCAAGGTCCGTCCGGTCTTGATCGTACCCTGCTCGCGATGTGCTTTGATGACCGCCTTGGCGAGTTCCATCTTCGCAAAAAGCAGGTTGGCAGCATTGACTGCCTTCTTCATCTTCTCACGGAGAAATTTCTTGATCCACCTGTGCTCGTAATACCGGAGGCCGTTGGCATAAGGCTGGTCGGACGGAGCAGCGGGGACTTCAAGCCATCTTTCGGTCTTCGCGTACGGATCCTGAATCCACGCGACACCCAAATTCCATGGCGAGCGGCGGGCCTTGAATTTCCGTCCTTTGCTTGCGCGCTGTGTCGACAGGAAAAGGAGTTCTGGTGACACATACCTGATGTCGTCCCAGACGAATCCCTTCTTAGGATCGAGCGATACATCAGCGAACTGGCCTGCGATCCGTACGAAGATCTCCGGATCGATGAGCGGCGGCGCCGGGGCCTTCTTGATGCCTTCTCGCCAGATTTCCTGTGGGACACCCTGAAAAGTCGCGAGTTCTCCGAGACCCTGGGTCGGCTTCAGATGGTGGATGTAGGCCAGATAATAGGTCAAGAAGCCACGGATCTGAGGCAACGTCATCTTTGGCATGGCCTTCTGCATCTCCTTGTCGTATTTCATCCGCTCGGCGATGGAGTGCCCCGTGGCACCGGGCAGGCGGTTTGCGACGGCCTTGTCGAGAATATGAAAGAGATGCTCCTCTGCCCCCTTCTCCCAGCCTCGGGCAGGCCGATAGGCAACGGTTTGGATGCCGAGTTCCTTCAAGGACTCCTTCATGTTGAGGCCGATGAGGTGCTTGGCATTATCGGTGCCGAGCTTCAGCGGACGTCCCCACCATGGGTATGAAGCCCCGGAAAGCGGATCGATCGACTTTTCGAAGAGCATGTGCTGAAGGCCTTCGAAAAAGCTCTCATATGACGGCGGCTGGAAGGAGATCGAGAAGCCGACAACGATACCGCTGTGGCGATCCCGGAATGTCAGAATGTGCGGTCGGCCGTACGCGATGGCCAGCTCGGGATCGATCCCGATGATGTTCATAACCGCATGATCGACGTCGACGATCTCGAGAGGCGCGTTCGGCCGCACCTGCCGCAGTCGGATCATGTGCTTTGTTTCCGCGTAGTCCCGCCCAGACTCCAGGGCATCACGCTCGTATTCGTTCAGGTCATGCAGTCGTCTCTGGATCGTGCGATCGCTATGCCGACAGGTGCCGTCATCGTTCAGAAGGAGGTCCCTGATATGATGAAAATCGCCGTCGGGCTGGGCGAGGGCCATGAGAATGGCCTGCACCATTCCCCATTGGCCTCCGGCCTGGACGGCAAGGTGAACAGCCTCCTGCATCGCTCGAACGACTTCACTGCCTTCGCGCGGCCCATAGTTTCCCGAATTCCCTTGTCGGCAGAAATTGAGCAGGCGATCGAACCGACCGCCGTTTTTGTCACGGTGCTGCCAGTTGTAGACCGAATTGACGCACGGCGGCTTCGGATCCTTGATCTCTTCGGCGACTTCCATGATGACATCTGCGCGCTGTCTCCTGGTCAGTGTCCTGACACTCAGTTCGATCATCCTGAGATAGCAGGCATCGACATAAGCCATCCGCCGATGCGCACCTTTGCGCTGGCTATCATTGACGGCCGCCGCGGCGCCAGGCAGGTTTCTGGCGGCGGCACCGTTTCCCGATACCGGGCGAATTCGTGCCTGCCGATTGAGTTCGCCGATCTGCCAGATCGACAGCGTGATGCTGACATTGGTGACGAGCTGCTGGAACTGCGCAACGGCCGGAAATTCCGGTGCAGGCTGGAACCAGTTGATGAAGCGGAACATCGCATACCGCGTCTTCTCTGCGTTGAAGACCGCGAAGGTGTCACCGACCCTGAGGTCTGGACACTGCATGTCGAACCCGCGGCCCGGATCAGGCGGGACGTCGAGTTCGTGGAAGGTTTTCACGGGCTGCAGGTAGCGCCCGTCGGTATACTCAAATGACATCGGAGAAGCTCCCTGTATCAGGCTGCCTTGTCGAAGCGCAGCTCTGTTGTGGGGAAAGCCACGAAAGCCGCTCGAGGTGGAGTGATCACCGTGAACTGCGAGAGCGGCGCTCGGACGTTGATTCCAACCCTGGCTTCCATCGCCAACTGCATGATCGCCGTGAAAGCCGGGTTGACCTCGCCAACGATCTTCCATTCCTCGTCGTCACTCCATCGCCCCATCACTGCGTTTCGCTTCACCGATCGCATGATCTCGCCGATCCGTAGCGGAAGGGGGAGCGTCAGGATCTCTGCAGCCACCTCATCGATCCACTTATGCTGGCAGGCCAGCCGTTTGTGCCGCCACATTATGCGGAGATTGTCGATCAGAGGTCTGATGTGGAGGGTGCGCTCGTCGAGGAGCTGATAGTGCGCTCCCAGATCGGCAAAGATTTCACGCATCTGACGCGTGCGGCGTTCCGGCCAACCCAGGTGGCGCTGAACATGGAAAGGCATCACGTCAATCACAACAACCGAGCCGTCGCGCCTTCTGACAGCGAGGTCGGGAACTCTCTCCCGATATTTGCCGGACGGCGTCCGGTAGCCTACCGAGACCGGAAACTCCGCGACCGCCATATTGAAAGGGTTGGTATCGATGTGGATCATCGCGTCGGCCATCAGAGGTTCGCGAGTGCGCACGATGCCTCTGACGGACTTTCCCGTCGGATGCCAGCCGGGCAGGGTGATGTAGCGGCTCCCGGGCTTGATCTCCTTCTTGGGTTCGTTCCCTTCGCTGAAGACCTCGTTCCAGTAGTCTTGATTTCTGACCAGTTCATGCAGTTCCACGACCGCTCTCCTTCTTTACGACGTGATAGATCGAGGGCTGGACAATCGAGGGGACGGAATGCGCGGCGGCCGGATAAGGCGCGAGGGCCGCAAGCCCGCGCAGAACTTCGACTGGAATACCCAGCGCGCGCAGATCCGCATGGGTGAGTGGCGTGGGATGTCTTTGATCTCGTGGCAGGTTACTCATGACAACACCTCTCCGTTCACGCTTCGGCATCCGGAGCGCGTGGGGTAAAACATCAGTCTGAAATGTCGCGCGACCCTGACGGTCACGTTGGCGGAGCCTGCCCCATCAGGAACAACGAATCAAGCGCACCATCGGCGCGCCTGAGTGCGAATGTGGGCATGATATCAATTGCTTGGGGAGGCTTCTTCTTGAGGCCTGCAAGTCGTTCCAAGGGTGTGAATCCTTGCACGGCGACTTGGTACGGCGTGGTGCGGCTTGGTGCGGTAGTATCGCTGAAGTAATTCCGGATCTCGATGCCAGTGCTATACACAGCTTCCGTCAATTGAGCGGATTACGCTATGGATGGATTCGAGGCCTCGGATGGGCGGGAGATCTTCAGCGACAAGCGAACGCATGGATTCAACATCGAATCCTGTGCGGCATCACCAAGGGCGCCTAGTGGCGTATTCGGAATCTCATCGGCATCACATCATGTCTCCGAGGTATGGAAACCATCCGGCAATTGAAGCAATCATCGCTGCATTTCTGTTGTGGGCCATATGTTCCTGGTTTGTTCGGATTGTCAAGCGGATTACCGGTACTCAGATACCGGTCTTTCTAATTGGGTCAATCCAATAAGGCTGGAACCGACAACCCGCCTACGATGCTTCGAGATCGTGTCCCGCATTTCGCAAACGTAACAGCGGATATTCCCACCCAGGATAGGCCACGGGAGTCCATTCGACCCTTTGAGCGGGACTCCTCTTTCACATGCAGGGTCGATCCGATCCTGGCCGATATCAAGACTGGAGCGGCAAGCCATCCGGATGATAATCTTCCTCCGATGACAGGAACCTTGAACATCTACGCCGACGGCTCCTTCGACGCCGCCTCCCGCTCTGGAGGCTGGGCCTTCGTGGTTATGGAAGGCGACCGACCGATCCACGCCGCCGCAGGTACCATGGTCGGCCCCTCGAACAACACCTTCGAAGTCCTGTCGGTAGTCAGAGCGGCATTCTGGATCGAGAGCGAAGCGGCAACGGCGGCCGCAGTGATTTGGACCGACTCCGCTCATGTGGTCGAAGGCTGCAGCCGATGGCGGCACATCTGGCGCGGCAACGGCTGGAAGCGGGTGAGGGCGAACTCGCGGGAGAGGCGTCGAGCGATCCCGGACGTGAGGCTCTGGCAAGAACTCGATGACCTGCTACTCAGGAACCGCGAAGCCAGGATTCAGTTGTGCAAAGGACATTCGGGAATCCTGGGCAACGAAATTGCAGATGAGGCATCGAGAGAGGCGATGGCCAGGATTCGTCACCACCCAGTCGGATAAACGGCAGACATCGTTTTCCCTACTGCTCGGCAGATCCGGATAGGTCTCGCCATGGCGAAATGCGTGCCTGTTTCAAATTGGCGGTGCGATACGCCCCTCAGGCCTGTTCCATCAGTCCGCTGAGGAGATCCCACTCCGAAATTCTCAAGCGATCATCCAACTCTGCGAGGGTCACCTGGTCGTAGACGAGCACTTCGAATTGAACCTCGACCCCGTCAATCTTGTGCATGAGTTCATGCTCGTGGATGCCAAGCGACTTCGCCAGGCGTGCACGCAGTTCGTCCATCGCATCGATGCTGCGGACGATGAAAACAATCTCGAAGCGGTAAGGGCCGCTCTCATCATCAGGCTCCCAGGCTCCGTAGACCGAATGGACTTCCTCATGGAGCGGAGATGCGCCGAATTCCGCTCTCAAGAGCTTGCTGATCGCGTCCTGCACCTTGGCAGTGCCAAGCTGGATAACCAGCAGATTGGGAAGAGCTGTCCGGTTGTAGTAGCGAGCCACCCAGTTCGCAATGCGCGTGACATCCTCATCCCGACACTGCGGACCGTCAGGCGAAAACTCCAGAAGCTTCTCGCGCGGAAACGTGAAACGGCTGTTAATGTCGATGTTGTAGGGCGCGTCGGCTTCGCCATCCTTGAAGCATACGCATAGCTTGCGCCCGTTTTTTCCAGTCGAGTCCTGATGCCTTGGGTTGAACTTACCGACGGCTGGCGTAGCTACGGCCACTTCTATGTGGGGATCCTTCGCTAGGTCGTTTCCGACAACGGTGCATGCCTGCGTCATGACGACAAGGATTGCACCCTCGGAAAGACCGCGGTCGTTACCGACCACGGCGTTGGGAATGAACGTCGAACATTGTCGCCAACCAGCCGCGAGCAGCTTGTCGGCCTCTTCCATGAATGCGGACATCTGCGGCCTGTCTTAATCCTGTCGGTAAGATGAGATCAGACCCTGTCGAAATCTGCAATCGCGGATTCCGCGACGTACCCATTTTTGCCGACCATACCTTTGCCCGGCTTAGTCTTCCGACGCTCGTCCGCTGCCCGGATGTTGGCAATAGAGGAATGCAGATATTTGAGCTGATCGCTTACCGCGGCGAGATCCACATCCGCCGAGGAAAATATGGATTCAAGACTCACTCCTTCACGGGTCTTCGATCTCCAGACACGATTCAGTGTTCCGAAGTCATCGTTGAAGGCATCCTTCAGCAGCGGATAGACATCCGCGACGCGCTGCTCACGGTCAGGGTGCGGCGTAGAACTTCCATCAAGCCATGAGTAAACTGTCTTTCGCTCGACGCCTGCAATCTCCGAGATCGTTGTGATCGGGCAACCCTTCGCCTTGAACTCGGTAACCATCTCCTTGAGGCTGATGTGAGTCTCGGAAGGTGCGGACGTTGCGGCCGCGACCTGCCATGGGCTGGTATGGCTCATGCCGGGACTTATCTGATAGCTGCCTGCGAATGCGGAGCACGATGACGAAACGCCAGCGACTACGAGCAATCCCCGCGTCACAAAGTTGGTCTTCATCATTTCAACCCCCAGACTTCCATAGCGTATGGTGTAGCGATCTTCGTAAAGATATCGCTGATCGGTTTTCTTAAGCTTAACATGTCACCTTCGAAGTCCACCTTCGCGAACTCCCGCGGAGGTGCGTAGAAGGCAGCGTGATCGGTGTCGATTGTCACGAACTCACCTGTCGGTCGTTCCAGGCTCCAGCCATTCTCGATCAGCAGCGGAGAATGCAGATCACTGGGAAGGACTGTATTCGGGTTCCGGAGTACCTGAAGACGGACATTCCCCATCGCGCTCTTCATTATTAGGACATGCATTCCCTCGTTCACGTCCAGACCGTCAACATCGATGCGCGAGGGCAGCACACCCGCATCGATATAATCGAGCAAATCGCCACCTTCCAAAGGTTCGATGACATCCACGTACCGCATCGCGAGAGCTTCCACGTAGCGGACCGGGCCACCTTCAATCTTCCGGACTGTCTCGATCACCTTCATCATTTCCGTGATGAAATGCTGGTGGTCGACATACGCCGTAGTATGGACACCTACGAGGCCACGGTTGACGATAATACCGCAATCGCGAGTCTTGTTCAGGAACTGCCAGACGGGAGTATCGGTCTGCTGAACCTTCACTCCGCCGTCATCAATCATTACGCCAACCTCGGTCACCATTTGTGGCTTCCCGAATGGATATTCATCGCCCAGTGCGGTTTGAATCGCTCCCGCGAATTTATCCAGATCGGCAACCGCCGGGAAGCGGACGACCCCGATGACGTATTTGACTGGAGCGTTATTCGCCTTCGCCATCGTCGTTCTTCCTTTCGTTGACACCTGCACTATACACAAAACTAAACACATGCAAGGCACTCGGCTAGAGGCCGATGGGTCGGGATTCGAAATAAAGTTAAGCAGCCACATGCTCGCAAACTAGGCGACCAACCGTGGTTCCTCGCACTTAAAGGGGCAAACCAGGGAGGTGACCACAAGAAGTGAGCGCTTTGACTGCCGGCGTAAGTCGGTAAACACTCGGTTCGGTCCGAGAGGGCAGCATTCGAAATTCGATGTCCGCGTTCTGATAGACGGCAGAAGCAGCACGCTACAAATCATCACCTTCTTGCCGGCGATGGACGCGTCGATCTCGATGCGCCGAATATAGTAGGCAGCGAAGTAGCGAGGAGACCAAAATGAACCGTGCAGTCATTTGCTGGATGCTGATGATAGTGACAACGTCCGTCTCAAATGCTGAAGATCGCGGTCCGGTATTGCGCTACCAACTTTCCGATAGCGAAGAGGCCCTCGTGGAGCAAACCGTTCGTGACGGCTTCAAAGATCCAGAGAGTGCGCGATTTGACGAAGTCGCGGCCACCCAATCGCAAGACGGTGGGGTAGTCGTGTGCGGATTGGTCAACGCAAGAAATTCATTCGGCGGCTATGCCGGGAGGTCGCCGTTCATGGGGATGCTCACAAAGAACAAAGTAGGCGAGACGGTGTTCTTGGTGTTGACGAGCGGATCTTCCAAGGCGGCGGTCGAGGTTACCCGGAGGGCATGCATGAGAAATGATATCTTGCTGCCCTGATTCCATGCACACCTTAGCCAACCCCATTTTACGTCACTTCGGATCGGCATCCTTTTTTATATATGTCGGGCTCTCATCTCTGATTATATATTGTATCTGCCGTGCATGATGGGGTGAATTGGTGCTTTTGGGTATCGCTGGATGCGCATTGCACTGCTAGTCTCATTGCAATGCATGGGGGAATCATGGGCCAGACTGCAATCGATCTCTACTCCGGCTGTGGGGGCATGTCTGCCGGGGCCTCGGCCGCGATACCGGACCTCGAAGTCAAATGGGCGCTCGACATTGACAAGAATGCGACGCGGACTTTTAAGAACGCCCATCCGGGGGCGGTTGTCGATTGCTGCGACGTTTCGCTGGTGTCTGCGACAGACGTAGTGGAGAGGGCCGGGATCGACAAGATCGATTGGTTCTTCGCCGGGCCTACCTGCCAGGCCGTCAGCACCATGGGCGTCTTCCATCTCGAAGATCCACGCAACGCGCTGTTCGTTCATTTCATTAGGTTGCTAGACGGCTTCACGGCTGTGGGTCGGAAGCCTCGTCATGTCGTTATGGAGAACGTTCCCGGCGTGGTTTACGGTCGCAACCTCATTATTGTAAGGGAGCTGTTCAAGCTCTTTGCCGAGCGCGGGTACCATGTTTTTGCCGATGTCGTGAACATGGCGGACTATGGTCTCCCCCAGCTCCGGAACCGCTTCATTCTCGTCGCCACCATCGATGAGATACCTCCCACGTTTCCCCGACACACGCATGCCCCTGTTGGTTCCAAGGATCATCACCAATATGTCTCAGTTCGGGAGGCAATTGCGGATCTCACGGAGGATTTCGTGGAGCCGACCGTTGCGAAACTTTCGAAGCTTGTCGAGGAAACGCCATTCCAGACTTTCGTGCGAAACAATTCGGGGCGCGCGCCAAACCATCACGCCAACAAGCTTTCTGAAGCCAATCGGAAGCGGGTCTCCCATGTGCCGCAGGGAGGTTGCTGGAAGGACATTCCGCCTGAGTGCCTGCCGGACAGGTTCCGCCGAGTTCGTCTGACAGACTACGCCACGCTCTATGGCCGTCTTCACGAGGCATCGCCCGCCTACACGATATCGGCCGGGTTTAGCAACGTGACATCTGGCTGCTTTACCCATCCGGTCCACAATCGCGCCCTCACGGTAAGGGAAGGGGCAAGATTGCAGGGCTTTCAGGACGCGTACGAGTTCCTCGGGCCGCGCGAGGCGCAGTATCGCCAAGTCGGAAATGCAGTGCCGCCGTTCTTCATGAAGCATCTGGTCGAACACATTCAGAGCGGTGCCGCTGGCGAAGCTGCCAGGATTACATCAGATGTTCTCGAGAGCGGACGCAAGCTGCCACCAATGGTGAAGCGCTTCATGAACAAGAGAAACGACTCGTCAAGGTCTCGAGACGGATACGGTGGCGGAACGTACTGGCCAGCGGGATGGGGCGAGCCGATTCCGGCTGATGCCGTTGCAGCCAACGGCTATCGACTCACAGACACGCCACTCCGCTATAGGCGACGAGACGAGTGGCGCGTTCACCGTGATCGCTTCACGAACCAGGAAATCATGAAGGTTTATGACGAGCAACGCCTCAGGATAGTGCCGACCGGATCGGTGGCTCTACCTCTTGTAAAAGAGGGCGACGTCGATGCGATCGATCGAGCCATCGTTCAATTGCTGGCCATAGTAGGATCGCAAGGGGAGCACCTGGAGATTTCAACGCCTGTTCGTTACCTGCGCGCACGAATGAAGCTTCTTCACGAGGAGCTGGTTGAGAAGGCAGCATCCTGCCTGCCTGCGATGACAATCATCGATGACACGGAGACTATTCGGTTCTGCCATTCGGAAAACGAGGCGTACGTCGGCCACCTTGCGTTCGAAGACCAAACGATCGCTGGTGAACGAGCGATCTCAGGACCCCATCTTGTTCTGCACTGGAATTCGGTCGTTACAGGACGGACTGGTGCGAGCGAATTAATGTCCACTCAGGGTTGATGACGCTTGCGCCGATGAAGGTTGTGATCGACCTTATATAGGGAGGGCGATTCGGGGGGATACGGTGGCCAGTTTCGAAGAGGAATGTATCGAGAGGTACTTCCTTAAACCAGGAAATAACGGGCCTGTTGGCAGCATCTACGTCGCGGACGAGGATCTTCCGGAGCTTTTCGGGGTCACTGATCTCGATGAAGCGCGGCGCCTGTTTGTACGCTCGCTCCCGGCCATGTCCATTGTGCGTGACTATCTCACTGGACATATGACCCTGTTGCCGGGACGCATTTCGCCAGCCCTCAAGATACTCCTTTTTCTTTGCTGGATGCAGACGACGAAGACCCGGGTGAAAGGCGACCGGGAATTCCGTGAGATGTTCGAAAGCCACACCGGGTACAGGCCAGCCAATATGAATGGCCTGAACGGTATGTGGGACCGTCTTCGAGATCACTTTAAGGCAGTCTACGATGTAGATCTCAACCTTCCTGAAATCTACCCCTACGTCCAGATCGGTCGAACGCTACGCATCGCGTTCCCAACGTGGCGGGACAAGGAAGTGCTACGCAAGTTACGCGACGATATCAGACACGACCTGCTTCTCGATCCTCTAACCGTCTCAGGAAAAGTCTCGACTTCCCGACACGTGTGGGACGAAAAGATGCCATCACTCGAATACAATTTCCATACGTTCGAGCGAACACGTAAGCGGGGAGGGCGAGAGTACGTTGACACGGCCTTCTGGCACGCTTGGTATGATGTCGTGGCCGAAAAGAACACACTGGAAGAGCTCGAACTCGTTGAGAGCGATTTCGGAGAGTATGAGCTCTTCGTCGTTTCTCCAATCGGCGAACGTAAACCAATTACCGATCCGGAGCAGGCGAGGGCCGCGGTGCCGAAGCTCCTGGCAAAGGCCATCAAGGATGGGAAAGTATTTCTGGAGAGCCTCGGTTTCGGTAAGTTCCGTGCCCAGACCAAGACAGCTTCGTCCACCGTCCTGATGCGGAAATCAAAGCTGTCGGAGCAGCCGCCGGACACCATCAGATTCTCTGCTTCCATCAATCACACCTGGGTACTGGCATCCTTCAGAGACAGCATAGGGCAAACCCCGGTCGCCTCAGGTAGCAGAGAGTTCGGCTGGTACGATGGCATCAGGGTCGGTGGCGGCTATCTGGGTCGTGCGCCACTGACGCCATTGATTGCTGGACCCCTGCTGTCAGCTATCTCGGTCGAGGTTTCGGGCAAGCCTGTCGATCTGATCCGTGTGGAGAACGCAATAGCTCTTGCGCCGGGTACTTACTCCGGCATCGCGCTGGCAAAAGGAGCTGGCGGCTCCCATGAAGTTCTTATGATTCCACGGGCAGGCGAGATCGGGGATGCACGAAGGTTGGCATTCGATCTTGCGAACGACATCCCTGAAGACGAATTCCATTTTGGCACTGCTCCATCCATTCTGGTGCCCTTTGAGCCATGGAGGGGAGAGCGATCAGCTCCCTCGGACGAGCTCATCACGATTTCCGAGGCGCTGTATGAGCGAACTGCTCGAGGACTTCCGCTTTCAGAAGCGGTTGATATCGTAAGAAAGGGTATTTCACGAACCGAGGGCGCGCCCTCTGAGTGGGAAATACTGCGCTCATTTGCAGATGCCGGATGGTTCGAGTCGACATTCCAGCGACGGTTTCCCGCTAGACGGCTTTTGCAGCGCGCACTCTCCTACTCCCTTGTCGGTGACGATGCGATCACGATCGATGGCCCGACACCATTGGCAGTCCTTGATCGGCTCCGGGTGGCGGCGGTTACAGCAGGCGGCATCTTGGAAGAGTGGTTCGGGCCGTCGGAATGGGTACTTCCCCGATATCTCGTTCGCACTCCAGACCTGCGCTCGCAGCAGGAATTCCTCCGGCGCGCAGCGTTGCCGCCCGCTCCAGCATTTCTTCAGGCAAAAGCCGACAAAGCGGACACTGGCGACACCCACGGATATGAGATTGTAGGCAAGCTTCGCGAAGATCGCGGGTATTTTGCAACAAGCTTCGCATCCGAAATGGTCGGCGGCCTTTATCGCCTCGACAGACCGGGATCTAACAGCCATTTTCTGTACCGCTCGGTCGTTGCTGGCAAACAGGATCAGAATTACTTGTCGCCATCGGTAGCTTTGCTAGCGCACCATCTTAGAACAGGCGGCGCGCTGTTCGCGCTGGACAAAAACGCACTGTCGGCAATTCCAGCGAGGACGTACCTTCCTTCCAGTTGGGCTCGGTGGCTCTCTAACTCGTCCCTCTGTAACGCAGGGCCAAGGCGTGAAAAGGGTGGATGGCGCTACGAGTATCCGGTCGCCGCCCCCACTGTTTCGGCGATAGCCAAATTGCTCCCAATTCAGACATCTGAATCGACCACCACGCTCTGGATCGACAGATTCCTGCTCTCCGCGTCGAACCGCAAGCGGGCCATTCACGACAGTCGCGCAGGGAGAGTTCGTTCAGCAGCGCCGCGCATAAACGAGAAGAGTTAGTAGATGTCAGTTTCCGAAAAACCCATATATCAGATCATTCGTCGTGCTCGAGATGGTGTTGCCGTGATCGCTGCGGTCAAGGATGGCGACGGAGCCTCAGCGCAGGTGCGCGAAACTAAAGATCCGCGAATGATGTTGGGTGCTGTCGGTTCATTTTGGCAGGTGACGGGCGAGAAAAAGGAACCGAAGCTTGCACTAGAGAATGGAGACGTCGCAACGTCGAACCGATCTTGGAGACCGCCCCAACTGATCGTGCCCATTCGAGCAAGCTCGCAGTTCGAGCTGCCTGCGACGGTCGAGCAATTCCTCGATCCTGGTAGGCACGAGGCGCGATCATTCTCGTCTGCAGTTCAGCTTTCTGTCGGCTATAGCCCCAGGGACAAAGATTTCGAAGGAACTGTCGCTCTTCTCAGGACGGGCAATCTCCCCATCCCTGAGACCGCCACCATCACCGCCATTGAAGTCAGATCTGGAGCCTGGGTCACATCTCAAATCTCACGACGCAAAGCTGACCTTTACGGTTTCGAGCCCGGGGCCTCCACCCGATCAATCACGGTTTCCGGCATCGCCAACCGGGTAGAGACCATCAAATTGCCGAACGGCCTTGTGGTGTTCGCGACGCAGCCGAATTGGTCCGTTGGCGAGGCAATAGATCTTCGATCTCCGAGCGAGATAGTAGAAGCGGCGGAGATGTGGCTGTCTCGAGCGCGCCAGGCAGTAGCCTCCGCTCCCGGCTCCGAGGACGACCTCGCGGAGGGACTGCGGAAACACCTCGCAAGCACCATCGAAGCAAACGAGAAGGCAGACTTAATTGCTTCGATCAAATTGCTGGCGAACAGAGAGCCGCTTCTCGATATCCTCCCACAGATCATGCTTCGTGAACCCCTGTTGCAGGAACGGCTAAAGGCGTTTGAGCACGAAGAGCGGGACCGGGTAAGGAACTCCACACGCGCCAAGTTGGATGCCGAGCTAAAAGAGGAGCAGCTCCGCCTGACGGCGATAAAGAACGAGTTGGCCGAGGCCGAGAACAGACTCTCCCTCGTTACCCACAGAGAGGCGCTCTTGCGTGTCGAGAGCGAAAGACATGACGAGAACATTCGGGAGAGGGTGGCAGAGGCTGCTCGACAGATCACGGAGGCATCCCAAACCCAATCGCGCGATATTCGTGCCGAGGTCGAAAAGCTCAAAGAATTGATCGCGGACATGGCACGGACGACGCCAGCGCCGGAGGCATCAAGCTCGGCCGACGTCGGAAATCCGAGGACGGACCAGGGCCCGAGTCCTGAACTTGTAGAGGTTGAAGTAGCTAGACGGGTGGAAATGGTGACAGATGAAGGACGGAGCGGCATCATCGCGGCGCTCCGCCAGGCCAGCGGGTTGTCAGCGGGCTATGTCGCTGGGATTGTTGCGCACGCAACGGACGGAATTCCCGTCCTAATCGGAACGAAGGCATCCGCGCTTGCCGCAGATCTCGCGACTGCCATCGGCGGCGACGATGCCGCTGTGGTGTTTTGCGACCCTACGCGAATATCCTGGCAGGATCTTCTCCAAGACGAGTCTTCTGGGCTGGCTGCAGCAGTCTCCCGGGCAAGAGCAAATCCGGAAACACTGACGCCAGTTGCCGTATGCAATATCACCAGCGGCCCATGTGAGTACTGGATCCCACAGTTTATGGAATCCAGGCGCATCGGACGGATCCCACGAAACCTCGTAATCTTTGCGAGTGCAGGCGTCGACGGAATGCGCATATCGATGCCCGACTCCATCCTTCATCACCTCATGCCTGTACTGGTTCCGGCGGCAGCTAAACCAGTACGGAAGCTCTATTCGGGACCATGGCCATCGGGAGTGAATCTCGACAGGACTAGGCTTGCCGAAGCCCGTGAATTTCTTTCGGATCAAGGCGGCCTTGAGGGAATGGCGCTGGATCGAGGATCAAGGACGCTATCCCGAATGCCTGCGACCATCGTCATGGCAGAGGCAGCCGAACTCTTCATACAGAACGCGCAGTGGCTGAAGGCACTTGCGGCCGACGGGAAACACGAATTCAATCAGTATTTCAAGAACATCGAGGGCTGAGCATGTTTGATCCGATTGGTGGCTTCGACAGAATGATCGAGCAGTTCCTCGTATATCTCGATACCGCGTACCGGATTGATGATCCTGATGTTTCCGTAAGTCGGCGAGAACTTTTGATGACCGCGGGACAACTCGCCCTCGATCCAATCTTCGAGACGGTACCACGCTACATGAGCGCAGGGCACGGTCTTGAAGACTTGATTGATACTTATTCGGAAAAGCTTCCCGGCTTTTTGAGGCATGAGAGGGAAGCTTTTGTTGAGCTTGCACTGTCAGGGCTCTTTGTCCGCGATAGGAAAAGCGCAACTCTGAAAGGAGAATACGACCCTTATCTCCATCAGGTCCAGATGCTTACCAAGGGCGCGGCGGACGGCACCCCTGGTATCGTGACGTCGGGCACGGGTTCTGGAAAAACTGAGTCGTTTATGCTGCCCATCATTGCGCAGCTTGCAAAAGAGGCGACGAACTGGCCCGCTCCCAACGCACCTGTCAACGATGATTGGATCGCAAACGACGGGAAGTTCCTGCTACATCGACGAAACGAGCACCCTGATCGTCCGAAGGCAATTCGCGCCCTTATCCTTTATCCCCTGAACGCGCTGGTCGAAGACCAAATGGTCCGCCTCCGGAAGGCTCTCGATTCGCCAGATGCACAAGAGGTGATGGACAAGCACTTCAAGGGAAACCGCATCTTTTTCGGTCGATACACCGGAAAATCTCCTGTCACGGGATTCGAGTCTCACCCGCGACGGAGCAACGACAAGGGATGGAAAAAAAGAAATCGACGTGCGCGAATGCAGCTCAGGGATGAACTCCGACGCTATCAGTCAATCCACTCGCGGCTCGATGCGGCTACCGATCCCGAACTTCGCTATATTTTTCCGACGACGGATGGCAGTGAGTTGATCACTCGGTGGGACATGCAGGCGACACCGCCAGATATTCTCGTCACCAACCAGTCTATCCTTAACGCTATGCTAGTACGCGAAGTCGAGAGCCGCATTCTAACGGAAACGAAAAACTGGCTCGTTAGCAATGAAGACGCGCGCTTCTACCTCGTCCTCGATGAACTACATCTTGTCCGCGGCTCGGCCGGCGCGGAAATGGCTGGTCTTCTCAAGGTTCTTCTCGAGCGCCTGGGGCTTTCAGATCCCGCCCATGCACACAAGCTCCGCATTCTGTCATCATCAGCATCGCTACCCATGGACGAAGACAACGCTGCCGCGAGCATCCAGTATCTCACTAATTTGTTCGGTGATGCGGGAACCGCGGGGGCTACAGGGCTCGATGAAGTATGGAAGGGCGGCGTAGTTACAGGTATTCCGGTTCCGGTGCCGAACCCGGTACGCAGGCCAACACGGGAAGCGCTGGCCGAACTCGCCCAAGCGCTTCAGGCCATCGACTACAGGCAAGAGCCAACCGCGCTTCTGGACAAGTTTATAGCTGCGGCGCGCTCGATCGCGGGCTCCCCGGAGACGGTATCGGCAGCTCTCATGCTAGATGCGGCATCCGTTGCTGCGTCGATGCTAGACTTCGCCATGCAAGACAAGGAGAGGCTGGGGAGCAAGCGCCCACGATCCGTGAAAGAGATCGGTGAAATTCTGTTCGACGTCGAAGATCGAGATGCCGTCCGCGGCCTGTTGGCGATGCGTGCCATCCCAGATCTACCCGATACCATCCTTCCCCAGGAACTGCGACCATCCGCAAGAGCGATCGCAATTCTTCCCGGCTTCAGAATGCACACCTTCGTCAGAAACATTGAGGGGTTGTTTTCCTCGGTTGAGAGGGGGCCTGATGGCCCTGTTGTTTGGGGCACGCCCAGCATCGAGCGCGGACAGGATTATGACTGGGCACCGGGAGCCTCTAAAAGGAAGCGGCTCTTTGAAATGCTCTATTGCGAAGCATGCGGCGATCTCTACCTCGGCGGCAAGCGCGGTGAGGCGGACCCTGGCAAATCTATCAGGGTATCGCTTCTCCCCGCTCCACAGGAACTTGAGAAGCTGCCGGAAAGCGCGTCGTCATTGAGGTTTGAGGATGCCAGTTATCGTGAATTCGCGCTATTTTGGCCATATCAAGCCAAATCAGAGCGCGAGATCAGATCTGAACGTTCGCCCTATGAATGGAGACCAGGCTTCCTGGATCCTCGTACAGGCATCGTGAGCGAGACTGCACAAGATGATAGCGTTTCAGGATATCTCTTAAGATGGGCGCGCGACGACAAGTTCCATCCACGAACCATGGAACATGATGGCACTGCCGTTCCATACTGCTGTGCAAAGTGCGGCACTGACTATTCCGGCCGATATCGGCAGCCGAATTCCAAGAAGCGTGAGGGCCGCCTTTCGCCGATCCGAAGTTTCAGGACCGGTTTCGGCAAGACCTCCCAGCTATTGGCAACCGAGCTGGTCGCCGCACTCAAGTCTCAGGGTGGAGACGGCAAGCTGGTGGCGTTCTCCGACAGCCGTGAGGACGCAGCCACATTGGCTCTTGATGTCGAGGTACAGCACCAGCGCGACCTCAGACGGGAAATTCTTGTAACCGCAGCAACACGGATGGCAAACGACCTCGGTTTCAGTGATGAGGACGCGGCGGAACTCGCACAACTGAAGGCCACCATCAATGAGCTGCAGAACGCGGACGAGGATTATGACCACCTCGTGCCTAGGGAAACAGCCCTAAAGAGACGAAAGGCGGCGGCCGGACATCCACCTAGCGTTCCCCTAAACCAACTATTCGAATTTGCTCGCGAAAGCGTCGGCTATGATGCCCGACCGATACTGTCAGAGCTGATGAAGCTGGGCTCGACCCCCGTAGAAGGGGCCGACACCATCCATACCCGCGTAAAGAACAAGCCGTGGTTCGAGTTTTTCGACCGGACAGAAAAGCGGGTTTCCTGGAAGCAGGAGCATCTTGTCGAGAAGGTTACGTTGATTAACCGGGCTCGCGAAAAGGTGCAGGAAGGTCAGCCTCCAGAGGCTACAGACTTGCTATTCAGCAAGACCTACTTCGCACTAGAGGAAACCGGACTTGGATGGCCCAGCTTCTACGGACCAGTGGAATACACCCCGGAGAAGTCGCGCGACGATGCGATGCTCCGAATATTCGCAGACGCGTATCGCATAACCCCAAACCAGTTCCAGGAGGAGGCTCGAACAGACTGGCGCACTGCCTTCGACATGCTGGGCGGCCCAGAAAGTCGAATGCGCCGCCTCCTCTCGAAGATCTTCCAGCACCCCGAGAAGGAGTGTGACGACTTCCTCAACAGGCTACGTACCACTCTTAAACAGACCCGTGCTGCTGGATCAATTGACATCAGCATGCTGCACTTCCGTGCAGCCCCTCCCTCAGGGAAGGCCTGGCGTTGTGAACGCTGTGGACGAGTACACCTGCACGAGGGGTTTGGAAAATGCACAAGATGCGGCGAAACCCTTACCCGACCGGAGGATCTCACTGCATCAACGATAGCGCGCGGAAATTTTCTAGGCCGAAGAGTAATCCGCTCGGTAGGCGGTGACGAACCGCTGTTCCGGCTCAAATGCGAGGAACTGACAGGTCAGACCAACGACCCTGCCGAGCGCCTCCAGCAATTCAAAGGCGTATTCGTTAGGGGCGATGGAGAAACCGCCGAGGACTTCGAGTGGCGAAAGCTGTTCGATACGATCGATCTGCTGTCAGTGACGACCACCATGGAAGTTGGCGTCGATATCGGATCGCTTCAGGCTGTCTACCAGGGCAACATGCCACCCCAGCGGTTCAACTATCAGCAGCGCGTTGGTCGAGCAGGCCGAAGAGGCCAAGCGTTCTCCACGGTATTGACTGTCTGCAGAAGCAAGAGCCATGACATCCATTATTTCCATAACCCTATCGAGATCACCGGATCTGCCCCGCCTCCGCCCTTCATAACCACGGGTCTCATAGATATTCCATCGCGGCTGCTGAGGAAATTCTGGCTAGTTGAGGCTTTCGAGCTGTTGAGGGAAAACGCGGACGGGGACTGGGCTGGCGATGATGTCGTCCCCGGAGACATCCACGGGGAATTCCTCTACTGTAACGAGTACTTCCGCGACGATCGCGATTGGCCGCGCGCTTTGGCAAATGCGCTGGCGCAAACTGATCAACGTCGTTTACGACTTGCCAAAATCCTCGCCGACGTCTCTGGCTGCGAAATAGGCAAGCTCGCGTCGGCCGTCACTGCCGAAACCGTACTTGCGGCAATCGAGGGCCTAAGAGCGGAGTTCAGCCTGCAAAGCGTCGGCATCGCGGCCGCCCTCGCGGAACGGGGAATGGTACCGTTATATGGCATGCCTACCCGGACGCGAAACCTCTACGTCGACTTAAAGAAACAGAAAGGTGGATTCGAGCCGGAATGGGACACGATCGACCGTGACCAAGACATGGCGATCTTTGACTTCGCACCCGGTAGCGTCCGAACCCGGGAGAAATTGCGCCATCGCTGCATTGGCTTCACCGGGGTTCTCCCGGACATCCACGAGCACGCGACCGACTTCAACGCTCCAGTAGTGCCATTTGGCGAGTGGTGGAAGGACGACTTCCGACTGCGCTTCTGCGGTGGATGTGGGGCGTGGAGCCGAGGAGGAGACGAGACGAAAACTTGCCAGTCGTGCGGTGATCAGGCGACAGATCTGGGCATTCGATGTGTAACGCCCGCGGCCTATCGAACAGAGTTCCGTCCGACTGACGAGAACCTGTCGGGAAAGGTCGGGCAGAGAATGACACTGGCAAGCATGGGAAAGGTCGAACAGCGCAAGACCGACGAGAACTTGCAGGTCAACTTCGCGGAACAGTCTGAAATTTTCCTCGTCAACCCTGGCTTCAGGGATGAGAATGAGTTCACAGGGTTTGAGATCCAAGAGGCAACCGACACCAGCGCCAAGAGGATTGCCTGGTGGAGCAAGTCAAAACCTTTATTGAAAATGGCCGGGCAGGCCATAAGCACGGAGGTGCTGGCAGAGGATAAGGATGAGGATGGCCGCTTCAAGTTAGAGAACAAAGAACCCGTCACTGCTTGGCTTGCTTCGACCAAGATAACGAACTCCCTGCAGATCAGCCCAGTTAGGCTGAACCCGAACCTACGCCTTCTTGATATGGATGTCGGTCTCTCGATGGGGCGCCGCGATCCAACTCGAACCAGTGTCCGCGCAGCGGCGATTTCGGCAACTGAGCTGTTGGTCCAGCGGGCTGCGTTGGATCTCGATATTGCACCAGAAGAGTTCGACGCACTGGCTCCCAACATCATGATGACCCCGTCAGGAGAGCGTCTGCCGTATCTGCAGATCGCGGATGCGTTGCCCAACGGCTCAGGATTTTGCCGACATCTCCTCGATGGCAGCACCATTCCGGTTTCGGGGCTAATCAAAAGCATACTCGATGAGCCATCGAAATGGCCCCGAACGGCCGTAGGTAGTGTGGAGCATATGGGACGGTGCGGATCGTCGTGTTACCGATGCGTACAGCGGTATAACAACCGCAACTTCCACGGCCTTCTTGATTGGAGGCTCGGCCTCTCGTACCTCAGGGCGATATCGGATCCGACGTATCAGTGCGCCTTCGATGGTGACACCCGGTACTTCGAACTATGCGAATGGGGACTGACCAGCTACGATCTGGCGCAGCAGGCGAAAACCTTCATCCCAGGCAACACGGTATCAAACATCGAGGGGAGGCCGGACATCGCTGTATTCTCCCTCGATGAGCGGCATACAAAGTGGGGCGTGGTAGTTCACCCACTGTGGGATACGACGGTACTGTTTTCACAGTTGGGACTAGATCGAAATTACGTTGCCGTGGACAGCTTTGAACTTTCGCGTAGACCTTTGGTCGTGTTGCAGAGGGCAAGATCTGCCGTGAGGTGATATCAAGGCATTTCACCCCTCTTTGATGGTCGCGACGATTTCCTTAACGGTTGTTGCGACCATTCCGTGCTCCGGGAATCGAAGCACGGCGGCACACCACTTCCTCATACCCCTTGACGCCCTCCGGCATGTTCTGTATTCGTTCCCGCCCATGAACACGCCCGCGCACCACTCGCTACGAATACGCTGACGCACTCCGGCTAGTCCGGTGTCGCCCTGTTCTGCGTTTCGATTACGAGGGATGCCATGAAGGTAGTTTCAGATGACCGAAGGGACGATGCCGTCCCGCACAAGGTCACGCTTTCACCGATTTACACACCGATGGCGACCATCAAGTGCGATGGCCGTGCACAATTTCGATCGCAGCAGGCAAGGGACTTCGCCTGCCTGCTCGATCTCGACCCCGATGTTGCCCGATGGAGCACGGCACCGCCGCTGCTACGGAACGGCGACGACGAATACAAGGTCGATTTCGTCGTCCTCACAGAGGGCGGATCCTTCCTGATCGACGTCGGCCAGGAGGAACCGATGCCGCCGATCTGGCTGTCCGCCGAGATCGAATCCATCGGTCATCGATACCGATCCGTTGCCATGATCGACTTCGCAGACAGCTTCCGCCTCCGGAATGCCAAGGACCTCCTCCGGTACGGATTCTATCGGCCGCCTCTCGGGGACAGGATTCGTCTGCTCGCCGGCCTCGAGGAAATGGGATCGCTCACCATCGCGGAATGCCTGTCGGCCATCCAGGAAGGACGACCGATGCCGACACTGGCGTCGCTGATCCTTCAAGGATTCCTGGAGGTCGATCTCGATGACGACCTGCTGAGCCCGGAGAGCCAGGTTCGCCGGATACGAGGATGACGCAACGCGCGCATGAGCGCCGACCGCCGCATCATCTTTAATCCGGGATCACACAATGAAAAACGTACTTCGCGACCGGGCAGGCTTCTCGCTGCCGGAATTTCTCGCCTATTCAAGCATCAGCCGCGCCATCCGGCCATACAGACGCGTCCCGCATTTCGCCATCGGACTCGTTCTCGAGAACTGGGAACGCAAGACCAGCTACGTGCAGGCGGCGGTCATGTTCATCGACAGGAAGTCGGACTACCGCTACCAGGAGCACGTTAAGATCTTCGATGAGACCCGTTCGAACGATCATATCGAAGCCGTGATGGACTTGCTGCAGCACAAGCAGACCATCATCTTCTTCCGATCCGCGGAGGCCATCCCGGAAGATCTCCGCTACGCCCTCGACATCGTCGTCAAAGTCGAGCCACCCGACATCCGCCAGGTGCGTGGGGTCGTCAGATGGGGCTACAAGACCACGGTCACCGACGACCAGGCAGATGCCTTGATCAAGTGCGACTGGCGGCGGCTCAAGCTTGCGATGACATGGGGCCGACCAATGCCGCGCGTTCTTGGCATCATCGAAAAGATGGTGCGGGCAGGCGCACCAAGTGTACCAAGCGCACCAACTCGGTCTGGCGAGGTCCTTGCCGATATCAGACTGGAAGATATGGAAGGCTACGGCGATGCCAAGGTCTGGGGCCTCGATCTCGCTCGGGATCTCGAAGACTGGCGAGCCGGAAAGATCACTTGGGACGACGTCGACCGCGGTGTGCTCTTGTCTGGGCCACCTGGCACGGGGAAAACGATCTTCGCGAAAGCCCTGGCAGCATCCTGCAACGCGACACTCTTCGCCACATCTTACGCCCGATGGCAGGCGAAGGGCAATCTCAACGACTTCCTGAAAGCCATGCACAAAAGCTTCCGTGACGCGAAGAATTCGGCGCCCTCAATCCTGTTCCTCGACGAGATCGATGCGTTCGGATCACGGGAACGCACCAACAGCAGCAACGCGTCCTACGACATGAAGGCGATCACCGGACTACTGGAGTCGCTCGATGGTCTCGAGGGGCGGGAAGGGGTCATTGTCGTTGCCGCTTCCAACCATCCGGATAACATCGATGAGGCCATCTTACGTTCGGGTCGCCTCGATCGACACGTCAGGATTCCGCTTCCGGATCTTCGCGCTCGTGCTGCCATCTTCAGAATGCACTTGCTGGGCGCGTTCGACGAAGGCCGCTGCGAGTCCTTTGCAGAGCTGTCGCAGGGAGCCTCCGGCGCCGACATCCAGAAGATCGTCCGTAACGCCCGCCGCCGGGCAAGGGGGCTTCGAAGGCCCGTTACGGTGGCGGACGTCCTCCTGCACCTTCCGATCCCGGCGCAGATCCCTGCGGAGACGATGAGGGTGAATGCGGTTCACGAGATCGGCCATGCGGTGGTCGGAGTCGTTCTCGGCATGGAACTGGTCAGCGTGGAGATTTCATCAAGGATCCTACTGACAACGCAGAACCAGCCCGTCGGCAAGGCGACATTCGGACGCCGTCCCTGGGCACGTCGGACGAAGGCGCACTATCTCGATGCCATCGCCATGGGCCTCGGAGGCATGGCGGCGGAGAAGTTGCTGCTGGGGTGTCATGATGATGGAGTAGCCGGCGGCCGGGGTTCAGATCTGTACGACGCGACCCGCACCGCAATTCTGCTAGACCGGTCTTTTGGCATGGGCGATGGCCTGGCTTCGCTCGGCGACATCTCAGAAGCACAGATGATCGACATCAGTCGGATGGATCGAAGCGTTCTCGCCAGGGCCGACAAAGTCCTGCGGGCGCAGCTTGAGCGCGCCACGGAAATCCTGGAGCGGCATCGTCCGGCGTGCGAGAGGCTGGTCGATGGATTGGTGGCAGGGCTCGAACTTTCGGGAGAGGAGGTGCTGGACGCGCTTGATGAAGATTCCAAGCTACTTCGGATCAATGGGTAAAAACTCCGATCGGACCCGGATAAGCCCGTGCCAAGGAAGGCAAAAGTTGACGGCGGACTTCTTCAACCGCCGCCAACGGGTCCTTCGAGCGAGCGGTCTGTTAATAACTCCGCCCGATGGCCTTCCAAGCGTCGTTAGCGAGGCCGTCGGAACCGCGTGCTGTCTATTGCTCTGTCGAAAGGCTCGAGCGCCCGTCAAGTGAAGGGTAGTGTTCCGACAGCCACCGGGTCACCATCGGCATCTCCTGGTCTTTCCAGTCCTCTCGAGTGGATACCTTTCCAACCGGAGAGATTATCGACTCTGGTCATCATCTTCGATGAAGATCGCGCCATCGTATAGCCTCGTCCTGTTTATAGCCTGAAACCTGTAGGCGATCCTCTCCGCGAGAACGAGAGTCTGGGCGATATCATCGAGCAGCATTTCGCGGTCGTTGTAGGTTAGTTCGTCGAGAACCTCGAAATCGGCGTCGGCGCGGCCCACCAGCTCCCTGTAGCGGGTTCTCGCTGGCTCCGCATCATTGCCATCGTAAGTTCTCAGAAATTCCACGGTATCCATTAAGACAAGCACTCCTTGAGGTTGCTTCGTCTAACGTGGGACACGTCAACAATTCGCTAAAGGGCCTCTTCCATGAAACTATCCGGGACTGTATTTCCGCCAGTCTGTCGAAGAGCAGAGGAGAGGGGACTCGACACAGAGTTGATGTAGCGGTGGAAAGAGATTCCTCCAGGGCCATCAACTCGCGCCTGATTAGGTATTGCTTGGCTACCGAAACAAGCAGCAACAGCTTTGAACGAAACAGCTTGGATTCGTAGCAGCGCAACTCAAGCTCTTCACATCCCTTTCCGGTGGCTACCATTGTGATGATTTGAGGAATTGCCCCCAAAAGGGAGGCGGCCATGTCTTCTTTTGGAGAAATCTTAGAGAAGGCTTGTTGTAGCTTAACCACCAGTACATCACGTTCGTCCTGACCCAACGCCGTCATATCGCCTCCGTACGCTAATCTTGTCTCAACCGTGATTCCATGGTCGGTCGCTTCGACGCCGGCAGCAACACGAACCAGAACACCAAACAGTGTTGTGCAAAGGTGCCGCGGAATGCTGACAACGTTCCAGTCTAAATTGACGTTGAGAATGCTAGAAAACCCCGGATCCAGGTTGTCATCGCCTGCACTTGGTACAGCATCGCTTGGTGCGCACCATGTTGGTGCGCACCAAGCGATGCCCAGTCGTTGTTCATGGTATTTGAGCGCTGAAACAAATGAAATGTCAGGCGCTATAGATGGAAACCCGAGGCATCCAGCAGGATTAGGTCCTTGCAAGCGCTCGTCCTTGACCTAAAATGACAAGGCTCCAATTGTTGACAATGCGAAAGATATTTTCGTTCAGAAAGATACTTAGCTATACTAAAAATATACACGCGCAACAATGCGCACCAACTGACGTTATACGCTCGAAGAAATATCAACAAAACTGCATTTATTTGACGTGCTGTCTCTGAAAAGGGGACGTCGACACGTCAGGCTCCTAAGACAGGGCGAGAGTCCAATATTATAACTGCACAGTCCAAGAATGGCTGACGCTAGTCCAAAATTATCAGGCGACGCTCAATTTCCCAGATGAACCCCAGCTACATCGTAAATATTGATAATCAACATTATGGAACTATGTGAGCATTATTCGACGCGCAATCAAATTTGCATCGTAACAAGGAGCGGCAGATGATCGGACGCTTGACGTGCCAAAGGTGTGTCGATGACCCGTGCGTCAAGGATATTCAATCCACCTGATGTCAGAACATGGTCCAGCCGCAGGAATGGAAACCGCGATGGAAATGTCGGCCTCGGTCGACTGAGATTATTGGAATTGAGGTTAGCTTTCGTGGCATCGGCCAATCTTGCCGTCAGGAGTTTGAAAGCTTTTGAATTCGGGACTGCATTCAAGTCGGCTGCGACCAAAATAGGAGCATCTGCTTCCAGCAAGGGTCCGAGCCATTCCACGCCCAAAAGCGCCCTTGCCTGCTCTGCTCGCTCACCTGCCCGTAAGCCGAAATGTGTCACGCATACGTTAACAGAAATTTCTCCAATCGATACCTCTACCAACAGAGCGCCCCTTTGCTCACCGCGTGATGGCAACATGCCCTGCTGGACGATGCGGGTCGGGAACCTGGTCAAAAGTGCATCGCCATATCGCTCCTCAGCAACATTCAAGGCGGAATGAAAATGTGATTGCATGGTGAGATAGCCAGCGATCACGTCCGCTTGATCAATTCTTGAGGTTCGGTTTCGGCCGACATCCACTTCCTGAAGGCAGACAATATCTGCTTGGGTGGCTGCGATCACTTCGGCAATTCTGGCCGGATCAAGTCTTCTGTCTGTGCCGATACAGCTATGAATATTGTAGGTAAGGAGACGAAATATGGAGCTCATTGCGAGGGAACACCTTAGGCGGGAAATCGTTCCCTGTACGAAGAACAACCTCGGAACGGATTTGATGCAAAAGAAGATTTTGTTGAATGGCATTTTCCTTGCTGCGACAGCAATAGCCCTCTGGCTGAGCTACCGGGCGCTGAGCAAATTCTCCCTCATCGATATCGAAATGTCATTGTCTGCAATCCCTTGGACAGGTTTTGCTCTGTCATTATTTTTTTGTGCCGTCTCCTATCTTTGTCTGACTGGCTTCGACTATCTTGGCATCCTCTATGCTGGTTCTCGATTGTCCTGGCGCAAAGCCGCAGTCGCGTCTTTTGTCAGCCTTTCCATCGGACATAATGTCGGCTTGGCTGCGCTGTCCAGCGGAGCGGTCCGCTATCGATATTATCGGCGCTGGGGATTGAAAAACGAAGAAGTTGCCAAAATCATTCTCTTTTGCGGCGCAACCGTCGGAATCGGCTTGATAGGATTGGCTGGCATTTGCCTTGCCTTGTTTCCGCAGAGTGCGGCCAAGCTCGGCGGCATGGGGAGCTTGGCCGCTCGACTGATTGGATTTGCATGCCTGGCTGCAATTGGTATCTATCTCCTGACCTCAACCTGGCTGCGCGGCGAAATACGCATATACAAATGGCGTTTCTCACTGCCAACATTGCCCATAGCTCTTGCCCAGGTCGCAGTTGGCATTGCCAATTTCACTGCAGTCGCCGCTTGTCTCTTCTGGTTGGCAAAATCTTCCGCTGGTTTTTTCGAAACGACAACTGCTTATGTCATGGCCAACCTCTCGGCGCTGGTTGCCCATGTTCCCGGCGGACTCGGTGTAATGGAAGCGACCATCTCGTTCATCATGGGCAAAGACGCATCGATCGGCGCGCTCATTGCATTTCGCGTTGTGTATTTTTTCATCCCCCTGGCAATCGGCATCCCGGTCTTTGCCATAAGTGAATTGTATTATTCGCGCCGCGAAAGCCGGGATAATTCCTCGTCAAATGAGACCGTGAAGCCAGCAACTCTTTGACGACGTCATATGCTGCATTCATAAGAATACCGACCCTCGCCATAGAAAAAGCCCTTGTGATTTACCAATCACAAGGGCTCTCCGTGGGGCTCTACAATATAGTTCAACTGTTGTTGGCAGACATCCGCCGCTGCGGCCCATCGGCCCGGCTCAGTCCCGCCTTCGACATTGCCATGCTCCGGATTTTCCTCAGCATTGAAAATGGAATAGAAACCAACTGCAAAGGCCACCAGGGTGCTTTAGGGTCAACAATTCCTGTTGCAAAATGCAAGCTTGTCTTGCCATGCTCGTCGCCTACCGGAAAAGATCGCAGTCCACGCGCCCCGACGTTCACTCGATCCAAGGCGCGCACCAATGATCCAGCCTCGTCCTGCGCTTTTGCCAAATCAGCACTCGGCAGACCAAGATGCTCACCAAGCAGGCCATTTCGCATGTCGGTCAAGATCTGTCGTTCTTTGTCGCTATGCATTTCGATGGCGACATCAAGTTCCGTATCAAGGCCGACCGACCTCTGGTTCAGATTCGACGACCCGACGCGAATGAAAACATCATCGACGATAATCAACTTGGCATGGACCAGAACTTCCTCGCAATTATCATCACGGCTCTCATCCGGGACAACTGGATAGAAAGCACGAAACCGACCAAACCGATCAGCTTGTCTAAGCTTGCGGATCATTCGGTCTCGATTTTCCCCGAGTACTTTTCTCTCGAGAAATCCATGCGAATTCAGCGTCGAGATCAACACAACCTCAGGACCATCCGGCTCACTCAGTCGAGCCGCCAAAAGATCGGCGACATCTTTCGATGCAAAATATTGGCTTTCTATATAGATAAGGCTCTCAGCCCTAGACAGGCAATCAAGGGTGAGTTGGAGCGTCTCCCGAACGGATGTGCTTCTACGAATTGCCGGTTCGGTTCGCGCAAAAGCGATGTCACAATTGCTCAAGACATAACGTGCAGCCGGCGGAAAAGAATGAAAATAGCAGCGTGGACGCACCAGATCTTCACCCGTCGCCTGCCACCACCGGCGCCTGGCGATTTCAGCCGCTACTTCGGCTGCTTCGCCGTCAACAGCCATCTGGACATCGTGAACCGGCTCATACCGTTCGCCTTTAGGCGTGCGACGTAAAGGTTGATCGGCCCGGTGCTCGGGCGTATCCCACCGCTTGGCCGTAAGATCGATGCCGCCAATAAACGCCAGAGCATCGTCAATAACCACCATTTTCTGATGATGAGAACCTCGAACGGCATGCCGCGTATCGAGCCGCAAATCGATCCTCGGATGCACTTTAAGTTCGGTTTTCCCGAGCATGCGCAGTGATTTTCCAGAATAGATAGGGCCCATCGCCCAGACAAGAATGTGAATGGAAAGACGGCTATTGTTGTCGACAAGCGAAAGGAGGAACTCACCCAATGTGGGTGAAGCTTGATCTTCCGGTATAAGCTGGATGTCAGGGTTAAAGTCCCACCCGATGATGAATATCTGTTCCTGAGCACGGGACAGAGCATCCGCAAGCGCACGAAAATATTGCGCACCATCGATCAGAAATCCCGCTTTAGATGCAACACCCGTCTTCCAGGCATTATGACCTACTCTGATCACCTGATCCGATCCATTGCGGTGATGGCTGCTGGCCTTCTCGAAACCCTGCATATTTCTTTATCCCAGCCGGATGAACGCGTACCCGAATTACGCTCCAATTGCCTGCTGCATCGTTACGTCCGTTTTCACGGACAGAGTTGTCTACTCACGCTTCAGGACCAAAAGGTTTCACGTCGTAGACAAACGCATTGCAGTGATATTTGTTCCGCCTCGATCTGGCAAAATTCCAGGGTCAGTGGAGAAGCCGAAGAAACCTGATCTTCAATGGATGCGACGTAAACAAAGTTCCAGTGGCACCAGCCAATTCAGATTTTCTTCAACGCCATCAAGCTTTACGATTTGCTCCGCGGCAGGTTTTTCTCGAGCGCTTGAAGCATGGGATAAACGCTGAACTGCCCTTGCTCAGCCTTTTCGGTCAATGTCCGAAGATAACCACCTGCGGAACGAATTGCTTCGGCTCGCTCAAGCATAACAGCGACGGTAATTGCAGCGGCCTGTTCACCCATTGCTTGTTTCGCCTTCAACCATGCATCAGGGGAGATGCCCAGCATCGTCCGCACAGTGTCAGCTGCCCTGATCAAGTCATTCCATTCGGAAATCCCATCTTTAGCGTAGTCGTTGATTTGCGGGCAAAGCGTTTTCAACCTTTTCAGGCTTACAGCCAATCTGCGCTGATCGTGGGTAGGTGATGCCGGCTCTGCTGTTTTATGCTCATAGCCGTTTTTATCAAATTGTAGTTCTGATTTTGAATTCTGTTGGTGGCAGTCATTTTGATGTTCATTGCCGCTCATTTCTTCTTCAGAAAGGCTTGAAAGATAATCGTTTTCCACCTGTGACAGCAGTTCACGCAGCTCTTGCGCCAATGTTTGCATATCGCTGCTGAATTTCATTCTTGTGCGTGTTTTGCAAAAAGTCTGATAGCGAAGCAAATAGCTTTCCCAGTCCCCTGCTCGCCCCTCTTCAAGCGCGAGAGTGATTATCTTGGAAATGTCGCGGGATAGAACGGTGACTTCTCCTCGCAAGGCACGGAACTGCTTGGCTTCAGCACGGGCGCTCTCGGCTGCGCTGTAGATTTCTTCTGCTTTCAGCACAAACGGTGCTAGATCGAAGCCGAATGCATCCTCGACTTCTCCAGTTTCGTCTCTGCGGCAATAGCGCTTGCCATTGGCACTATCACGCCGAAAGATCATGCCTGCCTCGACAAGGCAGGCCAAGTGCCTGCGTATGGTCGCTGGCGCCATTCCTCTTGCTCGAAAAGCCAATTCCCGGTTGGATGGAAAGACGATAACCGGCTCCCGGCCATCCAGTTCGCGCTCGGTGGTGAAGCTGACAAGCGCTTCAAGCAGGCAAATCGTCCGGTCACCCAGACCATAGACAGCACGCGCCTCCGTTAAGGCGCGAAGCAATTGCCATTTGTCAGCGCGACCAGAAGAGTTTGTGCCTTCGGTTTGCCGCAGTTCCGCTTGGCGTTCGCCAATGCGTGCTTGTCGCGCCAGGACGCGACCGGACATCCGTCCGCCGCCAAAGGGCGTTGTTGCAGCTCGTTCCATCATGTCGCGTCCCCTCTACAAGGAGACAAGCAGGCCCAAATGACAACCACTGACACTCAATCAACCCGACAGGACGGGTGAACGATCACCGGAATAGAATGGCTTTAAGTCCGTTCTCTTCTTCGGCAATCCATCAATCGACTACGCAATTCCTAACTTGAAACACAAGCAAGGAGACTATTTCGCAGCAGGTTGACGTGATACGGCATCCGATTGAAAAAATCGCAAGAATACCGTCGGCGCATGAATTCATTGCTTGGTATCTGAATGATCCAAGACCAGTGAACTCACCAAAGTATCGACAACGAACGAGGCGTATAAGCAAAATTGACCGTTTCCTGCGCGATAAAGCGCCATTTAAAGGCCAATCTTATCTCTTATAGAATCCACAGGTTTGCTATCTGAAATCCGAGGAATTCAGCATATTACGCAACGGTCGATCTATTGCATAACTCCCTAAATCGGACCCGACGTAAGGAGCAAATTATGCGGCAGATCTAAAGCTTACGGCACCTACTGCATAATTCCTTCAATCGGAATCGATTGAAGGAGAAAATTATGCCGCAGATTAAAGTGTTACAGCCTCCTTTCTGCGTTTTCTAAAACGCACGGCGCTGTAAATATGCATTTGATAAAATGCACAAAGCCGCAAGCATCGCCCGCATTGTGGTCGATACCATTCCATCATTTTGTTTAAGCACCATTATGGCCTGGCACTGCTGCCAGCGCCGCAAAATCAAGACACAAAAAGATACATCATGACCCACGAATATGCGGTCATGTCTTGACTTTTATGGCCAGAAGTGATTCTCTTGCATTGCTACATAGAAGAGGGCTTCCGAAATGGTGACGTTTTGGGGCCTTTTTTCTTGTCTCGTATTGCTTCCTTCTCGTTGCACTTTACGGCGCTTGCGTTCGATAAAACACAACGCGCCATAACCCGTTATAACCTCTGCGTAGTGTCCTCTTAAATCCCCTGGAATTTAAGAGGCACGCAATAATCCTGCAAAATGCAGGTCTACAGCACCCAGCAAAAGCCGGATGCAAACCGATTTCAGTCGTGTTCGCCGTCCAAATAGGCCGCATAAGCAGCCGCCAGACGCGCTTCGAACTGATCGACAAACCCCGGATTGGCTTCCGCCAGAAATTCAATCTTCAGCCGCCGCCCCTGCCGTCCGATACGGGCGAAGACACGGCCATCAGGTCCCCTGATGTCTTCCGGTTCCGGACGCTCCACAGGAGCCTTGCCGGACAGCGTATCGAATAGTTTTTGAAACCGTTCATCGGTGGCTGCGATCCGAAATCCGTCTGTAGACACCAAACCAGCCGCTTTCACCTGCCCCTGCTCGCTCGAGAGCAATTGGCCAAGTGCCATCCACCTCTCGCGTCCTGCCTTCGGAGCAGGGCCAACGGCGCGAGCAAAGCGCTCAGGGACACTCTCTGCCACCTGGATAAGTCGCGACAGCTCGCTTTTTTGCACCGAAAGCGCCTCGCCGATGACTTTACGATCAAACCCACGATCGGCCAATGCCTTGGCAAACAAGGCACGCTCGATGAAGGTGAGATTGCGTCGCTCGGCATTTTCCTTGCCTTGAGCCAGCACAAGCTCGTCGTCGCTCAAGGGCCGGATAAGCGCCTTGACGGCAATGCCGAGGCGCTTTGCAGCACTTAAACGCCGGTGACCATAGGCAACCTGATAGCGGTCGGCGTCAACGGGATGCCGACGCACCAGGATCGGAACCTGCTGGCCACTCTCGCGCATGCTGGTAACCAGCGCGACGAAATCTGGATCGTCTCTTTCCTCATCACTCAAGCGATCTGAAACGAAGGACGCATCAATCTTATCCGTAGCAAGGGAAATGACCCTTTCGCCCTCATCAATCGCCTGACGCAAAGCACGCGCTTCTTCCGCCTCTCTGGTGATAGAGGACAAGGTCAATCCCATTGCCTTTATCGCGCCTGAGGCTGCACGCGCCACTGGTGCTGCAGGGCTCTGTTCTTCAACAGTATCTGCGCTACGCGGTTCGCCGGGCACCGTTGGTTGCGAAACAGAGGGTTCCACAATATCTGGACGTGCCCCCGATCCTGGATCGGAAAACAGCGCGCGCAACTCGCTTTTTCGGTTTTTTCCAATCATTCTTTGCGTCCCCACGCCGTGTGGATCAACTGTTCGATTTCGGCATTTACTGATTCCAGCGCTTCAATCGCCCTGTCGTACGTGCCACGGCTGAAATTTTCGCGGCCAACTTCGTAAAGCGTCTGTTTGGTCAATCCGGCATCGGAAATTGCCGTGGATTTAACCATCGGCGAGGTCAATACCCGTTCCCCGAACAGCGACCGCAGAAAACCGACAATTTGCGCCTGAGGACCATCATTCGGCTCAAACCGGGTGACGAGATAGCGTAGAAAGTCGAAATTCAGTGTGCCGCCTGCTTCGCGCACGACACCGAGAAGATCCGATGTCATGAACAGGAACTGGCTCATGGACGCCACATCCAGCATCTGCGGATGCACGGTGACAATCACCGATGTCGATGCGCAAAGCGCCGACAATGTCAGATATCCAAGCTGCGGCGGGCAGTCGATGACCACGACATCATAATCATCTGCCACGCTGTGCAAGGCATTCTGCACTCGGGCGAAAAACAGGCTCTTGGCATCGCCCGTCTTTCGTTCCGCCAAGGCACGCGGCGTCACATGCTCAAATTCCTGCAATTCCAGGTTTCCGGGCAGCAGGTCGAGATTGTGAAAATAGGTCTTGCGAATGATCTCCCGCAGCGGCCTGACTTCATCGTCATAGCGGATGGCGCCATAAATCGTATCATTGCCAACCAGATCGAGTTCCGGCTGATAACCGAACAATGCAGACAACGACGCCTGCGGATCGAGATCAACAGCCAGTACCCGGTGTCCGGTCATGGCCAGATATTGCGCAAGATGAACCGCCGAGGTGGTTTTACCGGAGCCGCCTTTGAAATTTGTCACGGAAATGATCTGCAAATGCTCGCCACGTTCGGCGTCACGCCATTTAACATAGGAACGAGCCTTGGAAACATTGCCTTTTATCATCGCCTGCTCGGCCAGATAATGGCGCAGCGCGTCAATATCAGAGAGCGAATAGTAGCGACGCCCCCCTGCCCCAACGACGGGCGCAGGCCCTTCACCGGCAAGCGACAATTGCCGCAAATAGCCATCCGAGACTCCGACGAGACGCGCCGCCTCACCGGACGTGAAAGTCCGCAGGGTTTTGCGCGACGCTGGCGCAAACAACCGCTCCCGCATGGCCTTCAGCTGGGCTGAAAGGGCGCGCGCGTCTTCGGCAATGGTCTCATCGGCGGGGCGCAAATTCGTCTCCTGTTGTTCAGTCGCCGTGCTGGACGCAACCGCCATGATCAT